>CAMTVW010000036.1:0-28911 GCA_947085315.1 uncultured Sphingomonas sp. | reverse complement strand
CTCATCGAAAACTTCTTCTGCAAACTCAAAGAGTTCAAGCGCATCGCCATGCGCGCCTGCAAAACCGATCAAAGCTTCTCCGCAATGATCTACCTCGCCGCTGCCGTCATCAACTCACGATGAATCCCCACAACCCCTAGTCGTCATTCCCGCGCAGGCGGGAATCCATATTCTCAAAGGCCCAAACGTCTTGCGGTTCGGAGGCTATGGATCCCCGCATCCGCGAGGATGACGGGAGGAAATGTGGTATTCTCGCGCAAGGTTCTTGCGAAGGCCGGACGATGAATAGGTATCGAGGAGACGCCGTTTCTCCGCCAGGCCGACGACTGCCATCGACCAATCGCATCACAGCTGTGTTCCCGAAGCCACGCCTCTGTGGTAAACAAGTCACGATGGCGGCTTTCGGTCTCGCATATAAGCGGTGGCGCAGGCGCGCGGCGACCTGGTGGCGCCCGCGCCGGCTGATGCCGATGCTTGAGATTGCCGGGCCGATCATCGCCTTCCTGATCGTCGTCGCCAGCTATTTCATCGTCACCGGCGGCGGGCCCGAGGTCGCGATCTCGCCCACCGTTGCAGCGCTGCTGCTCGGATCAAATTTGATGGCGTTCATGGGGCTGATGGTGCTCGTCGCGCGGCGCGTGGCGCTCCACCGCGCCGAACGTTCGGGACTGGGGGGCAGGGCGCGGCTCCATATCCGGCTCGTCGCCTTCTTCTCGATCATCGCCACCGCACCGACGCTGCTGGTCGTGATCTTCGCCTCGCTGCTGTTCCAGCTCGGCACCGAATTCTGGTTCTCCGACAAGGCGCGCGTCGTGCTGCGAAGCTCGGAGAGGGTCGCGCAGGCCTATGTCACGGAGAGCAAGGAGAGGCTGCTTGGCGATATCGTCCCAATGTCGGGCGACTTGCGCCGCATCCTTACCGCGATGACGATCGACGATCCCCGTTTCGCATCGCTGTACGCGCAGCAGATCGCCATTCGCGGCCTGTCGGAATCGGCGATCATCAGCGTCGATCAGCGCGGCGCGCCTCAGCTGATCGCGCTCGCCAATCTCGACAAACGTCCACTCGAAAAGCGCCTGCCCGAGGCCAGCCTGCAATTCCTGAAAGTCGGGCAGCCCCGGATCACCGCCGAATCGGGTGACCGGATCGAAGGCACGATGCTGCTCGACGAGGCGAGCCGAACCTATCTCTACATCTCGCGCCAGTCGGACCGCGATGTGCTCGCGCAGGCGGCGCGCGCACGGTCGGCGCTGGGTGACTATGTCGCCACGGTCGAACGCGCTCGCGCGCTGCAGTTGCGCTTCAACATCGTGCTGATGATCGTCGCCCTCGCCATCCTCGGCATCGCGATCTGGGTGGCGATGACCGTCGCCGACCGGCTGGTCAGGCCGGTCAACGAACTGGTCGCTGCGGCGCGCCGGGTCGCCGCTGGCGATCTGTCCGCGCGCGTGCATATCAATCCGACCCCTGACGAGATCGGGACGCTGGGTAGCGCGTTCAACCGCATGACCCGCAAGCTGGGCGAGCAGACCGGCGCGCTGGTCTCCGCCAACAGCCAGCTCGAAAGCCGCAGCGCCTTCATCGAAGCGGTGCTGTCGGGCGTGACCGCAGGGATCGTCTCGGTCGATGGCGAGCGGCGGATCACACTGGTCAACCCTTCGGCGCGGGCGATGCTCGATCTCGATGGCTCGGTCGAGGGAACGCTGCTTGCCGATATCTCGCCCGAGCTCGACCGCGTCCTCGACAGCGGCGACCGCGAGGTGGTCGTGCAGACCGTGATCGCCGGCGATCCGCGCACCCTGGCGGTCCGCTCGGTCGCGGCCGAGGGCGCGCGGGTGCTCACATTCGACGACATCACCCAGCGGCTCGCCGATCAGCGCCGCGCGGCCTGGGCCGATGTCGCGCGCCGGATCGCGCATGAGATCAAGAATCCACTGACCCCGATCCAGCTTGCGGCCGAACGCCTCCAGCGCCGCTACGCGAAGGAGGTCACCTCCGATCCCGCCATATTCGAGCGACTGACCGCGACGATCATCCGGCAGGTCGGCGACATGCGGCGGATCGTCGATGAATTCTCATCCTTCGCGCGGATGCCGAAGCCTGCGTTTCGCGAGGAAGCCGTGGTCGACATCGCCCGCCAGTCGATGTTCCTGCAGGAGGTCGCGCATCCCGCGATCAGCTTCAGCCTCGACAGCGAGGATCTGGCGCCGGTGATGGTCTGCGATCGCCGTCAACTCGGCCAGGCGCTGACCAATCTGGTCAAGAACGCGGTCGAGGCGATCGAGGAAAATCCCGAGCCGCACGCGCCCGGCGTGATCGCGATGACAATCCGGTTCGACGAACGCCGGCTACGCCTGGTGCTGGCCGACAATGGCCCCGGCCTGCCCGCCGAGCGGAATCTGCTCACCGAACCCTATATGACGACCCGCAAGAGCGGCACCGGCCTCGGGCTCGCGATCGTCCGCAAGATCGTCGAGGACCATCTTGGTACGCTGGCGCTGCGCGATCGGCCCGGCGGTGGCACGATGGTCGAGCTCGACTTCGATCTCGAAGCGCTGCGCAGCCTCGCCACCGACGGCGGTGAGAGCGATGGCGAGGAAGCTAAACTCCCCGAACTGAAGCGAAGTGGAACCGGTTAAGGCATGGCGTTGGAAATCTTGATCGTCGATGACGAGGCCGACATCCGCGAACTGGTCGCAGGCGTGCTCGAAGACGAGGGCTATGAGGCGCGCTCGGCCGCCGATAGCGATGCCGCGCTGGCGGCGATCCACGAGCGCCGTCCGTCGCTGGTGCTGCTCGACGTCTGGCTGCAGGGTTCACGGCTCGACGGGCTTGACCTTCTCGACGAGATCAAACGGCGCGATCCCAGCCTGCCGGTGCTGGTGATCTCGGGCCATGGCAATCTCGACACTGCGGTCGCCGCGGTCCGGCGCGGCGCGGCTGACTTCATCGAGAAGCCGTTCGAAGCCGATCATCTCCTGCTGCTGGTCGGCCGCGCCACCGAAACCGACCGGCTGCGGCGCGAGAATGCGACGCTGAAGGCGCAGATCGGGCAGGAAGAGGAGCTTACCGGCAGTTCGGGCGCGATCAACGGCATCCGCGCGACTCTCAAGCGCGTTGCCGCGACCGGCAGCCGCGTGCTGATCAGCGGCCCCGCCGGGGTAGGCAAGGAGGTCGCAGCCCGGCTTCTCCACCTGTGGAGCAATCGCCAGCAGGGGCCGTTCATCGTCGTCAGTGCCGCGCGGATGGAGCCCGAACGGGTCGAGGAGGAACTGTTCGGAGTCGAGGAGAATGGCGAACTTGTCCGCCCGGGTCTGCTCGAACAGGCGCATGGCGGCACGCTGTTCCTCGACGAGATCGCCGACATGCCGCTCACCACCCAGGCGAAAATCCTGCGCGTGCTGACCGAGCAGGCGTTCAACCGCGTCGGTGGGCAACGCATCGTCAAGGTCGATGTCCGCGTCGTTTCCGCGACCGCGCGCAACCTGACCGAAGAGATCGAGGCCGGCCGCTTCCGCGAGGACCTCTATTATCGGCTCAACGTGGTGCCGGTGCATATCCCGCCGCTCGCCGACCGGCGCGAGGACATTCCGGCGCTGGTCGACCATTTCCTCGCCCGCTTCGCGTCCGAACGGCGCGTGCCGACTCCGACGGTGACCGAGGACGCGGTGGGTGCGCTGCAGACCTATGACTGGCCGGGCAATGTCCGCCAGCTGCGGAACATCGTCGAGCGGACGATGATCCTGGCGCCGGGCGACCGGCTCGGCCGGATCGAGCTCGACATGCTGCCGGCCGAGATATTGAGCGATCAGGCGCGGCTTGCGCCCGGCGAGGCGGCGCGCTCGATCATGGGAACCCCGCTGCGCGAAGCGCGCGAGACCTTCGAACGCGAATATCTTCGCGTCCAGATCCGGCGCTTTTCGGGCAATATCTCGAAAACCGCCTCGTTCATCGGGATGGAGCGCTCGGCGCTTCATCGCAAGCTCAAGACTCTGGGACTGGTCGATCCAAGGGATGACGAGGTGGAATAGCCGTCGGATCGGCGCCGTAAAAATGCTGCAACTGCGAAGTGGACGGCGGCGATTGGCTGGGGTATCATCGCCGCAGCCCCGCATAAGGCGTGGCTGCACGACGCTATGCAACGGCGCAATCAGCGAGCCACGAGTTCGCCAAGACCGGAGACCGGCACATGGCCGACAAGGTCAATAATCTTCAGGATATCTTCCTCAACTCGGTCCGTAAGACCAAAACCCCCGTCACGATGTTCCTCGTCAAGGGCGTCAAGCTCCAGGGCATCATCACCTGGTTCGACAATTTTTCGGTCTTGCTCCGCCGCGACGGCCAGTCGCAGCTGATCTACAAGCACGCCATCTCGACGGTGATGCCCGCGCATCCGATCGACATGAGCGAGATCGACAAGGCCTTCGACGACAAGAAGGCTCACCTGCTGCAGGAGGTCTTCCTCTCGGCGGTCCGCAAGGCGCGCGAGCCGGTGACGATGTTCCTTGTCAACGGCGTGATGCTCCAGGGCGAGATTGCGGCCTATGATCTGTTCTGCATGCTGCTTCGGCGCGATGGGCTTAGCCAGCTCGTCTACAAGCATGCGATCTCGACCGTGCAGCCGGCGCATCCGATCAATCTCGCCGAGGTCGACAACGACGACGATGACGATTGAGCGTTCCGTGCGTTAGGCGCCCATGAGCGTTTTCAACCGTGACGATGACGACGGGCTGAGCCGCGGCGCGAAAGCGCTCGTGGCTCTGCCCGAGCGTGCGGGCGACAGCCAGCGCAGCGCAGAGGCGCGCCTTGATGAAGCCGCCGGCCTGGCGGCGGCGATCGGGATTGACGTGGTCGAGAAGCTCGCCTTCAAGCTGCGCGATCCCAAGCCCGCCACGCTGTTCGGTTCGGGTCAGGTCGATCAGATCGCACTGGCCGCGCGGATGGGCGAAGCCGAACTGATCATCGTCGACGCCGCGCTTACCCCGATCCAGCAGCGCAATCTGGAGAAGGCGACCGAGGCCAAGGTGATCGACCGCACCGGCCTGATTCTGGAGATTTTCGGCGAGCGCGCGGCGACCGCCGAGGGGCGGCTCCAGGTCGAACTCGCGCATCTCGACTATCAGGCGGGGCGGCTCGTGCGGAGCTGGACCCATCTTGAACGGCAGCGCGGCGGCTTCGGCTTTCTTGGCGGACCCGGCGAAACCCAGATCGAAGCCGATCGTCGTCTGATCCGCGACCGGATGGCAAAGTTGCGCCGCGAGCTCGAACAGGTCCGCCGCACCCGCGGTCTCCACCGCGCCCGGCGCCAGCGCGCGCCCTGGCCGGTGATCGCGCTGGTCGGCTATACCAATGCCGGCAAATCGACGCTGTTCAACAATATGACCGGCGCCAGGGTGATGGCCGAGGACCTGCTGTTCGCCACGCTCGACCCGACGATGCGGCAGATTTCGCTGCCCGGCATCGACAAGGCGATCCTCTCCGACACGGTCGGTTTCGTTTCAGACCTGCCGACCCAGCTGGTCGCGGCCTTCCGTGCGACGCTCGAAGAAGTGACCGGCGCCGACATCATCCTCCATGTCCGCGACATCGCCCATGTCGACAGCGACGCGCAGGCCGCCGACGTGCTCGCCGTGCTGGGCGAGATCGGGGTAGGACCACGCGCGCCCGACGGTGAAGCGGGCGAGGGCGCCCCGATCATCGAGGTCTGGAACAAGATCGACCTGCTCGATCCCGGTACCCTCGACGCCACCGAGGCCGAGGCCGCGCGGCGCGAGGATGTGGTAATCCTCTCGGCGCTGACCGGCGATGGCGTCGAAGCATTGCGTCGCACGGTGTCCCAGCGGCTGTCGACCGGCAGCCGGGTGAGGACCGTCTCGGTTCCGTTCGAGGACGGCGCCGCGATGGCTTGGCTGCACGCGCATGGCGAAGTTATCGGCCAGGAGGTCGACGCCGGCAATATGGTCGTCGAGGTGCGGCTATCAGACAAGGATCTGGCGCGCTTCGAGGCGCGATAATTCAGTTGGAAAACGGGTCAGGGCACGACCTTCTTCTCGACATATTCGATGAAGTCCTTGGCATAGGCATCCCGTAGTTCGGCCTTCGCCGGGCCAACCTTGTCCGCGCTGCTGGGAGGAAAATTCTCCAGCGGATTCTTGACCTGGCCCGATGCTGTCCTGATCGCCGTTTGTTGGTCGCCGAATTGGCGAAACATCCACCCCGTGAACAGGTTGCTGCCGTACATCATCGCTTTGTGGTAGAATATGTGGGTGGTGATAAGTTCAGCATAGCAACGGCTTTTGGAGTCGGTAAGTCGCTGTTTTGCCTTGATCTTATCGTTCATCATCTTGACCTGACTCTTCAGGACCGGATTGCTTTTCAGATCTTCGTTGAACGGCGTCGGTTCCTGAATCACGATGCGATAGCCGTTCAGCTTGAGCGTTTGCGCAATCCCGATCCGATTGAGTTCAGCCAGTTGGATTTCGGGGCCCAGATAGTCGCGCATCAAATCTTTGACAGTCTTCACCCGGTCGGCATGAACGCCCATGTCGGCAAGTGCTCCGACCACGCCGAAACCGCTTAAAAGCCCCATGTTCAGGCCAAGATAATTGTGAGTGGGCCATATATGCAGCTCGCATGGAGCCTCTTGAACCGACGCGCTTGCCGGATTGTCGCCGACCGGGTCGGTGGGTGTCGCGAAAATCTCCGCCGAGACCGGCAATGGCGGAGCGGCGGTCTGCGCTGCCAGCGGTGTCGCGCTCACGATCAGCGCCGCAGCGAGTGGCGCGCCGTACATTGTCATGCCTGATCCCCCCATTTTGGGCATCCTACTGGCCCACATAAGGGCAGGGCAATCGGGGAAAGGGGATGTTCAGCGGGTTTATCATCCGATTTGGAGGATGAATTTCGACGGATATGCGCGCTCAGGCCTGCCGTTTAACGCTTTCCCAAAGCGCCTCCTTCTCGTCGAGGCTCAGCCCGGCGAACGCCTCGCCTGCCATCCCCTCCATCGCCCTGAAGCGCTTCTCGAACTTGGCGTTGGCCGCGCGCAGCGCCGCTTCGGGATCGATTCCTAGCTTGCGAGCCCAGTTGACCACCGCGAACAGCAGGTCGCCGATTTCCTCGGCACGATGGTCTGCCGTGCCCGCTTCGCACACCTCGTCGATCTCCTCGATCACCTTGGCGCGTGCGCCATCGGGATCGGGCCAGTCGAAGCCGGTCCGCGCCGCGCGCTTCTGAAGCTTTTCGGCGCGAAGCAGGGCGGGAAGGGCCGACGCGACGCCGCCAAGCGCGCTTTTGTCGTCCGATGTCCCGGCGCGCTCGGCCGCCTTGATCTCTTCCCAGCCTGGGCCCGGCCCCTCACCGAAGACATGCGGGTGGCGGCGGATCATCTTCGCGCTGATCGCGTCGAGCACGTCCTTCAGATCGAAGGCGCCGGCCTCCTCGGCCATACGGGCGTGGAATACCACGTGCAGCTGAAGATCGCCCAGTTCGTCGCGAAGCGCTGCCATGTCGCCGCGCTCGATCGCCTCGGCGACTTCATAGGCTTCCTCGATCGTGTAGGGCGCGACCGTTCGGAAATCCTGCGCGACGTCCCAGGGGCAGCCGGTTTGCGGGTCGCGCAGCCGCGCCATGATGTCACGAAGGCCCTCGATCATGCCTCTCACCTATCCCAGGGCGGAACCGGCGAAAAGAGCGCGCGGAAATGATCGACGAACGCGCGCACATTCGGTGCGTCCTCCGAACCGCGCGGCTGCACGGCGTAGATGGCGACATCGCTGGCGCCGGCGACGTCGGGAAGGATGCGGACCAGCCTGCCGTCGCGCAGCGCCGGGCCGATGTCCCAGGTCGATCGCAGCGCGATGCCCAAGCCTGCGACGGTCAATTCACGCGCTACCTCACTCGAATTGGTGCGGACCGCGCTGGTGCCGTCGACGCTGACTGGCCCTTCGGGCCCTTCGAGCCGCCAGGGTAACTGCTGTTCGGCGGCGAGCAGCCGGTGTCCGTCCAGTTCCGCGATCGACGCGGGCGGGCCGTGCGCCGCCAGATAGGCAGGAGCGGCGCACAGGATACGGCGATTCTCGGCCAGCCGGTGAATGATCAGCGATCCGGCCGGATCGGCGGCGATGCGGATCGCGACGTCGATCCGTTCATCGAACAGATCGACGAAGCCGTCGTCGAGATCGAGCGTCAGTTCGATGCGCGGATAAAGATCGAGAAAATCCTTGAGGTGGGGCGCGATATGCAACCGCCCGAACGATGTGGGCGCCGAGACGCGCAGCCGGCCGCCGGGTTGGCCGATCCGTCCCGCCACCCGCGCCTCGGCTGCGCGCGTCGCCTCCAGGATGCGGCGGACATCCTCGTAAAAGGCTTGTCCGACATCGGTCAGCTGAAGCCGTCGGGTGGTCCGGTGGGCGAGCGCGGCGCCGAGCCGTGCTTCAAGCCGTGCGAGCCGCTTTGAGACCATCGCCGGAGAGATGCGCAGCCGTCGCCCCGCGC
Organism: uncultured Sphingomonas sp.; assembly: GCA_947085315.1. GTDB lineage: Bacteria > Pseudomonadota > Alphaproteobacteria > Sphingomonadales > Sphingomonadaceae > Rhizorhabdus. Next base: position 20,415 of record CAMTVW010000036.1, on the reverse strand, counting down.
CCGACAGGCTACCGGCCTCGACGACCGCAACGAACAGGGCATAATCCTCTTGCACGGGCCATTTGCTGCCCGATCGCCGATCGCAATGCCATCGCATTCCGGTGAACGGCGTCGACATCGTTGCAGGACCGCGATGACAGCGTCCGAATTTGCCCTTATCAGCACAGGCATGAAGCCCGATATCGCCGTCATATTGCCCTGCTACAACGAAGAAGCCGCTATCGCTGCGACGATCGCGGGCTTCCGCGCGGCCCTGCCCGAAGCGCGCATTTACGTCTTCGACAATAATAGCAGCGACCGCACCATCGACGTCGCACGCGCGGCGGGGGCGATCGTGCGCACCGAACGGATGCAGGGGAAGGGCAATGTCGTGCGCCGGATGTTCTCCGACGTCGAGGCCGACATTTATGTGATGGCTGACGGCGATGCGACCTATGATGCCGCCGCCGCGCCGGACATGATCCGGATGATGCTCGACGACCGGCTCGACATGGTGGTCGGCGCGCGCAAGTCCGAGGTCGAGGCCGCCTATCGACGCGGCCATCGCTTTGGCAACAAGATGCTGACCGGCATATTGGCGCGACTATTCGGTCGAACATTTTCAGATATCTTATCGGGTTATCGGATTTTTTCACGACGTTTTGTGAAGAGTTTCCCGGTGCTGTCGGCCGGTTTTGAGATCGAGACCGAGATCAGCATCCATGCGCTTGAACTGCAGATGCCGGTTGGTGAGGTCATGACCCAATATGGCGCGCGGCCCGAAGGATCGGAGTCGAAGCTGTCGACCTATCGCGATGGCTGGCGGATTCTCCTGACGATCGCGTCGCTGTTCCGGCTCGAAAAACCGATGCTGTTCTTTGGCATGATCGGCGCTGCACTCGCGCTGCTGGCGATCATCCTCGCGATCCCGCTCGGCCTCACCTATCTCGAAACCGGTCTGGTGCCGCGCCTGCCGACGGCGCTGCTCGCGACCGGCCTGATCATCCTTGCGGTGCTCAACTGGTTCTGCGGATTGATCCTGGCGACCGTGGTGCGCGGTCGGCGCGAAGTGCGGCGGCTCGCCTATCTGAACCTGGCGGCGCCCGGCTGTCAGGATCGGCCGAGCGGCAAGACGACCGGCTGACCCTCGATTTCGCCGGTCCAGGCGCGGATATTGTAGCAATTGTTGAGATGTTCAGGGGTCAGCACCGCGGCCGGGGCGCCGTCGGCGATCAGCCGCCCCTGATGGATCAGGATCAACCGGTCGCAAAAGCGCGCCGCCATCGCCAGATCGTGGAGGACCGCGATTACCATACTGCCCTGCGCGGCCTCGGCGCGAAGCAGGTCCATCAATTGCAGCTGATGGCCGGGATCGAGCGCGGCAAGCGGTTCGTCGACGATCAGCGCGGGCGCCTCCACCGCGAGCGCCCTGGCGATCAGCGCGCGGGCGCGCTCACCGCCCGACAATTCGGTGGCGACCCGGTCGCGCAGGTCCAGGATGTCGGCGCGCGCCATCGCCCGGTCGATCGCCGCGCGATCGGCTCCGGACAGCGCCGAGAACGGGCCTAGATGGGGGAGGCGGCCTAGCGCGACGAGCCGTTCGACCGAGAGCGGCCAGTGCACCGTCTGCCCCTGCGGCAAATAGGCGATCCGGCGGGCGAGATCGTCACGTGGCAGGGCGCGGACATCGGCGCCGTCGATCGTCACCCGGCCTGATCGGGGCGCCAGCAAACCGGCGATCGCGCGCGCCAGCGTCGATTTACCCGCGCCATTGGGGCCTATCACGCCGACCAGTGCACCGGCGCCGATGTCTGCGGTCACGTCCTGCAGCACCGTGCGGTCGCCCAATGCGACGTGGAGCCGCTCGATCGAAATACTCACCATAGCCGCCGCTCGCGGATGAGATGATAGAGGAAGACCGGCACGCCGAGGATCGCGGTAAGCACGCCCAGTCGCAACTCGCTGTCGACCGTCGGGATCAGGCGCACCGCGATGTCCGACGCGCTGAGCAGCGCCGCGCCACCAAGCGCCGAGGGCAGCAGCAGGGCGGATGGAGAACGATCGGTGAGCGGGCGCAGCAGATGCGGAACGATCAGTCCGACGAAGCCGATCGCGCCCGACACCGCGACCGCACCGCCGACCCCGATCGCGATTCCGGCCAGCAGCCGCCAGCGCAGCGCGCGGAGATTGACGCCCAGCGTCTGCGCCGCTTCCTCGCCCAGCGTGAGCGCATCGAGCGCGCGGGCATCCCATAGCAGCAGCGCCCCGCCGATCAGGATGCAGGGCAGCGCGATCCACATATGGGCGAACGAGCGATCCTCGAGCGAGCCCATCAGCCAGCTCATGATCTCCATCGCCGCGAACGGATTGGGCGCGAGATTGAGCGCGAGGCTGATCCCGGCGCCCGCGAGCGTACCGACCGCGATCCCCGCCAGGATCAGCGACAGCGGGCTTTCGGCGCGCCCGGCCAACAGCAGCAGCGGCGCCAGCCCGAGCAGCGCGCCGCCGACAGCGAGCAGCGGCAGTGCCAGCGCATGGGCCTGCGACAGGCCGAAATACAGCGCGATCACCGCGCCCAGCGCGGCGGCGTTCGAAATTCCGAGCACCGACGGTTCGGCGAGCGGATTGCGCAGATAGCCCTGCAACACCGCGCCGCCCAGTCCGAGCATCGCTCCGACCATGAGGCCGAGCAGCGCGCGCGGCAGGCGCAGTTCGATCAGCACCGCGCGCAGCACGGGATCGCCCTGGCCCGAGAGGATTGCGGCGATCTCCCCCGTGCCGAAGCGCGTCGGCCCGGTCAGCAGCGAACCGATCGCGAGCAGCAGCGCGCCCAGCGCGAGCGCGGCGAGCAGGATCGGGCGTTGGGAGAGCAAGCGGGTCATCAGGGCCGCTTGACTTAGCGAAGCGATGTTCGAATGAGAAGCCGATGCGCATCCCGAACCTTCGCGGCATTGCCCTGGGGGTGATGCTCTCGCTCGCCGCGCCGGGGATGACGGCGGTGCCGAAACGGATCGTTTCGCTCAGCCTGTGCGCCGATCAATATCTGCTCGCGCTGGCCGATCCCGGACAGATCGTCGCGCTCAACCGATTTTCGCATGATCCGGCGATGTCCTGGGCGGTTGCAAAGGCGCGCCGCTTCCCCGGCATTCGCGGCAGCGCGGAGGAGATGCTGACCCTGAAGCCCGATCTGGTGTTCACCGGTGGCTTCGGCACGCCGGCGGCGCTGGCGGTGCTTAAGAGCCGCAAGGTCAGGATCATCGACCTGCCATGGGATGCCCGCTTCGAGAGCATCGAAAGCACCACGCGGATCGTCGCCGGCGCCATCGGCCACCCCGAGCGCGGCGAGGCGCTGATCGCGTCGATGCGCCAGCGGCTGAGGGCGCTGGGGGCGCCGCCGGGTAACGCGCGGGTGGCCGCCTATTATCAGCGGCGCGGTTATCTGACCGGGCAGGGCACGTTGATCGACGAAATGATGCGCCGTGCCGGCCTGACAAACCTTGCGACGAAGCTGGGGCGGCCGATGTTGTCGCACCTTTCGCTGGAGGCGATGGCGGTCGCGAAGCCCGATTTCCTGCTGCTCGAAAATGGCGATCAGGTTCGTGACAGGGGCACCGAGATGCTCCAGCATCCGCTGCTGCGGCGAATTGTCCCGGCGAAGCGTCGGATCGTCATTCCCGAGGCGCTGACGACCTGCGCGGGGCCTTCCTATCCCGATGCGATGGCCGCGCTGGTTCGGGGTATCAGGCGGGCGGATGGGGCGGCACCCAAAGCCTCGCCCGAATGATGCTCATGCTCAGCGCACTTCGCCGTCCTCGCCGCGATATTTGAGTTCGAGGTAGCGGCCCTGGGTCGCGAGCTTGTTGAGATCGCCGCTGAGGATATTTTCGCTCATCCGCGCGAGCTCCTCGTCGACGACGCGCAGTCCTTCGAACAGCTGCTTATCGGGCGAACTGCCATTGCGTTCGGCCCGGCGCATGCTTTCGGGTACGCGCTTATAGCCTTCGACCAGCTCGGGCAGTTCGACCGCCATCAGCTTGCGAAACTCGTCGGCCGCGGGTTCGCGCGGGTCGAGCTGCGCAAATTGAGGGCCGATCGCTTCCAGCTTGATGCCGATCTCGTCGGCAAGCCGCTGGGCGGGGGCGGGCAGTGCGGGACGCTGTGCCTCCAGCCAGCGTTCGGTCTGCGAGGGGAGGAGGGGCAGGTCGCTCCGTGCCATCGCTTCGGGGGTCGGCTCGGCCGCCTGCGGCCAGCCCATGATCGTGAAGAAGCCGATCGCCATCACCACCAGCATCAGGAAGAAGCCCATGATGCCGAGCGGGGTGACGAAAGTGCCGATCAACCCGCCCGCCAGCGCGACGGCCAGCAGCGAGAAGAAAGCATATTTGAGCCGCCGGAAGAAACCGGCCACGCGACGACGATGCGCCTTGATCTGACGCGGGGTGGTACGCGCGCGGATACGATCGAGGATCTCCTCGGCCCGTTCCATCGTCGCGCGGCTGTCGACCATCAATCCAATGCTTTGAACGGTTCGGCCTGGCCCTGCGCAGCGCCTTCGGCGCGGGCGATATAGCCTTTCGACTTCTCGACCTCGGTGGTGAGCGTTCCGACCGTCTGCTTCATCGACGACAGCGCCTCGATCTTGAAGCGGTCGATCGCATCCATCGTGTCGTAAATATTCTGAAAGGCGCGCTGGAGCGTCTCTACCGGGATGGTCGACGAGGCGGCCTGCTTGTGGATTTCGGCGGTCTGGGTCTTGAGCATTTCGCCGGTCGAATCGATCATGTTTGCGGTCGTCGTGTTGAGCGCGGTGATCTGTTCGAGGACGAGCTTCTGGTTGCCGAGCGCCTGCGCGACCGTCACCGCCGTGCGCAGCGCCGCGACGGTGGTGGTCGAAGCCCGATCGACCCCCTTCACCAGCTCGACATTGTTCTTCTTGACCAGATCGAGCGCGAGATAGCCCTGAACGGTCACCGCCATCTGGGTAAGCAGGTCCTGGCTGCGCTGGCGAACATAGAAGAGCGCGGTCTCGCGAATCTTGGCAGCCTTTTCGGGGTCGCTGCTATCGAGTTCGAGCGCCTTGGCCTCCAGCCGCTCGTCGAGCGTTTTCGACAGGTGGATCATCTGTTCGAGCCGGCCCATCGCCGCCCAGAGATTCTGCCGTTCGACATCGATTGCGGCATTGTCCTTGATCAGTTCGTCCTTGCCCGAGGCGAGGCTGCGCAGGATCGAAGCGATATGGCTCTGGGCCGACTTATAGCTGTCGAAATAGTCGCGCATCTTGTTGCCGAACGGGATGATCCCAAACAGTTTCTTGCGCGTGAAGAGGTCGCCCCTTGCGCCAGGATCAAGATCTTCGATGGTACGCCGGAGCTGGGCCAGATCCGCGCCCACGCCGCTGTCGGCGTCCATCGCGCGCACCGGCCGGTCAAGGAAGCGGTTGGACTGGCCGGCGGCCTCGGCGATCTCCTTGCGCCCCATATTGCTGATCGAGTCGACCTGCTTGCCGAACTCGGGGCTGTTGACGTCATGCGCAACCAGCTCCTCGATGAAGCCGTCGACCTTCTCGTCGAGCTTGCTGCGCTGTTCGTCCTTGAGAGGGACAAGCCCCATCGCCTTTTCGGGGGCAAGCACCTTAACCGGAGCCGGCGCGTGCAGCACCAGGTCGGGTTCATCAGTGATGGTCGTCGTGCTGGCCATGACCCGCGTCTCCATATGCTTTGCTGGCGGGAAACATGGCGGCAAGGGGTGCATTATTCAAGCGATACGGTACTGGGCTGCGAAGCGGCCGCTCACGGCATCGAAAACCGCATGAAGTGCAAAAATTGCAATCGCTAGTGTTGCATCCGCATTTGCCGAATCATCCGCTGCGCCGCACTAAGAACGGGCCTTTCAGGCATCCTCTCCTAATGACTTCGGGCTGGTTCTTGCGAACCGGCCCGTTTTTTTTGGCCGAGCACAGCCACCGCGGAAACGACGTGGCGGGCGCAGTCTCGGCTAGCTTTTGGTCGCTATCGCGGCCACGGCCCTTGTTGCAATGCGCCAATTCCGCTATGCGCGCGCCAACTTACTCCAATCAGGATTTCGAAACTCATGAGCCTCCGCAACGTGGCCATCATCGCGCACGTCGATCACGGCAAGACCACGCTCGTCGATCAGCTTTTCCGCCAGTCTGGCACTTTCCGTGACAATCAGCGCATCGAAGAGCGCGCGATGGATTCGAACGACCTCGAAAAGGAGCGCGGGATCACCATTCTCGCCAAGTGCACCTCGGTCGAGTGGGAAGGCACCCGCATCAACATCGTCGATACGCCGGGCCACGCCGATTTCGGCGGCGAGGTGGAGCGAATCCTCTCGATGGTCGACGGCGTCATCCTGTTGGTCGACAGCTCCGAAGGCGCGATGCCGCAGACCAAGTTCGTCACCGGCAAGGCGCTGGCGCTGGGGCTGCGCCCGATTGTCGTCGTCAACAAGATCGACCGCCCGGATGAGCGCACCCAGGAAGTGCTCGACGAGGTGTTCGACCTGTTCGTCTCGCTCGATGCGACCGACGAGCAACTCGATTTCCCGGTTCTCTTCGCTTCGGGCCGCAACGGCTATGCGAGCGATGATCCCTCGGCGCGTTCGGGCACGTTGGCGCCGATGTTTCAGAAGATCGTCGATCATGTTCCGACGCCGTCGGCCGATCCCGATGGCCCGTTCAAGTTCCTCGTGACCCTGCTCGACCGCGACAACTTCCTCGGCCGCATCCTCACCGGCCTGGTCTTCTCGGGATCGGTAAAGACCAACATGCCGATCCACGCGCTCGATCCCGACGGCAAGATCGTCGAGACCGGTCGCGCATCGAAGATCATGGCGTTTCGTGGCCTCGAACGTGTCCCCGTCGATGAGGCCAATGCCGGCGACATCATCTCGATCGCCGGCCTGACCGTCGCGACCGTCGCCAACACGATCGCCGATCCCAGCGTCAGCGAGCCGCTGCATGCGCAGCCGATCGATCCGCCCACCTTGTCGATGCGCTTCGCAGTCAACGACAGTCCGATGGCGGGCCGCGAGGGCACCAAGGTGACGAGCCGCATGATCCGCGATCGCCTGTTCCGCGAGGCCGAATCAAACGTCGCGATCAAGGTGACCGAGAGTGCCGACAAGGACAGCTATGAAGTCGCCGGGCGCGGCGAGCTTCAGCTGGGCGTGCTGATCGAGACGATGCGCCGCGAGGGCTTCGAACTCGGCATTTCGCGCCCTCGCGTGCTGTTCCGCGAAGATGAGAATGGCGGCAAGACCGAGCCGTACGAGACCGTCGTGATCGACGTCGACGAGGAATATTCGGGCACGGTCGTCGAAAAGATGGCGATCCGTAAGGCCGAGCTGACCGACATGCGTCCGTCGGGCGGCGGCAAGACCCGCATCACCTTTTCCGCGCCGTCGCGCGGCCTGATCGGCTATCATGGCGAGTTCCTGTCCGACACGCGCGGCACCGGCATCATGAACCGGCTGTTCGAGAAATATGGTCCGCACAAGGGCCTGATCGAGGGACGCAAAAATGGCGTGCTGATCTCGAACGGCGCGGGCGAGGCGAACAGCTATGCGCTCGGCCCGCTCGAAGAGCGCGGCATCCTGTTCGTCGCCCACGGCGAGGCGCTCTATGAGGGCATGATCATCGGCGAGAACGCGAAGACCGATGATCTCGAAGTCAATCCGATGAAGGCGAAGCAGCTCACCAACTTCCGCGCCTCGGGCGGCAAGGACGACGCGATCCGGCTGACGCCGCCCAAGCGGGCGACGCTCGAGCAGGCGATCGCCTATATCGACGATGACGAGCTGGTCGAAGTGACGCCCAAGTCGATCCGGCTGCGCAAGCGCCACCTCGACCCGCACGAGCGCAAGCGCGCAAGCCGGGCCAAGCAGGCGGCCTGAAGCTGATAGGAAGAAGGGGTGCCGGAATGATCCGGCGCCCCTTTTCTTTCATGTGATGCCTTTCCCAAACGTCACCCCAGCGAAAGCTGGAGTCTCAGGAGGGAATGGCGAGGCTGAGGCAAGAGCCGGCCGAGATTCCAGCTTTCGCTGGAATGACGGATAGGGGCCGACATCTCAGTCGGCAGTTAGTCGAACAATTCCTCCAGGAACGACTTCTTCCGCTTGTATTTGTAGCGATCGTCGTGGCGGTAGCCGTGCGACGGCGCCGCATAGCCCTGATCGCGTGGCGGCGGGGCTGCCTGGGCTGGCGGCGGGGGCGGCGGTGGTGCCAGGTCGGCGGCGGACCGCTCGATGATCTTGTCGAGCTCGCCGCGATCGAGCCAGACGCCGCGGCATTGCGGGCAATAGTCGATCTCGACATTCTGGCGGTTGCTCATCGTCAGCGGCACGGCGCAGACGGGGCAGTTCATGGTCATTCCGATTTCTCCCTCGCTATGACGCCCTGCGCCCGAGGAAGAATGGACCCCGCGGCACCGAGCATGCTCGATGCGGTCCGACATCACGATCATTGCTGATCGCCAGAGGGGCCCGGTCCCGCAAGCCCAAGATAGGGCGGCATGCGGGGAGGGCAAGGGGCGGCGCGCGCCTCCCTCAGCGCGGCAGGTCGGTAGTGCCCATCAGATGCAGATCGACCGCGCGGGCGCACTGGCGGCCTTCGCGGATCGCCCAGACGATCAGGCTCTGGCCACGGCGCATGTCGCCGCAGGCGAAGATGCCGTCCTCGCTGGTGGCATAGTCGGTCATGTTCGCCCTGACATTGCCGCGCGGATCGAGCTCGACACCCGCCTGTTCGATCATCCCGGCGATGTTGGGGCCGAGGAAGCCCATCGCCAGGAAGACGAGATCTGCCTTCAGGGTGAACTCGCTGCCCGCGACCTCCTGCATCCGGCCGTCGACCCATTCGACCCTGATGCATTCGAGCGCTGAAAGCTGGCCGTTGATGCCGATCGCGCGCTTGGTGACGACCGACCAGTCACGTTCGCAACCTTCTTCATGGCTCGACGAGGTGCGCAGCTTGAGCGGCCAATGCGGCCAGGACAGCGCCTTCGCCTCCTTTTCGGGGGGGCGGGGCATGATTTCGAGCTGGGTGACGGAGGCTGCGCCCTGACGGTTCGAGGTGCCGACGCAGTCCGACCCGGTGTCCCCGCCGCCGATCACCACGACATGCTTGTCGGTCGCAGTCAGCGAGCCGCGCGGTGCGGCGCGAAGCTCGTCATCGCCCGCGACGCGCTTGTTCTGCTGGGTCAGGAACTCCATCGCATAGCGGACACCCTGCAGCTCGAAGCCCGGAATCTCGAGCGGACGCGGCTTTTCGGCGCCACCCGAAAGGACCACCGCGTCGAAATTCTCGCGCAGCGAGTCGAGCGAGACCTGAACCCCGACCTCGGTGCTGGTGCGGAAGGTGACGCCTTCGGCCTCCATCTGCACCAGCCGCCGATTGATCAGCTGCTTTTCCATCTTGAAGTCGGGGATGCCGTAGCGGAGCAGGCCGCCCATCCGGTCATTCTTCTCGAACAGGGTGACGCTGTGCCCGGCGCGGGCGAGCTGCTGGGCGCAGGCCATGCCCGCCGGACCCGATCCCACGACCGCGACCGACTTGCCGGTCCTGCGCGCGGCGGGTTGCGGGGTGATCCAGCCTTCGTCCCATCCACGATCGACGATCGCGCACTCGATCGACTTGATCGCTACCGGCGTGTCCTGGATGTTCAGGGTGCAGGCGGCTTCGCACGGCGCAGGGCAGACGCGGCCGGTGAATTCCGGAAAATTATTAGTCGAATGAAGAACTTCTAAGGCGTTCTTCCAATCCGATTCATAGACCAGATGATTCCAGTCCGGGATGATGTTGTTCACCGGACAGCCGGTGTGACAGAAGGGGATGCCGCAATTCATGCAGCGCGCGGCCTGATCCTTCAGGTCCGCGTCGGGCATCGGGACGATGAACTCGTTCCAGTTCTTCAGCCGCTCGGCGGGCTTAAGATAGCCGCGTTCCTTGCGCTCGATTTCGAGAAATCCGGTTGCCTTGCCCATGGTCTATTCTCCCGTCATTCCGCGGCGACATTGGCGGCAGCGAGGCGCTCGGCCTCCAGCTGGCGCAGCGCGCGGGCATAGTCTCTCGGCATCACCTTCACGAAGCGAGTGAGGGTGTTCGCCCAGTCGTCGAGCAGGGCACGCGCCTGGGCGCTGCCGGTATGCAGATGGTGCCGCTCGAGCAGGATGCGCAGCCGTTCGGCGTCATGGCGGAGCATGTCGCCCATGCCATAATCATGGACGCTCGACGCGCGCTGCTGGGGTCGGCCCGACCCTTCGTCGGCATCGGGGGCGGCGCTGATCGGCGCGACATCGACCATCGCGAGATTGCAGCGCTCGCGGAACAGACCGTCGGCATCAAGGACATAGGCGACACCGCCCGACATGCCCGCCGCGAAGTTGCGCCCGGTTGCCCCGAGCACCGCGACGACGCCGCCGGTCATATATTCGCAGCCATGGTCACCGGTGCCTTCGACCACCGCGACGGCGCCCGAATTGCGGACTGCGAAGCGCTCTCCCGCAACGCCCTGGAAATAGGCCTCGCCGGCGATCGCGCCGTACAGGACGGTGTTGCCGACGATGATGTTTTCCAGCGGGTTGCGACTGACGGCCCCAGGCTGCCGAACGATCACGCGGCCGCCCGAGAGGCCCTTGCCGACATAGTCATTGGCATCACCGGTCAGTTCCAGCGTCACGCCATGCGCGAGGAAGGCGCCGAAGCTCTGCCCCGCGACGCCGGTCAGGCGGATCGAGATGCTGTTCTCGGGCAGACCGGCATGGCCGTAGCGCCGGGCAACTTCACCCGACAGCATCGCGCCGACAGTGCGGTTGACGTTGACCACCGGCCGTTCGATCACGACGGGCTCGGCATTGTCCAGCGCGGGCGCGGCGGCGGCGATCAGGTCATTGTCGAGCGCGGCGCCAAGGCCGTGATCCTGAAACTCGCTGTGGTGGAGCGTGTTGCCCATCGCCGGCTTAGCCGCATGGAGCAGGCGGCCGAGATCGACGCCATGCGCCTTCCAGTGATCGAGCGCCGGGCGCATGTCGAGCCGATCGACCCGGCCGACCATCTCCCGGAGCGTGCGGAAGCCCATTTTCGCCATGATCTGGCGCAGTTCTTCGGCGACGAAGAAGAAATAGTTGATCACATGTTCGGGCTGGCCGGTGAAGCGCGCGCGCAACACCGGATCCTGGGTCGCGACGCCCACGGGACAAGTGTTCAGATGGCATTTGCGCATCATGATGCAGCCTGCGGCGATCAACGGCGCGGTGGCGAAGCCGAACTCGTCGGCGCCTAGCAGCGCCCCGATCGCGACGTCGCGGCCGGTGCGGATGCCGCCGTCGACCTGGACGACGATTCGGCTGCGCAGGCCGTTGAGCAGCAGCGTCTGCTGGGTCTCGGCAAGGCCGATCTCCCAGGGACTGCCGGCATGGGTGAGCGAGGTCAGCGGCGAAGCGCCGGTGCCGCCTTCATAGCCCGATATCGTCACATGGTCGGCGCGTGCCTTCGAGACGCCCGCAGCGACGGTGCCGACCCCGACCTCGGAGACGAGCTTGACCGAAATGCGCGCGCCGGTGTTGACGTTCTTCAGGTCATGGATCAGCTGCGCCAGATCTTCGATCGAATAGATGTCATGGTGCGGCGGTGGCGAGATCAGCCCGACGCCCGGCGTCGAATGGCGGACCCTGGCGATATTCTTGTCGACCTTGTCGCCGGGCAGCTGGCCGCCTTCGCCGGGCTTGGCGCCCTGCGCCATCTTGATCTGGATGTCATCGGCATTGACCAGATATTCGGCGGTGACGCCGAAGCGGCCCGAAGCAACCTGCTTGATCGCCGAGCGCATCGAATCGCCATTGGCCATCGGTACGAAACGGTCGGGCTCCTCGCCGCCTTCGCCGGTGTTCGAGCGGCCGCCGATCCGGTTCATCGCCACGGCAAGCGTGGTGTGCGCCTCGCGCGAGATCGAACCGAAGCTCATCGCGCCGGTGGCGAAGCGCTTGACGATCTCCACGGCCGGCTCGACCTCGTCGATATCGATCGCCTGGTCGGCCGGTTTGAGGTTGATCAGCCCGCGGATCGTCAGCAGCCGTTCGCTCTGCTCGTTGATCGAGGCGGCGAAGGCGTCGTAGCGGTCCTTGCTGTTGCCGCGCACCGCATGCTGGAGCGAAGCGACGCTATCGGGCGTCCAGGCATGCTCCTCGCCGCGAATGCGATAGCCATAGACCCCGCCGACATCGAGCATGTTGCGGTAGATCGGGTTGTCGCCATAGGCGGCGGCGTGGCGGCGTACCGTCTCCTCGGCGACCTCGGCCAGGCCGATGCCCTCGATCGTCGTCGCCGTGCCGGTGAAATATTTCTCGACGAACTCGGTCGACAGGCCGATCGCGTCGAAGATCTGCGCGCCGCAATAGCTCTGATAGGTCGAGATGCCCATCTTGGACATGACCTTCAGGATGCCCTTGCCGACCGCCTTGATATAGTTTTTGCGAACCTCATAGCCGGTGTAGGGCAGCCCCTGGCGAACCCGGATCTCCTCGAGCGTGTCGAACGCGAGATAGGGGTTGATCGCCTCGGCGCCATAACCGGCGAGCGCGCAGAAATGATGGACCTCGCGGGCTTCGCCGCTCTCGATGACGAGGCCGGTCTGCATGCGCAGGCCCTGTTTGACGAGATGATGGTGGACGGCAGCGGTGGCGAGCAAAGACGGCATCGCGATCCGGTCGCTGCTCTGCGCGCGATCCGAAAGGATCAGGATGTTCTTGTCGGCGAGCACCGCCTCGGTCGCGGCCCAGCACATCTCCTTGATCGCGGCGCCCAGGCCCTCTGCGCCGGCAGCGGCGTCCCAGGTCATGTCGATGGTCTCGGTACGGAATGCGCCGTCGAGCTGCGCCTCGGCCGAACGGATGCGGGCGACGTCGCCATTGGTGAGGATCGGCTGCTCGACCTCCAGCCGCTTATGGGTGCCGGCCTGGCGGCCGAGCAGGTTGGGGCGCGGGCCGATCATCGACACCAGCGACATCACGAGTTCCTCGCGGATCTGATCGATCGGCGGATTTGTGACCTGGGCGAAGTTCTGCTTGAAATAGTCGTAGAGCAGCCGCGAACGGGCCGACAGGACCGCGATCGGCGTGTCGGTGCCCATCGATCCGAGCGGGTCTTCGCCGTGGCGGGCCATCGGCTCGAGGAATTTCGAAATGTCTTCCTGGGTATAGCCGAACGCCTGCTGGCGATCGAGCAGCGACCGCGGATCATTGGGCAGCGCCGGGCTGTCGCTGGTCCGGATCAGTTCGAGGTCCTTGAGCTTGTACTGCGCGGATTCGAGCCAGCGAGCATAGGGCTCGGCGCTGGCGAGGCTGGCCTTGATCTCCTCGTCCTCGATGATGCGGCCCTGCTCCATGTCGATCAGCAGCATCTTGCCGGGCTGAAGCCGCCATTTGCGGATGATCTTTTCCTCGGGCACCGGCAGCACGCCCGATTCGGAGGCCATGATGACATGGTCGTCGTCGGTCACCACGAAGCGTGCCGGGCGCAGGCCATTGCGGTCGAGCGTGGCGCCGATCTGGCGGCCATCGGTGAAGGCGACCGCGGCGGGGCCGTCCCACGGCTCCATCAGCGCGGCATGATATTCGTAAAAGGCCTTTCGCGCCGGATCCATCAACGGATTGCCTGCCCACGCCTCGGGGATCAGCATCATCACCGCATGGGCGAGCGAATAGCCGCCCGCGACGAGCAGTTCGAGCGCGTTGTCCAGGCAGGCGGTGTCGGACTGGCCATGCGGGATGATCGGCCAGATCTTGTCGAGATCGGGGCCGAGCAGCTCCGATTCCATCGTGCGCCGACGCGCGTTCATCCAGTTGACGTTGCCGCGCACGGTGTTGATCTCGCCATTATGGGCGATGAAGCGGTAAGGGTGCGCCAGCTTCCAGCTGGGGAAAGTATTGGTCGAAAAGCGCTGGTGGACCAGCGCGATCGCCGAGGTGGTGAGCGGGTCGGCCAGATCCTTGTAGAAGCTGCCGACCTGTCCCGCGAGCAGCAGGCCCTTATAGACCACTGTCCGGCTCGAAAAGCTTGGCACATAGAGATCGGTCAGCCCGGGCAGGTCGTGCTTGACCGCAAGCTCCTCGAGCGGGTTCTGAGTCTGCTTGCGGATCACGAACAGCTTGCGCTCGAACGCCGCCTGATCGGGGGTGTCCGCGCCGCGCGCGATGATCGCCTGGCGGATGACGGGCATCTCGTCGAGCACCGCCTGGCCGAGGCCATCGGTGTTCACGGGCACGTCGCGCCAGCCGATCAGGGTCTGGCCTTCCTTGTCGATGAACTTCTCGAAGCTGCTCACCGCGAAATCGCGGGCGGCCTCGTCGCGCGGCAGGAAGCACATCGCGACGGCATAATCGCCCGGCGCGGGCAGGGTGACGCCGGCGCCGCCGGCCCATGCACGGATAAGCCCGTCGGGAATCTGGATGAGGATTCCCGCGCCATCACCCAGCAGCGGATCGGCGCCGACTGCACCGCGATGGTCGATATTGACGAGTATCTGGAGGCCGCGCTGGACCACGCTGTTCGATTTTTCGCCACGAATATTGGCGATGAAGCCGACGCCGCAGGCATCATGCTCATTGCGTGAATCGTACAAACCCTGGTTCGGCGGGTAGGTCATCCGGCGATCATGCTCCCCCAAAGCCCGTACAGTCAGGGCCCTTGGCGTCGGTGCCTATACATATCTGCGTGCGCGAGTGAAGCCTTTCGCGACGATAGCTTTTCTTGGCGGCGGTGCAGATTGAAAGATTGTTGCGGGCATGCGCGTCGGTCCCCGGCAAATTCGGCCGGAATATTGCGGCCTCCTTCGTTCGATAGCGAGAGACCAGGCAAAGCGGCCAAGTGAATTTTTGCGCTTCGCACCCCGCCCGTTTGACTGCTTCTTCCGGGTGCATGGGGTTGTTCGCCCGTTTTTTTATTTTTCCCGCTGTGGTGCTAAGGTGATCGCCGATCGGATCGGGCCGCTCGTTATCGTCGATGCCGATAGCAGCTTCATCCCCGCGCATATCTTTTCTGCTGATTTTCCTCATGGCCGCTGCCTCGCGATAGCGATGGGTCGGGACAGGCGCGTGCCGCGGTCGGGTGTCGAACAGACGGCTGTACTGGACGGCTCCTTCCTTAATCGAAACGGGCAACAACATCAAGAACAAAAAAGGAACAAATGAATCTAGGATGGGGGAATTGCCTTGCCTTGCCTTGCCTGGTCCCAACCGGTTGAACACCAATTAATTCCGGGCCCGGGCCCCGCGCTTTGCTGCGCGAGGCCAGGGCGGGCTCAGATTACTCGGTCGTAGCGCTTGTGTCGGTCAGGGCCTTGAGGTCCTTGCGGGCGGTTTCCAGCTCGATCAGCTTTTTCGTGCGGCGGATTTCGGCTTCGATCAGCGTCGTTTCGTTGTTCATCTGGGTAACCTGGCTGGGTTGCGCATTGAGCTGCGCCTGGCTCAGCGCAATCTGGGCGTTGATGAGGTCGGTCTGCTCCTTCACGATCGACAGCTCGCTCGGCGTCAGCTTCTTGCCGGACTCCTGCTCGGCAAGCAGTGCCTCGTTCATGGCCTTACGCTCCTGCAGCTGGCGAAGGTCCTTGCCGCGCTCATAGGAGATGATCTGGGTCAGGCCGTCGAGACCGGTGTTCAGGCTGGCGAGGCCCGCCTGAACCCCCGCGACAGGCTTCTTATATCCGAACTCGACGATCCGGCCGTCCTCGGCGAACTCGGCGGTCAGAACATTTTTTTCAAACGGCTTGTTGCGAAACGGTAGCGCCATAAGCTTCCCAAATTGCGGGACGAGCCGTTCCTCTGAGAACAGCACGATCTTGTCGGTGGCGAGCCGCGATGCGCATTCGGCAGGCACCACAGCCCCTTCATCGGCCACCCAGCAAATCCGAACCCGGCCGGGCGCGGGCGAGCGGTACAGCACGCCGCACTCGGCGGTATCGCTCTCGCATCCCGTATCCTGGGCCAACGACACCGGCTGAAGCGTAGAGGTGAGCGATGTCGCCACGATCGTGACGGTTGCCTGATCCAGCTGGGCGAGCAGGCCGGAAAGCACGGTGGTTTGCGCGGGCAGGCGCAACCATTGCTGAAGTTGCACGACCTCAGCGGCGGAATAGCCAGTGAACTCCGCCGTGGCCAGGTCTGGCTGCAACTGCGTCGTCAGCGGAATCCGGATCGACCTGGTCTTGCTGTTGGGAAGGAACAGTTCCACCAGCGCGTTCGCGCGGACCTTTCCATCCTTGGCGCCGGACAGATCGTCATTCTGGCTGATCCCCGCCGCCGGGATCTGCAGGCCGGGCCGCGACAGCAGGGTAAGTGCGTCGAGCGTCTCTGTAACCTCCTTCTTCGCGGCGTCGAGGTCCGCCGCCGCGATACGGGCGAGGCCCGCGAGCCTTGCCGCTTCGTTGGATACCGGCTTCGAGCGGGGCGATTCCGGATGATCGGCCTCATAGTCATCGCGGGCCTTGGTCGCCGCCTTGCTCTTTTCCTCGGCCTTCTTGACCCTGACCCGCAGCCCCGGGAGCGCGTTGATCTTCTTCGCCGTGGCGTCGGTGCAGCGCAGATAGGGGCGGGTCGCCGGCCCTCCGGCCACCGCGCCGCCGATCGGAAGCCCGATCGCGATCTTGCCGACCGATACCGCAGCCTTGACGGCTTCGTTGACGACGTCGGCGGTCCGATCATCGACCTGAAAATTGATCGATTTCAGCATCCCGTTCGGATGGCTCTTCAGCACCAGATCGCTGGTCTTCATGCCGTTGGCGAGCGACTCATAATCGACGACGACGGTCTCTCCCTGCGCGAGGCGTGAGGCGGCGGTCGCGGTTATCTCGAAGCGCAGCCGCTGGTCGGCACCCTGCGGGCATTCGGTCAGCACGCGCTTGATCTCGGCGTCATAGGCAAGGACTGGAAGCTGATAGGCGTAGCCGCGCGAAATGCCGGCTGCCGGCGCGTGCGTCCTGATCGCGGTGGTGCAGCCGGTCACCGCCGGAACCAGCGCCGTCAGTAGCGACAAAACCCAAATGCGGCGCATCCCATGTCTCCTTAACTGGGGTCCAGCTCTTCCATGAGCTCATTCGACAAGATGAATTCGCGAACGCGCGTCAGCGACAGGTCGGCGATGATGCGCTGCTCAGCTGAAATCGCGCCATCGGGGCCGATGGCATAGCGGACATTGAAGCGCAGTTTATGCGCCTCGGTCGGGCTGAGCGGCCTGGGCGCAAGTTCGCCGCCCCAGAAACACCATGCCGTATCATCGACACGCGACCGTTTGAACGCGAGCACCTTGCCGAACGCATGCGAGCTTTCACCGCAGCTCGGGCCCGAGGCGCTCTCGATCTCGCCCAACACCGCCACTTCTGCGCCGCTTTCGTCGCGATAGCGCAGGTAATCGTGGCCGATATAGAGCGCTTTGACGAGGTTCAGGCGTGAACGCGTGAGCACTGGCACCTCGGCATCCCTGGTCGCCGATATTTGCCGCAGCTGCGTCCCGACCTTTTCCCGATAGGAATCGAGCAGGTCGCCGCTCAGCGCCAGGCGGCGCTTGACGTCGCCAACGGCAATATTGCCCCGGATGAGCAACGCCGCGGCGAAGCTCACCATCGGTGTCGCCTGCGAAGTGCCCGACAGGGGTGCCTCGACCTTTCCATCCAGGGTGGACTGGACCGCGCACCCTGGCGCTGCGAGCGTCACGGTGGAGCTGCTGCGGTTGCTGAACGCGGTGAGGTTGCCCGCGCCATCCTCTGCCGCAACCGTGATCACCCGACGATCCCTGCCAAGTTGCGCAGGATAGGCGACCATGTTCGTGCGATCGAGATCGCGCCCTTCATTACCCGCCGCGACGACGAACAGCGTGTCGCTGCGGGCGGCGATCAGGCTCTCGAGCGGAACCTTCCCACCCAATCCGAACCGCACGCTCATATTGATCACATGCCCGCGATACAGCTGGATCTGCCGCATCGCCTCGTTCAGCTGGCCTAGCGAATAGGTTGGGACATCGCGTGTGCCCGGCGCGAGCGGGAGGACGCTCGCCCGCAACCAGCTATCGGCCGGGTTGGGAAACAGCCCCGGCGTGCCGCGCATCGGTCCGCCGAGCGCGAGCGCCAGGACATGTGTCCCATGGCCCGAAGCAGGATCGGCAAGGGCCGCTTCATCGAGACCATTTTCCGAGTTCAGCGGCCGGAATTTACGGTCCGGGCCGTAGGTGATCGTCGGGCCAATGACCTCGCGGGCTCCTTGATGCAGGATCCGGAAGAAGCGACGATCGAACAACGGGGCCAGCGTGATCGCGCCATCCTTTGAATGTCCTCCGTTGAAGCCGTTGTCGGCGACGACGAGATCAATGTCGTCGGGAAAGTTGAACGGACCGATCCGATAGGCTTCGGTAATCGCAAGCAACGGGATGGGCTGAACCGACGCATTCGCACAGTCATCACCAGCAGTTTCGGTCGCCACAGACCCCCAGTCGACGGGAAGAACGATTTCACCCTTAGCGTCGCCGCTGTCCGTCGCCATCCGGTAGGTGTTGGCCGGAGAACCCTTCGTTTCCGAAGCGATTTGCGCGAGCTTCACGCTGAATATCTTCGGGTCGCCCCTGGGCAGGATCAGGGTGTCCTGGGTACGAAAGCCATAGCGCAACTGCTCACCGGCATCGGGATCGGCAAGCACGGCTCGGCTCGATCGTCGAAAAAAATGCGACCATGTCGATGGCTGGCCCTTACTGCCGGTGTTTCGATTATAGACCACCGGAAGTGACTCACCTGGCAGCAGATCATGGGCGAACGCGCCGCGCTCGACGAACAGGCACGCCGGCCAGCGGATGGCATAGGCACGCTCGCCGATGCGCCTGTTGCGCAATTCGTCGACCTGGGCGCGGGTCAGCCCGTTCTCCTTTCCTACCGCCGACCAATAAGTGGGGCCGACCGTGCCGCAGATCGCCGAGGCGATCTGATTGCCCGTCCATATGTCAAGAGTGGGATAGGCGCTGCGATCGAGCTGGCGGGGCTCGGCATTCTGAGCCAGCCATGAGACGAATTTGCCGTCCAGGTCATCGCGGATAGCGCGGACCACCAGGCCCGGCGGAGCCTGAACGGCAGGGGGCGCCGCATCGGGCAAGTCCTGCGCGACGCCCGGCAGTGCCGTCGCGCAGAGTGCAAGGGCGGCGATCAGCCGGCGCATGACGGAATGCGTTGGGCGTTACGCAACTGGATCTGCGCCTGCGGATGATCCGTTCGCCAGCAGGCGAGAAAGCGTAGGAAGCTTTCGGAGGAGAGCGACGCATAGCGCGATACGAGCTGTCCCGTATCGACGCTGACCCAGGAATTTATCCCGCGCACCGATCGGTTGCCGTCGGGGATGCTGGTTGTCGTAACGCCGCTGAACAACGGCCCGCCCGAATCCGACCGGCAAAGCGCGGGCTCCCTGGCCTGGGCGGAGATGGTGAAGAGTTTGGTTTCGGCATCGGTCGCCGGTTCGAGTTTTTCGTCACCGATCGTGAAGCGCTTCTCGTCAAACGGGCCAAACTCCAAAGAGGGCGCGCTGAGATTTACCGTCATGGCCTGGCAGCCATAGCCGGTCAGCAAGACGGGCACGGCACCGGGCGGCGCCAGATCGATCCATTCGCGGGTGAGATTGCGAAAACGCGGCGGAGCAGGGGCATTTTCGGGCAGGACACACAATGCATAATCGGGATCTGGCGGCTCGAATCCCGACATGCGGATGGCGCCGGTATAGCTGGCGTCCATCCTGCACTGAAATTGCAGACGCTCGTCCCCGACCTTGATTCTGACCGGCCGCGCAATCGCGGTGCCCGCATCGACGCAATGTGCGGCGGTGAGCAGGACCCGCGGCCCGACCAGCACCGCGCTGCACGATATGAGGTCGCTTCCGGCGGGCACTTTCGCGACGACGATTCCGTTCCAGTCGCTCGCGACCACGATGGTGCCGTTGAAGACCTTGATCTCGCCATTGCTGAGCTTCTCCTCGAGAAGCTCGAACTCGATCGCGCTATCGGGTACCGCTGCGGGCGCCGCAGGTGCATGATGTGCGGTCAACAGAAGCAGCGCGCCCAGCAGGCGCGTCACATGCTCTCTCAGTGGTGCGCCAATTTGCCCCATTCGACTTCACCCCGGCAAGAGGTTGCGGGTAAGAAGGCAAATATGTCAACGAGCTCCATGCCGGTTTCTACTCCGAAATGGTGAAACCCCGATCGTTACTGCCGATTGCAAAGGAGCCCGCACCGTCGCCAAGCCAGTTTAAGCGGTGAGGATTGTTGCCGGTACGATCTCGCGTCGCCGAATTCCGCAGTCCGCGAAGCCAGCCAAGTGCCGGCGACGTCGATTGCGCGCGAGCGGTTGGCGGCGCTGGTGACCCCTACGGGACTCGAACCCGTGTTTTCGCCGTGAGAGG
>CAMTVW010000035.1:0-39861 GCA_947085315.1 uncultured Sphingomonas sp. | reverse complement strand
GCCGCCCTTCACCAGCACGCCGCCGCGTGCCGCTCGCGCAACGCCGGACAGGACCGCGCTCGGGGACGCGATCGCCAGTGCGCACGGGCTGGCGGCGACCAGCACCGCCATCGCGCGATAGAAGCTGTCGCGGAACGGCTCATCGACCACAACCCATGCGAACAGCAGGAGGAACGAGAGCGCCAGCACCGCCGGCACGAAGACGCGCTCGAAGCGATCGGTGAAACGCTGCGTAGGCGACTTCTGCGTCTCCGCTTCGCTCACCATCTTCACGACCTTGGCCAGCGCGCTTTCGTTGGAGCGCCGCGTCACCTCTATCTCGATCGCGGCGCCGCCGTTGATCGTGCCGGCGAACGCCCGCGACGTCGCCTCGACCGCATCGGGCTTCGCGCGCGCCGCCTCGACATCGGCAACAGGTTCCTTGTCGACAGGGATGCTCTCGCCTGTGACGGGGGCCTGGTTGATCGCGCTCGACCCCTTGGTGAGGAAGCCATCGGCGGGCAGGCGCTCGTTCGGGCGCACGATCACGACGTCGCCGACCACCAGCTCTTCGACCGGTATTTCCGAGGTCTGCCCATCACGGCGCACCGTCGCCTTGTCGGGCGCGAGCTCGGCCAGTGCCTCGATCGCGCGCTTGGCACGCCCCATTGCGTAATGCTCGAGCGCATGGCCGAGGCTGAACAAGAACAGCAGCAGCGCGCCTTCCGCAAAGGCGCCGAGCACAGCGGCGCCGGCGGCTGCGACCAGCATCAGCGTATCGATCTCGAATTTCTTGAGCTTCAGATTGTCGATCGCTTCGCGCAGCGTGAAGAAGCCGCCGAAGACGTAGGCGCCGACATAGAAGGCGGTCGGCAGCCAGTCGGAAGCGCCCGCAACCAGCTTCTCCATGGCGAAGCCGATCGCTAGCAGCGCACCGCACGCGAGCGCGAAGATCAGCTCGGTATTGGGGTCGAGAAAATTGGCGTGGGCGTGATTGTGACCATCACCCGGTCCATGCTTTTCCGCGCCGTCGGCATGGCCGCCCGGCCCGTGATCGTGCCCGGTATGGTCGCCGGCGCCGTGATCGTGTCCCGCATGGTCGCCGGCCTGATCGGAGCCCGTCCGCTTGCCCGGCTTGACCTTCAGCTTGCCCAGCGCCGCGATGATCGCGGCCTCGTCGACGCGCTCTTTGTCATATTCGACCCGGACGCTGCCCGAGGCGCTGGCGTCGGCCTGCAGCACGCCGGGCACCTGGCACAGGGTCTCGCCGACAGTGCGGGCGCGGCGTTCATGCCCGATCCCTTCGACCTGCCATGTAGCATGGCCGTATCGCCCACTGATTTCCGCACCCGCCGCCCGCACCATCTCGCGCACGCGCGGCAGCGGCAGCGCCGTCCCGTCGAAATGGATGCAGAGCTTCGCCGGCGTATCGCCATCGGCGGGCAGGACGTGCGCGCGCTCGACGCCAGGCTTGGCGCTCAACGTCGAGACAAGGCGGCCGACACAGGCATCCGCCGCGTCGGGAACCTCGGGCAGAAGCACGGGAATATCGAGTTCGAACTTGTCGGTCATCATGCCGTCTCCGCTTTGATCTTCGTTTCTGCCCGCGCATCGCGCAGGATTTCGATGCCGCCCTTGATCGCGATAAGCGCGGTAGCCAGGCCGACAAGGAGATCGGGCCAATTCGTTCCCAGCCACAGCACCAACGCTCCGGCGATCAGGATACCGCCGTTGGAGATGAAATCGTTGAAGCTGAAGGTCGTCGCCGCGCGCAGATTAACATCGGGCTGCTCGAGCTGTTGCAGCAGTCGCAGACAGATATAGTTCACGACGCCGGCGATCGCCGACATCACCATCATTGTAGGCCCGATCGGTTCACTGCCCTGGATATAGCGGCGGCCGACGTCGAGCAGAATGCCGCCCGCGAAAATCAGCAGCATCACGCCGGATACGATTGCAGCCCGTGTCTTCCAGGTGCGCCCCCGGCTCAGCGCGATGAGGCTCAGCGCATAGACCGCGGTGTCGGAGAGATTGTCGACGCCATTGGCGATGAGCGCGCTGGAATCGCCTGTCAGCCCCGTGACGAAAAAGGCGGCGGCGATCGCCGCGTTGAGCAGCAGCACGATCCAGAGTGTACGCCGCTCGGCCGAGACCTTGTCTTCCGGTTGAGCCGTCATGCCATGATCTCCTCGATCAGAAGGAGGACGAGGAAGCCGACGAAGAACATCGCGCTGATAAGCGGCGAGTCCGGCTTCTCGTGCGCCTCGACCAGCAGTTCTTCGGTGACGAGGTAGAGCAGCGCCATCAGGCCGAAACTCAGGAAGCCCGTGATCAATACCGGCGTCAGCAGCGCCACCGGTTGCGCGATGAGTGCGCCGACCGGGACCAGCACCGCGAGCGCGCAGGTCAGGCCGATCGCCTTTGCCTTGCGATACCGGCCGGCCAAATCGTTGGTAAGGGTCAGCGCAAGGAACAGCACCTCGAGGGTCAGCGCCACCGCCAGCAACGTGCCCGCCTTCTCGCCGGCGATGAAGGCGAGACCGAGGACCAGGCCGTCTATCGCCAGATCGAGCCCGATCGCGGCGAGCAGAGCGACAGGCCCCTCAAACCGGCTTTCCGCCGCCTTGAGCCCCAGCATCACGGCGACGCCCAGCGCTCCGCCGATTAGCGTTGCAGTCGGAGAACCGCCATGCATCACCAGCGGCAGGATCTCTGTCGCAGCGGCGGCGAACACCACGCCGGCCGCGAGGTGCTGCATGGCCGCGACCAGCTTATCGCCGGGCGTGCGCCATCCGGCGACGAGCGCGCCGATGATGATCGCGAACATGGGGATCAGGGAGAATTTGAGCGCTGCCATTGTCAGCGCCTTTCCGTGCCGGATCGGTCAATCATTGGCTCGTTGCCTTTCTACACAGGACAGCCGGCCTGTTGCCTTCCTCGATCTTGATTTCGCTGCCCGTGAAGATAGCGCTTAGCGTGTCGCCAACATATTGAAGGCCTTGGGCTGGCGCTGTCAGAACGGCCGGCGCCGTTTTCGGGTCCCGGCGTAACTCGAGCGTCAGTCCCGCATCTTTGAAGTCTACGAGGATTGTCCGCTTGTCGCTGCATGAATATGGATGACGACCGGGTGTTCCGCTCGCGTCACCACTGTCGCTGGCATGTATTTCTTGTTCGGTAGGCGGCGCCTTGGCGGGCCTCTCCGAACAGCCTGACAAAGCCAGCATCGTGACTATCGTAACAACGCAGATCTGGAATAAAGTCATGAGCGCCTCGGGGCGTTCTTGTATTTGTGACGAGGGCGCCGGCCGGCGTTCGCCCTGCTAGCACCGCAAAGTGGACCCGAGAAGGTAACGATATCACCACGAGGCTGCTCGTATTGATCTATGTCCCTGACCGAACAGCCCAACAGGGAAGCAGCCCCACCGACCATGGATTCCTCCCATGATGACCGCCATTTGTGCGGTAGTGAAATGACATCAAAAATCGTAGGATTTACCGCCATTTTCCGTGCCTCGTCGGCCAGACGTTGAACCCGATGCGCGACAGTCGCCCCGATAGCCGGCACAGTCGAAATGTCGTTTGTGGTGGCGCAAGGTGCGTCTTCATAACCAAGCGCGCCGTGCCGAGAATCAGCTTGCCGGCAAAAATCCAGAGGCCCGCAGGCAGAATGGCTTTCCACCCGCTTACGATCTTTACCCAAGCCATATCGCGGCTCCCACCAACATTGCTATCATGGCCATGGCTCCGAACAGGAGCAGCTTTTCCTGCCGAGGTTCGGCAACGTTGCGGATTCGCATCGCGACCTGCCACGCAGGACGCAGCGGAACGCGCCAGGACCCAGAGGCGATCCGGTCCAGCTCAGAGTCCGAAAGATGGAAAAAGGATTTCATATCATCCCGGGATCGGCCCTTGAGGCCGGTCACGCGAAACACCGGATCGGCCCAAGCGATGTCGATGGCACTTGGCCCCGCCGCCATCGGTGAGACGTCTTGGCCCGCTGCCCATGACGGACGTAGAAGTGCGACAAGCTGATGAGGGCCGCGATCGAAGAGTGAAGCCAACCGCACCAAGCGCGAACGACGGTCGTTGCGCGAAAGCGCCGAAACGGGCCTAGTTTGGCTACCGCTCTTCGGCCATCGCCATCGGCCGCGAGTGTCCGAGGAACGATCTTGCGTCATGGCTGCTCGACCTGCTCGCCGGACGCACGCTTCAGAGGACGTGAGCAGCGCAACGTCAGGAAAGTGGCCAGGCTGAGAACAGCCGCAATATCGTACAGACCATAGCCGACCGGGGCCCCCAGTGCTCCAGTCGCCCAAAGGCTTGCAGCCGTCGCAGTGCCGGACGCTTTTGCTCCATGTTTCAATATCGCGCCACCGCCGATGAAGCCGACGCCTGTAATCAATCCTTCGAGCAGACGCGCCTGGGCAGGAGATGTGCGTCCGAGAATGGCGATACCGACGAGAACGAAGCCGCAACTGGCGATCGCAACCAGCGGAAAGGTTCGGATGCCAGCGCTGCGCTCGTCTTTTTCCCGGTCCCACCCGACCGGAAGCGCCAGCGCATAGGCCAGCGCGAGACTGACGATATGGGAAAGGGTTTCCCACAAAGAAGGCAACGTCATTTCGACGGACCCGATCGCGACCACCGCCGCGAGGCCGCTGAGAAGGAGAAAAAGTGCGGCTTCGTCCCAGTAGGTGAGGATGGGCCCGATGAGACGGTCGCGCCGCAACAAGGCGATGAGAGTGTCGAGAATTGCGGCGAACAGGAACAGAAGAGCTGCAACACGCCAAGGACCTTCGCGCGACCGCAAGATGGCGGCGGCAGCCAGCGCAGCCGCCTTCAGTAGAAAGCGGTTAAAGACGTGGCGGTTGGCGGCTTTCATCATGCTACCGCAGAACAATCATGGCGACCGCGGCGATTGCCATGACGGCGGTCGCAGCCCACCCAAGGAAGAGAAGGCCTGGAGAGGCAGTAAACTTGCCCATCGCGCTCCGCCGGGAGACGACAAGCATCATAGCAGCCATGATCGGCACTGCCACAATGCCATTGATGACCGCGCTCCAAAACAGGGCTTTGATCGGATCAAGGGGCGACCAGTCGATCGCGATACCCAGCAGCGTCGCAAGCGTGATGACAGTGTAAAAGCCAACCGCCTCCCACGGCCGCTGATCGAGCCCGCATTTCCATCCATGGGCCTCGCCAATCGCATAGGCGGCTGACCCGGCAAGAACCGGCACGGCCAGCAATCCCGTGCCGACGATGCCGAGGCTGAACAGCAAGAAGGCGAACGGTCCGGCAACGGGCTGGAGGGCTTTGGCGGCGTCGGACGCCGAGTTGATCGTGACGATGCCGGCCGCGTGGAGTGTCGCAGCCGTGCCGATCATGATCGAGATCGCAACTAGGTTGGAGACTGCCATGCCCGTGAACGTGTCGAGCCGCATGCGCCGAAACTCGCGGCGGGCCTGCCACGGTGCATCGACCAGGGGGCGCTCATGCGGATTGCGGTGGATTTCCTCGGTTTCCTGGGCGCTCTGCCAGAAGAAAAGATAGGGGCTGATCGTAGTGCCAAAGATAGCCACCACCGTCACGATGGCTTCCTTGCTCTGGATACGGGGCACCGAAAGCCCTTTGGCCACGGCGATCCAGTCGAGCTTCACCATGAACAGAACCGCGACATATGCGAGCAGCGTCAAGGTCAGCCATTTGAGTAAGCCGGCATAACGATGATAGGGAAGAAAAAGCTGAAGGGCGAGCGACAGCAGTGCGAAGCCGACGGTAAACACATGCGCGCCTCCGCCAACCACCAACTCCGCTGCAGCGCCCATCGCAGCCAGATCAGCCCCGATGTTGATCGTGTTCGCGATGAACAGCAGGATCACAAGGAACGTCACGAACGGCGCCAGAGAAGATCGCCCATATTCTTGGCGAGGCCGGAGCCCGTGACTCGCCCAATGTGCGCGCTGACGAGTTGAACGGCGGCCATCAGCGGATAGGCGAGGACCATCGTCCAAAGTAGCCCGAAGCCGAACTGCGCGCCGGCTTGGGAATAGGTCGCAATCCCGCCGGGATCGTCATCAGCGGCACCCGTGACCAAACCGGGCCCAAGCTGCTCGAATAGCGCGATAGATCGAATCCGCGCACCCAATTTCATACGGCCGATCCTGTTGCTTGGCGGCTTCCAGCCCTGTCCGTTGTATCTCGATATGCGAGCGCCCTTGTGCACACGACGGCGGGCGCACGCGGCCGCTTGACTGTGATCCGGTCGCCGCCCGAGATCGAAACATTGAGATTCCGGCCGACATAGGTTCGGCCGCTTGCCGGAGAAGTGACGCGCACGGCGGCCGCGCGCGGATGTGTTTTTATATCGAGCGTTAGGCCATCGCCGAGGAAATCGACCTCAAGCTGCGAAGCATCGGGACAGGCGTAGAAATGCTTACCAATGACGTAGGTGTTTTGCCGATCACGATATGCTTCGGCCTCGCCCTCACCGGACCGGGAGCAGCCGATCAGGCTCGGCGCCAAGACGAGTATGGTCGCAAGGGCTATCCGTTGAACCAGGCTGGTCCGAGTCCGCCGCACCGCCGTCTCGCTATGTGTCCATGAGGGCGCGCCATGCGCGTTCAAGGCGGAGCGCCGATGGTGCGCATCCTTATTACATGACCACCCGAAGGGCTCCTTCTGCGACGACGGATCCACAGCAGGTCGGCCGGTCAATTCGCGCGGAAAGCACGCGCAACGACCATTGGTGCCATGGTCATAGCCATGCTCCCGGCCAAGGTTGCTATGACCGCACATCACCGCCTCCGCTGCTCTGAGCTATCATCTTGTCGAAGTCCGCCGCGATCGAGACAGGTCAACAGCATCACGCATGACAGTCGATTTCGATGCCCTGGCGCTCGCTCATGACGAGATCGAACTTGCAAATCCGGCACAGAAAACCTTGTGAGGCTTTTCAACCATGGCGACGTCTTTCCTAGACTGAACGCACAGGTCATTATCGCGCTCATGCGCCCGCGTTCGACGAAACAACTTCAGTCATCGGCAACGTCGCGAGCAGCACGCGGCTTGAGGGGCCGCCGATGCTTTCGCATCGACTGGCCCGGCAAGCGGGACTGACGACGCAGAAGCGCCAAAAAGGCGGCATCCTGCTGCCGCATGGTCCGGAGCAGGCCTTTGCGCATGATGCGGCCGATCAAGACGCCGACAATGCCCCGACATTCGATGGAATGGTGAATGCAGACGCCGTTCGCGATAGGCTCGATCTCGTAATGCTCGTCCAAGGTGAGAAAGCCTCTCACGCCCATCTGCCACCCGATAAGATGGGGCTTGGTTAGCCGGGTAATGACCATTTGCGTCGTCATCAGCCGACTGCCGCCGAACAGGCGCCACGTCACATCGACCTCGGCACCGCATTCGGCATCTCCCGCGATGCGATACATGGGGTTCCATTTAGCGAAACCCCTGAGATCGGAGATCAGCGACCAAACCCGGAGCGCCGACATATTGAAATCGAAGTGGGTCTCTTCCTTCATGGCTGCTTGTCCTGTTCGGCCAACGCATGGCCGACCCGGAGGCCGCGCAAAGGCGGCCTCCTCCCCGATTTGAAGGGGGGTTGATGGGAACTGGCGAGACGACCGGGATTTGCATCGCGCAAGCCTCGGCGCGTGCCGGGCCGATCGTCATGGCCGCGGGCTTTCCAGCGCCTGACTGGCTTTGCCCCCGATCACCTCTATGGCTTCGAGGGTGATAAGGCCGATGTCAGGCACGTCGTCCAGACCAGCAACGAACGCACGCAAAGCATCTTCGAAATCGACAATTTCGATCACCACGGCGCGATCGCTTTCGAGCACATGCCGGCGGTGAACGCGCGACGATGGTCCGAACCCGATCAGCGCTTCGAGCACCGTAAGGCCCGCCATCTTTCGATCGCGCGCCATCGAGGCGACATATTCATACACCTTGCGATCGCCGATATAGGCCGCTTCATCCGTGTAGATGCGCAGCAGTTTCCGGACCGGTTCTCCCATCATGCTTCTCCTTTAAGGGGGGCAGGTTCCTCACCATGCGGCGTGGTCGCCTCTTGCTGATTGTGACGATCGGTTCGCCCGAGGATCACTTTCGCGAGCGCCGGCAGCACGAGCAATGTAAGGATCGTCGCCGCAATCAGGCCGCCGATCACGACCGTGGCAAGCGGCTTCTGCACCTCCGCCCCGGTGCCGCTTGCCAGCGCCATCGGCACGAAGCCGATCGCGGGCACGAACCCGGTCATGATGACCGCGCGCATCTTCTCGGCCATGCCCTCACGAATAGCCTGCGCGATAGGCAGTCCAGCTTCACTTCGGTCTCGGATTGCCGTCATGACGACAAGCCCGTTTAATACCGCCACGCCGGCGAGACAGATGAACCCCACCGCCGCCGACACCGAGAAATTGATGCCGGTGAGCACAAGCGTGAAGACGCCGCCCGCGAGGCCTAGAGGCACCGCCAGGAACACCGCCGCCGCCCGGCCGAATCCACCCAGTGCCATGTAAAGCAGCCCGAAGATGACCAGAAAGCACAACGGCACCACGATCGACAGCCGTTTCGATGCCGCGGCCAGGTTCTCGAACTGACCACCCCATTCGAGGTAGTAGCCCGCCGGCAGCTTCACCTGTGCGATCTTCGCCTGCGCCTCCTGAACGAACGAACCGGCATCGCGTCCGCCGAGATTGACCTGGACGACCACGCGACGCTTGCCGTTCTCACGACTGATCTGATTTAGCCCTTCGGTAAGCCGGATCTGCGCGACCTGTGCCAGCGGCACCTGGGCGCGCGGCCTCCCTTCCACCTCCGGGAGCAGCACCGGCATCGAGCGGATGTCGTCGAGATTGGCGCGGGTAGCCTCAGGGACGCGCACGGTGACGTCGAAACGCCGGTCGCCCTCGTACACAAGCCCCGACTCACGCCCGCCGAGCCCTGCCGCAACCGTATCCGCAACGTCGCGGACGGTGAGGCCGAGGCGCGCGATCGCGGCGCGATCGAGCCTCACGTCGAGCGCCGGCGCGCCACCGACCTGTTCGGCCTTGACGCTGGCCGCACCAGGTACGGTCTGGAGTACGCGCACCATCTCATGTGCCGTCAGCGCCATCTTGTCGAGATCGTCGCCGTAGAGCTTGATCGCAACATCGCCACGGACACCCGCGATCAGCTCGTTAAAACGGAGCTGGATCGGCTGACTGACCTCGTAAAGATTGCCAAGAAGACCGCCGGTCGCCTTCTCAATCTTGGCGACCACATCAGCCTTGGTTGTACCGTCCGCCCACTGGTCCTTCTCTTTCAAGATAATGAAGCCATCCGAGACGTTCGGCGGCATCGGATCGCTTGCAACTTCGGCCGTGCCCGTTTTCGAGAACATTAGGGCGACTTCCGGAATTTTGATTACCGCCTCCTCGACCTTGCGTTCCATCGCCAGCGATTGATCGAGGCTGACCGAAGGCACTCGTGTCGATGCAAAGGCGAGATTCTTCTCGTCTAGCTGGGGAATGAATTCCGAGCCTAGCAGCCCAAACGCGGGTATGGCCGCCAAGAAGAAGGCCAATCCGCCGAGGATGAATGGCCACGGGCGCGCAATCGCCTGATCCAGCAACGGCAGGTAGCGCTCCTTGGACTTGCGGATCAGCCATACGTCCTTTTCCGCGACCTTGCCCCGGATCAGGATTGCAACCAGCGCTGGCACCAGCGTGATTGCGAGCACGAACGCGGCCACCAGCGCGAGCATGATCGTGATCGCCATCGGCGAGAACGTCTTGCCCTCGGTGCCCGTGAATGTGAGCAGCGGTGCGAAGGCGAGCAGGATGATCGCTTGGCCGAAGACGGTCGGCTTGATCATCTCCTGCGACGCCCGCATCGTCTCCTCCAGTCGTTCGCGGAGCGAGAGCAGTCGGCCTTCATGTTCCTGCCGAAGCGCCAATCTGGCGAGGCAGTTTTCAATGATGATAACGGCGGCGTCGACGATCAGACCGAAGTCGAGCGCCCCCAGGCTCATCAGGTTGCCGGGCACGTTAAACGCGTTCATTCCCATGGCCATCATCAGGAATGAGAACGGGATGACCAGCACTGCAATCACTGCGGCGCGCCAGTTGCCGAGCAGCAGGAACAGCGCCACGGCCACAAGGATCGCGCCTTCGGTCAGATTGCGCTGGACCGTGGCCACCGTCGCTCCGACCAGTTCAGCGCGGTTCAACACCACCTTGACCTGGATGCCGGGCGGCAGTGTTTTCACAACCTGATCGAGTTTGGACGAGGCCTCCGTGGCAACAACCCGGCTGTTCTGACCGATCAACATCAGCACTGTGCCGATGACCGCTTCCTCGCCATTCATGCTACCCGCACCCGTTCGCAGATCGCCACCAACGCGAACATTGGCGATCTGGCCGATCGTGATTGGGGTTCCCCCGCGCGTCGCCGCGACAGCATTGCTGATTTCATCGACCGTACGCACGCGGGAGTCGACGCGCACAAGGTACGCTTCGCCACCGCGGTTATAGTAATTGGCGCCCACCGCGAGATTCGCGTTCTCGAGAGCTTGGCCGAGTTCGCTGTAAGAGATGCCGAAACTGGCGAGTTTCGTCGGGTCGGGTTCGACCACGAACGTCTTCGCAAAGCCACCAATGGAGTCGACGCCGGCAACGCCTTGCACCGAGCGAAGCTGCGGGCCGATGATCCAGTCTTGGACAGTCCGCAGATAGCTCGCCTTGGCTACCGCATCCGTTAGTCGTTCGCCTTCGGGCGTCAGATAGCTGCCGTCGGGCTGCCACCCTGGTTGGCCTGCGACTTTTTTGGCGCCCTTGCCATCCGGATTGGCATAGCCGACCGTATACATGACGATCTCACCGAGACCGGTTGAGACCGGTCCAACCTGCGGTTGTACACCGTCCGGCAAGTTTTCTGTTGCCTGGCGCAGGCGCTCACCAACCTGCTGACGCGCGAAGTAGAGGTCGGTGCTGTCGGTGAAAATCGCACTGACCTGGCTGAAGCCGTTGCGCGAGATCGAACGTGTGGTTTCAAGACCTGGAATGCCGGCCAGGGCGATTTCGACGGGATAGGTGACGAGCTTCTCGATTTCCACTGGCGACAAACGCGGGTCGATGGTGTTGATCTGAACCTGCTTAGTGGTGATATCTGGCACCGCATCGATTGGCAGCTTCGTAAGCTGCCAGAGGCCAAGGCCAGCAATGACTAGGAAAAGGGCGAGTACCGTCCAACGCATGCGGACGGAGAGCGCCATGAGATTTGCGATCATGGTCTATTCTTCCTCGCCAGCGCCCTTGCCGAGTTCGGCCTTGAGCAGGAAAGCGTTTTTGGTGGCGACTTGGCTGCCTGCCGCGAGACCCTTCAGAATCTCGACCCGGCCGTTGCTACGTTGTCCGATCGTGATCGTCTGAGCCTTGAAGCCTTGCGCGGTCCGCACGAACACGATGTCACGCCCTTCGAGCGTCTGCACAGCATCCTCCGGCGCCACGATCGCATTGCTGGACGTGCCGCCCCGGCTCGGTAGGAGCCGCACCCGCACTGCGAGACCCGGCTGAAGGCTGCCCGAAACATCGAGGACTGCGGTGGCCGAACGCGTGTCGTTGGCGAGTCCGGGCGTGACGGCGCGCACGCGCCCTTCCACCGTCCGCCCATCGGGCAGCTCGATGATTGCCCGATCGCCGGGGGAGAGTCGTTGTGCGTCGGTCGGACCGACCGCCGCCTCTATTTGGATCTTCGACGCATCCGCGACGCGCATGAGCTCGGTCTCAGGCTGGACGAAGGCGCCCAGACTGACATTCTCCGAAGTGACGCGGCCCGAAATCGGGCTCGACACCAGCACACCGCGACCGTCAGACGTCACGCGGGCAGCGCCTGCCGCTACGCTGGCGCGGCGCGCCTCTGCGGCGGCCGATTGGGCCTCAGCCTCCGCCTGTTCCAATTCCACACGCGCCGACACTTTCTGACGGAATAGATATTGCTCGCGAGCGAGCGCTTTGTGCGCGAGCGTCGACTTGGCAGCGGCAGCGGTGCGATCGGCGGCAAACTGCGCCGCGTCGCGGCTTTCGACAACGGCAAGCGTTTCGCCGGCGCGCACGGGGTCACCGAGCCGCTTCAGCAGCCGCGTGACCGCGCCGCCTGCGCGAGCGGTCACGATCGCTTCGCCTTGTGGGGACGCGCTGACCGTCGCCTGCGCGACGATCTCCGCGCCGAGCCCTCCCGGGTTGATCGTCTCGGTGGCGATGCCGGCTTGCTGGATCGCCTGCGGGGTCATCGCCACCGTGTCCGGCGCCTTTTCCTCCTCGGCAGGCGCAGCGGTATTGCCGCTTGCAGCTTCCGTCGCGGCGGGTTCGTTGCCGGTCCACCGTGCGATCCCGAAACCGCCAAGTGCGGCGATGATCGCCACGGCGGCGCCGCCGCCAAGCAGACGCTTATCCTTTGTTATCATCGATCATCTCCGGAAATCATGGGGGCCGGCGTCGCGAGCCGGTCGAGCCGCGCCTGTGCGTCGTGATACGCAGCGAGCGCATCGACATAGGTCTGGCGGGTTTGTGAAAGGGTGCGTTCCGCATCGAGCAGCGCGATCTGGTCGAATTTGCCCTGCGCCCACCCGATCCGCGCGATACGGGCGGCTTCCTGTGCCGCAGCGAGGCCAGGACCACCCGCTGCCCGCGCCGTCGCGGCAGCATTCGCCACCTCGGTCTGCGCGCTGGCGATCTGTTGGCGCGTGTCGACCACCGCGAGGTTGCGCAGGGCTATCGCCTGCGTCTGTTCGGAGCGCGATTGCGCCACAAAGGCGCTGCCATTGTTGAAGAACGGGATCGGGATCGAGATGCCGACCACAGCGGCCGTGTCGTTGGTCGCCGCCAAGCGGCGGGCGGCGGTGCTAACCGTCAGGTCAGGCACGCGCAACGATTTTGCGACGCGCACCTGCGCGTCGGCGGTGCGGACATCGGCTTCGGCAGCAGCCAAAGCCAACGTCGCATCAACATCGATGGGCCGAGGCGGCCCGTAGCTATCGATCCGCTCAAACCATGCACGGTCAAGTGGCCCCGTCACCGGCACCGCAAGCAATGTTTGAAGGTTCGCACGCGCCGCCTGTGCCTGCCGTGCCGCACTGTCTGCCGCCACCTGCGCATTGATGCGCAGGACGTCGGCTCGCTGTTGTTCGATCGGCCCGACGTCGCCAGCTTTGACCCGCTCGCTTGACGCGCGGAACGCATTGTTGGCGATCCCAGCCTGCTCGCTCAGCACTTCAGCGCGGCGCTCGGCGGCGGCGGCCTCGATATAGAGCTGCGTAATCCGCAAGCGGAGATCCGCCCGCGCGATTTCCGCCTGGACCTGCGCCCGGGTGAGCCGGGCCGTTGCAAGCGCGACACGCGCTGGCCGCTTTCCGCCGAGCTCCAGCGGGAGCGCCACGCCGACCGTCGTCTCGGAACTCCGTAGCCCTTTGTAAACGCCAGTGCCGGCGATATTCTCGACCTGCGCCTGAACCTCGGGGTTGGGGCGCAGTCCGGCAACGCGCCGCGCCGCGGTCGCGGCGCCGACGCCAGCAGTCGCGGCCGCGACCGATGGAAGGGGCGCCGGACCACTACCCGCCGGCCCCGATGCTGCGCCGTTGCTGGCAGCGGCCGAAGGTACGGATGGCATGCCGCCCGCAGCAAGGGCATTCCCGAGCGAGAATGCGTCCACTGATTGTGACGAGGGGGTCGCCGCCGGAACGCCGGGCGGCGGTGCTGTCTGCGCCCCGGCCGTACTGGCCAGAGTCGCCGCGACCATGAAGGCCGCGATTGTACGATGCATAGAT
Source organism: uncultured Sphingomonas sp. (assembly GCA_947085315.1). Classification (GTDB taxonomy): domain Bacteria; phylum Pseudomonadota; class Alphaproteobacteria; order Sphingomonadales; family Sphingomonadaceae; genus Rhizorhabdus. The sequence goes on along the minus strand of CAMTVW010000035.1, from coordinate 26,066 downwards.
GATGACTCCTGACAAACCGAGAAGTCCCCGCGTGGCAATAGCCGGCGGGGTCAGCGGACCGTCAGGCTTGCGGAGGCCTCAGCGCAGGATCCGCAGTCGAGAGCGGCCGCATGGAATGGCTCGCGAAAATTGGTGCGAGCCGAATGTCATATGTGGGCGCGGCGTTGGAAATCTTGATCGGGGCGGCGACGTGATGGCCATGGCAGCCGCCGTGATGATGGGGAGACCCTTGGTCACTATCGGCGGGCACCTGGTCGGCGTCTCCGAGAGCATGACCAGCGACAACTTCATCAACGCCTGTTTCATGGGATGAAACTGCTACATCCGGCCGTTCCAGCACATGCGCTGTCGCCGTCGTTCCCAAGGAGAGAGCGATCGTCAAATATGCAAGGATGTTCAGCAGGCGTCGCACGGATTGTGCCCTAACAGGAAAGTAGGCACCAGGATAGCCCCGTACTTTGCGTGAAGAAAAGGAAGCGGTCACCGCAAAAATTCGTCCGACGGGAGACGCGCGTGCCGCCACGCCGGGATCGCCTCGCTCAAGACGCGCCAAGCCGAGCGCAGGAATATAATCGCGATGACACCGCCAACAACAATATCCGGCCATGCCGCACCCGTAGCGCCGACTAGGCCGGCCGCAATCAGCACGCCGATATTCGATGCAACATCGTTGCGCGAGCATTCGAACGTGCTCGACATATTTACATTCTCTGAGCGGAACCGCCACAACAGCGCCAAGCAGGTCAGATTGGCGACGAGCGCGGCGCTGCCGAACGCAAGCATCAGCGTCGATGAAGGCGGCACGCCGTTGGCGATCTTGTCAGCGATCTCGACCACCACAACGATACCGAATATCAGGATGATGCCGCCCTTGACGAGTGCCGCTCCCGCTTCCCAGCGCGGGCCGCGGCTCAGCGCATAGAGGCTGAGCGCATAGACCACGGCATCGCCAAGCATGTCGACAGAATCTGCCATCAGCGCCGACGACCGCGCGACGACGCCGCCGCCGAACTCGGCTATAAACATCACGAAGTTGATAACCATGACGGCGATCAGCACACGCCGCTGCTCGGCCTTGCGGCCGAGCAGCGCGATCGTATCGCCTTTCTTGGAGCAGCAATCGTCCGCCATTATGTCACTCGATTCGTCTGTCGGACACCCTATATGAACCCTCATCCCACTAGAGGGTCAAACGGAAATTACGATGAAGATCGGCGATATTGCGAAACGGACCGGACTGAAGATCGAGACGGTCCGTTTTTATGAGGCGGAGGGTATGATCGACCCGCCGCGCCGCAGTGGCGGCAATTACCGGCTGTATGACCAGTCGCACCTGAACCGGCTGTCGTTCGTCAAGCGATCCCGCGACCTTGGCTTTACGCTCGATCAGGTCCGTGACCTTCTGCGCTTGGCGGATGACCCTCGGGGATCATGCGATGCGGTCGATGCGATGGCTTTCCTGCACATTGAGGAGATCGATCGCAAGCTCGCCGATCTCCACGCGCTGCGCGACGAGATCGCCAGATGGAGCCGCTGCGACGCCACCACCATCGCAGAATGCAGACTGATCGACACCTTGTCCTCAGGGCCGTCCTCCGCATGCGACTGACCCAATAACGAGCGGCTTGCGTTGAAACTGACAGCGTGGAAGTCCCACGGGCACGGCTATGTTGGCGCCTTCGCCAATGCGCCTTCAACGCCGAACGGGCGCCCGCAAGCCTTGCCTGGCAAAGGATTAATGGTCTGGTACGAGGTCACTATTATGGCGTCGGCCAGCGATCGACAGCGATGTAACAGGACAATGATCAAAGAATCGGGTGGGCTGGTACACTGGACGCTAAATCGGTCGCGCGAGCAGCGCCGCCTCGCATCATAAGAATTGAAGCCGCCGGCGACATCATCCATTAGTCACGCGTATGTTTTTGAGATCTTGCGGGGGCCTAACCCTTGGCGCCCGATTTCTGCTTTGCGTAGCTTGCCTATGGCATGGCGGTTCGTTTGCGCCGATGGTGATGATGCCTCAAGCGGCTGAGCAAGCCAGCGCGCTGAGAAAAGGCTTCAAACATCTCGTCGGGGCCTTCGGGATCGAGCAGCTTGGTATCGGCAAGCCACTGTTCCACCGGAGCGAGGGCGGGCAGCTCATACTCCCGAAGCGACCTGCCGGAGGTCTGCAATACGGAAATTGTGGCAATGAGCGATCCCGTCTCCGCAAGTTTCGCCTGCACGGTCGCGCGATCGCTGTTGAGATGTTCGGCGAGGAGAGAATCGCGGACACCACAGATCGCCATCCGCTCGATGTGCGCGTTCTCGCTGTTGGCGGCATCGATCGTTACATCGCATTCGCTGTCGAGACGCAGCGACCGGTTATTGAAATTCGAAGATCCCACGCGCAAAAGTTCGTCATCGATCACCGTAACCTTCGCATGGACATAAATCGGCCCGCCAGCCTCGGTGACGGGATGATACATCCGGAAGCGATCATAGGCGTCGCAATCGCGCAGCGCCGTGATTAAACGCGCACGAGCTGAGTCCATAGCGATGGGTTCTAGCCATCCGTTCGCGGTGGTCGGATTAATGATTACCACCTCGGGGCCATCTACTTCGTGCAACCGCTGCGCAATCGCTTCCGCAATAAGGCGCGACGCGAAATACTGGCTTTCCGCGTAGATCCAGCGCCGCGCTCGCTTGATCAACGCGACATAGAGTGCCTCGATCTCATAGACTGGCTCCCGATCCGTCATATTCGGCAGCGTCCGCGACACACCCACGGGCACGTTTGTAAAATCGGCCGAGAGTCCATCCGGCCAGCAATCCCCGCCGTCGCTTACAGGGTAAAGCGGGCGACCACCCGCCGCCTGCCACCGCGCGCGACACATATCGCCGAGCGCAATCGCCACCGGCCCTTCAAGCGCCGTGGTTGCGTCATGCCAAGGGCCGTAGGCTTGACCGCTTGGCTCGACGCGTCGAGGCTCGTCGGCCCCATGCTCGCGGGTGTCCCAGCGGTCGACTGTCATGTCGATGCCGCCGCAAAACGCCACTGCATCATCGATTACCACCACCTTTTGATGATGGGACCCGGCGAACGGATGATGCCCATCGAGCTTGAGGTGAATTTGGGGATCGCGAATCCAGCGAAGGATGGTGAGCAAGGTTCGGCCATGGAAAAGCGTCTTGAAAGCGCCGGTATCCCAGCGCAAAATGTGAACGTGGAGGCTGGGCTTCTGCGCTACCAACCAACTTATGAACGCCCCAATGGTTGGTGGACCGCCATCCTGCCCGTCGTGCGCAAAATTGATACGCGCGTCAAAGTCCCAACCAACCAACAGGATCCGCTTTTCCGCCTTCAGCATTGCTGAACGCAGGGCGGTGAAATAGTCGTCGGCATCGACGATCACAGAGGCGCGGGTCGCCTGCTCGACCCGCCAATAAATATTGGGCGATGCAGAAAGATCAGCACCGTCTGTCATCTATCTGCCTCCTTCCGCATTGCGCTGAGCATCTTTGAGATCGCCTCGCTGCCGACCTAGGACGGTCGTCACGCTTTACTGCGCCAGCGTGCGACCCTCCACCCGTAGCCGAGCGCGACAAGCACGAGAATGGCGGTCGATACCGGTCCGACATAGCGCTCCACCTGAGCATATTGTTGCCCAAGAGCATAGCCAGCGACAGTGAGCGCTGACGTCCAGACGGTCGTTCCGAGAGCCGACCAGGCCGCAAAGCGAGGCAACGGCATCCGGAGCATTCCTGCCGGAATTGACACCACCGATCGGACCGCTGGAACGAGCCGGCCAAGACACACGAAAGCTGCACCATGTCGGCGGAACCAGGCCCGAGCACGTTCGACCTCTGGCCAATCGAGCGCCAGCCATCGCCCATAGCGATCGACCTGTCGGCGGAACCGATCGACGCCGAGCGATCGCGCGGCGAAATACCAGCAAAGGTTTCCCGCCATGGCACCGACGGACCCAGCAGCGATCGCGCCGGCCAGCGAAAAAGATCCCCGCGCCGCACGCAGTCCGGCAAGCGGCATAATGATCTCCGACGGAAGGGGCGGAAAAACCGTCTCGGCAAACATTAGCATCGCGATGCCTACAAAGCCGAGCTGGTCTATGAGTTCCTGAATCCACTGTCCCACATCGGTTCCATTCCCGACTCAGTCTATCTTTCGGGATAGCAGCTGTGAAGCGCGTCCGATGTTAAGGGTGCACTCCACCAACAGTGAGACATTCTCATCTCACCTCATCGGCAATCCCAGATCGAGCCCTGCTAGGCGGCCTTTGGAGAAAGCGAGCCCTAGTAGCGATCGTCGCGGCGATGCTCGCGGCGGTCGCGTCGATCATGTCGCCTATCGTTGCGATATCCGCGGTCATGGTCCCTGTAAGCCCGCCGGTCGTCGTTGCGATAGGTCTGGCGATGGTTGCCGTCGTCGTAGGCATAGCCGCCGTTAAAACCATAGCCGTCCGAATACTCATAACCACGCTGTGCGCCATGCTGCTCGGCCCCGCGATATCCGTCGCGCGATTGCGCCATCGCTGCGGGAGCCGCGCATGCCAAGACGGCCGCAGCGGCGATCAAAAACGTCCTCATGTTCTTTCCTTCATTTCATGACCAAGCGTCATGGATGTGTATTGGGCCTATGGCGATGAATACTCCCGGAATGGCAAATGCAGCTGCCGTTCATGCCACGCGTGAGACCCTATCTGACGAATATCTCCGTGACACCGAGATATGAGCATCGTTGACATCGCGGGTCAGTCGCGTGCGACTCGAGGGGGCAGCATACTAGGAGCGCTGCCGCATTGCTCAGTTGGTGAGGCCATGCGGACCCGCGTCACTCAGGCGTAGGAACCAACATACCGAAATACGCCCGTTGCAGCCTAGTCATGATCGCTGCTCTCGCCACCGACGCGCGGTGCTGCCGGCGCCGGGATCAGATAGCCGGGTCTCCCGCCAGATACGCGCCGAGACACCTTGTCCAGCGGCTGTGTAGGTGCGGGCGGGCGATATGCCGGTGGCGGGATGGTTGCAGCATAGCCGCCGTAGCCGCCTCCACCGTAGTTGTGGCCGCCGTCCCAACTAACGCCACCATGTCCACCGTTCCAATTGACTCCCCCTCCGTAGGATCGAGTCTGCGCAAGACAAGGCGATGTCATCGCCGCAGCAAAAGCCGACATCGACAACGCAAATACGACCTTCGCACTCATCTTTTCTCAACCCCTTGGCCAATCCCCGTTTGGCGTGAAGACCGACCAAACGGCAACAGGAAACGCGCCGTCAATGTCGCCGTCTGTCATGATGATCACCGCGATAATTTCGATGGTCGTCAAAATAGCCAGGTTGCCGGTAATTCAAGCGCTGATCATAATAATAAGGATCGTAATCGTAATAATCATTATAGTAAGGGGCATAATAGACGGACTGGGGGGCGTATGGATAGCCGCCGTGCCCGCCACCATAAAAACTATTTCCATGACCGATGGCGATGTTGAATCCGCCATGTCGGCCGCGATCGTGGCCGTCGCCATGCCGGTCTCTCGAAAAGGCGGGGGCTGCAGTTAATGTCGTGGCAACACTTATGACAATGAGAAAAATCAGGCGTTTCATCCATTCTCTCCTGGGCCGTTCGAGTACAACCGCTTATAATGATCTCCCTTGACTATGGCCCACTGAACTCATGGTGAACCGCTCTAGCGCAGCACGGCTTGACGACAGCCGCGATTGCCTGCGGAACTATCCAGCAAAACGGCGAGCAAACCACGGGATGTAGCATGCCGGTCCCTCGCGTGACGCCGCGTTCAAGGGCCAAGCCTATGAAGGCGCACTTATACGGTGTCAGGGGCTGTGGGAGCGACCTCGATTCACGCTTCAGATCGCGGTCGTCGACATCTTGCAGTTGGGCATGGGTGATCGCAATTACCGTGGCGGGCATGATGATGGCACGCATGGCTTTCTTCCGGTGCACACCGTTCTCGTCATCATCGTTAGATCCATCGCTTTTTTAATTCGTATCCGCCGGCTGCACCATTCGGACAAGGTTCATAGCGAAACGCGCAATGTGTCGCGGTCAATAGGTGCCGCGGTTCTATTGACGCCTTACGAGCCGCGACCAACCAAGCGAGGAATTCCGCATGACCGATATCGTCGCAGCATCTTCATCCCGGGAACGGGCGCAGGGCATGCTCTGTCCGGTGTGCCGGGTCGACCTCTTGCTTTCCGATCGGCAAGGCATCGAAATCGACTATTGTCCGCAGTGCCGGGGGGTTTGGCTCGATCGTGGCGAACTCGACAAGATCATCGAACGGAACGCCACCTTCGAAGCTGGCGCAGCGCCGCAGGTTGGGAGCGGTATGGCCCCAGGCCCCGGTTATGCGCAACCAGGCCCGTGGAACGGCGGACATGGCGATGATCGTCATGGCGGTGGACATGGCCGAGGTCACAGTGATGGTGGCCATGGCGGCGGCCATCACCGGGGCGGCTTTTTGGGCGGACTGTTCAGATAGCCACGGCATTTTCGCCAGTGCCGCCACGCCCGTCCATTGCATCGTCCAGAGGCTCCTCAGACCGGCATGCTCATGATGTCCTTGTAAGCGGACAGAAGCTTGTTCCTGACCTGCAGGGTCGCTTCAAAACTGATCGATGCTCGTTGCTCGATGAGCGTGACCGTGGCGATATCTTTCGTCTCACCGCGCTCATAGGACTCGGTTGCGGCGTCCTCCTGCTCCTGGAGCGTGTTGACCTGCTGGAGGGCGTTTTTGAAGGTAGTCGCGAAGGAGGGCGCACTTGCCGCGGCCCCTTCGCCGCGGGTGGTTTCGGGCACTTGACCAGCGCCGGGCACGGGGCGCGTCGCAGCTTCCCGCAACGCCGCGTTTCGCTGCAGCAAGGCATTGCGCATGGCCATTATATCGGCAGCACCAACACTCGTCACTCGCTCTTCCTTCGATCATTGTGGGACGGGAACAGCGCCGCACTGACTGGCTCAGAGGTTGTCATGATGCCGCAACGGTCAGGCTAACGCACGATGTGTTACGAACCCGTTAACCATGTTATTCTAGGATCCGATCTTAAAGAAAAGCGTCGCAAATGGCGCTTTCCTGCGGCGTTTGGCGCTGCCAGGGTGGTCGCCCTCAACGCCGCGCTCAGGCGCCCCGATGTCGCCCCCAAACTTGCGGGCTTCGAACCGAGCCTGCATCGACGCGTTGACCGCATCGTCATGACTAAAAGACAGAAATATCGTCGCGGGTACCGGCGCAATCGGCGCCGATGTTGGCGGCGCCCGGCTGGCAATCGAGCTTATCGCAAATGAGATGCCGCGAGGACCATCGGGAGGTCAGGTCATCGCGCCTACCAGGGCGTTGAGCGAAACGGTGGAGAAGCGGGTGTAATTGTCGGCGACGGCGTACGGTAGAAGCAGGGTCCGATCACGGACCAATCCGCCGCAGCTATAGACAACATTGGGCACATAGCCGTCTCGATCGTCGACACTGGGTTCGATGAGCGGATTGGTCAATCGCCCAAGTACCTTCGAGGGATCGTCACGGTCGAGCAGCGCCGCGCCGATGCAGTAGTTGCGCACCTCCCCTACCCCGTGAGTGAGCAGCAACCAGCCCTCATCGATCTCGATCGGCGAGCCGCAATTACCGAGCTGAATAAATTCCCAAGACTCGGCCGGCTCAAGAATTTTCACGCCTCCAGTCCAGTGGAAAGGGTTGTCCGACGCGAACAGCCATAGGTTCTCACTATCCTGTCTCCCAATGGCCATGTAGCGCCCCCCGATCTGCCGCGGAAAAAGCGCCATTCCTTTTCCATCCGCCAGGTCGCCGGTGACCGGGCGCATGGTGAAGCGGTGAAAATCGTCGGTTTCGAGAATTTCTTGTCGCACATCACGTGCTCCGAGTGCGGTATAGGTGGCGGCATAGGTGCGCGTGCCATCTGGGCGTCCAAGGCAAGTCATGCGCAGGTCCTCGATCCCGCGGCTCTGACTTTCGACTACTGGAAACAAAACGGTCTGGGAAACGTCATGGCTGGCCGAGCAGTCGAGCGTGACGGGATCGCCCTCTTCCCAGCCTTGCGGCCGGATCAGCTCGGGAGGAATCGAGATCGGACTAGGCGTATCGAGGACAACCGATCCGTCCGAAGCCCAAATGCCCGTACGAAAGGTGACCGAAGAGAGGTGACCTTCACCGATCCCGCGCAGCGACACGATAAAACGCAACGCGCCCTCCGGCGTGCCGCCCTGATCGGGGTGAGCGACGATGCTGGGATTGAACAGTGCGGCCGATTCGTAGGAGTATTCAGCGCTGAAATAAGCGCCGATGAGCAAACGCTGTTGATGGCTGGGTGCAGCCTGACCGGACACGAGATCCGCGACCGCCTCGAAACGGCGGAGCAACGTCGCCTCGACGTCGGGGTAACGTGCATCAAGCGAAAGGCGGACCCGCGCGAGGTCCCGAGCAAGCTTCTCGGCATCGAGGGAAAGCACGCGCGCAATGATGCGCGCACCGCGCGGCGCACCGACCAACGCGAAGCCTGCGGGATCCGAAGGCACGAACGGACGAGTCACCGTTCGCGCCGGGTCGGGACGCAGAAGGATCGGCAGGTGAGACACGGGAACGGCAGTCATCTGAACTCTAATACTCCGTCACCCCACATATGGGGAGAGGAAGGGCGCATTAGCCCTGCAACATCGCGAGCGCCTCAACGCACCCGCGCGACTTGAGTTGGGCGCTATCGGGCGAGATTGCCTCGCCGTGCATCGAAGTGTCAGGACCCTCAGTTGGAGATTCTCCTCAAGCGCTACGGCGTCTCAGAAGCCGGGAGATCCTCAATACTTTCTCGGCCATCATCGTCAGCGGGGGCCGGCTGCTCCGGTGTCTCGTCTGGACCGCTAGGAAGTGAATCGGGATGGGGGTCGGGTGGAGCGCTTGCCATCGAACATTTTCCTCTCATGCTTCGAAGATGTTTTAGAAAAATTGTTCCAAGCTACAATCAGAATCGAGCGTAACGATGGACATCGATCCGGTTGCGCCGACCTCTTAGCGCTGCGGTACTCGTGCTGAGCTATGCGTTGGCGCAAGCTGCATCAGTCGTCGGCAGCAGCAGCACGGTGCCGATTGAGGATGAAGCCACCGAGCACGGCGATGAGCATCAGGAGCTGTGCCGCCATCGATTGCAAAGTGGGGAAGATACCGAGCATGGAGACGCGGATGCCGCCGCCAAGCGGTGCGATGTCGATGATGCCGGCTTCCTGTAGCGCCGACACGCCCTTGCCGGCGAGGACGATGGTAAGGATCGCCATCAGCCACGCGCTGTAGGCGAAGAACTTCGCGATCGGCAGGTCGCGGCTGTAGCGCAGCATGGCCCAGGCGATGAGTCCCAGCAGCAGGACCGCCGAGCCGGCGCCTGCCAGCATCGTGTCTCCATTGCCCTGCGTCCAGAGCGCGGCGTAGAACAGGATCGTCTCGAACACCTCACGATAGACGACGATGAAGGCTAGGCCGAACAGGAACCAGGCCGACTGCCGCGACAGAGCTCGCGACATCTTCTCCCTGATGTACCGTTGCCATTGGTCCGCCTGCGCCTTGCCGTGCATCCAGATCCCCACGGAGAGCAGGACGACGGCCGCGAACAGCGATCCGAACCCTTCGGTAAGCTCCCGGCTCGCGCCGCTGATCCCGATCGCATAGGTGGCGATCCCCCACGTCAGGCCGCCCGCCGCCAGCGCCCCGATCCAGCCGCCATGGACATAGGGCAGCACTTCGGGCCGCTCGGCCTTGCGCAGGAAAGCGATCATCGCGACGACGATCAGCAGGGCTTCGAGTCCCTCGCGCAGCAATATGGTGAAGGCGCCCAGGAAGGTGGATGCAGTGCTCGCCGCATCCGGGGACAAGGCGGCATCGGCGTCGTCGAACAGACCGTCGAGCACCTGGATGCGCGTGGCGATCTCGTCGGCGGGGCGCCCCTGCTGGAGCGATGCCCGGAACTCGCCCATGGCGCTTTCGATGTGCCCCATGAGCGTAGGATCGCGCGCGGTCAGCATCGGTTCGAGGGGCTCGAAGCCATCGAGATAGGCCGAAAGCGCAAGTTCCTGCGCGGCGTGACGGTCGCCACCGCGGTATGCGGCAAGGCTCCGCGCCATTTTTTCGCGCGCGACTGTCAACGAGCCGGGTGTCTGCTGAATCATCACCTCCGGGTGGCGGCGCAGATAGGCGATCACCGCGTCGGCCTTGGCAGTCCCGATCGACGTTGCCAGCACCTCGGGCGTCAGCCCCGCGAGTGTCGTCAAGTCGGGGATCATTTGCCGCAGGCCGGGATCGGATTTCCACAGCCGCTCGCCTTGGCTCGCAAGCGCGTCGGGAAAGGCGAAGCGACCGGCATAGAAGGCCAGCGCCCAGCGATCGTCGCTCGGCAAGGTCGCAAAGCTTTGCATCGCGGTTCCGTCGATGCCCTGGTCGATGACCTGGTAAAGCGCGAAGGGGCTGCGCTGCCGCGCACGCGATAACTCGCTAAAGGCGATCGGCGGCGTCGTAAGCTTCGCGGCGTCGGGGCCATGTCCATCCCCGGCCATGCCGTGGCAGCTCGCGCAGCTCTGCGCAAACAACGAGGCGCCGCGAGCCAGGTCGGGCGCCTTGCCCGGCGCGAGAGGCACCGGATAGGCCTTGAGCAGGTCGATGGCGAGGCCATGGGCGATGCGGGCGACCTCTTCGGGTGCTCGCTTCGCGGCGATGACACTCTGAAGTTGGTTCGCGCCCGCGATGAGCTGCCCCCGCGCTGGCGTGGGTGGTAGTGCCGCAAGACGGGTCGATACCGAAGCCGCGAATTCGGTCATCTCGGCATATTCCGAGATACTCTTCACCCGTCCGCCACTGACAGCACCGCTATAGTCGACCGCTATATAATCGAGCAGCCGCCATGCGGTCTGGACGTCGGTCGTTTGGGCGTGGGCAGCGACACTTGTGAAAAGGGCAAACAGGACCGTACCGAATACCGCCAATGCATGCTGCAACGACCGGCGAGGCGAAACCGTCGGTCGGCGAATCGTCAAAAGATGAAGGCTGTCCGATAGCGTAAACATAAGCCATGCTACACCCTCTAGCCGCTATAGGGTCAAGCGGTTTTGCGACTTATTTGCATTAGCTGAAAGGCCATCGAAGTCGCCGCTCAACCGAATGCGGCGCAATCCGGTTCCGGCGTCGATGATGAGGTACTTGGAAGTAGTGCCCCACCCAGATGAACAATCACATTGCTGAGCTCGGGGGCCCCTTATATTCAGATCCCGGAGCTTTCGGTCGATTTCGGCGCGATACTCCGGGGCGATCGCTTCGACCGCCTTGCACGAAAATATCTTTTGGGTCGGCGAGCTTGAGCACCTCCTGAACCTGCTCGATTAGATAATCCAGCGCTCGAGCTCTGCGCATAGACTAATCGTCCCAACGTCGTTCCCGGATGACAGAGCCGTGCATCGTGATTAAGAGCGTATCCTGTGCATCGATTACGTAACCTCGTTCTTGCCAATCTGCCCTTTGCTTGTGCGGTCCTTGCACTCGCGCTGGTGATGAAGATCGTCATACCGGCCGGGTACATGCCGACCGTCTCGAACGGGCAGATCGTTGTCAGCATTTGCTCGGGCACCGGGCCGATGACAATGGTTATGACGATCCCGGGTCTCGACCATGGAAAGTCCGATGGTGATGATCACCAGCGCAAGGCTGAACAGCCGTGCGCATTCTCCGGCTTGTCGGCGCCGTCGCTGGCTGCGGCCGCCCCGATCCTGCTGGCAGCGGTAATTCTGTTTGTCCTGGCGCTCGGCACCCGCCCCTTAGCGCTTCCTGCTTCAACGGCGCAGCCATATTTGCGCCCGCCCTTGAGGGGGCCTCCGGCGATCTGATCGCTTGTCGTCGCGTGAGCGGCTGAGGAGACGGGCGCTTGGCGCGCCTGCGCCCTGCGCCGCCCTGCACCTGCCTCAGATTAGGCCTAGCTGAACGCACATGCGTTTTGGCGGGGCCTGCCGGGGATTATCCGCATGACTATCGCTGCCTGGTTTTGCCAGGTTTGCCGCTTCGCATGACCGCGCGAAGCCGCATCCTTTTGCGCCAATTCCATCTCTGTCTGGGTCTCGGGCTTGGCGGCCTGTTCGCGCTGCTCGGCGTGACAGGCTCTGCTCTCGTCTTCTACGTCGAGATCGACAAGGTGCTGCATCCGGCGATCGCGCAGGTCACGCCCGGCGCCGGTCCTGACTGGTCGTCGCCGGTCTGGGATCGCGCGCTCGAGACCGCCCGCTCGCGCTGGCCTGATCCGCACGGAAGCTGGTCGGTCGAAGCGACCGGCCAAGGCGGCTCGGTCCCAGCGCGCTATTATCCGTCCGATCATCACAGCCATCACGCCGAGCGCGAGATGGTGTGGTTTTCAGCCGACGGCTTGCGTGTGCTGCGCTCCGAACCGTGGGGCGGCTATCTGATGAGCTGGATCTACGAACTCCATATGCATCTGCTCACCGGCGAAATCGGCGGCCAGATCGTGGGCTGGTCGGGCTTCGCGATGCTGGTATTGCTGGTGAGCGGCATCGTCGTCTGGTGGCCGCGCGGGTCATGGCGCAAGGCACTCGCCTTCAAACGCAACGCAGCGCCAATTCGCCGCATGCGCGATCTCCACAAGCTGTCCGGCGTGTGGAGCATGGGATTGCTCTTCATCCTGGTCGGCACCGGTGCCCTGCTAGCACTGCCCGCGATCAAGACGCAGTTGCTGACCGCCGTCATCACCGCGCCCGACAAGGCGCCGGACCCGCGATCAAGTGTGTCCAGCGGCAAGCAGATCCCGATCTCGCAGGCGCTTGCCGCCGCGCATCGTGCCGTCCCGGAGGCGCGGTTCGCCTTCATTGACGTGCCGGGCACAGGACCGGAACCGTTTCGCATGCGCGTCCAGTTACCCGGCGATCCGCATCGCCGCTTCCCGAGCAGCTTCATCTTCGTCGACCAATATTCCGGAGCCGTGCTGGCCATCCATGATGTCCGGCGCGGCAACGCCTCGACCACTGCCGCCAAATGGATTCGTGTCCTGCATGACGGATCGGTCGCGGGCCTTTCGACCCGCATCCTCGCCGTCATCCTCGGCCTCATTCCGCTCGGTCTGTTCGTGACCGGGTTCCTTCATTGGCGCCGCCGCCTCGCGGCCCGCGCCCAATCACATAAAACAGGGAGTTTCTCGTGAAATCATCGATCATCGCCGTCGCCGCCTGTCTCGTTGCGTCTCCGGCATTGGCCCAGGTCGCCGATAGTTCCACCGAGCGCACCGAGCGCGATACCATCATCGTCACCGGCCAGCAGCTTGAGAAAGAGACCGAGGTCTCAGGCCGTCTTGGCCTCTCGATCCGCGATACGCCGGCAGTGGTCGACATCGTCACCCAGCAGGACTTCCAGTTGCAGGGCGTCCGCAACGCGATCGAGGCGATGAACGCCGCTCCCGGCGTCGCCTCCGGCAACTTGCCCGGCTCCATCGGCTCGGTGTCGATGCGTGGCTTCCAACGGGCGGTGAACTATCTCTACGACGGCGTGCGCATGGCCAATTCGGATGTGGGCGTGCGCAACTGGGACGCATGGTCGTTCGAGCGGATCGAGGTCATCAAGGGACCGGCTTCCGTCACCTCGGGCGAAGGCGCTCTAGCGGGTGCGATCAACTTCGTGCCACGCCGCCCCAACCTCGACGGGCCGAGCGGCGAGATGCTGGCCAGCTATGGCAGTTTCGACACGGCGCGGCTCGCCGCCGACGTGAACCTGCCGCTGGGCGAGACCGTCGCGGTGCGCGGCGATGTCTCCTTCTCGCGCTCGTCGGGCTGGATCGACGATACGGGCAGCCGGACTTTTGCCGCGACCGGGTCGCTGCTGTTTAAACCCAGCGACCGCTTCTCGCTGGTGGTCTCGGTCGACCATTTCGAGGATCGGTTCAAAACCGCCTATTATGGCACTCCCGTCATCTCGCGGGCGCTGGCGCGCGATCCCTCGTCCGCGGTGTCGGGCAGCTCGGGGCTGGTGCTCGACAAGGCGATGCGCCGGACCAACTTCGACTATACCGACGGCAACGACAGCTCGAACACGACCTGGCTGCGCGCGCGGGCCGACTATGCACTGACGGACAATCTGAAGATCGTCAGTGACACTAGCTATTATGACAGCTTTCGCGATTACAAGGATGCCGACGAATATACGTTCAATGCGGCGACCGGGCTGATCGGACGCGGCGCAACCTATATCAGCCACGACCACCAATATTGGAACCAGCGCCTATACCTCGCCTTCGATGGTCCTATCGCGGGGCTTCGCAATCGCTTCACGCTTGGCGCCGAATATGGTGAGACCGATTTCTTCACCGTGCGCCGCTTCGGCACCGGCACCTCGCTCGACCCGTTCAACCCGGTCCGCGGCACCTTCCCGGTCGATACGCCCGCCAACTTCGCGACCCGGCAAGACATCACCGCCAAGGTGGATGCCTTCGCGATCTTCGCTGAAGACGCACTCAATCTGACCGATGAATGGCTGGTCGTGGGCGGTTTCCGTTATGACAATGTGAAGCTCGACCGAAGCGTTCTCAACGCGACCAGCGGCGCGGTCCAGAACTATGGCCAGAGCTATCACCCGATCTCCTGGCGCGCCGGCACGGTCTATAGCGTGACGCCCCGGACCCAGTTGTTCGCGCAATATACGCGTGCGGTCACGCCGGTCAGCGGCCTCCTGTTCCTGAGCGCCGCCAACGCGGCGTTCAAGCTCACCACCGGCTATTCCTATGAGGGCGGCATCAAGACCTCGCTGAGCGGCACGGGCGTCGAGCTGACGGCGTCGGCCTTCTATATCCGCCAGGACGACATTCTGACCCGCGATCCGATCAATCCAGCGGTCGTGTTTCAGGGTGGTGCCCAGCGGTCGCGCGGCGCGGAAGTCTCGCTCAACCTGCCGATTACGCCGGAACTGAACGTGACGGCCAGTGGTACGCTGCTCGACGCCAAATATCTGACGCTGATCGAAGCTGGCGGCGTCAACCGTGCGGGCAACCGGCCGCAGAATGTTCCCGAGCAGCTTGCTGATCTCGTCGTCACCTATTCCCCCAAGGCACTCCCGCTCACGGTGATCGGCAGTGTCCGCCACCATGGCGATTTCTACACCGAGACCGCGAACGTCACGAAGGTCAACGCCTTCACCACGTTCGACGCGGCGGTGTCGTGGAAGGCATCGTTCGGTACGCTGACGTTGCGAGGACGCAATCTCACTGACGAATTCTACGCCGACTGGTCTGGCTATGCATCGGGCCTCGTCTTCGTTGGCGCGCCGCGCAGCGTCGAGCTGTCGTTCAGCAAGCGCTTCTGAGCCGCGGTCACCATAGGTCAGGGATCACTAAACGTGAAAACATCACTTCGGACACTGAGGCTGCGCGCACCTTCCAGATTTGCGAGCGTGCCAGGGCGGCTGAGCTGAAAGCATAGACCGCCGCATCCGACAGATTGTCGAAACCATCGGCGATCAGCGCACTCGAATCGGTGATGAGCCCCGGTCAGCAGGAAGCCCACCGCCAGGACAATTTCAAAACGAGCACCATTCAAAGGGTCCGGCGTCTCGCCGCGTGTCTTCATTATTAGCATCTGGTCGATCCCCTCGATGTGACGAGGCCCACCGCTACGCGCGTGCGATGCGGTGAGCCCCGAACGGGTTTAATGTGTCGAAGGGGTTTCCCCACTAACTGCGGCTCTCGTTTCGACGATCGCCACATCGGTCTCGCGTCTGCCATAGCGCGCATAGAGCGTCGGCAGCAAGAAGAGGGTGAGCAGCGTGGCGGAAACCAGGCCCCCGATGACGACCGTCGCGAGAGGCTTTTGCACCTCCGCGCCGGAGCCCGATGCAATCGCCATAGGCACGAAGCCGAGCGAAGCGACAAGCGCGGTCATGACGACCGGTCTGAGCCTCGCCGATGCTCCCTTGTAGGCCGCCTCGGCGCGGCCCATTCCGCGGGCCATCAGATCCTGGATCGATGTCACCATCACCAAGCCATTAAGAACCGCGACACCCGACAGCGCAATGAAGCCTACCGCGGCGGAGATCGAGAAGGGCATTCCTCTCAGCACCAACGCTAGCACCCCGCCGACCAAAGCCAGTGGTACTCCGGTGAACACGATTGCCGCATCGCGCACGCTGCCCAAAGCGCCGTAGAGCAACAACAGGATCAGCGCGAAGCACGCCGGGACAACCAGCGCCAGGCGGGCACTCGCCGATTTGAGGTTCTCGAACTGCCCACCCCATTCCAGATAGCTGCCGGCCGGCAACTTGACCTGATCGGCGATCGCGGCCCGCGCGTCCTCGACCACACCCACCACATCGCGGCCGCGGACATTCGCCTGGACGACGACACGCCGTTTTCCGTTTTCTCGGCTGATCTGGTTCGGCCCGGATGTCACTGCAATATCCGCAACGCTTTGTAGCGGTACGAACGTGCTGTCGGGCGTTGGGACCGGCACTTGCCCAAGCGTGTCGAGATCGGAGCGTGCGGCGTCGGTCAGGCGAATGGTCACCGCAAAACGGCGATCGCCTTCGAAGATCATCCCCGCATCGCGACCGCCAATCGCCGCCGCGACGGTGTCATGCAGAGTGCGAGCCGTGATGCCCAACCGCGACATCGCGTCCCGATTGGGACGGATGTCCAGCATTGGAAGCCCCTCCGTCTGTTCGACACGGACGTCGGTCGCGCCCTCGACATTCCGCAATATGCCAGCAATCTGATTAGCGGCTTCGTTCATGGAATCGAAGTCGTCGCCGAAAACTTTTACGGCGATGTCTCCGCGGACGCCCGCGATCAACTCATTGAAACGCATCTGGATAGGCTGACTGATCTCGAAGGCATTTCCCGGCAATTTTTCGAGCGAACCCTCGATCTTGGCGACGAGCTCCGGCTTGGACAGACCGGCATCCGGCCAGTCCTTGCGGTCCTTCATGATGATGAACGTGTCCGAAATGTTCGGCGGCATGGGATCCGAGGCCAACTCTGCAGTACCGGTCTTTGAGAAGACGAGCTTGACCTCGGGGAGGGCAGCGATGGCTTTCTCGACCTTGAACTGCATCGCCTGACTTTGTTCGACCGACGTTCCCGGAATACGGAGGACTTGGGCCGTGGCATCGCCTTCATCGAGTTGGGGTAGGAACTCCTGGCCCAATGTGAAGTAGGCCGCGACCGCGATGAAGAATGCGCCCACGCCGACGAGGATCGTCGTGCGCGGGGTTTTCATCGAACGTTCGAGACCCGGCTCATAACGCTGTTTGAGCCAAGTCATGATCCTCCCCTCCTTCTCCTCGACTGGCTTGGACAGCCAGATCGCCAGCATCGCCGGGATGAACGTGAGAGACAGGGTGAAGGCGAATGCGAGCGCCAGGATGACGGTGAGGGCCATCGGCGTGAAGGTTTTGCCTTCGACACCGGAGAGCGTGAGAAGTGGAACATAGACCAGGATGATGATCGCCTGCCCATAGACGGTCGGCCTGATCATCTCCCGCGCGGCACGGGCGATCACCGACAGCCGCTCGTCGAGCGACAAGGTCCGGCCCAGGTGATGTTGCCGGTCGGCCAATCGGCGCAGAGCGTTCTCGACGATGATGACGGCGCCATCGACGATGAGTCCGAAATCGAGAGCGCCCAAACTCATCAAATTGGCCGAGACGCCGCCCTGCAACATGCCGAAACTGGTCATCAGCATCGTGATGGGAATGACCAGAGCTGCGATCAGCGCGGCGCGAAAATTCCCCAACAACAAGAACAGGACCACGATGACGAGAAGCGCACCCTCGGTGAGATTCTTGGCCACCGTCTTGATCGTCGAGTTGACGAGGCCGGTGCGATCAAGCACCGGCTCTACCCGGACATCGGTTGGGAGCGAGGCGTTGATCTCCTCCAGGCGGGCCGCGACTCCAGACGCGACGTTCCGGCTGTTCTCCCCGATCCGCATGATCGCAGTGCCGACGACAACTTCCCGTCCATTCTCCGATGCCGATCCCATGCGGGTGGCCTGCCCGGTGCGTACGGTCGCGACGTGGCTCAACAGAATTGGGATGCCCTCGCGCGTCGCGACGACCAACCGTCCAAGCTGATCGGCATTGGCGACCCGGGCATCAGATCGAACGGCCAAGCCTTCGCCGTTACGATCGACGACACCGGCCCCGACCGCGGTGTTGTTCTCTTCGAGAGCTGTCGCGAGGTCAGCTAGGCTCAGCCGCAGCGCCGTCAGACGCTGGACGTCTGGCACGACTTGGATCTGTTTTACATAGCCGCCGATCGAATCGACACCGGCCAGGCCAGGAACCGATTTCAGCAAGGGCGACACGATCCAGTCCTGGGCAGTGCGCAGGTAGGTTGCCTTGTCTGTCTCGGTGACAAGCCGCTCCCCTTCCGGAGTGACGTAGCTCCCGTCTGGCTGAAGGCCGGGCGCGCCCGGTGCGTGCTTGTCGCCTGGCCGGTGCGCCATGTGCACCGTCCACATATAGACCTCGCCCAATCCGGTGGCGATCGGCCCCATTTCGGGTGCCACTCCTTCCGGCAAGCTCTCTTCGGCGGTGCGCAGACGCTCCGCGACTTGCTGGCGGGCAAAGTAGATGTCGGTGGCGTCGGTGAAGACCGCGGTTATCTGCGCGAAGCCGTTACGGCTGAGTGAGCGGGTATATTCGAGCCCCTGAATACCCGCGAGCGCTGTCTCGATCGGGAACGCGACCTGTTTTTCGACAAGGTCCGGCGACAGGGAAGACGCGCGGACATTGATCTGGACCTGGTTGTTGGTGATGTCGGGAACAGCGTCGATCGGGAGTCGGCTCAGCGAGACGGCACCGATCGCGGCGGCGATAAGCGTCATGAGCAGCACGAACCAGCGCCGCTCGACGGCGAATGTGACGATACGGTCTATCATGGCTTAATGTCCGTGCTCCGCTTCGCCCTTTCCGAGCTCAGCCTTGAGGGTGAAGCTGCCGGCGCCCGCGATTTCCTCGCGGCCGGTCAAGCCTGACGTTATGGTAACCGTGCCGGTTCCGCGCGCACCGAGCGCTACCGGCTTTGCCTGGAAGCCTGTCGGCGTCCGGACAAATACGGTCTGGCGGTTCTCGACGGTCTGTACGGCAGCGGCCGGAATGATGACGCTTCCAGTCCCCTTCCCCGGTAACCGGATCGAAGCGGTGACAGGTTCGCCCACTCGCCATTGGCCATTACGATTGTCGATCATGGCAATCGCGGTCACGAGACGGGTCGTTTCGTCCAGTACGGGCGACACGAAGCTCATCCTCGCAGACGAAACCCTTCCTCCAGCGCTGATCTCCACCGGTGTGCCGACCGAGATGCTGGCGGCGCTGGCGGGCGACAACGCGACCGTGACCGCAACACGCGCCAGGTTCGAGACGCGGAACAGTTCGGCGTCGGCGGCCACCGTCTGGCCAAGAACGACCGCCCGCCCGGTGATCCGGCCCGTAAGGGGAGCCGTCACGCCAATGCGGTTGAGGCTACCGCCCCCAACGCCAGAGGCGGCAACCTGCTGCCGAGCGAGGCGCAGCGCGATGCCGGCTTCCGTCGCTGCGGTACGGGCCGCGATCAGGTCCCGCTCTGGGGACACCTTGAGTTTGAACAACTTCTCCTCGCGCTGGAGGTTCGACCGCGCGAGCGCCGCGCGAGCGCTGGCTGCTTCGATTTCCGCTTTGAGCGTGGCGGCTTCGCGGCTTTCGATGACGGCCACGACCTGACCACGCGAAACGGACTGGCCTAGATTGTGGTTCAGCGCGACAATCCGGCCACCGATTGCCGCAGAGACGATCTGCGTTCCTTGTGGATCGCCTTCGATTGTCGCGGGCAGGGTCAGAGCACCGCCACCGCCGATCGTGGGGCGAACTATCTCGATACCGGCGGCCTGGATTTGCTGCGGCGTTAGAGAGATGGCGCCTTCTTCGCCTTTAGTCTCGCCTTCGGCGTGCGCGCCTTCGGCTTCGCTATGCCCCGCCTCCTCTTCGCTATGTCCCTCTTCACCCTTGGCGTGGTTTTGAGCGGCCTCATTGGTCGCGCCCTTGTCGTTGCTGCCGCAGCCGGCCAGCACGAGCGCGACGGCCAGCGGCATGGCTGCCGCGCCAATTACAAATTTCTTCATGGTCAATTCCCTGTTGCCGCCGGCGCGGCGGCCGGCGTGGTCAGCCTGGCCAGACGAGCCTCGGCGTCGTGAAAGGAGCTGCGAGCATCGATGGCGGCGGTCCGGGCATCGAGGAGCGCGCGTTCGGCATCGAGCAAGGCAAGCTGGTCGAACTTGCCTTCACTATATCCGATACGTGCAATCCGGGCGGCTTCCTGCGAGGCAGCCAGGATCGGAGCCGATGCCCGCACGCTGGTGGCGGCCCTGTCCCGCTCCGCTCTTGTCGCAGCAATCTGCTGGGCAGCATCGAGACGGGACTGTCGGCGTAGCGCATCGGCCCGATTGCGTTCGGCATTCGCCTGGCGGACGGCAGCGGCGCCGTTGTTGAAGAGCGCCAGTGGCACGGAGATCCCGAAGACCATGGCCTGGTCGCCGGTGCCTTCCAGTCGCCTCGTGCCAGCGCTCAACGTCACGTCGGGGATTCTCTGACTGCGTGCGAGCCGCAGTTGAGCGTTCGCAGTCGCAAGGTCGGCCGTGGCTGCCGCCAGCGCCAACGTGCCGTCCGGGTCGGCCGGAATGGCGGGACCATAGGCCCCTGCCCGCGTACGATCGAACCAGGCCTGATCGAGAGCTAGCGGTTGATCCGACCCGATCAGCTGTCCTAGCGTCAGTCGGGAGACCTCAACCGTTTGCCGGGCACGTTCCAACTCTGCCTCGGCACTATATGCGAGCAGGGCGGCACGCTGTTCATCAATGGGAGAGTTCGCACCCCCCTTTACCCGGTTTCGCGCTACGCGCAGATTTTCCCGGGTGACACCCACCTGGTCCTGGGCGATATCGAGCCGCCGCTGTGCAGCAAGCGCGTCAACATAGGCTTGCGTGACCCGGAGCCGGAGATCCGCTTCAGCCGCCGATGCGTCTATCTGCGCACGTAGCGTCCTCGATTCGGCAACGGCCATGCGGGCGGAGCGCTTACCGCCAAGTTCAATGGGCAGAGCAAAGCCGACCGTGGTTTCGGACTGGTCGAGCCCCTTATAGGGCCCGGTCCCCACCACATTCTCGACATCGGCGTTCACGGTGGGATTTGGCCGCAACCCGGCGACGGTCCGCCCTGCCTGCGCGGCGCGAACGCCAAATTGGGCGGCCTCCGTCGCAGGTGAGTTGATGCCGGCACGGGACAATGCTTGATCAAGCGTGAGGATATTGCGCGCAGAGCCGTCGATGGCCGACGGCGGTGCGGTTTGCGCGGGCGCAACCGATGCGCACGCCGCCGCGGCAAACAATGCCGCGAGAAAAGGCTTCATTTGTAACTCCTGACAAAACCGGAAACGACGCGACGTAAGGGCCGCGGCAATTCGGTCGTCAGGCTTGTGGGGGTCTCAACGCTGGATTGCTGGCGCTGGCCCGCAGATAGGCGATAGCTCCAGCAACAGGTGCTCTAGGCAAAAGATGATGTCCGACCAAGGCGTGGACCATCGGAAGCGCTACAAAGCAATGGCCGTCGCAGCCCATATCCCTTTCGGCGTTGCCGGTCGGGCTCTCATCTTCATCGTGTTGCCCAACCGCGTCGGATCGCGCTTCGCTGGTTACGACCTCGGCACCGATTCTCAATTCCACAGCATGCGCAGGGGCACAAACCCCCGCGCAAAGAATGCCTACCGCCGACAGAAGGATGATCCAGAATCGACCCATCGGGCCGCTGATACTCACTTGACCCAGGGCTGTCATCCCCAACTTGCACGGGAGAAAAAAGATATGTCGGGATAGGGCATAAGATACCTTGCGAGATGTTGACCGGGTCCAATGAGATCATCGGCATGTCAGTCATTACTCTTAATTAGTCTTTATGCTGCGCGACCTTACCTCGTCGGCCCGTAGCGTGGACGTCCTAATATTGATCCACCTGCCCAGCTCGTCGATGATGGCCAGTGCCAACTTCCATGACGACGGCGTCGACGACGCGCTGGTTGTCACCGGAGCTCATGAGTAGGTGGGTAATGCCGAGTTCACGCACTGGCGCCAGCGTCGCACCGCCGCAGCGCATGGCGTGTGCGGAAGCTCGACCAGCCCAAGATACCGCTTTCCCATGCGAATAATCATCGTCGTGCGACCGCTCTCTTCGAGTTGACGCCAGTCGCACGCGGATCCTCGCTCAATGGCGCGCGATCGACCTCCCCAAACAGTTTGGATCGCCGACATCGACGGTTTAGCCCCCAACAGTGGTCTGGACACTGCGGCCCGCGATGCTGCGCAGATCCGTGGGCGGTGGGATGGGCGCGTCCCCAGACGCGTGAGGCCTTGCCGAGCGTGAAAGGTGAATCGCGTCTGAAGCCTTTCTCATCCGATGTCGGTAACACAAAACGCCATGTTAACATGAGTTCTGCTAGCGTGCGCTACGATGGTAGGGATCGAAAAGAATTACCCAATGGATGCGCTGCGCGCTAAAATATGGAAAAACGGGTCTTGGGGTGCTCCGTAGTCGGGTCGTCGCTTGGCACTATGGGACTTGTGCCAAACTGGACGCCGAGTTCTGCGGTAAACAGTTTGGCGAGGATGCAGGCGGATAGCATCCGAAGCGAGGACGCGTTCCCCTTAGATCCCCTCCAGCATAGCGCAGGAGCGGCGTGAAGCAGGTCGAGCGTGGCGACCTCGTCACATATCAGTTGGTTTGAGTGCCGTATCCGTGATCCGTGTGGGCAACCGCGCCAAGCCACGACCTGCTTGAAAAAATCATCAAGCGGAACCGCAAGCATCGCGCCGCCAGCGGGAGCCAGTCTTCGATAGAGTTCAGGCAGTGTCGCCAAGCGCTCAGCCCGAAGCACCTTCCACAGACGTAACGCGCCAATGACAAGCTTTTCTGCCGCGTTGAGTTGGTCCATTCCCCTGCGGCCGCATGACGCAATTTGGATCATCGCCACCTTTCGCGTGCGTCGAAATAGATAAGGGCTGAAACCTCCCAAGGCGGGCCTGCCTCGCTTGGCACAAGGATGCCGATCCACATCTCCCGAAAGACCGGGTCGGTATGTAGTACCGGGTGTGCGACGCTAGCGTAACGCCACCATGCAGTGCCGATTACAACCTTGTTATCAGCGATCGCCGGGATAAGGGCTGTCGCTTATCCTATCTCGCGCGCCAGAGCATCCCTGCACTCATGGTTGCGCGCCGCATCCTGACACCCATGGGGTCTATGTCTGGGCTGGATGAACGGCAACGCCGATGTCCTCATAGGAACCATCGACCTCGGTGGTGAGAGCTGCCTCTGAGAATATTGTGTCTGCACCGGCGCCCTTGCGCCGTGCCAATTCGCTTGGAGACGTATAATAGAATTTATCTCCGCAGTCTCGCTATGCCATCCTGTAGCGATACGAAGCCGAACGCTTAGCGTTCGATAACGTCAGTCGCTGCCGGCCTGCGATCGAGCACCCCTCTCTCGGCGACGCCGGGTCCAGATGTTCAGGCCTTCGACGCCCGCTGAGAACGCCATCGCAGTGTAGATATAACCCTTAGGGACATACACACCGAACCCGTCAGCAATGAGTACGGCGCCGATCATGAGCAGGAACCCAAGCGCCAGCATCACGACCGTGGGATTGTCGCGGATGAAATTTGCCATGGGGTCCGCGGCCAACAGCATCACCAAGACGGCCGCCACGACCGCGACCACCATGATGGGCAAATGCTCGGTCATGCCAACGGCGGTCAGGATCGAATCGACCGAAAATACCAGGTCGAGCAGCAGGATCTGCGCGATGGCCGAGCCGAAGGAGAAGGTGTTCCTGGTCGTATCGAACACATTATCATTCGCGCGGGGATCGGCGTTGTGATGGATTTCGCTCGTTGCCTTCCACACGAGGAAGAGACCGCCGATGATAAGAATGATGTCGCGCCAGGAAAAGGCGGTTTCAAAACTGGGTTCGCCACGTGGACCAGGCGTCCCCTGGATGCCGAGGTCAATGACGATGGCAGTGAGGCCCACCAGCCACGCAATGATGGAGAGCAGCGCGAGCCGCATGATCAGCGCCAGCGCAATGCCGGTGCGGCGCGCCTTTTGGCGCTGCGCTTCCGGGAGCTTGTTCGAAATGATCGAGATGAAGATGAGATTGTCGATCCCGAGCACAATCTCCATAACGACGAGCGTGAGCAGCGCCGCCCAGGCGGCGGGATCGGCAAGTAGCGTCAATAGGCTGTCCATGTTTACCTCATCATCAGCGAATCTGACTTGCATTTGCTTGAGTGCACCGAGACCAGTGTCCGGCGCAGCGACCGATTCTCGACAGTGGATGCCCTCGACACGGGCGGTAGCGATAGCGGTAACCAATGCTTTCTTGTAAATCTTGCACAACAGCCGCGCGAGGTCTTTGGCATTCCGGCAGGCCCTCATCGGGCAACCGATCAGCCCGCGCTATCGGTTACGCGGCAGCCATGGGGCCTTTCCTATTGACGGACCGCTTCGACCTCGGCTCGGACCAAATCCCGGAACTGCTGCTCGCCAAACTCGGTCATCAGCCTGCCGTTCACGAAGAAGGTCGGGGTCCCCCTGATGGCCAACGCCTGAAGATCGGTCAAATCCGCTTGAAGCACCGTACTGATCTGCGGCGATTGAAGGGCAGCGCGAGCCCGCCCAACATCCAATCCAGCCTCTTGAGCGGCCGACCAGGCGTTCGCCATGTCGCCGTTATGCCATTGGGACTGCGCGGCAAGCAGCGCCTCCAACACCGGAACATACACTCCCTGCGCTCGTGCCGCTTCCAGGAGGCGCACGGCTTCTTCCGAACCGACATGGAGCGGCGCGTAGCGAATGACCAGCCGAACGTCGCGTGGGTATTCAGCCAAGACCTGCTTCACGATCGGATAGAATGCCCGGCAGGCCTCGCAGGAGGGGTCGAAGAACTCGACGATGGTGACGCGCGCATCGTGCGGGCCGAGCACCGGTGAATGCGGCCGGACCAGCGCCTTTGACGCCGACGCTGTGATCGCACTTTGGGCGACGGTTGGCGCTCTCTCCTTGTCGGAGCTGCTATAAATGAAGGCCCCGATGGCGAAAGCAACGAGTGCGATAAGAACCGTAGAGAAAACCAAATCACGTCTTTTCATGGCCGAAACTTTCGAATAGAAAGTAGAAGAAGAACTCCGAGGGCGGCAAACGCTCCCAGCGAAAGCAGCGGAAGCGGGATTCCGCCGAAAACGACCATGTCTGCGCTCGAACAGGACGGGCCAGCTCCGCACGGAACGATCGGTTGCGCAATTATTCCTAGATAGAGCAGGCTATGATATAGTGCGATCAGCCCGCCGAGCGCCGCCAAGGGCAAGGCGTAAAGGGGCACCCGAAAATCCGACACATAAACGGCGATCCCGAGCATGATCGCAAGGGGAAACATGAAAATGCGCTGGTACCAGCATAATTCACATGGCGCCTGGCCCATTACTTCGCCCACGAACAGAGCGCCCAGGGTCGCGACCAGACTCACGATCCAGGCAGCAACTAGGAGCAAGGAGACCTGATTCACAGATTGCTGGCTAAAGGCTTGCGGGTTTGGCGCCATGCGATTCTCCCTTCCCCAGCCGCCGGCGGCACAGATCAGTCGAACAACTCGGACAAAAACGACTTCTTACGCTTGCCGTGGCCAAAGCGGCCGTGGCGATCGTCATATCTGTCCCCGGCGTAGCCTCGGCCTGGCTCCTCGGGAACGCCCCGGACAGGGGCCGCATCAATGACACTCCGTTCGATGATCTTGTCGAGTTCGCCCCGATCAAGCCATACGCCTCGACACATCGGGCAATAATCGATTTCGACACCCTGGCGATCAGGCGTCACCTCAAGCTTTGTACGCTGAACAACGATTTTCCGGACATAATGTGAACATTGGTGTCAGGCAGCGGCGCGAAGGTACTGGTAGAGGGTTTCGCGGCTGATGCCCATGTCGCGCGCTATGGTCGCCTTGCGTTC
>CAMTVW010000034.1:0-12769 GCA_947085315.1 uncultured Sphingomonas sp. | reverse complement strand
GCGCGCCGCCGCCGCCGGTGGTGGCGCCCGCGCCGCTCGATCCGGCGCCGCCCCGGCCTGCGCCCCGGCGCCCCGAGCGGCTCGAAGACCCGCTGACCAATGCAAGCGAGACGATCGTGCCCGTGCCGGCCCCCGCGACCGAACCGCCGCCGCCGGCGGCGAGGGGCGCGCCGGTCGACCTGTTGCCGCCCGAGATGCGCGACGGCACCACACCTCCCGATCCGGGTCCGCGATGATCGCTGGCCTTGCCCTGGCCGCCGCGCTGGCCGCCGCACCCGTCGTCACCGCCGACTGTGCGGGCGGGCTGTGCGACTATGCCGCGCTCAAGCCCTATTTCGACAAGCTGGCGACCGCGCGCGGGCGCAGCGGCAAGCCGGTCCATATCCTGCAGATCGGCGACAGCCATACGATCGGCGACGCGATCACCGGCGCCTGGCGCGACATGCTCCAGGCGAAATATGGCAGCGGCGGGCGCGGCGTCATGCCCCCCGGCAAACCATTTCAGGGCTATAATCCGCGTGGGGTGAGCGTCGAGATGTCGCCCGGCTGGGTCGTGTCCCCGATCTTCGGCGCGGGATCGCAGGCGCCGCGGGGGCCGCGTGGGCTGTCGGGCTTCAGTGTCACCTCGACCGCCGATGGCGCGCGGATCGGGATGACGACCTCGGCCACCCAGAGCTTTACCCGCTTCATCCTGTGCGCGATCGCGGAGCCGGGGGCCGGAACGCTGGCGATCAACATCGGCGGTGAGACCCGGCGGTTCGAGCTGGGCTCGCTGATCACCCGTCCCGAATGCAGGGAGCTGCGCTTCGATCAGCCGCAATTCGCCGTCTCGGTGGTGGTGGAAGGCGGGCCCGTCACGATCACCAGCTGGGCCAGCTTCCGTGACGCCGGCGGGGTGGCGCTGTCGAATGTCGGGGTGGTCGGATCGCAGTTCATCCATTTCGGGCGCAACGACGATGCGGTCGTCGCCGAGGAACTGCGCAGCTATGATCCCGATCTGATCGTCCTCGCCTTCGGCACCAATGAAGGTTTCGCTCCCCGGGTCAGCCCGCAGGAATATGAAATCGCGCTGCGCAGCCAGATCGGCCGCATCCGCCGTCTGGCGGGCCGGGTGCCGATCCTGCTGCTGGGCGCGCCCGACGCGCTCACCCGCCGCGCCGATCTGCTCGCCAATGCGGCGACGATGACCCCGGCACCCTGTGTCGAGCCGGTCACTCCGTCGCCGATCGCGGTTCCGCCGCCCGAGCCCGCGGTCGAGCGGCCCGATGAGATCGGCGATGTGCTCGACGCGCTCGACCAGCGCGCGACCGTGGCGCGCGGGACGGCCCCGGTGCTGCCGGTGCCGGTCGCATCGGCGCCGCCGCAGATGGTCTGGGCGATCACCGCCCGGCCGCTCTTCCCGCCGCCGGGGCTGAAGGCGGTGCGCGAAGTCCAGCGCAAGGTCGCGCATCAGTTGCGGCTCGGCTTCTGGGACTGGGAAGCACGGATGGGCGGGCGCTGCACCGCGGTCAGCTGGGTCAAGCTCCAACCGGCGCGGATGCGCGGTGACTATGTCCACTTCAACAGTGCCGGCGGCCAGGACATCGCCACCCGCCTGCAGGCCGACATGGACGCGGCGGCCGGCGCGGGGTGGCGGTGGTGAGGGGCTGTTCTCGCGCTCGGCCGCCCTCTCCCGCAAGCGGGAGAGGGCGAGAAGGGGCGATGCGCTAGATGCTCTTCCCGACGCTCGACTTCGGGCTGTTCTTCCTCGCCGTCTTCGCGCTGGTCTGGGCGGTGTCGGGCAGCAATGAATGGCGCAAGATCCTGCTGCTGCTTGCAAGCTGGGCCTTTTATGGCGCGTGGGACTGGCGCTTCGTCGCGCTGCTGATCGCCTCGGCGGTGATCAACTGGGGGGCGGCGGGGATCATCTATGCCGCGCGGACGCGCGGCGCCCAGAAGCTGGTGGTGACGATCGGCGTGATCGGCAATCTCGGTATCCTCGGCTTCTTCAAATATTATGACTTCTTCCTCGAACAGCTCGGCACCCTGCTCGCGGCCTGGGGGATGGCGCGCGATCTGCCGCTGCTCCAGATCGTGCTGCCCGTCGGCGTGTCCTTCTTCACCTTTCAGGGCATGTCCTATCTGATCGACGTCTATCGCGGGCGGCTGCGCGCGGCGTCGCTGCTCGACATCACGCTGCTGATGTCCTTCTTCCCGCATCTCGTCGCCGGGCCGATCGTGCGCGGCGCCGATCTGCTGCCCCAGTTCGAAAAGACCCCCCGGCTGAACCGCGACATGGTCGCGATGGCGCTGTTGCTGATCGTCTGGGGGCTGTTCAAAAAGGCGGTCGTCGCCTCCGAACTGTCGGTCAATCTGGTCGATCCGGTGTTCTTCGATCCTTCGGCGCATAGCAGCCTCGACCTGATGATCGCCGCCTATGGCTATGCGGTGCAGATCTATTGCGACTTCTCGGCCTATAGCGACATGGCGATCGGGATCGCGGCACTGTTCGGCTACCGTTTCCCGCGCAACTTCAACCAGCCCTATCGCGCCGCCTCGATGCAGGATTTCTGGCGGCGCTGGCATATCAGCCTGTCGAGCTGGCTGCGCGACTATCTTTATATCGGCCTGGGCGGCAATCGTGGCGGGCTGTTCATGCAATGCCGCAACATCATGCTGACGATGCTGCTGGGCGGCTTCTGGCACGGCGCCAAATGGACCTTCCTGATCTGGGGCGGCCTGCACGGCGGCGTACAGGTGGTCGAAACGTTGTGGCGCAAGGCCGGCCTGCCGGGCCTGCCAAAGCTGCTCGCGATCCTCGTCACCTTCCATATCGTGACGCTGGGCTGGATCTTCTTCCGCGCGGACAGCTTCGATGCGGCGGTCGCCTATCTGGCTGGGATCGGGGCGGGGGACTGGGCGAACGGGGTTACCACGCCGCTGCTCGGCGCGCTGATCCTGATCGGCATGGCGTTTCACTTCACCCCGCCCGACCTTGGCCAGCGGATCGCGCTTCGCCTGCGCAACCTGCCCGCGCCGCTGTTCGGGCTACTGGTCGGCGCGGCGATCCTGATGATCGACGCGATGCGTTTCGAAGGCGTCGCGCCCTTCATCTACTATCAGTTTTAGGATCCGGACGATGGCGCGCGAAACCAGGGATCATGAGCTGCACTCGCCGGTCGATCTGCCGGGCAAGCCGCTGGTCGGCCGCCATCCGCTCAACTGGACGTCGCTGACGATTGTCGTCGCGGCGCTGTTCCTGCTCTGCGCCAATGCCGGCATCCTTGCCGCCTGGGTCGATGAGAAGCCGCCGAGCGCGGTTCAGCTTCGGGCGTCCGAGCTGGCGGGCCGCTGGAAGGACCGGATGGACGCGATCGGCATCACCACGCCGCGCGCGCGGATGCACGGCTGGTGGAAACAGGCCCAGGCCGCTCGCTTCGCAGACGAGGCACCTTAAGCCCTCTCTCTCTTCCCCCGAGCGCGGCGGCAAGCTTTTGGCGCACGGGGCTGCGTCGAGATTCAGTTCAGGCCGAGCCGAAAATGGTGCCTTTCGAGAACCGGCGCGCAGCGTACAAAAGTATGTGAGCACCGGAAACGCAGAAAGGTGCTGTTTGCAGGCCGGCCTGGGCTGAATATCGATGCAGGCTAGGGTTTGTTCCACTGACGTGGAATCGCGGTGCCGGGTCCGGAAGAAGCGGTTCGGCGCCTGCGAGGCGGCGTGATAGAAATAGGCGCCCGGGACGATCTGATCGCCATGGCCGGCCATCGCCTGCCGCGACACTTCGAGCGCGGTGGCCCAGCGCTGCGAATCGCGGCGCGGATTATAGGTCGCGGTGCGGAAGAACTGACCCGGCTGGTTCACGACGGCGCACACGCTATCGCCGAACTTCGGCTTGCCGACGCGGTTCATGATCAGCTGCGCGACGGCAAGCTGGCCCGAGCGCGGCTGGTTGGCGGCCTCATGGAGGACGACCTTGGTCATGCATTCGAGATGTTGGTCGATCTTGCCGTTGTCGGCGACGGCCTCCTTGAAGAGGACCTGGTCGATGCCGTCATCGACGACCTTGTCGTCGGCGGTGATCTGGGGATTCAAATCATAGGCCAGCGTCGGTTGCGACGCCGGAATGGCCGCAAAGCCCATTGCGCCCGTAGCAGCCACGATCAGCATCGCGGCCAGCAAGAGCGGATGTTGAGCCAGTTTCGCGGACATTCAGTACTCCATGCAATGCGCAAAAGCCCATGCTCGCCCAACCTTAAAAACAAAGGACGAGGTGCTCTTTCACGTCTTGTCGGCAGGGAGGCGGTAAATACGTCGTGCCCCCGGACGACCGGAATGGGGGTCCATTGGAAGCGTCGGCGAACAGAGTCAACAAATGCACGATGAGTCGTTTCGTCGCCGGGACGGGCGGAGGAACCCCATATATGGTGTTTTGCTGCAACTGCTAACGCAACCGGCCATATCTTTGCCATGAAGCTGTTGTCTTCTCGCAATAAATTTTGGGCAGCCGCGGCGGCTGGTCGGCAATGGGCTGGTGATGCGGCGCGAAGGTGGCGATAGTCATTTTCGGACGGTAGGCGGACGGAGCGAATCGATGCAGGACGAACTGATCGAGCGGGAAGGAGCGCCGGTCACGGCGAATCCCGAGCCCGTGGTCAGCGCGGTTCGCGAGTCGATGGCGAGCCAGGTGGAGATGGCCTATCGGCGTGACCGGCTGCTCGCCTGGCTGGCGCTGACCGCGGGTGTCGGCATCGCCCTGGCGGTGCCCTTCGCGCTGCGCTCGGGTTCCGAATTCTTCCTGCCGGTAACGACCGCGCTGGTGATCGCGGTGGCGATGGTGCCGCTGCTCGAATGGCTGGAGCGGCGCGGGCTGCCGTCGCCGGTCGCGGCGCTGCTCTGCGTTACCCTGTTCCTTGGCCTCGCCAATGCTGCGATCGCGTCGGTGATCGTGCCGGCGACCGAATGGTTTGCGCGGCTGCCGTCGCGGATCCAGTTGATCCGCAAAAATCTGTCGCCACTGATCGACATCTATTCGTCGTTCGAACGCTTCGTCGACGAGACGATGGGCTCGCTGCTGCGCAATTCGGCGGCGCGTGGCCGCACGGTGACGGTCGAGCAGCCCAATTCGCTGTTCGACTATGTCGCCTCGTCGGCGCCGCACGCGCTGGTCCAGATGCTGTTCGCGACGCTGGTGGTCTATTTCTTCCTGTCGAGCTGGACGCGGATGCGGCGCCGGACGATCACCAACCGGGGCAGCTTCTCGAGCGCGATGACGACCGCGCGGGTGATCCAGGAGATGGTCGACCGCACCTCGGCCTATCTCGCGACGATCACCGCGGTGAACATCGGCATGGGCATCCTCGTCTCGCTGATGCTGTGGTTCGTCGAGATGCCGAGCCCGATCATGTGGGGCGGCCTCGTCGCGATCCTCAACTATATTCCCTATTTCGGGCCGGTCGCCGCCGCCGCCTTGCTCGCGGTGGGCGGGCTGATGACCTTTACCGACCTCGGCTATGCGCTGGTGCCCGCATCGCTGTTCATCGCGGTCCATCTGGTTGAGGCCAATGTCCTGACGCCGATGCTGGTCGGCCGCCGGCTGACGATCAATCCGCTGATGATCCTTGTCGCGCTGAGCTTCTGGAGCTGGGTGTGGGGCACGGCGGGCGCGCTGCTGGCGGTGCCGCTGCTGATCATCCTGACGACGATCCTCGATGCTGCGGGTTCGCCCGATATCGCCGGTTTCCTGTTCGCGGAGGGCACGCTGTCGAGCCCGCATCAGGACGATGATGCGAACCTTCCGCCCGAGCTCAGAAAATGATGCCGGGTGATGTTGACAGGGGATCGGGGCTCAACTAGGTGCCCCCTCCACTAACCAAGTTCGCGGGTGTAGCTCAGTTGGTTAGAGCGCCGGCCTGTCACGCCGGAGGTCGCGGGTTCGAGCCCCGTCACTCGCGCCATTGTCGAAAAAGGCCGCCCCTCCGGGGCCGCCCGACCGGGTTGGATTCATTGCGCAGCAGCACCAGGCCGCATTGCATTGCGGCAATTACCATAATGTTCGCTTTACCCGATTCTGGTAATCCGCGCAGGCTGCGAGGTGCAGCCTGTTTCAGGAGTTCCGGTTGACCGACGTGCGTAGCCTGTTCCGTGGCCGCCGCCATGCGGTCCAAACCGTCACGAAGCGGCTGCCCGAGGGAACCTATGTCGAGCTGATCCAGTCGCTGTTCGGCTATACGCTGCCGGCGCTGATCATGACCCTGTGCTTCGCGGGCACCGGTGCCTACATCCTGTCACGCACCGATGATCTGACGCTGTACATATTCTATGCGGCGGGCCTGATCGCTTCGGCGGTCCGCCTTGTCACGCTGTTCGGATTGCGCGGCGCCGCGCTGGCCCCGGTCCTCGCTGTCCGCACCGCACGATCGATCGAGCGGCGGTTCGGCTACAGCTATATCGCCTTCGCCATCGCCTTCGGGCTGTTCGCGGCGCGCGCCTATGCGATCATCGATGCCAGCCTGCACATTCCGCTTGTCGCGATGGTCTATGGCTATGCCGCGGGCGTGGCGGCGACGGTGTCGCTGCGGCTGTGGATCAGCGTCACCGCGATCCTGATCGCGGTCGTGCCGATGACCCTGGTCAGCCTGTTGATGCCCGGCGGCTATAATTGGGGCACCGGAATCCTGACCGCGCTTTTCCTGGGTGGCGGCGTGTTGTCGATGGTCCAGCGCTATCGTGAGACATCGTCGCAGATCTCGATGCGGCAGCTGATGGAGACGCTGGCCCGGCAGGACGATCTGACCGGCCTGCCCAACCGGCTGGTGCTGCGCGAACGCTTCGAACAGCTCGCGGCGCGGTCGGACGGGACTGAGCTGATCGCGGTCCATTGTGTCGACATCAACCAGCTCGAACCGGTCAACGAGATGTATGGCCATATGGCCGGCGACGCGCTGCTCAAGGCGGTTGCTCAGCGGCTGCGCCGCGTGGTGCGTGGCGACAATCTGGTGATCCACCTCAATGGCGACGATTTCGTCATCATTCAGCCCAATATGACCAGCAGGCGCGACGCTGACCTGCTCGCGCACCAGATCGTCGCTAAGCTCGACAAGAGCTATGTGATCGCGGGCGAAGACATCATCATCACCGCCAATATCGGCTATTCGGTCGATCTGCAGCAGGGCGCGGTGCTCGAACGACTGCTGGCCGGGGCGGAGCGGGCGCTGGCGAGCGGCAAGCGCGGTGCCAGCGGTGTCGCGGGCGATGCCGGATCGCACCGCGGCGCGGCGACCGGGCGCACGGTGTAGAGTTTGTGTCGCTAACACCGCCGTTTCAGCTTCGCTGAAACAGATTCCCGGGGCCAGATACTAGTCCATGGTCCGGGTCGCGCTGTCGATCCGGCCGTCGCCGATCGTCAGCACATTGAACGAAGGCGGCGTTGCCCGCACCCGGTGCGACAGCGTGCCCGCGCCGATCACGCGGATCGTACGGCCTCCCGCCTCGACCGGCGCGTCGAAGGCGTCATGGACATGGCCACTCAACACGGCATGCGCTCCCGCTTCGGCCAGTCGCGTCAGCGCTTCGCGGCCGCCCAGTGTGCGGCCGCGCGACCTGATGTCGTCGCGATCGATCAGGGGGTGATGCGCGGCGACGATCGCCACCGTGCCGGCGGGTACGGCGCGGACCCGATCGAGTGCGATGTCGAGCGCGCCGCTGCCGACCACGCCCCATGACCAGTTGCGGCGCAGCTGGATCCGCGCGGTGGTCTTCAACGGGACGATCGCGACGCCGGGCAGGTCGAGCGGCTTCTCCAGGTGCCGTTCGAGCCGCTCGAAGCGGTGATAGGGCCGCAGGAAACGGTCGAAGATGTTCCAGGCGGGCAGGTCGTGATTGCCCGGCTCGATCGTCAGCGGCACGTTCAGCGCCTCCAGCCAGCGCCTCGCGGCTTCGAACTCGTGCGAACGCGCTCGCATCGTGAGGTCGCCGGTCACCGCCACCGCATCGGGGCGCTCGCTGCGTACCGCGTCGGCGAACCAGGCGAGCGCCGCATCGTCGGCGCAGCCGAAATGGAGATCGCTGACATGGAACAGCCGGATCATGGCAGGGGCGCTCCGTCGGGGGTCAGCGGATCGATCGTGCGGATGAAGCGCAGCCTGCTCATGGCATGGGTAACGCGCACCGGCGCGGGAAGCTTCACCGATTCGCCGTCAAACAGCAGATGGATGCTGCGCCCGCCGCCGATCTCGACATGCTCGGGTCGTGACAATGTCACCCTGGGTGAGCCGCGCCAGTCTCCGGCGATCCAGTCGAAGCCGAGCCTCGCCACGTCCAGCCAGCGTTCTATATCGATCGCGGCGACTTCCATGCCGCGATCGTCGGGCACGACCACCACCGCCCGGTGGCGCCGGTCCTGCTTCATGCCGCGCAGCCTTACGCCCCCTGCGAAGCTGCGCGCCCAGGCAAGCCGCATGGCGCGCCAGGCGGCGGACAGTCGCCCGTTGCGGACCGCTTCGCGAGCATGCGCCCAGGTCGATGGCGGGCCGGCGATCATCGCCACAAAGGCGCGGTGCGGGTCTGCCTCGACATAGGGGAGGGCCACCGCGTCCTGATGTCCATCCACCCCGCCCGCGCGATCGAGGATCGACGCGATGTCGGCAGCACCGTGCAGCCCCCTGGCCAGCATGTTCATCGTCCCGCCGGGCAGGATGAGGACCAGGCCGCCCCAGTGGTCGAGCGCGCAGGCGGCTGCGTTGATCGTGCCGTCCCCTGCGAACAGGATCAGCAACTCGACGCCATGGTCGGTGAGCATAACGGCATCGGGCAGCGCTTCACGGGGGAAGGTCGTGCGCGCGACGATGTCGATGCCCGCGTCGGCGGCGAGCGCATCGATCGGATGGTCGTCGCTCACCGATCCGGAGGCTGGGTTGGTGATGAGCCAGGCGCGCACGCCGTGGGAAATGGCCGAACGGTCGGCGGGTTCCGCCAGGCCAAACAAAAGCCCGCCGGATCGCTCCGGCGGGCCTTGTTCGGCAAAGGGTGATCGATCAGTCGATCATCGCCATCGCGCCGGCCATGCCGCGCTGTGCCAGCTCGTGCGACCAGGCGCTGCCGCTCAGCGTCGCCATGTCGATATTGGGCTGACTGAGAACGGCCTTGTAGAGGTCGCGCGCTTCGGCGCCCTTCTTCTCGTTGAGGCGGATCGCGGCGAGATTGAGCAGGACCTCGGGCGAGCGGTCACCCTTCTGATAGGCGGCTTCCAGCTTGCGCTCGATATGCCCGAAGCGTCCCTTCGCGATCGAACCGGCGCCATAGGGGTCGGCGACAGGAGCCGGTTGCGCCAGCGCGGGAACCGCAAGTGCGAGCGCTGCGCCGGTGAGGACAATTTTGAACATGGGCAACTCTCCGATTCGAAATGCTTGTTTGTTGCACCATCATGACAGAATCGGCGGATTCCTGAAGTTTTTTTATGTTACAGCATTATGACAGCTTTTGAGAAAATATTCCGATCTCTGCAGGGGTTTTGACCTGCTTTCTCGATGAAGAACCGCGGACAAATTGTGCCGGAATTAACCTGAGTATTTGTTGAGCCTCGTCGCTTAAAGCCTGCCCAGATCACCACCGTGCCGGATCGTTTGATTGACTTTTCGGAAATAAAATCTAAAAAGAGCGAGCTATCGTCGCTGTGACGGATTTTGCGGCCTCCAGGAGGGGCCACTTTCTCCATTTCGCGCTACTGGCCTTCCAGGCATGTCGTCTGGGAGAAAACCGTTCCGTGGAAGGATAATTAAATGCCCACAGGCACCGTCAAATTTTTCAATACCGACAAGGGCTATGGCTTCATCGCGGCCGAAGACGGCTCGGGCGACAGCTTCGTCCACATCAGCGCCGTAGAGCGCGCCGGCATGTCGACGCTTCAGAAGGACCAGCGCGTTCAGTATGAGCTCGAGACCGATCGCCGCGGCAAGCAGTCGGCCTGCAATCTGCAGGCGGTCTGAGCCAGACTATGGCCAAAGAGGATCTGATGGTTCTCGACGGCACCATCGATGAGATTCTTCCGGACGGGCGCTTCGGCGTCACACTGGAGAATGCGCATCGGATCATCGCCTATACGGCCGGGCGAATGCGGCGTTTCCGCATCCGTTCGGTCGTCGGTGATCGCGTGCAGGTCGAAATGACCCCCTATGATCTCGACAAGGGCAGGATCATCTATCGCGAACGCACCCCGGGCGCAGGCCCCGGGCCGTCGCGCGGCAACCGCCGCTAAGAGCTGGATCGTCTGAGGCGGGAGCGTCACGCTTCCGCCGAGACATCGATCAGGCTCTGATCAAGGCCCGTCCATGCAAGGGAGCCGGTCATCATGTCTGCCACGAGTGACTTCTACATCACCCGCGCCGACGAGTGCGCGCGCGAAGCCGCGGGCACGATGCTCGACAATGTTCGCGAGCGCTATCTGCGGTCCGAAATTGCCTGGCGACAGATGGCCGATCGCCTGCTCCGAGCGGAAACGATGCGCCTCGAACTCGCCAGGGCGAAGAAGGATGGCGATCAGGCCGAAGACGATCTGATCGACTGACTCGACGATCGCCTGGAAGCCGGCCCCGGATCTTCGCACCCGCCTCCAACAAGAAACCCCGCCGGATCGCTCCGGCGGGGTTTTCTGTTGGTCAGTGGGCTACCGCGCGGCGATCACTCGTTGGTCAGGTAATCGCCCGCATCGGCATCGGTGCCATGGCTCTCGCCGACGACGGCACCCAGCGGATCGTCGCCCGTGTCGGCCTCGACCGGCTGGCGGAGTTCCGCTGCCCGCTCCTCGGCCGCACTTGCCGGCGCGATCAGCGATTCCTGCCAGTTGCGCTGGGCGGCACGAAGGGCTGCGTCGCGGCTGGTGGCGGTGACGCGCAGGCGGCTCATGCCCGCGCCGGTGCCCGCCGGGATCAGGCGGCCGACGATGACATTCTCCTTGAGGCCGTTGAGCGTGTCGATCTTGCCCTGCACCGACGCGTCGGTGAGCACCCGGGTCGTCTCCTGGAAGGAGGCGGCCGAGATGAACGAGCGGGTCTGGAGCGAGGCCTTGGTGATACCGAGCAGCACCGGCTTGCCCTGTGCGATCGTCCGGTTCTCGATCTCCGCCTTGGCGTTGATCTCGTCCATCTCCTCGCGATCGACCTGTTCGCCGGGGAGCAGGGTGGTGTCGCCGCCGTCGGTGATCTCGACCTTCTGCAGCATCTGACGAACGATCGTCTCGATGTGCTTGTCGTTGATCTTCACGCCCTGGAGGCGATAGACCTCCTGGATCTCCGACACGAGATATTCGGCGAGCGGCTCGATGCCGAGCACCTCGAGAATATCGTGCGGATCGGGCGAACCGCCGATCAGATTGTCGCCGCGCTTGACATAATCGCCTTCCTGCACGTCGATGACCTTGGACTTGGGCACCAGATATTCGACCGCATCCGACCCGTCATCCGGACGGATGATGATCTTGCGCTTGGCCTTATAGTCCTTGCCGAACTCGACGCGGCCCGAGACCTTCGCGATGATCGCGTTCTCCTTGGGCTTGCGCGCTTCGAACAGCTCGGCGACGCGCGGCAGACCGCCGGTGATGTCGCGGGTCTTGGCCGACTCGCGGCTGACACGGGCGAGAACCTCGCCGGCCTTCACCGTCTGGCCGTCCTCGACCGAGAGCATCGCACCGGGCGCCAGCATGTAGCGCGCGGTTTCGCCCGACGCCTCGTCGAGCATGGTCAGGCGCGGACGAAGGTCTTCCTTCCGGCTGGTGGCGCGATATTCGATGACGACCTTCTGGCTGAGGCCGGTGGCCTCGTCGGTCTGCTCGGTCAGCGTCTGGTTGTCGATCAGGTCCTGATATTTCACGATGCCGCCGGTCTCGGTGATCACCGGCATGGTGAAGGGGTCCCACTCGGCGATGCGATCGCCCTTCGTGACCTTGGCGCCATCGTCCAGCAGCAGATG
Organism: uncultured Sphingomonas sp.; assembly: GCA_947085315.1. Taxonomy (GTDB): domain Bacteria; phylum Pseudomonadota; class Alphaproteobacteria; order Sphingomonadales; family Sphingomonadaceae; genus Rhizorhabdus. The sequence continues at coordinate 828 of CAMTVW010000034.1, read as the reverse complement.
CCCGCCATATGGCAGCCGATGGGTCGCGCGCTCGCGGCCCTCGCTGTCGATGATCGCGACTTCGCCGCTGCGGCTCAGCGAGACGCGGCGGCCGCGCGGATCGGTGATCGTGCGCAGGTCACGATATTCGACCGTGCCGTCGGCAACCGCTTCGAGGTTCGATTGCTCGTTGATCTGCGCCGCGCCGCCGATGTGGAAGGTCCGCATCGTCAGCTGGGTGCCCGGCTCGCCGATCGACTGCGCCGCGATGACGCCCACCGCTTCGCCGATGTTGACCGGCGTACCACGGGCAAGGTCACGGCCGTAGCAGGCCGCGCAGACGCCGCCCTTCGATTCGCAGACCAGCGGGCTGCGGATCTTGACGCCTTGGGTGCCGATCGCCTCGATCGCGGCGACCATCGGCTCGTCGAGCAGCGTGCCCTCGGGGATGAGGACCTCGTTGTTCTTGGAGTCGACGATGTCCTCCGCGGTCGTGCGGCCCAGGATGCGCTCGCCCAGCGAGGCGATGGTGGCACCGCCCTGGACGATCGCCTTCATGTCGAGCGCGCGCTCGGTGCCGCAATCATTCTCGACGACGACGCAATCCTGCGACACGTCGACCAGACGGCGGGTCAGGTAACCCGAGTTCGCCGTCTTGAGCGCGGTATCGGCGAGACCCTTGCGGGCGCCGTGGGTGGAGTTGAAGTACTCAAGGACGGTCAGGCCTTCCTTGAAGTTCGAGATGATCGGCGTTTCGATGATCTCGCCCGAAGGCTTGGCCATCAGGCCGCGCATACCGGCCAGCTGCTTCATCTGGTTCTTCGAGCCACGCGCGCCCGAGTGCGCCAT
>CAMTVW010000033.1:0-53783 GCA_947085315.1 uncultured Sphingomonas sp. | reverse complement strand
GTACCTACTGAGCAACGTCGTGCTCTGCGGATACCACTGTTACTGAACAGGCCATCCGGCCACGTGAGCACGTGGCCCGACGATCATAGTCATCGCCTGTAGCCGGCGGCACGCGGCCAGAAGCCGACGTTCGAAACTGCCCTCTGGCCCGAGTTTTGGGGCTTTGGAACCGCTGTCGGGTATAGAGCGGGCGAAACTACCCGCGAAAGCGGTGTTGCAAGCCGCATGCATACCATGCGTTCCGGGCGCGAAGAGCACTGGGCGTAAGTGCGCAGCGCGCAAACTAGCCCTGTTCTTCGAGCAGGCTTTTCAGATTCCGCAATATGGTGGCGGACATATCAATGGGCGGGATTCCATGCAGACGCGCCAAACCTTCCGCAGCGATCCAGACATCGCTCGGTGTGGTCGGACGAGCATCGGTCTTTGTAAACGGCCCATCTGTCTCCGTCAGAACGCGATCCAACGGCAGCGTCTTGGTTATCGCGGCGCGCTTTTCATTGGCGAGCATTTCCGCGTTCACCGAAAAGTAGCAGCCGAGATCAACCGCCCTCCTGGCCTCCGCTGCGGTGCCGGTGAACCAATGAAGCACCACGCGACCGCGCGAAGGCGGCATGTATTTCTCGATCATATCGAGCACGGCCTTGGTCGCTCGGACGCTATGCATCGTGACGATCTTGTTCCCCGCCGCTGCGCAGAGCGACAACACGCGAGCGAAAATCTCCTTCTGCGTCTCGAAAGACTTATAGAACCGCGGGCCGGCGTCCAACCCGACCTCTCCCACATAGCGGGTTCTAGGCAAGAACTCCTCCCAAAGTTCGATCTCGTGGGCGCGGTCAGCGACCAGTTGAGGATGCAGTCCGAGGGCCGCCCGGACATGACGGGTGGCGGACGCCAGTTCGTGGTTCCGCGGCCAAGCCTTGGGCGTGGTGGTCACGGTAAGGGTGAAGACGCCATCGCGCTCGCAACGCTCCACCGCGGCCGCGTGGTCGGGGTAGAGATCGAGGTGGCAATGAAAATCGACGAGACCCGATCGCATGAGGCCTCTCACGACGGTGCGGCGCGAACGCCAGTCAGCAAGCGCCCGACCTCTTCTAATCCACGGCGATAGACATCGGCCAAGTCATCGTGGCGGGAGGGGTCGTCATAGAGTGGCCCCGGCTTGTGGATGAGGGCCTTGGCGAGTTCCGGGCGCTTCGATAGCCGCGCGATTGCGATCTGGAAGGATCGGACCTGCTGACCTTCGGCCTGCCTGGTGTCCAACGTGGCAGCATTCAGGTCGGGTACGCCGTAAACCGACGAATCCTTGCCTCGCAGAGAGGCTCGCCGGATGAGACATGGCAGGCAGTATCCGCAGTGACCCTGCGGCTTCTTGGTCCAGCGCCCCTTCGTCGGCGACGAACATGATAGCGACAGCGGGGCGAGTTGCTTCAATAGGGCCGGATTGGCGCATTGGGCCACCATCTCCCCTTTGGTCTTGTCCCAATAGGGATTCTCGACCTTCCCTCCGACGCCGAGCGCCTGGAGCAAATCGTTCCACCGGGTCATGTAGAAAGGATGCGTCGTCCGGGTGCTTAACGCGCCGAGCCGAAGCCGATCGAGCGGCACATTTAGCGCGATCAGCCCGTTCTCTGGAACCTTGAGCACGAAGTCGCGGCCGAGCGCGGTGCCGGCGGCGACGCCCAGGGAGAAGAACAGGAACGAGCGGCCGCGCGTGGTGTCCTCCGATCCGACATCCTCGACGAGCCCGCTATCGAAGCTCATCCACACCCGCAGCCGATCGAAGGCGGATGATTTGTAAGCGGCTTTCAAACCTTCGAAGCACTGCTCCTGCGACTTGCTCACCAACCCTTCGCCCGCGTGGCTGACCAGGAGCGGCATCTCGCCATCATTCAAGCTGTCGATCGCGCCGATCAGACTGTCCAAGCCACCGGAGAACAGACTCACGCCATCGAACGGGGCGGGAATAAGTGTGGGTGCCGCGGCGGGAACCAGCTTCGCATAGCCCTTGGCCCGTTTGCGGAAGCCCACATCCCATCTGTCGCCGGTCAGGAAGTTCAGGGCGCGGACCAGGATGGGCGCGGCGGCCGTCCATCGCACCGGATCGCTCACAGGGATGACCAGACGAATCTCGCGCGTCCAGGCGTCCTGCGATTCCGTGGAGCGGGAGATGCGGGTGTCTGCCGCGTGGACATGGGCCGCGACGACGAGCATGTCCGCGCCGATCTCGCTCGGGGTAAGGTGCAGCGCCTTGAGGTCGGCCAAGGCGCGGCCGATTCCATGATCGAGACGCTTGCTCGTCACCAACTGCAAGGTCGATGCAACCTCGTCGCGCGCCTTCGGGACGCGGGTCTTATCGTCCGGCCCGAAACGGCCGATGATGACATGGCGCCTCATTTTGCGGCCTCCCCGTCGCCCATCGTCTGCAACACGTCGAATGCAGATTGGTAGACGTCGGTCACGAAGCCCATCACCGCATCAGGGGTCAGCGACTGGATGTTGACACCCGCGGCGTTGATCGCATCGCTGACGCCGCGCTGGATGAAATCACGCAGTTGCGCCTGAACCCTCTCGGCCGCGCGCGGATCGGTGGGCAAGATAACGACCTTGGTGCCGATGTCGTTGCAGATGCGCGCCTCGATCGCGTGCGTCGCATATAGTTCGAAGACGGTCTGGATCTGGCCGGGTGTGAGCGCGTCGATGTCGGTAATGCCCGCACCGGCGAGATCCGCGATGGTCTCGACGAAGGCGTCCCGCGCGATGCCCTCGTCGATCGACCCGCCTTCGGGGCAGATGTAATCTGCGAGTCCCGCGAACACTTCCTCGATCGGACGCCCGGCGAGGCTTTCGAGGTTGAGCGTTCGCAACGCTTCGCGAACACCATTCGCGCTGGCGTCGTTGAGGAACCTGACCAGTCCGGCGCCCGCGCCCCGCGATGAGCCCATGCGCTGCGCGGCCTGGCGTGAGCCGCCCGCCGATTTGGACACATATTGTGAGACCGCGCGGCCGAGGCTCCTGCGGTCGCTTCCGCCCGAACTTGCGAAGCGCGTGAAATTGTTCCGCGCCGATGTGAACCGATCCGATGCCCCTGCCGGCGAGGTCGGCCGCGGCGCTGGTGCTGGAGGAACTGTTGGAGGCGATCCATCAGGTGACGGGGGTTGTGCCCCGTCGCCATCACCCGCGCCCGCACCGGCCCCGCCGTCACCGTCGCCCTGCAACCAACTCGGGATCAGCGGCGTGCCGCCACCTGCACCCCCATAAGCGTTCGACGTTCCCATCAGCGCCCGCCTTTTCGAGTGCGAAGCGCGGCGCTGGCCGTCGTCTTCAGGAAGGAAGATTGGGACGTGGACCATCCCTGGAGGAGCTCCTCGAAGCGCGCCACGGCGTCAGAATCCTTGATGATGCCCTCCCAACCTGACGCGGGCCACGGCCCGCACCGATCGGCTGGCACGGCTTCGAGCAGGTCGAGAAGATTGGCTTGCAATGTGGGATGGGCGCGAACCAGCACGGCGAGTCCATCAATGCCGGGCGGCGTCGTGTCGAAGGCGTCGCCACCCATGACGCGCCCGCGCAGCTCCTCGAAGACCTGCGCGGCCTCGGCCGGAACGAGCTGCTTGAGGTCGCCTTCGAACGCCTGGACAGCGAGTTTTGGACCCAGCAGCTTCTCGACCACAGCGGCGAGACGGCCGAGGACGGAGGCCGCGCCGAAATAGTCCTTTCGATCCTTGGTCACGAACAGATAGGGGCGCAGATCGACCTCGGCCAAGGCCGGTGACAACCGCGCCCAGGCCCGTATCGCGTCGGCCGCCTTCCATTCCGTCAGGATGGCGCTGTCCTTGGAGTCCGGGACAGCGGTCGGCTTGGTGTCATCAGTGGAACTGATCTTCGGCCCGGCCCGCTTCGCTTTGGGGGCTGGCTTCTCCTCCGACGCGGCGGCTTCAAGCGCCGCCAAATCTACGCAGCGTCCATCCGGATCGCGGGCGGCGGCGCTGGCGATCTGGTCGAACAATCTGGAGAGGAACCGTTCGGCCAGCATGAGCTTCGCCAGGACGGGCAGCTTCACCTCATCTCCGAAACCGCGGGCGAGCGCGGTCTGATGGCGCAGCAGCAGGGTGTTCAGGAAGCGCTTGATCTGCCGCGGATTGCCTTGAGTGCCGCTGGCCAGGATCGGACCGATCTGATCGCTCAAGGTGAGCGCGTTTTGGACCTGGCTGGCTTTGTCGCCCAAGGCGGTCTTGACCGTCTGCGCGTCGAGCCCGGCCGTTTGCCAAGGGCGTTTGAGCAATTCACGCGCGACAGTGATGAGCGCCGAGTAAGCGGGATCGTCCTCGCCCAGCTCGGCGCCGATGAGCAACAGGGTGACGTAGATACGGGTTTCGGTCTCGCCCAAAGCCGGAATCCGGAACGGGATCTGGATCAGCTTTTCGAGATAGTTCCGTGCATAGTCGCGCGGGCCGGTCGTGTCCGGCAGCTCGGGGAAATGTTTGCGCACCGAATATTCGATCATCGCCTCGTCGGCCGCGACGATAAATGCGGTGCGGGCGGTGAAGACGAACAGACGGACGGCTTCGAGCGTTTCAATCGCCGTGTCTGGCAGGCAGCGGTCGAGATCGTCGATGAGGACGATCAGTTGCTTGACGCCGGCCTGCTTGAGCAGATCGTCAAAAGCTTTCCGGAACGCCTCGATCTCTTCCGGCACATTCTTCGACTCGCCGGGTTTCAGCAGCCCCTGCACGCCGTCGATGGCTTTGTCGTAGTTCTCCTGCGTGGCGAGTTTCGAGGGATCGGCGAAGATACCCTTCAAGGTGCCGACCACCGTGCCGACCTGATCGGCCGTGGGGATGCCGGTGAACGCGGTGAAAGCGAGACCGCCCCCGTGCCGCGCGATCTTGAGCCAGTCGATCCGCCGGAAGATGTCTTTCGCGGCCATACCGGCCTGGGTGAGCAATGGGCGCTTTTGAATAAGCCCGGTGACGATGCCCTCGATCAACGCGATCTTGGCGTCTTCGAAACCCTGAAAGCGCCAGCCGTTGAATTTGATGCAGAGCACGTCCTCATCAGAACTGAGGCCGTTCTCGATCATTTCGAGGATGCTGGACTTTCCCGCGCCCCAGTCACCATGAACCCCGATCGTGACGGCGCGCTCGGGCTTTTCGCGCAGTAGCTCGATGATGGTCTTCGCGATTGCCTCGTTATTGAGGAGATCGACCTTCGTCTCATTGTCAGTGAGAATCATCCCGCCCCGTCCCTCCCCGCGACTCGCAGCGGTTGTAATAGTGAAGCCCCGCACGCAACACTGCCGGAAGAAGACTGGCTTCGCCATATGTTCTGCCCGGCCTTGGACAAGTTCAACGAGGCGCAACCAAGCAGTTTCTTCTTCTATTGAACCTGCTTCACCGGGGTGGACTGTCAGGAGGATGTGATGCCGGTGGAAGGTTCCACCTTGACAATGTAATGTGTTTTCCTTACATTCTGCGGGCAGAGGAGATGACCGATGCCCGCGTTGCTCGAAGAAATCAGCACCATCACCGCCAAGGGCCAGACGACGATTCCGAAATCCGTCCGCCAGGCGCTTGGCGTCGATTACGGCGGGAAGATCGCCTTCCGCGTGGATGAGCACGGCGTGTCGGTGCATCGCGCCGATGCCGAGCATGACGATCCGGCGATCGACAGCTTTCTGACGTTTCTGGCCGAGGACATCAAACGCCGGCCCGAGGCGCTGACCGGGCTGTCCCCCGCGCTCGCCGATCGCATCGCGGCGCTGACCGAGGGCGTTAAGGTCGATCTTGATGCGCCGATCGACGGCGATGTCGATCTCTGATGATGATCGTCAACGGGTGGCAGCTCATTGCCCACCCTTTGTTTCTCGATCAATTCGAGAAGCTGGGGGCGGCCGTCGCGCGGCTGCGGGAGAAAGACCCGCGCGGCTGGCGCAAGTCGGCCAATGCGAAGCTGCTGGCGGCGCTGCACCAGCTCGTATTCGAGACCATCCCTCAAGATCCCACGCGTGCCGAATATCGGCAGGGCGGCACGCTGGGCGACGACCGCAAGCACTGGTTCCGGGCGAAGTTCGGCGGCGGCCGGTTCCGGCTGTTCTTCCGTTACAGCACGAGCGCGAAGGTCATCGTCTTCGCTTGGGTGAACGACGAGAACACGTTGCGCACCTATGGATCGAAGTCGGACGCCTATGCGGTGTTCCGCAAGATGCTCGACAAGGGCAATCCACCCGACGATTGGGCGGCGTTGCTGGCGGCTGCGAGCGAGTCGGAAGCGCGGGAGCGTCTGGCAGCGGCTTCGCCAGACCCGCCATGAGCCCCTATCTGCGCTACGCCCGGCCGAACTATTTGCACCTTGCGCGACCGCGCGCCAGCGTTGGGGCATGGCCCTGCCTCGCAAACGTCGTCCCCGCCGCGCGCCACGCGGTTGGTCCGAAGGTCTCGAAGACCTGCACGACTATATGCGCGCGCCGCCGCAGCGAGCCACGTCCCGCGCGCGCCTCATCAAGGATAGCGGGCCGATCGTCGTCATGGACGACTGGCCCGAGCGGGTTCCGATCGGCGACGCCGAGCTGCGCGCGATCGAAGGTCATTTGCGCAAGGAGCTGGACGATCTGTTCGGACCCTTGCTCTGAGATAAGGAGGATCATGCCATGACCGACGCCGTCCTTCGCGTCGAGGACACCCCGCCGGTCATGGCGACCGCCCGCGCCGCGCTCTATCTGCGCGTCTCCACGGGCCGCCAGGCTGACAGTGACCTGTCGATTCCCGACCAGCGCCGCCAGATCGAAGGCTATTGCCTCTCGCGCGGCTGGGAAGTCGCGGCCGAGTTCGTTGAGCCGGGCAATACCGCGACCGACGATCGTCGCCCCGCTTTCCAGGCGATGATCGACGCGGCGATGCAGAAGCCGTCGCCGTTCAACGTGATCCTCGTCCACAGCTTCTCACGCTTCTTCCGCGATCAGTTCCAGTTCGAGTTCTACGTCCGCAAGCTGGCAAAGAACGGCGTGCGGCTGATCTCGATCACGCAGGATTTGGGCGACGATCCGATGAGCGTGATGATGCGTCAGATCATGACGCTATTCGACGAGTATCAGTCGAAGGAAAACGGCAAGCACACGCTGCGGTCAATGAAGGAGAACGCGCGGCAGGGCTTCTGGAACGGCGCGCGGGCGCCAATAGGCTATCGGATCGTCGAGGCCGGGCAGCGCGGCGCGAAGGTCAAGAAGAAGCTCGAAATCGACCCGATCCAGGCCGAGACAGTGCGGCGCATCTATCGCATGGCGCTGAACGGAGTTGAGAACAATGGGCCGATGGGCCTCAAGGCCATCGCGACCTGGCTCAATGACAACAATATCCGCACCCGCGACGGCGGGCGCTGGGGCCTTGGGGCCGTGCATCAGGTGCTCACCCGCAGCACCTATATCGGCCAGCACAAGTTCAACTATCGGGACTATCGCACGAAGGCGCCCAAGCCCGAGAGCGAGCACGCCATCATGGAAGTGCCCGCCATCGTCTCGGAGGCGGAGTTCGAGGCCGTGCAGCGCTCGCTCAAGGCGCGCAGTCCGAAGATGATGCCGCCCATGGCTGTGGGCGGGCCGACGTTGCTCACCGGCATCTGTTTCTGCGCCTGTTGCGGCGGGGCGATGACGCTGCGCACCGGCACCAGCAGCGTGGGCCGCGAGTATCGCTATTACACTTGCTCCACCAAGGCGCGGCAGGGCGCCAAGGGCTGCCCCGGCATCACCGTGCCGATGGATCGGCTGAATGAAGCCGTGATCAGCCATCTCGAATGGCGGCTGCTCGATCCGAAGCGGCTTGAAGACTTGATGGACCAGATTCTCGAACGTCGGGATCAATGGGCCAGCGAACGCCGGCTTCATGCCGCGGAGCTTGAGCGCCGTGCGACCGAGGCGGACGCCAAGCTCAGCCGGCTCTATGAGGCGATCGAGAATGGTGTGATCGACGTTAGCGACCCCTCGCTCAAGAATCGGATCGCCGAGCTGACGGCCACCCGCGACCAGGCCAGGGGCGATTCGGAGCGCGCGGTGGCGCATGTCGAAAAGATTGGCCCTGCGATCACAGCCGAGAGCCTGCGCGCCTTCGCGCTGGCGGCGCGCAGGAAGCTGCGCAACGACGATGGCTCATTCGCGCGCGATCACGTTCGGGCTGTCGCCCAGCGGGTCGAGGTGGTGAGCAAGACGGAGGTTCGCATCCGCGGGTTGCGGAGCGAACTGCTCCGCACGCTCACCGCCGCCTCTGGCGTAGAGGCGGCGGTGCTAGGCGTTCGTGCCTTTGAACCGAAATGGCGCGCCCGGAACGATTCGAACGTCCGACCCTCAGATTCGTAGTCTGATGCTCTATCCAGCTGAGCTACGGGCGCGTTGTGCCGGGCTAACTAGTCGGGGAGCGCGGCGGGCGCAACCCCGTTGCGCAGAATTTCTCGGGCCTGTTGCGCAGAATTTATCGGGGGCTTAGACGCGAGGCCATGACGATGTCCGCTTCCCGCGCCGTGCCGCTCCTGCTGCTGCCCCTCCTGCTCGCGGGCCTGACGGCCTGCGCCGATGTCCGCAGTGGCTATCCGTCGCTGGCGCCGCGGCCGATCGAGCGCGAGGTGCTGCGGGCCGAGGCTGTTCCGCCTGTGGCTGCGGCCGAAGTGCCGCCGCTGCCGCTGGCGGCCGATATTGCCGGGATCGTCGCGGGGGCGCAGGCGGCGGATGTCGCCTTCCGCGCCGCGATCGACAAGGGGCGGGCGCGGATCGAAGCCGGCCGTGCCGCGGCCGAGGGCAGCGAGGCGTGGATCGACGCGCAGCTTGCCTATAGCGATGCCGATGCGGCGCGCGCGCCGGTGGGCGAGGCGCTGGCCGAGCTCGACCGGCGGCGCCAGACGGCGATCGAGGCGGGCGACGGCGCGCAGGAGGCCGCGATCACCGACGCCGCGATGCAGGTCCAGGCGCTGCATGAGGCCGAGACCGCGCAGCTCGCCGCGCTGATGCCCGCCTGACAGCAGGACAGTATGACCGATCAGCTGCAGTCCCCCCCTTTGGCCCCTCCCATGGCCGAACGCCGCCCGCACAGCTTCACCCATCATGGCATCACGATCACCGATGACTGGGCGTGGCTGAAGGACCCCAAATATCCCACCGTCGACGACCCCGATGTGCTCGCCTATCTGAACGCCGAGAACGCCTGGTTCGAAGCGGCGATGAAGCCGCACGCGGCGCTGGTCGAGACGCTGTTCGCCGAGATGAAGGGCCGGCTGAAGGAGGATGACGCGAGCGTCCCGCAGAAGGACGGCGACTGGCTTAATTGGTGGGCGTTCAGGCCCGGCGGCCAATATCGCATCTGGTATCGCAAGCCCGTCGCGGGCGGGGCCGAGAGCATCATCCTCGACGAGCCGGTCGAGGCCGCGGCGGTCGATTATTTCCGGCTGCAGGTGCTGAGCGTCAGCCCCGACGGGCGGCTTGCCGCCTGGTCGGCCGACAGCAGCGGGGCCGAGCGCTTCGTGCTGAAGATCCGCGATCTGGCAACGGGCGCCGACATCGAGACGGTCAGCCTGGTCACCAATGGCGCGGTCGCCTGGGGGGCGGATTCGAAGAGCCTGGTCTATACCGAGGTCAACGACAACTGGCGGACCTACCGCGCGCGGCTCCACATTCTCGGCAGCGATCCGGCCGGGGACCGGACGATCTATGAGGAGACCGAGGAGCTGGGCTTCAACGTCGGGGTGGGCAAGACCCAGGATGACGCGTGGATATTGATCGCGACCGGCGACAACCAGACGAGCGAGATCCGGCTGATCCCCGCCGCCGATCCGGGCGCCGAACCGATCATGGTCAGCCCCCGCCGGGTGAAGCGCGAATATTCGGTCGACAGCGCGCATGGGTCGCTGTGGGTCCTGACCAATGACGAGCATGTCAACTTCCGGGTCGCGCGCGCCGATCCGGCCGATCCGGGGCACTGGGAAACGGTGATCGCGGGATCGGACAGTGTCTATATCCGGGGGATCACCAGCTTCGCGAAGCATCTGGTGCTGACCGAGCGGGTCGACGGGCTCGATCAAATCCGGCTGCGCGGCTATGACGGGGCCGAGCATCGCATCGCCTTTCCCGAGGCGAGCTATACGGTGGGGCCCGGCAGCAATCCCGAATATGATCCACCGGCCTATCGGCTGCATTATGCGTCGATGGTCACGCCGCAGACGGTGTTCGACTACGACCCGGATACGCGCGCGCTGACCACGCTGAAGGTGCAGGAGATACCGTCGGGCTTCGACTCGTCGCTCTATGCGACCGAGCGGCTGATGCTGCCCGCGCGCGACGGCAAGGCGATCCCGGTGTCGGTGCTGTACCGCAAGGGCTTTCCGCGCGACGGATCGGGCAGGTTGTTCCTCTATGCCTATGGCGCCTACGGCCATGCGATCCCGCCGGGTTTTTCGACGGTGCGGCTATCGATGGTCGATCGCGGCTGGGCCTATGCGATCGCGCATATCCGCGGCGGTGACGACCTGGGCTATGACTGGTATCTGCAGGGCAAGGCCGAGCAACGCTGGAACACATTCCACGATTTCTCCGACGCGGCGAAGGGATTGATAGCGGCGGGCCTGACCGGCGCTGGCCGGATCGCGATCAATGGCGGGTCGGCGGGTGGCGAGCTGATGGGCGTGGTGGCGAACACCGATCCCGATCTGTGGGGCGCGGTGGTGGCCGATGTGCCGTTCGTCGACGTGCTCAACACGATGCTCGACGCCGATCTGCCGCTGACCCCGGGCGAATGGCCCGAATGGGGCAATCCGATCACCGACAAGGCGGCGTTCGAGCTGATCCGCAGCTATAGCCCCTATGACAATGTCGAAGCGAAAGCCTGTCCGCCGATGCTGATCACCGGCGGGCTGAACGATCCGAGGGTGACCTATTGGGAGCCGGCCAAATGGGCGGCGAAGCTGCGCGCGACGAAGACCGACAGCAACCAGCTGCTGCTGAAGATCAACATGGGCGCGGGGCATGGCGGCAAATCGGGGCGCTATGAGTCGTTGCGCGAGGATGCCGAGGCATTCGCCTTCGTGCTGACGCAGATAGCATGACTGGCGATCCGCCCGTCTGGACGTCCGAACAAGCCGCGCTCCTCATCAATCAGAGCGTCCTGATAGGAATCACGTTCGTGCACGGCGAGACGAGCTCGCATGAGCAGATGTTCGGAACGATAATGGAAGCTGATCCTGACCGGGGGGTGAGGGTGGCATTGGGAGGCAGTCGTGCCGGTGAAGACTATTGGCTTCCACCTGATCCGTGTAACTTCGTATCGGCCGACCCTGGGGAATATCGCTTGAGGTCAAGCGGCGAAGTCGTCGCGAATCCTGATCTGCTATCGACTTGGGTCATCGAACAGCCCGCCTAGCCTGCGCCTAGTCCCGCGCCGCCCTGAGCGCCGCGCCGGCCGCGAAGGGGGTGAGCGCGGTCAGCAGCAGCGCGGTGGCGCCCAGCAGCTTGATCGCACCCATGCCGCTGTCGCCCAGCGCGCCCGCGCCGAAGATCAGCAACGGCACCGCGAGCGGCAGCATGACGAGGCCGCCAAGCGCACCCGCGCCGCGCAGGCCCAGGGTGAGCGCGCTGGTCAGCACGCCGAGCGCGGCGAGCGCAGGGGTGCCGATCGCGAGGCCGAGTTCGAGACGCAGCAGCATGGCGCCGTCGAGCCGCAGCAGCGCGGCGGCGGGGAGTGCTGCGATCAGCAGCGGCGGTCCGAAGCCCAGCCAGTGCGCGACGATCTTGGCCGCCGCGACGCCCTCGTCCGACAGGCCGCGCACCGCATATTGGTCGAGCACGCCATTTTCGGCATCGGGCGCGATCAGCCGGTCGATCGGCAGCAGCGCTGCGAGCAGCGCCGCCATCCACAGCGCGCCGCCGCCGACCCGCTGGAGCAGCGCGCCGTCAGGCCCGACCGCGAAGGGGAACAGCGTGGCGACGAGCAGGAAGAAGACCAGCGGCAGCATCGCCCCGCCGCCCTGCCAGGCGAGCCGCACGTCGCGCAGAATGATCGCGGTCCACGCCCTCATCGCCGGTCGCCCAGCGTGATCGCGACGGCGTCGGGCAGGGCGAGCGGTTGGTGGGTCGCGACGACGACGATCCCGCCCGCTGCGCGGTGCGCGGCCACTGCCGCCGCCAGCCGGTCGGTCGCGGCGCTGTCGAGGCCGTTGCCGGGTTCGTCGAGCAGCCAGATGTCGGCCTTGCCCGCGATGATCCGGGCGAGGGTGGCGCGCTTGCGCTGGCCGGTCGACAGCATGCGCGCGGGAACCTGCGCGAGACTGGCGATCCCCATCATGTCGAGCGCCGCATCGACATCGGCATCGCCCGATCCGTCAAGCCGCGCCCAATAGCCGAGCGCCACGGCGAGCGGCACCCGCGTGTCGAGCGCAGAGGCTTCACCCGCAAAGGCGATCCGCCCCTCGCGGGCGACCGTACCGGCCGAGGCGGGCAGCAGCCCGGCGGCGATCCGTATCAGGCTCGACTTGCCCGCGCCATTGGGGCCGGTGAGCAGCGCCGCCTGACCGCGCGCCAGCGCGAAGCTCAGTCCCTCGAACAGCAGCCGTTCGCCGCGCAGGCAGGCGACCCGATCGAATGCGAGCGCCGCCGCCATCAGCCGGCCAATTCCTCGAGCGCGTGCATGTCGGCGTCGGACAGGCCGAAATGATGGCCGATCTCATGGATCACGACATGCGCGACCAGCGCCTCGATGCTCACCCCGGTCTCGACCCATTCGTCGAGGATCGCGCGGCGGTAGAGGTGGATCATGTCGGGCATCGTTCCGCTATGGTCGACCGACTTCGAACCGATCGGCAGGCCGGTATAGAGGCCGGTCAGGTCGAACGGGCTCTCGATCCCCATTTCGGCGAGGATGTCGTCGTCGGCGAACTCCTCGACCTTGAGGACCACGTCGCCGAGATGCGCGGCGAACTCGGCGGGCAGCCGCGCGATCGTCGCGCGCGCGATCGCCTCGATCGCCGCCGCGTCGGGCGCCATGGTTTGACCTTCGCTCATTACCTCGCGACATAGAGGGGAGAATGTCATCACGCCAGCGAGAGGATGCCGCCATGCCGATCGAACCCCTGAGCGACGAGGAGCGCGCCGATGCGCTCGATGCCCTGCCCGACTGGGACTATGACGAGGCGCGCGACGCGATCAGCCGCCGCTTCACCTTCCCCGACTTCTCCGCCGCCTTCGCCTTCATGACGCGGGTGGCGCTCTATGCGGAGAAGCACGACCATCATCCGGAGTGGTCGAATGTGTGGAACCGGGTCGATGTGCTGCTGACGACGCACGATGCGGGCGGGCTGTCGCACCGCGATGTGGCGATGGCGGAGGCGATCGAGGCGCTTGTGGAGTAGTTCTTGGTCAAAGAGTGATCGGCTGTTTCGATCAATTGCGCAAAATCGTTTAGGAGGAAATGGAGTCGTGAAACGGCAGAGCATATATTTTGGAATTTTGCTCAGCGTGTTTCTCACCGGGTGTCAGAAGGCCGATGCACCGGATGTCGCCCAAATGAGTGCGCGAGAGAAAGCTTCCTATATCGCGCTGCACCGCTTTATTACCTGCATGCGACCGCACTTGAAGCACGCAAAATCGGGCCCGAAACTGTCCGACAAAGCGTTAAACGCGCTCGGGCATTTATGCGCGCCCGAACTTCGCGACGCTGCCCGCAAACGCGAACGATATTTTTCGGAGGAAAAGATTCGACCGAGCGATGATCTTACGTTCGCGGCTCCAACCCGCGCGGAGAGAGTTCGGTTGCACGAGAGAGATTTGGCTGAATCATTTTGGTGCGATTTTCGGCCCTGTTCCATCACAGATTGAGCGGACAGCCGGCACTCCTCTTATGAGCCTAATCCCGCCGCCACCGCGCGAAGATCGCGGTCGGCAGCAACAATCCGCGCGCTTCTTCGCGGACCGCCATCTCGCCCACTTCGACGGTGCCGCCGAGATCGGCCATCGCCTGGCGCAGCAACTCGCCGATCGCCAGCGCCGACATGCGGATCGCATAAACCGTCAGCACCAGGAATTTCGACTTCTCGTCGAGCAGCGCGCGGCAGTCGGCGATCAGGTTGGGGAGATGTTCCTCCAGCCGCCAGACTTCGCCGTCGGGGCCGCGCCCGAACTTCGGCGGGTCGAGGAAGATACCGTCATAGTGGCGGCCGCGGCGGACTTCGCGCGCGGTGAACTTGGCGGCGTCGTCGACCATCCAGCGGATCGGGCGGTCGGCCATGTCGCTGAGGAAGGCGTTGGCCTTGGCGGCGTCGACCGACTTCTTCGACGCATCGACATGGGTGAGCTTCGCGCCCTTCGCGGCGAGCGCCAAGGTGCCGACCCCGGTATAGCCGAACAGGTTCATCACCTCGTCGCCCTCGGCGGCGCGCTCGCGCATCCAGTCCCATTGCGGGGCCATGTCGGGGAAGAAGGCGAGGTGGCGGAAGGGGGTGTTCTGCGCGGTGAACCGCACCTCCTCCCAGCGCATGTGCCAGCCGCCGCGCGGCACGTCGCGCGACAGATGCCATTTGCCGCCGCCATCCTCATCCGACGCGCCGATGAAGTCGCCGTCGGCTTCCCAGTTCGGAGAAGCCGGCGCCCACATCGCCTGCGGTTCGGGGCGGATGAAGCTGAAGCGGCCATAGCGTTCGAGCTTGCGGCCGTGGCCCGAGTCGACGAGTCCGTAATCGTCCCAGGGTTCGGTGATGAGGGTGGTGAGGTTCATATCCGAGCCTCTAGCCCTTTTTCGTCACTCCAGCGAAAGCTGGAGTCTCGTGAGGCGGGGAGATGAGGTTGCGGCAAGAGCCGACCGAGATTCCAGCTTTCGCTGGAATGACGGATTGGGGCGAGGAGGCGGGCCGGCCGGCAATCACGCCGCCGCTTTCAGCGCCGGCCCCACCGTCGCGAGGGTTTCGCGGCTTTCGATGACGCGGGTTCCGACGGCGCGGACCTGGTCGAGGGTGCAGGCTTCGATCCGCGCGACGATCGTCGCGGGATCGAGCGGCGCGCCATGGACGAGGGTCTGGAAGCCGAGCCGGTCGGAGCGGCTCTGGACCGATTCGAGCGCCATCAGGATCGTCGCGCGGATCTGCGCCTTGGCGCGGGCTAGTTCCTCGGGCGTTAGTGTTGCCGCGGTCTGGCGGAGCAGGTCACGCGACAGATCGGTCGCGTTCTGCGCCTCACGCCGCGCGGTGGCGAGATAGACGGTGAGCATGCCGGTGTCCCGCCACGCTGCGACCGAGGTGCCGATCGAATAAGCGAGCCCGCGATCCTCGCGCACCGACTGGAACAGCCGCGACGAGCTGCCTTCGCCCGCCGCCTGGCTGAACAGCAGCAGCGCATAATAATCGGGGTCGAAATAGCTGAGGCCTTCATAGCCGAACAGGATATGCGCCGATTCGAGCCGGCGGCGCTCGACGAAGCTGCCGCCCTGATAGTCTGCCGGATCGGCGACGGGCCGCGGCGCCGGCTCCATGTCGCCGAAGCGCGCCTCGGCGAGTGCCACCAGCGCGTCGACGTCGATCTTGCCGGCCGCGGCCAGCACCATGCCCTGCGGCCGGTAATGCTTGCGCGTCCAGCCGCGCAGATCGTCGACGGTGATCGCCGCGATCGTCGCCTCGTCACCCAGCACCGGGCGGCCGAAGGCCTGCCCCGGCCAGGCGGTCGAGTGGAAATGATCGTTGATGATGTCGTCGGGCAGGTCGCGCGCCTCGCCCAGTTCCTGCAGCACGACATCCTTCTCGCGGGCGAGGTCGCCGCTCTCGAAATGCGGCTTGCGGATCAGGTCGCCGATCAGCTCGATACCCAGATCGAGATTTTCAGACAGCAGCCGCGCCTGAAAGGCGGTCTGGTCGCGCGAGGTGTAGGCGTTGAGATAGCCGCCGACATTTTCGACCGCTTCGGAAATCGCGCGCGCGTTGCGGCCGCCCGCGCCCTTGAACACCATATGCTCGAACAGATGGGCGAGGCCGTTGACCCGCGCCTCTTCATGCCGCGCGCCGCAATCGACATGGAGCCCGATCGCGATCGTCTCGACGCCGGCCATGGGTTCGGCGGCGATGGTGAAGCCGTTGGCCAGCCGATGGATCTGCGGGCCGGACATCGAATCAGGCCGCCGTTACCGACTGTTCGGCGATGAAGCCCTCGATCGCGCCGATCTCGGCCGGAAGCACCGCATAGCGCTCCTCGCGCTCGAACAGCGCGCCGATCCGCGCCGGCAGGGTCGGCCGGACGCCGGTCGCCCGCTCGACCGCGTCGCCGAACTTGGCGGGATGCGCGGTAGCAAGGGTGACGACCGGGATGGCGGGATCGAGCGCCACGTCCTGCGCGGCGGCAAGGCCGATCGCGCTGTGCGGATCGATCGTCTCGTTCGCGCGGTCATGCGCCCAGCGCATCGCCAGCTGCATCCGGTCGGCATCGACCCGGGCGCTGGTGAAGAGCTCGGCGGCTTGGCCGCGCATGCCCTGCGACAGGGTGAAGCGTTTGCTGGACTCGAAGCCCTTCATTGTCGCCGACAGCGCGGCGCCGTCGCGATCGTGGAGGTCGAACAGGAGGCGTTCGAAGTTCGAGCTGACCTGGATGTCCATCGACGGCGCGGCGGTCGGCGTGACCGTGCCCACCGAATAATCACCCGCCGACAGCGCACGGTGGAGGATGTCGTTGACGTTGGTCGCGACGATCAGCTTTGCCACGGGCAGACCCATCTTCGTCGCGACATAGCCCGCGAAAACGTCGCCGAAATTGCCGGTGGGGACCGAGAAGGCGACCGGCCGATCGGGCGAGCCAAGTTGCACGGCCGCGTAGAAATAATAGACGACCTGCGCCATCAGCCGCGCCCAGTTGATCGAATTGACCGCGGACAGATTGAAGCGGCTGGCAAAGGCGGTGTCGGCGAACATGGCCTTCACCAACGCCTGAGCGTCGTCGAAGCTGCCTTCGATCGCGATATTGTGGACATTGGGGGCCAGCACCGTCGTCATCTGCCGCCGCTGCACCTCGGACACACGGCCCTTGGGGTGGAGCATGAAGATGTCCACCTTGGCGCGCCCGGCCAGCGCGTCGATCGCGGCCGAGCCGGTGTCGCCGCTGGTCGCGCCGATCACGGTCAGGTGCGTGTCGCGCTTCGCCAGGAAGCGCTCGAACAGCAGGCCGAGCAGCTGGAGCGCGACATCCTTGAAGGCGAGCGTCGGGCCGTGGAACAGCTCCATCAGCCACTGACGATGGTCGAGCTGTTTGAGCGGGACGACTGCGGCATGGGCGAAACGGCCATAAGCGGCTTCACACAGCAGCTTGAGCTCGGCATCATCGAGCGCGCCGGCGACGAACGGCCGCATCACCGCGACGGCGGTGTCGACATAAGACAGCCCGCGCATCGCCGCGATCTCGGCGCGGGTGAACGAGGGCCAGCTGTCGGGCACATAGAGTCCACCGTCCGCCGCCAGCCCTGCGAGCGTGACATCTTCGAATCCGAGGCGGGGCGCCTGCCCCCTGGTGCTGACATATTCCATGACCGGCGGCCCTTAGCGGCGCAGGCCCGGCGCGGCAAGGAAATCAACCTTTGGCCGGGCAGGATCATGCGGCGGGTCGCTGGTTGGCTGACCGGAGAGGGTCGTTTTGATATTGTTTCCGTCATGCTGAACTTGTTTCAGCATCCACTCCGCCACTTGGCCCGGCCCGGCGATTGGGAGGCGACCTCTCAGCAAGCAGCTATAGCGTAGGAAGTGACACCCGGTGGATGCTGAAACAAGTTCAGCATGACGGAGGTAGAGAATGGGTCTGACAATATCGGGCCCGCCGTCCGGCCCAATATGACGAAGCGTTTGACGAAGATATCCCCACTTCACTATATGCCCGCTCCGACAGGCGGCCCGGAGGCCGCCTTTTTGCATTTTCGGAGCGTTTCAGGACCGATCAGAAGGAAGAAGGAGTTTTTGCCATGACCATCACCCCGCTCATGCCGGTTTATCCGCGGTGCGGCGTGCGTCCGGTGCGAGGCGAAGGCTGCTATCTGATCGGCGAGCAGGGCGAGCGTTATCTCGACTTCGCCGCCGGCATCGCGGTCAACATGCTCGGCCACGGCCATCCCGCGCTGGTGAAGGCGATCGCCGATCAGGCGGCGACCTTGATGCATGTCTCGAACCTCTATGGCAGCCCGCAGGGCGAGGCCTTCGCGCAGAAGCTGGTCGACAAGACCTTTGCCGACACGGTGTTCTTCACCAATTCGGGCGCCGAAGCGGTCGAGTGCGCGATCAAGACCGCGCGCCGCTATTTCCATGTCGAGGGCAAGCCCGAGCGGTCGAAGATCATCAGCTTCTCAAACGCCTTCCATGGGCGGACGCTGGGCACGATCTCGGCCACCAACCAGCCGAAGATGCGCGACGGCTTCGAGCCGCTGCTGCCCGGGTTCGAGGTGGTGACGTTCAACGATCTCGAAGCGGCGCGCGCCGCCGTCGACGAGACGACGGCGGGCTTCCTGCTCGAACCGGTACAGGGCGAGGGCGGGATGACCCCGGCGACGCCCGAGTTCCTGAAGGGCCTGCGCCGGATCTGTGACGAGCAGGGGCTGCTGCTGATCCTCGACGAGGTCCAGAGCGGCTATTGCCGGACCGGCCTGTTCTTCGCGCATGAGCATTATGGGATTACCCCCGACATCATGGCGGTCGCCAAGGGGATCGGTGGCGGCTTCCCGCTGGGTGCCTGCCTTGCGACCGAGGAAGCCGCCAAGGGCATGGTGATCGGCACCCACGGCTCGACCTATGGCGGCAACCCGCTGGCGATGGCGGCGGGCGAGGCGGTGTTCGAGGTCGCGGTCAATGACGCGTTTCTCGCCAATGTCCGCGCCAAGGGCGACCGGCTGCGCCAGAGCATCGAGCAGCTGATCCCGAACCATGACGGCGTGTTCGACAGCGTGCGCGGCATCGGCCTGATGATCGGCGTCAAGCTGAAGGACGCGGTCGAGGCGCGCAATTTCGTTGCGCATCTGCGGGACAATCACGGGCTGCTGACGGTGGCGGCGGGCGAGAATGTCGTCCGTTTGCTGCCGCCACTGATTATCGAGGACAGCCATATCGCCGAGTGCATCGAAAAGCTCTCGGCGGGGGCACGGACGTACGAGGCCCCAAAGTGACCCGGCACTTTACCGATCTGCTGGACGCGGGGGCCGATGGACTGAAGGCGATGCTGGCTTCGGCTGTTGCGCGCAAGGCAGACCGCCGGGGCTATCCCAAGGGCCAGACCGACGACGATGCCCCGCTCGCGGGCCACACGCTGGCGATGGTCTTCGAGAAGAACTCCACGCGCACGCGCGTGTCGTTCGACATGGCGATGCGCCAGCTGGGCGGTACGACGATCGTGATGGACGCGGGCAGCATGCAGCTGGGCCGTGGTGAGACGATCGCGGACACCGCGCGCGTGCTCAGCCGCTATGTCGATGCGATCATGATCCGCACCGATGATCATCAGAAGATCGTCGACATGGCGAAATATGCCGATGTGCCGGTGATAAACGGGCTGACCGACCATTCGCACCCGTGCCAGATCATGGCCGATCTGCAGACCGTGCTCGAACATAAGGGCACGATCGATGGCCTGACCTGGGCATGGCTGGGCGATGGTAACAACGTCCTCCACTCGATCGTCGATGCGGGTAGCCTGCTCGGCTTTCCGGTGCGGATCGGCTGCCCGGAGGGCTATGATCCCGATCCGGCGGTGATTGCGGCGGCGCGCGCGCGCGGCGGTAACATCCTGTTGTCGCGCGATCCGGTCGAGGTCGCGGCAGGCGCCGACGTCATCGTCACCGATACCTGGATCTCGATGGGCCAGAAGCATGCCGAGGCGAAGCTCGCCGCGATGATGCCCTATCAGGTCAGCGATGCGCTGATGGCCAGGGCTGCGTCCGACGCCGTCTTCCTCCACTGCCTGCCCGCGCATCGCGGTGAGGAAGTGGTCGATACAGTGATCGACGGGCCGCAATCGCTGATCTGGGACGAAGCGGAGAACCGGCTTCACGCGCAGAAGGCGGTGCTGCTCTGGTGTCTTGGGAAGCTGGGGTGAACCGACGGCGGGGTTGAAATACGTCGCCGTCATGCTGAACTTGTTTCAGCATCCACCCGTCCTCCTCCCGGACCCGGATTGTGGAGGAGTGGACCCTGAAACAAGTTCAGGGTGACGATAGGATTGTTGCCTTGGCTCGTGAAACTGCCGACCTCGATACCGCGCTGGGCTTCACCATCCCCGATCGCCACGCACGCGGGCGGATGGTGCGGCTCGGCCCGACGCTCGACACGATCCTGGGCGCGCATGGCTATCCCCCCGCAATCGAGAAGCTGCTCGCCGAAGCGCTGGTCCTGGCCGCGCTGCTCGGGTCGACGCTCAAACATGAGGGTGGGCAATTGACTCTGCAGGCGCAGGCCGAAGGGGGGGCGGTCGAACTGCTCGTTGCTGACTATAAGAGCGGCGAGATGCGCGGCTATATCCGCCACAATCCCGAGCGGCTGGCCGAGATGCCTGCCGATCCTTCGCTGTTCGCGCTGTTCGGCAAGGGTTATCTGGCGATTACCTTCGACCAGGCGATGACCAAGGAGCGCTACCAGGGGATCGTGCCGCTGGAGGGCGGATCGCTGGGCGAGGCGGCCGAGAATTATTTCAGCCAGTCCGAACAGCTGCCCAGCCTGGTTCGGCTCGCTAGCCGCCGCCTGCCCGACGGGCGGCATGTCGCGGGTGGGCTGCTGGTCCAGCATCTGCCCGAGGGCGAGGAGGGGCGCGACCGTATCCACACCCGGCTCGATCATCCCGAATGGGAACATGTCCACGCGTTGGGCCAGACGCTCCACGCCGACGAGCTTACCGATGACGACCTGCCGCTGGGCACATTGCTGTGGCGGCTGTTCAACGAGGATGAGGTTCTTATCCACCCCGGTGTCGCACTGGCACGCGGATGCCGTTGCGACCCCGATCATATCCGTTCGGTGATCGCGCGCTTCCCGGCGGACCAACGCGCCGACATGGCCGATGAGCGTGGCGATATTCATGTCGACTGCGAGTTCTGCGCGCGCCGATTCTCGCTCGGGATCGATTCGCTGTAAGCCCTGCAACAATAAGCTGTGAGGAAACGTATCGGATTCGGACGAATTGCGGCGTTGCCCGAACGCAATTCGTCGGTCACGGCATATCGGCCGTTGGTCGAACAGGCCTGTTCTGGCCGACGGAGTTGCGGAATCGGGATAGTGTCGGGGATGTGAGGGGCGTTATGGCTTTGCAGTGGCGTATCGGAATGTTGTCGCTGCTGCTTGCGGCCACACCGGGCTGGGCGGACCCGGCCGCCCCCCCGTCGGCGCCGACGACCATGTCGCTGGCCGCGCTCAACGCGCTCGAGGCGGGGCTCTGGCAGCTCGATGTGAAGGGCCAGGCACCCAGGCTTATGTGTGTCGTCGATCCGCTGACCCTGTTGCAGATCGAGCATGAGCAATCCGGCTGCTCGCGCTTCGTCATCGCGAATGAACCGAAAAGCGCGACAGTCCATTATAGCTGCCAGAAGGCGGGCTGGGGCCGGACGACAGTGCGCGGTGAGACGCCGCGTGCGGCGACGATCCACACCCAGGGCATCGCGCGCAACGCGCCCTTCGATTATTCGGTCCAGGCGCGGCGGATCGGCGCCTGCGGTGGGTCTGCGCCGGGTGGGCGCAAGCGCTGACGCATGAGAGTCTGTTTCAGCGAAGCTGAAACGGCGGTGCCTGCCCGCTCCCCCGCCCAACCGCCCGATCCAGCGTGAATATCGGGCGGTTGGGCGGGGGAGCGGGCAGGCACCGCGATTCCACGTCGGTGGAACAAACCCTAGGAGGATTTCGACCAAAGTCGAATCGCCCAGCGCGTGTCATGACGCCGGGTGGTTAATGCTTTGTTTAGACCTGTGGGATTACAGAGGACGCATGCCCTTCCCCTTTTGGGCATACTTTCCTCCCTTAGCAGGCTTCACAGCCTCACTGGGCCGCCTTCGGGCGGCCCATTTTTTATCCCGCCGATTTCAGTTCGACGATGCCGGTGCCAACCTCATCGGCCAGGAAAGGCGGATCGGGGATCGCGGCGCGGCCTTCGTTCAGGACGACCGACCAGCGCGACGACAGCGTGCGCATATAGGGATCGTCGGGTTCGATCCGGCGCTTGATGATCGGCAGGCTGGGATCGGCGCGGATCACCATCACGTCGAAGGGCAGGCCGACCGACTTGTCCGAACGGATCGTCGAGTCGAACGACAGCAGCCCCACCTTCACCGCCTCGTCGATCGTGCTTTCATAATTCATCGCGCGGTCGAGGATCGGCTTGCCATACTGGGTGGCACCGATCTGGTAGAAGGGGCTGTCGGGCTGGCATTCGATGAAGTTGCCCGCATCGTAGATCAGGAAAAGCTGGGGCTGAGTGTCGCCGATCCGGCCGCCGAGCAGCAGCGAGATGCCCGAGCTGACACCGGCGGCATGGAGCGCGGGCTTCAGCTGACGGCCGGCCATCATCACCGCTTCGCCGATCAGCTGGGCGGCACGGAACATCGTCGGCATATGCTCAAGCTTGCGCGGCTGCTCATCGGCGGCGAGCGGCGGCAGGCCTTCGGCAAGCATGCCGAGCACGAGCTGGGTGACCGACAGGTTGCCGGCACTCGCCGCCACCATGAAGCGCTCGTCGGTGTCGGCAAGGACATGCAGTTTGCGATAGGTGGAGATGTTGTCGATCCCGGCATTGGTGCGGGTGTCGGCGATCATGATCAGCCCCTGACGAAGCCTTATTCCAATGCAGTACGTCATGCTGGCATCCCCCCTCCAGGGCCCCGGGGCCCAATCCGGTCTGCTATGCATATATGATCGAAGCGAATTGTAGGAGCGTCTTTTTGCCCGATACGGATCAATGCTAGACCGGCACGCATGAAGCCGCTTCTTAGCCAGATACTCATGGTCGCCATTGCCTGCGCCGCCTCGCCGGCAATCGCCGCGCCGCAGCCTACGGTCGCGCAGTGGCGTGCCCCGCACGAGGTCGAGATCGTCGACCGGCTCGACCGGTTGGCCCGCCTGCCCAGCGTCGCCGCCGATCCAAAGGGGATCGAAGACACCGCCCGCGCGCTGGCCGCGGAACTGACGGCGCGCGGCTTCGCGACCCAGATGCTGGCCACCGAGGCGGGGACGCCGCCCAGCCTGTTCGGCAAACTCGACACGCCGGGTGCCCGCCGCACCGTGGTCTTCTATGCCCATTATGACGGCCAGCCGGTCGATCCGGCGCAATGGGCGTCCGATCCGTTCGTGCCGGTGATGCGCAGCGTTGGTCCCGATGGGACGAAGGACATCGACTGGCGCGCGGCAGTGGCACCGCTCGATCCCGAATGGCGGATGTTCGGGCGCGGCGTTGCCGACGACAAGGTTTCGATCGTCGCGTTTCTGGCCGCCTATGACGCGCTCAAGGCGGCGGGTCGCAAGCCCAGCGTCAACATCCGCATCTTCTGGGAGGGCGAGGAGGAGGCGGGATCGCCGCACCTCGCGTCGGTTCTCGCCGCCAATGCCGATCTGCTCAAGGCGGACCTGTGGCTGATCGGCGACGGGCCGCTCCACCAGTCGCGCCAGCCGACGCTCTATTTCGGCGCACGCGGCCCGCTTGGCTTCGAGGCGACCGTCTATGGGCCGCTCACCGCGCTCCACGACGGTCATTATGGCAATTGGGTGCCCAACCCGGCAGCGATGGTGGCCACCCTCATTGCCCAGATGCGCGACGATGACGGCACCATCCTGATCCCCGGCATCGCCGATGCGGTGCGATCGCTCACCCCCGCCGAAGCCGCCGCAGTGGCCGCGCTGCCGCCGGTCGAGGATGCGCTGATCCAGAATTTCGGCATCGGCCGTAGCGAAGGCAGCGATGGGCTGACCGTGAGCACCTTGCGGCCCGCGCTCAATATCCGGGGGATCAGCGCGGGCGCGGTCGGTGAGCGATCGGCCAACGCGATCCCGACCGAGGCGAGCTTCTCGGTCGACTTCCGGCTGGTGCCGGACCAGACCGTCGACGCGGTGAAGCGCGACGTTGAAGCGTTCCTCGGCCAGAAGGGCTGGACGGTGGTCCGCGACGTGCCCGATCTCGCCACCCGGCTCGAACATCCCCGGCTGATCCGGCTGAACTGGGAGCCGGGCTATCCCGGCTTCCGCACCGACATGAGCCTGCCCGCGTCGCAGGCGGTGATCGCCGCCGCCGGTCGCGCTGCGGGACGGCCCGTGCTGATATTGCCGATGATGGGCGGCAGCGTCCCGTTCCACCTGTTCGACGCCGCGCTCAAGGTGCCGCTGATCGGGTTGCCGATCGCCAATCATGACAACAACCAGCACGCACCCAATGAGAATCTGCGCCTGCGCAATCTGTGGGACGGGATCGAACTTTATGCCGCGATGATCGGCGGGCTCGACTGGTAGACCCCGCGGCGATTTTCGCTTAAGCGCGGGCCATGTCTTCACATGCGAACAAGGAAGGCCGCCGGGCGATCGTGCTGCTGTCGGGCGGGCTCGATTCGATGGTTTCGGGCGGGATCGCGCGCGAGCAGGGGTTCCGGCTCGCGGCGCTGACGATCGATTATAATCAGCGCCACCGCATCGAGATTGAGGCTGCTACGCGCGTCGCGGCGATGCTGGGGATCGACCGGCATGTCACCCTGCCGCTCAACCTGCGCGCCTTTGGCGGATCGTCGCTGACCGACGACATCGACGTACCGAAGGACGGCGTGCAGCCCGGCATACCGTCGACCTACGTTCCCGCGCGCAACACGATCTTCCTGTCGCTGGCGCTGGGCTTCGCCGAGGCGACCGGCGCGCGCGACATCTTCCTGGGGGTCAACGCGCTCGACTATTCGGGCTATCCCGACTGCCGGCCCGAGTTCATCGCCGCCTTCCAGCATCTCGCCGACCTCGCGACGCGGATGGGGGTGGAGGGGCAGGGCTTCACCATCCACGCGCCGCTTCAGCACATGACCAAGGCCGACATTTCGCGCGAAGCCGCCCGGCTGGGGCTCGACGCGGGGGCGAGCTGGTCCTGCTATGATCCGACCCCCGACGGCAAGCATTGCGGACGGTGCGACAGCTGCCGGCTGCGTTCGAAGGGGTTCGCCGAGGCGGGCCTTGCCGATCCGACGGTCTACGCCTGATGGGCAGCTATGCGGTCAAGGAGATGTTCCTGACGCTCCAGGGCGAGGGGATGCAGGTCGGCAGGCGTGCGGTGTTCCTGCGCTTCGCGGGCTGCAATCTGTGGAGCGGACGCGAGGAGGATCGCGCCGACGCGCAGTGCAATTTCTGCGACACCGATTTCGTCGGACTCGATGGCGACAATGGCGGGCGCTATCCCGATGCCGCTGCGCTGGCGGACAGGGCGGCGGCGATGTGGGGCGATTTCGACAATCCCTTCATCGTCATGACCGGTGGCGAGCCGCTGCTCCAGATCGACGATGCGCTGATCGCGGCGCTGAAGCTGCGCGGCTTCGAAATGGCGGTCGAAACCAACGGCACCCAGCCCGCCGCCGAGGGAATCGACTGGATCTGCGTCAGCCCCAAGGCGGGTACCGAGGTGCTGCTGCGCCGGGGCAGTGAGCTCAAGCTGGTCTGGCCGCAGACCGGGCTCGACCCGGAGGAGCTGGAGGGGTGGGATTTCGACCATTTCCTGATCCAGCCGATGGACGGACTCAATCTGAGCAGCGCGCGTGAGCAGGCGATCGCGTTCGTCCTCGAACATCCAAAATGGCGATTATCGACACAGACGCACAAGGTGGTCGGCATCCGCTGACTGCCGGTAGGGCCGGTCAGCCCCTGGCCCGATCCCCCGCATCCGCCTGACGCGAGCCATAGGGCGCACAGGCGGCCTTAAGCTGGTCCTTCTTGGTCCAGCAGGCCTTGTCCATCGACGGCGGCTGCACCTGAACCTGGATGAAGCGGCGTGCGTGGAGCATGTCGCCGACGGGGATCAGACTGTTGCGGAACTCGCGCATCCGGTTGAGCGCCAGTTCGGTCAGGCGACCCTTGCCCGTCTTGCGCGCTTCGCGGCCGATCGCGCTGGCGGTCTCGCAGAAGCCGAGCTGGGCGTGCATCGTCGAGAAGCCATTATAGGTGCGGGTCGTGTAGGCGTCGAAGGTCTTCTGCCAGACCTTGCCGCCGGTCCGCTTGAAATAGGCGCCGAGCAGCTTGTAGGCGGTGTTCAGTTCCTCGGTGTCCTTGCGCAGCAGGTTGTTGTAGTTCGGCACCGTCATCAGGATCGGTGAAAACTGGCACTGCAGCGCGGCAACATTGAGCCCGGCGCGCATGTTCCACAGCATGTGGGCCTTGAGCTCGGCGGGCGTCGCCTTGGGCATGGGCAGGCCCAGGCCGGGCTCGTCGCCCACGACCGGTCCGCCCGCGAATTTAGGCTGGACCCAGAAAAGATAGGCGCTGGCGGGCGCCGCCAATGTGAGTGCCGCCAGTGCCGCCGTACCGGCCATCATCCATCGAAACGCCATGCTACCTCTCCCGAACCTGATTGAGAATCGCCCCCGCGCCCCGATTATGATCGTCTAGTTGGCGTTGCTGGCGTTCTCCGGCTCAGCAGCATTGCCGGTCAGCGCGCCGTCGGCCTGATCGAGGGTCGCGCTTTCGACGACGGTCATGTCATTCATCGACCCGTCGCTCGCGTTCATCTCGACCACATTGGTCGCGCTGTCGCCGCCCTTGCTTCCACATCCCGACAGCGCGGCGGTGCCGAGCATGAGGCCGGTGGTGAGGATGATGGTGATCGAACGCTTCATGCTGAAACTCCCTGCGGAACATTGATTTGGCCAGAGGATATAGCCAACGACTCGCCCACTCAAGCGGCGCAACGCAGTCCGGCCAGCATATCGGGAAAATGGCGGCGGATCGCGGCATCGACGGCGCCCATGTCGGCGCCCTTGCCCAGGCTGGCCATGCTGGCGACCGGATATTCGCCAAGCCCGCACGGGATGATGCCGGTGAAATGCGAAAGATCGGGATCAACGTTGAGCGCGAAGCCGTGGAAGCTGACCCAGCGGCGGACCCGCACGCCGATTGCGCCGATCTTGGCCTCATCGGGCCCGTGGCCGGTCCAGATGCCAATCCGCCCCGGTTCGCTGCGTGCCGCAATCCCGAAGTCGGCGAGTACCGCGATCAGCCAGCGCTCGATCGCCGCGACGAAGCAGCGGACATCGCGGCCGCGCCGGTCGAGGTCGAGCAGCACATAGCCGACGCGCTGGCCGGGGCCGTGATAGGTATAGCGGCCCCCGCGCCCGGCGCGGAACACCGGGAAGCGCTCGGGCGTCAGCAGCTCGTCGGCGGCGGCGCTGGTGCCCGCGGTGTAGAGCGGCGGATGTTCGAGCAGCCACACCAGCTCCTTCGCGTCGCCGTTGCGGATCGCGGCGGCACGCGCCTCCATCTCGATCAGCGTGTCGGCATAGGGGGACAGCCCCGTGGTCACGCGCCACTCGATCTGGTCATCATCGCTTACCATCAATTCGCATATTGCCGTTTTTATCGACCGATCAAGTGCGATGCGATTGCCATTGCCTATCCCGGCGGGATAGGCGGGCGCCATGACCTTGGGAGCAACAGACGCATGACGGCCTTCTCGCTGGGTACGATCTGGGAAGAGACGATCGCTTTCCTGCGCCGCGAAGGCGCATTGCTCATTCCCGTCGCGCTGGCGATATTCGGCCCGGCGCAGATATTGCTCGAGCTCGGCATGGCCGGCGCCGCTCCGACCGTGGCATCGCGCGGTGCCGCGAGCGCGCCGATGCTGCTGTCCATCCCCGCCGCGCTGCTCGTGCTGTGGGGCAATCTCGTGATCAGCCGGACGGTGCTCGTTCCCGGGATCAGTGTCGGCGAGGCGCTGGTCGACGGACTGCGCCGGCTGCCGCGTGCAATCGGCACGATCCTGCTGATCGTCGCCGCGCTGATCGCCGCGGCGGCGGCAATCGTGATCGCCGCGACGGTCGGGATCATGATGTTTCAGGGCGATCCAAAGTCGCCGGCGATCGCCAATCAGCTGGTGGCGTTGATCGCGATTCCCGCTTTCATCCTGGCGATCCGCATGCTGTTGCTGGTGCCGGTGCTGGCCTTCGAGGACAGCGGCGCGGTCGATACGATCAGGCGGGCCTGGGCGCTGGGCAAGAATAATGTCCTGCGTTTCGCGGGCGTCTTCCTGCTGGCGATGTTCCTGGGCGTGACGATCGCGCTGATCGAGCAGTTCGTGATCGGCTCGCTGATCGAACTGCTCAAGCTGGGGTTCGGCGAATCCGAATTGCTGGGGGTCGCCCAACTCCTGATCAACGGCGCGATCGAGGCGATGCTGTCGCTTGCCTTCGCGGTCTATCTCGCGCTCGTCTACCGGACGCTCGCCACGTCCTGATCGAACAGCGGTATGTGCGGCGCCGCGTCGCGCGGGAGTATCCCGGCGAGGCGAGGGTCGGCGAAGGTTTCGATCGCGCGTTCGAACGGCACGAAGCCGTGGCGGCGGTAGAAGCCGAGTGCTCCGGGATGATCGAGCGTGCAGGTGTGGACCCACAGGCGCGCGACGTGCTTGCGCCAGCCGATCGACAAGGCCTGCGCCATCAGCCAGTTGCCATTGCCCTTGCCGGTCAGTTCGGTGACCAGGCCGAAAAAGCCTATCTCGGCCTCGCCGACGGTGCGGAAATCGAGTTCGAGCAGGCCGATCTCGATCCCGCGCCGATCCTCGACAGCATAGATTTCGACCGCAGGGTCATGGATGATCGCGACCAGTTCGGGGTCGGGCATGACGAGCCGCGAGAACCACATCCAGGGTTCGCCGACCCGGCGGAACAGCGCGCGATACCTGGCGGGAGAGGGCTCTTTCCAGCGCATCAGCCTGAACGGGGCGGGCGGGGCAATCCGGGGCCTGGGCCGCGCGCGCATCTCCAGCGAGGTGACGATCGTCGCGATCATCTCCGGCGCGACGCGGGTCAGCGGCATGACGTGCCCCTTCTTCGGTTCACTCCCACGTCGCCACGGGCGGCAGGCTCATCAAGATCGCGTCGATATTACCGCCGGTCTTGAGACCGAACAGGGTGCCGCGGTCATAGACCAGATTGAACTCGGCATAGCGACCGCGGAAGTTCAGCATGCGGCGGCGGTCCTCGTCGCTCGCCGGCTGGCTCATCCGTGCCCGGACGATCCCGGGGAAGATGTCGAGGAAAGCCTCGCCGACATCGCGTGTGAACGCGAAATTGGCGTCGAAGCCGTCATCGTCGGCGCAATCGAGATGATCGTAAAATATGCCGCCGGCCCCGCGATGAACCTGCCGGTGCGGGATCCAGAAATAATCATCCGCCCATTGTTTGAAGCGTTCATAATAGTCGGCGCCATGCGGATCGCATGCGGCCTTCAGCCTTTCGTGGAAGGCGCGGATGTCGTCTTCATATGGAATTGGCGGATTGAGGTCGGCGCCGCCACCGAACCAGCTCTTTGTGGTAGTCAGGAAGCGCGTGTTCATGTGGACGGCGGGCACATGCGGGTTGGCCATGTGCGCGACAAGGCTGATGCCGGTCGCGAAGAAGCCGGGATTGTCCTCGCCCGCACCGTGGATCGTCTTCGCGAACTCGGGTGCGAAAGCGCCGCCGACGGTCGAGACATTGACCCCGACCTTCTCGAAGACCTTCCCCTTCATCAGCCCCTGGACGCCGCCGCCGCCCTTGCCTTCGGGATCATTGTCGCGATTCCATGGCGTGTAGCCGAACCGCCCCGTGCTGCCCGCCTCGGCCTCGATCGCTTCGAAAGCTGCGCAGATCCGGTCGCGCAGCGATTCGAACCAGGCGCGCGCGGCGGCCTGTCGGTGATCGAGTGTCAGGGTCATTCGGGCCATCCTCCGGTTTGTCGCAGCGCTTCGGCGAGCGCGATGCCAGCGGAGACCGCGACATTCAAGGACCGGAAGCCGGGTCGCATCGGAATACGAACCCGCAGATCGGCGCGATCGTGGACGGCGGGCGGCACGCCCGCGCCCTCCGCGCCGAACAGCAAAATGTCGTCGGGCGCGAAACGCGCCTGGGGCAGGCCCATCTCGGCGCCGGTCGACAGCAATATGATCCGCCCGCGCACGTTCGCCTCAAAGGCCGCCCAGTCGGCGTGGCGCACGGTTTCGACGGCGTCGGCATAGTCCATCCCCGATCGCCGGAGCGCACGATCCGAAAAGGCGAAGCCGCAGGGCTCGATGATGTCGACCGGCACCCCGAAACAGGCCGCGAGTCGCAGGATCGTGCCCACATTTCCGGCGATATCGGGCTGATGAAGGGCGATCCGCATTGCCGTGCTGATAGGCGAATGTATCGCGATGCGGCAATATTAGGAAAATGGGATTGGCAAAGGCGATGAACCGGCGCTATCAGCGCGCAGCCGCCGGGGACATAACGGGCGGTCGCGCATGCGCAGGGGGCTTATGGCAGATCGCTTTTCACCTCCTTCAGCAGGCGTCTCTATCGTGGCAGCGCAAGGGTTCCGGAATGGCGACGCTCGAACATACTGAAACGCCCGGTGGCGATGCCGGAGACGGCGTCCGTCGCCGTGACTTTATAAATATCGCGGCTGTCAGCGTTGCCGGTGTCGGCGGCGCGGTGGTCCTCCTTCCGCTGGTCAACCAGATGAATCCTTCGGCCGACGTGCTTGCGCTGGCGTCGATCGAGGTCGATCTCTCCGCGATCAAGGAAGGCCAGGCGGTCAAGACGATGTTCCGCAAGCAGCCTCTCTTCATCCGTCACCTGACCGGCGTCGAGATCGCCGAGGCGGACAAGACCGATGTCAACACGCTGCGCGATCCGCAGACGCTCGAGCAGCGCACGGTCGGCGGCAAGAAGCAGTGGCTGATCACCATGGGCGTCTGCACCCACCTTGGCTGCGTGCCGCTGGGTGCCGGCGAGGGTGAGGTCAAGGGCGAGTTCGGCGGATATTTCTGCCCCTGCCACGGGTCGCATTACGACACCGCGGCCCGCATCCGTAAAGGTCCGGCACCGAAGAATCTCGAAGTGCCGACCTTCGCTTTCAAATCCGATACCGTCGTCCAAGTCGGCTGAGGTAGACAGACATGAGCTTCCCCTGGGCAAATCAATACGCGCCTAAGCATCCGCTGATGCAGTGGATCGACAGCAGGCTGCCCCTGCCGCGCCTCGTCTACAACGCGGTCGGCGCCGGCTATCCGGTCCCGCGCAACCTCAACTATTTCTGGAATTTCGGCGTTCTCGCCGGCGCCGCGCTGGCGATCCAGATCGTCACGGGCATCGTGCTGGCGATGCATTACGCCGCCAACGGCCTGGTCGCGTTCGACTCGGTCGAGCATATCATGCGCGACGTCAATTCGGGCTGGATGCTGCGCTATGCGCATGCCAATGGCGCGAGCTTCTTCTTCATCGTGGTCTATCTCCACATCTTCCGCGGGCTCTTTTACGGATCGTACAAGGCGCCGCGTGAAATGGTGTGGCTGCTCGGCCTCGTCATCTTCCTGCTGATGATGGCCACCGCCTTCATGGGCTATGTGCTTCCCTGGGGGCAGATGAGCTTCTGGGGGGCGAAGGTGATCACCGGCCTGTTCGGTGCCATTCCAGTGGTCGGCCAGCCGATCCAGACATGGCTGCTGGGCGGGTTCGCGCCGGACAACGCCGCGCTCAACCGCTTCTTCTCGCTGCACTATCTGCTGCCGTTCGTGATCGCGGGTGTCATCATCCTGCACATCTGGGCGCTGCATATTCCGGGTTCGAGCAACCCGACCGGCATCGACGTGAAGGGTCCGCAGGATACGGTTCCGTTCCATCCCTATTACACCGCAAAAGACGGTTTCGGGCTGGGCGTGTTCCTGATCATCTACTGCGCGGTGTTGTTCTTCGCGCCGAACTATATGGGCCACCCGGACAATTACATCCCGGCCAACCCGCTTTCGACGCCCGCACACATCGTGCCCGAATGGTATTTCTGGCCCTTCTACGCGATCCTGCGTGCCTTCACGGTCGACTTCATCCTTCCGGCGAAGCTGTGGGGCGTGCTCGCGATGTTCGGCTCGATCCTGCTGCTGTTCATCCTGCCGTGGCTCGACAAGTCGCCGGTTCGTTCGGGCAATTACCGCCCCGCGTTCAAGAAGTTCTTCTGGCTGCTCGTCATCGACGTGCTGGTCCTCGGCTGGTGCGGTGGTGCTCCGGCGGAAGAGCCCTATGTCATGATCAGTCAGCTCGCCGCGGCCTATTATTTCGCGCACTTCCTGATCATCCTGCCGATCGTGTCGCGGATGGAGCGGCCGCTGCCGCTGCCCAACTCGATCACCGAGGCGGTGCTCGAGGGCAAGAGCGGCGCGACCCTTTCGACGAACACCCAGGCCTGAGGGGTAATAGAGACCATGGTTCGTCCCATCGCATTCCTCGCCGGCGCCGGCCTCGTCTTCGTCCTGCTTTTCTCGCTGGTGACGGGCGCCATCGCCTTCATCAGCGAGCCGCCGGCCAAGACCGTCGAGCATGAGTTCCACCAGCATCCGAAGCACGTCTCGTTCGCTTCGGACGGCCCGGCGGGCAAGTTTGACCGGCAGCAGCTCCAGCGCGGCTTCCAGGTCTATAAGGAAGTCTGCGCCGCCTGCCATTCGCTCCATCAGGTCGCTTTCCGCGATCTGGAGCATATCGGTTTCTCGGCGCCGGAGGTGAAGGCCATCGCCAAGAACTGGGCGATCGAGGTTCCCTCGATCAACCCGGACACCGGCGAAGCGGCGAGCCGCAAGGCGACCCCGGCCGACAAGTTCCCGACTCCCTATGCCAACGAAGTCGCCGCGCGCGCCGCGAACAACAATGCGCTGCCGCCGGATCTCTCGCTGATGGCGAAGGCGCGGCATGACGGCGGCGCCTATATCTACTCGCTGCTGACCGGCTATCAGAGCCAGCCTGCGGAACTGCTCAAGCATTTCCCGGACGCGAAGACGCCGGGCTCGCTCCACTACAACCCCTATTTCGCGAACCTCAACATCGCGATGCCGCCGCCGATCGTGGCGGAGGGTCAGGTCTCCTATTCGGACGGCACCAAGCCGACCGTGGACCAGATGTCGAAGGACGTCGCGGCGTTCCTGATCTGGTCGGCCGAGCCCAAGCTCGAAAATCGCCTCCAGGTCGGCTGGGCGGTGCTCGGCTTCCTTATCTTCGCGACGGCGCTGGCGTTCCTGGCCTATCGGAACATCTGGGCCGGCATCAAGCACTGAGCCTTTGCATCATGAACTGAAGGGGGCCGTCCGGGATGACCGGGCGGCCTTTTTCATGATAGCGCAACGTCGCCAGTTGGCGGCCGGAGCGACGAATATGAGGACGACATGCCAGATAATCGCCTGGGCCTGATCGGCGGCAGCGGCCTCTATCGAATGCCGGCGCTGGCCGATGGCGAATGGATCGACGTCGACACGGCCTGGGGCAGGCCGTCCGACGCGCTGCTGATCGGGACGATCGCAGGGCGCGAGGTGGCGTTTTTGCCGCGCCACGGCCGGGGTCACCGGATCGCGCCGCATGAGATCAACTATCGCGCCAATATCGCCGCGCTCAAGGCGGCCGGCTGCACCGAGATACTGGCGGTTTCGGCGGTTGGCGGTTTCCATGAGGATGTGCCGCCGGGCAGCTTCGTGCTGGTCGATCAATATATCGACCGGACCTTACGGGGCGGCCGCAGCTTCTTCGGCGACGGGATCGTCGCGCATGTCGCCTTCGGCCGTCCGACCTGTACGCGGCTCGGTAATGTGGTCGCCGACGCGCTGGCAGCTGACAGCGGCGTGCACCGGACCGGCGGGACGATGCTGGTGATGGAGGGCCCGCAATTCTCCACCCGCGCCGAATCGCTGCTCCACAAGAGCTGGGGATGCGATGTCGTCGGTATGACCGGGCTGCCCGAGGCGCGCCTCGCCCGTGAGGCCGAGCTTTGCTATGCGAGCGTCGCGATGGTCACCGATGACGACGCCTGGTCGGAAACCCATGTCGATGTCGCTTCGGTGTTGGCGATCATGGACGCCAATGTCGCGCGCGCCCAGGCGCTGGTGGCGGCGGTCGCAGCCGGAACAGCCGGAGGGCATGGCTGCCCGCAAGGTTGCGACCATGCGCTCGACGGCGCGATCATCACGGCGCGCGATGCCTGGCCGATTCCCACACGGCGGCGGCTGGCAACGATCGCACCGAGAATATTCACCGTCGGGACATAAGTCCCCGACGGTGCCTATACCGAAAGCGGCCGCCGCTTCTGGATGTTGGTGACCTTCATCGTCATCACCACCTCGTCATCCTGGTTGAACACTGTCAGGCGGAAATTGACGAAGCCGATCTCAGGCTTCGAGCGTGGAGCGCTTTTCGACAGGACCTCAGCCTCGACGCTCAGCACGTCGTCGGGATAAACCGGCCTGGTCCAGCGCAGCTCATCGACGCCGGTGCCGCCAAGCGAGAAATGGCCGTCGACGGTCCAGTGATCGGTCAACATCCGCATCACCATCGCAGTGGTGTGCCAGCCGCTCGCGGCAAGGCGCCCGAAGATCGGATTGGCTGCCGCAGCGGCATCATCGAGATGGAAGGGCTGGGGATCATACTTCCCGGCGAAGTCGAGCACATCTTCGCGGGTTACCGGATAGGCACCGAAGCGCTCGATCCGCCCATCCTCATAATCCTCGAAATAGCGCATCGATCGCCCTCAGACGTTGAACCGGAACAGCATGATATCGCCATCCTGGACCAGATATTCCTTGCCCTCGGACCGGTATTTCCCCGCCTCGCGCGCGGCGGCTTCGCCGCCCAGCGTGACATAGTCCTGATAGGCCATCGTCTCCGCTCGGATGAAACCGCGCTCGAAGTCGGTGTGGATCGCGCCAGCGGCATTGGGGGCCTTGGCGCCCTTCTCGACCGTCCAGGCGCGCGCTTCCTTGGGGCCTACCGTGAAGAAGGTGATGAGGTCGAGCAGCTCATAGCCGGCTCGGATCACGCGGGCGAGCCCGGTTTCGGTGAGGCCGAGGTCGGAGAGGAACTCGGCGCGGTCGGCCGGGTCGAGCGTGACGATCTCGGCTTCGATCGCGGCCGAGACGATCACCGCCATGGCGCCTTCGGCCTTTGCCTTTTCGAACACGCGCGCCGACAATGCATTGCCCCCGGCGGCGGCGGCTTCGTCGACATTGCAGACATAGAGGACGGGCTTGGCGGTGAGCAGCTGCGCCTGCGCGAAGATGCGTGCCTCGTCTTCGTCCTTTGGTCGGGTCAACCGCGCGGGCTTGCCCTCGCGCAGCAGATCGAGCGCCTGCCCGAGTACCGAGGCGGCGGCCTTCGCTTCCTTGTCGCCCTGCGCGGCCTTCTTCGCAAAGGCGGGGACGCGCTTTTCGAGGCTTTCGAGGTCGGAGAGCATCAGCTCGGTCTCGACCGTCTCGGCATCGGCGATCGGATCGATCCTGTTCTCGACATGGGTGACGTCGCCATCCTCGAAACAGCGTAGCACATGAACGATCGCGTCGACCTCGCGGATGTTGCCGAGGAACTGGTTGCCCAGCCCTTCGCCCTTCGACGCGCCACGTACGAGCCCCGCAATGTCGACGAAGCCGAGCTGGGTCTCGATGATCTTGCCGGATTTGCCGATTTCGGCGATCCGGTAGAGGCGCGGATCGGGCACCGCGACCTGGCCGACATTGGGCTCGATCGTGCAGAACGGATAATTGGCCGCCTGCGCCGCGGCGGTCTCGGTCAGTGCGTTGAAGAGGGTGGACTTGCCGACATTCGGCAGCCCCACGATACCACAGCGAAAACCCATAATGTCTCAAGCCTTGTTCGGATGCGCGCCCGATAGCCGCTGGCGCGCGCAAAGGCCAGAGCGCTCAAAAGCATGAGGGGCCGGAATTGGCTTCCGACCCCTCATCCTCTCCAAGGCGGGATGATCAGATGACGATCGAAGGCGTGAACTCGGGCTGTGGCTTCGGCGCGCTGACCGGAGTGATGCGGGGCGCCGGCGTGGCGGCCGGCGTGGCGCGCGTCGGGCTGACCGGCGAGGGTTTAGCGGCGGTGGCAGGCGCGATCGCCGGTGACGGCCCGGCGGTGGCACAGTTGCCCGAACTGGTGTTGATGACCTTCGGCTGATCGGCGGTGGCGCCGTCCGAGCTGTAGCTGATCGTCCGGGTGCAACCATCGGCCGAAGTCGTGCTCGACACATAGCTATAGCGCATGACGCCGATCGGCTGACCCTGCGCATCGGTCATCACGACGCCCTTGCCGGTCGGCGCCGGGGCCTGCATTGCCACGGCCTGGCGCATCATCGCGTCGGCCCGGGCGTTCATCGCCGCCGAGATGCGCTCCATCTCGGCAAAGGGCGAGGCGGGGCCGAAGGCGGCCTCGAACAGGCTGATCGGGGCGGCCTCGCGGACGAGGACGACCTGGGGGGCGACGTCGCCCTGGTAACGGATATGCTGCACCGATCCGTCGGGCAGCGCGACAAGCATCAGCTTGTGGTCGTCCTGCGCCGCTATCGCGGCGCCGGCGAGGGCCGCCGTGGCGGCGGCGGCGATAAGGGTGGTCCGAACGAGACGCATGGCTTTGCCTCCATGAGTGAAGTCGAGAGGCGACAGATTAATCGGGTGAAGCTGAACGCCCGATAAACGGAGCGCGGCGGCACATCGCGTCATGCCAACGGCTGAGCGCGGCCAGCGCCACGGCCGCGCCGATCAGGCACATCAGCATGTCCCACTGCGTGTCCCATGGATCGCCCTGCATGCCGAGGAAGGCGTCGGCCCCTTGCCCCAGTGCCATCGCCGCGCCGAATTCGATCAGCTCGTAGAGCGCGCTGATCGCTAGGCAGGTCAGCAGGACGATTGGCGCGAGCATAGCGCGGCCGCGCAGCACCGCGCCCCGGACAAGGATCTCGCGGACCACGATCGCGGGGACGAAGCCCTGCATCAGATGCCCGAAGCGGTCATAGGGATTGCGGGCGAGCCCCAGCCAGTCCTGCACCGCGAATCCGATCGGTACCCGCGCATAGCTGTAAGCCCCACCCAGCATCAGGACGAGGCCGTGAAAGCCAATCAGTCCCAGTGCGAGTGGCGTGAAGGCGAAGCGGCCGCGCAGCGCGAAAAGCAGCGGCCAGCCGATCAGCACCGGCGCCACCTCCATCAACCAGGTCGCGCGGTCATGTGGCGCCCAGCCCGACAGAATGAGGGCGATGAGCCAGATGATCCCGAGGACGATCAATCGCCAGGTCTCTGCTCCCGCCTGCATGGTGACGGGCATAGCCGGCTAGACCGCGCCCAGCACGACACGATCGCGGCCACCGCCCTTCGCTTGATAAAGGGCTTCGTCGGCGCGGCGCAGCAGCTCCTCGCGGCTCATGCCCGGAAAGGCCTGTCCAACGCCGCAGCTGATCGAGATCGCCAATGGCTCATCCTCATGGAGCAGGATCGGCCTGGTCGAAATGGCGATGCGGATCGACTCGGCGATCGACAATGCGAGCTCCTCGGCGGTGCCGTCGAGAAGGATCGCGAGCTCGTCGCCGCCCAGGCGCCCGATCGCATCATGATCGCGGACGAGCGCGCGCAGCCGGGCGCAGAGTTCGATCAGCACCCGGTCGCCAGCCGGATGGCCATGGCGGTCGTTGACCCGTTTGAAATGGTCGATGTCGATCATGATCAGCGCAAGATGCGAAGAGGTGTTGTGGGCAAGCGCCCGGTCGACATGGGCCATGAATGCGCTGTGGTTCAGCATGCCGGTCAAGCTGTCGGTCGAGGCTGCGACCGACAGGTTAAGCTCGCGTTCCTTGCGGATCGTGATGTCGCGAATCGCGCCGACCGCCCCATAAGGCTCACCATCCTGATCGACCAGCGCGCGCAGCGTGCCTTCGAGCCAGTCGTCTTCGCGCCCGCGCGGCCGGAACTCGCAATAGGCGACCGTTCCAGGGTGGGCCAGCGCTTCGGCCAGCGCGGCATCGACGGCCTCGGCATCGCGCAGGTCGACCAGCGACGATAGCGCGCTTCCGGCCAGTTCGTGCGTGCTTATTCCGAGCAGCATGGTCGTCGCGCCCGACGACTGGACGCATAGTCCGGCGGTATCGAGCCGCACCAGCGCATCGGCGGATTCGGATGCGAGCAGCCGCAGGCTCGCCTCGCTCTCGGCAAGGCGGCGGCTCAGGGCGCGCCGTGCGTTGAGCTCGGCCGATATGGGGAGGGTGGTGAGGAGCATATAGGCGAGGTAGAATTGTACGAACAGCGCCTGCTCCGAGCGATCCTCGATCATTGCGGCAATCGGCCCGCGCCCCGACATGGTGCAGATCACCCCGATCAGCGCGACGATGATCAGCGACAGCTTGGTACCGAACTGGCCCAGCCGGAAGGTTGCGAGGATGACGGGCGCCGTCATCAGGAACAACATCGGATAGCCGGCGATCAGGAAGGTGAAGAGCGCCGCCAGGATGACAATCAGGAAGATCGCCGCCGCCACGATCCGCGCGCGCCGGTCCATGTCGCGCAGCCAGCGCGACATTTCGCCCGACAATATACCCGAGAAGAGCGGGGTGAAGATCAGGAGACCCAGCGCGTCGGCGATGTACCAGGTGCCATAGGATAGCCAGAAGGGCTGACCATAGAGATGTTGGGCGATCGCTGCGCCGGCAAAGGCACTCAGCGCCGGGGCGACGATCGCTCCGAAGATCGCGAACCGGATGACCGACCGTATATTCTGCAGCGGGTTGCCGTATACTTTGGCGGCATGGAGGAGGAGCGCGGCGAGGAACACCTCGCCCATATTGGCGAGGCCGTAGAGCAGCGGCGCGACAGATACCCCGAACATCGCGAAATTGGCGAAAAGACCGCCCACGAATGCGGCGGCCCCGTAGATCGGCCAGCGGCGCTTTTCGATCCGCATGATGAGCGCCAGGAGCAGCGCATTGGCTGGCCAGATCGCCGACACATAGCTTTCCAGCGCTGAAAGCAGGATCGCGCCGATGGCGAGGAGAAGATAACCCACACCGCCTGCTGTCGCAGCCCAGAGATCCCGATGTGCTCGGCTCTCGATCAGTTGGCCCCCTTCAACATTGCGCCCCGGCAGTCCGCCGTTAGGCGGACGACTCCAGACATAGCGCGATTCTCCGCAGGATAGACAGGAAATCGACGTTTTTCCTTAACATGAGATTTGACCTGTTGCGCTGTGATGGACGTCACCGCGCGCGACCGGAGATTCGATTAGTGCCACCGGCACTATGTGGCCCTTCAGAAAAAGGCGTCCCAATGCGGACGATGTCGGTGCGATCATCGATCGGGCGATCGAGTTCTCGGCGGAGCGCTGGCTGGTCTTCACCCGCGCGGTGGTGCTGGAACCCGAGACGGCGCTGCGCGACCGGATCGGCATCTTCGCCCGCGCGGTCGATGCCAGTCTGCATGCGCGTTTCCCCGCATTGGTTGCCGCGCCCGATGAGGTGATGCTGCTGATCGTCGCCAAGGGAGTCGAACAGTCGGGCACCGTCCCCCGCCGCGAGGTCGAACGGGCGCTGGGGATATTGCTGCCGCCTTGAGGGAATCAGTCGGCGAGCCTTCGCGCAATCTCGCTCATGAACCGGGCGTCGTCGCCGGCTGCCAGCCAGGGCGCCTCCGCGCCGATCGCGCCTAGCATGTCGGCGAGCGGATCGAGCTCGGCCTTGATATAATTGCCGAGAACATGTCCGGTGACGCGGTCTTTGTGGCCCGGATGGCCGATGCCGATGCGGACCCGCCGGAACGCATTGCCGATATGCGCTTCGGTCGAGCGCAGGCCGTTATGACCCGCAGTGCCCCCGCCGGTCTTCACCTTGACCTTGAACGGGGCGAGATCGAGTTCGTCATGGAAAACGGTGACGTCGCCGGTCTCCAGCTTGAAGAAGCGCATCGCCTCACCGACGGCGCGGCCGCTCTCGTTCATGAAGGTCGCCGGCTTGAGCAACAGGATGCGCTCGCTGCCGATCCGGCCCGCGCTGGCCCAGCCCTGGAACTGCCGCTTCCACGGCTCGAAGCCATGGACCTCGGCGATGATGTCCACGCCCATGAAACCCACATTGTGCCGGTGCATCGCATATTGCGCGCCCGGATTGCCGAGGCCGACCCATAACTGCATGGCGTGGGTCCTAGCTTCTCACAGGTCGTCATGCCAGCGCAGGCTGGCATGACGGTTGACGAGGGAAAAAAGAAAAGCCCCGCCGACTCTCGTCGACGGGGCCCATATTCCCGAAAACGCGAAGGGCTCAGCCCTCGGCGCTC
This sequence comes from uncultured Sphingomonas sp., assembly GCA_947085315.1. Taxonomy (GTDB): domain Bacteria; phylum Pseudomonadota; class Alphaproteobacteria; order Sphingomonadales; family Sphingomonadaceae; genus Rhizorhabdus. Next base: position 13,537 of record CAMTVW010000033.1, on the reverse strand, counting down.
TCCTCGCCTTCGGCGGCTTCGGCGCCGTCCTCGCCTTCGCTGCTCTTCAGCGCGGACGGGGCGACGATCGTCGCGAGGGTGATGTCGGTGTGGTCGATCGCGGTCGCGCCCTTGGGCAGGGTGATCTGCGAAAGGTGGATGTTCTCGCCAATATCGAGGCCCTTGAGCGAGACGGCGATCTCGTCGGGGATCTCGGCGGCATCGCACGACAGGCCCAGATCATGGACGACGATGTTGAGCACGCCGCCACGCTTGATGCCGGGCGACAGCTCTTCGTCCCTGAAGTGGACGGGAACGTTGACGGTGACCTTCGAATGCTCGCTGATCCGCAGGAAATCGGCATGGAGCGGGCGATCGGTAACCGGATGGAACTGAACGTCCTTGGGCAGGGTGCGGATCTTCTCGCCGCCAACGTCGAGCATGACGACGCTGTTGAAGAAATGGCCGCTGTGCAGCATCTTCATCAGCACCTTCTCCTCGAGGTGGATCGAGGTCGGCTCCTGCTTGTTGCCGTAGATAACGGCGGGGACGCGGCCTTCACGACGCATGGCACGGGAGGCTCCCTTGCCTGCCCGATCGCGCGTCTCAGCCGACAGGTCGAGCACTTCGCTCATAACATGTCTCCAGTTCGCATTTGAGTTTCCAAGACCCGCACTGCCTCCAGGGATGACCAGAGCGGGATGGGCGCGCATAGCGGCGGCGCGGACGAAAGGCAAGGCGGCTGTTTACGGGAAGCTGTTTGCAGCCGGGGCCCGCGCAGTGCATGGGGTGCGCGTGCTAGACGAACATATCCTTTTCATCGACGGCGAAGCGATGGTCATCGACAAGCCCTCCGGCCTGCCGGTCGATCCGCCGCGTGACGGCAGCATCAGCCTGGAGAACCATCTCCAGTCGCTGAGCTTCGGTTTCAAGCGCTGGCCGAGCGCGGTGCACCGCCTCGACCGCGACACATCGGGCTGCCTGCTGCTCGCGCGCAATCCCAAGGCGCACAAGCGCTACGCGCTGGCTTTCGAGGAGGGGAAGGTCGAGAAGACCTATCTCGCCATTCTCGACGGCGTGCCGGAAGCGACCGAAGGGCTGGTCGACCTGGCGCTCGGCAAGACTTCGACCCGCGAGGCCGGCTGGCGGATGATCGCCGATCCCAGGGGCAAGCCGGCGACCACCGCGTGGCGCACCGTCGCGGTGGTCAAGGGCCGCGCGCTGGTCGAGTTCCGCCCGGCGACCGGCCGCACCCACCAGATCCGCGTCCATGCCGCGAGCGGGATCGGCGTGCCGATCCTGGGCGACCCGGTCTATGGCAAGGGCGGCGCCGGCGGCGCGACCCTGCTCCACGCCGCGCGCCTCGTCGTCCCGCGTGAGGGCAAGCCCGCGATCGAAGCCAATGCGCCGCTGCCCGAGCAGTTCAAGGCGCTGGGGTTCGTCGATCCCGCCTAGCGTCTGTTCCACGTCAGTGGAACAAACTCTAGTTGCCGTCGGCGTCGACGGTGAACACCATGGGCATGCCGCGAGACTGGGGCTCCCACCCGGCCAGCAAGGCGGCTCGAATTCCCCGCGAAACGATGGCGTCGCTGACCTGGAGCCGGCCTCGCTGCAATCCTTTCAACAAGCGCTTTGGAGGGGGGAATTCGAGAAGCGCGCCGCGCTGCGTACCTTGTTGCAGCAAGGCGACTGTCATGCCCCTCCAGCCGTCGGCATCGCTCCACTGCGGTTCACGCCGCAGTTCCCACTCATATTGGAGACCGTCGACGTCGACGATACCGGCAAGTCTGTTGGTATGAGGGCCCAGACCCATTACTTACGAGGCCATGACAGTGTTTATCCGGGATGCCAGGCAAGCGGTCCGACGCTGCCTGGCATCCCGGATAAACACTGCCCGAAGGGTGATGCGGAGAAGGCCATTGGCACGGTCGATCGCTTGCCAGCCACTTTCCGGTAGCTGGCTGCACGCTCTCCCTTCCAATGGCCTTCTCCGCCTCATCATGGCCTCATAAATAATGGGTCTGGACCCTAAGCATGTCGCCCTGCCTAGCATGCTTATGCCCGCAAGCCACCAGCAGCGGACATTCCGGATCGAAAGCCTAGTCGCTCACTCGCCCCCGCAGGCTTTTCACTGTCGAGCGCTTTGTCTTCCCGTCCATCCGCCGCGCCTTGGCGGCCTTCGAGGGTTTGGTCGGCTTGCGCTTCTTTGGGACGAAGGTCGCCTCGCGGATCAGGTCGAACAGGCGTTCGCGGATCTCCTGGCGGTTGAGCAGTTGCGACCGGGCGCCTTCGCTGCGCAGGACGAGCACGCCGTCGCGCGTCAGCCGGCTGCCGGCGATGTCCTCCAGCCGCGCCTTCACCGCCTCGGGCAGGTTGGGCGAATTGCGCACGTCGAAGCGCAGCAGCACGGCCGAGTCGGTCGTATTGACGCCTTGCCCGCCGGGACCGCTGGCGCGCGTGAAGCTTTCCTCGATCTCATCGCTGTCGATCGCGATCGAGCGGGTGACGGGGATAAGCGGCATGGAGCCTGCCTAAAGCGCTGCTTCGCGATTGGCTAGGCGCTCAGACGCCGCCGACATGATAGATGCCGACCGCCGCGACGGTGGCCATGAAAAGGCCGCCCAATGCGATCGCGCCACCAAGCGCCACGCAACGGATCTGCTTTTCGGCGAGGGCGGCCTGCCAGACGGCGAGCGACAAGGGCAGGTAGATCAGCGCGCCGGTGATGAGGCCGGGCGAATGGCGATCATGCGCGGGCACCGCGATCAGATGGTAGATGAAGTTCCAGAACTCGTTGCCGGCCGCCCAGGCGAGCATCCAGAAGATCGCGCCGGGGTTCCTCGTCTTCGCCGCCCAGCCGGTCAGCAGCGCCATGATGACGACGAACAGGGTGTTGGAGCCGAGGAACATCGACAGATTCATCGCATGGCCGGTCACCGCGCCGGCATAGGCGGGATAACCGGTCAGATATTCCTCTATGAGGTGAAGCACAAAGGCGGCCGGCAGCAGCCAGATCAGCCGATAGAAGGACAATGTCATGCGAACTTCCCCCCCGGATATCGGACTGAGGATAGGCCATGGATCTTGAAGCGCAAGCGAAGCGGGTCCAGATCGGGGGCATGTACAGGTTCGACATCGACAAGCACGGCGACAAGGCCGAACTCTACGCCGATCTTTCGGCGGCGCTCGCGGCACTTACCGCCGACGAGCCGGATGGCATCGCCAACATGGCGAATGCCGCGGCGCTGATCTGGGAATATCTGCCCGATCTCAACTGGGCCGGTTTCTATCGGGCGGTCGGTGACGAGCTGGTGCTCGGCCCGTTCCAGGGCAAGACCGCCTGCATCCGTATAGCGTTCGGCAAGGGCGTGTGCGGGACCGCGGCGGCAACGCATGAGCCGCAGTGCGTCGAGGATGTCCACGCATTTCCGGGCCATATCGCCTGCGATGCGGCCTCCGCGTCCGAACTGGTCGTGCCGATTGTCCATGAGGGGCGCTTGCTGGGCGTGCTCGATCTCGACAGTCCGGTGAAGGGGCGGTTCGATCAGGTCGATGTCACCGGGTGTATGGAACTGATGGCGGTGCTGGGGCCGCGGATCGCGCATTGATCGCCACCCCGGCGGCTAGCTCAACCGGTCCAGAGCTTCATCGCTCAGCGAGCCGGGAATAATCATAAGCGGGCAGGGAAGCTGACCCGCATCGGCACCTGCGAAATGGGCGATCAGCTTGCCGGGCGGGCCGTGCGCCGCCGCACCCAGCACCAGCGCCGCGACATGGGGCTGTTCCGCGAGCAGTTCATGCACCACGGCCACCGGATCGCCCTGCCGCACGGTGATCGACGGCATGATCCCGGTTTCCTCGATCAGCGCGCTGGCGGCCTGCGCGACCATCGCTTCGGCGCGCAGTCGCGCCTCTTCCTCCATCGTTGCCTGGACCGCGCCCCACTGGACGAATTCCTGTTGCGCGACGAGCGCCAGTATCTCGACCGCGCCGCCGGTTTTGGTCGCGCGGCGAGCGGCGAAACGGAGCGCGACGCGAGCGGCGTCATTGTCATCGATGACAACCAGATAGGTACGCACGGCTGCCTCGCTCCCCATGTTTTCACCGGAACGGTGCGCCACTTGGCGGTTTTGCGCAAGCCTGCGCCATGCTGGCCCTTGACCTCGCAAGTCTGAGCGCGGAAGAGAGGCGCGCATCGACCCTAATTCCCGCCCCAGGGGACCCAATATGCCTATCGAATTGAAGATGCCCGCGCTGTCCCCGACGATGGAGGAGGGGACCCTGGCCAAATGGCTGGTGAAGGAAGGCGATGTCGTGAAGTCGGGCGACCTGCTCGCCGAAATCGAAACCGACAAGGCGACGATGGAGTTCGAGGCGGTCGACGAGGGCACGATCGCCAAGCTGGTGGTCGCCGAGGGAACCGAAGGGGTCAAGGTTGGCGCCGTCATCGCGCTGATCCAGGGCGAGGACGAGGAAGCCGCTCCCGCCAAAATTGCGCCGATGGCCCGAAAAGAGGCGCCTGCCGCCAAGGAAGAGCCGAAGCCGGAACCTGAGGCTGAAGCCGCTGCCGCAAAGCCTGCCAAGGTGGCCGTGCCGGCGCCGGCGCCGAAGCCCATCGCCGCCGCCGCTTCGGGCGACCGGCCGAAGGCGAGCCCGCTCGCCAAGCGGCTTGCTGCCGCGCAGGGGGTCGATCTGGCGCAGATCAGCGGCACCGGTCCCGGTGGCCGGATCGTCAAGGCCGATGTCGACGGACTCGCGACCGGTGCCTCCCAGACGCCGCCCGCCGCTTCGCCCGCGGCTGTACCCGTACCCGCGAAGCCTGCGCCCGCACCGGTTGCGGCAAGCGGCGCGGACGAGATCCCGCACGAGGTCGTCAAGCTTTCGGGCATGCGCAAGGTCATCGCGCGCCGGCTCACCGAGTCGATGCAGCAGAGCCCGCACATCTATCTCACAGTCGATATAAGGCTCGATGCGCTGCTCAAGCTGCGCGGCGATCTCAACAAGTCGCTCGAAAGCCGGGGCGTCAAGCTGTCGGTCAACGACCTGCTGATCAAGGCGCTGGCCGTCGCGCTGATCGAGGTGCCCGACTGCAACGTCTCGTTCGCGGGCGATACGCTGATCCGATATCAGCGCGCCGACATCTCGGTGGCGGTCGCGATCCCGGGCGGGCTGATCACCCCGATCGTCAAGGGTGCCGACAGCAAGGGCATCGCGGCGATCGCGACCGAGGTGAAGGACCTTGCCGAGCGCGCCAAGGAGGGCAAGCTCCAGCCCGGCGAATATCAGGGCGGCACCGCCTCGATTTCGAACATGGGGATGTTCGGGATCAAGCAGTTCACCGCAGTGATCAATCCGCCCCAGGCGATGATCATGGCGGTCGGTGCGGGCGAGAAGCGGCCCTATGTGATCGATGATGCGCTTTCGACCGCGACGATCATGACCGCGACCGGCAGCTTCGATCACCGCGCGATCGACGGCGCGGTGGGCGCCCAGCTGATGCAGGCGTTCAAGCGCCTGGTCGAAAATCCGCTCGGCATGCTGGCCTGATGTCCGATGCCGGGGAGGCCGCGCCGCCCACCGGCGAACCGGCGATCCGAGTCGTGGCGATGCCGGCCGATACCAATGCCAATGGCGATATATTCGGCGGCTGGCTGGTGAGCATGATGGATTTAGCGGCCGGCACCGTGGCGTCGCAGCACAGCAAGGGCAGGACGGCGACGATCGCGATGGATGGGATGACCTTCCACCGCCCGGTCAAGGTCGGCGATCTGGTTTCGGTCTATGCCGAACTATTGTCGGTGGGACGAACCTCGATGAAGATCGACGTTACCGCGTGGCGCCAGTCGCGCAGCGGGCTGGAGCGCGAAAAAGTGACTCATGCGACGATGACCTTCGTCGCGATCGATGATGAGGGACGGCCGCGCGCCGTCGCCCGATAGAAGCCAAGGAGCAGACTGGTGGCGGAAACCTACGATCTCATCGTCCTCGGCTCGGGCCCCGGCGGCTATGTCGCGGCGATCCGCGCGTCGCAGCTCGGGCTCAAGACCGCGATCGTCGAGCGCGAACTGCTCGGTGGCATCTGCCTCAACTGGGGATGCATCCCGACCAAGGCGCTGCTCCGTTCGGCCGAGATCTATCATCACATGCTTCACGCCGCCGACTATGGGCTCGACGCGGGCAAGCCCGGCTTCGACATCGGCAAGGTGATCCAGCGATCGCGCAATGTCGCCAAGCAGCTGAACCAGGGCGTCACCGGTCTGATGAAGAAGCACAAGGTTGCGGTGCATTTCGGCGATGGCGCGCTGACCGCCAGGAACAAGGTTGCGGTAACGAAGGATGGTCAGACCACCGAGCTGACCGCGAAGAACATCATCATCGCGACGGGCGCCCGCGCCCGTGACCTGCCCTTCGCCAAGGCCGACGGCAAGCGGATCTGGACCTATCGCACCGCAATGACTCCGCCCGAAATGCCGACCAGGCTGCTGGTGATCGGATCGGGTGCGATCGGGCTTGAGTTTGCGAGTTTCTACAGCGATTTCGGCGTCGACGTGACCGTCGTCGAGATGCTCGATCGCATTCTGCCAGTCGAGGATGAGGAGATCAGCGCCTTCATGACCAAGGCGCTGACCAAGCAGGGGATGAAGATCCGCCCGTCAACCGGCGTCCAGAAGATCGATGTGACGGCCACGGGGATCACCGCCCAGATCAAGGATAAGGACGGCAAGGTCACGTCCGAGGACTATAGCCATGTCATCGTCGCGGTGGGCATCGTCCCCAATGTCGAGAAGATCGGGCTGGAGGCGGTCGGGGTCGAGCCTGACAAGCGTTTTCATATCAAGACCGATGAATATTGCCGGACCAATGTCGATGGCGTCTATGCGATCGGCGATGTGACCGATGGCCCCTGGCTGGCCCATAAGGCGATGCACGAGGCGGTGATCGCGGTCGAGCATATCGCGGGCCAGCATCCGCATGCGATGGACAAGAACAATATCCCGGGCTGCACCTATTGCCGCCCGCAGGTCGCCTCGGTCGGCCTGACCGAGGCCAGGGCCAGGGCGGCCGGATATAAGGTGAAGGTCGGCAAATTCCCGTTCATCGGCAACGGCAAGGCAATTGCGCTGGGCGAGCCCGAAGGCTTCGTGAAGACGGTTTTCGACGAAGCGACCGGCGAACTGCTGGGCGCGCATATGGTCGGCGCCGAGGTGACCGAGATGATCCAGGGTTATACGATCGGCAAGACGCTGGAGACGACCGAGGCCGAACTGATCGGCACCGTCTTCCCGCATCCGACGATCAGCGAGGCGATGCATGAGAGCGTCCTCGCGGCGTTCGGGCGCACGCTGCATATGTAGCCATGTCGTTCGTCGACATGTGCCGGCGGTTGGCAGACCGGCGCTGGGTACGCGGACCGGTGTGCGAATAGTCTCGTCGCGCGGACAGGCGTCGGAAGGGGAGGCGGCCTTGGGCTTGGGTAAGACGATATTGTTCGGTGCGGTGGCGACGATGCTCGCGTCGCATGCGCATGGCCTCTTCGCCTGCGAACTGCGCCCCGCATCCAAAGCCGCGGCTGGAACCGTCCGCAAGCCGGCGAAGCTGGTGCCGTTCGATCGTATCATCGTCGAACGGCCGTCCCGCGCCGAATATGCGCCGCTGCCCAGCCGCCGCATCATCCTCCAATAGGCTGGGCATATCGTGCAAGGAAAAAGGGACGGGCCTTTCGGTCCCGTCCCAATCTGCCCGCCCTTTCGCCCTCCCTTGCGTGGGAAGGGCCTGAATATCTATTCGGCGTCGCCTTCTTCAAGTTCGATCGCGGCGATGCGCGGCATCGGGCGCAGGCTGCGGTTGAGCGCAAAGCCCGAGCTGGCAAGCAACGCCGGCATATCGGCGTCGCGGCCGGCGGTGCGGATATTGAGTGCCGTGAAGCCGGTGTTGAGCAGGGCGGTGATGTCGCGGTCGCGCTGCCAGCCGGAGGGCGAACCCAGCACCACCGCGATCAGCCGTCGGCCGCCGCGCACCGCCGATGCGGTGAGTGTGAAGCCGCTGTCATTGGTGAAACCGGTCTTGATCCCGTCGACGCCGAGGACATTGCCAAGCAGTTTGTTGTGATTGGCCATGCGCAGCCGGCCATAGCTGACGCTCTGTTCGGCAAAGCAGCGATAATAGCTGGGATGGTTGCGGATCATCGCCGCCGAAAGGATCGCGATATCCTGCGCCGAGGTGAAATGGGCGGGATCGGGCAGGCCGCTGGCGTTGGCGAACACGGTCTGGTTCATTCCAAGCTTGCGGGCCTTGGTGGTCATCATCCGCGCGAAATTGGCTTCGGTGCCGCCAATTTTTTCGGCGAGCGCGACCGCGACATCATTGGCGGACTTGACCGCTACGACGCTGATTGCCTCTGCGACCGACAGCGACCCACCGGTGCCCAGGCCCAGTTTCGAAGGCCGCTGGTTGGCGGCGTTCCACGACATCACGACCCGGTCGTCGGGTCGGAGCCGCCCTGCTTCGAGCGCATCGAACACAAGATAAAGCGTCATCACCTTGGTGATCGAGGCAGGATGGCGGATTGCGGTCGCCTGTTCGGCGTAGAGGATCTCGCTGGTGTCAGCGTCCATCAGCACCGCAGCGAAGCGCGGCGCGCCGAGCGGACTGATCGCCAGTGCGGGCGCCACCGGGGCGACGGCCATCGGCAGGGTAAGCACAGCACAGGCAAGCCATCGAACGAACCCAGATCCCGTCACTATCCAGTCCCCTTTTTACCGACCAGATAGGATTGAATCTAAAGCATTTTTCGGAATCGCGACAGCCCGCTCCCGACCGCAGATCATGCGGCTCGACTCATTTTAGGCACGGTCGACCTTATCGGCATAGATCAGCCGGCCCGGCCCGAGCCGCGCCATCACCTGGCCGAGATCGCGTTCACCGAAGGCGAAGCAGCCCTCCGATCGGCCCAGCTTGCCATGCTGTGCGATCATATCGCGCTCGGCATACCAGGCGCCGTGGATCACGACGGCGCGCGCGCGGGCATTGGAATTGGTGGCATCGAGCCCGTCGATCCGGCGGGAGCGCCCATGATTGCCGACATATTCCTCAGCGGTGACATAGGCGCCGCTCGATGAAGCCGCCGAGCCCGGTTCGTTCGAGAAGCGCTTTAGCCAGCCGCTATGTGACGGATCCGAGCCCCGGCCGTGCGCGACCAGCAGGCTCTCCACCCGACCCGACGCGACGTCGAGAAGATGGAAGCGGGGCGCGGAGGAGGGGTCGTCGAAATCGGCGATTCCGATAAGGTCGCGGTGCCTGATCCGGCCGACATGGCGGCTCATCGCGGCAAGCGCGCGCGCACGCACTTCGGGGCGAAGTTGCGGACCCACCCGGAGCGGGGCGGCCAGCGACGTTCCGCTACCCGCGAGCACCAGTCCACCAAAAATGCCTGCACCCAGCAATCCGCGCCGGCTGACCGGCGTGTCGATAATATCCAGCAAATGCCCAACCCGCTCTACGCTTACAATGTCAGTAAGTTAGCAGATCAGGTTAACCAATTCATTCGCGAAGTGAACGTTTGTTCCGATAATAGGACGCACCGGGCGTGCTAGTTGCACGGTTCATCGCGTGAGCGGGCGAAGTACATGCGCGGAGCGTTGCGGAACACTATCGCGGGATATTGCCCTCGAGGTCAGCGCGCGGCCATCCGCAAGGCCATGGTGGCCCCCTCGGACTTCATTCGACCAAGCTGCGAGAGCAGGGCGCGATCACGCTGATACGGATCTCCGACGAAGCGAATTGTTCCATTCGCGTCCGCCTGAAGCGTGAAGTAGACCAAATAGACAGGCACGCTCTTTTGAAGCTGGAGCCGGACGGTCTTGTGCGGGTCGGCAAGGGCTTCGTCGAGGCCGGCGCCACCCTGCAGCAGCGCCGCCAGCTCCTCGATATTCTGCACGCGGACGCAGCCATGGCTGAGCGCGCGGTTCTCGCGATCGAAGACGGTGCGATTGGGGGTGTCGTGCAGATAGATGGCGTGCGGGTTGGGCATGTCGATCTTGATCCTACCCAGCGCGTTGCCAGGCCCCGGCGCCTGCTGAACCGAGACGCTGCCGTCGGCGCGGCGCTTCCAGCTATAGCCTTTGCCGTGCAGGCCTCCTGCCTTGATGATGCTCTGCGGAACGGTCCAGCTCGGATTGGCGACCACCGACTGCGCCTCGAGCGCCAGTTGCGGCGTCGGTGTCCGGGGCGAGCCCACCACGACATTATAGCGGGCTTCCTCGACGCCTTCGTTCATGAAGCTGAGCCGATAGCTCGGCACATTGACGTAGATATAACGGTCGCCCAAATCGCGCGGCATCCAGCGCCAGCGTTCGAGATTGGCGCGAAGCTGGTCGCGCATGGCGGAATCGGCGGTTTGTGCATAGGCGGCCTTCAGCGCGCGATACTGATCATTGTCGGGCAGAAGGCCGCGCAGCCAGGGCGCGAGACGCCCGGCATCGAGCGCGCCGTCGAGTTCGGCCGCGAGCCGGTTTGGATCGGTGTCGGGTCGGATGTGCCAGTCGAGCGCTTGCTTGTTCTCGATCCGGCCATCGGCATAGTCATGGGCCAGGCGCAGCGCGGTCGCGGTGGCGAGCACGTCGAGAGTCGCGCCGGTCTGGCCGCTCTCGATCGCCGCACCGAGCGCTTCGGCGCCATAAAGGGTCGGGTCCAGCCCTTCCTGCGCAGCCTCGGCGGCCAGCGAAAGGAGCGTCCGTGCATTTTCGATCGACCAGCGCCCTGCGACCTGCTGGGCCGCGGCCGCGGCGTCAGGAAGGCTCACCTCCGCCGGCGCGCCGGCGTTGAAGGTGATGCTCGCCACCGCGAAGAGCGGGAGGGCTGCGATCCAGCGGATGGCGGAGGGGCGGCGCCCCTGCGGGCGTGCGAAAGCGCGGCTGCCGGGTTGCCGCGATGAGTCACCGAGGGTGCCGATACGAAACATGGCGAAACTCCCTGAACAAGCTGGTAGAAAAACGCTTGACAATGAGTTCGTGATCCGCACGCGCATAAAATAAAAAGGATTCGCCGGACGGAACTTTCGGTCTCGTCATGGTGGAGGTCGTGGGGCGGTGGCGCTGACGCTGACGCGGTCCGATCGCTGTGGTCGCCGCCGACTGACGCTATCGCCATGGTGAAGGCGAAAAACGGGCGGCACCACCGTTGACCCGATCCGACTCCTTCTCTATAGGCGCGCCCTGCTCAGGGACGGCTTGTCCGCAACTGGGCAAGCTTGAACATTGCTAATGCGTGTGAGGGCCTGGGAGGTCGGATGACCGCCGGGGCTTTCGTGCATTTCCGAATATACCGATTCGTCGGGCCGTTCGGGAAGGCATGTTGGGCATTGGTAAAGTAACTCTCTTAGAGGTGAAGGGCTTCATGCCAACGATCAATCAGCTGATCCGCAAGGGTCGCGAGCCGCAGAAGGCCAAGTCGAAGGTCCCTGCGATGGAAAAGAACCCGCAGAAGCGCGGCGTTTGCACGCGCGTCTACACGACGACGCCAAAGAAGCCGAACTCGGCGCTGCGCAAGGTGGCCAAGGTCCGCCTGACGAACAGCCGCGAGGTGATCAGCTACATCCCCGGTGAAGGCCACAATCTTCAGGAACACTCCGTGGTCCTGATCCGTGGCGGCCGTGTGCGCGACCTTCCCGGTGTGCGCTATCACGTGCTGCGCGGCGTGCTCGATACGCAGGGTGTCAAGGACCGCAAGCAGAGCCGTTCGAAATACGGCGCCAAGCGTCCTAAGTAAGAGGTAGATCGAAATGGCTCGTCGTCGTCGTCCTGAAAAGCGCGAAATCCTTCCCGATCCGAAGTTCGGGGATATCGTGCTGACCAAATTCATGAACAGTGTCATGCTCGACGGAAAGAAGTCCGTCGCCGAAGGCATCGTCTATGGCGCCCTTGAAACCGTCGAGACCCGCGCAAAGCGCGAGCCGCTCGGCGTGTTCCATGACGCGCTCAACAATGTGAAGCCGGGCATCGAGGTCCGCAGCCGCCGCGTCGGCGGTGCGACCTATCAGGTTCCCGTCGAGGTTCGCCCGGAACGCAGCCAGGCGCTTGCGATCCGCTGGCTGATCACCGCCGCGCGTTCGCGTTCGGAGCACACCATGGCCGGCCGCCTGTCGGGCGAGCTGATGGATGCAGCGAACAATCGTGGCAACGCCGTCAAGAAGCGTGAAGACACGCATCGCATGGCCGAAGCCAACCGCGCTTTCTCGCACTACCGCTGGTAGTTCCAGCGGGACTCGAAAGAGTCACGCTTCATTCCCATATCGTCGGGGACGGGCTTCGGCCTTTCCCCGACATCGGAGTCTAAGATCATGGCCCGCAGCCACCCGCTCGAAAAGTATCGCAACATCGGCATCATGGCGCACATCGATGCCGGCAAGACGACCACGACCGAGCGTATCCTTTATTATACCGGCAAGTCCTACAAGATCGGCGAAGTCCATGAGGGCACCGCCACGATGGATTGGATGGAGCAGGAGCAGGAGCGCGGGATCACGATCACGTCCGCTGCCACGACGTGCTTCTGGAACGACCACCGCATCAACATCATCGACACGCCGGGCCACGTCGACTTCACGATCGAAGTCGAGCGCGCGCTCCGCGTCCTCGACGGCGCGATCCTCGTCCTCGACTCGGGCAAGGGCGTCCAGAGCCAGTCGATCACGGTCGACCGGCAGATGAAGCGCTACCACGTCCCGCGCATCGCCTTCGTCAACAAGATGGATAACCCGGGCGCGAACTACGAGCGCGTCTCGGCGATGCTCAAGGAGAAGCTCGGCCACCACTCGGTCATGATCCAGCTCCCCATGGGCGCGGAGCACGAGTTCAAGGGCATCATCGACCCCATCATCGGCAAGGCCTTCTTCTTCGAGGGCGCCGACGGCGAGGACGTGAAGGAAGTCGACATTCCCGCCGAGTACGTGGAGGCCGCGAAGAAGGCCCGCGAGAACATGATCGCCCTCGTCGCCGACGTCGACGACGAGCTCGCCGAGAAGTTCATCGAGGAGAAGCCGATCTCGGTCGACGAGCTCCGCGCCGCCATCCGCCGCGCCACGCTCGCCCTCAAGATGACCCCCGTCATGTGCGGCTCCGCCATCAAGAACAAGGGCGTCCAGCTCCTGCTCGACGGCGTCGTCCACTACCTGCCCCGTCCCACCGAGGTCCTCAACGAGGCCCACGACCAGAGCAACGCCGAGGCCAAGGTCACGGTCGAGTCCGACCCGACCAAGCCGTTCGTCGGCCTCGCGTTCAAGCTCCAGCAGGACAAGTACGGTCAGCTCACGTACTTCCGCGTCTACCAGGGCACGGTCTCCGCTGGCGACACCATCTACAACGTGTCGAACGAGATGCGAAAGGTGCGCGTCCCGCGCATGTTCCGCATGCACTCGGAGGACCGCGAGGAGATTCCCTCGGCCGAGGCCGGCGACATCGTCGCGTTCTACGGCGTCGAGGCGAGCTCCGGCGAGACCTTCACCGACGGCAAGGTCAACTGGACCCTCACGTCGATGCACGTCCCCGCGGCCGTCATCTCG
>CAMTVW010000032.1:0-30008 GCA_947085315.1 uncultured Sphingomonas sp. | reverse complement strand
GCCGCTGCGGGTCAACGCGAAGGCGCCGTTCACCGTGCCGCCCAGGCTCACCGCACCGCTGCCCGCCGCCAGCGTCGCCGCCCCGGTCAGCGTCGTATTGCCGATAACCGTGATGTCGTTGTTGGTCGACGTGAGCGTCGCCGCCCCGATCGACAGGTTGCCGCCATAGGTCTGGGTGCCGTTGGTGACCAGCCCCGCCGTGATCGTGGTGGTGCCGCTGCCGGTGGTCAGGCCAGTGAGCGCGGTGGTGCCGCCGCTGGCCGCCGTGAAAACGGTGTTGCCCGAGCCCGTCCGGGTCAGGTTGCGCGCGCCGTTCACCGCCCCGGTGAAGGTCACGGTGCCGGTCCCCGCCGCCACCGTCAGGTCGCCGTTCAGCGTGGTCGTGCTGCTGGCGGTGATGTTCGCATCGGTGGTGGCAAGCGTCACCGCAGGTGCCGTTAGCGCGCCGGTATAGGTCTGAGATCCGGTGGTGGTGATATTGCCCGCAAGCGTCGTCGCCCCCGCGATGGAAACGCTTGCCAGCGGGGTCGTGGCACCGACCGTCGATCCAAAGCTGGTCGCCCCCGTCCCCGTACTGGTCAGGCTCGCCGGGCCATCGACCGCGCCGGTGAGCGCCAGCGTGCCGGTGCCCGACGCCACCGTCAGATTGCCGCCCAGCGTCGTCGTCCCCGCCACCGATACCGCGCTGTTGGTGGTGGCGACCGTCGCCGCCGCGCTGGTCGCCAGGTTGCCGCCATAGGTCTGGGTGCCGGTGGTGGTGACATTGCCGCCCAAGGTCGCGGTACCGGTGCCCGCGCTCAGGCTCGCCAGCGATGCCGTGCCGCCGACCGCGCCGCCGAAGGTCAGGTCGCTGCCACCGGCGATCGTCAGCGCCCGCGTGCCCGCCGCCGAGCCGTTGACCGTGCTGCCGAAGCTGATCGCACCCGCCCCGGCATTCAGGGTCGGCGACGTGTTCAGCGTCACGGCCCCGCTATAGGTCTGGTTGCCGGTCGTCGTGACATTGCCCGCAATGCCGGTGGCGCCCGCGCCGAGCGTCAGGCTGGTGAGCGCGGTGGTTCCGCCCACTGCCGCCGACAGCGTGTTCGTGCCGCTGCCGGTCCGGGTCAGGCTGCTCGCGCCGTTGACCGCCCCGGTGAAGGTCACCGCGCCGGTTCCCGCCGCCACCGTCAGGTCGCCGGTCAAGGTCGTCGTGCCGCTCGCCGTCACCGCCGCGTTGGTGGTGGTCAGGGTCGCGGCCGCCGGCACCGTCAGCGCACCGGTATAGGTCTGCGTGCCCGTCGTCCTGATATCACCGCCCAGCGTCGTCGCACCCGCGATCGATACGCTCGCCAGCGCGGTCGTCGCACCGGCGGTCGAGCCGAAAGTCGTCGCACCCGTGCCCGTCTTGCTGAGCGCGAAGCCGCCGTCGACCGCGCCCGTCAACGCCAGCGTACCGGTGCCCGACGCCACCGTCAGCGCCGCGCCCAGCGTCGTCGCGCCAGACACCGACACATTGGCGTTGGTCGTCGTCAGGGTCGCGGCGGCAGCGGCGGTCAGGTCGCCGCCATAGCTTTGCGCACCGGTCGTCGTCACCGACCGCAAGCTTGTCGCCCCGCCGGTGGTCAGGCTCGCCAGCGATGCCGTGCCGCCGACAGCACCGCCAAAGGTCACCGCGCTGCCGCTGATCGTCAGCGCCCGCGTCCCCGCCGCCGAGCCGTTGACCGTGCTGCCAAAGCTGATCGTCCCCGCCCCGGCATCGAGCGTCGGCGAACCGCTCAGCGTGACCGCGCCGGTATAGGTCTGATTGCCCGTCGTGGTGATATTGCCGCCGAAGGTCGCGGCGCCCGCGACCGCGACGCTCGTCAGCGCGGTCGTCGCCCCGATCGTCGAACCGAACGTCGTGGCACCGGTTCCGGTCTTGGTCAGGCTCGCGGAGCCGTCGACCGCGCCGGTCAACCCGAGCGTACCAGTGCCCGACGCGACCGTCAGATTGCCGCCCAGCGTCGTCGTCCCCGCCACCGAGACATTGGCATTGGTCGTGGCGAGGCTCGCATTGGCGCTGATCGCCAGGTTCCCGCCATAGGTCTGCGCGCCGGTGGTGGTGACATTGCCGCCCAGGGTCGCGGTGCCGGTGCCCGTGCTCAGGCTGGTGAGCGCGGTGGTCGCGCCGACCGTGCTGCCAAAGCTGATCCCGCCCGCGCCGCTCACCGTCAGGGTCCGCGCGCCCGAACCGTTGACCGCGCCGGTCAGCGTCACCAGTCCCGATCCCGCCGCCAGCGTCGTGTTCGCCCCCAGCGTCGTCGCGCCGGCGATGCTGATCGCGCTGTTGCTGGTGGTCAGCGTCCCGCCGTTGATCGCGGTCGCGCCGCCATAGCTCTGCGCTCCGGTCGTCGTGAAGGCGCCGGTCAGCGTGGTCGTGCCGCTGCCCGTCGTCACGCTGGTCAGCGCGGTCGTGGCGCCGTTGGCGGCGGTGAAGACGGTGCTGCCCGAGCCCGTCCGGGTCAGGTTGCGCGCGCCGTTGACCGCCCCGGTGAAGGTCACCGTGCCGCTGCCCGCCGCCACCGTCAGGTCGCCGGTCAGGGTGGTCGTGCCGCTCGCGGTGACATTGGCGTTGGTGGTGGTGAGCACCGCCCCCGGCACCGTCAGCGCGCCGGTATAGGTCTGCGCGCCGCTGGTCGTGACATCGCCACCCAGAATCGCGGCCCCAGCGACCGTGACGCTTGCCAGCGGCGTGCCGGCACCGACCGTCGAGCCGAAGGTGGTGGCGCCCGTCCCGGTCTTGCTGAACGCGAAGCCGCCATCGACCGCGCCGGTCAGCGCCAGCGTGCCGGTGCCCGACGCCACCGTCAGATTGCCGCCCAGCGTCGTCGTTCCCGCCACCGATACCGCGCTGTTGGTGGTGGCGACCGTCGCCGCCGCGCTGGTCGCCAGGTTGCCGCCATAGGTCTGGGTGCCGGTGGTGGTGATGTTGCCGCCCAAGGTCGCGGTGCCGGTGCCCGCGCTCAGGCTGGTGAGCGCGGTGGTCGCACCGACCGTGCTGCCGAAGCTGATCCCGCCGCTGCCGCTCACCGTCAGGGTCCGCGCACCGTTGACCGCGCCGGTCAGGGTGACGAGGCCCGCGCCTGCCGCGAAGGTCGTGTTGATCCCCAGCGTCGTCGCGCCGGCGATGCTGATCGCGCTGTCGGTGGTGGTCAGCGTGCCGCCGTTGATCGTCGTCGCACCGCCATAGCTTTGCGCGCCGCTGGTGGTGACATTGCCGGTCAGGGTCGTGGCGCCGGTGCCGAGCGTCAGGCTGGTGAGCGCGGTGGTTCCGCCCACTGCCGCCGACAGCGTGTTCGTGCCGCTGCCGGTCCGGGTCAGGCTGCTCGCGCCGTTGATCGCCCCGGTAAAGGTCACCGCGCCGGTTCCCGCCGCCACCGTCAGGTCGCCGGTCAAGGTCGTCGTGCCGCTCGCCGTCACCGCCGCGTTGGTGGTGGTCAGGGTCGCGGCCGCCGGCACCGTCAGCGCACCGGTATAGGTCTGCGTGCCGCTGGTCCTGACATCGCCGCCAAGCGTCGTCGCACCCGCGATCGACAGGGTGGTCAGCGCGGTCGTGGCGCCGATTGTCGAACCGAAGCTGGTTGCCCCCGCGCCGGTCTTGGTCAGGCTGAAGCCGCCGTTGACTGCCCCGGTAATATTCAGCGCGGCGGTCCCGGTGCCGAGGGTGACGTTGGCGCCCAGGGTCACCGGCCCGTTGATCGTGACCGCGCCGTTGGTGGTGGTGATCCCCGCATTGAGGAAGGTGCCCGCCGACGGGCTGGCCGAGCCCGCGCCCTGGATGGTCAGGCCCACCCCGGAACCGGTCATCGCGATCGCGTTGGTCACCGTTACCGATGTCGCCGCCGACAGGGTGACGTTGGAGGCAGCAGCATTGATCGTCGCGGGGGCGATGGTGATGTTCGATGTGGTGTCGGCGCCGTCGGCGGCCGCGATCAGGGTGGCGCCGCCGCCGGTCGCGACAGTGATCGTCGCGGGATCAAGCAGCCAGTCGCCCGCCTTCCCGTTCGCCGCAAGGGTGTTGACGGTCGCGCTGTCGGCGACGGTCAGCGACTGCTTGCCGGACGTCTCGACGAAGCCGCCATTGCCGCTGGCCGCCCCGCCGCGCGCGTAGATCGCGCCCGCGAACCGCGTGGTCCGGTCCGACCAGACGACCACCTTGCCACCGTCGCCGGCGAGGGTCGCATCGGCCTTGAGCTCGGCGCCGACCGCGACCGTGACCGCAAGTGCGGTCGGCGTCGGCCCCGCGCCAAAGGCGTCGCCGCCGACCAATATCGTGCCGCCGCCATCACGGCCGCTGGCATCGACTTTCGCGGTCGCGGTCAGGTTGATCGTGCCGCCCAGCACCTCTGCCTTGCCGCCCTTGCCCACCGCATTGGCGACATCGACCTTGCCGATATTGACGACCGCACCGTCGCCGCCGTCGAGCACGACCTCGCCACCGACCATCGACAGGCCCTGCGCGCGGACGACGCCCGAATTGTTGACGACGCTGTCGAGCAGCATGTCGCGCCCGCGCGCGGTCAGCAGGACCCGGCCGCCATCGGCCTGCACCAGGCCCTGGTTGGCGACCTGCGCGTCGAGCCCCGCCTGATCGACCCGGACGTTGAACAGCCCCATATTGTCGAGCGTCAGGGTGAAGCCATCGCCCGCCGCCAGCGTCGCGGCGCCACGATTGGCGACGATCTGGCCCTGGTTGGAGACTTTGCCGCCCGCGAGAACGATCGACCCGCCTTCGGCGCGCAGGCTTCCCTGATTGACGATCAGGCCACCGCCCGCGCCAGTGATGCGGTAGCGTCCCTGCGCGAAATCGAGATCGGTGATGGAGCCGGTCGAGGCGAGCAGCCCGCCGACATCGACCTGCGCAGTCTTGCCGAACAGAACGCCATTCGGATTGAGCAGGAACACCTGCCCGTTCGACTGCAGGGTCCCAAAGATCGACGAGGCGTTCGCGCCGACCACCCGATTTAGCGCGACCGCGCTGGCACCCGGCTGGTTGAAGATCACCGAATGGCCGGCGGCGATATCGAAGCTCTGCCAGTTCAGTCCGAGCCGTGCGGTCGTCTGATTGATGACCAGCGCGTTGGCCGCCGCGTTGATCTGAGCGGCACCCGTCACCACCTGCGCG
The DNA here is from genome assembly GCA_947085315.1 of uncultured Sphingomonas sp. Lineage (GTDB taxonomy): Bacteria > Pseudomonadota > Alphaproteobacteria > Sphingomonadales > Sphingomonadaceae > Rhizorhabdus. Next base: position 24,865 of record CAMTVW010000032.1, on the reverse strand, counting down.
CCGGTCGGGAGCGCCTGACCGTGCGCACCCGCCGCCGCCATCAGCAGCGCGATTCCGCCCGCACCACCGAGCAGTTGGGCTCGCAGCTGGGCTCGCAGCTGGGTTCCAGGCCGGGGCCGCTGGCCGGCATGTTCGTTGATGGCGCCCCCCCTGCCCATCAGAACGCCGCAGCCCCCTCTATCCAGATCTGGTCGCCTTTGCCCGGCACCACGTCGTTGGAGGTACGCCAGCGCCTCGCATAGGTTGCACGCAGCGAGTAACGCCCCGGCAGAGCGAGCGAGGCATAGATTCCGATCCCGGCGAGCTGGCCGCGATTGGGCCCGACATAGCCGGGCCATGTGCGCTTGTTGAAGCGGGCCCAGGCATGATCGTAAAAGGGGGCGAGCACCATCTCCCACGCGCCGCTCAACGCCGCCGGCACGCGGATGCGGCTCTCGATCGTCAAAAGGGTCGCGGTATCGGCCGCCGCCGCGCCGGTGTCATAGGCGCGCACCGCCTGTGCTCCGCCGAGCGGGATTTTCTCGGAAGAGTCGAGATTGGCGGCGGCATATTGCCCGCTGACCTGTGCGAACAGGCTGATGCCCGGCACCACCAGTTCCTCGCGGCGGAGCAGATAGTTGAACTTGCCGAAGCTGCCGTCGGTCTGCGCGGTGAGCGCGTCGAAGGCCAGGCTGGCGGCATCGCGCAGCTCGAGTTCGCCCTGCGTCCAGGACAGCCGGTACTGGGTCGATCCCGAGAGCAGCAGGCTGTCGAGCCGGCTACCGCTGACACTGAGGATCACTTCGCCGGCGCGCGACCTGCTGTGGAGCGCGAGCGTGCTGATGTCGCTGCGGATCGCCTTGCCCAGCAGGTCTAGCCGCAAGTCCATGCTGCCGCGCAGGGTGCGGATCACCGGATAGGACGCGTAGACCCCGGCGGTGTCCGAAACGCCGGTCGCGCCGAGCGCCGCGAACTCGCGGCCCAGCGCATAGCGCAGATGCCCCCCCGCCGCGCCGACCCGCGCGCCGCTATAGCCCAGCGGAACGCTGCCATCGGCGGCGAAGCTGAAGAAGCCCTTGCCGGTATAGGTGCTGCTCAGCGAGAGCAGGTCGCCCATGTGAAGCAGGTTGGAGGCACTCAGCGCGAGCGAGACGCGCTTGCGGCCCGTGAAGGCGAAGCCGTTATTGTCCGCGCCGATCGTCGCGCTGAAGCGCTTGGCGGGGGTCGCGTCGAGCAGGATGTCGGTCGTCCCCGGCGCCTCGCCGGCGGCGAGTTCATATTTCGCCCTTACCCCGGGGATTTCGGAGACAAGCAAAACCGCGCGTTCGAGCGGCGTGCCGCGGATCGGTTCGGCGCCATGGCAGTCACCGCCCTGGCCGCACAGGTTCAGCGCGAGCGTCTTGAGGATCTGATCGTCGGGCACCAGGGTCCGGTTCGAACGTAGCCGCACCCGGCCGAAGCGCCCCTCCACCACGGTGATGGTCAGCGCGTTGCCGCGGACCGTCTGGGCGGCCAGATAGGCGCTTGCCACCGGATAGCCACGGCTTCGGTACAGGCTGGTCACTGCACCCGCCATCTCGTGCATCTGTTCGAAGCTGAGATCGCGGTGCAGCCAGGGCGCCACCGCCCCGGTCAGATCGGTCACGGGCACGCTTTTAGCGCCCACGAAACGGACCGCATCGATCCGCGTGGTGGCCGCACTTGTCGCGCCGATATCCGGCAAGCGGGATGTCTCCTCCGCACTCGCCGTGGCCGTGAAGCCCCCCAAGATAAGCAACAACGCAAGTATACTGATGGGTGATTGTCTTCCCATTAACCTTAGAATCGCACAACTCAGCCCAAATTCAAAGCTGTAAACGGCGGGTGGGGGTCGCACCCTTAACATCTGGCGGGCTTGGCACGCCCGACAAGATAACAGGCTTTTCTTCCCGCCATGCTTGCCGCTAGGAAGGAGCATGCGGACAATTGCCTCCACGCTCATGATCATCGCGCTGTTCACGGCGCCCGTCCTCGCTGCGAACAACAGCAGCACGGCGGACGGCAATGACGCCGAGCCATCGCCTATCCAGTCGGTCGGCAAGAGCGCGGGGCGTATCGCCAGCCAGCCCGTCCGCGATGTCGGCGTCGCCCGGACCGACATTCCGCCGGTATTGCAGGCCGCCGCCGCCGACCCCTATAGCCTCAAGGGCATCAGGAGCTGCCGCGACATCTCGAGCGCCTTCCATGCGCTGACCGACGTCATCGGCCCGGATTACAAGGTGGGTGTGACCAAGAAGGAGAACCGCGTCGGAAAGCTTGCCGAGGCGGGGGGCAAGACCGTGGTCAATTCGGTCATCCCGTTCCGCGGGCTGGTGCGCGAGGTTACCGGAGCAGCGCCTGCGCAGCGCCGGTTCGAACGCGCGGTGACCGCGGGCTATGCGCGGCGCGGCTTCCTGCGCGGGGTCCATCAGACCCGCAAGTGCAAGACCAAGCTCTTTTAACGCCAACTCTTTTGGCAATGGCGCTTTTATAGGCTGGCGGGGCGCGCGGACCGCGCTATCCTCCGCTCCCAAGACGCATGAGGGAGAGGAATCCATGCTAGTCATGTTCGTGGCCGCCGATCGGGTCGAAACTGCGGTCAACGCCTCACAGGTCACCTTCATCTCGCAGGTCAGCGAAGGCACGCGGATCCGCTTCGGCGAAGGCCGCAGCGTGACCGTTACCGAACCGTTGGCCGAAGTGATGGACAAGCTCAACTGGGGGCTGCGGCCTCACGAATGAACCGATTCCGCTCATCCTGGGCAAGGATGAGCGGACGCGACTTCACCGATCGTCGCTACCAATAACCGTGAATGGTGCCCAGGCGGCAGGGTGCGCCCAGGCTGCCGACCAGCCGGGTAGCGCGCTGCCGTCGGCGCGGCGGCCCGACCGGACCGTCGCCATCGCGCGTTGCAGCGCCCCGGCGCGGGTCAGCCCGGCCTTGCGCGCCTCCAGTGTTTCCACCGTCAGCGCCGCCGTCGCATCGTCGGCGACGCGCCAGCGGCTCGCGAGCAGCGACCCCGCCCCGGCATAGAGGAAGGCCCGGCCAAGGCTCGACAGGCTGTCGGCGCCGGGCGTGCCGTCGGCACTGGCGGTGTTGCATGCGGACAGGATCACCCAGTCGGCCGACAGCCGCATCCCCGCCACTTCCGATGCGGCGAGGAGGCCATCGTCGGCGGCTGATCCGGATTCGGGCGGTGTAAAGGCCAGCCCCGGCTCGCGCAGCCCATCAATCTCGCCCGGCAAAATGCCATGGGTCGCAAAGGCCAGGATGCGCGCGCTGCCCAGCTGGGGATCGGCGCGAACCGACGCCTCGGTCGCGGCGGGGCCGAGATGGACGAGCTCGGGGCGCACGCTGAGGGTCGCCGCCATCGCCTTCAACTCGATTTCGGTGCCGGGCAACGGACTGAGCCGGCGCAGTTCGGAAGGGTCGGCGAGCCTTTGCCCGGCACGATCGACCGGCTGCGGGATGCGCAGGAAATCGTCGAGCTTCCGTTCAGTCCCGGCCGGGCCCAGAAACAGCGGTGCGCCATAGCCGACAAAGCGGACCGTGGCGGCATCGCGGGGGGCCGCGGTCGCCACGGCGTTGCCCGCACGCAGCACCGACACCGCCGGCAGCACCGTGATCGCATAGCGATCGGCAAGCCAGGGGGTGCGCTGAAGCGTCGCGACATCGCTGCCGTCTTCGCCCGGCGCGGTCGGGAGCAGGCCAAGCGGCAGTTCGGCAAGTGCACCGCCGGTTACGACGAACAGCGAGCGCGCGCCGCCCAGCGCCGCTTCGACCGGGGCGACCAGATCGCGATATAGCCCGTGCGCCGCAGCGAGGTCGAAACCGGGCCAGCCCGCCGATCGGTCTCCGCACGCCTTGGAATCGACCTGGCAGCGCAGCCGGCGGATCGTGGCACCGACCGGTGCAGCGCCGCGATCGAACCGCGACCAGCCATCGCGCTTCGTCCCCAACGCGAAGCTGTAAAGGTCGTCGCCGGCCGCCACGATCAGCAGCAGCGCCGCACCGCGATCGAGCCGCGCCCGCGCCGCGCGCAGCGGCAGCGCGTCCGCGCCGATCAGCCGGGCATAGTCCGGAAACGCCTTGCGCAGCGCCCGATCGGCGCCGGCGAGGTCGCGCCTCGTCTGGTCGAGCGCAGCGCGAGTGTCCGCGACCCCGGTAGCATCGCCCGTGATCAGGCGGCGCAGCAGCCGCGCATCGAGTTCGGCCGCGTGATCCGACAGCGCCTGTTGGCGGCGGACGAGATCGCCGAGCGGCCCGTCACCTGCCGCAGTACGCGCGGCGGTACGCGCCATGCTGCGCGCCGCCGCCGACACCGACAGATCCTGCGCGGCAAGGAACGCCTCGGCGCGCAGCGCCGCCGCTTCGCGCGGCACTTCCGCCCCGCGTGCCCAGGCGGCGCGGATGAAGACCGCGAAGGCGCCTGCCAGCGGATCAAAACGGCTGGCGTCGGCCGCATCCGGCCGCCCGACCTCCTGCTGAAGGCCATCGCCATCGCGCGCGTCGCCGATCCGGCCCAGCCGGCGGCGGCGAACGATGTCGGCGGCCTCGCGCGCCGCCGCGACCGCCTCGGCGGTGCGGCCCATCGCGAGCAGCAGCCCAGCCTGATCGGTCAGCGCCTCGGCGAGCGCGGGATGATCGGGGCCGAACGCAGCGCGCCGCGCCGCGACTCCCGCCGCGTAGAGCGGCAAGGCGCGTTCATATCGGCCCTGCGCGGCGAGGGCATGCGCCAGCCGGAGCCGGGCGGTGGCGATGTCGGGATGTCCGGCGGGCAACGCCGCAACGCGGATCGCCAGCGCCTGTTCAAACAGCGGCTCGGCCTCCGCCGCCCGCCCCTGTCTCTCCAGATTCACCGCGACATTGGACAGCCCGATCGCCGTGGTCGGATGCGCGGCGCCATGGACGCGGCGCCAGATGGCGAGCGCCTTGTCGTAGAGCGGCGCGGCAGCCGCATAATCGGCCTGTCGGTTCAGATTATGCGCGACATTATTGTAGCTGGTCGCCGCTGCCAGCCCCTCCGGATCGATCGCGGTACGGATCGCGAGCGCGCGGGCATAGGCGGGGGCGGCATCGGCATGGCGCCCCTGACCGTCGAGGTTGAAGCCAAGACCATTATAGCTGGTCGCGACCGCCGGATCGTCGGGGCCAAGCTCGGCGATCCGCACCGCGAGCGACTGGCGGTAGAGCGGTTCGGCCTCGAGCGGGCGGCCCAGCGCGTCGAGATTGGCGGCGAGATTGCTCTCGATCAGCGCGAGATCGAGATCCTCCGGGTCCCAGGCCAGGGCGATCGCCAGCGCCTTGCCGTAAAGGGCGCGCGCCTCGGTGAAGCGCCCCTGCCGGCCAAGCGCATAAGCGAGATTATTATAGGCGAGCGCCGCCATGCGGCTGTTCACGCCCTTCGCCAGCGCCCGGTCGAGCGCGCCGCGATACAGTTTTTCGGCCTCGTCATATTGGCCGAGCCCCTGGAGATTGGCGGCGAGGTTTGACGTCGCCTGCCGGGTAAGTTCGTGATCGGGTCCAAGGTTCGCCACGAAGATCGTCAGCGCGCGGGCATAGAGCGGGCTGGCCTCGGTTGGGCGGCCCTGGCGCACCGTCCAGTCGGCGATCAGCGAAAGCGTGCCCGCGACCTCGGGATGGTCCGCCCCCTTGGTCGCCTCCTCGATCGCGAGCGCCTCGCGGCCCAGCGCGATGGCGGTGTCCCAGCGACGCTCGGCGGTGGCGGTCTGGATTTGCGCTTCGAGTTGGGTGAGGCGTGGGTCGATGCCCGGCTCGGCGGCACAGAGCGCCAAGGCGCTGCCCAGCACCAGCGGGAAGAACAGTAATCGCCGACCGATCACCAGATGCCGTCATCCCAGCGAAAGCTGGGATCTCCCTTTTCTTCGTTTCGAGCAAAGGCAATGAGATCCCAGCTTTCGCTGGGATGACGGCTATTTTCCCCTATTGCGGAGCGCCTCATCCCCCGAATGGCAGTTTGAAGCCGAGCGGGTTCGCCGGCTGTGCCGCCTGGGGCATCGCCGCCTTGCATCGCTCGGTGATGTAATCGCGACCCTTGACCGCCATGCATTGGCTGTAGGTCAGCTGCGCCCCCGCAGGGTTGCCGGCCGCCAGTTCGCGCTTGATCTCGATGCTCTTGAAATGGTCGGGGTCCCTGAACCGGCTCTTGCCCTCGGCGATCAGCGAGGCGCTGTCGGCCAGGTCGCCAGCGCCGAGCTCCATTTCGGTATAGGTCTCGTAAAGCTGGAGGTTCTGGACACCGGAACTGCGGCGGCCGGCATCGAAGAAGCCGGCCGCCATGAAGGTGTTACCCTGGTCGCGCGCCGCGAGCCCCGCGACGAAATTGACGAAGGTTGGCGCGGTCGAGCTGCCGGCGCCCAGCGCGTGCAGCTGGGTCGCCGCTCCGGCATAATCCTGCGCGAAATAGGCACCGCGCGCCTTGAGATAGGCGTTGCGGGTCGCGACCGCCTTCGCGAAATCGGGCTTGGCCCTGATCCGGCCAACCATCGCCCCGGTGTCGATTGGCGGCTCCGCCATGGGATAGCCCGTCTGGAAATAGGCGGCGAGGCCGTTGCGCCGCTCCTCGGGCGGAAGATGGCTCGATCCGCCCAGCGACTTGGTGATTGCGCCCATATTGTTGAGCAGCGCGCCACCCGCCGTCTTGAGCAGGCTCGAACCAAGACCCTGCATCCCCGCACCGCCACCGGTGAAGCTGGCCGCGGTGACAGTGCTGGTCAGCGTCTTCATCGTTTCGGTCATCGTCGCCTGGACCGCGTCGGCCGCCGCCTTGCGCTTGTCGCGCGAAGCCTTTTCGGTTTCGAATGCCTTCTGCAGCCGGGCGAAGACATTGGCGTAGCTGTCGATCGTCATGTTGCTTCGGATCAGCAGGTCGACCGCGAGCGCGTCGGCTTCATTCTCCTGCCCGCGATTCCACGACGGCGCGAAAATATCGTCGACCGCGAAGCGCAGCGCCTCGGCGATCGGCGCGCCCTTGCGCGCCCCCTTCTCGAAGCCGGTCTGCGCCGCCGACAGCGAGCCGCCGCTGTTCTTCATCGAATTGAACGCACTGCCCGCCGCCCAGGCGACCGAGACCGCCTGGGTGGCGTTCCTGGCACCGGCGATCGTCTCTTCCTTGGTGAAATGGCCGAGCAGCAGATGGGCATATTCATGCGCGAGCACGAACAACACCTCCGAATCTGACTCGGCCGCTTCGAGCAGACCCAGCGAAACGATGATCGTGTTATCGGGCAGCGCCTGCGCCTGATAGGCCTCGTCTGCGCGAAACAGGATCTTCGGCGTGCGTTCCAGCGGCGCATAGGGCCAGGCCCCGGCAAAGGCCTCGAGCACCGGGCGCAGTTCGCGCTCCAGCGCGGGCACCGACATCAGGTCCATCCGTGCCGAACGCGTGTTCATCACCTGCCCCGACAGGCCCATCGCCCCGGCGGTGGCGCCGGCACCCGCGCGCATCTTGCCATTGGTGGCGCACAGCTCGGTCGGGTTGAGCGTGGCGATATAGGGCGCCTTCTCGATCGAGAATTTGCCGCGCGCCTTCTTGTCGATCTTCTTCGCGACGGGGAGCACGCCTGCGGCCGGCGCGGGACAGCCATTCAGCGGGACCAGCGGTGGCTCCGGAAGCTCCGCCATCACCGGCGGCGCGGCGGCGGCCCTGATGCTAGCGGGCTTCTTCGATTTCTTGGGCGCGGCCTGGGCCATCGAGGCAGTGCCGAGCGCGATCGTGATCGCAGCCAGGAACAAGGTGTTTCGCATCTGATCAAAGCCTCCGGTTAAGCCCCCGCTTTCCCCCTTCGTGTCTGCTACTTACCTCCGCCGCAGCCGAGCCCCAGCGACTGCTGCAATCCATCCTCTTCCATCTTGGCAAAGCTCATCGCGGTCGCGTCGCATTTTACCGCCGCGAGATCGCCGACATAATCGACCGTCGACAGCCGCAGCCAGGCAAGCCCACCGTCGAGCTGGACGCCGACGAAACCCGGCTTGGCACGCAGTACCCGCGCCCCCGCCGTTCCGGCGGCCGGCATCGTCGCGACCGCCACCTCGCGCAGCTTGGCGCCCGCATCGTCGTAGATCGGCAGCGGATCGCGCTTATAGGCCTTGATCGCGGGGCCGTCGGCCGCCAGCGCGGCGACCGGCGAAAGCCCCGCAGCGGAAAATGCGCCGATCATGGCAAAACGTGCGATCCGACCGGCCATCCTACCTATCCCTGTCATGGCTACCCGCGCGATACGACGCGGCGGGCCGCCAACCTGCCCTGCGAGCAAAGACGCACTCATCGGGATCGACCCTTAACCGACGCAACGGCGTCCGCTGTTGATTCGATCACAGGCGGATGCCGCCCATGCCCGATCATAGCACAGGCCCCGATGCCCGGCGTGATTCGTCTCACAACGACGGCGAAACGACATTGCCGCGCTGCAACATATTTGACCGACGAATGACGTTCGGATGACTCGGAGCTGGTTTATCAGCCCCGCAAACAGGGGAAGTTCATCATGCGACCGATCATGCGATTGGCAGCGTTCAGCCTGCTCTGGCCCATGGCACCCGCGAGCGCCGCGGCGATCGACGGTGCTTCCACCGCGATCCCGGTGACGCGCTTCGGGCTGGGCATGACCGGCAATGGCTGGCTCGGCCTGCGCCCCCGCCCCATCAGCATCGCGCGGCTGATCGGCGAAACCGACCATATCGGCCCCCCCTCGCTTCGGCAGCCGGCATTGGGCCCGGCACCCGATCGCGCCCGCCTGATCAGCTTCGCACGAAGCAGCACCGATGCGCCCGACAATTCGCTGCTACGCGACGCACCACGGTTCAGTCGGCTACCCGGCAAACAGGTCGACAATTACGAACTCGGCCTGCGCGCGGCGCTGTTCGACCGTAGCGTCGCGCTCCAGGGCGGGGTCTATTACGACAAATATCGCAACCTCCAGACCAGCGTGCGCCAAAACGGCACGCTGATGACGGCGACCGCCGGCAAGGCCAAGCTTTACGGCGTCGAGGGGCTGGCGAGCTGGTCGCCGCTGTCCCGACTCAGCCTGTTCGCCAGCGGCACCTATGGCGAGAGCCGGCTCAAGAACCGGCTGCGTGACGGACGCAAGTTCCGGCTGTCGCCCGATCGGTCGGCCTCGCTCGGCGCGGTGCTGCTGCTCCCCGCCGGTCCGGGCCGGATCGCCTTCACCCCCAGCCTGGTCCACCAGTCGGCCATGGGTCTGGGCAGCGATGCCGGCGGGTCCGGCGCGGTCACGCTGATGAACGCGCAGCTCGGCTATGCCGTCTCCGGCGGCTTTGCGGTGGAGGCGCTGATCTCCAACCTGCTCGATCGCAAATATGACCGGCCGTCGGCCGAGGCGCCGATGCTCATCGCGGGCGAACCCCGCGTCATCGGACTACGCGCCCGGCTACGCTTCGGCGGCTGACCGGCGCTTTCGGAACCAAAGCTCCTCGCGGCGCGCTTTGACCGCCAAGAGTGAGGAGCGTTCATAATGAGCATCGAACCGCTGGAACTGCGCAACGGCGCAACCCCGGTCCAGACGGGCGGCGTCGAGCGTGAGCTGGTCTCGGGCGAGGAGATCCGCCGCCGCGTGCAGGCGATGATCGACGAACATCCCGAGCTGCGCACATGCGGCAGGAAGGTGATCGCGCCGATGCCCAAGCCGACCGGCACCGAGAGCGTCACCGGCTGCAACTGGACGATGCATTATCTCGGCCAGTTCCCGGGCTGCGAGCCGATCATCGACGATATCGTAGAACTGGTGCAGCATGAGGTGAATGTCGCGGGGCCGAACGCATTGCGGTGAACGTCCTGTGCGGGTCAGTGCGCCGTCAGCTTGAGTCCGGCGATGCAGGCGACGATCCCGAAGATCAGCACGATCCGCAGCGGGGTCGCTGGCTCCGCGAACCAGATCATCCCGATCACGACGGTCCCGATCGCGCCGATTCCCGTCCAGATGGCATAGGCCGTGCCCATCGGTATCGACCGGCTCGCCAGCTCGAGAAACGCCATCGAAAGCGTCACCGAGACGAGAAAGCCTATCGTCCAGGCAATGTTGCGGAAGCCGTCGGCGTAGCGCAGGCAGGTGGTGAAGCCGACTTCGAACACGCCGCCAATGATGAGCCAGATCCATGCCATCGCGCGGCCATAGCCGAGGCGGCACGCTCAGGCTAGGATCAGCCCATGGCAGCGTCCCCCAGCCCCGGTCTCGGCAACCGCATCGCGCCACCGCGCTTCCTGGGCTTCATCCTGCTCAGCCTGATCAGCGTGGGGGTTGCAATCCGCTGGGCCGACTGGGCGGAGGCGATATTAATCGGCTTCGATGTCGGCGCGATCGCCTTCCTGCTGTCGTGCATCCCGCTGCTGCGTCATGAAAGCGAGGCGATGCGCGCCGCCGCCGCGCGCAATGACGCCAATCGCGCAATGCTGCTCGCGATCACCGCCATCGTGTCGGCAGTCATCCTCGTAGCGATCGGCGTAGAACTTTCACAAAAGGCGAAGATGCACGCGGGCAGCATCGCGCTGATCATCGGCACCTTGCTCATCGCCTGGCTGTTCACCAACATCGTCTACGCGCTGCATTATGCGCATCTCTATTACAGCCCGAAGCCGAAAAACGGCGGCGACTGCGCCGGGGTCGACTTCCCCGATGCCAATGGGGGCCGGGGTGAGCCCGATTATGGCGACTTCATCTATTTCGCCTTCACGCTCGGCATGACCTTCCAGACCTCGGACGTCACCATATCGAGCCGCCGCATTCGGCGTATCGTCACCGCGCACTGCCTTGCCGCCTTCGTCTTCAACATCGGCGTGCTGGCGTTCACGGTAAACATATTGGGGAATTGAAGATCTTCCCCGGCACGGGGAGGATTATTCGCCCTTCAGCCGGGCCAGTGCCTTGCCGTCGATGCGCCAGGGCTCCCAGTCTTCCAGGTGGCGGGCGCCGATCCTCCGGTAAAAGCCCTTGGCGCGCTCATTCCAGTCGAGCACGTTCCAGTCGATCCGTGCACAGTCATTGGCTTTCGCCTCGGCGCCGAGCGCTTCGAACAGCGCGCGTGCGATGCCGCCGTCGCGCGCCGCCGGGTCGACGAACAGATCCTCCAGATAAATGCCGTGCCGGCCGGTCCAGGTCGAGAAATTGAAGAACCACACCGCGATGCCGACCGCCTTGTCGTCGAGCGAAGCAATATGGGCGAACACCTTCGGGTCATCGCCGAACAACCGCGCCGCCAACCCCTCAGGCGTCGCCTCCACCGCATCGGGCTCGCGCTCATAGTCGGCCAGCGCGCGGATCAGGCGCAGGATGTCATGCTCGTCGCCGGGGCGGGCGCGGCGGACCGTCACATTGGTCATGGAATCACGTCCCTTTCTAGATCGGGCGCGCGCGCCGCGATCAGGCAGCCGGCAATGATCAGCCCGGCGCCAAGCAATGTGGTGATCCAGACATGCTCGGCGAAGAACAGGTATCCCCACAGACTAGCCCAGATGAAAGCGGTGAACTCGACCGGGGCCAGATAGCTCGCCTCCGCGCGCGCATAGGCCCAGCTGAGCAGCGCGAGCGAGGCGGTGGCGAGCACCGCCGCGAGCAGGATCATCGGCAGATGCTCGACCGGCGGCAGATGCGCGAACCAGGGCATCGCGACGGCGAGGCACAGCAGCACCACCACGCTCTGGAAGAAGGCGACCTCATAGGGATCGGCGATCTGCGCCTGCTTGCGCATCAGGATGATGTTATAGGCGTAGCAGACCGCCGACAGCAGCACCGCGACCGCGCCCCACAGCGCTTCCGGCCCCATCGCCGCCGACGCCTGCCCCCACAGGATCACGAGCACGCCGCCAAAGCCCATCGCCGAACCGACCAGCGCGCCGCGCTTCATCCGCTCCTTGAGCAGCAGCACCGCGAGCCCCTGTGCGATCATCGGGGCGATGAAGGTCAGCGCGATCGCCTGCGCCATCGGGGTGCGCGCGAGCCCCCAGAAGAACAGCATCGCCATCACCGCCGACACCGCGCCGCGCTCGACATGGAGCCGCATCGCCGCAGGCGACGGCCGCGCCGGGCGCGACCACAGCCACGGCACCCCGCTGACCGCGACACCGGCGAAGCTGCGCCACAGCAACGTATTGTAGGTGCCGATCGCGAGGCTGAGCGCCTTCACCACCGCGTCCATCGACGAGAAGACGGCGATGCCGACACAGGCGACCGCGAATGCGATGATGACGGAAGGGGGCCTTGGCATCATCCGTCGCCCCGGCGGAGGCCGGGGCCGCCAGAGGATGTATGAAAACGGCGCCGCAGGAGCTTCTGGCGGCCCCGGCCTCCGCCGGGGCGACGAAAGCAGATCATTCCGCCGCTTGCGCCTGCGCCGCCTCGGCCGCCTCGATCTCCGCCGCCTTGGCCTCGACCAGTTTGACGATATGCTCGACCATATCGGCGTCCTGCACCGTGTGATCGGTGACACCCGACAGATAGACCATATGCTTGCCGGCCCCGCCGCCGGTGAGCCCGATGTCGGTTTCGCGCGCCTCGCCGGGGCCGTTGACGACGCAGCCGAGCACCGAGAGCGAGAGCGGCACGCGGATATGCTGGAGGCGTTCTTCGAGCGTCTGGACGGTGCGGATCACGTCGAAGCCCTGCCGCGCGCAGGAGGGGCAGGAAACGACGCGGACGCCCCGATTGCGGATGCCGAGCGCCTTCAGCATCTCGAAACCGACGCGCACTTCCTCCTCGGGCTCGGCCGAAAGCGAGACACGGATCGTGTCGCCGATCCCCGACCAGAGCAGATTGCCCATCCCGATCGAGGATTTGACCGTGCCGCCGATCAGCCCGCCCGCCTCGGTGATCCCCAGGTGCAACGGGCAATCGACCGCATCGGCGAGCTGCATATAGGCGGCGACCGCGAGGAAGACGTCGGACGCCTTCACCGCGACCTTATATTCGTGGAAATCATGGTCCTGGAGCAGCTTGATATGGTCGAGCGCGCTTTCGACCAACGCCTCGGGACAGGGCTCGCCATATTTTTCGAGCAGATCCTTTTCGAGGCTGCCGCCATTGACCCCGATCCGGATCGAGCAGCCATTGGCCGTCGCGGCGCGGACCACCTCGGCGACCCGCTCGGCCGAGCCGATATTGCCCGGATTGATCCGCAGGCAGGCAGCACCGGCATCGGCCGCTTCCAGCGCGCGCTTATAATGGAAGTGAATGTCGGCCACGATCGGCACCTTGGCGGCGCGGACAATCTGTTTCAGTGCGGCGGTCGACGCCTCGTCGGGGCACGACACCCGGATGATGTCAGCCCCCGCCTCCTCGCAGCGGCGAATCTGGTCGACCGTCGCGCGGACATCGTCGGTGGGGGTGTTGGTCATCGTCTGGACGGTGACCGGCGCACCGCCACCGACGGCGACATTGCCGACCATGATCTGACGCGATTGCCGACGCTGGATATCGCGCCACGGACGAATGGACATGGATGTAAGCTCTTTGAAAAGACTTCGTGGGGATATAGTCGTGTTTTTGTGACGATAACAGCCGTCATCCCAGAGAATGAATGTGACAGACCGCCCGATCATCTCCCATTGGACCGGCCCCACTGAGGGCTGGTCGCTCGTCGTCCATGGCGGCGCGGGGCAGCTGCGCCGGTTGCTGATGACCGAACAGGCCGACGCGCATGCGCGCTCGGCGCTGGCTGCTGCGCTCGATGCAGGGGCGGCGATTCTGGCGGGCGGCGGCAGCGCGGTCGACGCGGTCGAGGCGGCGGTGCGGGTGCTGGAGGACGATCCCCATTTCAATGCCGGGCGCGGCGCGGTGTTCAGCGCCGACGGGATCAACGAACTCGATGCCGCGATCATGGACGGTGCCACGCGCGATGCGGGCGCGGTGAGCGCGGTGACCAAGGCCAAACATCCGATCGCGCTGGCCCGGGCGGTGATGGAGCAGAGCCCGCACGTCATGTTGACCGCGGCGGGCGCCGACCGGTTCGGCGCGGAGCATGGGCTGGAGCAGGCCGCCCCCGCATGGTTCCACACCGACGAACGCTGGCGCCAATTTGAGGAGCTGCGCGCGGGCGGCACCTTCGATGCCGACCTCAAATATGGCACGGTCGGCGCGGTGGCGCGCGATGCGAAGGGCCATCTCGCCGCCGCTACCTCGACCGGCGGGCTAACCGGCAAGCGCTGGAACCGGACCGGCGATTCGCCGGTGATCGGCGCGGGCACCTGGGCCGAGGACAGCGGCGCCGCGACATCCTGCACCGGATCGGGCGAGCATTTCATCCGCACCGGCGCCGCGCACGAACTGTCGGCGCGGGTAAGGCTCGCGGGACAGGCGCTGGGCGAGGCCGGTGAAGGCGTGATCGCGGCGATCGGCGCGATGGGCGGGGTCGGCGGGCTGATCAGCGTCGACGGTGCCGGGCGCGGCGGCTGGTGCTTCAACAGCCAGGGCATGTATCGCGGCCTCGCCCGCGCCGGTCAGCCGCATTTCGTGGCACTCTACGAGGACGAATGATGCTGCGATTGCTGATCACGCTGGCGGCCCTGATCGGGCTCGCCAGCCCCGCCTCGGCCTGGTGGGAATATGGCCATGAGAGCGTGGCGACGATCGCGATGGCGTCGGTCAAGCCCGAGACGCGGCGCGCGATCGGCCGGCTGCTCGCGCGCGCCGATCTGGTCGAGACGCCCGCCTGTCCGGCGCGGACGATCGAGCAGGCGTCGGTCTGGGCCGACTGCGTCAAGAACAAGCCGTACCGCGACCGCTACAGCTACGCCTATAATTGGCATTATCAGAATGTGGACGTGTGCAAGCCGTTCGACATCAAGGCGAATTGCCCCGACGGCAATTGCCTTGCGCGCCAGACCGAACGGGCCGCGCGGCTGCTCAAGGACCGCGCCGAACCGCTGCGCGTCCGGGTCGAAGCACTGCTGTTCCTGGTCCATTTCATGGGCGATCTCGCGCAGCCTCTCCACGCCGGCGACCGCCACGATCGCGGCGGCAACGACATGAAGGCCGATTATGGCTTTCGGCCGAACAGCAATCTCCACAGCATATGGGACGGCCTGCTCGCCGACCGTGCGATCTCCAGCCCGGCGGGCGGGCCGCCGGGCATCCTGGCCGAGGTGCCGCCCGCCGACCGCGCGGCGATGGCCGAGGGCGATGTCGAGGCGTGGAGCCGCGAGAGCTGGCAGGTGGCGCATGACGCCTATGCCGCGCTGCTCGGCGACGCCTGTGCGCCGCTGCCCGCAACCCGGCCGGCGCTGACCAACGCGAAGATCGAGGTGCTGATTCCTGTGCTGCGGTTGCAGGTGGCGCGCGGCGGCCTGCGGCTTGCGCGGCTACTCGATGAGGCGCTGGGGTAGAAAATGCGGCTTTCGGCGCTGGAGGGCTTTGCTTAAAGCATTTGGACTTCTCCTACTCGTCATTCCCGCGCAGGCGGGGATCCATAACCTCCGAACCGCAAGAGGTTCGAGCCTTCGAGAATATGGATTCCCGCCTGCGCGGGAATGACGAAGAAGGTAAAGGACAGAGAGATTCCAGCTTTCGCTGGAATGACGGTTGGGGTTCGGATGCGCTATTTCCTCGATACCGAGTTCAACGGCTTTGGCGGCGAGCTGATCAGCGTCGCGCTCGTCCCCGAATTTGGCGATCAGGATTATTATGTCGTGATCCCGGTCGAGGCGCCCTGGCATCCCTGGGTCGAGAAGCATGTCGTGCCCTATCTGAACAGCGTGCCGCCGATCCTCTACAACCGGCTCGACCGGATCGCCGCGGCGCATGACATCGCGGCCTATCTGGGCGGCGATCCCGATCCGGTGATCGTCGCCGACTGGCCCGAGGATATCGCGCTATTCTGTCGCCTGCTGCTGGTGAGCGAAACCGAGATCGTCGATATCCGCCACATGCGCTTCGAGTTTCACCGCACCCCCGGCTTCTCGACCGCGCGCAACAGCAAAGTGCCGCACAACGCGCTCCACGACGCGCGCGCGCTGCGCGATCATCTGGTGAGCCTGGAAGACTAACCTAAAGTGTCGCGCAGGAAGCCGAGCGCGGCCAGCGCGAACGCTTCCATATTGGCGATCCGGTCATCGCTGCCGGTCTCGATCAGGGTGGTGGCCTCCACACCCGGCCCGATGACCGCGATCATGCTGCGGCCCGCTGCGACGCCCATCGGATGGGTCGGCCCCGCCGAACCCGATTCGGCGAGCCCCCAGTCGGCGCCGAAGCGATCGCGGATCGCGCGCGCCTGGACCAAGGCATAGGCTTCGGTCACTGACCGCATCCCTCTCACCGCCGCGCGATCGAGCCCGAGCAGGATGTCGCGCCCCTCGATCGAATAGACCACCCCACCGCCACGGTAGAAGCCGGTCGCTCCCGGCATGGTGAGCAGCCCCGCCGAGATCAGCCCGCCGGTGGCGCCATCGGCCACTGCGATCGTCTGCCCCCGCGCCTTGAGCGCGGCGCCAATCTCGGCAGCATGCGGGGCAAGTTGGGCGAGCATGGACATTTCCCATCAAGGCAACCCAAAACAAAAGGCCGGCAGCACCAAGCCGCCGGCCTCCTGCTTCCAGCCAGGTGCGTGCCTTAGTTCGGCACCACCGTCACGGCGCGGCGGTTCTGGGCCCAGGCGCCCTCGTCGGAGCCGGTCGCGGCGGGGCGTTCCTTGCCGTAGCTGATCACCGACAGGCGCGACGCCGAAATGCCCGCGCTCACCAGATAATTTTTGGCGGCGTTGGCGCGGCGG
This sequence comes from uncultured Sphingomonas sp., assembly GCA_947085315.1. Taxonomy (GTDB): domain Bacteria; phylum Pseudomonadota; class Alphaproteobacteria; order Sphingomonadales; family Sphingomonadaceae; genus Rhizorhabdus. Next base: position 8,133 of record CAMTVW010000032.1, on the reverse strand, counting down.
TCGCCGAGTGCGAGGTTATACTCGCGGGTGCCGCGCTCATCGCAATGACCTTCGATCGTTACCGACACGTTCGGATATTTCTTGAGCCACTCGGCCTGGCGGGCGAGCACCGCCTCGTCCTCCGAATCGACATCATAGGAATCGGTGCCGAAAAGCACCGTATCCGACCCCGCCTGGGCGATGAAGTCGGCACGCGAGCCCGGCGTCGGGCCGCTCGGCGGCGGCGGCGTGGGGGTCTCGTAGGCCGCGGGAGGCGCCGTCGTCGCGGGCGGCGGCGGCAGTTCCTCGACCTTTTTCTTGCTACACGCGGCCAGGCTCAGCGCCAGCGCGGAAACCAGCATGACCTTCGTTGTCATACGCGCCATCGTTGTACTCCTTCCAAGATAGTTACGGACCAATAACATATTTATTCGGGCTTGCTCGCGGAAAACTGCCCCATTTACGGAAGCAGCGGACCCCAGGCCGGATCGGACCCGTCGAGCGGAGTCGGCACCGGCCGCTCGTTGACCCCGGTCAGGTCGACCGACCAGAGATCGGCCTTGCCCGAACCCTGCCCGGTGCGGAAATACATGATCACGCGGCCATTGGGCGACCAGCTCGGCCCCTCATCCTGCCAGCCATTGGTCAGGATGCGTTCGCCCGATCCGTCGACGTTCATCACCCCGACGTTGAAGCCGCCGCCGATCCGGGTGAAGGCGATCAGGTCGCCGCGCGGGCTCCAGGCGGCGCTGCCATGGCGGCCGGCGCCGAAGCTGATCCGGTTCTGGTTCGATCCGTCGGCATTCATCACATAGAGTTGCTGCCCGCCCGAACGATCGCTTTCGAACACGATCCGCGAACCGTCGGGCGAATAGCTGGCGCCGGTGTCGATCCCCGGCGAGGTGGTCAGCCGCTCCGGCGCGCCGCCGCCGCCGACCGACGTCCGGTAGATGTCGGTGTTGCCGCCGACCGACATCGAGAAGATGATGAAGCGTCCATCGGGCGAGAAGCGCGGCGAAAAGGTCATGTTGGGCTGATCGACCACCAGCCGCTGGCCGCCCGACCCGATGTCATAGACATAGACCCGCGCGCGATTGCCCGCATAGGACATATAGGTGATCGTCTGCTGGTTCGGCGCGAAGCGTGGCGTCAGCACGATCGTCTGGCCGTTGGTCAGGAAGCGGTGGTTGGCGCCGTCCTGATCCATGATCGCCAGCCGCTTGATGCGCTTCGTTTTCGGGCCGGTTTCCGAGACATAGACGACGCGACTGTCGAAATAGGGGCCCTCGCCGGTCAGGCGGGTATAGACAGTGTCGGCGCATTTATGCGCGGCGCGGCGCCACTGCGCGGGGGTGACGACGAAGCCCTGACGGGTCAGCTCGGTCTTGGCCAGCACATCGTACAGATAGCAGCCGACCGTCAGCGTCCCGTCACCATTGGCCTGGACGAAACCCTGGACCAGCGCTTGCGCGCCGCTCTGCGTCCAGAACATGTAATTGGGCGCAGTCACCTGCGGATGGCTGACCGTCTCCAGCGCGCTTTTGGGCAGGGGCGTGAACAGGCCGCTATTCTTGAGATCGTTGGTGACAACCTCGGCAACCCGCTGGCCGAGCGCGGCGGTATCGCCCGCCGGGGTGTTCGCGACCGCCGGCGTCGGCATGGCCGGGATCGCGATCGGCATCGGCTGGGCGATGCCGCCGGTGATGTCGACCTCGAGCTGTGCGGCGGCGGGAGTCGCTGCCAGCGCCAGACACAACAGGGCCAAATCTCGCAAAACAGGGCGAAAGCGCATTCTCGTCTCCTTCGCCCCGCACCGGTTAGACCCGATAGCGGGGGTATAAGTCAAATCGGTCACGAGCTCATCTGCATCGGCCGGAAGGTGAAATTGATATCTTCCCAGCCGCCCTCATAGAGATCGGCGGGCAATTTATAGGGCGCGCAACGTTGCAACGCGCGGACCGCCGCCTCGTTCATCTGCCGCACATAGGGCTGATTACCAGCACCCACACCGACATTGCCGGTCACCTCGGGGGCGACCTTGATCGATCCGTCGGGCTTAAGCCGCAGGCGGATCCGGCTGATGATCGTCTCAACCCCGGCGCCGCCCGCCGGAATCGTGTAGCAGGGCTTCACCTGGCTTGCGATCAGCGAGACGAGGCCGTTCACCTGGATCGGGCTGAGCGACGCGACGCGCGGCGCGGTCACGGTGCCGGTCGACTTCTCGACCGGGATGCCCTTGAGGAAGTCGGTGCCCAGCGAAGTCGCCTTGGGCTTGGGTTTCGCGAGCGATGGCGGCGCAGGCTTGGCGGGCGTTGCCTTGGTCGGAGTCGGGGGCGCAGGCTTCGTCGCGACCTTCGCGGACGGCGCGGGCTTCGCCACGGGCGCCGGTTCGAGCGGCGCCGGGGTCGGCTCGGACGGAAGCTCCTCGGTCACCGGCCCCAGTTCGGGGGCCTCGGCCGCCTGTGGCGGCTTGGTCGACATCTCGGGCGCAGCCGATTCCATCCCGGCCTTGTCGACCAGCATGACATCCATCGGCGCGCTGAGCTTGGGCATTTCGCGCACGCTCATCAGGTTGAGCGACAGGATCACGAGCAGGCCGACATGGCCCACCACCGAAAGACCGATTCCTGCGCGCTCCGCCCGGTCCATCACCGCGCCGCCTCACCCTCTCCCAAGGTGACGAGCGCCACCCGGTTCAGCCCGGCATGGTTGAGCGCGCCCATCACCGCCATCACCCGTCCATAATCGAGCGCGCGATCGGCGCGCAGGAAGATTTGCGGGCTGTCCTTGCCAGCGCCCGATTTCGAGGCGATCTGGGCGAACTGGTCGGCCATCGCCGAAATCTGGATCTCGCGATCGTCGATGAACAGGTGGCCGTCCTTGTCGATCGCAAGCTGGATCGGCTTCTTGTCCTGGTCGAGCGCGCCCGCCGAGCTTTCGGGCAGATCGACCGGCACACCAGCGAGCATCAATGGTGCGGTGACCATGAAGATGATCAGCAGCACCAGCATCACGTCGACCAGCGGCGTGACGTTGATGTCCGCCATCGGCGCGCGCCGGCCGCCACGGCCGGAGACCGGGCCCATCCCCATCAGCTGCGCTCCAGCTCGCGGCTGAGCGTCATGTGGATCGCATCGCCGAAGCGGTGGAGCTGGCCCTCGATCTTGCCGATTTTGTGGAGCAGCCGGTTATAGGCGATCACCGCGGGGATCGCGGCGAACAGGCCCAGCGCGGTCGCGAACAGCGCCTCGGCGATGCCCGGCGCGACCACGCCGAGCGAAGTGTTCTGCGACGCGGCGATATCGGTGAAGCTGCGCATGATGCCCCAGACGGTGCCGAACAGCCCGACAAAGGGCGTCACCGAGCCGACCGTCGCGAGGATGTTCAGCCGGTCCGACAGACGATCGATCTCGGCGCCCGCCGCCGCCGCCATCGCATTGGCGAGGCGCGCGCGGGTGCCGTCGCGGTCGACCGGCTTGCCGGTGCGCACCGAGCGGCGCCATTCGGCGACCCCGGCGGAGAAGACCTTGGCGGCGGGAATCTCCTTACGCCCGGGGCCCTCATAGAATTTGTCGATATCCTCGGACTTCCAGAAATCGGCCTCGAAGTCCTTGCTGTCCTTCAGCGCTCGGCCCAGCGCCATCGTCCCCGAAAGGATGATCGCCCAGGTCCAGACGCTGGCGAGCAGCAGCCCGATCATCACCGCCTTCACGACGATGTCCGCCTGGAGAAAAAGCGCAATCGGCGACAGCGGCGATGTCGATGCGGCGACCGCCATTTCCTGCATCATTGCTTCAGTCCGTCCCTTTGTATCGTTTCAAATGTGTCGATCCAGTGGCGGGGCTGGCGCTTCGGGCGGCCGTCGGGGCCGATGAGCGCGGCCTTGATGTCGGCCTCGACCAGTGTTTGGGTTCCGCGCATGACTGTCTGCTGAACAAAACAGCTGGCACCGCGCATCGGGCCCATCCGGCTGACCACCAGCAGATCGTCGTCGAGCCGGGCGGGCGCGCGATACCGCAGGCCCACCTCGGTCACGACATAATTGCCCTCGCCGCGCTCCATCGCGCCGCGCTGGTCGATCCCCGCCAGCCGCATCATGTCGCTGCGCGCGCGTTCCATGAAGCGCAGATAGCCGGTGTGATACACCACCCCGCCGGCGTCGGTGTCCTCGAAATAGACCCGGATCGCGAACAGGTGCGCGCCTGCCTCGAAGCGGCCGGAATAGGGCGTTTCATGCATGCTGAACGCTGTGTAGGCGATCGGGAGCCGAAATGAATCCCTTTTGACGGGTTTTTCTTCATTTCGGCCCACAATTTCGTCGCCCCGGCGGAGGCCGGGGCCGCCATCGGCAAGGGCACGCTTCAGCTATAGCGGCCCCGGCCTCCGCCGGGGCGACGAATTACACACCGTCGAACAGCCCGTCCTGACCCGCCTCGGGCGGGGGATTGAGCCCGAGATGCTTCCACCCCCGCCCGTTGAGGCAGCGCCCGCGCGCGGTGCGCGCGATCAGGCCGAGCTGGATCATATAGGGCTCGATCACATCCTCGATCGTGTCGCGCGGTTCGGACAAGCCGGCGGCAAGCGTCTCGACGCCTACCGGCCCGCCGCGATAGATGTCGGCGATCATGTGGAGATAGCGCCGGTCCATCGCGTCGAGCCCGAGGCTGTCGACCTCCAGCCGGTTGAGCGCCTGATCGGCGACCTTCGCATCGACGACATCGGCGCCCAGCACATTGGCGAAATCACGCACCCGGCGGAGCAACCGCCCGGCGATACGTGGCGTGCCTCTTGCCCGCCGAGCGATCTCGACCGCACCGTCGGGGGCGATGCCCAGGTCGAGCAGCCGGGCGGCGCGGGTAACGACCTTCTCAAGCTCCTCGACCGAATAGAATTGCAACCGGACCGGGATGCCGAAGCGATCGCGCAGCGGCGTCGTGATCAGCCCCTGACGCGTCGTCGCGCCGATCAACGTGAAGCGCGGCAGATCGATCCGGACACTGCGCGCCGATGGCCCCTCGCCGATCATCAGATCAAGCGCGCGATCCTCCATCGCCGGATAGAGCACCTCCTCGACCGCGGGCTGGAGCCGGTGGATCTCGTCGATGAACAGGACATCGCCGTCTTCCAGATTGGTGAGCAGCGCGGCGAGATCGCCCGACTTGGCGATCACCGGCCCCGATGTCGCGCGGAAGCCCGCTCCCATTTCCCGGGCGATGATCTGCGCGAGCGTGGTCTTGCCCAGCCCGGGCGGGCCGAAGAACAGCACATGGTCGAGCGGATCGCCGCGCCGCCGCGCCGCCTCGATGAACACCCGCAAATTGTCGCGCGCCGCCGCCTGGCCGACGAACTCGTCGAGCGACCGCGGACGCAGCGCCGCATCGACGTCTTCGGGGCGGCGGTTGCCGGACAGGATGCGGTCGGTGTCGGTCACTTCCCAACCTTCTTGAGCGCGAGCCGGACGACCGCGTCGAGCGTGGCGCCGTCACCAAGCTCCTCGACCGCCGTCGCCACCGCATTGCCCGCCTCGACCGGCCGGAAGCCCAGATTGGCGAGCGCCGAGACCGCATCGGCCGCCACCCCGCCCTTCGCCGCCGGCGCGGCGCCGAGGCCCGGGCCGAGCACGACACCGCCCATCTTGTCCTTGAGCTCATTGACGATCCGCATCGCCAGCTTGGGCCCTACCCCGTTGGCGCGCGCGACCATCGCCTTGTCGCCACCCGCGATCGCGCGCGACAATTCGCCCGCATCGAGCACCGACAGGATCGACAGCGCGACCCGGCCGCCGACCCCCTGGACGCTGGTCAGCAGCCGGAAGGTCTCGCGCTCGGCCGCCGATCCGAAGCCGTAGAGGGTGATCGCGTCCTCGCGGACCTGCATCTCGGTGAACAGCAGCACGTCGCCGCCGACCGCGCCGATCGCGGTGAGCGTCCGCGCCGAGCACCAGATGAGATAGCCGACCCCGCCGACATCGAGCACCGCATGGTCGGCGGCGCTTTCGGCCAGGATGCCCTTCAGCCGCGCGATCATGCGACCACCCGGCGCAGCGCACGCGCGCTGGCGAGATGATGGGCATGGGTGATCGCGACCGCGAGCGCATCGGCCGCGTCGGGGCCGGCGAGTTTGGCGCCCGGCAGCAATATCTTGACCATCGCCTGCACCTGTCTCTTCTCCGCGCCGCCGGTGCCGACCACCGCCTTCTTGACGATCGAGGGATGATATTCACCGACAAACAACCCCGAGATCGCCGCCGACAACAGGACGACGCCGCGCGCCTGCCCCAGCTTGAGCGTCGATTGCGCGTTGCTGTTGCCGAGCACCTCCTCGACCGCCGCCGCCTCGGGCCGGTAGCTGCGGATCACTTCGGCGAGCGCATCATGGAGCAGGACGAGCCGACGCGACAATTCCATCGACGGCTCGGTCTTGATCTGGCCGTTGGCGACATGGCTCAGCCGATTGCCGTCGGCGGCAATCACGCCCCAGCCGGTCGTGCCGAGGCCAGGGTCAAAGCCCATCAGGATCATCGATGCGAAGCGCCCATGTTCATCACATGTTCTCTTTCGCGCAAGCGGCGGGATTTGTGAAGAGAAAAGCGGTGATTGCCTTTGATGGAAGATGATTATATTTTAATCAATGGAGGCTGCCATGAATGAAGCGACGAAGGTCCTGACCACGCATGTGCCTGTCGATCTCGCCGAAAAGGTCGAGGCCATGGCCGCTCGACTTGAACGATCGCGAGGGTGGGTGGTCAAGCAGGCATTGGCCGCATGGGTCGATCTTGAAGAGGAGCGTCACCGGCTAACGCTGGAAGGGCTCGAAGATGTCGATGCCGGCCGCACCATCGACCATCGATTGGTCGTGGAATGGGTCGATAGCCTCGGTACCGACAACCCCCTGCCACCGCCGCTCTAATGAAGGTCGAGTGGACCAGGCGTGCCGTGGCCGATCTGACCCGCCTGTACGCCTTTCTCGAGCCCGTCGCGCCCGATGCCGCCCTGCGAATCGTTCAGCAGCTTCGACGTGCCCCGGACAGGCTGGTCCAATACCCCCGCATCGGCGAGAAGCTGGAGCAATACGCGCCGCGTGAAGTCCGCCGCATCGTCGTCGGCCGCTATGAAATTCGATATGAGATCGCCGATGCGACGATCCTCATCCTGCGGCTGTGGCACAGCCGCGAGGATCGAATTTAGCCGAGCTTCGCCATCACCTCTTCGGGCACGTCATAATTGCCCCAGACGGTCTGGACGTCGTCATCATCGTCGAGCGCGTCGATCAGCTTCAGGAGCTTGGCGGCATCCTCCTCACCGACGGTGACCATCGTCTGCGGGCGCCAGGCGAGCTTTGCGCCTTCAGGTTCGCCGAGCACCGGCTCAAGCGCCTTGGCGACCTCGTGGAGCGAATCGAGCGCGGTCCAGATTTCGTGGCCGTCCTCCGACGAACTGACATCCTCGGCACCGGCTTCCAGCGCGGCATCGAAGACCTTCTCGGCATCGCCTGCCGACAGGCCGTAGCTGATCAGGCCAAGCCGGTCGAAACCATGGCTGACCGAGCCGCCGGCGCCCAGATTGCCGCCATTTTTCGAGACCGCAGTGCGGACATTGGTCGCGGTGCGGTTGCGATTGTCGGTGAGGCTTTCGATGATCAGCGAGACGCCGCCGGGGCCGAATCCCTCATAGCGGACCTCTTCATAATTGGCGGCATCGCCGCCGGAGGCCTTGTTGATCGAGCGCTCGATATTGTCCTTGGGCAGGCCTTCCTTGCGCGCGGTGATGACCGCCGAGCGGAGCCGCGCGTTCATCGCCGGATCGGGCAGGCCCATTCGCGCCGCGACGGTGATCTCGCGGCTGAGCTTGGAGAAGAGCGACGAGCGCTTCTTATCCTGCGCACCCTTGCGGTGCATGATGTTCTTGAACTTGCTATGACCGGCCATTGCCGCCTCACCCTGGACTATCGTTGAATGGCGCGCTCTCTAGCCTTCCGGTCGGTCGGCGCGCAAGTCAGTCAACGAAAAGCAGGGCCGGGGTCTCGATCAGCCGCTTGAGCGCCTGGACGAAACTTGCCGCGTCCCAGCCGTCGACGACCCTGTGGTCACAGCTGATCGACAGGTTCATCAGCTTGGCGGCGACGACCTGCCCATCGCGGAACACCGGCCGCTCG
>CAMTVW010000031.1:0-22577 GCA_947085315.1 uncultured Sphingomonas sp. | reverse complement strand
GGCCCGCCCCGCCCCCCCCCCCCCCCGCCCTATAATTTCCGGGGCCGGGGCCGCTTGGCGGGGGCCGGGGCCCGCCACCGCGATTCCACGTCAGTGGAACAAACTCTAGCTTTTTGGGCCGGATGCATTGGTCCGCCTCGGCGGGCGGATCGGGCTCCGGCCACGCAAGTGCTCGCCGGAGCCGCCTTGGGCGGCCCGGCGCATGCAGGCCTATTCCGCCGGCGTAGGCTGAGTGGGGTGCAGGCTCGCATAGGACTGCATGTCGCTCTTGATGCCGGCGATACGCTTCTGGCTTCCCAGGATGTCGGTCAGCAGGCTGCTGACATGCTTCTGCGCGGCGCCACGGGTTGCGCCGGCGGCGCAGGTCAGCAGTGTCGTAAGCTTCTGGTGCAGGAACTCATCGTCCGAGATCGCACGCCGGCACCATTCGACCGTAATTCCGAAAAACAGATGAATAATGCTGCTGGTCAGCATTTCCGACGTATATGAGCGCCGCATATGCCCGCCCGCCCGCAGCGCCAGGGCCCAGGGCTGCAGGATGTTCATGATGTGATAGCTTGCCGCGACGCGCAGATCGTCCTCGGCCGTCTGGGAGAAATGAATCGCGACCAGCGCGCTGACATATTCGCGTGCGTTGCGCGCGTTCGCGTCACCGATGATCAGCCGCTCCATCACGCCTTCGATGCTGGCCGCCTCGAAGCGGAAATGCTGCTGCTGTGCATAGCTTCGGAAATATTCGCGAATGGCGAGCGTGACCAGGCGCTCCTTATTCTCGAAGGCCTTGTAGACCGTCTGCGGCGCGACTTCCGCCCGCTGGCATAGTTCGCGGATCCCAAAGCCGTCATAGCCGAATTCGGAAACCAGCCGGCGCGCCTCATCCAGGATACGCCTCCTCCGCTCGACGATGCGCGGGCTGGAATAGATCAGATTCTCGTTGAGAAGGCTCTCATTGAAGTTCATGAAAATTCCCTGCCGCCGCATTCGCTATACGGCGGATATATCCGCCGTATAGCATAGCAATCATAGCTAGCATCAGCCGGCACGGAAGATGAAGCCCGCGTTCACAGGGTTGTTGCCGTTTGTGACCAGCGCGAGCTTCGGACTGGACAACTGGCGGCTTCCGGCTTCGCCGCGCAATTGCCGGACGGCTTCCAGGACATGGCCGAAGCCCTGAACGCGCCCTTCGCCCAGATTGCCCCCATGGGTGCTCATCGGGATTCTGCCCTTGAACTTCAGCCGGTTCTCCTGCGGGACCCAGGAATCCTCAAGAAAGCCGGCCGCCTCACCGCGAACATCGAATGCGGCTTCGATCCATTCGAGGGCGAGGCTGGAAAAGCCGTCATAGATGTTGACCAGATCCATATCATCGATGGTGTAGCCGGAGATTTTCCAGAGACGCTCGATCAGTGTGCGGTACGATGCGTAGCTGTCGAACGCCTGGAAGAAGAAATCCGACTTGCCGGCGATCGCATTGGCGGATGCTTCGACGAGCACCGGCCGTTTCGGCAGGTCGGCAGCGCGTTCGGCGGTGGTGACGACGACGGCCATGGCTCCGTCGATCGGCATGTCCATGTCGAGCGCGGTCAGCGGCGCGGCGATCTCGGGCGCGGCGAGATAGTCGTCCATCGATAGCGGCGTATCGTGAAACACCGCCTGCTCGTTCGCCATCGCCCAGCTTCGATTGTTAACCACGATCATTCCCAGATGCTCGCGACGCGTGCCATAGTCGTGCATGTGTCGGCGCATCGCCGCGAACATCCCGTTGGGGACGCCGACCGGCTCGACCAGCGGCATCGTCAACGCGGGATCGAACGCCCCTTTCGGCGCCTTGCGATAAGGGTCTTTGCGCGCGGCTGCAGACACGGTGTCCCAGCGATATTTCGCGTGATAGCCGACCGCATATTCGCAGGCGCCCGCTGCCACCGCGTTGATCGCCTCGGTGACCGTATTACCGGACGGAGGGGAGGCGCAGCTCGACCAGACGACATTCGAAAGGCCGAGGCTTTCGACGATGTAGCCCGGCCAGACCGTCGGCTGGTCGGTGCTGTAAATGCCCCCGACCCCGTTGATCGACTCGCGGGGGACGCCCGAATCGCGGATCGCGGCACGCACCGCATCGCAGGCGAGCGCGCCCACCGACCGCTGCGAGTCGCGGGACAGGACCGAGGATCCGATGCCGACGATGGCGACCTTATTGGCGGTGCTCAAGACTGCTGCTCCTGGCGAAATATGGGCAGAAAGAGGTTGCGCGACGGGGTCCAGTCGAGCGTCAGCGCGGCTCCGATCCGAACCGTGTCGGGCGTGGCGTCTGCGACGGGTGCGACGACGAGCAGCCGCTCCTGCTCCTCGAGTTCGGCCCAACCCACCACCGATGGCGGTTCGCCGGGTGCCATCGGCTGAACGAGATAGCTGTAGAGCGTCGCCCGGCCGGACGGCACGTCATGGCCGACATCGTCCGACCAGCATGCCGGGCAGCAGGCGCGCGGGGGATGGATCCAATGGCTGCAATCGCGACAGCGCGCGATGACGAGCTCACGTTTCGCCAGGCCTTCCCAGTAAGGCGCGGTGTCGCGGTCGAGGCGCGATGGCCACACGTCACTCATTGTCGATTCCCTTTCTGAGGATTTCGCCGGCGATTCGCAGCTGGATGCCGATCGACGATGCCCCACCAGCCGGCAGGCCACAGCATGTTCGTGAAAGCCGACTCGATGGCTGGCCCATCGGGGCAGGCGGGTTCCAGCGTTTCACTCTCCTGGCTCATTTTAGACAGGCATCCACGTCGATAGCGTCTCAAATCTGCAATCGGTGATGGATTTTAAACCCCTCCTTGGCAAGCCCTGCCATGCCGTATGCCACGAAAATTTGCGCTGGCAGTCATCAAAACATGTATCGCGTACTACATTTGTGATTGACTTGACCGGCAATACGGTCACAATCCTGGCATGCAAGCTTGGGAAGAACCCATGCGGCATGGATTGGCTGAGTAGGACGGTGCGTCAGCGATCCTTCGCTGCTCAGCATATTGAGGGGAGGACATCCGTGAGTTCCAAGAACCTGAAGATTCTGCTGGCCGCGACGAGTTGTCTCGTCGGCGCCAGCCCGCTTCTCGCCCAGAGCGCCGGGACGGCGCCGGCGACGTCGGCACCTGCCGAAGAGTTGAGCGACAGCAACGAGATCGTCGTCACTGCGCAGCGCCGGTCCGAGCGCTATATCGACGTGCCGAACTCGGTTTCGGTGGTCACCGCGACCCAGCTCCAGTCGTCGGGTGTGACGAGCTCGTCCGATCTGCGGCTGCTGACTCCCAGCCTCAACATCACCAAGCAGGGCACCTATGTGCAGCCGACCATCCGCGGCGTGGGCACGACCGTCACCGGCACCGGCGCCGATCCGAACATCGCGATCTACGTCGACGGCGTCTATATGGCGGGTCAGGGGACCGCGCTGTTCGAGTTCAACAATATCGAGCAGATCGAAGTGCTGAAGGGTCCGCAGGGCGCGCTCTACGGTCGTAACGCCACTGGCGGCGCGATCGTCGTGACGACGCGTGCACCGTCGCTCGATGCGCTCAGCGGTGGTGTCGAGGTCGGCTATGGCCGGTTCGACGATATTCGCGCCTCGGCCTATCTGAACGTTCCGGTCAGCGACAAGGTCGCCTTCAACCTGGCGGGCTATGAGCACACCAATGACGGCTACACGCGCAACGTCGCGCTGAACAAGCGTTCGTCCTACACCAAGTCGCGCGGCCTGCGCGGCAAGCTGCTGGTCGAGCCGAGCGAGGAACTGCGCATCATCCTCAGCGGGTCGCATGTCTATCAGTCGGACAATACCGCCTATTCCTATGTTCCGATCAACAACAACACGCCGTTCCGGACCACCCAGGCGGCTGCCATCGGTAACAGCGGGAACAAGTCGCTGATCTCGCTGAACATCGACCCGGTCAACAAGCTCAACTTCACGACCGCGAACCTCAAGGCGGACTGGTCGGCGGACTGGGGTACCCTGACCTCGATCTCCAGCTACACCTACACCAAATATCCGTTCACCACCGATCTCGACGGCACCGAGGCGAACGTCCAGCATTTCTCCGCAGCGCCGCAGACCCAGAAGACGATCACGCAGGAATTCGTGTTCGCCTCGCCCAATGGCGAGCGCTTCAGCTGGATCGCCGGCCTCTTCTACCTGCATGATTTCTCGCGGACCAAGGTGCAGGTTTCGGTCAATGGCGCGGCGCTGCCGTTCCCGCCGTTCCGTCCCGACACCCGGGTGCGCGCCGACGCCTATGCCGCCTATGCGGAGGGCACGTTCAACATCACGCCCGAACTCCACCTGACCCTGGGTGGCCGGTACAGCTCCGAGCGCAAGCAGGCGGAAAATACCGACGGAATCGGCGGCGTCCTGATGCTCGATGCGTCGGAACGGTTCAACGCGTTCACGCCGCGCGCCGCGCTGCGTTATGAAGTCACGCCGCAATCGAGCGCCTATGTCAGCTACAGCCAGGGCTTCAAAAGCGGCCTTTTCGACGCAGGCAATACCGGCACCTGCACCACCATCACCGCGCCGACCTGCCCGTCGCCCGGTAGCGTGGTGAAGCCTGAAAAGGTCCGGTCTTATGAGGCCGGCTATAAATACAGCGCGCGTGGGCTGACCTTCTCGGCTGCGGCTTATTTCACCGAATATAAGAATATCCAGATCAACGCTTTGAACGCGGTCAACAATCAGATCCTGTTCAATGCGGCGTCGGCCGAAATCTACGGGGCGGACGCGGAATTGAGCTGGCGGGTCGCCAAGGGCTTCGACCTGCGGGCCGGTGCTTCGTATATCCACTCCGAATATACAAAGTTCCCGACGGCGCAGATCTTCACCCCGCGCGCGACGGGCGGCAATATCCAGGTCACCGGCGATGCATCGGGCAACCGCCTGATCCGTTCGCCCAAATATACCGCGTTCGCGTCGGCGACCTACAAGGTCGATATCGGAACCGGCCAGATCGAAGCCAATGGTACCGTATCCTCCAGCAGCTCGTTCTTCTGGCATCCTGATAACCGGCTCAAGCAGTCGGCGTTCACGATCATCAATGCGCGCCTCTCGTACCTGCCGACCCCGAATATCAAGCTCTCGGTGTTCGGCGACAATCTGACCAACCGCCGGACCGAGGTCTATGTCCGCGAGGCCGCGATCGGCGACTTCGCGTCCTACAGCAAGCCCCGGACCTGGGGCGTGTCGGCGGGTTACACCTTCTAAACCGTACCCATCCTCCTATGGGAAAGGGCCGGATGCCTTGGCATCCGGCCCATTTTTTTGTCCAACGGCGATCGGCCACGATGACCGGGCGAAACCTTGCCTCGCCGCAACTGCTGAAGCCCCGGCCGCGATGATCGCGGCCGGGGCCTCGCCCTAGAGTTTGTTCCACTGACGCGGAATCGCGGTGCCGGCCCGCTCCCCCGCCCAACCGCCCGATCCAGCATGAATATCGGGCGGTTGGGCGGGGGAGCGGGCCGGCATCGCCGTTTCAGCTTCGCTGAAACAGACCCTATTCGTTCTGATAATAGGGCATGCTGATCTTGCCCTTCTTCGGATCGGTTCCGGCCATGCCGAAGGTGATCGGATGCATGATGTCGGGATCGGTCGCGATGTTGATGCAGGCCGGTTTGCCCGACGCGCGCGCGCGCGCCAGCGCCGGGGCTATCTCGTTCACGTCGGTGACGCGCTCGCCATGGCAGCCCAGCGCCATCGCCACCTGCTCATAGGCGGTGTCCTCGAGCATCACCGCCGATCGCCGCGCCTCGCCGAACACAAGGTCCTGCGCGTTTTTCGACATTGCCCAGCAGGCATTGTTCATGACCACGGTGATCACCGGCAGCTTGTGCCGTGCCATCGTGTCGAACTCCTGAAGGTTGAATCCCAGCGCGCCGTCGCCGGATATCAGGACGACAGATCGTCCGGGATGCGCCACCGCCGCCGCCATCGCGAAGCCCTGGCCGAAGCCCAGCGTGCCCAGATAGCCGGCGGTCAGATATTGGCCCGGATGGATCGAACGATTTAGCGGCTCGCACCAGGCGGTCACTTCGCCGCCGTCGACCGCGACGATCGCGTCGGGATCGAGCGCGTCGAACAGCGCTTTGGCCGCGTGAAACGGGTGGATCCGGCCATTGCCGCCCTGCGCCGGTACGTCCATTCGCCGGGCAATATTCCGGCTGGCGCCCAGCGCCTCGTGCCAGCCATCGTTACGGCGCCAGCTCCGGTCCGCCGCCAGCTCGGCAAGCAGCACGAATGCCGCGTTGCAATCGGCGACGATCCCGATGTCGACGCTGCCCATCCGGCCGATTTCGGAGCCATCGATGTCGATCTGCAGCAGCTTCGCCGCGCGGGGAATTATCGCTCCGGAACGTCCACCAAGCAGCAGGCCCGCCCGGGCGCCGGCCAGCAGCACGACATCGGCGCCTTGCTGACCGCCTGCAGCGAGCCCGGCCAATGTGCTGGCAGGCCCGAAATAATGACCGTGATCGGTCGGCATGATGCCATGCGCCTTGCTGTTGGTCACCACCGGGATGCCGGTCGTTTCGGAAAAGCGCCGGATCGCGCCTGCCGCGCCCGACAGCACTGCCCCCGTCCCGGCGATGAGGATCGGCCGTTCGGCCGCCGCCAGCGCGTCGAGCAGCCGGTCCGCGGCCTCGCGCGCCGCCGCCGGTTTGGCGGGTGCGGGCCGACCGGCTTCGACCGGGAAGAAGATCTTCGAACCCCTTCCGAACATGACGTTGATGGGCACTTCCAGGAATACCGGGCCCGGGCGACCCGATTGGGCGATCCGCACCGCCTTTTCGACCTGATCGGGCAGGCGTTCGATCAGCGAGATGCGATGCGCCCATTTAGAGATGGGTGAAGCGAGTGCGACCTGATTGATTCCGCCCTGCAGTTCGTTGGTCGCTTCTTCCGCGATTGGCGGACCACCAGCGATGAACAGCGTGGGGACGCCGTTGGAATAGGCGCTGGCCATGGCGGTCAGGACGTTGGTGAAGCCCGGTCCGGCGGTGACGACGCAGACGCCGATTTCGCCGGGTCTGGAAAGCGCATATCCCTCGGCGGCGTGGCCGGCCGAAGCTTCGTGGCGCACGTCGATCAGCCGCAGGCCAACCCCGGGACAGGCGACCAGAAACGGATCGAGGTGACCGCCGTGCAGCGTGAAAACGTCCCTGACACCTAGCTTGTGGAGCGTTTCGGCGAGCAGCGCGCCTCCCATCAGTTCGCTCATCGAAATCCTTCCTCAATCTGCATATGTTTGGAAAACAGTGGTTCGGCGGTCGAGCGGCCGGGCATCGGCGCCACGCGATCGTCCAGCCAGATCGGTGATCCCGATCGCAGCGTCATCAGCACGCGGACCTCCCCGAGACCCGCCATGGCGGACGAGCGCGGCCGATCGAGCAGGCAGAGGTCTGCGATGTCACCTGCCGCCAGCCTATGGTGCGCGCGGCCCGGCGATTCCGCCGGGCTGGTGAACAGCGCCAGCGCGGTGTCGGGGTCGATGCGCTCGCCTTCGCCGATTACGGCGCCGCTGCTGGTCTTCCGGTGGACGGCCGCGTGCATCGAGGCCCATGGATCGGGCCGCCCATAGGCCGCGTCGCTGCCTCCGGCGACGGCGATTCCCGCCTTCAGCAGCGTGTTCACGCGGTACATCCACGGCCATTGCTGATCGGCAATGGTCTGACGATAGCTGTCGCCGCGTTCCGCGATGAAGTGCGGCTGCGTTACCACGGCCAGGCCGAGCGCGGCGATCCAGTCGACCACGTCGGGCGGCACCATGGCGGCATGCTCTATGCGGTCCAGCCCGTTCGGTCCGGCCGCTTCGATCGCGCTCAGCGCGACGATCAGATCGGCGTTCGTGACGCAGTGGACGGCCACGCCGCGCCCCGCATCATGCGCGCGTTCGACGGTCGCGCGAAGCATCTCGGGGGACGGAAGGTCATGATCGTGGAGATGGATCTTGAAGCAGCCGGCCCGCAGCGATCTGCCGCCGTCCACGGCGTCGAGTTCATGATTGCCGAGCATGTGGACGGCCTGCGTGAGGGCGCCGCACCGCTGCGCCTCCTGCATCGCGATGAAGTCGCCATGCCCGTTGCCATGCCCGGCGTCGGTGACCCCGACGATGCCGTAGCGCGCCAGCAATGCGCTCACCGTGCGCAGGTCGGGGCGCTGGCTGGCCCGGCGCGCGCGAAGCCAGGCGTCGCCGTCGAACAGCCGGCCGGTCATTCGGCCATCGACGGTCTCGATCGGATGCGTCGCGCCGCCGCCGCGCGTCAGCAGATCGAGCGCGCAGGAGTTGAACATCCACAGCCGGCCGCTGCGATGCTGGATGCGCACCGGCGCGTCGGGAACATGCGCGTCCAGCCAGTCGCGATCGATATCCCCGGCGACGGACTCATGATAGCCGACGCCCCGAATCCAGCCTACCGCATTTGCAGCGGCACCGCGAAGCGCGGCGGCCAGTCTTCCGGCATCGAGGGGGGGACCGCAATCGAGCGACTCCATCGCCGCCGCGAGCGAGTAAAGATGGATATGGTGGTCGTGCAAGCCGGGGATGACGGCGTTGCCCAGCGCATCGATGACCTGCTCGTCGGGGCGGGGGGGCAGGTGAGGGGCGATCTGTGCAACCCTCCCTCCCGCAATGCGCAGGTCGCGGCGGCCGATCGCCAGATCGGCATGCCTGATCAGCATGGCAGATTCCCGGACAATATGGCGGCCGTGCTCTGGCCAAGCCGCTCGGCGGGCGCCCGGCTGGAGGGAAGATCGTACAGCGGCGCGCGGTCTTCGCGCGCCATGGCCGTCCAGCGCTGCGCACGCGCACGACGTTCCGGCGCGCCGATCGCGTGGTCGGCCGCTATCATGTGCGCCACGACCTCGCGCAGCGCTATCGCGTGCAGGCCCCCCCGGCCATCGAGCCATGATGACCAGGCCAGCAAGGCCGCGTGCATGCCTGTCAGCGGATCGGCGATCGCGTCTCCGCAGAACAGCCACGCGCCATAGGTTTCGTGCATTAGCCGCGATAGCCCGGCTGCTGCTGCAGCGTCATCGCCAAAGCCGATCCATTGATCATTGGGCGGCCTTCGCCCGTGCGCGGAGATCGCTATCCAGCTGAGGCCGGGAGTCCGGCGGACAAGCGTTTCGGCATCGATGCCCAGTTGGCGGAGCGCGCGGGGACGCGCACTTTCGATCACGATATCCGCCCGCTCGATCAATGCCATGAGCCGCGCAATGTCCGCCGCCTGCGCGAAATCGAGGCTGACGCTCGCTTTTCCACCGTTCAGCCGATCATGGAAACCTATGTCGCCCGATCGTGCGCCATCGGGGCGGCTTCGGCTTTCGACCTTGATGACCATCGCCCCCAATCGGCCCAGCAGATCGCCGCACAGCGGGCCGGCCCATAGCGAGGAGAGGTCGACGACAAGCGGCCTGTCCCGGCGCTCCGCTCGCCTCGCATCGCCGCATATGATGGTTTCGAACCAGCCGGCCGGATCGCCGGCGGATGCTGCCGCATCGCCGACCGCCAGCCCCAATGTCCGCGCTTGCTCCAGCGCATCGGCGGTCGTGCTGTGCCGCAGTCGCCGGCCGATGCTTGCCCAGTCGGTCCCGGTCTCCGGGCCCAGCCATGCCGGGATCGTCTCCCAGTCGCAGGTGCGCACCATGGACACCGCCAGCCGGCCATCGAGCGTGGGCAGCAATCGGCAGCCGCCTCCGGGCGAAGCCGCGCCATTGGGTCGCAGGTTCAAGCGGCGGGCGCGTTCGCCGAGCATGGTCGAGCCCCGCAACCCATCGAGCGCGCCGGTGGGGGCAAGTATGGTCAGCGCCGCCAGTGCGCCATCGGCATGGGCGGCAAGTGCCAGCGGGGCGGTGAGCGGCGCGCCGCCGGGACGGCCCGTAACGGCCGCCAGGCCCGCGCGACGCCAGGCCAGGGCAGGGTGATCGCCCGTCTGCGTCAGCCGATCGGCGGCATCGCTTTGGCCGAGGTCGATCAGGAGCCTGCGTGCATAGCACAGACCCTCATGCTCCTCCTCGACATGCTCGGAGGCCGGCCGGCCCGGAAGCGCGGTGACATCGATCTGAAAAGGGGTCGGAGTCCGACCAACCGTCCCGAAAATTGGACCTCTCCCCCGACCCGATCGCGGCGACCGGCGCTCTGTGTCGCCGACTCCTTCACACATTGTAGAACGGTGTGTGATTTTTGTGCAGATGCGTCAATGGCGGCATCGGAAAAACTGGAGAAGCGCGTCAGGGCATGATCCAGGCCAACGGATCGCTCTGGACGCAGCGGTGCGGGGCGCGGCCCTTCCGCATTGCAGGAACAATCGCGATGCGACCCATGTTATAGACGGTATCCGCCCCGCCGGATGATCATCGCGGCCCGCGGGGTCAGCAGGAGACGGATGATGCACGAACTTTCGGACAGTGCGCATGCGACCGACCATCCCTTGATCCTGGCGAGCCGCGTCACCGGCACGCCTGTCTATAGCAGGAGCGGGGAGCGGATCGGCCATGTCGATGATCTCTCGATCGAAAAGCAAAGCGGCCGGGTGATCTATGCGATCATGTCGTTCGGGGGTTTCCTCGGCATTGGCGAAAAGGTCCACCCCATTCCCTGGTCGATGCTCGATTATGACCCTGATCGCGGCGGATACGTCGTTCCGCTCGACCGGACCGAGCTGGAGGGCGCGCCCCGCTACGCACCCGACGAGCTGGTCGCGCTCGGCGGCGCCAGCCACCAATATCATGGCGAACGGATCTTCGAATATTACGGGCCTTACGGGCCGCTGCCCTATTGGTGAGCGGTTGCCTGCCGGATCGGGAGACGAACGGGTCGCCTGCGCGGCGGCTGCGCTGACCGAAGCCGGATGGCGGTTGATTTCTCCGGCCCGGCGTGGAAGGCGCGGTGGATGATGTCCTTTCGCGTGCAGCGCTACACCAATGCGGCTGGCCTTACCCTGGTGGCCGATGTCGGAGGGCCGGCCGACGCCCCGACCGTCATCCTGATGCACGGCGGCGGGCAGACCCGGCACAGCTGGGCGGGAACGATGAAGCAGCTTGTCGGCCACGGCTATCAGGTGATCAACCTCGACGCGCGCGGGCATGGCGAAAGCGACTGGGCGCCTGATGGCGATTATCGTCCCTCGTCCCGCGCCGACGATCTGATGGCGGTGCTGGCGACGGTGCGCAGGCCTGTCGCGCTGGTCGGAGCATCGATGGGAGGGATAACCGCCTTTTACGCGATCGGCCGCAGCAAGGTCCCCATCGCCGATGCGCTGGTGATGGTCGATATCGTCCTGCGCCCCAATCGGGAGGGTTCGAAACGGATCATCGGCTTCATGAATTCGAACGCCGGCGGATTCGCATCGGTCGAGGCCGCCGCCGATGCGGTGGCCGCCTTCTATCCCGAACGGCCGAGGCCCAGGGATATTAGCGGTCTCAACAAGAACCTGAGGCTGAAGGCCGATGGCCGCTATTACTGGCATTGGGATCCGCGCATGCTCGACATGTCGGAACGCGCCGAACCCCCCGAATTTTTCGACGCGCTGGCCGAGGTCGCGGGTAACGTGACGGTGCCGACCTTGCTGGTGCGAGGTGCAAAGAGCGACATCGTCGATGACGCCGGGGTGGCGGAGATGCTGCGGCTGGTGCCGCAAACCGAGATTTTCGACGTAGCGGGTGCGGGCCATATGGTGGCCGGTGACCGGAACGATCCGTTCAGCGCGGGCGTGATCGCCTTTCTGAAGCGCAATCTGCCTGTCGGGTGAGCTCCGCACCGATTCGCCGTGATGCTGCGATCGCGGCACCATCCCTGATCGCCGTCATCCTGCCACTACGGAAACAAATCTTTGTCGCGCTTGATTTTTCATGAATGTGTTGTAAACATCTTTTCCTTACAAGAAACATTCAGGAGAGCTTCGAATACCGGTATCAGTATGGGGAAGCTTATGATTGAGGTGTTTGACTCCAGGATGCGGTTCCTCAACCGCTGCAGTGAACGCGAGCGGCAGGCGGCTGCCGCCGCCCATACCATTGAGGCCCGCCGGATTCACCAGAAGCTGGCACAGATGTACGAGCGCGAGGCAACGCGCGTCGAACGCGGATAGTAATCGGGAATACCGCCTTTTCCTGCGAACGGTGGCAACCCGCAGATCGCCGGATCACTCATAATCCCCAACCGGGGGAACGCTATGCAACATTTACCGCGCCAGTCGATTGGCCGTCATGTTGTTGGCCCATCACCCTCTTAAGGGTGATTAATGCTGCGGCAGCGAAACATCGGACGAGATTAGACTTTCGCCGCAAATGGCTACCGTGCCGCCGATGCCATCGCGGCGGGCGGCGTCGGCGCGCTTCTGGCCGACGGCGCCACGCTGGCCACGCCATTCGAGCAATTATGCCGTTTTAGAAGCTTCGCGCGGATGTAGCTGGCCTGCCGATAGGTTATTCGCCTGGGGCCGACCGACCCCAGCGCGCGAGAAAATATCAGAAGCTCGCTACGCCGCGCTTCGGCGTCGGGCAGGAATTCGGGACAGACGAAGCGCTGGTCGATCTCGGCGATCACGGCACCCAGTCCGCGCGTCTCGGCTGCCCGGCCGGGCATTGCCGCGATCATGGTGATCAGTGCCGCACCGATCAGCGTTCCGCCCCTGGTCATGTTCGATCGCCCTGTCAGCGACGGTCCCTCCATCGCGGTGCATAAACGCGGCAGGCGGAGGGATGTTCACAGGATTCGCAGATCGCCGGCGAATTCATTGGTTGCGACCATTCGGCCACGCATCAGTCGATCGTAAACAATTGCCCGACACATGAGATAGGCCGAGCGGAAAGTGGAATTCGTTACGCGCTTGTGTTAGATGCAGGCGGTTATCGAAGGTGGGATCGATACAATGTTGGAGTATGCGTGATGGGGCTTAGGGTAAAATTGGCTCTTGCAGCCACAATGTTGGTCGCCGGCATCGTTGCGCCGGTTTCGGCTGCGGTGCTCGTGAATTCGGCTAATCTGGGCTATAATTTCACGATCGACTATACCGGACAGGTCGGTGGATCCAGCACAAGCCAGATAGGCGGCCTCGCCAATTTCACCTTCAACGGGGTCACCAATGCTGGAAAGACATATAATTTCAGCTACTCGATGACGAACGACTCGAGCGTCTCGTCGCGCCTCACGTCGTTCGGTTTCGATGTCGATCCCGACGCTACCGGCGCTTCATCGACCGGCTTTTTCGCCAGCACCAATTTCAACAATAATTTTCCTGAAGGTTTCGGCACGGTTGATGTGTGCTTCGAAGCGGACAGCAACGGCAATTGCACGGGCGGTTCGGGCGGGTTGACCCAGAACCAGACCGGCGTCGGCACCTTTGCGCTGACCTTCTCGCAGGTGATGAACCAGGTCACCCTCGACGACTTCGTCACCCGATTCCAGTCGATCAACCCGAGCATCAACGGCAGTTCCTCAGGCATCGGCATCGGCGCGGTTGCAAATAGCGGCGGTGGCGGCGGGAACCCGATCGTTGCCCCGGAACCGGGTACCTGGCTGATGATGCTGGGCGGCTTCGGCATGGTCGGGTTCGCGATGCGCCGCCGCTCCCCCTTCATGGCGGCGCGCGCACAGTTGGCGTGATCCGGCAGCAAGAGCAGCCGTAAACAATTGCAACCTGTCGCTACGGAATGTCGCGCGCGTGCAATTTCCTTAAACTTCGTGCTATAAGTCGTTGTGGCTTGTGAGTCGTAGGAACTCGCTGTCGAGGGGGTTTTGTATGTTGCGTTCAATGAAGGCGGCGATTGCCGCAGCAGTCATTGCCGTTTTTTCCGCGGCGCCGGCAGCGGCCGTCATCGATTTCGACGATTTTGTCGTGATCGACAAGGATGATGTCGGCCTCAACTTCGTGGTCGATTACACCGGCAAGGCGAATGGCAGCGAGACCACCCAGCTCAGCGCGCTCGGCAACTTCACCTATACCGGGGTGACCAACAACGGGCTGACCTATAATTTCAACTATTCGCTGATGAACGATTCGAACTACGCGTCGCGGATCCGGTCGTTCGGCTTCGATACCACGGGCGATCCCACCGCCCTTGCGTCCAGCAGCCCCTTCACCTGGGAATATGAGAACGCCAGCTTCATCGAGGGCGTAGGAACGATGGACGTCTGCTTCGCGGCGGGCAGCGACGGATGCACCGCGCATGGATCGGGCGGTCTTACCAAGGGACAGACCGGCACCGGCACCTTCGCGCTGACCTTCGCGCAGACGATGGAAAGCCTGACCTTCGATCATTTCGCGATGAAATTCGTCTCGGTCAATCCGACCATTAACGGGCAGGATTGGGGTGCGGGCCTTGGCCATCTCGTTTCGATGACGCCGGGGGCGGGGGCCAATCCGTCGCAGCCGATCGTTGCCCCCGAACCGGGTACCTGGCTGATGATGCTCGGCGGTTTCGGCATGGTCGGCTTTGCGATGCGCCGCCGCGAAACCCGCGTGCTGCGGCTGCAGATCGCCTGACCTTCCCGATCGGGTGGCTCTGCGTTAGGGGACGGCGGTGACGCTGACCCCGCTCATCCTGCTGATCTGCTCGAACATCTTCATGACGCTCGCCTGGTACGGGCATCTGAAGTTCACCGATGCGCGGCTGTGGGTCGTGATCCTCGCCTCATGGGGGATCGCGCTGGTAGAATATTGCTTCGCGGTGCCCGCCAACCGGATCGGTTATCTGCAGGGCTGGACCGCCGGGCAACTCAAGATCACGCAGGAGATCGTCACCCTGCTGGTCTTCGCGATCTTCGCGGTGGCGGTGCTGGGCGAGCCGCTCGGCTGGCGCCATGCGGGCGCCTTCGTCTGCATCGTCGGTGCCGCCGCCTTCATGTTCGCGGGCCGAAACTGATCGCGATTGCGCTGCCGTGAACGGCACCCCATATCCGCCTCCGCAAAGCATTTTCAGGACGGATATGAGCGAACTTCCAAAATGGCATGGCACCACGATCCTGTCGGTGCGCAAGGGCGGCAAGGTGGTCGTCATCGGCGACGGCCAGGTCTCGATGGGCAACACGGTGATGAAGCCCAACGCCCGCAAGGTGCGCAAGCTGGGTGACGGATCGGTGATCGGCGGCTTCGCCGGCGCGACCGCCGACGCCTTCACGCTGTTCGACCGACTCGAGCGCAAGCTTGAACAGCATGGCGGGCAATTGCTGCGCGCCGCGGTCGAACTCGCCAAGGACTGGCGGACCGATAAGTATCTCCGCAACCTCGAGGCGATGATGATTGTCGCCGACAAGGATGTGACCCTGATTTTGACCGGCAATGGCGATGTGCTGGAGCCGGTGGGCGGGGTCGCGGCGATCGGATCGGGCGGCAATTTCGCGCTCTCGGCGGCGCGCGCGCTGGTCGATTATGAAGCCGATGCCGAGACGATCTGCCGCAAGGCGATGGCGATCGCGGCCGAGCTCTGCGTCTACACCAATGACAGTCTTACGATCGAGGCGATGGACAGCGCGAGCTGACCAATTTCGTCTTCGCGCATGCCAACCCACCCCCGATCCCTCCCGCGAGCGGGAGGGTGGAGACCTCCGAATGAACGATGATCTGACCCCCAAGGCGATTGTGGCCGCGCTCGACGCGCATATCGTCGGCCAGGCTGCGGCCAAGCGTGCCGTCGCGGTGGCGATGCGCAACCGCTGGCGTCGGCAGCGGCTGCCCGAAAACCTCCGCGACGAGGTGACGCCGAAGAACATACTGATGATCGGCCCCACCGGCTGCGGCAAGACCGAGATCAGCCGCCGGCTGGCGAAGCTCGCCGACGCGCCCTTCGTCAAGGTCGAGGCGACCAAGTTCACCGAGGTCGGCTATGTCGGTCGCGACGTCGAGCAGATCGCGCGCGACCTGGTCGAGGAAGCCGTGCGGCTGGAAAAGGAGCGCCGCCGCGCCGCGGTGAAGGACAAGGCGGAGGAAGCCGCGATGGCCCGCCTGCTCGATGCGCTGGTCGGCAAGGACGCCAGCGAGGCGACCCGGCTCTCCTTCCGCCAGCGGTTCGAGGACCACCAGCTCGACGACAAGGAAATCGAGATCGAGGTTGAGGATGCGGGCGGCATGCCGATGGAGATCCCCGGCATGGGCGGTCAGGTCGGCATGATCAACCTGGGCGATATGATGGGCAAGGCGTTCGGCCAGGGCCGCACCAAGCGGCGCAAGATGACGGTGCGCGCGGCGTGGACGAAGCTGGTCGACGAAGAGGCCGACAAGCGGCTCGATCAGGATGAGGTGAGCCGGGTGGCGCTGCAGGATGCCGAGCAGAACGGGATCGTCTTTCTCGACGAGATCGACAAGATCGCGGTCTCCGACGTGCGGGGCGGATCGGTGAGCCGCGAGGGCGTCCAGCGCGACCTGCTGCCGCTGATCGAGGGTACCACGGTCGCCACCAAATATGGTCCGCTCAAGACCGACCATATCCTGTTCATCGCGAGTGGCGCGTTTCACGTCGCCAAGCCGTCGGACCTGCTGCCCGAGCTTCAGGGCCGCCTGCCGATCCGGGTCGAACTGAAGGCGCTGACCGAGGAGGATTTCGTCCGCATCCTGTCCGACACGCGGGCGAGCCTGACCGAACAATATCGCGCGCTGATCGGTACCGAGGGTGTCGCGATCACCTTTACCGAAGACGGGATCGCCGCGATCGCGAAGATCGCCGCCGAAGTGAACGGCCAGATCGAGAATATCGGCGCGCGGCGCCTGTCGACGGTGATGGAGAAGCTGCTTGAGGAGATCAGCTTCAACGCCGAGGATCGCCAGGGCAGCACGCTGACCATCGACGCCGCCTATGTGAGCGGACAGCTGGCCGAGGTTGCGCGCAACACCGACCTGTCGAAATATGTGCTGTAAGACCGGGAGGGCATGACGGTGGCGATCACCATGTACGGCATAAAGAATTGCGACACGATCAAGAAGGCGCGCGACTGGCTGGCCGATCACAGGCGCGACTATGATTTCCACGATTACAAGGTGTCGGGAATCGACCGCGCGACGCTGCAGGGCTGGGTCGACAAGCTCGGCTGGGAGGTATTGCTCAACCGCGCGGGGACGACCTTTCGCAAGCTGCCCGATGCCGACCGTTCCGATATCGACGCGGCCAGGGCGGTCGCGCTGATGGAGGCGCAGCCATCGATGATCAAGCGGCCGGTGCTCGATGTCGATGGCGACCTGCTCGTCGGGTTCAAGCCCGATATCTATCGGGCGAAGCTGGGCTAGCTGGACCCTAAAAAGCGGGCTGCGCCTGCCGATCGACCGTCGTCCGGTTGCGACCGGCTTCCTTCGAGGCATAGAGCGCGCGGTCGGCGCGCTTGATGATGTCGGCGAGGATGTGGTCGGCGACGCTCAGGCTTGCGACCCCGAAGCTGGCGGTCAGCCGCAGCGGCAGATCGCCGATCCGGATCGCCATGACCTGCGCGCGCAGCTCCTCGACATGCTGGCGCGCCGATTCGGCATCGCGGCCGGGGAAGAACAAGATGAACTCCTCACCGCCGAACCGTCCGTAATATTCAGAGCTGGCCAGCTGGTTGCCGAACAGCGCGGTGAGCCGGCACAGCACATCGTCGCCGTGGCTGTGACCGTAGAGATCGTTGATCTCCTTGAAATGGTCGACGTCGCATATCGCCATGGTGAGCGGCCGTCCGGCGGCGCGGGCTTCGGCGATCAGCCGCGCGCCGGTCGCCTCGATCGCGCGGCGGTTTGGGGCGCCGGTCAGCGAGTCGGTATCGGCGGCGACACGCAGGCGTTCGGCAAGGTCGCCCGCGAGCAGATAGAGCGAGAATAGGCCGGCCGCGACGGTGAGCGCCGGCAGGCCGAGGAAGATGATCAGCGTATAGGCATGTTCGAGCTGCGGCGATGGCTCGTTCCCCATCGCTGCGAGTACCAGCCCGCCCGCGATCTCGATTGCCGCCATCGCGAAGGAGGTGATGATGATCGGGCGTTCGCCCAGCCGCAGGCGCCGGCCCGGGCGGAGCAGGGCGGTCGTTCCGTACAGCAGGATCGCGGCCGCATAGATCGGTACAACCGCGCTGCGCAGGCCGCGATTGGGATCGCCGATGCTGAACCAGAGGATGACGAGCATCGCGAACGAATAGCTGACAGCGACTCGGCGGAGATGGAGTGGCAGCCCCGATCGCATCCGGTAGGCGGCGGCGGCGAAGTGGACCGGGATCATGGCCAGTGCGCTGACCAGCAGGTTCATCCGGATGTCGCCGCGATAGAAGAACACATAGATCGCGTCGAAAATATACATCAGCACATTGCCGCCGAACGCGCCCGCCAGCAGCCAGGCCATTTTCGGCTGGCCCAATGTGCGCGCGGCCAGCAGCATCGCCAACGCCATCAGCGCGTTGATCAGCAGCAGGACCGAAAAGATGAAACTGTCTACCGACACCTGGCCGGTTCACTCCCCTTGCCTGTCAGTGACATAGCCGAACTTGCCCCTTGCTCCAAATCTTCGCGAGATTTGATCGGCACAGGCTGGCGGCTTCACCTGCGCGATTTTCCTGTCTATCGGCTGTGGGCAGAGGAGACGTCCCCGATGACCCCCACCGCGAAGATCCTGCTGCTCGGTTCGGGCGAACTCGGCCGTGAGTTCGTGATCGCCGCGAAGCGGCTGGGCGCGCATGTGATCGCCTGCGACAGCTATGCCAGGGCCCCGGCGATGCAGGTCGCCGACGAATATGAGGTGTTCTCGATGCTCGATGCCGACGCGCTGGCGGCAGTGATCGAGCGGCACCGTCCCGATCATATCGTTCCCGAGGTCGAGGCGATCCGCACCGAGGTGCTGAAGGACTATGAGGATCGCGGCTTTTCGGTCGTGCCGTCGGCGCGGGCGACGATGCTGACGATGAACCGCGACCGCATTCGCGACGTCGCCGCGAACGAACTGGGGCTCGTAACCTCGCGCTTCCTCTACGCCGAGAGCCTTGACGAGATGCGCTCGGCGGTCGGCGCCGTGGGCATTCCCTGTGTGGTCAAGCCGGTGATGTCGTCATCGGGCAAAGGCCAGAGCATCGTCACCGCCGAGGGCGCGATCGACGCCGCGTGGGACTATGCGGTCGACGGGATGCGCGGCGACCGCAAGCGGGTGATCGTCGAGGCGTTCATCGCCTTCGATTATGAGATCACGCTGCTGACCATCCGCACCCGTGAGGGCGTGCTGTTCTGCGAGCCGATCGGACATCGCCAGGAGCGCGGCGATTACCAGGAGAGCTGGCAGCCCACGCCGATGTCGCCGCGCGCGCTGGCCGCGGCGCAGGACATGGCGCGCAAGGTGGTCGACAATCTCGGCGGTTACGGGTTGTTCGGGGTAGAGTTCTTCGTCGCGGGCGAGAAGGTGATCTTTTCCGAGCTGTCGCCCCGGCCGCACGATACCGGCATGGTCACCCTGATCTCGCAGAACCTGACCGAGTTCGATCTTCATGCCCGGGCAGTGCTCGGCCTGCCGATCCCGCATATCGCGCTGCTGGGCGCGGCGGCATCGGCGGTGATCCTGGCCGACCGCGATGCGGAGACCTTCCATTTCGAAGGGCTTGCCGAAGCGCTGGCGCCCGTGCCCGGCGTCGAGACCGACGTCCGCCTGTTCAGCAAGCCGGTGACCCGTCCCAACCGGCGGATGGGCGTCGCGCTGGCGCTGGCGCGCGGCGGCTCCGCTGATCAGGCACGCGCCGCAGCGCGCGACGCCGCAAGCCGGATTTCGATACTTTATGGAGAAGACGACTGATGACGCGCACCTTGATTTCCTCGGGTTCCCCCTTCGAAAAGCAGGTCGGCTACAGCCGCGCGCTGGTGGACGGCGACTGGGCCTTCGTCGCCGGGACGACCGGCTATGATCCTGCGACGCGGGTGATGCCCGACAGCGCGGCCGATCAGGCGCGCAACGCCCTCATGGTGATCCGTACGGCCCTGGAAGGCGCGGGCTTTGCGATGGCCGATGTCGTGCGCGCGACCTATTATTTCACCGACGCCGCTTATTGGGACGAGGTCGGCCCGGTGCTGGGCGAGGCGTTCGGCGAGATCCGGCCGGCCGCGACCGCGCTGGTCGTCGGGCTGGTCAAGCCCGAGATGAAGGTCGAGATTGAGGTCACCGCGCTCAAGCGGCGCTGATCGCCCGCCAACCCCGAGGAGAGATGCCATGCGTATGAAGCGGCTTGGCCGGACCGGCCTGTTCGTATCCGAACTCTGCCTGGGGGCGATGACCTTCGGTGGTGGCGATAAAGGTTTATGGGCCGCGATAGGCAATCTCCAGCAGGGCGATGTCGACGGGCTGGTTCGCGCGGCGTTCGATGCGGGAATCAACTTCATCGACACCGCCGACGTCTATGGCGCCGGGCGCTCGGAGGAGATGACCGGCCAGGCGATCCGCAATCTCGGCCTCGCGCGTGACGAGGTGGTGGTCGCGACCAAGGTGCTTGCACCAATGGGTCCGGGTCCCAATCAGCGCGGCCTTTCGCGCTATCATATCATGGAGGCGGTCAAGGCCAGCCTCAAACGGCTGCAGCTCGACCATATCGATCTCTATCAGGTTCACGGCGTCGATCCCGCGACCCCGATCGAGGAGACGCTGGAGGCGCTCGACACCCTCGTCCGCCACGGCCATGTCCGTTACATCGGCGTGTCCAACTGGGCGGCGTGGCAAATCGCCAAGGCGCTCGGCATCTCCGAGCGGCGCGGTCTGGCGCGCTTCGTCTCGCTGCAGGCTTATTATACGGTCGCCGGCCGCGATCTCGAACGCGAACTCGTACCGATGATGGAATCCGAGGGGGTCGGGTTGATGGTGTGGAGCCCGCTGGCCGGCGGGCTGTTGTCGGGCAAATATCGACATGAGGACAAGCAGGGCGACGAAGGGCGCCGTACCGCGTTCGATTTCCCGCCGGTCGATCGCGGTCGCGCCGATGCGCTGATCGACGCGATGCGGCCGATCGCGGAGGCCAGGGGCGTGTCGATCGCGCAGATCGCTCTGGCCTGGCTGCTCCACCGGCCGGTGGTGACGAGCGTGATCATCGGTGCGAAGCGGCTCGACCAGCTGGCAGACAATATCGCGTCGACCAGCGTGATGCTGAGCGGGGATGACATCGCGACGCTCGATGCGATCGGCGTGCTCGCCGAGGAATATCCGCACTGGATGTTCAAGATGCAGGGTTCATCCCGCCAGAGTTAGGAAAAATTACCGACTTATGGCGAAACGAAATATATATTGGCGCTTCAACGAAGCGCGATAGTAGAAAAAACACAGAATTTTCAGGCCAAATCCATTTGGCACGGTTCCTGCTGATGTGTGTGCATCCACAACGCACATCGAAAGGGACATTAAAATGCAGACCATCAAGAACACCGTCGCCGGCACTTTCGCTATCGTCGCCACCTTCGTCACCGTCGCCGCCGCGACCCCGCTGCGGGCCGAGCCGGTCAGCGTTCCGGTCGCTTATGGCGATCTGAACATCGCCAGTGACAGCGGTGCCGCGACGCTCGACGCCCGCATCCGCCGCGCCGCCGTCCAGGCTTGCGGTCAGTCCGATGTCGGCAGCAGCATCAAGGTCGCCAACTGCCGCCGCGAAGCGATCGGCACGGCCAGGGCGAAGCTCGCGATGAACCAGGGCGGCCACGGGCTGCAACTCGCCGCCCGCTGAGTGTCTGTTTCAGCGAAGCTGAAACGGCGGTTCCGGCCCGCTCCCCCGCCCAACCACCCGATCCAGCGTGAATAACGGGTGGTTGGGCGGGGGAGCGGGCCGGAACCGCACTCCACGTCAGTGGAACAAGCTCTGCGCCCGGCCTCCATCATGGCCTCCAGCAAGGCCGTCAGTCGAAGCGACCATGTCTTCACTGGCGGCCTTTGCTTTGGGGTCAGAAGCTGAAGCGGTAAGGAACGCCGCTCAGGCTGCCGGTACCGCGGCCATGCTTCATCCCGTCGAGCCGGAAGGTGAAGGGGCCCATCCGCCGGTCGTCGCACACCAGCGTGCCGCCGCCATCGAAGCGGTCCTTCCCCCGGCCATATGTGAAATTGCCGACGCAGTGGGTGCGCGGGCCCCCGAACAGCTCGATCGTCCCGCCATCGGCATATTGGGTCATCGAGCCGGTGAGGGGTTCGTCCGCGCCGAGCATGCCGGTGACGGTCACGTCCATCTCGCACCCCGCCAGCGCCATCATCGGCAGCATCGCAGCGATCGTCCGTCGGTTCATCGGCTCGCCTCCGGGCGTGTCGCAACTGGAACCAGGCAATTATTCCAGCACCGCGTTGCTTGACGGGCTATAGCCTCCAATCGTCGCACACAATAGATTTGGGAGAGATTTCAGGCTTTGCGCCATGTGATGTGGACGGCCCGCACATTTGCTTAGCACTTTCCAACATTTAATTTGGGGCGCAGCGGGCGGTGCTCGGATAGTGCCACGTCATGGCAAAGCAGATGACCCATCTTGAGCGGCTTGAGGCCGAGAGCATTCACATCCTGCGGGAGGTTGTGGCGGAGTGTGAGCGTCCGGTGATGCTCTATTCGGTGGGCAAGGATTCGGCGGTGATGCTGCATCTTGCGCGGAAGGCCTTTTATC
>CAMTVW010000030.1:0-46916 GCA_947085315.1 uncultured Sphingomonas sp. | reverse complement strand
CGAGCGGCCGGTGTTCCGCGATGGGCAGGTCGTCGCCGCCAAGCTGATGAACCTGTCGATCAGCTGTGACCACAGGGTCGTCGACGGCTGGGACGCGGCAAGTTTCGTCCAGGCGCTCAAGCGGCTGATCGAGACCCCGGCGCTGATGTTTGTGGATTAAGTTTTGTTCCACTGACGTGGAATCGCGGTGCCCGCCCCCCCCCCCCCCCCCCGATCCCCCAAGTAAATGGGGCGGGAGGGCCGGGGGGGGGGGCCGCCCCCCACCCCCCCCCACCCCCCTTAATTAATGGGTGGCTGGGTGGTTGGGGGGGGGCCGGGGCCGGGCACCGCGATTCCACGTCAGTGGAACAAACCCTAGCCCCGGCGTAGATCCGCAAGATTCCAATATTGTATATCGAAGGCAAGGCGCAGATCATCCTAGATGATCGCGCTGGAGCGGGCGAAGGGATTCGAACCCTCGACCCCAACCTTGGCAAGATTACTTTTTGGCTACTCTGGAGCCCGCTGAACTACGCTAATCTACTACATCGAAACATTTATTTTCTCTCGGCTTTACGATAGTCTGCGACCGAATTCGCTATGGTTGCCACGCCGGTGGCAACCATGTGGCAACCAAATCGCAGGTCCGATCATGAGCACTTCGTCCGACATCGTTCTTACCAAAACGGTCGTTGATCAGGCAACTAAGACAGGTGCGCGTTATCATATTCGTGACGCGAAACTCGTCGGCTTCGGGCTTCGCGTCGAAGCGAGCGGCACGAAGACCTATGTCGTCTGGTATCGGGCCGATGGAGGCGGTCGCAATGCGCCGCGGCGCTTCATGATCATTGGCCGGCATGGTCCTATGACCGTCGACGAGGCGCGATTGAAGGCAAAGAAGATTCTCGGCGCGGTCGCGAATGGTGAGGATCCCGCAGGCGATCTCAGCGCGAAGCGCAAGGAGATGGACATTACCGCGCTGGTCGATCTCTATGAAAGGGAGGGCTGCTTCATCCAGCGCGGTAAGCGCATCGGCGAGCCGATGAAGCCGCTGACCAAGAAATATACGGTCAGCCGCCTTCGACATCATGTCGTCCCCTTGCTTGGGTCGAAGCGCATCACCGTGGTCGGACACACAGATATTGAGAAGTTCGTGCGGGATGTCGCGGCCGGTAAAACGCGGTCGGACAAGAAGATCGCGCCTCGGACCCGGGTGAAGGTGCGCGGTGGTGACGGCGCCGCGCGAAAAGTCGTGCGTGACCTATCCGCTGTCTTCAGCTTTGCGATTCATCAGGGCCTTCTTGAGAGCAATCCGGTGATGCGGGCGAGGGTCCGCAAAACGGACAATGAGAGGACGTGGTTTCTGACCCCTGCAGAACTCAAAAGGCTGGGCGCAGCTTTCGACCAACTCGAGCGAGACGGCGCCAACACGATGGCGATCATCATTTGCAAATTGTGGGCACTGACAGGTTGCCGTCGCAATGAGATCGCTGGCCTCAAATGGTCCGAGCTCGACATGGAGAATGGCGTCTTCCGGTTCGAGGATAGCAAGACGGGCAAGTCGGTCCGCCCCCTACCGTGGAGCGCGCGGCTGTTGCTGGCGAAGGTGAATCGATCAGAAGACAGCGTCTATGTCTTTCCGGCGGAGGAGGGCGACGGCTTCTACCAGGGCACATCGAAGGTCTGGCCGCTGGTGAAGAATGTTTCGGGCCTGCACGACATCACACCCCACACGCTTCGTCATACGATCGGGTCACTCGCGGTCTCCCATGGCGAGAATCTCGTCATGACGGGCTCCTTGCTGGGCCATGCCAATGTTCGATCGACTGCAATTTATGCGCATGTGCAGCTCGATCCGATGCGGAAGGCGTCGGAGCGGGTCGCCCGTCGCGTCGCGGCGGCGCTTGGGGGCGGCTCCGTCACCGTGGCAGCACCGGCCTTCGTGGCTGCGAACGACCGCTAATTGCGGTATCGTGCTCCACAGGCAGCCCGCCATATCTGACTCGCCTTGTGAGGCGGGATGTTATAAAACCTCGGACATCATGGAACAGGCTCCGAGGAAAGATAACAAGACGGAATCCGGAACCCAGAGCGAGCGTGCGCTCGCGCTGCTGGATCGTCATGGCATGATGCGCACCTCCGAACTCGTAGCCGAGGGCGTCGCCGCAACCACGATCAGCCGGATGCAAAAGGACGGCAGCATCCAAAAACTCTCGCGCGGCCTCTACCAGCGCACCGATGCCCCCACCGATATCAACCACGATCTCGCCGAGGCGGCGAAAAGGGTCAGCAAGGGGGTCGTCTGCCTCGTGTCGGCCCTCGCCTTTCACGAACTCACCGATCAGATTCCGCGCCGCATCTGGCTGGCGATCGGCGCCAAGGATTGGCAGCCCGGTGAGCACGGACCCCGGCTTCACGTCGTGCGACTGAAGGAGCCGCTGCTGAACCGCGATATCGAAACACATGTGATCGAAGGCGTTCCGGTGCGCATTTTCAACATTCCGCGCACGCTCGTCGACTGCTTCCGCTTCCGCAAATCCGTCGGCCTGAGCGTCGCCGTCGAGGCGCTCCGCGATGCCCTTCGGACACGTCGGACCAGCCCTGGCGAAATCGCGGAGCGCGCTCGCGAATTCGGAACATGGACGACCATGCGCCCTTATCTCGAGGCATATACAATCGATGGCTAAGCCCCCGCGCAATATCGGCGCATCGGTGCGCGCTCGCCTGCTCGCGCAGGCCAAGGAGAGCGGTCAGCAGTTCCAGCTCGTGCTGACGCGATACGCCCTCGAGCGCCTGCTCTACCGACTGAGCGTGTCTGCCCACGCCGGTCGGTTCATCCTCAAGGGTGCGATGCTGCTCACCTCCTGGTTCGACCTGCCGATGCGCCCGACCCGCGACATCGATCTGCTCGGATTTGGCGATGACGACAGTGAGGCCATGCTTGAGACCTTCCGCGACATCCTCGCGGTCGAGGCCGATGACGGCGTGCATTTCGATCGGGACGCCCTCAAGGTCGAGCGTATCCGCGATCATCTCGCTTATGGCGGCGTGCGTCTGCGCACGAAGGCCAGCATCGACGGCGCCCTCGTCGCGGTCGTGATCGATATCGGCTTTGGCGACGCGATCGAGCCGGGGGCCGAGGAGATCGACTATCCCGTCATGCTCGATCAACCGGCGCCGCGCCTGCGGGCCTATGCCAAGGAGACCGTCATCGCCGAGAAATTCCAGGCGATGGTGGATCTCGGCCGCGCAAACACCCGAATGAAGGACTTCTTCGATATCTGGCTGATGGCGCAAAGTTTCAGCTTCGAAGATGGCCGCCTTGCTCAGGCGATCGCGGCGACCTTCGCTCGCCGCAAGACCGCCATTCCCGTCGAACTGCCCGATGCCCTCACGCAAGATTTTGCCAATGATCGCGAGAAGGTCGACCAGTGGACCGCGTTCACTCGCGACATCTCGCTCGACGCCGGTCCGCTGTCCGATGTCATTGCTAGCCTTGCCGCCTTCCTGATGCCGCAGGCCGAGGCCGCAAGGCGCCTGTGAGCGGCCTAGAAATAGATCCCAAGCGACAGGCGAAGGACGCGCTCCGGGGCTATGTCTATCAGATATTGCGCAGCGTACTGGTCTGGATCGATCTCGATGACCGCGACGAGCTGATCCTCGAGGGGGCGGAGGATCTCGACTTGATCACCGACGGCGAAGCCGTCGTCGAGCAGGTCAAGGACACAGCAGCATCCGGCCCAATTACGCTGCGAACGCCCTCGGTCCGCGATGCGATCGCGCACTTTTGGGAACATCGCAGACGCAACCCCGATTATCATATCCGCTATCGCTATCTGACCACGGCTGAGACGACCGTCGAGCAAGGTGATCCGTTCGGTCCCGGCCAGGGCGGCCTTGCCATCTGGTCGACCATTCACGAGGGCCCATCCTCACCCTCAGCTCTCCATCAGGCGAGCGCTCTGGCTGCTTTCATGGCCGCGGATCAGGCGCTTCCGGAGGCCGTTCGCATCTTTTGTAGCACAGCTGCGCCGAATGAGATCCTTGAGCGCCTCCTGTTGCCGATGAGCTTCATCGTCGGTCATGGGGACTGCGACAGCCTCGTGCGACGGATCAAGGATCGCCTCGTTCTCCATGGCAAAGTCGACACCCTGCCGGCCGAAGAAGCCGAAAAGGCCTTCGATCCGCTCTATGTCGCCGCATTCGAGGCCGCCCGGGCGAAGGATGGGCCGCCGCTCACCAAGGCGGCGTTTCTGCGCATTTTCGACGCGGCGACCTCGATCCAGTTGCGCAAGCAGGACTTCACTGCCTTGCTAAAGCAGGCCTTGTCAGTCCCGGCCGCCGCGAACGCGATCAGCATCATCAGCACCGACGTCGTCCTGGAAAGCAGGCCGCCGCTTGGACCCCGCTATTTCCCGCGGGTCACGCTCGAAGCGCAGTTTAAGTCGCTGCGCGCCGCCGGTCCCGTTGTGCTCCAGGGGGCGACGGGCACAGGCAAGACACTACTCGCGGCAAGCGCGCTACGCGATGAGAATCATCCGGTCTGGGTGAACCTTCGCGACCTGCCCGCTGCCGATGTTCGATCGCGACTTATGGCCGTGCGGTCCGCCATCGTTGCCGGACACCAGTCTGTCACGCTCGTGCTCGACGACCTCGATGGCACGGCCGATCCAAGGCCGTTCGAATCGGCTCTGTCTTCGCTGGCCGTGACGGTCGCCGAACAGGGCGGGCAGCTCATCATCACTAGTGCGCATGATCTGTCCTCCCGGCTTGTCCAGCAGATCGGCCTTGGTCCGGACGCGACACTACCCATGCCGGCCTTTGCCGACGATGAGATCGGTGCCTTTCTGCAACGCGAAGGCTGTCCCGGCGACCGTGTGTCCATATGGTCGACCATCATAGCCGCCACCACGACCGGTCATTCGCAGCTCGTCCACGCGCGGATAGCCGCACTGGCGGCGGCCGGATTTCCCAAACCTTCCACGACCGACCTGCTGGGCTCAACGCCGGACGTCGGCGCCGTCCGCGCCGAAGCCCGCCGCCTGATAGCGGACATGCCCGCCGGTCCTCGCGAGATGCTGTATCGCGTGAGCCTGATCACGACGCGGATGACACGACGCCGTCTGATGGCGGTCGCCCGCGCGGATCCGCCTATCGGGGAGCCCGGAACCGCGATCGACATCATCGCGGGCCCCTGGCTCGAGAAAACAGACGCGGATGAATATCGCGTCTCGCCGCTGGTCCGGGAGTCGGCGGTGGCTGCGCGCGGGCTGCCCTGGGCCCGTGACATGCATGGCAAGATCAGCTGGGTCTATATGCTCGAGCGATCGATCACCCCGTTGGATATCGCGGCCATCCTAACCCACTGCCTCCTCTCGGGCAGCGCGAGCCCGCTTGCATATCTCATGCAAAGCCTATTTTCGGCCTCGGACGAGGTCTGGCAACATATCGCCGACGCCAGCGACATGTTCGCGATCTTCGGCCTCGATGAGGGTTCAGACCTCCCCTTCGACAAGCCGATTGATCGCTTCATTTTCCGTCACTTCCAATATCGGATCGCGGTCTATACGGCGCCCGAGACCGCGATGCGGATCGCGGCCCGCTTCGACCAGGAAGCCGCGGCGCTCGAGGCGGACGAAGCGACCCGCTTCTTCCGCTTTCTCTTCGTCAGTCAGCTGCTCGCGCAGACGCGCATAACTTACCCGATGGCCACGCTCGTCCACTACACCCGCGAATTCCACCGGCTCGCGCAAGACATGGAGACGAGTTTCCCCGAACGTCTCGCCAAAGCCCGGCTCGAGTTCAGGGATAGCGATACGACGCCCGATTATAACGGTTTCATCTCCTATCCGCTGATGCACCGCATTGAGGATATCGATCAGGTCACCGAATTGCTCGATGCGCTGGAGGGGCTTCCCGATCCGGACATCACGCGCAGCCTCACCGCCTTTGCGGGGGTCCGGGCCCAATCTTCGCTCATCATCGACCGTGTCTGGATCGCGGAGATCGAGAAGATTGACAGCCGGTGGTCCCTCGTCGTGACCCAGTTGCGGCGCCTGCTCGATCTCGCGGTCCGCCTCGATATCAAGCCACTGGCGCTGGCCATCGCGCCGACATTGGTCCGCACGATCGACGAGAATCTGGACGACAGCGCAGGCGCGATCGCCGAGGTCGAACGGCGCCGCCCCCAGTTGCAGGATGACGCAATCCTCATGTGCGCGCTGGCCAAGGTAAAAAGGCGCGCCGGACAGATCGACGAAGCGCTCGCCTTGTGGACCACCTATCTCCCGCAGCGCACGGACGAGGAGGGAATGCTCGCCTCCGCCTATGACCACCGGGTTGCAGCCAGCGCCGCCGGCAGCGTTGGCGATTGGGCCCGAACCGAGCACTTCCTTGCGGCGGGGCTCGCGCTTGTCGATCCGGTGACCCACCCCTTGCTCGCGCTCGGTTTGCGCATGGACCAGGCCTTCGCAATCTTTATGCGCGGCCGGTATGAAGAGGCGCTCGATCGGTTTCGGGAGGTCCTCGATACCCTCGACCCCCTCCAGGCCGATGCCGAGGCTGAGCCGCTCCTGTCGCTGCAGCGGCGCATCGCTGGCGCCTTGTCCGCCCTCAACAACCTCCGCGACGGCAAGATGCCAGCAGATGCGGCGGGCAATCTTGCCGGCTTTTGTTCGATCCCTGACCGGTTTGAGACCGACGCGCCCCACGCGCCGCCGCTCGACCTGATGGTCCGCGACGCGCTCGAGCTCGAACTTGTTCATGCGACGACGCTCGATCGCGCGCAGGGTTACGCGGTGCGTCTCCGCCGCTCGCCCTTCGTCACGTTGCACTCGATCGCCGCGGTGGACCTTTTCAAGCTCGCGATCCGGTCCGGCGATTATACTTCGGTGGTCGCGGATGGGGTCAGCCAGGCGCAGGCTGCCGCCATCGCACAGGGCGCGCGAGAGCGGGATGGTTATGCGCCGCTCATGCTCATGGGCGACGCCGATCCGGACTGGCCTGCCGATTTCGATATGCTGCTGCTCATTCAGATCGCTGTTGCCATGCTGCGTATGGCGAGCGAGGGGTCCGCCGGCTCTGCGCCCGTAGCGGCGTGGCGTGCGGCGCTCTCCAACCGCGAACATGCGCGCCGCGCGCGGCAGCTCATCAATCTGATCGATGGTCTGTTTGTCACGGCGACCTTCGACCCGTGGACCGCGGTCGTCAGTCGCGATCATCCGCATACGACCCATCATGTGGTGGCGGCGCTCGCCGCCACCACCGAACAAGGCCGCTCCGCCGAGCAGTTGCTGCGCTGCCACGGCCTTTGGGTTCATTATTGCGCGGACCCGCCCTTCAGGGACATGGCGGCGGAACCCATCCTGGCGCTCATCAGCTACCAATGGAACAATATGTGCCTGTTTCCCGACGAGTTCGCCAATCCCGTGCGCGGGATTCCGAGATTGCGCCAAGCGCTTGCTGGGACCGGCCCAGCTTGGCAGCGGATCAAGGCCATCCTTTCGGCCGCGGTCATGGCGGTTGGCCTAGCGCCTGACGACATCGCACGCGGTGCTGTCGAGGCGATCATCGTCGAACCGTGACGATCCTCGATGCCAAGGCGCGGCGCCAGTTGATCATCTCGGCCAAGAACCGCGTCGGCAAGTGGCACGACGATCAGGCCGATCCAACGGCGGATCGGGCTGCCTTGA
The DNA here is from genome assembly GCA_947085315.1 of uncultured Sphingomonas sp. GTDB lineage: Bacteria > Pseudomonadota > Alphaproteobacteria > Sphingomonadales > Sphingomonadaceae > Rhizorhabdus. Next base: position 39,246 of record CAMTVW010000030.1, on the reverse strand, counting down.
TCGCCGCCATCGATCTCTTCGTCGCCGAGCTCAGCGCGCGCGATGATCAAATCGATTGCAGGACGGTTTTGCTCGGCGACGCGCAGGCTCCGAAATTCGCCGCGGCGACTGCGCGGTCGCGGATCATTCCATGTGGGCAGGGTCTCGCGGTCGCGGCGCTCGGTCCCGATTGGGCCCATGGCTGGCGCCGCGTTATTGGCAACGACTACGCAGAATATATCCTGTCGTGGTTCGCACATTATGCTCGGCAATATGTGCACCGTGGCGAGTTTGCACGGGCCCTGATCATAGCATGGGAACGCGAGGCAGCGACCTTACATATGTTTGGATCGGCAGGCACCTCCCAGCGTTACGGCGGCGTATATATGCCGGCCGGCGACGCCCGGGGCGCATTATCCATCGCGACAACGGAGGCCGCCAAGGCGTGGGGGGCGTACCAGATGCCACCCACGCGGTCGCCCTGGCTTCGGCGGAACACGCTCGATCCTGGCATCCATCAGGGGATCTTCCATTTCTTGCGCGGCCAGGAACTGCGCAAGGCAGGGTTCGAAGTCGAGGCGCTTGTTGCCTTCGACTGCGTCATCCACGCGCTTCAAGCGATGCCGTGGCCGACGCGAAAGAGCGGCTCGACGAACCGCTCGGACCTGTTTCAGGAGCTGGGGATGCGACCACCCTCGATCGCCACGGCCGAGCATATCTATTTCGTCCGCAAGCATTTCGGCGCCCATGCTGGTGGCTGGCGCTGGTGGGATGCCGGCGATGAATTCGATGATGAATTTCTCGAGAAAGCGAGCATGCTCGTGTGGCGGATGCTGCGGCGTGCTGCCGATCTTGAGCCGACAATTAGGATAATCGATCCGGACCCACCGCGCTGGAGCGATTGGCTGCTCGAGCATTTCGAGCTGATCTGGAACGTCGTCTGGTTTCGCTGAAGACCCGCGGAAGATGTCGGCGGGTGACTTCCCGACGCGTTCGCGCAATGAACAGGCGATGCGGATCGAACCCAACACGCCCCTCCAGGTCGAGCTGAAGAGCCTGTTTGAAGCCGCTCTGGCTCAAACGATCGCGGCGATCCACGCGGAGCTGCAGGTCGGTCGTACGCCTCGAGGACGGACCAACGAGCCTGAAATCCGGATCACCGACAATGGCATGCCTTCGATGAGCAACGGATCGGCCTGGGAGGGAAAAGGTCCTCTCCAATATGCTGACCTGCTCGACCAGGTCGTCGACAGCACAAATCCCCACCACAAGGCGAAATATCCAGTCGGCCGTTTTCCAGCGGTCGATGCACTGCTGGACTTTGTACGGCAGCATCCGGACTGTTCACCCGCCTATGACTGCGATCCTGCGCTGCGCGACAGTTCGATCGACTTCCTACGCATGATCACTGAGTTCCAGCTGACCCACGCCACCAATCGCTTCTTCCAGCGAAACGGAAACCGCCCCTTCGACGCGCGTCTTCAGAGCAGCCTGCTCTCCCCCTTTTGGAGAGGGCTGTTCTCGGAACGCCTAGATATTGCCCATATCGTGCCAATCGCGCTGGTGACCTTCGATTTCGACCGCGCACCGCTCGCCCCAGATGCTATGATTATCCGTATGTCGCCCGCGCTTCAGCGGGCGCGATGGCGGGTAAAGGCTTATGGTGCCGCCGGCCATGACTCGGTGGTGGCGGCCGCAACGCATGCCTTCGTGCTCAAGGGGTGGACATGGCCCAATGCGGGCTGGCTCGAGATGAGCCGCAATCTGGCGGCGCATGATTCCCACCTGCGCGATGAGTTCGAGAAGCTTTTCGCAGCCCTGCGGCTCGCGACAGGCCTTGAAACCGGTTTCGCGCAAGAGGTGCGGCTCTACCGGCATTGGACCCATTTCGGGGGCGATGACACACCCGAGGTCAATGCTGCTGGCGCACGCCGTTATCCCGAGCATTTCGACAACTTCGGATGGGTGCGGACCGACCTGCCAACAATCAGCCGAGATATGATCGCGACGGTGCCGGACCTCCTCGCTGCCGTGCGGCGGACGAAGCATGACCAGTTCGAGCTCGCCCTGCGCCGGATGAACAGCGCGATGATCCGCAGCGACCTCGCCGATGCGATCCTTGACGCGACGATCGCGCTCGAAATCCTTCTCGGCGACGGCGAAAGCCAGTCGATCTCCTACAAGCTACGAATGCGCGCCGCCGCGCTGGTCAAGCTCAGCGCGAGCGCGCAGCCTACAACCGCACCCAAAGTGAGCGAAGCGATCAAGAAGGTCTACGAGGCGCGCTCGCGGATCGTCCATGGCGGGCGACGCAAAAAGGGGACACCCGAAGAGCAGCGGCAGGCCGACGAGACGGCGCGCAATGACGCAATCGGTGCCCTGCGAACGATCATCGGCCTGTTGCTCGATCACCCACGATTTCTCGATCCCGCGCTTATCGATACGGAGCTGCTACTCGGCGGGATTTGATGCTTTCGCCATCAGTCACCGTCGCTGAGGCTCAGCAAGGCGTCTCCATCTTCCGGCGGCCATCGAAACTTCTTCGTCAATCTGGTCGTCAGGCGATAGCCGTCGTGGGGCGCCGGCACGCGCGGCGCCAGTCGTAGATTTCTCCACAAAGGCGGGGTCATCTTCGTCCAGACGGGGTCGCTAAAACCCGCAGCCGGATCGAATGTGAAACGAACGATACGCCATTCATCGGGTTCAGCGTCGGCATAATATTCGAGCCACACAAGACGGTCCTGCGGGATTCCGAAACGCGCGCACACCTGATCCGCAATCCCTTCCGCGGCATTGGTTATGCTCGTGCCGGGATTACCCACCACATCGACACAGGCGATGGCGATCCGTCCGTTGGGAAGATGGATCCGCTCGATCTCACAGACACCGTCGCTGCCATGTGCTGTGTAGGCGAAATATTCGGGCTGGTCGGCGATTTGGTATAGCGGGAAGCGCCATGGGCGCCGCCAGCGGGGCGCTTCGTTCGCATTGCCAGGTGGCTCTGACGCGGTGTCCATCACAGGCTCGGGCATCTCATGGCTCGCGACGTCGTCCGCCGTACTAGGGGCCTTCTTGCCCAAGGCCTCGATCAGCATGTCTCGGTAGCGGCGCACCTCCAGCTCCATGTAGTTCTTGGACACGCTGGTGCGGCTATCATAGGCGTTATGGTGTTCGAGGCAGAGATAGACGAGATTTGACAATCGATGGTCGTCCCGCTTGCGGTTGACATGCGCAATTTGTCCCTGGCGATCGTCCCTCCGATCATCGATATGCCAACATAGGCAACAGCGTCGCCGCACCAGCATCACCACATCGGCAGCGATATCGCGCGGTATATGAGAACGCGGCGTCATATGATCGATTCGGCCCGACTCAAGCGGCTAGGACGGAAGGAAACAGATAGAGGGGCTCGCCGTGCAGCATGGCCGCCCCCCGGATATCCCGCAGGGATGGCTGGTCAGGCGCCATGTCGAGAAGAAACGTGACGCCGAGGATCGTCACCCTGAACATTGGATATGGACGGCCTGGCTTTGTGAGCATCGACGCTTCGGTCAGCGGCGCAAAAACAGTGGTGCTGTCCAATGCGGCCGTTAGCAAAGCTGCGCCTGGATGTCCGAACACGAATGCGCGGATGTGGTCATACCGATCGCTTGCCGCCTCGGGCGCGCCGAAGTATTTGGCCACAAGATTGAGGCCAATCTTATAGAGGGCCGGAAGGAAGCGCGGGTCGTTTCCGAACTGCTGGCTGAACCCCATTTGGCCCGTTTCCGGTTTGACCCAAACGTCGCTGATGCCGTTCGCCTTTGAAGCCGGTCGAAGGGGTTTGCCTTCGGCTTCGACGAGGGTCGGGCCGCCATTGATCGAAATATGCGGGCCATCTGCGCGCTGACTGCTGCGGATCGATTGCCAGCTGTTGATCGTCGGCGATCGGCCCCGCTTGCGTGGAACGCCATACATCACCGTCAGGGCCTCGAACTGCTTGATCAAGGCGCGATCGACCCGGCTCAATCCATTGTTGCAGTTCGTGCAGGCGACGTCATGCAGCTCTAGATCCCGGGGACAGGCGAGGCCCTCAGGAATGCCATGCTCCACCGAGAGCTTGGCAAAATCGTTTCTGCACCAAATGCAAATCATGTCGTACCTTACCCCAGTCGTCTCCAGGCCAGAAGAGGATTGCGCGTGGGAGGCCAACCGCCAGAATCTCGCTAAAAAGTCTTCGCGCGCGGCGCACGTGCCGCAACCGGCACACGTGCCTTGTCGTGGAGCGGGGCGAAAGGCAGCGCCGGACGGGCGATTCAACCGTCCGTGTGACAATAGGCTATCGGATGACTGTGACAGCGGCATCTCCGATTAACCGTGAGGGAGGAAAATGATCGTTTCATAACAGTGACCTTGCGTCACAATCAAAAAAAGCGAGGCTTCATACATGTACTCATGTTATTAATGGCACAGTGTGACATCGGGCATGGCGATGAGCGAACTGATTGAAAAACTACTTCAACGGGAAGGGCCGATGCTGTCGAGCGCACTCGCCGATCGGCTCATTCAGACTCATGCCCTCGCCCCCGCCACCGCGCGCAAACGCGTGTCGCGTGCACCGGGCCTCCGCCGACTTGCCGGGCTGGTGTTCCCGCGCAACGCGCGCTTCGTCTATCTCGACCAGCAGTTCGGGTCGTCGCTCTACTGGTCGCGACTGACTGGCGCCCTCCTCTCGACAAACTCCGCCTGGATTTGCGATAGCCGCGCTGCGCCAGCATGGCGGGCTCATCCCCTCGCGCCAATTCGCCATTATCTGCGGCGCACCGGTGCGCCAGCTTCGTCATCTGTCGCCAGAAACGATCTATCAGCGTCTGAGCGAAGCGGGGCTTCTGACAAAGGTCATGCTGCCTGTCCTCGGCGAATGCATCGCACTTCCATCTCGACGATCTCGTGGTCGGGAAGGAGCAGCACTTTCACGACATAGCTTGCCATTTCGAAGGCGGGGTTGAGATCATCGACGGGAAAAGCATCGCTTAGCCTGTTGAGCCTTTGCCATGCGTGAGGATGCGTCGTCGAGGTGCGCCGAACATCGTCCACAAGCACGAGCCAAGTGAGCGCGACACTGATCGCGAAAAGTCTAAAATATCCCTGACGATCATCGTCCGGGAGCTCCTCAAGAATCCAGCGCGCCGCCCAGAGATCGGCCTCATGCTCTTGTCGGAAGCTGATATCCTGGGTCACCACCGCCTGGTGACCGAGATGGATACCTCTAAGGTTTGGACCTCGGCCAAGAAGGTGTCGGGCTTGCTCGACATCACGCCCCACACGTTGTGGCATACGATTGGGTCACGCGCCGTGTCCCATGGCGAAAATCTCGTCATGACGGGGTCACTGCTCGGTCATGCTAATGTCGGATCGACGGCGATCTACGCGCATGTTCAGCTCGATCCGATGCGGAAGGCTGCTGAAAGGGTATCGCGTCGGGTGGCGGCTGCGATCGGTGGTGGAGGTCGGCCTGTATCGTCGTCTGCGCTGATTGCTTCGAACGATCCTTAGTCCGATGGATCGGTGCCGGGCTTCTTAGGAAGGCGCCACGACAATTTGGGCAAGGGCTTCGAGGCCAGCTGTTGCCGGCGCTCGAAATCGTCGACCAGATTTTCAGCGATCCGAGCGGTATCGCGGGCGTCGACGCTGATCGTTATCGGGAGTGTAAGCTCCAGTGGATCGGTCATATTGTTTGCGTTGATGCGTCCGACGACGGCGCCCTTATGATCGCGATCCTCCTCAACCACCAACTCCACCATGAGTTCGTCCGGCGGTCGGCGATGACGCCAGTTCCCACATGCGAGTGAAAGCAGGTCAGCGGGACGTCCGCGCTTGTTGTCCCAATAAATACTATCGCTGTCCGGAGGATCGAACGTCGGCAGGCGCGTGTCGTGAAACGCTGGAATCGAGCGATCGAAGAGCCGATGAGCGCAGATTGACCGGATCGCCGATGCGATGAACGCTTCGATCGAGCACGGCATCCGTCAGGAGGGGCTGTTGCCCGGCGGCCTCAAGGTCAAGCGGCGCGCCAAGGCGATCCACCAGCGGCTGCGCGGGCAACCGCCCGAGCAGCAGTTCGCCCGGGTGTTCGAATGGGTGAGCCTGTTCGCGCTCGCGGTAAACGAAGAGAATGCCGCGGGCGGCCGCGTCGTCACCGCGCCGACCAACGGCGCGGCCGGGGTCATCCCAGCGGTGATCCGCTACTATCGCGACTTCGTACCCGGCGCCGACGCAGAAGGGATCCGCAATTTCCTGCTGACTGCATCGGCCATCGGATTTCTCTACAAGAAGCGAGCATCGATCTCTGCGGCCGAGATGGGTTGTCAGGGCGAGGTCGGGGTCGCCTGCTCGATGGCGGCGGCGGGGCTCGCGGCAGTGCTCGGTGGCACCAACGCTCAGATCGAGAATGCCGCCGAGATCGGCATGGAGCATAATCTAGGGCTCACCTGCGATCCGATCGGCGGACTCGTCCAGATTCCGTGTATCGAGCGCAACACCATGGGTGCGGTAAAGGCGATCAACGCTGCCTATCTCGCCCTCCAGGGTGACGGTCGCCACGTCGTCAGCCTGGACGCGGTGATCGAAACGATGCGCCAGACCGGCGAGGATATGCAGAGCCGCTACAAGGAGACCAGCCTTGGCGGCCTCGCAGTCAACGTCGTGGAATGCTGATTGCTTTACGATCGCATTCTGACGCTAATCCGGGTATTTTAGTGCTACGTATTATAATAGTCGGTAACGGATCGGACTGGATTGATAGTGCCTGGCCGTCGTCTTGCAGTGGATTGGCTTCCCGACGGTCACAACCTGACCGACTCTGATCGGGCGCACGCGCCACTCTATTCCGTCTGATCGACGCGGCAGACGCGGGTGCAGACTGGCGGGATGAGGCGCGCGACATACTCGGCCTCGGCGCGGGCGCCGCCGATGCGCGGGCCATCTACGATAGCTATCTCGCGCGAGCGCGGTGGATTGTCGGCGAAGGGTGGAAGCAGCTGCTGTCCAAGGGTCTCGCCGATCCGGCCAAGAGCTGGTCGCCCTGACGTAAAGCCGCGAAGCCGCTTTTACGGTTCAGCGTTTTTATGGCGAAGCGCTGGTCCGTAGGAACACGAGTTCGGTGCCGGATGGCGGTCAGCCCCTCTTGTCATGCGGGGGGGAAATGGACGCCTGACTGCGGTCGGGCCGGACGGAGTGCGAATGTCCAATCCCGACGCGTGGCGCACGATGGCCGCCTATCCCTACATGCTGAGCCTCGACGGTCTGGGGATCGCTTGGGAATGCCTTCGGCGAAACCCCGCCTATCGTAAGGCCTTTGCCGATAATGGCAACGATCCGTCGGCCTGGGGGCTTGCGGCGTTCGAGAATCCGAGCCGTTCGGCGTTGACCCTCCCGTCAGACCCGTAATGGCGGCTTGGACTATCACAATGGCGTCCGCCGCCACGCACACGGTCAGCAGCCGCCACATCTCGAGAAGAGACCGCGGAAGCACGACCGCCCAGGCATCGCCCGCGCCATGCCGGAAACCCGTGCGATAGGGTCGCGTGCGCGCCTATCGGCGAGCACGGCACGCCCGCCGACAATCGCACGCAAGGCATCGACGAGTTCAGGCGCGCCCGTGGCTGTCTACGTGGTATGCGGCTGCGGACTTAACGGTGCCGGTGTCGGGCAAATCGCTCATGATAGTCTTGCCGGCCCGAACGATGTGCCATGCGGCCCACAAATAGCCGGGACTGAAAACGAGGAGCGCAAAGCGCAGCGCCTCAGTGCCAGCTGATGGGGCCAACGTGTCACTGATCATCCCCACGCCAAAGGGGCCGAGGCCCATGCCAATCAGATTGGCAAAAAGGTAGAGGATGGCGAGCGACATAGCGCGCATTGGCGACGGTATGAGTGTCTGAATTGTTGCCATCAGCGGTCCGTTTGTCATCGCGCCACAAAGTTGCGCGATCGCGAGCGAGCCAATGGCGACCGCTGGGCTTGGAGCGAGGTAGGCGGTGACGTTGAACAACGCATAGACGCAGAACATCGCCGCCACGGCGCGACGTGATGCGGATCTCTGATCGCCGGCACTCTGTTCGCCCCACAAGCCCGTCAATCTATCCTAAGATGGCCCCGGGGACGGGTCTAGCCGGGATTGGGCCGGTCCGGCGAAATGTCGCCGCCGTTCCGCCAAGACGTCGCACAATGGTGCCCAGGTTGCGCATCTCCGTCATGCGGGCGCCGCCGGGCTCGAAGGGGCGACAACCTGCTTATGAGAATTTTCGATCATCCGCGCTGAAGCGCGCAGAGGTTGCCTGCGTCGGTGGCAACCAAGTGACAACCATCGCCGTCTGTGGGCCATCAAGGACCCCGGCCGAAGCCGATTTTTCTTCTGAAAATCAATGAGATGTCTGGAGCGGGCGAAGGGATTCGAACCCTCGACCCCAACCTTGGCAACTTTGACGAGCGGCTTTTCCACGATTTCCCAAGTTACGCTATACTACTATTCCATAATACTTCTTGATACTTAGGCTTTCCTATCGTATCCTGCCGCTCGACGCAATTGGGCGCCGCGCGGAGACAATTTGGAGACAAACCCTTTCCATCAAGTTGTGTCTCCAAGCGGAGGAACGCCATGCCAACTAGGAAACTGACCAAGCGTGCGGTCGATATGTTCGTACCGCCGGCGAAGAAGCAGATTGTCCTTTGGGACACCGAGCTGAAGGGCTTCGGCGTGCGGGCGCTGCCATCCGGCCTCAAGACTTTCATTGTCCAGTATCGCAACGCGGAGGGGATCAAGCGCCGCATCAACATCGCACGCTATGGCGTATTGACTGTCGATCAGGCTCGCGACCAGGCCAAGCTCAAGCTTGCAGCTGTCATCAGTGGCGAAGACCCCGCCGACGAGATTCGCCAGACGCGCAAGGGCATGACGGTCGAGGAGATGTGCGACTGGTATCTGACCGACGCGCGCGCGGGGAACATCCTCGGCCGCAAGAACCTGCCGATCAAGAAGTCATCGCTGGACATGGACGAGAGCCGGATCAGGACGCACATCAAGCCGCTCCTCGGTCGGCGGGTCGTGAAGCATCTGACCATCGCCGACGTCGAGCAGATGCAGAACGAAGTAAAGGACGGAAAGACGGCGAAGCAGCGCAGCGGCGGCCGAGGCGGCATGGCGACTGGCGGCGCCGGCGTGGCAGCACGGTGCGTGGGCACGCTCCAGGCTATCATCGGGCATGCGAAGCATAAGGGGCTGCTCGACGCTCATCCGACGCAGGGAGCGAAGAAGCTGGCGGGGAAAAAGAAGACGCGACGCCTGAGCGTTGCCGAGATCGTGATGATGGGCAAGGCGATGGCCTATGCTGAGCACAACGGCGAGAACCCCGTCGCCCTCGGTGTGCTTCGCACGCTGCTGCTGACCGGATACCGCCGCGAAGAAGGTCAGGCGATGCATCGCACTTGGGTCAATGGAGCCGGTGGTTATGTGACGTTCCCGGACACCAAGGGCGGCGCGCAGATCCGGGCGATCGGTCCTGCGGCAGTCAGGGTTATCGAGAACCAGCCCGGCATCGTGGGCAATCCGCACGCCTTTCCTTCGGAGACCGGAACGGGACCGTTCACCGCCGTCAGCGCCTGCCTCCAGCGCGTTGCCAAGCTGGCCGGAATCGAGGGCGTCACGCCGCACACGTTGCGCCACACCTTCGGCAGCGTTGCTGGCGACCTCGGTTTTTCGGAGCTGACGATTCGCGCCGTGCTCGGCCACGCCTCGCAGAATGTCACCCAGGACTACATCCATATCGACGAGGCACTGAAGCTCGCCGTGCGGCGAACCTCCGACGAGATCGAACGGCTGCTCGTCGAGGGATCTGCTAAGTTGGAAACGCTGCGGGTGGCCGCCTAACTACTGCAAGGTCCCCCAAGAAGGACTACTCTTTTCTTTTGCGTCTTAGCGTCCGTCGTCGTGAGCCTTGCGCAGCCAACTGAGCTGATATGTTCAAGGCGTCATGATCTTGCCGCTATATCAAGCGCGACATCGACGATCATGTCTTCCTGACCGCCGACCATCTTCCGCTTGCCTAGTTCGACCAAGATCGCACGGGTATCGACACCATATTCCGCGCTCGCCTTCTCCGCATGGCGCAGAAAGCTGGAATAGACCCCGGCATAGCCCAGCGTTAGCGTCTCGCGGTCGACGCGCACCGGGCGGTCCTGCAGCGGGCGCACCAGTTCCTCCGCTGCATCCATCAGCGCATAGAGATCGGTGCCATGGTTCCAGCCCATCCGGTCGGCTGCGGCGATGAACACTTCGAGCGGCGCGTTGCCCGCGCCCGCGCCCATGCCGGCGAGCGAGGCATCGACCCGGATCGCGCCGTTCTGCACCGCGATGATGCTATTGGCGACGCCCAGCGAAAGATTGTGGTGCGCGTGCACGCCACGCTGGGTTTTCGGTTTCAGCACCCGGTCATAAGCCTGGAGCCGGGCGGCGTAGTCGTCCATCGACATGGCGCCGCCGCTGTCGGTGACATAGACGCAATGCGCGCCATAGCTTTCCATGAGCTTGGCCTGCTGCGCGAGCGCATCCGGCGCGGACATGTGGCTCATCATCAGGAAGCCCGAGACATCCATGCCAAGGCCGCGCGCAAATTCGATATGCTGCTTGGCGACGTCTGCTTCGGTGCAATGGGTCGCAACTCGAACCGAGCGCACGCCCAGCTCCTAGGCGTGCTTGAGATCGCGGACCGTGCCGATGCCTGGCAGCAGCAGCGTAGTCAGGACGGAATGTTCGAGCACCTCGGCCACGGCGCCGATCCAGTCCCAATCGGTATGCGCGCCGAAGCCGTAGTTGAATGAGGAGCCCGACAGCCCGTCGCCGTGCGCGACCTCGATGGCATCGACCTTCGCCCGGTCAAGCGCCCTGGCGATCGCCCGGACATGATCCAACCCGTATTGGTGGCGGATGGCGTGCATCCCGTCGCGCAGCGTGACATCCTGGATATAAAGCTTGGTGGTGGTCGGATCGAAGCTCATGCCACGGTTCCTTCATGCATTCTAACCGCCATGCGTTCGGCGGTCCTGAGCGCCGCTGAGGTCATGATGTCGAGATTGCCGGCATAGGCCGGCAGATAGTGGGCCGCGCCTTCCACTTCGAGGAAGACGGAGACCTTGAGGCCGGTGAATTCGCCATTCATCTCGGGGATGCGCAGCGGCTGGTTCGAACCGATATGCTCGAACTGGACCTCCTGTTTCAGGCGGTAGCCGGGCACATAAGCCTGCACCTCGGCCACCATGTTCTTGATCGATTGCGTGATCGCAGCCTGATCGCCGTCCTCGCACAGGCAATAGACGGTATCGCGCATGATCAGCGGCGGTTCGGCCGGGTTGAGCACGATGATCGCCTTGCCTCGCGTCGCGCCGCCGACATCGACTATCGCCTGGCTGGTGGTTTCGGTGAATTCGTCGATATTGGCGCGCGTGCCCGGCCCCGCGCTTTTTGAAGCGATGGACGCGACGATCTCACCATAATGCACTTTCGCCACGCGGTTGATCGCATGCACGATGGGAATGGTCGCCTGGCCGCCACAAGTGACCATGTTGACGTTGGGTGCATCGAGATTGGCGCTGCCGTTGACCGATGGAATCGTATAGGGTCCGATGGCTGCCGGCGTCAGGTCGATGACCCGCTTGCCTGCCGCGCGCAGCAGAGAGTCGTGATGTTTATGCGCTCCCGCCGAGGTAGCGTCGAACACGATTTCGATCTCGGAAAAACCTGGCATGGCCATGAGACCTTCCACGCCCCCGGCCGTGATCGGTACGCCCATGCGCCGGGCCCGATTCAGCCCGTCGGATTCGGGATCTATGCCCACGAATGCGCCCATCTCAAGCGTATCGGACAATCTCATGACCTTGATCATCAGGTCGGTGCCGATATTGCCCGAGCCGATGATCGCGATTTTCGTCTTCGTGCTCATACCTTAGCTTTCGTAAGTGAAACCGGCGGAACCGAGGCCGCCGATCGTAGCTTTGACGCTGTCGCCCGGCTGCAGAGCCACCATCGGCCCGAGCGCGCCCGTCAGCACGATATCGCCCTTGCGCAGCGGCTCGCCCCGTCCGGCGAGCGTGTTCGCGAGCCAGGTCGCGGCGTTCAGCGGGTGACCGAGGCAGGCCACGCCGGCGCCCAGCGAGGCCACGGCGCCGTTGACTTCCAACGCCATGCCGCATGTCCACAGGTCCAGCCCGGCAAGTGGCTTACGATCCGAACCAAGAACGAACATCGCGGAAGATCCATTATCCGCGACTGTATCGGCGAAGGTGATTTTCCAGTCGGCGATCCGGCTGTCGACGATCTCGATGGCTGCAACGACGCTTTCGACCGCTGCCGCAACCTCCTCGCGGGTGACGGCGCCAGTTGGAAGGTCAGCGCCAATGACAAGCGCGACCTCCGCCTCGGCTTTCGGCTGGATCAGTCTGCCCGCCAGCAGAATGCCGCCATCGGACAATTCCATATCGGCGAACAGAACACCGAAATCCGGCTGATCGACACCCAGTTGCTGCTGCACCGCCTTGGCTGTCAGCCCGACCTTCCGCCCGATGATCCGACGTCCCGCCGCTTCCCAGAAGCGCGTGTTGATAGCCTGGATGGCATAGGCGGCTTCGACATCGCGGGGATCGAGACCGTCTCGCATGGGGGGGATTGCCCGACCGGCATAGGCTTCGCGAAGCCGCGAGGCCAGATCGTTCATGATGGGGGTATTCACCATCGCCACTCCTAAACCCAGATCGTTACCAGTCGACCTAATTAGAAGTTTGCGCTGGCTCAATCAGCGAGCGAAACATATAACTCACATTATGAGACAAGGTACGCCCAAGCTAGGTTCCGTGGAGCGCTCACTGGATCTTTTTGAAGGCATCATTCTCGATCAAGGGCGAAAACCGGCCAATGAAATTGGCCAGCAACTCGGACTCAAGCGAGCCACCGTCTTCCGAATAGTAAAAACACTTGAAGCACATGGGCAATTGCGCACGTCCCAGCGCGGGCATTATGTCGCGGGCCCACGGACTTTACAGATGTTGGCCTTGATCGATCGCAACCGCGTCCAAGCGGAACTTGCGCGCCAGTTGATACGAAAACTGGCCAAGATGGTGGGGCATACCGTCCACCTAGGAGTGCTGGAAGGAGACATGACGACCTATCTCGTTAAAGAATCGGGTGTCGATGAGGCGTTATTCACACGTGAAAACATGCAGCTCGAATCCTATTGCTCCGGCATCGGCAAAGTGTTGCTTGCCCATCTGCCCGAGGCGGACCAGGAGCGCTACTTGGCCAACGGATCTTTCGTGCGACTGACACGACATACTATTGTCGATCCGGGCCAGCTTCGCGAGCATCTGAAGAAAGTAAGGGCCGCGGGCTATGCAATCGACGATCGCGAGATTGCCCCGGATCTCTACTGTCTGGCGGTTCCCATCGTGCAACCCGATCGATCCGTTACGCTGGCCCTATCCGTTTCGAGCATCGATCAGGGAAAGTTCGAAAAATCCTTCGATGCGCTGCTTAAGAAGCTTACGCAAACGGCCGAACAAATAGCGAGACGTCTGCGAGATTGAGATTTCGAAGACCTGCATGCTCGATTGGGAAAGCTGAAGCTCTGTTGGGTGACACTGTTTCGAAGCGGCCGCTTGCATTATGCGAGCCGCTAATTCGCCCCGCCACGCTTTCCGCCAGCCAGCTCGACCAGGCGCGCATCCTTGCGGGTGATCGCCGCCAGTTCCAGCGCCTGCGTGCCCGGAGTCACGCGCGTCAGCTCGACGAAACGCCCCCTCCGCCTTCGAGACGATCTTCTGTGTGACCACCAGGATGTCAGCCCTCGCCGGGACGATCCCCGCCGTCCGTGATGCCGCCGCGAGGATGCCGGCGAGATCGTCGCCGGGCTCGACCTCGCTCATACTGTGAGCGGGAAGATCTGGATCATCGCGCGGCGATCGCCCCTCAGTCTACCGGATCGATCAGCGTCCCGGTGATCCGGATGCCCGTGCCGTCAACCTGACAAGTCTTGTTGAGGAAGATGAGGATCGAGGTCAGCGCCTCGGCCGCCGCGGAGTTGACCAGCGCGCCGCCGTGCAGGCCGCGCAAGTTCATCTGTTGTGCCAGTCCAATTATCTCGGTTCGCGCCGCCTTGTCGTCGCCGAACACCAGCACGTCGCAATCGACATCCGCATCGGTAATGAGCTTGTGCGCGGCGACATTGTGAAACGCGGAAACCAGCGTCACCTCCTCGCCCAGCAGCCCTTGGGCGCGCACGGCAGCGCTCCCCTCGACGGGAAGCTGGACGCGCATTACCTTGGGCGGAACCAGTGGCACGGTGGTGTCGACGACGATCTTGCCCACTACATGCGGCGCGATCTCGGCCAGTGTCGCCTGCTGCGCGGCAAAGGGCACGGTGACGATGACGATGTCGCAGACGGCCGCAGCGTCGGCATTGGCAACCCCCGTCAGCCCGAAGCCCAACTCCTCCGCCGCCTTCGCCGCACTCTCCCCCGAACGCGAGCCAATCACAACCCGGTGCCCTGCCTTCGCCAGCCGCCGCGCGATCGCGGCGCCCAGATTGCCCGTGCCGCCGACGACGGCAACGCTCTTCAGATCGGTCATCCTAGTCTCCTGCAGGGATCAGTACATCGGTCTGGGCGGTCGCGTAGAGCGTCGTGCGCTGGCGAGCGTGGCGGCCGGCCAACGCGGCCAACGCCGCCATACGCTCGGGATCGCAGAGCTGACCGTTCTGGCCGCCCGCAGCGCGGGTGATCGATTCATCCATCAGCGTGCCACCCAGATCGTTGGCGCCCGCCCGGAGGGCTGCTGCCGCGCCGTCGCCGCCCAGCTTGACCCAACTCGCCTGGATATTCGGGATCAGCGGGTGGAGCGCGAGCCGCGCGACGGCATGCATCAGCAGCGTCTCGCGCGCGCTCGGGCCGGAGCGGGACTGGCCCTTGCGCCAGATCGGTGCATCCATATGGACGAACGGCAGCGGCACGAACTCGGTGAAGCCGCCCGTCTCCTCCTGTAGGTCACGGATGCGCAGCAGGTGGCGCGCCCAATGATCATAGCCGTCGACATGGCCGAACATGATCGTCGCGGTCGATCGCAGGCCGACGCGATGCGCTGTGCGCATCACTTCCAGCCACTGGGCGGTATCGACCTTGTCGGGGCAGATGATCGCGCGTACTGCGTCGTCGAGTATCTCAGCGGCCGTGCCGGGCAACGTGGAGAGACCTGCCTGCCTCAGCCGCGTCAGATAATCCTCCAGCGGCAGCCCGAGCGTAGAGGCGCCGTGAGTCACTTCAAGCGGCGAGAAGGCGTGGATATGGATCGATGGCGCCGCGTCTCGCACGGCGCCCAGCACGTCGAGATAGGTATTGCCGTCATAATCGGGATGGATGCCGCCCTGCAGGCATACCTCGGTCGCGCCGCGTGTCACCGCCTCGGCCGCGCGCTGTCCCACCTCGTCGAGGTCGAGGCGGTAGGCCGGGCCGCGCATCGCCTTGGTGCTGCCCTTGGAGAAGGCGCAGAAGCCGCACTTATAAAGGCAGATATTGGTATAGTTAATGTTGCGGTTGACGACGAAGGTCACCGCTGCGCCCGTCACCTCGGCGCGCAATGCGTCGGCGGCCGCGGCGACGAGCGCGACGTCCGGTCCATCGGCCTCGAATAGCCGTACAATGTCGCTGGGGGCAAGACGGTCACCCGCCGCCGCACGGCGCAGGACAGCACCTAGGCTGCCGGTGCGCATGGTCGTGCCCACGCTGCGCTCTACCGGCATTGGTTCTCCTGCGCCCGGATGCCAGCCATCGACGACCGGGAGTCCCCGTGCGTCGACCGAGCGACGCACAACCCTGGCTAGCGCCGGATCCAGCCAGCGATCGGGATCGCGCGCGAACGCGGGGCCGACTGCCAACCGCTCGCACAGCACCCGCCTGGCGGCGGCAGTCGCCTGTGCCAATGCGTCCAGATGCGGCCACGGCGCCTCGGGGTTCACATGATCGGGCGTCACCGGTGAGACGCCGCCCCAGTCGTTCACGCCCGCGCGCAGCAGCGCCGCGAGTTCCTCGGGCCGATGGAGGTTGGGCGGCGCCTGGATGGTCATCTCCGGCCCCAGGATCAGCCGGGCGACCGCGATCGTCCAGAGATGCTCCTCCAGCGAGGGCTCGGGATGCCGGGTCATCCGCGTGCCGGGTTTGGCACGGAAATTCTGGATGATGACTTCCTGGATATGCCCGTACTCGCGGTGCAAGTCGCGGATCGCGACCAGTGCCTCCACGCGTTCGGCGCGCGTCTCGCCGATGCCGATCAACAACCCGGTGGTGAACGGCACCTTTGCTCGACCCGCCGCCGCGATCGCGGCCAGCCGGCGCGCCGGCAGCTTGTCGGGCGAGCCGTGATGCGGGCCGCCCTTCGTGAACAATCGATCCGACGCTGTCTCGAGCATCAGCCCCATCGAGGCGCAGACCGGACGCAGCGCGGCATAATCCGCATCGTCCATCAGCCCCGGGTTGAGATGCGGCAGCAGCCCGGTCTCTTCCAGCACAGCCTCGGCCATCTCACGCAGATAAGACAGGGTGCTCGGGTGGCCGAGCCTGGCGAGCGCCTCGCGCGCCGCGCCGTAGCGATCCTCCGGACGATCCCCGAGCGTGAACAGCGCCTCCCGGCATCCCGCCGCTACGCCGGCCTGCGTGATCGCCAGCACCTCGTCGCGCGACAGATAGGCCTTGCCGATCTTCCCAGGCGTGCTCGCGAACGTGCAATAATGGCACACGTCCCGGCACAGCTGGGTCAGCGGAATGAACACCTTGCGCGAATAGGTGACGACAGCGCCCGTTGCCGCCAACGTTATTTCGCTCGACCTTCGCATTAGATCAGAAAGGCTGAGATCGAGGAATTCTATCGTCATAATATATATTTACCGCTTTGGACTCATGCGTATCAGAAGCTCCGGATGCAGTGGACTTAGACGGAGCAGCGGCCGTTTAAAGCCTACATCCTTGATGCCGGATCCCCATGGTTCGACCTCCGAGTTATTGTTCGATCTGTTATCGCGACGGACGGAATCCTTAGACAGTAGGGACAGTATTGCTTGAAAAACGCTCAGCCAAGCCCGTTCCCCCGGCGGCACGGCCGAAGCCTCGGACGCCGATACCGCTGTCGAAGTTAAGAAGGGCACCCGTTGCCGGAACGTTATCACGCCTGGATGCAAAGAACACAAAGGCCCCAGCGTAATCTTCCGCGCTCGCAACTGCCTCAAGTGGCAGCACTTTTGAGAGGAGTTCTGCCAGCGGAATGCTAGAGATGCTGGTAGTGTCGAGGTCTAGCGATGCGGGACCGCGCAGATCACTCCCTCCTATGCCCCCCGGAGCCACGCCATTTACGCGTATTGTCGGAGCGAGCTCGAAGGCCAGCTGACGAACCAGTCCAACCACCGCGTGCTTGGTGGCCGTGTAGAGCGGGCCGCCGCCATCAGGATAGAAGCCAGCATTCGAAATGGTGAAAATCATGCTGCCGCGGCTTTGAACCAACGCCGGCAGACAGGCCTTTGCCGCGAGAAGATAGCCCTTCACATTGATCTGAAACATCTCTTCAAACGCTGAATCAATGCGGTCTTCAGGTAAGTCTACGAGCGCCGTGCCGTAATCCCAGATGCCTGCGTTATTGATCAGGCAATCAAGCTTTCCGAAGCGGGAAAGGCAGATTTCAACCGCGCGCTTATGATCGCTGAGCATACGCACATCCCCAACGACTCCTGTCACGCGTTCCGGGTATCTCGCCTCCAGTTCACGCAATCTGTCGAGCGACCGATCCAAAACGACGGCGCAAGCGCCTTCGGCCACGAAACGATCAACGATCGCACGACCGAGGCCCGATGCCCCGCCGGTTATGAAGGCCACTTCGCCCTTTAGCTGCATAATCTTGTCCTTGATCTCTAGACGCTGCGCTCGGGAATATGCAGGCGCGTGATCAGCGGCGAGGTCTTACTCTGCCAGGCTGGCACCGCCATCGAAGTCGATAAGAACGTCATCGCCTTCGATACGTACCGGAAACGTCTTAAGCGGCTCCCAAGCAGGAGCGGCCAACGCCTTTCCGGTACGCACGCAAAATTTTGCCCAATGAAGTGTGCATTCGATGACCTCTCCATCGAGATAGCCATCAGCAAGGGACCAGTCCCCATGCGTGCAGCGATCCTGCGTGGCAAAAATCTCGCCTCCCACATTGTACAGTGCGATCGCCTCCGCTTCAGCGTCAATTTTGCGCGCCTCTCCCTCAGGCACGTCAGCGTAAGCACAGACTCTAGTAAACGGCATCTTTCGGACCCTTAGAACAGTATACTGAGATTATTCGAGTTGATCGTGCTCTGATCGATCAGAATGATACGCTTTCCAATTCCGAAGCCGATCCTATCTGCGCGTCGTCGCAGTATGTCCCGGCGCTCGCCGGCAAATAAATCTACCTGGCTCTCTAATCTATTGCGATAGACAAAGAAGGCCGAACTCACCTCATACACGTCATCAGAATCCAAGGTATTCACAATGACATTAGAGACGATATGTCTGGTCCGGGAGGCCGGATTCTCTGACCAGCCTACGTCCGAAAGCAACTTGCGAAGGCGCCCTTTCATCGTTTTAATATCGTCGTCGAAGTGCGCGAACTCATTGTCGCCCGAGAATTCGAGCGCTCCCTCGCGCTGTATACGACTCGTACGAAGCGGCATAAAGTAGCGGATATCATCATCCAATAACGCAAACCACTCCTTGAACTTTCTATTATCAAGAAGCCACGCCTCTCTATAATAGAACTGTTCAATCTCGTGCTGAACCTGAACATCTACATTTGAGATTTGAGGCCGAAGTTGCATACCTTGACCACTATTCCGGTCATTTCTACTAAGATCGGCTGCCTCTGTGGTCACTTTCATTTTGCCACCTCGATCGATTTTCCACATTGGCCCGGGGCGGTCAGTCCGCCCCGCCTATGCAAAGCGGCCGACATGTCGGAGCGTGTCATCATATCAGACCAGTGCTGATAGAAGCCCCGTGCGGCTTCCTCACTGTAGACGTAACTGATGCGGCCGGGATAGTCAGGATGGTCGGTGCGCCATTGACCCAACCCAAGTTGAGCATTCAAGGTCTGATTCCGAGCCATATGCCCGCGGAGCACGCGCTGAATCTCAACCCAGTTCTCACCGTCGTCTTGTTCGAACACCCCGCCCGCCGAGAAGGTCCGGATCGTTTGTCGCCGATACTCCTCCTTGATCTCATCAGGCGCATCGGCATCGACGACGGTAAATGCCCAAACCTCAATCTCTCCGGGACCGCGGGGGTGCCATGTTCGCACGGTGTTGATGCCGGGCAAAAAGGAGCAGGTCGGAAAGATCGTCATATGTTGAGCCATTAGCTGGCATGCACGCTCTGCTGATCCCAATCGACGTCGAGCGGCCTCGGCGGCTGGACTATCGGTCCAATATTCCGTAACGCGCGGGCCCATGATCGCCTGAAGCATCGCCGGTTCCGCAACATAGAAACCCGTTCCATGCCCTCCCCCGTCCGAGCGAAACTGGAAGCCGTCGGTGGGGATCTGGACGTCCCCAAGCTCGACATCCTCTGGCAAGCCGGCCATAATTCCAGATAAATGCGACACCGTACCCGCATGGTACATATCGCTACAGAACTGCTCCGCCGCGAACTTCCAGTTACACGGAATCACCCATTTCTGAATCCCCCCTATTGCTTCTGTACCGGTTTCAGATCGGTCGAGCATATGGTCCAGATAAAACGCGGCGTCGCCTAAGTAGGCATCGAGGTCGCTCGCGTCTTGGTCCCAGTTCGCGAAGACTAGCCCTTTGTATGTCGCGACGCGAGCCTGGAGCGGGCTCCATTCTGCCTTATCGAGCACGCCATAGCCCTGGCTTTCGAAGGGGACATTCACGAGCTTTCCGCTGATATCGTATGCCCAGCCGTGATAGCTGCACGTAAATGCCCGAGCATTGCCAGCGTCCGCCCGGCAGATACGCATGCTCCGGTGGCGGCATTGATTTAGAAAAACCCGTAAGCTTGCGTCCTTCTGGCGCACAAGGATGACGGGATCCTCTCCCATGTAGGTGGCAAGATAGTCGCCTGGTTTAGGAACATGCGTCTCGTGGCCCAGAAGCAACCAAGACCGGCTGAATATCCGATCAAGCTCGCGTTCATAAAGGAGCGTGTCCGTATAAATCCGTGGGTCGATGAGGCCTCGCTCCTCATCAAAAAGCGATCTGATTTGCTCGTCCGTCCAACCTCCGACGGTATTCGCGCTCGATTGTCCACTCACATACTCTCTCCTTCGCGTCGGCCTCTTTTACTCGTGGCGGCCAATGAGGGATTGACCTTAGGCCGCAGTGTGCCATCAGGGGGAGATGTATTTCCGTCCTGCCGTTCCCGTCTTTCGGTCGGCAACAACGCGCTGTCGCGCAGGAAAGAATAGGACGAGAATATATGCTGCTCCAACGCTAGCACTGCGCGGTCGGCATCACGTGCTAGTGCCGCATTGAAAATCTCGCTGTGCTCGTCGTGAACAACGCGTCCAGGGTTGGGGCGCTCGCTCGCCAGAATACGGCGATAACGCTCGGATTGGAGATAAAGGACGCCGTCGAAACGACGAAACCACGGCGAAGGGTATGCGGCAACGAGCGCTACGTGGAACTCCCGATTGCGGCCTTCCCAATCAGGAAATGCACCAGACGGGTCCGCCTGAAGGCGTTGCTCCGCCAAGGTCAGCCGATGGAACGTGTCGACAACGCGTCCCTCCCATAGGTCATCGCCATGTTCTATCGAATATCGAAGTGCGGTACCCTCGAGCAGCATTCTCAGTCTGGTTAGATCACCCAAGTCGCTTAACGAGAGAGGGGCAACGCGGAAACCGCGCTGAGACTCCAGCACAACGAGCCCGTCCGAAACGAGTAGCGATAGTGCCTCGCGGATCGTCCCGACGCTCACGCGATACATCTCGCTTAAGGTATGAAGCCGTAGCTTAGCGCCCGACTCATGACGCGAATGAACGATGTCAACTCGGAGCTTCTGGTAGGTCGACTCTATAGAGCTACGCGGAAGCGGCTCATCACTACCTATCGCCGAAGCGTCGGTGTTCGCCGCTTGCATTGCCCTAAGGCGCTCGGCCGGCTGGAAAGGGGATGTCGTCATGCCATCCTTGTAGGAGTTTCGGACGATTCCTGCAATGTCGAAATTTTCGTTGCAAACCTATATTTCTCGGAATAGTGGACAACTAATCCTGCTCGGGTTTGTGATTCGGGAGGGAGCCTGAGGCGCTTCAGTAACGGCGACGAACGGACAGGTTTCATGAAGGATGGCTGCCATGGCCCGAGGGTAATCCGGTCGCTTTAGTGAACGGGTCAGACAACTTCTCCGGTCAATAGCGATTTGATCTTCACAACTCGGCGGTTCAGCTCGCGCTGCAAAGTTATAAAAAACTAAGGAGGGGATTATGATGAAGACGATGGGTGCACTCTCTTTGAAAGTTCTAAGGATCTCACCGCTGGCGATCGCGCTTGTCGCCGCAGCTCGTGTTGACGCACAGGTAACGGTGCCAGCGTCTCAGAATCCCGGACAATCTCAAGCATCTGTCCCCGATGATTCAAACGCGCTTGGTGATATAGTTGTTACAGCCCAGAAAAGAGAGCAGGCTTTAAACGACGTACCGATGTCTATATCTGCGTTATCAGGAGATCAACTCGCGAAGTCCGGAGTTTCGGATACACGAGACTTGGTGAAGCTGGTCCCAGGATTTAACTACACGGAGAGTGCCTTTGGTACGCCGGTCTATACGCTGCGCGGGGTAGGTTTCTACGAGACCTCGTTGGGCGCCAAGCCGACTGTTAGTGTCTACGTCGACGAGGTACCGCTTCCTTTTTCTGTCCTAACTCGAGGCGCCACACTGGACCTGCAGCGAGTGGAGGTGTTGAAAGGGCCTCAAGGAACCCTATTCGGGCAAAACGCGACGGGCGGGGCAATAAATTACATTGCCGCTAAGCCAACCTCAAGTTTCGAAGCGGGCGTCGATGGCAGCTATGGACGCTTCAACGCGATCGATCTCGGCGGCTTCATAAGCGGTCCCCTCAGCGACACCCTTTCGGCCCGCCTTTCCGTTAAGACCGAGCAGGGTGGCGCCTGGCAGCGCAGCTACACGCGAGATGACGAGCTCGGTGATCGAAACTTTACCACTGCCAGACTCCTCTTTGACTTTCGCCCGAGCGATACCCTGCGCTTCGAGCTGAACATCAACGGCTTCTTGGACAAAAGCGATGAGGTAGCGGCTCAACTCCTGCAGGTTATTCCCTTCACCCCCGCCGTTGCACCATTGGTGCCACCAGAGCTCTATGCATATCCAGTGGCGCCCCACGACAATAGGGCTGCAGACTGGACACCCGCTGTGGATCCAAGCCGCAATCATCGCTTCTTGCAGGCATCTCTACGCAGCGAAGTTGACCTGACGGACAATCTAAAGATCACCTCAATCAGCGCATATTCCGACTACCGACATCGCCAGAGCATCGATCCAGACGGCGTGTCTCTGAGAAATTACAGTTACAGAACAGCGGGTGATATTACTTCCTTTTCTCAGGAGTTGCGTGTTGAAGGTGAGATTACAGATGGTCTGAATGCTATCGTCGGCGCTAATTACAATCGCGAGAATGTATTTCAGCGTGACAACGAGGGGCCATATGATCAGAGCGGGCCTGCGTTTCAGCTCACCGCCTTTCCCGGAGTTCCGCCGTTCTTTACCTATTACCAGCAGTCAAAGCAGAAATTCCGGACGGCTGCGGCATTCGCGAATCTTGACTTCGACGTAACGAGCACAATCACGTTGCATGCCGGCGCGCGGTATACGGACGCTCGAATAGGCTTCAACGGATGCACGTATGACGACGGAACAGCTGACGGAGCTGGGCTCCGCCTGGGCATTCAGGCGCTGGCCAACCTGATCCGCGGCAGCGTCGGATTGCCGTCGATCGTTGTTCCCGTCGGCGGTTGTATCGTTCTAGATGGAAATACACTGGCTCCAGTGGACCCAGTTCGTAACCGGTTGAATCAGAAGAACGTGTCTTGGCGCGGGGGCGTGGATTACAAGCCGAACGACAGCACCCTGATGTACTTCAATGTGAGCCGTGGCTATAAGTCCGGAAGCTTCCCGCTCCTATCGGCGACGGACGTCAACCAGTTCAACCCCGTATCCCAGGAGTCGGTTACGGCGTACGAGCTTGGCGGCAAGGTGTCCCTGTTCGATCGCAAAGCGCAGGTTAACGCAGCGGTATTCTACTACGACTATAGGAACAAGCAGCTCAAGGGTCGGGTGGTAGCCACGCCAGACGTATTTGGCCCGCTTGAGGCGCTTATCAATGTTCCGAAGTCGTCCATAAAAGGTGCTGAAATACAAATATTGCTCGCCCCTGCGCGGGGCGTTCGGATCAACCTCGGCGGCACTTATATCGACAGCAAAATCAAGGGCGATTTCCTCAACATAACGTCGTACGGCGATGCGGGGAACTTCGGTGGTGAGCCGTTTCCCTACACTCCGAAGTACCAGCTAAGCTCGGATTTCGAATATCGGTGGTCGGTCGGTCAAGGGCTCGAGGCGTGGCTGGGCGCCAATGTCGCCTACCAAGGAAAGACCAATGCGGCGTTCGGGCGGTTGCCTGTGTTGGCTATCGATGCTTACACGTTAGTTGACTTCAGGGCCGGCATTTCGAGCGAGCAAGCAAAATGGTCGGCAACCGCTTTCCTGCGTAACGCCTTCGACAAGTACTACTGGAGCAATGCAACAAAGGTACTTGATACAACGGTGCGTTACGCTGGCCGGCCGCGGACCTTTGGGCTGAGTCTTTCGTACCGCTATTGACGTAAGCCCGCCCGCATCACTTGTCGTCTATCATAAAAGCAGGAGTACTTCCGTGCAGCCAAGCATCGATCTCCGCTTACGGGCAATGATCAAGGCCATGAAGGAGTCGATCGCTCCGGCGATCGATCCCTCAAATCAGACAGCTTTGGAGCAAGCCAAAGTTGTGGCTGGCTCGCTGGATCTCATTCGTCAGCAGATTGACTACGTCCATTGGTTCGAGGCGGTCGACGTTCTCGCACACGCCGCTCTGATCGAGGCCCTTACCGAAGTCGATGCAAATAGTGTGTCTGCGACGATTCAGGCTGACGCGGCTGCCGCTAAAACGCTGCCCGCCCGTTGGCAATGTTCGCTCGCAACGCTCCGCGACGCAAACAACGCGTTGCGGGAATCGATTGCGGGGCTGACGGCTGACTTTGCCGCCTGCGAAGACCCTGACATACGTTCCCGGGTCGCCGGGATCATAATCAGACATGAAGAGGATCAACTCCGCCGCGAGCGGGCATTTGTTGCTCCCACCGGCTTCGATGTGTTTCCCGAGAGCTTGCTACCCTTAGAGAAGGTTCTCGAGATACCGGGACAGTTTAGCATTAAGGCTGAGCGACATAGCTGATTGGCGAGGGCTTGGAGATACTGATGATCGATATTCGAAATTCGCCACCTGCTGACTGGATTACCAGCATCCGGGCCCGCTTTCCGACCGAGCGGACAGTGGACAGCGCACTGACCCGGAAGCTTGAGCAACGGACCTGCCCGAGTGAAGATTGGACACGCGAAAGGGATATTGCAACGGGACTGCGGGACCTAATTTCTAGGCAAACTCCAGATCCATTTACCATCCGAGGGCTTCGCCCGCTCTCTGGCGGCGCCTCCAAGGAACAGTATGTTTTCGAGTTAGATTGGACCTACCATAGTGAACGCCGCACTGGCGAACGGATGGTCCTAGGCCGCGACCCTGTCGAATCCATCGTCACCACCGAAAGAACGCGTGAGTTTCAGCTGCTCAAGGCAGTTAAGAGCGACATCCCGGTTCCTCCTCCATATTGGGAGGATGGTGCAGGAGCACATCTGGGGCGGCCCTCGATCGTCTGTGGCTTCGTTGAGGGCGTGCAGAAGCCGCCGACGGGCACCAGCAATGTGACGGGCATTGGAGTACAGTTTGACGCGGAACATCGAGCTGTACTCGGTCCGCAGTTTATAGATTACCTGGCCCGTATCCATACGCTGGATGTCCAGGGGGCCGATTTGTCATCCTTTGACATTCCGAGTGTAGGCACGACCGAAGACATCGATCGGCAGATAAATTGGTGGGCTCGGGTTTGGGAGGAAGATCGGCTCGAGGCTGTTCCGCTTATGAACCTCGCGGAACAGTGGCTGAGGCGTAATCGCAAGCCGCTGGACTTCGTTTCTCTGGTACACGGTGACTATCGAACAGGAATCTTCCTTTTCGTTCCGGTGAGTAAGCGCATTACCACGATTCTCGATTGGGAACTGGGTTTCTTCGGAGATCGGCATTTCGATTTAGCGTGGGCAACAATGCCTTTGTTCTGCACTCCCGATGAGAGCGGTGCCCCGCTGTGTTCGTCGCTCTATGCTCTCGATGACTTTTTACGGAATTATGAGCGGGCCAGTGGAATGCCTATCGATGAGGAACGCTTTGAGTACTACCGAATATTCGCGCATTGGCGTGCAATCGTCATGACGCTAGGCGCCGGGCTTCGCGCTGCCGATGGATCAAAAACACATCAAGATGTCGTGCTGGCATGGTTCGGGGGCATTAGCTATCCGTTCTTAGAGTCGTTACGACAAATTCTTGGAAATGTTCACTTTGTTTCGTCAGTAAATGGCCAGCCTGAAGAAGACTCCGTTAAGATTGATTCTATGCTGCCTAAAACATGAGTGTTGTCTAATAATACGGTAAACTCGACGAAGAGACATGACAATGACTGACATGAGTACAGACGTATTAAACGCCTACATTCTGCCTGGCCGCGCCTCGGATGCGCGTGTGGGCCTCGCGCAGGCGCAAGAAGGGGAGAGAATTGGGCTTGGCGGGATTTTCTTGTCAGAACGCTGGGACACCAAAGAACTTGGATCTGTAATGGGGGCCCTGACGCAGGCCACCGACCGGGTGCAACTGGTCGCAGGAATCACACATTTTGGAACCCGGCATCCTCTTGTACAAGCAGGCATGAGCGCCACGCTACAAACACTCAGCGGCGGTCGTTTTGTTTTAGGATTTGGGCGGTCATTTCCACCTCTTTTCCGTAAAATGGGCATACCTGTTCTCAATAATGAGGGAATGGCAGATCACGTCGGTATCCTTCGACAGCTATGGGCTGGCAAGACGGTGTCCTATGAGGGCCCAGCGGGTAACTTTCCCGAGATGCAGCTTCCCCAAGCGTGCGATAATCCGCCTCCAGTCATTTTGGGAGCCGTCGGTCCCAAGACGCTCGCGTTGGCAGGTGCGCATTTCGACGGAGTGGTCCTGCATCCGTTTTTAACTACGGAAGGTGTCGCTCGTTCGACACGAATCGTCCGTGAGGCGGCGGAGCAGGCTGGACGTGATCCACATAAGATCACCGTCTATGCAATCGTGGTAGCGGCGCCCGACACGCTATCCCCTGAAGAGCGCTCCAACGTTCTCGAGGCGCGTGCCGTGTCTTACTTCATGCATCACGAAATCGGATTGCCCATTATCAAGATGAACGGCTGGGACCAAGCGCCTATAGATCAAATTGTCGCGACAGGTCTAAGTCGATTGGAATTTGGCCAGAGCGACGTCGCGGAATCGCGCCGACTCCTTGCGGAGGCCGCTAGTTTGATCCCCCGGCACTGGTTCGCCAGCGGAGCCGCCATCGGGAATGTTGACCAGTGCGCAACCCGTCTCGGGGAGTATCTCGCTGCGGGCGCCGATCAAATCTTGCTTCATGGCACCACTCCCGACCAACAGGGGCCACTCGTGGAAGCATTTGGGTCACTTCTGCGAAGCGCACATAGCTGAGGGCTCACTTGCGGATCTCGGAGGAGGGCACCGGTATCAGATGGCGCTGATCTGCATATTAGGCTCGAAGGAGAAAAAAGATGGCGATCAGAACGGCGTATTTCGGGCTTGAGGTAGCTAGCTTGGATGCATGGGAACGTTATGCGGGGTTGATCGGTCTCGGCGTCGAGCGGTCGAGGGATGGGCTGTTCTGCCGGATTGACGAGAAGGCCCGGCGCTTCCACTTTGTGGAAGGACCAGCCGACGATATTGCCTGGATCGGTTGGGACGCCGGTAACCAAGAGAGCTTCGATCATCTGCGCTCACACCTCAAGAGCCTTGGTATTGCCACGCAGGATGGCGACGAGGCCTCCGCCCGGTTGCGGAAGGTGGACCGGTTTTTCCATTTCGTCGGGCCTGTCGGAGCCCGGCACGAGATCGCGCTCGGTCTGGAAGATGCGGGCTTCCCGTGCATTTCGGACAAGGTCCCGCATGGTTTCGTGACGGGCGACCAGGGCATCGGCCATGTCGCCTTCAACTCGAACGACCACAAGGGCGACGAGAAGTTCATGCGCGATGCGCTGTTCGCGCAGCTGTCCGACTATATCTACCAGCCGTTGCCCGACGGTAGCACGATGCATGCCTCGTTCCTGCACACCAGCCCGCGTCACCACTCGATCGCCTTCGCTGAGGGGCTGGGAGGAGGCAGCAAGCTGCATCATTTCGAGCTTGAGATGAATAGTCTGGAGGATGTCGAAAGGGCTTATGAACGCGTTCAGGCCGCCGGGATCGCCATCGGACTGACGCTCGGTCAGCATTCCAACGACCGGATCGTGTCCTTCTACGCTTACACGCCGTCCAAATTCATGATGGAAGTAGGGTATGGCGGCCTCAGAATCGATGACGAGGAAAGCTGGGAGCCGGTGATCCATGACCGCATCAGCGAATGGGGCCACGAGTTCCAGGCCGCCTGAATGCGGGAGGAGAAGGACGTGTTGCCGGGCTTGATGCAGGATGCTCCACTGAGCATTGTCGACATTTTGCGTTTTGCCTCGGTTGCGCATGGCGAGCGTGAGATCGTGTCCAAGAATATCGATGAGCCGATCTGGCGCTATGATTACGCAAGGGCCTGGGCGCGCGCGGCGCAAGCGGCGCATGCGCTTGCTAGGCTGGGCGTGGCGCCTGGCGACCGGGTAAGTTCGCTGGCGTGGAACACGCACCGGCATTTCGAGTTGTTCTTCGCGGTGCCGGGCATGGGCGCGGTGCTGCATACCGCCAATCCGCGCCTGCCCGACGACCATCTGATCTTCACCATCAACCACTCCGGCAGCAAGGTGCTGCTTCTCGATCGCAACATGGTCGAGATTGTTGCTCGGATCAGGGACCGGCTGGAAACAATCGAGCATTACGTCGTGCTGAGCGATGCCGATCGCGCGATCGATGGCTGGGGCTGTTATGAGAGCCTGATCGCGGCGGAAGCCGCAGACTATGACTGGCCCCGGCTCGACGAGAATGCGGGCGCGTTCCTGTGCTACACGTCGGGCACGACGGGCGATCCCAAGGGCGTACTCTACTCGCATCGTTCGGTCGTGCTGCACGCGCTCGCGGCGGGCCTGAGCGGCGCCCTCAACTTCTCCGCCTTCGACGTCGTCATGCCGTGCCAGTCGCTCTATCACGCAACCGCCTGGGGCCTGCCCTTTGCGGGGGCGATCAACGGCGTGAAGTTCGTCTTTCCTGGCGACCGGTTCGACGGCGCCAGCCTGCAGCAGCTCATCGTGAGCGAAGAAGTCACATTTTCGGGGGGCGTGCCCACGATCTGGACTTTGTATCTCGATCATTTGGCGCGAACGGGAGAGACGCCGGGCAGCCTGCAACGGGTGATCATCGGCGGTTCGGCCGTCCCGCGCGACATGGCGGTGGCGTTCGACGAGCTCGGCGTCGCCGTGCAGCAGATCTGGGGCATGACCGAGACCAGCCCGCTTGGCGTCGTCTCCACTCCCACGCCCGCGCTCGCCGCACTGGGCAAGGACGAGGAGAATGAAGCCATCTGGACTCGGCAGGGCCGGATGATGTTCGGCATCGAGATGAAGATCGTCGATGAGGACGGCAATAGCCTGCCGCATGATGGCGAGCGGTCCGGCACGTTGATGGTGCGCGGTCCCTGGGTACTGGAACGCTATTACCGCGTCGAGGGATTGGCGATCGATGCCGACGGCTGGTTCGACACGGGCGACATCTCCACCATCGACCGGTTCGGCTTCATGCGGATCACCGACCGCAAGAAAGACGTGATCAAATCGGGCGGGGAATGGATCAGCTCGATCGATCTCGAAAATATCGCGGCGGGATGTCCGGGCGTGAAGGTGGCCGCCGTGGCCGGAGTGTATCATCCCAAATGGGAGGAACGCCCGATCATGCTCGTCGAACCCCTTGAGGAAGGATCGGTGACGGAAGCGGCGATGCGCAGCTGGCTCGAATTGCGTATCGCCAAATGGTGGATGCCGGACTGCATCATCGTCGCCACGGTGCCGCTCACCGCCACGGGCAAGATCGACAAGAAGATGATCCGTGACAGGTACGGCCAAGTGCTGAGCGAACCGGCCAGCTGAGGCGGCTCTCCGCGAACCTGACTTCATTACATCTGGAGACGATAGTGACAGAAACCTTAGCACCTGAAAGCAGGTTCGCCGACGGATCCGATGGGCGCGTCCATTACCATGAATGGGGGGAAGGCCCGGCCATCGTCCTGATCCACGGCGGCGGACCGGGTGCCTATGGCTACAGCAATTACCGCAAGAACATTGGTCCGCTTTCGCGACGCAACCGCGTGATCGTGCTCGATTTGCCGGGCTACGGCCAGTCCGCGCCGCGCGCGCAGCCTGACGGGCTCATCGTGTCGCTTGCCAATGCGGTGCGAGATGTCATGGACGATGCCCGAATAGAGACCGCTAGCCTGGTAGGCAACTCGCTGGGCGGCATGACCTCGCTGCGCTTCGCGCTCGATACGCCCGGACGGATCGACAAGCTGATCCTGATGGGCCCCGGGGGCGGCTTGCCGACCTTGTCGCCATTCCCGACCGAGGGGTTGCAGCGCATGCTCGACTTTTACGGCGGAGAGGGACCGACGCTCGAAAAGCTCGCGCGCGTCACCGACCTGCTGGTGTATGACCGCTCATCGGTCACGCAGGAGTTGCTGGAGGAACGCCTGGAGATCGCCTCGCTGCCCGATGCAGTCGCCAATCCGCCGTTGCGCACCTTGATGGCGCACCCGAAGGACCATCTCTGGAGCCAGGGACTCGACAAGATCGCCAGTCCTACGCTCATCATCTGGGGGGCGGAGGATCGCGTCCTGCCGCTCGATGCTGGCTTCATCCTGCGCAAGCTCATCCCAAATGCCGACATGCACATCTTCTCCAGATGCGGCCACTGGGCGCAATGGGAACGCCCCGGCGAGTTCAATGCGATCGTCGATCAGTTCGTCAATCTACATTAGATCGTTGGCTTGGTAAGGCCATTAGGAAGCATTATTATGCATTTACGTTTGGTTGGACCAACTGCTGCTGGGTGCCCTGCGGTCTTCTACGTTGGGCGAAGTCATACCTGAAATGACATGATCAACCGTCATATATTTAAATACGTCGGCCTCATTCTTACCACGTAGATGAGCTGGTGATTGAGTTGCGCCAACTCCGCTACCTGATCGCGGCCGCCGAGGCAGGCAGCTTCAGCCGGGCAGCGCGCAGTTTGAATATCAAACAAGCGACCCTCAGCCGGCACATCCTCGAAACCGAGAAGCGGCTGGGCATGGTGCTGTTCGACCGCAGGACGCGCGGCGCCACCCTGACGGCGAACGGCAAAACCTATCTGCGCACGGCCCAGCGCATCGTTCGGGAGTTCGAGGAGCTGAATGCCTGGGTCCGCGCCACGAACAATGGCGAGGCCGGCCGGCTCGCGGTCGGGTTCTACACCTCCTTTTCGGCCGGCAATCTGCGCGCCACGCTGAGCGAGTTCAGCGAGCGCTATCCCGAAGTCAGGTTGCGCGGTTTCGAGCGCGACCGCGACATGCTGCTGGCCGGCATTGAAAACGGCCTGCTCGACATCGCGATCATGATCGGCGAGAGGCCATATCCGGGACTCAGGAGCCGCGCGTTCTGGAGCGAGCGCATTCTCGTGACGCTGCCGGAGGATCATCGCCTCGCGATGCGCGAGCGTATCCATTGGAGTGATCTGACCGGCGAACGCTTCCTGTTGACCGAGCGAGATCCCGGCCCGGAGGCGCGCAACATGATGCTCGGGAAGCTCGGGACGCCGGGCTATACGCCCGAGATCGACATGGACGACGTGGGGCGTGAGACAGTGCTGAGCGCCATCGCGCTCGGCGGGCGCATCTCGATCGTCGCGGAATCGGCCTTGGGCATCCAGGTGCCGGGCGTGGTGTTCCGCGAAATCCATGAGGCCAACGGCCACACCCGGATCGGATTTTCGGGCTACTGGCGCGATGACAATGAGAACGCCGTGCTGCGCCGCTTCCTCGATTTCGTGGCCACCCGCTATTCGCTGCCTTCCGGTCCCGGGCAACAGCCATCGCTTCAGGAAAAGGAGCCGTCATGATGCAAGGCAAGACACTCATCATCGTGCTGGTCACGCTCGTCGCCGGGTTCGGAGCGGGCTTCGTCCTGCGGCCGGTGCTCGTTCCCGTTAGCCAGACGGCAGCCGTCGCCAGCCCGCCTCCCATCTCTCCCGCGCCGGCCGAACCGCGCAGCACGCAGTATTTCGCCGCGCATCTCGATGAAGCGCGGCAGATCAAGGCACAATGCACGGAGGGTTTCGTGCGCGGCGATGAATGCGCCAATGCCGAAGCCGCCGTAACAGAGGCGGAAGGCAAGGAACGATTCAAGCGATTCATGGGGAATTGAGGGCGACATCACGCTGCCTGTGCGCGGTGCCGGCGGAAGGCCCGGTCGGTTTCCATGAACCGAGCGAGCATCGGCGCGATCAGCTTTTCGGGTGGGACGGGCTGCTGCCTGGTCTCGGCCGCGAGCGCGGCTGAATAGGCGACGAGATCGCGATGGAGGGCGGCGGAAATCTCCAAGGTGAGCTTCACCGGCCGATCGTCGGCGAGCGGCCCCAGCTTCAGTTTCGTGTCGCTCCGATGGGTTCCAGCGTAAGCGGTAATTTCTCCCCACATTTTCGCTGTTGCTGAACGCGCTATGGTGTCGCCGATTTTGGATCGGGATGTAATCAGCGATGGGCGATGTAACGACGTTCGAAAGTTCATTTGAAACGAGCGCTGGAGGTCGCCCGCAGCGGATGGATGTGATCCCGGCGGGTCGCGAGCGACGCAGCTGGACGCCGGAAGCCAAGTCCAGGATCATCGCGGAGAGCATGGAAGTGCGTGCCAACGTCGCGGAGATCGCGCGGCGCAATGGCATGCTGCCGCAACAACTTTACGCTTGGCGGCGGGAAGCGCGGGAGCGGATGGAGGCCGGCGATCGGCCGGCGTTCGTGCCGGCGGTGGTCGAGGAGCCGGCGAAGCCGCAGGCCTCGTGCGCGGAGATCCGGATCAACATACGGGGGATGACAATTCGTGTGCCCGATGGAGTTAGCGCCGATCATATCGAGCGTGTGCTGCTGGCAGTGCAGGTGGCGACATGATCATCCCGCCTGGACCGTTAAAGGTGCTGGTGGCGGTCAAGCCGGTCGACTTCAGGAAGGGCATGGTGGGACTGGCATCGCTGGTCCAGCAAGAGCTTCAACGCGATCCCTTCTCCGGGATCATGTTCGTGTTCCGGTGCAAGCGCGCCGATCGCATCAAGCTGCTGCTGTGGGACGGCACCGGCCTGGTGCTGGTGACCAAGCGGCTGCAGAGCGGCACGTTTCGTTGGCCGAGGTTCGGCGATGGCGTGATGAGCCTTACCGCGGCGCAGGCCGGAGCGCTGATCGAAGGGCTCGACTGGGCGCGGGTCCATGCGCCGAGGGTGGCTCGGCCGGTGATGGCGCAGTAGGTCGTATGTATGAGTCACCCTGCCGAAAGGCCGTTGCGAAGGCGGTATGATCTGCTTCAATCCGCGTCGTGAAGGGGGCTGCTGAAGACCTGCCCGACGACGTCGGAGCGCTGAAGGCGATGATCATCGCCGAGCGTCTTCGCTCCGCCAGACTCCAGCATCTGCTCGACGTTCTCAACCGCATGCACTTTGGCAGGCGCTCGGAGAAGATGGTGCCTGACCAGCTGCTGCTGACGTTCGAGGATACCGGCATCGCCATGGGCGAGGTTGAGATGATCCAGGAGCAAAGCGTCGAAGCGCTCGAGACGGCCGGCGCTGCGCCGGCGAGGAAGCGCGCACCCGATGCATCGCGCCCGTCGCTGCCGGCTCACCTGCCGCGTCATGAGATCGAGATCGCGCCGGGCGGATGTGCCTGCTCGAACTGCGGCGGTGAACTGCACCGGATCGGCGAGGATCGCGCCGAACGCCTCGACATTGTGCCAGCACAATATCGCGTGCTGGTGACGGTGCGTCCGAAGATGGGCTGCCGGTCGTGCGGCGACGGCGTGTCGCAGGCGCGGGCACCGAAGCATATCGTCCCAGGCGGGCTGCCGAGCGAAGCGCTGCTCGCCGATGTGCTGGTGAAGAAGTACGCCGATCATCTTCCACTCTATCGACAGGCACAGATCATGGCCCGTCAAGGCGTCGAGATCGATCGCGCGACGCTGGCCAACTGGGTCGGACGGGCTGCTGGGCATCTGAAGCCGATCGTCGATCTTCAGAAGCAGCAACTGCTAACCAGCGCCCGACTGTTCGTCGATGAGACCACCGCCAAGGTGCTGGCGCCGAGCACTGGCAAGACCAAGACCGGCTATCTCTGGGCGATGGTCCGCGATGATCGCCCGCATGGCGGTGCCGATCCACCGGCGATCGCCTATACTTACATGTCGGGCCGGGGTGGCATGTGGGCCGCGAAGCTTCTCGGCGATTATCGCGGCATCCTGCAGGTCGATGGCTATGAGGCCTATGGCCAGTTCGGCAAAGCCAATCGCCCCGGCGGGCCGGCTGTGCTCGCCTACTGCTGGGCGCATGTCCGCCGCGGCTTCTATGATACCGCCAAGGGTGATGGCGCGTCGATCGCCCAGGAGGCGCTCAAACGGATCGGCACGCTCTACGAGATCGAGCGCGAGATCCATGGCCACAGCCCCGGTGAACGCCTCGCCGTGCGTCAGGCGCGATCGCAGCCGGTGATAGAGGATCTTCGGGCCTGGCTCGAGGAAAAGCGTCGACGCATGTTCAGCGGATCGCCAACCCTCAAGGCGATCAACTATGCGCTCAACCACTGGACCGGGCTGATCCGCTACCTGGACGATGGCCGGATCGACATCGACAACAACCCGGTCGAGCGTTCGATGCGACCGGTCGCTCTCCAGCGTAAGAATGCGCTGTTCGCCGGCCATGAGCTTGGCGCGGAGAACTGGGCCGCGATCGCGTCCTTGGTCGAGACCTGCAAGCTGCTCGCCATCAATCCCAACGCCTATCTTGCCGACGTGCTCGCGCGCATCGTCATGCGCGCCGACGGTGATCCGCTCGACGACCTGCTGCCCTGCAACTGGGTCGATATCAATGCCGCAGCCCCAACGTTCGAAACCAACGACACCGCGCTTGCCGCCTGAGCAAACCACGTTCGAAACTTGTTACATCAAAAACAGGCATCAGGTCTGAAAAGAACCCCGCGCCTTCACACCCCGCGTGGGGAGGAATTACCGCTTACGTTCCAGCACCAGGTCGCGGGTCAGGACGATGCGCAACGGATGTCCCGGCCGGATGGTGAGCGTCGGCTGCACGTTGAGCTGCCGCCGCACGATCTGCTGGCCGGTCTGGTTGATGGTGTCCTGACTACCCCGGCGCAGCGCGCGGATGAGGTCGTCGTCCTCGTCCACGCCCAGCTCCGCCCCCACGCCGAGCAGCGTCGAGATCGCCGCCGCCTTTAGCAGATTGCCCCAATGCTGGTTCACGCGATCTTGGAGGCCGGCAAACCCAGCCGGATCGGCGCCGGGCTGGCGCTCGAGAACGATCGAGCGGCCGTCCGGCAATATCAGCCGATCCCAGGCGAGCAACACGCGGGTCTGCCCGGCGGCAATCTCGCTGTCATATTCGCCGATGAGCCGCGCGCCCTGCGGGATGAGCAGGATGCGTCCGGTCGGACTGTCATAGACATTGGCCGTCACCTGAGCGGTGATCTGGCCGGGAAGGTCGGATCGGATGCCGGTGATGAGCGCGGCCGGGATAATGCTGCCGGCCTGGACGATGTTGGGCGATGGCGGCGCGGCAAGCCGCTCGACGCTGACGGTGCGCTGATTGGATGCCTGCGCCATGAAGGCGCGCTTGGCGGTCTGGTCGCCCTGCGCCGTCTCGGCAGGCTGCGGAGCGGTAGCGTCCGGCGCTGTGATTGCGAGGTTCGGCAGAGAAGGCATTGTAGCGGCGCCCGCGCTGCTGCCAGCGAGGAACACACCACTCATGCGGGCAGCATCACGCTCCTGCTGGGCGCGCTGGCGGGCAGTCTCTTCGGCTTGGGCGCGCGGATCGGGCTGCGCGCCGACCGGCGGCACGGGGACACTCTCGCCGCGCTGCTGGGACGAGACGATCGGGCCGCCGAGGTCGCCGGGAAGCGGGGGGCCAAGACGCGGCGCCTGGCCGTAATCCCTCGGTCCCGAGGTGATGGTCTCGGCCGTGGCGCGGCTCTCGGTGTTGTAGAGTTCCTTCGCTTCCTTCTCGCCGGCAGGCTTGAGCGCATAGATGAGCGAGCCGCCGATGCCGAGGCCGGCGGCGACTCCAATGACGGCCAGCACCTTCCGCGACAGGCGCATGACGCGCGGCGGGTCGCCCCTGAGCTCGAACGCGCGGGGATCGGCGGGCGGACATTGCGGCACGACCGGTTCGGCGGTTGGCGTGTCAGTGGGCTCGCTCATCGCCGCCCCCTGCGCCCATCGTCACGCACGATCCGCACACGCTGTTCGCTACGCTTGTCGCCCAGGCGCAGCTCGGCGGCGGCGAACAGCCGGTCCACCACCATGTAGCGGCCCTGCACACGGTAATTGACCAGCTCGGCGTCGCCGGCCGGGCCCGTCACGAACAGCGGCGGCATCTCGCCCTGCGAGATCCCGGCCGGAAACTCGATGAATACCTGGGCGGAGTCGTCGAAGGCGCGAACAGGCTTCCACGGCGCGCGGTCGCCCTCGATCCGGTAGCGGAAATTGAGCGCGGACACGTCCACGCCGGTCGCCACGGGCGCGGCGCTCGCAGCCGCCGCATTGCGGCTCTGCAAGGCGATCAGGGCGTCGTGCGGATAGGTCCATGAGACCGACGCCATGTAGGTGGCGGCCGTCGCGCGCAGCTCCAGATGGTAGGTGCGCCGGTCGGTGTTGATGAGGAGGTTGGTGGCGAGGTCGGGCCGGGTCGGCTTCACCAGGATATGCACTCGCGCCGTCGCGCCGGCGCCGCTCACCGTGTCGCCGATGATCCAGCGCACGGTGTCGCCGGCGGCGACCGGCCCCGGACCCACGAGCTGCTCGCCCTCCTGAAGCGCGATGTCCGTCACCCGGCCGGGGGCGGTATAGACCTGATAGAGCGCCCCATCGGTCCAGGGATATTGCTGGATCGCATTGAGGAAGCCGTCGCGCACCGGCTGCACGCGGGCGGCGGCATTGGCCGTGCCGATACGGCGGCGCGGATCGGCGGGTTCGGCCGGCACTGCGCTTTCCGCCACTGGCTTCAACTGACCCGGAAGCGGCAGCGGCTCGGGGATCGTCACCACTTCGACCGCGCGCGGGGGTTCCGCGGCGGGTGTCGCCGCGATCTCCACGGGCGGATCGTCATAGGCGATGGCGGGCGGCTTCGCCGCGGTGGTGGCGCAGCCGGCGAGCGCGGTTGCGGAAAGCAGCATTGCCGCGCTGGCGGCATGGCGGACGGACATGCGCTTCATTGCGACAGCTCCTTTGACCAATTGAGGGCGTTGACGAAGATGCCGAGCGGATTCTTCCGCAGCGCGTCGGGCGTGCGCGGCGGTTGCACGACGATGGTGAGGATCGCCGACCAGCGTTCGGTGGCGGCGAGGCTGCCGTCCTGATAGCGGCGCTCGGTCCAGGCCACGCGGAAGCTGTCGGGCGAGGCCCGGATGACGCTCGACACGTCCACCGCGACCTGCACCTTGCCGACCTGGGCGAACGGGTCATTGGCGCGCGCATAATCGTTGAGCGCCATCGCGCCGCGATCGGTGGTGAAGTCGTAGGCACGGAGCCAGCTCTGCCGGACGATAACCGGATCAGCCGGGATCGCGCGGACCTGCTCGATGAAGCGGGCGAGATGGAACGCGATCTGCGGGTCGGTCGGGCGGTAGCCGGCCTCGGCCGGCGCGACGGCCTGGGCCTCGCCCAGCCGATCGACCTGCACCACCCAAGGGACGATGTGGCCCCGCGCCGACTGCCAGACCAGGCCACCGGCAAGGCCGCCTGAAAGCGCCAGCGCGCCGAAGAAGGCGAGCCGCCAATTCTTAGCCTGGACGCGGGCGGAGCCGATGCGGTCATCCCAGACCTGGGCGGCGCGCTGATAGGGCGTGGTGGGTTCGGGGGTCTGACCGTAGCGTATGGTGGGGCGTCGAAACATGGGAGGTCAGTCCTTCTCTTTGATGTCGGGACCAGCGCCGCCGCCGTGGCTGTCGCCGGCCTTCATGGTGTGGGCGAGGACGGTCGCGCCGTGGCTGACGGACTGGCGGCGCTTCATCGCGGCGGCCCAAGCGGGCGCACCGGCGCTGGCGGCGGAAGAAGCGGTTGCGGCGCCTGCCGTCGACGCGGCGGCCGGCGCGGCTCCGCCGGTGATC
This sequence comes from uncultured Sphingomonas sp., assembly GCA_947085315.1. GTDB lineage: Bacteria > Pseudomonadota > Alphaproteobacteria > Sphingomonadales > Sphingomonadaceae > Rhizorhabdus. Next base: position 1,489 of record CAMTVW010000030.1, on the reverse strand, counting down.
GTGCCGCCGCTGGCGGTGAACCCGGCGCGAGCGCCCGAGCGGAAGCTGGCCTTCATCGCCTCGCCGCCCTTGGCAGCCGCCTTGCGCAAAGGCGAGAGGACGGCGTTAGCCGCGCTTCCCGCCGCCGCCTGACCGGCCGCTGCCATGCCGCCTGCGACGGCGCCAGGGCCGCTCTTGCCGAGCGAACCGAGGCTGTAGGCGCTGGCGGCTCCACCTGCGGCCTGGGCGCCACCGCGCGCCGCGGCGCCGGTCATTCGGCCGGCCGCGCCCATGGCCGAGCCTGCGGCACCAACGCCCAGCCGTGCGGCGGCTGCACCGCCGACGACGGCGCCCCCGGCGGCGAGCGCGGTCCCGGCCGCCGCGCCCGCGCCGAGCTGGGGCCCGCCCGAGACGATGCCGTTGGCGATACCGGGCCCGAAGATGGCGAGGCCGAGCAGCGACAACGCGGCCAGCGCGATCGCCATCACCTGATTGATGTCGGGCGCGACGCCAAGGCCCGCGCCGGTGAACTGGCTGAACAGCGTGGTGCCGATGCCGGTGATCACGGCGAGCACGAGCACCTTGATGCCGGTCGAGACGACATGGCCGAGCACGCGCTCAGCCATGAAGGCGGTCTTGTTGAAGAATGCGAACGGCAGCAGGACGAAACCCGCCAGCGTGACCAGCTTGAACTCGATCAGCGTGATGAAGACCTGCACCGCGATGATGAAGAAGGCCAGCACCACGATGACCCAGGCGAGCAGCAGCACGAGGATAAGCGCGAGGTTCGAGAACACGGCCCAGAGGTTGGAAAATTGGCCCGCCGCGTCCATCAACGGCTTGCCGGCTTCGAGCCCCTTCGCGGCGATCATGCCGGGCTTCATGAAATCGGCGATCGACATCGCCCCGCCGCTGGCCTGAAGGCCGAGCCCGGCGAAGCTCTCGAAGACGATGGTGGCCATGCCTGAGAAGTTGCCGATGATGAAGGCGAAGGTGCCGATGTAGAGCGTCTTCTTGACGAGGCGTTGCAGCACGTCCTCATCCGCGCCCCAGGCCCAGAACAGGCCGGCGAGCGTCACGTCGATGGCGATCAGCGTGGTCGAGAGGAACGCGACCTCACCGCCGAGCAGCCCGAATCCGCTGTCGATGTAGCCGGTGAAGACACCCAGGAAATTGTCGATAACGCCGGTGTCGTTCATGGCCGGACGCCTTCGTCCGGCGCCGTGTCGCCGCCCCGCTCCGTCGCGGGCGCGGACTCGTCCTGGCGGAAGAAGCGACGGCGATTGGCGGCCCAGGCCGCTTCGCAGGCGCTGTCCGGCATGGTCAGCGAGGCGCAGCGGTCCAGCTCGCGGGCGAGCCTGGCCTGGCCTTCATCCGCCGGCAGGACGAGCGGCGGCGCGGGCGCAGGGTCATCGGGCTGGACGGCGGCGACGATCGCCACCGTCATCATCAGCCCGGCCAGCGCCGCCACCCCTGCGATCTTCGCCGTGCGCGAGGAGCTGTGCATTGG
>CAMTVW010000029.1:0-20066 GCA_947085315.1 uncultured Sphingomonas sp. | reverse complement strand
TGACATCGCAAGCCTGATCGGCCGTCAGGTCATTGCGGTGGTGAATTTCCCGCCGCGGCAGATTGGCAAGTTCATGTCCGAGGTGCTGACGCTCGGCGTGCCCGATGCAGACGGCGAAGTCGTACTGCTAAACCCAGACCAACCTGTGCCCAACGGTGGCCGCCTGTTCTGACTGTCAATCGGCGCGCAAAGTTGCCCCATATCGGCGTCGAACATTGGCCCCCTTGGCGGGTGTCGCGGTCATTCATAGGAGGGACCCGCGGCCGGCTCCGCGCGTGATCAAAGGCGCTGGCGGGGGCGGCCGCCGTGGGAGGTTCCTGTGGGCGAGCGTGGCAGCCCGGCGGTCAGGCGGCCTCGCGGCTTTTGAACCGCCAGCTCTCGTTGCCGGTCTCGACGATGTCGCAATGATGGATAAGCCGGTCGAGCATGCAGTGGTTATCTTGGCGTCGCCAAACACCGACGGCCATTCGCCGAACGCCAGGTTGGTGGTGACGATGACCGAGGTCTGTGCGTAAAGCCGGCTGACCAGATGGAAAAGCAACTGGCCGCCTGACAGGGCGAACGGCAGATAGCCAAGCTCGTCGAGGATGACGAGGTCGAGCCGGGACAGGTGATCAGCGATGCGGCCGGCACGCCCGGCCCGGGTTTCGGCCTCGAGCCGGTTGACCAGGTCGACGGTGTTGTAAAACCGGACCCGGGCGCCGGTGCGCACACAGGCCCGGCCGATGGCGATGGCGAGATGGGTCTTGCCGGTGCCGGTGCCGCCGACCAGAACGGCATTGCGCTGGCTGGCCATGAACCCGCCTGCTGCCAGTTCACGCACTAGCGGCTCGTTGACCGGCGTGGCTGCAAAGTCGAAGCCGGCGATCTCCTTGGCCAGCGGCAGCTTGGCGATGGTCAGCTGGTATTTGATCGAGCGCGCCTGCTTCTCGGTAATCTCGGCGGTGAGCAGGTCACCGACCACACGCGGTGCCGAGTGCTGGCGTTTTACCGCATCAGCGATAACGTCGTCATAGGCGTGGCGCATGCCGGCGAGCTTCAGCTCGCCCATCATCTCCAGGATCTGGTGGCGTTCCATAAGGTCTCCTCAGGCTGTCGTAACGGGCACAGTCGGCACGCGGCTCATGGCGCAGTCGCAGCGCTTCGGGCGTGACGATATTGAGCGGTGGCGGCGGTTGCCGCTGGCGGGTCAGGATGTTGAGCACCACGTCGCAGCTGACCGGGCCACCAACCAGCGCTTCGCTGCACGCCGCATCGACGGCCTCGACGCCATCGCTGATCATCGCGGTAAGGATGCCGACCATCTGCCGATCGCCATCGGCATGACTGCCAAGCCGGCGGCGCACACGCTCGATCGCTGGCGGCAGCGCCCAGTCCTTGAATGGCGCGCCGTTGCGCAGGGCGCCGGGCTTGCGCTTCAATACCGGCAGATAGTGCCAAGGATCGTAGATGACCTGGTCGCGGCCGAACCGCCGCTCATGTTGGGCAACGATCTCGCCATCCTGGCGGACGACGATCCGGTCGGCATAGGCATGGATATCGACCGGCCGTCCCGCCGCCTTCGCGTGCACCGAGTATTTGTTATGATCGAACCGCACGAGCAGCGTCTTCGACACCGACGCCGGCAAGGCATGGAAGCCATCGAACGGACCCCGGTAGCCGATCAGCGCCGGGCGATCGGTCGCCTCGAACACATCCCACACTGTCCGATCCTTCAGCTCGGGGTGTGCTGCCCGCTTGGCATGCGACACGCAGCGATCGACCAGCCAGGCGTTCATCTCGTCGAAGCTCCTGAACCGCAGTCGCGGCGTGAAGAAGCGCTCGCGCACCAGCCCGACCTGGTTCTCGACCTGACCCTTTTCCCATCCCGACGCCGGCGTGCATGCCACCGGCTCGACCAGATAATGCCCGCACATCTGCAGGAAGCGCCGGTTGTAGCGCCGCTCGCGGCCAACGAAGATCGCGTCGACCGCCGTCTTCATGTTGTCGTAGATTCCGCGCTGGCAAGCGCCGCCCAGGAAGGCGAACGCCTTGTCATGGGCGTCGAACACCATCTCCTGGCTTTCGCGCGGATAGGCCCGCACATAGAACATCCGGCTGTGGCAAAGACGCAGGTGCGCAACCTTGACCGTCGTCGTCACGCCGGCCAGCAGAACGACCTCATGGCTCCAGTCGAACTGGTACGCCTCGCCCGGATCAAAGCTCAGCGGCACATAGGCCGCCGCCGTCGCCAGCGCCCGCTCGCGGCCCCAGGCCTGCGCGTAGCGCCGCACGGCATCATAGCCACCACGATAGCCCAGCCCCTGCAGTTCCTCGTAGATCCGAACCAATGTCAGCCGCTCGCGCCGTGCCTTGCCGCCGTTCGCGGCCAGCAGGCCATCGAGGTCCGATGCCCAGGGCCCCAGTTTTGGCAGCGGCTGCGCGCTCCGTTCATAACCAAAGGCCGTCTCACCCGATCGCAGCACCTTGCGCACCGTGTTGCGCGACACGCCAAGGCTGCGCACGATCTCCTTGATCGACTTGCCCTTGACGTAAAACTCGCGTCGGATACGCGCCACCGTCTCCACGACCAGCATCTCCCAAACGCTCCCCGCAAAGCGCAGGAGCCTGAACCAAGCGCGTTCAGGGGGTCAATTTTGGACGCCGATCACCCCCCAACCGGGGTCAATATTCCACGCCGATTCACAACCTGCCGGTCCAGTTCATCTTGCGAGTCCTCAAGGTTGTAGATCCATGCCGACTGCGGACCACGTGGCAGGGGCTTGCCAAGCAGTGACTGACCGGACGCGAGCGACAGGGCAAAGGCCGCGCCGATCGTGCTCTTGCCGGTTCCGCCCGGTGCGATGATCGCAGTTACCTCGCCCCTGAGCAGCCAGTGACCAAGCAGCCATTGCCGCCTCGGCAGCGAATGGGGATTGGGCCAGCGATAGGGCGTTGCATGGATCGCCGATGCCGTAAGCGCGGCACCCGCAATGCGGCTGGCCACATCGTTGGGCGACAGATCGGCAAAGTCCAGGGGGGCGGTTGCGCTATGCATGGGCATCCCCCCCGGCCGCAGCGATTCGCGACATAACCTCAGCTTGCGGAATGTCCGCAAAATCGCTTCCAGAGTCCGCTGTGCGCCTTTCCGCGTCGGCACGCCGTGGGGTGGCCAAAAACCCGCCGACCGACTCAGCGGCCCTTCGAGCGGCATTAAGGCCGATGTTTTCCGCCAGATGGGAGTCATCGTCCGCAGCCACGATAAGCGCGCGGCTGGGGAACAGCATGCGCATGGCACTGGCGACGGCTTCGAGGTTCCCAGCAGACATTGCCGCGACAACGCCATGTCCGGTGGCAACGTGGATTACCGCCATAGTGGCAAAGCCTTCTCCGATGACAAGCGGCCCAGCCGATGCCCTACCGTCCCCCATGTAGAGCGCATGGGGCCAGAACAGACCCTCGGTGCGCCCTCCAGACAGGAACAGCTTGCGACCGTCTCGATAGACGCGCTGGAGGTTCCACATCCGAAAGCCGGGATCGACCATCGGCACAAGCAGAGCGTCGCCCTGTTGGCGGATGCCGAACGGGCGCAGCCCCTTGCGCACAAGGTATCCGTGAGCCGGATCGACCTTGCCCGCACCGCTCCACAGATCGCGGGCAACGTTCGCCGCCGCATCCTGCTTTGCAAGGGTTTCCGCCCTGCGCCGTGCTTCGCTTTCCCGCGCCTGGCCCATGATCGCGCGCCGTTCGGCTGGTGACAGTTCGCGGGGATTGCTTCCAGAGCGCCAGACAGAGCGGACGCCCAGCCGGTAGTGCCGGAATACGCCAGCAGGCACGCCGTCGAGGTGGAGCCATGCCCAGCCGTTGCGCCGTCCGGGCTTGTCGCCATGGGCACGAAAGCGGACCGGGACACCAGACGACAACTTGTCGGCGATCGGCTCCAGGGGGCGGATGCCAGCCGCCCCCATCGCATCGAGAAATTCGGAAACAGGATTGGTCACAGTGCGGCCCTCCCCTCGGTGGTGAGCCTGAGGACCGCTGCGGCCTTACCGGACGGATTGGGGCGACGCTCGCCGGTCGGCTCGACAAAGCCCATTGTCCGCAGTTCCGAGAAGCGGGGTTGCAGGCTTTCGCGAGCAAGCTTGGCATGGGCGACAGCTTCCAGCACCGTCGCCTCGCCCAGCTTGTCCAGAGCGCGCATGGCCACGCGGCGCAGGTATGAGACGCATGGCTTGATTGCCTCGGCAGCGTCCTGGCTGGTGCCGTCCGATCCTTTCGATCCGGGACTTTCGGGATAATGATCAGCCATGGTGGACACCTCCACCGAAGGCGAGCGCCGCCACCATTGCGGCCAACTCAGGGCGGATATGGTGAGCTGCGATCAGGAATTGCGCCTGCAACGTCAGGGGGCTAAGGGAGTCTCGGAAGCAGCCGCCACAGCTATTCCGCGACGCCCCGCCATTGTGCGGGGTTTCGCATTTCGGGGGCATGGGCTTACACCTCCCCCGCGATCAGGGCGTGCAATGCCTCGGCAGGAACGATGGTCCGGCCACCGACGCGCGTGACGCGCAGACGACCAGCCGCAATGTGATTGTAGATCGTGGTCCTGCCCAGGCTGGACGCCCGGCAGGCCTCCCGAATGCTGTAACCGATCTTCGGGGGGTCGTGATTGATGGACTGCATAGATTGGATTCCCACTCAGCGGAGACGGGGTGCCTTCGCTTGGTGGGCAATCAACTAGAACGGATTTGGCCGGTATTGGACCGGGGGAATGCGGCTTATTGGGGGGACTATGAAAGTCCCCCCTCCCACAACGGGGCGATGATTCTTTCGATATGTCGATAGTCCCACGGTTTGCCGGTCCGTGGATTGTTACCCAACTCCGCGACAATCGAAGCCGCTGCCGATCCCCTCGACAGCATCGGCTGGCCTTCGCGCATTTCAGTTACGCGAGCTTTGATCTTTCCGTGATCCAATTTGCGATTTGGAGGCACAGTCCCCCCCGGTGCCACCGATACAACCGTTGAGTGAAACTCGCGCATCAGATCGGCTCGGCCCACCGCAATGTCGAAAGCCCAAACCGTCATTTTATCACCGGCGCTCACCAAAGCTGCCACGCCGTCCGGGTAGACGACCATTCCGCCCCGCCAGTCGTCCTTGCCCAGTGGAGCGGACCTAGCATCCCGATCCGCACGGCCCGAAGTTGCGACTGCTCCTCGCTGTATAGCGCTGAGCAAGTCGGCTTCTGACCGCCTGGGTGAATCGCAATATTGATCGGCCATGAGGGCTTGAGCACCGATCACGATCCGTCGGTCACCGTCGCCGCGCCATTCCTGTCCCCAATAACGCAATGTCGCGATGTTCCCCGCATTTCGGCTCCCGACCCAGGCAATTGCTTCCGGCCAAGTCCACCATTCATCCCGCTGCGCAGCATCGTTGAGGCGCTGCAACTCCGTTCGGCAATGCGCCGGAAAATCATCCCACGTTATAGGTGTGTCGTTAGCGGATGGGGGTACAGCGGGCGCCTGGTCCGAACCGGGCTGAAATTGCCGCAGCAACTCGGCACGATGTACAGTCACATTGACGTAGTGATCGCTGCGCTCGCTGCCGTTACTCGCAGAATCGTGGGGCGTCCGATACCAGCGCTTTAGACCTTGTCCGTAGTAGAGGCTGTCATGGCCGAAAATCTCTAATTGGCGGTAATCGTCCAACGTGAGCGGGCTGATCGTCTCTGTTCGCTGTCCCGAATGGCCATGAGACTCGACGTGACGGCCATAGAATGACACCCGGCGATCCGCCCCAGCCCTCAGTAGGGAAGCTGCCGCCTGTTCGATTCCGCGCTGGGCATCCTGCAAGTCCCCGCCACACAGGCGCTGCCAATCAATCGCCCGGTCTAGGCGCTCTGCGTCGAGCGCTATGCCGAACGCCATCCATGTCACGGCCTCGGAAAGGGGAATCCGCTCGCTTTCCGTTGGTAGCCTACGATCGAGCAAAGCAACCTCTGGCGGCTCGTCATCCGTCAACCTGGGCGGCAGTTCGGCGGTACTGAGCGCTTCCCCCGAGGCCAGCCAGCCGTCGAAGTCCGCGAAAGGAATGGCCCACCCATGACCGCTCCAGCGCTGCCACTCATCAGGCCAGTATGGATCGAGAAGAAACGGGCCGCTCCATAGTGCGTTCTGCAACTTGGGGGCACTACGGAATGCACTTTTGGGAAGCAGCCGGAAGTCTGCTCCATTGTAGATGGAGGCAGGCAGCCGACCCGATGTCAATGCGTTCTGAAAAGTTGCGATCAGCCGCGTTATGAACTTTTCCGATCGAGTATATTCGTCTGGCGTCCGGCCCATGTGGGGACCCCAATATTCGGGATTCACCGGATCGTGCCATGGGGCGGGGTCTCCTTCGCCGACCGTATCGATCAGCAACTTCCTCAACCGCGCATATGCAACCGTGCCGTCAATCCAGCCCTCCGGCAGATTCTTGATATAACCGGATTTGTCCTGCTCCGTCATTCCGCCTCCCAAGCGGTCCCAAGGGTAAGCGGGGAAGCGCGTGGGATGCGCGCTTGTCGGCTGGCCAGCCTATCCCCGCTCTGAGGCTATATCAGCACGCGAAAGCGTGCCAGTGATCAGTCCCGTCCGCCTCGGTCAGGGTTGAGGCTCAGCGGCGCTAGGCTGGGCTCGGCGTCTTCATCGCCCAGCGTCCCCGGTCTGCCTGCCTGCGACCAGACCGGGAAGCCAAGCGCGCCATAGCAGATCGGGCCGCTCCCGATCCCGTCATCACCGGCTATGCAGCGATCCTCGTTATCTTCCTCGGCCGGATCATCATCCTCGCTGGCGTCCGCGTCCTCTGCCGTGTCGTCATCCTCAAGATCGGGGTCATTCGCCACGTCGAGCAACGAGATCGCTATCTCGATGAAGTCGGCGATTTGCTGGCGATCGAAGCGCGAAAGGATGCGCTCGATCGGCGTTGCGGCCGTGGGGAGTAGGTGAGGTGCGCCCATGGTCACGCCCCTACCGTCGCAAGCCATACCGGCTCGCGTTCTCGCCATGTCTCAACAAGATCAGAGCAGGCGATGCCGCGCTGATATTCGCGGACCGTTTTTGCGAAACTTTTGCGGCCGAATGCCGTGGGCTTTGGGATTTTCGACCATTGCTCGATCGCGTCGATCAGCACTACCGCTGCCCGATCGTGAGCGGCGTCCAAGTGTCTCGTGCGAGGATCGCCGGGCGCCCAATTGTCGAGTAGCACCCGCGCGAGATAATGGCCCTCGCTGGCCACCATTGCGGCGTGAAACGCCACAGTCGCGCGGATTCGCCATATCCTGGAAAGCGCCTCATCGTCTGAGCGACGGCAATGCGCGAGCGTGTTCTTCTCGTACCTGGGCAGCACGTCTTCGGCGGCAAGCGCGCGCATGAATGGAGACGCACGAAATGCCGTGCTATCGAAATTGGTAGCCATGATCGATCCTTCCGAGATCGGTTGTGGTTAGGCCCGGACGGTCGTTGGTAGCTTCCGTTCGGGCCGCTTGCTTCCATCGGGCCTCATGCCCGGTGAAACTCTATCCGGCCTCTGCCTTGCGGATCGGCGTGACCTTGCCATCAGCATCGGCGGTGCTGTTCGCGCAGTAGGTCGCCCAATCGGCCATGAGGCGGCGGCGCTTCTCGAACAGGTCGCCGCGACGATATGCGGCCTCGGCCTTGTTGCCGATCGTGTGGGCCAGCGCCATTTCGCAGACTTCATGGGCATAGCCAGTGCACTCCGCCGACCAGTCGCGGAAGGCGGAGCGGAAACCGTGAACGGTCGCGTCAACCTTCATGCGCCGGAGCAACATCGTCATGGCCATGCTCGAAAGCTGTCCGTCCTCCTGTCCGGGGAAAAGCCAATCCTTCCCCAGCTTCTCGGTTTCCTTCAATATCTCGACCGCGCGCGGCGACAGCGGAACGCGATGTTCCTTGCCCGCCTTCATACGGTCGGCTGGGATCGTCCAGACAGCCTTTTCAAGATCGACCTCGCCCCATTTCGCGCCAATCACTTCCCCGGTGCGCGCGGCGGTGAGGATGGCAAACTCTAGAGCCAGCGCAGCAACGGCCTCGCGCTTACGCAGCTTCTCCACAAATGCGCGGAGATCGCCGTAGGACAGCGCCTTGTGGTGGCCGCGCGTCAACCGGGATCGAGCGGGCAGGATTTGCGCGATATGACCGCGCCAGCGGGCCGGGTTCTCGCCTTGGCGATAGCCGCGCGCCTTCGCCGCATCCAATATCGTTTCGATCCGGCCCCGCACCCGGCTGGCCGTCTCAGGCTTCGCTTTCCAGATTGGCTCCAAAATGGACATAACATGCTCGGTCCCAACTTCGGCAATCGGCAGATCGCCAATAACGGGATAGACATAGGTGGCGAGCGTGTTGCTCCATTGCTGCCGATGCTTTGCGTTGCGCCAGCTATCCTCGTTCGCTTCGATATAGGCCCCTGCTACGTCCTTGAACGTCTTTCCGGCTATCTGGGCCGCTTGTTGCGCCGCCACGGCCTCAGCGGCCTTGATCTGGCGTTCAGCGAGCGGATCGACGCCATCCTTGACCTTGAGGCGGAGCGCCGACGCTTTGAGGCGCGCATCCGAAAGGGTGATGGCATCCGGGCCTGCCGCTGGGCCAAGCCCAACGTCGCGCGATTTGCCGTTGAGCATGAAGCGATAGACCCAGGAACGCGCGCCGGTGCCCTTCACCAGCAGATGCAGCCCTCCGCCGTCGGCATGGCGGCCAGCCGGTGCATGTTTCACCTGCATCGGCGTCAGCGCGTTGACCAGCTTCTTGGGCATTTCGATTCCCTCACCGGGAATCGAACCTGCCAGAGCCCTGCCGTTTTGGCGGAAATAGCAGCCGTTCCCTAAACCGTTCCCCGATAATACTCTGGTTTTATGGGAACGCAACCGAACACTATGGGACGGTTGAAGGCGGCTGGCGCAAATAATATCAGGTTTTATAAGGTTAGATTGGACGTGATCGGATGTTAGTGAATGTTAGTATGGCGGACTCCGTCTCCGCCAGATCACATTGAAATCATTAGATTTCTTTGTCATCCAGCCGCTCTCGCCAACATAGCGCAAAAATATTCTCAGGCGGGATCAGCGCGCGCGATTTCGACGTGGCTGACTAGCGGAGGCTCCGACGAACTATCTAGCGTGGGTCGGCGAAAATGCCGGTCGCCTCGCCATTCGACATCTGGCTGGCGGCCGCGCCGGTCGACGTCGGGATGATCCTGGGCGAAGCCGCTGGTGTGCCGCCGTCGGCGAACACCACCGGGAGGTCTTCATCGAGATAGGCCTTCACCGTCGATCCGGCCGGCAGCTTCGCGCTCGTTCCGGTCATGAAGAAGCCGGCGATTGGCAGCAATGCTACCGATCCCACGACCGCGCCCGTCCCGGTCACGCCCTTGTCGTGCAGCGCACCGCTCAGCCGGATCTGCTGACCGTTGACGCGGACATAGAGCACGCGGCCCTCGATATTGCCGGACTTGCCCCACATCCCCTTGTTGCGCACGCTGGTGATCTCGCCGACGGCGATGCTGCCGGCGGGGATCACGACGCGGCCGTTCAGCTGTACTGGCTCGGATACCTCAAGGTTGAAACGGTCGCCGACGCGCAGGCGCTTGCCGTTGGTGGTCAGCTCGCTGACCAGCTTGAGCTCGACCTGCGTGCCGGCCTTGAGCATCGGCGAGGAGATTCCCCCGATGACGAGCTGCGCGCCGGCGGCCATCGGCACCGCCAAGATGACGGTCGCAGCAACAAGTGCTCGATAATAGCTGTTCATGTTCGCCCCCACCCCAACTGCGGGAATAACCCCATTTTCACGGTGAGGAACGGCATGTTTGATCCAAAGTGGAGGTTGTGATGTTGCGCGGCTTCAACGGCGATCGGTCATCCCGATCCGCGTCATCGCCGCCGCATGCCGCATCAGGCCCGGCATATGGCCGAGCAGCCCGACCAGCGGTTCGGCCATCCACGGCGTCTCGGCCCAGTGTCTGAACAGGTTGGCTAGCACGACCGGGCGGCGGGCGCGGTCGGCGAAGGCGGGCTGGAAGCGAGTCGCAGCCGCCGCGCCGCCCTCCAGATAGCACTGCGCGGCGCGGGCCGCGCTGGTCAGCGCGATCGCGATGCCGTCACCGGCAAGGCTGGCGATCACCGCTGACTGGTCGCCGATCCGGAACAGCCCGGGTGCGCCATGCCGCGCGCGCCAGCCATAGGGGACGCGCGCGACGCTGGACCATTCGCTTTGGCCGGTCGCCGCGCCGAAGCGGTCGGCGAGGATCGGCGCCTCGCGCGCGAGCGCCGCGATCAGCGCTTCGGGCTGTCCGCCAGCCGCCTTAAGCCGCGACTGGGCGACCGACAGGCAGAGATTGACGCTGCCATCCTCCTGCAGCAGCAGCCCGGCATAGCCGCGCGCGAACAGGTGCAGTTCGATGCTGTCCTTGAGCACTGCGGCCAGCGCGGGTGAGGGGGTGAGCCTGATGCGCAACCCCAGCGCCGGGTCGTCCTGCGGCATCGTCGCGCGCACCAGTCCGCGCACTTCATGCTTGCCGGTGGCGAGGAACAATGCGTCGGCACCGATCACCGTGTCATCGTTCAGATGAAGGCAGCGCCCGGCCGGATCGACCCGGCGGATCGTGATACCGCGCTCGATTCCGGCGCCGTTGGCCTCAGCATCCTTGATCAAGGTGGCATCGAGCGTCCGGCGCGACAGGCCGACGGCGCGAAAGGGCAGTTCGGCCTCGGCAATGCGCTGGCCCGCGATAAGCCGCGCCCGCCGGATCGGCCGCGCGCCCAGCGCCGCCGCATCGACGCCGACCCGTTCGAGCATCACCAGCGCGTCGGCGGCGAGGAAGCCGCCGCACACCACGTCCCGGGCCTCGCGGCTGCGCTCGATCAGCAGCGGCGCCGCGTCGGCGCGCGCGAGCAGGATCGCCGCGGCGGCGCCCGCCGGGCCCCCGCCCGCGATCAGCGCAGCCGTTCGACGCATATCCGGAAGGGGAAGCGGCGCATCACCCGCGCCTCGGCGCCGATCCCGGCCGCGTCAAGCAGCGGGGGCCATTCGGCGGGGCGCAAGGACCGCGCGATCGAGAGCTGTCCGTCCTCGCGGACGATGCGGTGCCAGCGCATGATGCGTGCGAGCAGGGGGAAGCCGGCATGCGCCAGGCGGTGGCGGTGGAGATCGTTGATGTGCCAGCCGCGCTGCGCGGTCGCCTCCATGGTGCGCAGGAAGGTGAGCAGCTGGTCATGGCTCATATGATGCGCGACAAGGCTGCTGATGATCAGGTCGAAGCCCTCGCGCGCCAGGTCGAGATAGTCGCCGGTGCGATAGTCGATCGGCATGTCGGCCGGCGTCGCGGCGCGGGCGACGGCCTCGCTGCGCGGGTTGAGGTCGACGCCGGTCAGGCGGGCCACGATGCCGCGCCTGCCTGCCCAGCGCGCGATGGCGCGGAGCATGTCGCCATCGCCAAAGCCGACGTCGAGAAGGGAGAAGCTGGTCCGCTTGCTCACCGCGCGCGCGATGAAGGCGATCGTCGGCCTTGCCGAGAGCGTCCAGCGGTTGACCGAAGCGAGGTCGGCCAGGACAGCGGCATAGACGGCGGGATCGAGATCGGCCGCGTCCATCTGCTCGTCCTCGACGGCTGGATGGGACAGCGAGCGCATCAGGCGCTCGTAATGGCGAAACCCTCGGCGGCAAGACCCGGTCCGAAGGCGACTGCGACTCCGTCGACGGGCGCGGGGCCCGCCATGAGGGCGGCCAGCGCGAACATCAGCGTTGCCGAGGACATGTTGCCATGCCGACGCAAGATGTCGCGTGATGTGGCGAGCGCGCCGGGGACCAGCTCCAGCCCATGCTCGACCGCATCGAGAATCGACCGCCCGCCGGCATGGACCGCCCAGCTGGGTATCTCGCGCGCGGCGCGGTTGCCGAGGATCGCGCGCCGCATCTCGGGCGTCTCGAGCGCCTGGGCGATGCGGCCCGGCACCTCGCCCGACAGATGCATGACGAAGCCCTGATCGCCGATGTCCCAGCGGATCAGCTCGGCACTGTCGGGCAGGGTGGCCGCGAAGAAGCGGTCGATCGCGATCCCGTCCGCCTCGGCGCTGACGATCGCGGCGGCGGCGCCGTCGGCGAACTGGAGCTGGGCAAGCAGCGATTCGAGGTTCGGCCTATCCTGCATGTGGAGCGAGCAGAGCTCGACCGTCACCACCAGGACTCGCGCCTGTTCGTCCGAGCGCGCGATATGGTGCGCGACGCGCAGCGCCGCGACCGCGGCGTAGCAGCCCATGAAGCCGACCAGCGTGCGCTCGACCGATCCGTCGAGGCCGAGGCGTCGGGCGATGATCTGGTCGATGCCCGGCGCGACGAAGCCGGTGCAGCTGGCGACAACGAGATGGGTGATACCGTCGAGCGAGGCGCGCTGCGACAGGTCGGCGATCGCCTTCAGCGCGAGTTCGGGGGCTTCCTGCGCATAGGTCGCCATCCGCTGCGAGGTGGGGGGCATGGCGCCGCCATAATAGCCTCCGGCCTCGACCGGCGCTTCGGGCACGACCGAGTAGCGGTGCTCGATGCCCGATCGCCCGGCCATCCGCAGGAAGATCGCCCGCTCGCGCGGTTCGAGCCGTTCGCCGGCCCAGTCGATGAAGAGGCGGTGGACGTCGTGACCAGGCACAGCGGTGCCGATCGCGTGGATATGAGCGGTCATGATCGCGAAACGCCCGGCATCGCGCTTTAGTCCCATGGCGGCGGGCGGCGGGCAACCGATATGATGTCCCGTCGGCGCTTACCCCGCCTGCTCGATCCCCAGTTCGCCGAGCTTGCGGTAGAGCGTCGAGCGGCCGATCTGGAGGCGGCGGGCGACTTCGGTCATGCGGCCGCGATAATGGCCGATGGCGAGGCGGATCAGGTCGGCTTCGATCGCTTCCATCGGGCGGACATGGCCGTCGGGGCCGAACAGGGCGAGGCTTCGCAAGGGATCGTGCGAGGCTTCGGCTTCAGCCGGGAGCGCGTCGTCATTGGCGGCGGCGTGCGACCGCGCCTGGGCGAGCTGGGGCAGGTCGGCGGCGGTGAGGCGGCCGTTGCGGCAGAAGATCGCCGCGCGGAACAGGACATTGTGGAGCTGGCGGACATTGCCGGGCCAGTCGAAGCCTTCGAGCAGCGTCGTCGCGCTATCGTCGATCGCGAGCGACACGAGGCCGAGCTGGCGCGCGATCCGTTCGAGCAGATGCACCGCGAGCGGGCCGATGTCGCTGGCGCGCTGGCGCAGCGCGGGCAGTGCGACGGGCACCACCGCGAGCCGGTAGTACAGATCCTCGCGGAAGCGGCCCCTGGCGACGTCGTCGGACAGGCGCCGGTTGGTCGCCGCGATCACCCGCACCCTGACCTGACGCGCGACCGAGGCACCGATCGGGCGGATCTCGCCCGACTGGAGGACGCGGAGCAGCTTGGCCTGGGCGTCGGCGGGCAGATCACCGATCTCGTCGAGGAAGATCGTGCCGCCATCGGCATTGGCGAACAGGCCGAGCCGCCGCTCGAACGCGCCGGTGAAGGCGCCGCGTTCATGCCCGAACAGTTCAGATTCGACGAGATTGTCGGGGATCGCGGCGCAGTTGACGGTGACCAGCGGGCCATCATGGCAATTGGACGCGCGGTGGATCGCCTGGGCGAGCACCTCCTTGCCGACGCCGCTTTCGCCTTCGATCAGGATCGTCGCGGGGGTGGCGGCGGCGCGCATCGCGGTATCGACCGCGCGGCGGAAGGCGGGGGCGTTGCCGACCATCTCGGCGAAATCGAGCGCCTCGGACCATTTTTCGGCGAGCGGGCGGAGCTCGCCGGCCTGCGGCTGGGCGGCGGCGGCATTGTCGAGCGCGGCGAGCAGCCGGTCTGCGGCGATGGGCTTGATCACCACGTCATGCGCCCCCGCGCGGACGGCGCGCACCGCCAGATCGACCGAATCCTGCGCGGTGACGACGATGATCGGCAGGTTGGGCAGGCCGGCCCTGAGCTGGGCCAGCGAGCGGATCGCGGCTTCGTCGGGCGACCAGAAGTCGATCAGCGCGGCATCGAGGCGGACGTTGTCGCGTGCCAGCGACATCGCCGCCGCGACATCGTTCGCGCGCAGCACGCGCCAGCCGGCCCGCTTCGCGAGCGCGCTCATCAAACCCGCCTGCGCGGGCTCGCCATCGATCAGCAAAAGCCCCGGAGGGCTGTCGCGACGCATCCGAACTTCCTTTCAGCCCCGGCTTTAGCATTGAAAAGCTAAGCAAAATTAAACCGCATCAGGTGCTGCGAAACGGCCGACCATTTGGTCTTGAGGCTGCCATAAGCTCCGTCTAGAAGGTCGCCCGAACTGGCCACTCTGCCTGCGGGGAAAAACACATGTCCGACGATCACGGCGCGCCGATGGATTACAAGCAGCACAACGGCACATTTTCGGGCTTTCTGACCCTGATGAAGTGGGGAACGATCCTGAGCGCCCTGACCGGGCTGCTGGTGATCTTCCTGATCGCGCCCAAGGGCTGATCCCTTGAAAATTGCCGTACTCAAGGAGGCGGTGCCCGGCGAGAGCCGCGTGTCCGCCACCCCCGAGACCGTGAAGAAGTTCATCGCGCTCGGCGCCGAACTGGCTGTCGAAACCGGCGCGGGCGTGACCGCGTCGATCGCCGATGCCGATTATGCGGCGGCGGGGGCGACGGTGGCCGACCGCGCGGCGACCCTGAAGGATGCCGACATCGTTCTGGGCATCCAGGGTCCCGATCCGGAGTCGCTGGGTGGGGTCAAGCCGGGTGCATGGGTCGTCGCGGGGCTCAATCCCTTTGGCGAGCGGGCGCGGATCGACGGCTATGCGGCCAAGGGGATAGAGGCGCTGGCGATGGAGTTCATGCCGCGCATCACCCGGGCGCAGTCGATGGACATATTGTCGTCGCAGTCGAACCTTGCCGGTTACAAGGCGGTGCTGATCGCGGCGGCCGACTATGGCCGGGGCTTCCCGATGATGATGACCGCGGCTGGCACCGTCTCGGCGGCGCGCTGCTTCGTGATGGGGGTCGGCGTCGCCGGCCTGCAGGCGATCGCCACCGCGCGGCGGCTGGGCGCGCAGGTCTCGGCGACCGACGTCCGTTCGGCAACGCGCGAGCAGATCATGTCGCTGGGCGCCAAGCCGATCTTCGTCGAAGCGGTGAAAGGCATCGAGGGCGAGGGCAGCGGCGGCTATGCCACCGAAATGTCCGAGGAGTATCAGGCCGCACAGGCCGAGCTGGTGTCGAGCCACATCGCCAAGCAGGACATCGTCATCACCACCGCACTGATCCCGGGGCGCCCGGCGCCGCGGCTGATCAGCGACGCGCAGATCGCGACGATGCGCACCGGTTCGGTGATCGTCGACCTCGCGGCCGAGAGCGGCGGCAATGTCGAAGGCGCGGTCGCGGGCGAGACGGTGGTGCGCCACGGCGTCAAGATCATCGGCGCGAAGAATATGGCGGCGACGCTGGCGGCCGACGCCTCGGCGCTGTTCTCGCGCAACCTCTTCAATTTCCTTAGCGCCTTCTGGGACAAGGACGCCGGCAGGCCGGTGCTCGACGAGGAGATCGGCAATGCCGTGCGGCTGACGCAGGGCGGCAAGGTCGTCAACGAACGCCTGCTCGGCTGATCGCAGGAAAAGGAAAGACCCATGGATTTCATCTCGATCCTGTCGATCTTCGTCATGGCCTGCTTCGTCGGCTATTATGTCGTCTGGTCGGTGACCCCGGCGCTGCACACCCCGCTGATGGCGGTGACCAACGCGATCTCGTCGGTTATCATCGTCGGCGCGCTGATCGCGAGCGCGGCGGGCGGCAGCGCCACCGCCAAATGGCTCGGGCTGATCGCGGTCGTGTTCGCCAGCGTCAACATCTTCGGCGGCTTCGCCGTCACCGAACGGATGCTGGCGATGTACAAGAAAAAAGACAGAAAAAATTGAGCGCGGGCAGGGGCTTAAAACATGCATGAACTCTCCGCCACGCCCGCCTGGGCATCGCTCGCCTATCTGGTGTCGGGCATCCTGTTCATCCTCGCGCTGAGGGGGCTGTCGAGCCCGACCAGCTCGCAGCGCGGCAACCGCTTCGGCATGATCGGCATGCTGATCGCGGTGGTCACCACGCTGATCCTGCACGGCACCAACCTGATCGAGATCGGGATCGCGATCGCGATCGGCGGCGCGATCGGCTTCGTCACCGCGCGCCGGATCGCGATGACCGACATGCCGCAGCTCGTCGCCGCGTTCCACTCGCTGGTTGGCCTCGCCGCCGTGCTGGTGGCGGTGGCGGCGTTCCTCAACCCCGACGCCTTCGGGATCGTCGATGCCGCGACCGGCGAGATACTGGCGGTCAGCCGGATCGAAATGGGGCTGGGTGTGGCGATCGGCGCGATCACCTTCTCCGGATCGGTGATCGCCTTCCTGAAGCTCAACGGCAATATGTCGGGCTCGCCGATCATGCTGCCCGCGCGGCATGTGATCAATCTGGGCACGCTGGCCGCGATCCTGGGGCTGATCGGCTATTTCGTCACCGACGACGCCTATTGGGTGTTCTTCACGATCACCGCGCTGAGCTTCGTGATCGGCTTCCTGCTGATCATCCCGATCGGCGGGGCGGACATGCCGGTGGTGGTGTCGATGCTCAACAGCTATTCGGGCTGGGCGGCGGCGGCGATGGGCTTCACCCTGCACAACACAGCGATGATCGTCACCGGCGCGCTGGTCGGCAGCTCTGGCGCGATCCTGAGCTACATCATGTGCAAGGCGATGAACCGCAGTTTCATCAGCGTGATCGCGGGCGGCTTCGGCGGCGGCGATGCGGCGGCGGGCGGCGGCGGCGACAAGGTCGACCGGCCGTGGAAGCGCGGATCGGCGGAGGATGCGGCGTTCCTGATGAGCCAGGCCGAACAGGTGATCATCGTTCCCGGATACGGCATGGCCGTGTCCCAGGCGCAACACGCGCTGCGCGAGATGGGTGACCTGCTGAAGGCCGAGGGCGTGCGCGTGAAATATGCGATCCACCCGGTCGCGGGGCGGATGCCGGGGCATATGAACGTGCTGCTGGCCGAAGCGAACGTCCCCTATGACGAGGTGTTCGAGCTGGAGGACATCAACAGCGAGTTCTCCCAGACCGACATCGCCTTCGTGATCGGCGCGAATGACGTCACCAACCCGGCCGCGAAGACCGACAAGACGTCGCCGATCTACGGCATGCCGATCCTCGACGTCGAGAAGGCGAAGACCGTGCTGTTCCTGAAGCGTTCGATGGGCGGGGTCGGCTATGCCGGCGTCGACAACGACGTCTTCTACATGGACAACACGATGATGCTGCTGGGCGACGCGAAGAAGATGGTCGAGGAAATCGTCAAGTCGATGAACCATTAAGCCCTCTTCCCCGCGCCCGCAGGCGGGGGAGGGGAAGGCGCGCCTGGGACGCAGGATCAGTCTGGCGATGCGTAGGACGGCGCTGGTTTCCCGGATATAGCGGGCGATTTCCCGGGTCCGGGCGGAGTGGACGCCGTGCTTCCACGCATTGCGATTGCCGCGCGGTGCACCGCTGCCCTTGCCGCCGTGCATCCGGCAGCGCGCGCGGCCCCCGACCGCCGGGGAACGGCACGGCGATCCGGTGCGCGTGCGTGCTCCGCAGCGTGGCGCATTCGCCAGGATTTCCGGTTGCATGGGGTTGTCTGCCCGTTTTTTTATTTTTCGGCCGTCTGATGCTCGGTCCGAGCCGCCCGTTCGACCGCCTGTAGCGACGTCCGGCAGTTCGCCTGCGCCCGCAAAGCGAGGCGGGTGTAGATGGCGGTCGAGTCGAGATATGGCCGGCTTGACGCGGCGTCCCCCACCAGTTCGGTGAACATCGCATCGAGCGTGAAGATCTGTGCCGTCAGCAGGTCGCGCAGCAGCGCGGCGGGATCGGCGGGGTTGGTGGCGGCTTTCGGTTCGGCTATTCTGACGTTGCTCATGTCGTTCATCGGGCGGCTTTCGACGAAGGCGCCTTCGGGCCGGCGCCGCACTGTCGCGGGGACGCGATGCGCGAACGGGCCGCCTGGCGCTCAGCTTTCGGAGGGGTCGCCATTTGACAGAAGAGCGGTGAAAGCGCAAGAACAAAAACAGAACAAGGCCATTTATCAGCAACATCGCCGGGGGCGGGAACATTCGCCCGGCATGCTCGTCTTGCCTGTGCAATTCTGGGAGAGATACAATGGGCTGGATTATCGCGCTGATCGTGGGTGGCATTGCCGGCTGGCTGGCGAGCATCGTCATGAACCGCAACGCCTCGATGGGCATTTTCTGGAACATCGTTGTCGGCTGCGTCGGATCGCTGATCGGCAACTTCCTGTCCGGCCCGCTGTTCGGCGTGCGGGGCAGCGTACAATCCTTTTCGCTGACCGGACTGCTGATCGCCTTTGTCGGCGCGGTGGTGCTGCTGGCGATCGTCAACCTGTTCCAGCGCAAGACCATCCGCTGAGCTGCTAAGATCATTGCGCTGCATCGCCGCAGCGAGATATGTCGGACGATACGGAGGCGGCGATGCTGGCGATGAGGCTCGACAAGTTCCTGGAGGAGAGGCTGAAGGCGCTCGCCGCAAGGACAAGGGAGGAGCAAGGCCTTCCATGCGAACGAGGCGATCGCGCTCCATCTCGATGATCTGGAGGATCTTTACCTCGCGGAGGAACGGATGGGGTCGTTCCGAAGGGATCAGAGCATTTCGCGGAGGGCGCTAAAGATCGAGCTGGGCCTGGCAGACTAAGCCCTTAGACGTCGTTCAGTTCATGCACCTCGTGTCGCTGGTAGAGCGTTGTCAGGTCCGCATGCTCGACCCTGAACTGGCTGCGGCGCTTGATCAGCGGCTTCGCGGCTGAGGCATTTTCAATCTTGATGCCCGGGTCGTAATAGATTTGCCCTGCGGAGAAGGCGCGTAGAAACAGCAAAAAGTCTGTCTGCTCACAGAGCAGGACCCTGGATCCATAGCTGTATTCGGGTGGCGGTTCGCGGAACAGAGATGGCACGTAAGCTGCCTGGGCGGCCGTTGTGAACCGCGCCGGGTCTGCCGGAGGCGTTAGGTTGTGAGTCACGCTGCCATATCGATGTTGTCCGCGGCAGCATAATATTGATCTTCGGCTTCGGCAGGCGGGATGTTGCCGATGGGCTCCAGCAGCCGGCGATGGTTGAACCAGTCGACCCATTCGAGGGTCGCGTATTCCACCGCCTCGAAGGATCGCCAGGGTCCACGGCGATGGATGACCTCGGCCTTGTAGAGGCCGTTGATCGTCTCGGCTAAAGCGTTGTCGTAGCTATCGCCGACGCTGCCAACCGAGGGTTCGACCCCGGCTTCGGCGAGGCGTTCGGTGTACTTGATGGACACGTATTGCGACCCACGATCGCTATGATGGATCAGGCCGCCCCGATGGGTCGGGCGGCGATCGTGCAGTGCCTGTTCCAGGGCGTCGAGGACGAAGCTCGCATGGGCCGTCCTGCTGGCCCGCCAGCCGACGATCCGCCGGGCATAGGTATCGATGACGAAGGCGACGTAGACGAACCCCGCCCAGGTCGCGACGTAGGTGAAGTCCGACACCCACAGCATGTTCGGCGCTGGCGCGTAAAACTGGCGGTTGACGTGATCGAGCGGGCACGGTGCCGCCTTGTCGCTGATGGTCGTGCGCACCGGCTTGCCCCGGATCACCCCTGCTAAGCCCATCTCACGCATCAGTCGCGCGACGGTACAGCGGGCGATCGGAAAGCCCTCCCGCGCCATCTGCCTCCAGACCTTGCGCACACCGTAGACCGCGAAGTTCTCGGCGAACACGCGCGCGACCTCGGGCTTGAGGACCGCATCCTGCCGTGCCCGCGCCGACAGGCGTGTCGGATCCTGTCGCTGCGCGACGCGCTCGTGATAGGTGGATGGGGCGATCGGCAGGACACGGCAGATCGGCTCGACCCCATAGGCATCGCGGTGATCATCAATGAAAGCGATCATCGCCGGAACGGGCGGTCGAGCTCCGCCTGCGCGAGATATGCCGATGCCTTACGCAGGATCTCGTTGACTTGCC
>CAMTVW010000028.1:0-102005 GCA_947085315.1 uncultured Sphingomonas sp. | reverse complement strand
GTCGGATAAAACCCATTCACAATTCAACACCCTGGCGCGGGGTGGAGCAGCCCGGTAGCTCGTCAGGCTCATAACCTGAAGGTCACAGGTTCAAATCCTGTCCCCGCAACCAATCCAACAAAATATCAATATTCCTCAGCCTCGTCGCTAACCGCGCCGGGGCTTTCTCGCGTCGCGCTTGGCGGCGGGGGCAAACCTCGCATGTCCGGTCGATGCAATACGCAATCTGCGCCATTGGCATCCCTGCGCTTCGCCTCGACGCTCCGTACCTTCAACGGGGGTTTGGTATGGCGGCTTCAGATGGCGGGCATCAGGGCATGGTGGAACGGCGCACGCTGTTGAAGAGCGCCGCGGGGCTCGCGGGAATGGCGGGGCTGCAGGCCTGCGCGCCGATGACGAAAATGGTTGCCGCCCCGGCGATGCCCGCGCCCGGCCGCAAGCCGATGCTCACGCCGCTCAGGGTCAGCCTCGACCAGCTCGTCGACGTCAAATGCTGTATCCGGCCGGTCCGCGCGGCGGGCCCCAATCTCGGCACCGAGTTGATCGGCGATACGCTCGTTGTCCACAATTACGGCCATGGCGGCAGTGGCTGGTCGCTGTCCTGGGGATCGGGGCAGATCGCGGTGGGCAAGGCGATGTCGGTGCTGCCGAGCGAGATCGCAGTGGTCGGCTGCGGCATCGTCGGGCTGACCGCGGCGGTGGTCGCGCAGCGCGCCGGGCTGAAGGTGACGATCTATGCCCGCGAGCTAATCCAGCAAACCCGCTCCTTCCGCGCCAGCGGCTCGTTCACGCCCGATGCACGGGTCGCGCTCACCGAACCGGCAGGGCCTGGATTTGGCGATCTGTGGGAACAGATGGCGCGCTTCTCCTGGAAAGCATTCCGAACCTATCTGGGGGTGCCGGGCAATCCGGTCGAGTTCGCCGACAGCTATCAGCTGTCGGACACGCCGATCGTGCGGCGCGAGTTCCCGGCCGACCCCGCGATTACCGAGAGCTTCGCGACCAAGGGCCTGCCGCAGCAGAACTCCGAGTTCGCGCGGCTGAGCGACCGGCTTAAGGACATCGTGCCCCAGCCGGTACCCCTCGCGCCCGACGAGATCCCCTTCCCGGCGCCCTATGCGACGCGCGCCTCGCATATGCATTTCAACTTCGCCAGCTATGGCCACACGCTTCTGCGCGAATTCTTCGAACGCGGCGGCCGTTTCGTGAACCGCGATTTTCACGGGCCCGCCGATTACGCGACCTTGCCCGAGAAGGTCGTCATCAACAGCACCGGCTATGCCGCGCGCGACCTGTGGCAGGACAAGACGGTGTTTCCGGTACGCGGCGAGACCGGCTGGCTGGTCCCCCAGCCCGAGGCGAATTACGGCGTCCGCTATCGCAATATCTCGCTGACCTCGAAGTCCGACGGGGTGGTGGTGATGAACACCAATCCCGATCTCGGCAGCATGCTCGGCGTAGGCAATTCGATGGAATTGCCCAACCGCGCCAATATCGAGGAGGGGCTGAAGATCATCGCTCCGCTCTTCGCTCGGGCGGGGAAGAGCGCATGACTGCCGCCCGCCCGCTGATGCTGCTCATGCTCGCCGCCGCAATCGTGGCCGGCGGCGCCGCGACCGGCGCGAAACCCCCCGTCCGCACCAGCGCGGGCGTTTATAGCGAGAGCCAGGCCGAAGGCGGTGCGCAGCTTTACGCGCAGCGCTGCGCGATGTGCCATGGCCGATCGCTCGAGGGGACGTATGAGACGCCGGGGCTGACCGGAAAATTCCTCGCCAACTGGGGGAAGCGCCCGCTGGGCGATCTCTACGACTATGTCGATCGCGCGATGCCGCAATTTGCGCCGAGCACGCTTACCCCGGAAGAGAATGCCGCGCTGATGGCATTCCTGCTCAAGGCCAATGGAATGCCGGCCGGCCGCGATTCGCTCCCGGCCGACAGCGCCAAGCTGCATGCGATCATCCTGGACGCCCCCGGACCGCCCGGAAAATAGCGCCACAAGACGCTGCTGGAGCAGGACTGTTGCAATGCAGAAACACTTGCTGACAATTCGTACAATAGTCTAACGGCGGCGGCGGCGATCCATGCCTCCCCGCAGGCGAACGTCGCAGGTCTTTGCTTCGCTAAAATCCTCCGAAATGGCGCAAAATCAGCGCGCACTGGCGTCGGACGACGCGTTCCGACGGCGCCTGCCCAGTGGCGATCGTGCTGGATCGGGACAGGGCGCTGACGGTGAGGGGGGCTTGCGTGGCTCCGTATTGCGATGCAACAATCTACGCATAAATACAGGGTGCGATCATGCATCAGGGAGTCGGGCAATGCCACGACAGCAAATGGATGGATCATCGCCAGCGGGCTTAGCGGCTGGCGGATGCGCGAAAGCGGTGACGGCCCGGCGATGAATGCGACCCGGGCGATCAGCGTCGGTCGGCTGTCCGTCGACCGTTATATCGCCTTTGCCGGGCTCGCCGGTTTCTGCGCCTTTGTCGCTATCCTGCTGTTGCTGGAGGCGGAGAGCGGCTGGGACGATATCCGCTATCATGTGCTGACGGTGATCGCGCCGATCGCGCTGTCCGCGCTGGCGCTGGCGAGCTATCGCCGAATGCACATCCGGCCAACCGACGAAGTCGCCGGGCTCGAGCGGGCGGTGGTCGCGGCGGAGACCGCCAACCTCGCCAAGAGCCGCTATCTCACCAATGTCAGCCATGAGATCCGCTCGCCGCTCAACGCGATCTACGGCTATGCGCAGCTGGTCGAACGCGACGGCGCGATCGCCGGCGAGGCGGCGCGCGTCATCCGCCGCTGCACCGAACACCTGACCAGCCTCGTCGAGGGGCTGCTCGACATCTCGCAGGTCGAGAACGGCCTGTTGCGGGTTCGCGCCGAGCCGGTGCGGCTCGGGCCGTTCATCGAGCAGATCGTGTCGATGCTGCGCCCGTCCGCGGCCGCGAAGGGTCTGGAGCTTGTCTATGAGCCGCCCGCGCGCCTGCCCGAACTGGTGCGCATGGATCAGAGCCGCTTCCGCCAGGTGCTGATCAACCTGCTGTCCAATGCGATCAAGTTCACCGATCGCGGCCGCGTCACGCTGCGCGTCGGATATTCAGGGCAGATCGCCACCTTCGAAATCATCGACACCGGGCCCGGTGTCACCGCCGAGGATCGCGACCGCATCTTCGACGCGTTCGAACGCGGCGGTGACGCCGAAGAGCGCGGCCATCCCGGCGCCGGGCTGGGGCTCGCCATTTCAAAGGCGATCGTCGAGATATTGGGTGGTAAGCTCGAACTGGACAGCGTCGCGGGGGAAGGATCCTGCTTCCGCGTGGTGCTGATGCTGGGTGAAGTGACCGGTACGCTGATGCCTGAGGCACGGCAGGCCCGGCTTGCCGGCTATGACGGCGGGCGCCGTTCGATCATCGTCGTCGATGACGATGCCGAACAGCGCGCCTTCCTCGAACGGCTGCTCGATTCGCTTGATTTCGCCGTGCTGGCAGTGCCGACGGGCGAAAGCGCGCTCAGGCTGGCTGCCGAGCGCCGCTTCGATCTCGCCATCCTCGATATCAGCCTGCCCGGCATTTCAGGCTGGGAGACGGCGGCGCAGCTACGCGCGCAGCTGGGCGAGGAAATCCGCATCCTCATGCTTTCGGCGAACGCGCATGAGCTGCACCGCCCCGGGGTCAGTGATCCTGCGCATGACGACTTCCTGGTGAAGCCCTTTGAATTCGAAACGCTGGCCCGCGCGATCGGCGGCCTGTTGAATCTCTCATGGACGGCGGACGTAA
Organism: uncultured Sphingomonas sp.; assembly: GCA_947085315.1. Taxonomy (GTDB): domain Bacteria; phylum Pseudomonadota; class Alphaproteobacteria; order Sphingomonadales; family Sphingomonadaceae; genus Rhizorhabdus. The sequence goes on along the minus strand of CAMTVW010000028.1, from coordinate 98,229 downwards.
CCAAACGCACCGCCACACCGGTGCGCGCGGCTGCAAGACAGGCGGCACCGCTGCCGGAAGCGGCGTTGGGCCATGTCTGCCGAATCAGGGAATTGCTGCGGATCGGCTATGTGCGCGGGATCGAGGCCGAGATTCGCAAGCTCGCCGAAGGCGCGCCCGAGGCGGCCGGCCTGGCCGATCAGCTATATGGATGCCTCGACCGATTCGATCTCGCGGGCATGGAGCGAACGCTGGAGCACCTTTGATCATGGGCATGCCGGGACATAATGATACGGTGCTGCTCGTCGATGACGAGCCGGACTCGTTGCGGATGCTGACGGCTGCGCTGGAAGCCGCTGACATATCGGTACTGGTCGCGACCTCGGGCAGGGCGGCGCTCGACCTGCTAGGTCATATCCTGCCCGACCTGATCATCATGGACGCGGTGATGCCCGGCATGGACGGGTTCGAGACGACGGTCAGGATCAAGCAGAACCTGGCCCAGGCCAATATCCCCGTGATTTTCATGACCGGGCTGACCGAGAGCGAACATGTCGTCGAGGCGTTCGAGGTCGGCGGAGTCGACTATGTCCGCAAGCCGGTGAACCTCGTCGAACTGCTCGCCCGGGTGCGGGTCCATATGGCGCAGGGGCGCGCGGTCCATGCCGGGATGGCGAGTCTCGACGCGACCGGGCGGCTGATGCTCTCGACCGACGCGCAAGGCAGCCTGCTGTGGTGCACGCCGCGCGCCGAACAGGCGATCACCCGCGTGGCGCCGGGGTGGAGCCGCGATGCCGCTGCGCTCCCGCCCGAACTACGCAGCCCGGTCGCGCGGCTGCTGGCGAAGGGCGATGCCGCCGGAGCATCGATCCGGGTCGAAGAGGCGGCTGGCGCGGGCTCGCTCGAACTGGTCGTGATCGCGCATTATCGCGAGAATGAGGTGCTGATCCGCCTCAACGAGCTCAACCCCGGACAAGATGTCATCAAGCTGCGTGACCGGCTGCAAATCACCCAGCGCGAGGCCGAGGTGCTGTTGTGGGTGAGCTACGGAAAGTCGAGCAGCGACATCAGCGATGTGCTCACTATCAGCCCGCGCACCGTTCAGAAACATCTCGAGCGCATCTATGAAAAGCTCGGGGTCGAGACGCGCTCCGCCGCCGCCGCGATCGCGATCAGGGTCGTCCAGCAATAGCGCCGGGGTGATTCGGCCGACGACCGCGCCAGCGACTACAGTCCTCTCGTTTGAGCGCCGATGCTGCAGTGCGGCAGATTTCCGCCATTCCATCATGACGACAATCGCCAGGCACGCCCGACGAGGATGTCGCCGGCCTGTCATCCGCCCGGCGCGGACTACGAAATGCCGAGCAAATGCAAGCGCCTGAGGCCTGAAGGGCGTACGCAGATCGGCGTATAGGCAAGACCCGGCCTTTGCAGTCCCTTGGCGTCAAGGACGTGGAGGGACATCGGAATGGTCCGGGCCCCGATACGACCGATCAACATCAGCCGGCCGCCGATCCCGATCACATCGGGACGGGAAGAAGTCGGTGAGTTCAACAATGGGGAGGAGGTACAGCACAAAAGGGGGCTTCCTATGTCGCGTATCTCCAGAACGATCAGTTCGGTTCTTTACGTCAGCACAATTCTTTCGGGTGCCGCACTTTCCGGTACCGCCTTCGCTCAGGAAATCGCGGCTCCGGCCGAAGAGGCGCCCGCAACCGGCGATGACATCGTCGTCACGGGTACCCGCGCGGGCGGCCGTATCGTCGCCGAGAGCGCGACCCCGATCCAGCTGCTGGGCTCGGATACCATCGCCAAGGTCGGCCAGCCCAACCTCAACCAAGCGCTCACCCAGCTTGTTCCGAGCTTCCAAGCGCAAACGCAAGGCACCGACATGGCGAGTTTCTCGCTGTCGGCGCGCTTGCGCGGCGTCAGCCCGAACCACACGTTGGTCATGGTCAACGGCAAGCGTCGCCACGGCAACTCGATCCTCCAGGTGATCAACGGCGCGTTCGGCGGTTCGGCCGCGCCGAGCATCGACCTGATCCCGCCGGATATCGTCTCGCGCATCGAAATCCTTCAGGACGGCGCCGCCGCCCAATACGGCACCGACGCCATCGCGGGCGTCATCAATATCATTCTGAAAACCGACAGGGAAGGCATCACGCTCAAGTCGTCGGTCGGCGAATATTCGGACGGTGAAGGGCGCCAATACAGCGCCAGCAGCAATATCGGTCTCCCGATCGGTGAGGACGGATTTCTGGACCTCAGCCTGTTCCATCGCCGGAACGCGGTCACCACGCTGGGTGAAGGCTTTTTTGCCGTCCGTAACCTGGACGGGGCGGTGCCCACCGATGTGCCCGCACTGTTCCGGCCAGTTTACTCATCGATCATCTCCCGGGACGCTGACGTTCATGTTACCGGTGGTCAGCCCAAGTCTGAGCTCAGCATCGGCTTCTACAACTTCGGCTATGATTTCGGCGACTTCGAAATCTATTCATTCGGCGACGTCTCCTATCGTCACGGCGATGCTCTTCAGGGATATCGCGTACCGCGCCGCATCTGCAACACCGGCGCCGGCACCGATCCCGCGCTGTGTCTCCAGAGAACGGTGACCAACGGCATGATTCCGCACATCGAGGTGAAGCAGGACGAATTCTCCACCACGAACGGAATAAAAGGCGAGGTCGCCCAGTGGGCCTGGGATCTCGGCGTCACTTACGCGGAGGACGTGGCGAAGATCTACACGACCGGATCCGCCAACGCCTCGCTCTACCTCAATGATTTCAATGCCGCCCGCGATCAGGCGCTTCTCGGCGGCGCCACCGCGGCGGCCGCCAACGCCACGGCTGCGGCGTTCGCCAATGCGACGGCACCCAGCTATTTCTATGATGGTTCGTTCAAGTTCACCCAGGCGGTCGGCACGCTCGACGTCAACCGGGAGTTCGATGTCGGCCTGGACAATCCGCTGAACCTAGCCCTCGGCGCGGAATATCGGAAGGAGACCTATGCCCTGACCGCCGGTGACGCGCTGTCGCGCTATATCGAAGGTGGCCAGTCCTTCCCTGGCTACGCCCTGAGCGATGCCTTCAGCCTGAAGCGCAACGTCAAGGCAGCCTATGTCGACTTCGCGCTCAAGCCGACCGACGCATGGTCAATCGATGTCGCCGGCCGCATTGAAGATTATAGCGATTTCGGCACGACGACGATCGGCAAGATCACCGGGCGTTACGACTTCAGTGAGGTTATCGCCGTCCGCGGGACCGCCAGCACCGGCTTCCGGGCACCATCGCTGCCCGAAGCGGGCTATTCGGCGACGAACGTGGGTCCGACCAGCGCCACCCTGCAGCTTGCACCGAGTTCAGCGGCTTCCGCGAGCGCCGGCTTCGGTCCGCTCGGGCCCGAAAAGTCGACGAACTTCTCGGCCGGCGTAGTCTTCCGTCCCGAGCCGAAGCTGGTCATCTCGCTCGACGGCTATTACATCAAGATCAAGGATCGCATCGTCTCGTCAGGCGGCATCACCGGCCAGAACCAGACCCCGATCGGCAGCTCGGCAGCTGTCCAACTGGCATCGCGCGTGATGACTCCGCTGATCAATGGTCTGACGCCGTATCAGCTTGTCCAGAACGCGATCGCCGCCAGTGGCAAGCAACTCGATCCAACCGTGCTGTCAAACGGCTCGCTCGCCATCCAGACCTTCACCAACGGCATCGACACCCGGACGGTCGGTCTGGAATTTTCGGCACGCTATCCGTTGATGCTCGACTTCGGCAAGTTCGATCTGTCGCTGTCCGCCAACTATAACAAGACCAAGGTGGTCAACAGCAATCTCGGTACCCTGTTCAACTCGAACTCCATCGCGGTAATCGAGAAGGCCAGCCCCACCATCAAGAGCGTGTTCGGCGTGGACTTCACGTCGGGGCCGTTCGGTGCCAACATGCGTGCCACCTACTACGGCAAGACGACGCAGCTGGTTCAGCCGAACTCCTTCTCCACGACGCCCCGTCCGGTCGCCGACATCTTTGGCGGACCTGGCTATTATAAAGGTGTCGTCAAGGCGGCGGTAATTTTCGATCTCGAAGTCGACTATGACGTGACCGAATTCTTCAACATCGCGGTCGGCGGCAACAACATCTTCAACAAGAAGCCGGAAATCCCCGACTTTGTGGCCGACTTTGATCCGGCTAATCCTGCCGCTGGCTGGCGGGTCGCGACAAGGTCGCCTTACATCAACAACGGCGGCTCCATCAACGGGCCGTATACCTTCGGCCCTTATGGCACCAAAGGCGGTTATTATTACGTCCGAGCGACCGTCAACTTCTGACCGGCCAGGGGGAGGACGCACAATCCCCGCGTCCTCCCCCAACCTCACAACAACCGATAGGAGAACTGCCATGACCCGCACTATCGCAACCGCTGCCGCGCTCGCCCTGACATTCGCGGCCGGCACCGCGCAGGCGCAGATCACGCGCACCTCGAACAGCCCGACCGCGGTCATATCGAGCACCGCGACGATCCCGCCGGGCAGCACGATCTATTATCTCTCGGGCAGCACGGCTTCGCCGATCGATCCGGCCAAGCCCGAGGAGATGGGTGATACCAAGACCCAGACGCTCTCGATCCTGACCAAGATGAAGGCGACGCTCGAGAAGATGGGGCTCGGCATGGGCGACATCGTCAAGATGAACGTTTTCCTGGTCGGCGTGCCCGAAAAGGAAGGGCGGATGGACTCGCCGGCGATGAACGAGGTGTTCAAGACCTTCTTCGGCACGCCCGAACAGCCCAACAAGCCGACCCGTTCGACCGTCCAGGTCGCGGCGCTCGGCCGGCCGACGACGTTGGTCGAGATCGAGGCGATCGCGGCCAAGGCGCCCTGATCAGGCGCGATCACCCGGCCCAGTACGACGCCTGAAAGGTATCCCTCATGACCGAGACGATGTCGGCGCAGACCCGCCGCGAACTGCTGATGATGGTCGGCAAGGTCGGCGGAAGCCTCGCCATGTATCAGGCGATGACCGCGCTGGGCCATGCTGCGGAGACCCAGTTCACCGGGCCGCCGAACCTCAGCGGCGCGCCCAAGGGATCGTCCGTGCTGGTGCTGGGGGCGGGGCTCGCGGGCCTGATCGCCGCCTATGAACTGGAGAAGGCGGGCTACAAGGTAGAGCTGCTCGAATATCAGGACCGCCCCGGTGGCCGGAATTATTCGGTGCGTGGCGGCGACAAGATCGTCGAGGTCGGCGGTTCGACCCAGGTCTCGCAATTCTCCAAGGGCAACTATCTCAATCCGGGCCCGTGGCGCATCCCGCACCACCACCGCACCCTGCTCCATTATTGCAAGGCGTTCGGGGTCGAGCTCGAGCCGTTCGTCCAGATGAACCACAATGCGTTGGTCCATAAGACGAACGCGTTCGGCGGCAAGCCGCAGCGCTACAAGGAGCTGGCGACCGACTTCAAGGGCCATGTCTCGGAACTGATGAGCAAGGCGCTCAACGCCGGTACGCTCGACGACAAGGTGTCGAAGGAGGACAAGGAAAAGCTGCTTCAGGCGATGCGCGAATGGGGGGTACTCGACAGCAACCTCACCTATTCGAGCAGCCTGCGGGTCTCGGGCCAGCGCGGCTATGATCAGGCGCCGGGTGGCGGGGTCGGCGGCGCCCCCACCCCGTCAAAGATCAATGCGCTGTCCGATGTGCTGTCGAGCGGCGTGTGGACGCAAATGGGCTTCTACTTCAACTATGTGATGCAGACGACGATGTTCCAGCCCAAGGGCGGCATGGACATGATCGGCAAGGGCTTTGCGAAGCAGATCGCCAAGCTGATCCGCTACAATACCAAGGTCACCAAGATCGCGCAGGGCGACAAGGGGGTGACGGTCAGCTGGCAGGATCTCAAGACCGGTCAGGCGGGCGAGAGCAAGGCCGACTATTGCGTCTGCACCATCCCGCTGCCGGTGCTCAGCCAGCTTGACGTCCAGGTCGGGCCGAAGATGCAGGCGGCGATCCGTGCGGTACCCTATAATGGCCAGATCAAGATCGGCCTCGAGATGCGCAGTCGCTTCTGGGAAGAGAATTACTCGATCTACGGCGGCCACAGCTTCACCGATCAGGCGATCAGCCTGATCTCCTATCCGAACAATAACTTCTTCCAGAACGGGTCGGCCGTGCTGGTCGGCGCGTTCGGCAGCGGCGCGGGTGCGCTGCAACTGACGGGCATGACCCCGGAGCAGCGCATCGAAGCCGCGCTTGCCCAGGGATCGGTCTTCCACCCGGCCGAATATCGCAAGGAATATATGAACGGCGTATCCTTCGCGTGGAGCCGGCAGCCCTGGATCCTGGGCTGCACCTCGCGCTGGACCGAGGAAAGCCGCGCCGCGCATTACCAGAATCTCGTCGCGCTCGACGGTCGCGTCGTCCTCGCGGGGGAACATGCCACCTATTATGGTGGCTGGATGGAGGGCTCGCTGCTCTCCGCGCTCGATGCGATCAAGCGGGTCCATGCAAAAGCCATGGCAGCCTGAAATTGCTAAATGTGCGTATCCTTCTCGTCGCTGCCACCAGCCTCGCATGTATCGTCGCGGTCGGCGCCCAGGCGCAGGACTCTGCCGGGGGAACGACGTCGGTCAAGGTCTCCGACGAGGGCAGGCTGGTCTATGAGCAGATCTGCCAGGCCTGCCACATGGCCGATGCCAAGGGTGGCGACGGCGCGGGGGCGGCGATTCCCGCGCTCGCGAACAATCCGAAGCTGGCCGACAAGGATTATCCGGTCACCTTGATGCTCAAGGGCCGCGGCGGCATGCCCTGGTTCACCGACATGCTGACCCCTGAACAGATGGCCGCGGTCGCGACCTATGTTCGCAGCCATTTCAACAATTATCCCGATCCGGTGACCGTCGCAGACGTGAAACGGGTCGGAGCGGGCGCGACCGGAGCGATACCGGACTGCACCACCTGCAACTAGCCGACAGCCGACGGCATGACCAAGGGGATCACTCGATGTTGAGCGACATGACGCCGCAGACGCGCCGCGAATGGCTTGCGATGGTCGGCAAGGTGGGCGGCACCATCGCCATGTATCAGGCGATGACGGCGCTTGGTCATGCGGCGGAGACGCAATTTGCCGGGCCTCCGAAGCTGAGCGGTGCCCGGCCGGGTGCGACGGTGCTGGTGCTCGGCGCCGGACTCGCGGGCATGCTCGCCGCCTTTGAGCTGACCAAGGCCGGCTACAAGGTGCAGGTTCTGGAATATCAGGGCCGTCCGGGCGGCCGCAACTATTCGGTGCGCGGCGGCGACAAGATCGTCGAGGTTGGCGGCGCGACACAGGATGTGACGTTTGCGCCGGGCAACTACCTCAATCCGGGTCCGTGGCGCATCCCGCACCACCACCGCACCCTGCTCCATTATTGCAAGGCATTGGGGGTCGAGCTCCAGCCCTTCATCCAGCTGAACCACAACGCCTTCATCCACAAAAAGAACGCCTTTGGCGGCAAGCCCCAGCGCTACAAGGAGCTCGCGGTAGACTTCAAGGGCCATGTCTCGGAGCTGATGAGCAAGGCGCTCAACGCCGGCTCGCTCGACGACAAGCTGACCAAGGAGGACAAGGAGAAGCTGCTCGCCGCGATGCGCGAATGGGGCGTGCTCGATGGCAATCTCGCTTATTCGAGCAACCTCCAGGTTTCCGGCCAGCGCGGCTATGATCAGCCGCCGGGCGGCGGTGTCGGTGGCGCGCCGACCCCTTCAAAAGTCAATTCGCTGAGCGACGTCCTGTCGTCGAATGTCTGGAGCCAGATGGGCTTCTACTTCAGCAATGTGATGCAGACGACGATGTTCCAGCCTGTCGGTGGCATGGACATGGTCGGCAAGGGCTTCGCCAAGCAGGTCGGCAAGCTGATCCGCTACAACAGCAAGGTCACCAGGCTCGCCCAGGATGACAAGGGGGTCACCGCCAGCTGGGAAGACACCAAGACTGGTCAGACCGGTGAGGCCAAGGCGGACTATTGCGTCTGCACCATCCCGGCGACGATCCTCGGCCAGATGGACATCCAGGTCAGCGATGCGAAGAAGGCCGCGATCAAGGCTATCCCCTATTCGTCATCGGCAAAGCTCGGTCTCGAGATGCGCACCCGTTTCTGGGAAGAGAAATATTCGATCTATGGCGGCCACAGCTTCGCCGATCATCCCACGATGGGGACGATTTCCTATCCCAATTTCGATTTTTTCAGGGACGCGCCCGGCATGCTCACCGCCATCACCAGCGGTCCGGGCGGCTTCGCGATCGCCGGCATGACGCATGAGCAGCGCATGGAGTCCGCGATCAGCGCGGGCGAGATCTTCCACCCCGCCGAGTTCCGCAAGGAATATATGAGCGGCGCATCCTTTGCCTGGGCTCGTCAGCCGTGGATCCTCGGCTGCTGCGCGACATGGACTGAAACGACCCGCAAGGAGCATTACCAGAATCTCGTGTCGCTCGACGGCCGCGTGGTGCTGGCAGGTGAGCATGCATCCTATTATGGTTGCTGGATGGAGGGCGCGCTGCTCTCCTCGCTCGATGCGATCAAGCGGCTGCACCAGCAGGCTCTGGCCGCCTGATCATTGCGCGGGCATGACCTCATAACAGGGACGGAGATGGCGGTACCAATGGTTCGGATAGCCTGTCTTGCCGCGCTGGCGCTGCTCGGCGCGTGCTCGGGAGGCGATGGGCAGAAGAAAAAAAATCCGCCACCGCTGGTGAACGCGGCCGCGGTCCAGCGCCATCTCTTCATCAGCTCGATCGAGGCCGTGGGCACCGCCAAGGCCAATGAGCAGGTGACGATCGCCGCCGCCGTGACCGAGCGGGTCGAGCGGGTGATGTTCGACGACGGCATGGCGGTCCGCAAGGGCCAGCTGCTCGCGACATTGTCGCAGAATGAAGAGGGCGCCGCGCTTAACGGTGCGCTCGCCGCCGAGCGCCAGGCCGCGTCCCAATATAAGCGGATCCGCAGCATCCAGGAACGCGGCTTCGCGACCCAGGCCCAGCTCGACATCCAGCTCGCCGCGATGGAGGGCGCGCGCGCCCAGGCGGCGCAGGCGCGGGCCGCGATCAGCGACCGCATGATCCGCGCGCCGTTCAGCGGCTATACCGGGCTGCGCAACATCTCGGCCGGCGCGATCGTCAGCGCGGGGACGCCGCTGGTCACGGTCAGTGACATTTCGCGGATCAAGCTCGATTTCACCGTTCCTGAAACCGGCCTGTCGGGCCTGCGCGTCGGTCAGGCGATCCGCGCGACCGCAGCCGCCTTCCCCGATACGCCGTTCAACGGCACGATCAGCAGCATCGATCCGGTGATCGACCCGTCAAGCCGGGCGGTGCTGGTTCGTGCGATCCTGCCCAATCCGGGCTTGCGGCTGAAGCCGGGCATGCTGCTGTCGGTGCGCGTGAAGCTGGGCGAGCGCATGAGCGATGCGGTTCCGGAACTGGCGGTGATCGGCGATGGCGCGGACCGCTTCGTCTATCTGGTGAAGGACGGCAAGGCCAAGCGCGCACCGGTGACGACCGGTCTGCGCGACGGCGGGCTGATCGAGGTGCGCGGCGTGGCGCCCGGTGCCAAGGTGATCGTCGAGGGCGTCGTCAAGGTCGCCGATGGCGTGAAGGTGCGGCTGATGGGCGCCGATAAACCCAGACCGAAGCCCGGGGCATGATTCTTTCCGATCTCTCGGTCCGCCGGCCAGTCGTGGCCATGGTGATGGCGGTGCTGCTGGTGATCATCGGCGTGGTCGGCTTCACCCGGCTGGCGGTGCGCGAATATCCCGACACCGATCCGCCGGTCGTGTCGGTCCAGACCATCTATACCGGCGCCAGCGCGCATGTGATCGAGAACAGGATCACCCAGCCGCTCGAAGACCGGCTGGCCGGGGTCGAGGGGATCGAGACGATCGCGTCGCGATCGACCGACGGCCGTTCGGAGATCACGATCGAATTTCGCGCCGGCCGCGATGTCGAGGCCGCGGCCAATGATGTGCGCGATCGCGTGTCGGGCGCCGCCAGCGACCTGCCCGAGGATGCGATGCCCTCGGAAATCCGCAAGGTCGATGCCGATGCGCAGCCGATCCTGTTCTTCTTCGTCCGCGCGCCGAATATGGATCCGATCAAGCTGGGCGAATATGTCGACCGGGTGATCGTCGACAGGCTGTCGACGGTCGATGGCGTCGCGCAGGTGACGACGCCGGGACTGGCGCGCCCCGCGATGCGGATCTGGCTCCAGCCCGCAACCCTCGCCGCCTATCGGCTTACCCCGCGCGATGTGGAAAACGCGCTGCGCGCCCAGAATGTCGAACTGCCCGCCGGGCGGATCGAGTCGATCGAACAGAATGTGACCTTGCGGGTGAACCGCAACTTCACCACCCCGGCCGATTTCCGCGCGCTGGTGGTGGGGCGCGGCCCCGACGGCTATCTGGTGCGGCTCGGCGATGTCGCGCGCGTCGAGGAAGGCGCCGAAAATCCCTATTCAAGCTTTCGTTCGAAGGGTGAACGCGGCGTAGGCCTGGGCGTCATCCGCCAATCGGGCGCCAATTCGCTGGAGGTGGCGCGCGCGGCCAAGGCCGCGATGGACGATTTGCGCGACGAACTCCCCGCCGGGGTCGAGACCGGCACGGGGATGGACAGCTCGTTGTTCATCGAGGAGGCGATCGAGGGCGTGTGGCGCACGCTGGTCGAGGCGGCGATCCTCGTCACCATCGTCATCTTCCTGTTCCTCGGCAGCTGGCGCGCGACGCTGATCCCGGCCGTCACCGTGCCGATCTGCCTGATCGCGACCTTCGCGGTGCTGTGGGCGCTCGGCTATTCGATCAACCTGCTCACCCTGCTCGCGCTGGTGCTGGCGATCGGCCTGGTCGTCGACGACGCGATCGTGGTGCTGGAGAATGTCCATCACCGGATCGAGGAGGGCGAACCACCCCTGCTCGCCGCCTTTGCCGGCGCGCGGCAGGTCGCTTTCGCGGTGATCGCGACGACATTGGTGGTCTGCGCGGTGTTCGTGCCGGTGATGTTCCTGGCCGGGCAGACCGGCCTGCTGTTCCGCGAACTGGCGGTGGCGATGATTGCGTCGGTCGGCATTTCGGGGTTCCTCGCGCTCACCCTGGCGCCAATGCTCTGTTCGAAGCTGCTTCGGCCCACTGCGCGCGCGGGCCTGTCGGGCCGGATCGAGGATGTGCTCGACCGGGTGACGGCGCTATATTCCCGATCGCTCGACGGCGTGATGCGGTCGTGGATCCCGCTCGCCATCGGCACGCTGATCCTGTTGATCGCCGCCGGCTTCATCTTCACCCGTCTCGATGCCGAGCTGGTGCCGCCCGAGGATAGCGGCATCGTCGATGCCAGGCTGAGCGCGCCCGAAGGCACCAGCTTCGCCGAGCTGCTGCGTTATGTCGAACAGGGCGAGGCGCTGGTCGTCCCGATGGTCGACAATGGCGTGGTGCGCGGCGTCAACGCACGCGTGCCGGTGGGGCAGGCGCAGAGCGAGGATTTCGAAACCGCCAATATGACGATCTTCCTGCGCCATTGGGACGAGCGCAGCGTCAGTTCGCAGGATGTCGCGCGCGAGATCAACCGCAAGGTTTCGCAGCTCACCTCGGTCCGCGCCAACGCCACCGTGCGCGCCTCGCTCGGACGCGGCCGCGGCCAGCCGCTCAACTTCGTGATCGCGGGAACCAGCTATGAGGAGCTCGCCCGGGCGCGCGACCGGATATTGGCCGCGGCGCGCGACAATCCCGGAATCGTCAATCTCGATGCCGATTATGTCGAGACCAAGCCACAGCTGCTGATCAACGTCGATCGTGCGCGGGCCGGCGATCTCGGCGTCTCGGTCGACGATGTCAGCCAGGCGCTCCAGACCCTGATGGGGTCGCGCCGCGTCTCGACCTATGTCCGCGACGGCGAGGAATATCGCGTCATCGTTCAGGCCGATGCGCCCGATCGCGACAATGAGGCGCGGCTCGCCAGCGTCTATGTCCGTAGCCGCACCGGCACGCTCGTACCGCTGTCGAGCGTCGTCACGGTGCGCGAAAGCGCCACCGCGCGCGAGCTGGGTCGTTTCAACAAGCTGCGCTCGATCACCTTGCAGGGCGGGGTGGCGCCGGGCTTCACGCTCGGCGCGGCGCTGACCTTCCTCGAGGAACAGGCACGCAACTCGCCCGAGGTCATCGCGGTCGGCTATCGCGGCGAAAGCCAGGCGTTCAAGGAGACGGGCGGTTCGATCTGGATCGTGTTCGCGATCACCGTGTTCGTCATCTACCTGCTGCTCGCCGCGCAGTTCGAAAGCTGGATCCACCCTGCCGTGATTATTTCGGCGGTGCCGCTGGCGGTGGCGGGCGGCGTGCTGGGGCTGGCGGTGACGGGGACGACGCTGAACCTGTTCAGCCAGATCGGGATCGTCATGCTGGTGGGGCTGGCTGCGAAAAACGGCGTGCTCATCATCGAATATGCCAATCAGCTGCGCGATGCCGGGCATGATGTCGACAGCGCGATCCGCGAGGCGTCGGCGCGGCGGCTGCGGCCGATCCTGATGACGTCGCTGGCGACCGTCGCGGGCGCGGTTCCGCTGGCGCTGAGCCATGGCGCGGGCGCGGGCGCGCGCTCGGCGATCGGCGTGGTGATCGTGTTCGGGGTGACGATCGCCACGGCGGTCACGCTCTACATCGTCCCGCTGCTCTACCGCTGGCTGGCGCCGCACACGTCGTCGCCGCAGGCGGTGAGCCGCGTGCTGCGCGGCCTGCGGCGGCGGGGGGGCAAGGGCCACGGGTCGGCCGGACCGGTGGGCGATGCGGCGCCGGAGGCTGCCGAATAATCCTGTTTTACCGCGTCACGCGGCGGTGGCGGGTTTCCTTCTGCGCGCGCCGGCCGGCGCCGCTTCGGCCTGGCGCCGTTCGAGCAGGATCGTCGCGACACGATAGGTGCGGTCATTGTCGACGTCGATCGCATGCGTGCCGTCGGCGATCACGACCGGCTCGATCCGCAGCCGGAACCTGCGCGACAGCCGCCGCAGCGCCCCGGGCAGCGACAGGCGGTGGAGCAGCATCAGCACGACGTTGACCAGCCCGACCGCCGCGACCAGCCGCATCGGCTTCTTCGCGAACTGGCCGCCGCTGCGGAAGCTTTCCGCCGCCGCCAGCGCCTGACTCCCGTTGAAGCCGTACAGATTGCAGTTCGAATATTCGTCATCACGGAAACGGTAGAAGCGGCGCTGGCCCTCGGGATGGGCGGCGAGTACCGAACCCTTGGTCGCCATCGCCAGCGCCACTTCGGCCCCGCCGTGCAGCCGGTCGAGCATCTGCGTCACCGCACCGGGGGTGAGCAGGACATTGTCGGCGGTGGTGACGATGATGGGCCCCTCGATCCCCCCGGCACCGGCGAAGACGCTGTCGGCAAGGTTGACGGCGGAGGGTACGAACTCGATCGGAATCGTCCGTTCGGCGAGTTCGAGGTCGATCGCGCCGAACATCTCCGGTTCCACCACGATCCGTACCAGCGCGCACCCCGGTGTCGCGAACAGCGCCTTTGCGACATGGACGATCAGCGGAGCGTTCGCGATCGGCACCAGGCATTTGTGCGAGAGCCCCACGGCCTCGGCGAGCGGATCGATCTGCCCGGCGCGCTGCGCCGCCAGGATGACGGCCGCGAAACCCGCATCACGCCGCCGCACGGACGATCGCCTTCGCGAGCAGACCGTGCCGGTCGAGGCTCTCGGTCAGGATCGTCTCGATCAGTTCGGCATGGCTCCAGCCGATCTGCGACGCGGCCATGGCGATCGTCTTCTTCGACCAGAGATTGCAGTTGAGGTTGACCTCCATGAAACTGAGCTCGCCGGTGACATGGTCGAGCCGGAACTCGAACCGGCCATAATCGAAGGGCAGATATTCGCGCATGATCTCCAGCGACTGGCGTTCGGCCTCGCGGCGGATGCGATCGTCGGCGAGCGGGCGAATCTCATAGGCCTGCCCGTCGATCAGGTTCCGCTTCTCCAGATAGGTGCGCAGATAGCCCGGGTCGTGCTGCTCGACGATCTGGATCGGCAGGATGAACGGCTTGCCGTCGAGCGTGATCACCGACACCTCGATGTCGTGGCCGGGAATGAAGGGCTCGACGATCACGTCATGCCCATCCTTGTGGAGCCGGTGGATCGCCGCGCTTATATCCTCATGGTCGTGCGCGGCGCTGATCCCCCAGCTCGCCGATGAGGCGTTGGGCTTCACGACATGCTTGCGCGCAGGTGGGCACAACGACAGATCGACCCCGGCGCCGCGCCGGAAGATCGCCCAGGGCGCGGTCGGCAAGCCGCGTGCGGCGGCGACCTGCTTGGAGAGATGCTTGTCGTCGGACAGGCCGCGCAGGATCGGGCTCGCTCCCAGATAGGGTATAGCCCGGCGTTCGCAGAGCAGCGGCAGCAGCATTTCCGAATTGAGGAAGCCGCCGCGGTTGAGCAGCGGGAAGACGAAATCGACGTCGGGCGCGCCGAACAGCGCCTCATAGCTGTCGGCCAGGCGGAGATCCACGCCGATCGCTTCGAGCACCGCGCGCATCTCGCGATGATAGGTGGCGTGGGTGCCGTCGCTGGGGTGCAGCCCGCCTTCCCAATGGACATGCTTGGCGATCAGCAGGATCTTCAGGGCGCGCTTGGTCGCCGCGGGAAGCGCACGGGGCGCCGCGTTGCGTGTCATGTCAAATCTCCGGACCTTGGCCGTCGCGGGGACTTTCCCCGCAGCGGCTCAGGCCGGGCCGATTTTACGAGCGCGATGTGACGGCCCAAGGGCCGCGCTGTTACGGACAGGCTACGATTTGATTGCGAGATGATGGGCGAGGAGAGTCCCGTAGCGGCCTTCGCCCAGCCCGCGCCGCGCGGCCCGCTGGGGCATCAGCACACCGGGCTTGCCATTGCCCTCGATCAGCAGCGGTCCGTCGGGCGTGGGGGCGACATCCCAGCCGACCAGTGCATAATCGGCGAAGGCGCGCGCGTGCGCGTCTTCGACGAGCGTGGTCGCGGCGGCCCAGTCGGGCAGCAGTCGGCCGGCGAGCGGTGCCCGGGTCACCGGATGGACGTCATGGTCCTTGCCGCCATAGCCGAAGCAGGCGATGCCGAGCCGGCCATCGGCCAGGTCGACCGGCGCGATCAGCCCGCCGGCTTTCATGTTGTCGACTGTCGCCGCCGGATCGGACGCGCAGCGAAAGGTGGCGCTCACCACTTCGGGCCGCCCCGTCTCGTCGAGCATCGTCACGATCCGAACCGTCGGCAGCGCGCCTAGCGCTATTTCGACCAGCGCGGGATGGGCTTCGATCAGCGGCTGGACGAGATAGTGACCGCGCAGCCGTCGCAGGCGGGCGACCAGGCTGTCATGATCGGCGAAACGACCCAGGACCATGAGGCCGTCGCCGCCCTCACCGCTGACGGGCTTGGCGATAAGCCGACGGTTGCCCGCGAGCGTCAGGATGCGGACATCGCCGCGCCGGACCGTGGCGATCGTCTCGGCATGGGGAAGGCCGGTGGCCCGGCAGCGCTCGGCGAAGCGCGCCTTGTCGGCCAGCGCGCAGTCGGGGGTCCAGCCGAGCGGGTTTATGCGCTTGTTGAGCGCGGCATCCTCGAAGCGGCGGATATAGGCGTCGAGCTGCTCGGCCCGTTCGATGCGGAACAGGGCAATGTCATTGGGATCGGCGAAGCGCGCTTTGGCGATCGCGACGGCATGCGCCCGCCATGCCGGATCAAGACCGAATTTGCGCTGCACCCTGGTGGCCCGCCGTCGCACCCAGATGTGGAAGCCGATCCCGATCAACGCGTCGGCAGTCTTCCTGACGGGACCCCGCGCCACGCACCGCGATTCATAATGCGCGGCGAGGAACGGCGCCGACACCGGGCGCAGGATACCGGGGAAGAGCGGCCACGCCTTCTTCAGGAAATAGAATCCGTCGTAACCCGCCATGCCGATCCCGCCCGCTCGCCGGACCGTCATATATCGCGGCTAGCATGACGGTTTCGGGACGGGCGCGTCATATGGGCAGCATCTACATCTATATCCACGATCTGCGATCGAGCGGGGTCGTCCGCGACGCGATGATGCTCGCCGAGCATTGTGCGCACCACCACGATACCACCCTGATCGCAGGGCATGATCAGGGCTTCTTCCGCGAGGCGGCGACGCGCGGCGCCTACCGGCTCAAGATATTGAAGGCGGCGGCGAGCCCGGCGGCGGCACGGATCACCGCAGCGGCCCCGCTGCGCCGCTGGCTGCGCGGCCAGCCGCCGGGCGTGATCGTGTCGATGGGGAATCTCGGCCACGCCACCCCGCTGATCGCGGCGCGGGGCCTGGGTCATATCCGCCGCATCTACCGGATCAGCAATGAGATTGCGCGCGGCGACGGGGTGCGCGGCGCGCTGCGCATGCGCTGGATGAACATGCTGATCGCCGATGCCACGCGGATCGCGCTGGTTGGCGCGGCGCTCGGCCAATCGCCGATATTTGCGGGGGGAATGGCGAACGGCCATGCCGTGACGTTCGCGAGCGGGGTCGACGTCGATGCGGCGCTGATCGCCGCGCAGGCGACCTCACCGCATATCTGGCTGGGCGGCGCGGTGCCGGTGATCCTGGCGATCGGACGGTTGCGCCCGCAGAAGAATTTCGAGCTGCTGATCGATGCGGTTGCTGCGGCGCGTGATCGGCGCCGCCTGCGCCTGGTCATCGTCGGCGGCGGCACCGACGATGAAGCGGCAGGGCTGGCCGAGCGTGCCGCGCGGGCGGGGCTGGGCGAGGATTTCCTGCTCGCGGGCGAGACCGCCAATGTCTTCGCCTGGGCTGCGCGCGCCGACGCCTTCGTGCTGCCGTCGCGCTGGGAAGGATCGTCGCTGGCGCTGCTGGAAGCGATGGCGGTCGGCGTGCCGGTGATCGCGTCGCGGCTGGCGGGCGATGCGCCCAGCGTGCTCGACGAGGGGCGCTACGGCCTGCTCGTCGGGGGGGAGGACGCGGACGAGCTTGCCGACGCGATCCTCGATCAGCTGTCCGATCGGGCGGTGCGCCCCGGTGATCGTGCCCGCGACTTCGCCCTCCCCGCGCCGGCCTATCTTCGGCTTATCGAGGATGTGCTGGCGGAGATGGAGCTGAGACGGACAGCCGCATGATATTTTGCGCTGTCGGCGGCCGACTGGCCCGCTAAACAGGCGGGGATGACAAACCTCTACTCGCGCCTCGCCGCCGGCTTTCCCGATCAAGCCAAGCCCTTCGCCCATCTGCCCGGTGGGGACATCGTCACCTATGGCGATGTCGAGACGCGTTCGGCGCGGTTCGCGCATATGCTGCGCGCCGCCGGCGTCGGAATCGGCGACCGCGTCGCGGTCCAGGCCGAAAAGAGCATCGACATGCTGATGCTCTATCTGGGCGCATTGCGGAGCGGTGCGGTGTTCCTGCCGCTGAACACCGCCTATACCGCCGGTGAGCTCGACTATTTCATGCGCGACGCCGAACCGGCGCTGTTCGTCTGCGATCCCGCCGCGCTTGACGTGGTCACGCCGCTGGCGGCGGCGGCGGGGGTGCCCAGGGTCGCGACGATGGGCGCCGATGGCAGCGGCAGCATCGCCGATATGCTGCGCGGCCAGCCCGATGGGTTCGAAACCGTCGCGCGCGATGACGATGCGCTGGCGGCGATCCTCTACACTTCGGGCACCACCGGCCGTTCGAAGGGTGCGATGCTGAGCCACGACAATCTCGGTTCGAACGCATTCATGTTGCGCGAAGCCTGGGCGTTCAGCGGCGATGACGTGCTGCTCCACGCACTGCCGATCTTTCATACCCATGGCCTGTTCGTCGCGACCAACACGCTGCTTGCGGCGGGTGCCTCGATGATCTTTCTACCGCGCTTCGATGCTGCACAAATGCTGCAGCATCTGTCGCGCGCGACCTGCATGATGGGGGTGCCGACCTTCTATATCAGGCTGCTCGACGAGCCCGGATTTGCCCGCGATCTGGTGGCGCATATCCGGCTGTTCATCTCGGGGTCGGCGCCGCTGTCGGCCGATATCCACCGCGAGTTTCGCGAGCGGACCGGCCACGCCATCCTCGAACGCTACGGGATGACCGAAACCAATATGAACATCTCCAACCCCTATGACGGCGATCGGATCGCCGGGACGGTGGGCTTCCCGCTGCCCGGCGTATCGATCCGCATCGCCGATCCCGAGACGGGGCGCGAGATGCCGCCGGGGCAGGTCGGTGTGGTCGAGATCAAGGGGCCGAACGTCTTCAAGGGCTATTGGCGGATGCCCGAAAAGACCGAGGCCGAGTTTCGCGACGGCTGGTTCATCTCGGGCGATCTCGGCCTGATCGATGCGCGCGGCTATGTCAGCCTGGTCGGCCGTGCCAAGGATCTGATCATCTCGGGCGGTTATAATATCTACCCGGCGGAGGTGGAGACCGCGCTCGACGAGCTGCCGCAGGTTCATGAATCGGCGGTGATTGGCGTGCCGCACCGCGAGCTGGGCGAGGCGCCGGTCGCGCTGGTCGTGCCGCGCGATCCGCATTTTGCCGATGCCGAGGCGATCCAGGCGGGCCTTGTCGACCAGCTCGCCCGCTACAAGCAGCCGCGCGCGATCCTGTTCGTCGATGCGCTGCCGAAGAACGCGATGGGCAAGGTTCAGAAGGCGCTGCTGCGCGAGCAGCATCAGGGGCTGCTGGCTACGGACCAGCGACCCGCCGCGCGCTGATGATCCTGATCGTGGGCGCCAGCATCTGCCCCTTCATCACCCCGTCGCCAAGCGTCGGGGAGCGCGGCGCGGCGAGAATCTTCTTCACCACATCCATCCCCTCGATCACCCGGCCAAAGGCGGCATAGCCGGCATTGTCGCCAGGTGCGGCGGGGTTGGCGTCCATATAGCTCATGTCGCCGACGACGATGAAGAAGTCGCCCGCCGCAGTCCCCGGCGTGTTGCGCCCCATCGAGATCGTACCATCGACATGTTTGATGCCGGTCTTGCTGGTCGGTTCATGCGCGATCGGCGGGAAGGTCTTCTTAGGATCATATTTGGTCCCGCCCTGGACGAGGCCCAACTCGGGCGCGCCCGGCACTGCGACCGCGCGGTAGAAAGTGGCATTGTCGAAGCGCTTGCTGTCGACATAGCGCAGGAAATTACCGGCCGTGATCGGTGCGCGTTCCTTTTCCAGTTCGAGCAGGATCGAGCCCTCGCTGGTGACGAGGCTGACCTTGACAGTCAGCGGCCGGGGCGCGGGGGCCGGTGCGGCTTGAGCCTGCGCGGGAGCGGGCGCTCCCTGCGCCATCGCAGGCAGCGGGGAGAGGCAGATCAGGGCGGACAGCGCGAGTCGGAGTGTTTTCATGCGCGCAGCTTAGCGCAGAAGATGGGCCGGGTTGAACCCGCCGGTTCGCCCGGCGGGCGCGATCGGGACCACGCGCCGGATCGACCTCCGGGCGGGATGACGGCGCCTATCGTCCGAACTGCTTGGTGAGCAGGTCTTCGAGCTCGCGGAAGCGATAGGGTTTCGAGAGGAAAGCGGCGCCAATCGGCAGGCGGGAGGCCTTGGGATCGAAATTGCCCGAAACCACGATGATCGCGATCTTCGGCCAGCGGCTGCGCACCGTGAAAGCCAGTTCGGCGCCGTTCATCTCCCCGGGCATGCGGACATCGGTGAATAGCATGTCGATATCGGGTGTCGATTCGAGCAGCGCCATGGCCGCGGCGGCCGAAGCGGCCTCAATCGTCCGATAGCCGAGCATCGCGATCGATTCGGCGGCCAGTTGGCGGACCGGCGCTTCATCTTCGACAATAAGGATGAGCCGCGGTCGGGCTGCAGCGTCGATGGCAAGCGATGATGTCACCGATTCCCCTGCACAAGAACGGTTTGGTCCATTTTGGGTATGAGCGTCGTTTCCGCAGCGCAACCTAAAGTTGCCGCGCCGTTGGTCGCATGCGGCGAATCTCGCGATAATCGACCAATATTGGACGATCGCGGACCGGCCTGACGAGAAACGATCGAGGCTTCAGGCCAGCCGTGCGGGGACCGCAGCGGAGTCCTCGATCAGTTTCTCGACCGGAGAAACCTGTTCCCAGGGGAAGACGAACCAGTCCTTGTTGATCGAGCGGTCGATCGTGCGGAAACGATAGTCGACCCGTTCGGCTGAGCCGACATTGTCGATCAGGGTTGCGAAACGGACATGTTCGAGGCTGGCGCCCGCCTCTGTCAGCGCGGCCTTCAGATGGGTGATGGTCGATCCGCTGTCATTGATGTCGTCGACGAACAGCAGCCGGCTGGTGAGGCTCATCGCCGCGAGTTTGACGAGCAGCTCGGCGGAGAAGTCGGGCTGCTGCGAGCTATGGTCGATCGACAGCATCGGCACGCCGGTCGCGTGGCTCAGATACACCGCGGGGGTGAGCCCGCCGCGCCCGACGCCGATGATGAAGCCCGGATCCCAGCCGCTCTCGCGCACCCGCGTGGCAAGATAGTGGATCGCGGTCAGGAACTCGGGCTGGTCGACGGAGGTGAGGGTCGGCATGGGGCGGTTCCTTGGGTCAGGTTGGGCACGCATCGACATAGGCGTCCAGCGTGGCGAGATGGCGTGTGACGGCTGCGTCGTCGAGGAAGGAGCCGAGGAAGCTGTTGCGCGCCAGCGTCGCGAAGTCGCGCGCATCGAGCTTGCCGCCCGGAATCAGCGCGCGGTAATTGTCGTTCACATAGCCGCCGAAATAGGCGGGATCGTCCGAATTAATCGTCGCGCGCAGCCCGAGGCGCAGCATCGCCGCGATCGGATGGGCGTCGATATCAGCGACCACGCAGAGCTTCAGATTGGACAGTGGACAGACGGTTAGCGTCATCGCGCTGCGGGCGAGTCGGCTGGTGAGCGCGGGATCCTCCAGCGCGCGGTTGCCATGATCGAGCCGGTCGATACCAAGCAGGTCGAGCGCTTCGTGGATATAGGCGGGCGGCCCTTCCTCGCCGGCATGCGCGACCCGGAGCAGCCCCATCTCCCCCGCCCGCGCGAACACCCGCGCGAACTTCGATGGCGGGTGGCCGAGCTCGGAGGAATCGAGCCCGACCGCCGCGATCCGGTCGAGCCAGGGTTCGGCCGCCGCGAGCGTCGCGAAGGCGGCCTCCTCGTCGAGATGGCGCAGGAAGCAGAGGATCAGCTTCGAGGTAAGGCCATGTTTCGCCTCGGCCTCGGCCATCCCCGCGAGCAGCCCGTCGGCGACGACCTGAAAGGGGATGCCGCGATCGGTGTGGGTCTGCGGATCGAAAAAGATCTCGGCATGGACGACCGTGTCGGCGGCGGCGCGGTCGAAATAGGCGGTCGCCAGATCACGGAAATCCGCCTCGGTGCGTAGCACGTCGGCGCCCTGATAATAGATGTCGAGGAAATCCTGCAGTCGCGAGAATTGATAGGCGTCGCGCAGCGCCTCGACGCTTGCGAACGGAATGTCGATGCGGTTGCGGCGGGCAAGTTCGAACATCTGCTCGGGCTCAAGGCTGCCCTCGATATGCAGATGAAGCTCGGCCTTGGGCAGCCCGGCGACAAAGGTCGTGAGGTCGGTCATGGCCGATGTCCGAGAAGAAGAGGCAATCGTCGGCTCCCGGTGCTGGATCATCCTCTCTGCCGCGATCCTAACAGCGGATATGGCGGAGGCAATGGCCATCGATTCTATTGGTCCGGCCGAGTGGCGATGTCGCGCGCATAACGTGCGGCGATCACGGCGCAGACGAACAGCTGGAGCTGGTGGAAGATCATCAGCGGCAGGATGATCACCCCGACCTGCGCGGGCGCGAAGATCGCGCCGGCCATCGGAACGCCGGAGACGAGGCTCTTCTTCGATCCGCAGAACAGCAGGACGATCTCGTCGCCGCGCGGCAGGCGCAGCCGGCGCGCGGCGAACAGGTTGGCGGCCATCACCGCCGTCAGCAGCAGCGCGCTCAGGATCAGGATGACGGCGAGATCGGCCGCCTCGGTCCGTTCCCAGATGCCGCCCACCACCGCCGCGCTGAACGCGGAGAAGACGACGAGCAGGATCGATCCTCGATCGACCGGCATCAGCAGCTTCCGGTGCCGATCGATCCAGCCGCCGATCAGCGGCCGCAACAGGTGCCCCGCGACGAAGGGCATCAGCAGCTGGAGCATGATTGCCTCGATCGCTCCCAACGACACGCCAGGCGCGCTGCCCTCGACCCGGATCAGCAGCCCGACGAGCAGCGGGGTGAGGACGATGCCGGTGATGTTCGACAGCGAGGCGCTGCACACTGCCGCAGGCACATTGCCCCGGGCGATCGCGGTGAAGGCGATCGACGACTGCACCGTCGAGGGCAGCAGCGACAGATAGAGCATGCCCGACAATATTTCGGGCGTGGTGAGGCCGCGCGCGCCATGCGCGATGCCCCAGCCCAGCAAGGGAAAGAGCAGGAAACAGGCCGCGAGAACGAGCAGGTGAAGCCGCCAATTGCCGATCCCGGCAAGGATCGCCTGACGCGATAGCTTCGCTCCGTGAAGGAAGAAGAGCAGGACGATGGCGGCGTCGGTCGCGGCCTCCAACAGCGGCACGGCCGCTCCCCGCGCGGGCAGCAGCGAGGCGAGCGCCATCGTCAGCACGAGCAGGAGCAGGAACGGGTCTAGCCCCTTGAGCAGGCGGACGATCATGCGCATCGGCCCGGCATGTCGGGTCGCTCGGTATCGGTCAAGGTGGAGGGGGATTGGTCTTTGTCCGATGTCGGTCTAACTGCCGATTCATGACGCCGCGATCCTACAAGCTTCCCATCTCCCGCCTCCAGCTCCACATCACCGAATGGGGTGATGCCGCGAACCCGCCACTGATCCTGCAGCATGGCGGGCGCGATCATGGGCGCAGCTGGGATCGGGTCGCCGAAGCCTTCGCCCCGACCCACCGGGTGATCGTCCCCGATTTGCGCGGCCATGGTGACAGCGACTGGGTCAGCGACGGTTCGCTGGACATGCTCGCGCTGCTCGAGGATTTCACGCAGATCGTCCGCACTCTCGATCTGCCGCCATGCGCGATCGTTGGGCATTCGCTGGGCGCCAATATCACCACGCGCTTTACCGGCCTCTATCCCGACCGCGTGACCCGGCTCGTCAATATCGAGGGGCTGGGTGATTCGCCCGCGGCCGCCCGCCTTCGCGCAGCGCGGGAGCCGCTGGACCGGCTGCGCGGCTGGATCGACCGCCGCGCCGACCTCGTCACCCGTCACCCGCGCGATTATCCCGATCTCGCGGCGCTGGCGGCGCGGATGCAGGCGACCGACCGGCGGCTGGCCCCCGACCTGGCCGAGCATCTCGCTCGCCACGCCGCGCGCCCCAATCCCGACGGGACATTGCGATTGAAGCATGATCCCGCCTTTGCCGGCGATCGCCCGGTCGATATCGCGCCCGAGATCAAGCTGATGCTCTGGGAGGCGATCACCTGCCCGGTGCTGCTGGTCTATGGCGCCGACAGCTGGGCGTCGGACCCTGCGGTCGATGGGCGCGCGGCGCATTTCCGCGATGCCCGGGTCGAGCTGTTCGAAGATGCGGGCCACTGGGTCCACCACGACCGGCGCGAC
Organism: uncultured Sphingomonas sp.; assembly: GCA_947085315.1. Lineage (GTDB taxonomy): Bacteria > Pseudomonadota > Alphaproteobacteria > Sphingomonadales > Sphingomonadaceae > Rhizorhabdus. The sequence goes on along the minus strand of CAMTVW010000028.1, from coordinate 74,695 downwards.
GATTTCATAGCGATGGTGAAGGCGTTCCTCGCCTAGATCCATTTAAGTCAGAGCAACGCCCCCGACCAACGAAATCTCTTGCCGACAATCGATATGTGATTTATTGTTTATCGATAAATCATTTTGGAGATGTCCAATGGCGCTCTCGTCCGCACTGCCGATCAGCTGGATCTTCGTGCGCATCCTTATCCTGCTCAACTGGCTGTCGGGCGCGGCGATCCTTGCGCTGCTGACCGCGACGATCGTCGCCGAGCAATGGACCATGGCCGCGCTCGGCATTCCGCCGGAGTCCGGAATAAGGTCTCTGCTCAACGGGTTGCGCCTGATCGCGGTGCTGGGCCTTGTCGCGATTCCGCTCAACCATGCGGTGCTGACTCGGTTGCTGGCGATCGTGGAGACGGTGCGACGGGGCGATCCGTTCGTCCGTGCCAACGCCTATCGGCTCAATGCCATCGCCTGGGCGCTGCTCGCGCTCCAGCTGCTCAGCCTCGTCATCGGCGGGATCGGCAAGGCGATCGAGACCCCCGCGGTGCAATTGCACCTCGATGCGGGCTTTTCGATCGGCGGCTGGCTCGCGGTCCTGTTTGCCTTCGTTCTCACCCGCGTCTTCATCGAAGGCACGCTGATGCGCGAAGACCTGGAAGCGACGGTGTGATGGCGATCGTCATCAAGCTCGACGACCTGCTGCACGACCGGCGCATGACCCTGACCGATCTGGCCGAGCGGATCGACATCACGCTGGCCAACCTGTCGATCCTTAAAACCGGCAAGGCGCGCGCGATCCGCTTCACGACGCTGGAGGCGATCTGCGCCGCGCTCGACTGTCAGCCCGGCGACCTGATGGAGTTCCGGCCCGATACCCCTAGCGGGTCGCCTTGACGTCGGCGGCGCTCACCGGGTCGGTATAGGCATTTCCGAAATTCGTGCGCACATGGTTGACGACGTCGGCCACCTGCTGGTCGGTCATCATGTCGCCGACGGCGGGCATGCCGTGAAGCCCATGCAGCACGACATAGACCGGATAGCCGCCGGCGATCAGCTTTTCATTACCGGCGAGCGCGGGATAGGTGCCGGCCCCGGTCGCGCCCTTGCCGTCGGGCATGTGGCAACCGGCGCAGACGCGCTTGTAGAGGGTTGCACCATCGGGTTCGCTGAACCGGTCGGGGAGGACGAAGGCGCGGTCGGCATCCCCCGGGTGCGGGGCGGCGGGCGGTCGGGGCGGGGTCTGCGCGACTGTGCGGGCGGTGACAGCGCCGAGCGCGAGGGCGGCGGCGAGGGCAAGGGTGAAGCGCTGGATCTTCATGCTGTTCAGGCCGCCATGACATGTTGGTGGAGCCGCCCGATCGCGTCGAGCGACGAAGTGATCCCGCCTTCGAGCCAGCCGCCCAGATAGGAGGCATGCTCGCCCGCCAGCAGGATGCGGCCGTCGATCTGGCAGAGGTTCTTGTAGTGCGCGGCGCGGCTCTCCTCGTTCCAGATGCTGAAGCAGCCGAGGGTGAAGGGTATCTTGTGCCAGCCGACCGAGACCCCGCTCACAAACTCGTCCTTATATTGCGGGTGGATCTGCGAGCCCCATTCGAGCGTCCGGGCGATCCGCTCGGCCGGGGGCAGGGTGGTGTATTCATAGGCATAGGCGCCCGAGCTATAGGCGCCCAGCAGCACTCCGGGACCCGGCGAGCCATAGCCGGTGCTCGGATAGCTGATCTGTCCGATCGGCAGGTTGGTCGCGGTTATGCCCCCATAGATCTGCTCGTCCTGTTCCCAGAAGCGACGCTTGAACTCCAACCCCACCTTGAGGCCGGGGCGGTAGGGCACCGCGCCGATCGCATTCGTCATCGTGTCGCTGACGTTCATCTCGATCTGGCTGAGCACCGACAGCGGGATGGTGCACAGGCAATAGTCTGCCTTGGCCTCCATCCGGGCGCCGGTCTTGGTGTCCTCATAGCTGACGGTCACGCCCTTGCCGTCCTGTTTGATCGCGGTGACCTTGCTGTTCATCCGGATCAGGTCGCCGACCGCGCGCTCGAAGCCCTTGGCGATCTGCCCCATCCCGCCGACCGGCTGGAAGATCGCGTTCTGGTGATCGAAGCTCAGGCTGCCCGACAATTGCCGCCATGCGCCGGATTTCAGCACGGTCGACAGCGCCATCGGCTCCGAGGGGATCGGCTCGGCCGAGAGGCCACCGCCGGGCTGCTTCTCCCAGCCGCGCCGGTCGCTCGACTCGCGGCCTTTGACATAGCGATAGTCCTTGTCGAGCGCGCCCCAGCCGCGCAGCGCCTGCAGCAGGATCTCACTGTCTTCCTTGGTCACCGCGTCGTTGAGCGCGTCTTTGTTCACCGCCTTGGCGAGCAGTTCGCTGACATGGCCGTAAAAGTCCGCCTGGATCTTGCCGTAGCGCTGCGGCACCCCGCCGAACGCGCGGGTCGAATGGACATAGGCGCTGTAGTTGAGCTGCATGAACGGCTCGAGCGCGACCCCCAGTTCGTGGCAATAATGGATCAGGCCATGGTGATGATGCGGGATGCGCCACGGTCCCGGATTGATGTAGTTGCCAGGCGAGAAGGTGCAGTGCTGGGTCGGGCCGCCGAGCTCGGTGAAGCTGTCGCCGCCCTTGATCGTCCAGGCACGGCCGCCGACCCGATCGTTATATTCAAGCAGTTGCACCCTGTAGCCCGCGCGCCGCAGCTCCAGCGCGGCGACCATCCCTGCCACACCCGCGCCGAGGATGAGGACCGACGCGCCCTTCACATTGCCATCGAGCTTGATCGGACCCTTGAAGGGGGAAGCCTGGGCCGCCCCCAGGCTCGACATCGCCATGTACATCGCCGATGCCCCGGCAGTCTTGCCGATCATCGCCAGGAGGTCGCGCTTGCTCATCGGCAAGCCGGGCTGGTCGGTCATCCATGGTTCCTTGTGCGACGGGCGCCAGATCTGGCTCCTTATCGACCGGCGCGGAGGATGCGCGCGTACGCGATTGCGCTTATTGCATGCTGGCAGGCTTCGGCTCACGCTTCCCGACTTCGATCTGCGGCCCGATGGGGCTGGCGATCGCATCTCCGCAATTTGACCATGTCGGCTTTCCGGCGTGTCGTGCTATGTCAGGACATCGGTCGGCCCGCCCGCGTGGCGGGAAAGGCGCGCGATCGACGATCTGCCGAAGGTGGCTTTCGACCCGCGAGCCTCCGGTCCCCTCGAAGTGGCTATCATGACGACGTGCGCGCCTAAATCTCACTTGTCAGCCGACAGCCTGGGACTTGCGGTGATCGCGGCCTCCGGAGTGCCGCTGTTGCTGCTCGACGATAAGTTGAGGGTGATCGCCGCGAGCCGATCCTTCGCGACGACTTTCCTGCTTGATGCGGCGCAGGTCATCGGCCGGCCGCTGGCCGGACTGGGATCGGGTGAATGGGGCGGCGATCGGCTGCAAAGCCTGTTGGCGGCGGCCATCGCCGACGGTGTGCCGATCGTCGACCATGAGATGGACTTGCGGCCCAAAGGGCGACCCAATCGCCGCCTCAGCCTCAGCGCCGAACTGGTTCAGGACGGCCAGCTATTGCTCGCCCTCACCGATCTGACCGACTTGCGTGCGCATGCGAAAGCCGAGCAGGACCAGCGCGAAGACCGCGACATCCTGCTTCAGGAACTGCAGCACCGCATCGCCAACAGCCTGCAGATCATCTCGAGCGTGCTGATGCAGAGCGCGCGCCGCAGCGACTCTCGCGAAACGCGCGATCAGCTCGAAGCCACGCATCACCGCATCCTGGCGGTTGCCGCTGTGCAGAGCCACCTTGCCGCGGCGCGGACCGGCGAGGTCAGGGTGCGGCTATATCTGACCACGCTGTGCCGCAGCATCGCGGCGTCGATGATCGCTGATCCGGCGCGGGTTTCGCTCGAAGTGATGGTCGATGACAGTGTCAGCGATGCCGATAGCGCGATGAGTCTGGGCCTGATCGCCACCGAACTCGTCATCAACGCGCTGAAGCACGCCTTTCCCGATGGCCGGCCGGGCACGATCATGGTGAGCTATGAATCGAACGCCAGCGGATGGACGCTCTGCGTGGCTGATGACGGCGTCGGGATGCGCGCCGACGTGCCGTTGGTGCGAACCGGCCTGGGCACCACTATCGTCGATGCGCTGGCGCGCAAATTGAAGGCGAAGGTTGTGATCGGCTTCGGCGCGCCGGGCACGCGGGTGTCGATCAATGGGTGACGAAATCGGACGGATCAGCCCGTCGGGCAACGGTCTCTTTCCAGCGCCGCCAGAAGATCCGCGGGATCGATGGTCACCGTTCGCGTTATGCCGATGCCACGGATGATGAGCAGCGTGGCGACGCGCCGATAGACCGTGCGATTGAGCGTCTCGATCACCTCTTCCTCGGTGTCGACATCATAGGTGCCGGCCGGCTGGCACCCTTCCACGCCCTTCAGCGTGAAAGGGTGGCTGAAGACAACCGACGAACTGGTGGTTCGGGCCGCCATCGGCTTACGCCGCCATCCGGTATCCGGGGCGGCGCCGCGGTCTCATTTCTTGCCCAGATTCTCGAAGCCCTTGAGCGAGGGATTGGAGGCATTGCCCTTGGGCGGTGCTTCCTTCTTGGGCTTGCGGACTTCCTTGCTGCTCTTGCGCTGGCTCTTTGCCATCATGGCTTCCTTTCGGTCGGTGGTGGGTCAGGCGTTCGGGGAGCCGTGATCGGGATTCTCGCTGAAATCGTCCTCGTCGTCGTCGCTGGCGGGCACCGGCGCGTGGGCCAGGCGATGCAGGCGCATGCGCTCGCCGCGTGCCTCACGCTCCTCGGCGAGTTCGGCCTCGACGCCCCAGGCCTTGGCAGCCTTTGTCGCGACGGCGCGGACATTTTCGAGCGGGGACCCGCTCGCGCGGTCGAGATGGATTGCCTGCTGGGTTCGGCACAATGTGGCTGAGGGATACATGGAGCGTCCTTTCGCGATCGGAAACCGGGGGAAGTCGGAAACGTCGCTGGGCCGCGACGATGTCGGTCGCTTTCACAAGGGGGAAGCCAGCGCCGCCGATTTGCGATCCGGCGATTGCACGCGCAACTGCCAACATCGGTAAGATGGGGTGACGGCCCTTGATTTACAAGGGTGGCGGCATGGCGAAGCGGCCTTCACACGCTCAGCGAGACGCGCACCTCGTCACCTTCGCCCAGTCCCTCGCGCTTCCGCACCTCGGCTTTGATCGGCAGGATGAAGCCGCCACTTTCGCGTTGGGGGAAGATCGAGGTATTCCAGCGTGTATCGCCGATCCGGGCCTTCACCTTGATCGAACCGAAACCCCCGGTGCGGCCGAGCGCGGCGAAACGGATTTCGGCAGCGGTCTGGCCGTCGATCGTCAGGAAATGCCAGCTGCCACCCTTTGCGCGGTGGCCGGCCGGGGGGTTCCACAACCAGATCGTCGCTGTGAGGGTGAAGCGTTCGTCCATCCGGCCAGCATGCGGCCGGGGCGATCAGGGCGTCAATGCACCCTTTGCCGTGGTGACCATCCCGCCGGCGCCTTGGGCGGTGCCGTCACGCGAAGTTGCCGTCGGACGGCTCGCCGATCTCGTCGATCTTGTCGGCGAAATCGTCGTCCGCGATGGGGCCGTCGGGGCCGGGGATCGTGGCTGGATCCTCGGCAGGGACGGGGTCGTCGGGCGATGGGTCGGGTTTGCTGGCCATGATCGTCTCCTTGTCGCGCTTCAAACGCACGAACGGCAGAAAGGGCGCCGCGCCGGGAGCGATGCTCGTGAAAGCGCGTTGCAGCCCTCATGATAAATCCATCCGACCTGCTGCCGCACCTTGTCGCGCTCACCATTGCCTACCTGCTCGCCATCCCGATCGGCTGGAATCGCGAGCAGGAGGAGCGCAGCGCAGGCCTGCGCACCTTTCCGCTGGTGGCGATCGCGAGCTGCGGCTTCGTCCAGGCGGTCGAGACGCTGACCGCTGACGATCCCGCCGCGATGGCGCGCGTGCTGGAGGGGGTGATCGCGGGGATCGGCTTTCTCGGCGGCGGCGCGATCCTCCAGCAGCGCGGCTCGGTAAAGGGCACCGCCACCGCCGCAAGCCTGTGGGTCACCGGCGCGATCGGGCTCTCGGCGGGCCTCGCGCGCTATGACGTCGCATTGATGCTGGCGATCTTCACCATGGGCACGCTCTGGCTGATGCGCCCGCTCAAGCCCCATGAGAATGAACGCGGCGACGACAGCGGCGAGACGACCCGCCTTGGCCGGATCGATCAGGCCTGACCGGATGCCAACCCAGCTGCGCTTGCCGTGACCGCTCCGCCGCGCAACAAGTCGTTCATCCCAATATGTGCCGAGGAATGATGCGCCGCCCGTCCCATACATCATCCAGACCCCGCAGGATCACGGCCGCGCTCGCCGCGCTCGGCTTGCTGCTTGCGGGTTGCAGCGAGGAAACCGCGCCTGACTACGAGCCCGGCGTCAGCGAAGAGGCGCACGCTTTCGGCGCCGAACAGCACCCCAAGCTCCTCGCCGAGATGGGCGGCGAATATGGCGGGACGCAGCAAGCCTATGTCCGGCGCATCGGCGAGGAGGTCGCGGCAGCCGCGGGGCTGAAGGGCCAATGTACCTTCACCCTGGTCAACAGCGACGTGGTCAACGCCTTCGCAGTGCCGGGATGCTTCATCTACGTGACGCGCGGCCTGATGGCGTTCGTCAACAGCGAGGCCGAGCTTGCCTCGGTGCTGGGCCATGAGGTCGGCCATATCATGGCGCGGCATGGCGAACGCCAGCAGGAACAGTCACTATGGAGCGTGCTTGGCGTGATCGCTGTCAGCCTGACCGGATCCGACCGGCTGACCCGGCTCGCCAGCGCCGCCGCCGAGATGTTCACCCTGCGCTACTCGCGCACGCAGGAATATGAGGCTGACGAGCTGGGCATGCGCTACCTGCGCCAGGCGGGCTACGATCCCTATGAGGCCGCAGACATGCTCGATGCGCTGACCCGCAACGAAGCCTGGGTGAAGGCCAGCGGGAGTCGCGACGCCGCGCGCAGCCTGCCCGAATGGGCGAGCAGCCACCCGCTGACCGAGAAGCGGATCGAACGCGTGCGAAACCTCGCCCGGGCCAGCGGTGTCGCCGATGACGCGCTGCCCGAGAAACGCGACGCCTATCTCGCGGCGGTCGACGGGCTGCTCTATGGCGACGATCCCCAGCAGGGGTTCGTGAACGGCCGCCGCTTTGCGCATCCGGTGATGCGAATCGGCTTTGAGGCGCCCGAGGGTTTCACCCTGACCAACAGCCCGCAGGCGATCGCGCTGTCGGGCCCCGACGGAATCCGTGGCGAGTTTGCCGGCGGGCCGATTCCCGAAGGCGGGCTCAGCGCCTATGTCGAAGCGATGATCCCCCAGATATTGGGCGACATGCAGGGCCAGCCGGGCACCGCGCAGGAGGTCATGATCAACGGGCTGCCCGCGATCGTCGTGCCGATTCGGGTCGCGACGCAGGAGGGCGAGCTGCCGCTGTGGATCGCCGCCTATGACGCAGGGAATCGCGCCGCCTATCATTTCGTGATCGCGGCCCCCGGTGCGGGCGCGCAGGTCGCGTCGGTCGAGCGGCTGTTCGGCTCATTCCACCTGCTTGGCGCGCAGGAGGCCGCAACGTTACGGCCTCGCGAAGTGGATGTCGTGACCGTCGCACCGGGTGAAAATGCTAGCAACCTCGGCGGTGACGCCGCGCTCATCAGGGCGCTCAACGGCGAGGATGCAATCCGCCCCGGCGGGCGGATCAAGGTCGTCCGGCTGCGCTAGGGCTTCGCGAACCAGATCACATGACGGGGGCCCTTCCCATTGCTGCGTGCCTTTACCACCACTTCGTCAACGATATAGCCCGCATCGCCCAGCTTGCGCATGAAGGCGGCGTCGGAGGCGGCCGACCAGATCGCCAGCACCCCACCCGGCCGCAGTGCGCGCCGCGCGGCCTCTAGTCCGCGCCGCGAGTAGAGCCGGTTATTGGCGCCGCGCGTCAGCCCGTCGGGGCCATTGTCGACATCGAGGAGAATCGCGTCATAGGTGCCCTGCGCCTCGTCGATCATCAGCGCCACGTCGCGCTCCGCGATCGTCACGCGCGGATCGTCGAGGCAGCCCGCCGTGAGCGCGGCCATCGGCCCGCGTGCCCATGTGATGATCTCTGGAACCAGTTCCGCCACCGTCGTCCGCGCGGAGGGCGGCAATACCGACAATGCCGCGCGCAGCGTGAAGCCCATGCCATAGCCGCCAATCAGCAGATGCGCCTTGGCAAGCTCGGCAAGCCGCTCGCACGCCATCAGCGCCAGCGCTTCCTCGGACCCGCTCATCCGACTGTTCATCAGCTCGTTGCGGTCGAGCACGATCATGAAATCGGCGCCGCGCTGGAAAAGCCGCAGTTCCTCCCCATCGGGGACTTTCGCCGTCGCCAACAATGTCCGTGGTTGCACTGAGCCTGCTCCTGAACGAAGGGGACGGTCATCCTTGGCCGTCAGCCATTCGGGTAATGCGCCATTTTGTGCTATGGGGCGTTTCACTCGTCGGCGTCTGCCGACATCGGCCGTTCGGGCGGCGGCCAATGGACCATCAGCCCGTCAGGAGTTCTCTATCTTCATGCCTTCGTTCAAACAACCGACCTTTCAGGAACGCACCGCCCTCGCCCTCCAGGCAAAACAAGCCGCGCTCGCCAAGCTGCGCGCCAAGCCCGCCCCCGACGAAGCCGTCCTCGCCGAGCGCCGCGCCGCAGCCCTCATCAAGGAGCAGGCCGCAGCCGCAGCCCGCGCCGAGAAGCTCGCCGCACGCGAGCGTGAGAAGGCCGAGAAGAAGGCCCAGGCCGAAGCTGCGGCCGCGGCCCTTGTCAAACCTGAGCGCCCGCAGTTGACCGAAGCCGAGAAAAAGGCTGCCCGCGACGCGCAATATGCGGCCCGCAAGGCACGCGTCGGCAAGCGCTGAATAGGTTCGGCCGCTACATCCCGGCCCTGATGCCGAGCCTTACGAGCTCGCTCAGGTTGCGCACCTGGGTGCGTTCCATGATCGCGGCGCGATAGGCTTCGACAGTACGGGTGCTGAGTCCCAGCCTGTGCGCGATCAGCTTGTTGGGCAGGCCTTCGAGGATTCCGGCGAGCACCTCGCGCTGGCGTCGGGTCAGCGATTCCACGACCCGCGCATAGCGGTCCGCTTCGGGTGACCGCGCCGCCGACGCGCGCGTCAGCGCGGCGCGGACTGCCTCGCGCAGCGGCTCGGCATGGAGCGGCTTTTCGAGGAATTCAGCGGCGCCGGCCTTCATCGCCTCCACCGCCATCGGGATGTCGGCTTGGCCCGATATGACGATCACCGCCTGGCCGCTCTTCCGCGTGGCCAGATCGCGGACCAGTTCGAGCCCGCTCATCCCCGGCATGTTGACGTCGGTGATGATGCATCCGGGCTCAATCCTGTCGAGCGCGGCAAGCAGTTCGTTAGCAGTGGCATATTCATGAGTGATGAAGCCGGCGAGCCGCAGGATCGCCGCGATCGTCTCGCGGACGCCGGGTTCGTCATCGACGATGTGGATATGGGCGGGGATTTCCTCGGACATCACGGGACCTCGTCGAGAACCCTGCGGACCTTTTCCGCCAGATCCCGCTTTGAATAGGGTTTGGAAAGCAGCGTCACCCCGTCGAGCAGGCGCCCTTCACGGGTCAGCGCATCCTTCGAATAGCCCGAGGTGTAGAGTATCCTCAGCCCCGGCCAGCGCGCAATGGCGCGTTCGGCCAGTTCACGACCGTTCATGCCAGGCATCACCACATCGGTGAACAGCAGATCGATGTCGTCACGCGTCTCCAATGTCTCCAGCGCCTCCGCGCCGTTTGCCGCCGTCACCACGTGATACCCCAGCGCCGTGAACTGTGACCGGGCGTGGTCGCGGACCAGCTCATTATCCTCAACGACGAGGACATTTTCCGACCCGCCTTCAAACGCGCGGCGTTCGGCCGGCTGGGCTGCATCCTCCAGCGTCGCCTCTGCGGCGACGGGAAGATAGAAAGTGAAGCTGCTACCCTTGCCCGGTTCGGAGGCGACATGCAGATGGCCATCCGATTGCCGGACGAAGCCATAGACCATCGAGAGGCCCAGGCCGGTGCCGCGGCCAGGCTCTTTGGTGGTGAAGAATGGCTCGAAGACGCGATCAAGGATTTCAGGCGCGATGCCAGTGCCGGTATCGCTCACCCGGATCGCGACATAGTCCCCCGGGCGGGCGTCGGGATGCCGACGGCAATAGTCCTCGCTCAGGGTGGCGAGCTCGGTCGCGATCGTCAGCGTGCCATCGGCGGGCATAGCGTCGCGCGCGTTGAGACAGAGATTCAGGATTGCGGTCTCGGTCTGCGCCGGATCGGCATAGACCGGCGGCAGCCCTGCCGACTGGCGGATAGAGAAATGCAGGTCGGCGCGCAGCGTACGCTGGATCAGCGCGAAATTTTGGTCGAGCAGTGCGTTGACGTCGAACGCCCGGGGCGCAAGGGGCTGGCGGCGGGAAAAGGCGAGCAGCTGGCGGGTCAGCTCGCCACCCTGCTCGGCGGCCTGCAGGATCAGCTCGGCGAGCTGGCGCCGGTCGGGCTCGTCGCTTTGTTCGATCAGCGCCTCGCTGCTGCCGATGACGATGGTCAGCAGATTGTTGAAATCATGCGCGACCCCGCCGGTGAGCTGGCCGATCGCTTCCATGCGCTGTGCGAACAGCACCTGATTCTGCAGCTCCTTTTGCTCGGTAACGTCCTCGACCATGCACAGATGGCGCAGCTGCGGCTCACCCGCGAGGGCGAAGCGCGCGATCGTCATATGCACCCAGACCGGTTTGCCATCCTTGCGGACATAGCGCTTTTCGAGGACATAGCCTGGAATTGCGCCCCGCAGGAACTGCTTGGCCATCGCGAGATCGGTGTCGAGGTCGTCGGCATGGGTGATGTCCTGCCAGCGCTTCGCCATCAATTCGCGGGCGCTCCAGCCGACGATCGCCTCGAATTTCGGATTCACCGTCAGGAAATCGCCGTTCCGGCTGTCCATCAATGCTATGCCCATCGGCGCGGCCTCGAACATCATGCGGAAGCGCCGCTCGGATTCGGCCAGACTGTCCTGCGAGCGGCGCGCCGAAAGCTCGGCATCGCCGGTGTCCAGCGCCAGGCTGAATTGCGACGCCATGTCGGCCAGCAGGGTGCGGGTTTCGTCGTCGAAATAGTCGCGCTGGTCAGTATAGAGGGTAAGGATGGCGGCGGGACCGTCCTTGCGCGGGATCGGCAGCGAGGCGGCGCCATGGGCGCCATGCCCGATTCCCGCGCCCGGATCGGGCTGGAGATCGTCGATCCAGATCGGGCGCTCCCGCCGCAGCGCCATGACCGTCGGGCTCAGGCTATCTGGAATGTCGCCGTCGAGCGGGAAGACCGCCTTTGCGAGATCCTCGATCCCCGCCCCGAACGCGCTGACCGGTTCGATCAGTCCGGTCTCCGAATTGGCGATTCCGATCCAGGCGGTACTGATGTCGCCGCTCTCGACCAGTATCCGGCAGATATTCGCTGCCATCACCTTCATATCGTCACGACGGGCGACCGCAGCGTTGCAGGCGGCGAGCGCGACGTAGAGGCGGCCATGGCGCGCCATCCGGATAGCCGCCTGCATCGGTTCATCGATATCGGCGTGGGTGCCGATCAGCCGAACCGGCCGGCCATCGGCTCCGCGCTCGAACACCGCGCCACGATCAAGCACCCATTTGTAGCTGCCGTCCTTGCAGCGAAGCCGCAATTCCCAGCGGAAGAAGGAGCCTTCGCCGCGCAGATGGGCGTCGAGCACGGCTGCGATCGGTTCCCGGTCATCGGGGTGAAGGCGATCACGCCACTCGTCGATGCTGGTGCCGATCTCGTCGGACTCATAGCCGAGCATCGTTTTCCAGGTCTCGGAATAATAGACATGGCCCGCTTCGAGATCCCAGTCCCACACCCCCAGCCCTGATCCCTCGAGTGCGGCGCGCCAGCGATTTTCATTTTCGAGCAGCGCCAGCTCGGACCGCCGCGCCGCAGCCTCGCTCTCGGCCAGCTCGGCTGCGCGGCGCTCGGCGGTGGCCAGTGCGTCGGCCAGCGCATCCTCGACCGCCTGCTGGCGCGCACGGGCAGCGGCGAGCGGCAGGCTCATCAAGATGGCGATGCCGAAATAGAGCTCCATGTAAATGCCGCGCGCCGAGGGGCCGTAGCCGGTGGCGGGGAGTGTGGGGACCGGCGCCTCGCTGGCAATGAGCAGCAGCGCGACGCCGACGATCAGGATCAATGCGCCCAGCCCGGCGCCAAGCAGCCCGTGCCGCCAGGCGAGCAGCATGAGCAGCGGCATGACGATATACATGCCGGGAAAGCCGGGTGGGCCGAAGATCAGCACAAGCATGACGACGAGCGCCGCCAGAATGAACCAGCCTGTGCGATCGAATCGGGCGAGCTTCAGCGCCGATCGTGACGTCATCGCAAGCACCGGCAGCGACAGCGCATAGAGGCCAAGGAAGACCATCATCGACCAGACCGCGAACGCGGCCGGCGTCGGCAACACCGCGTTGATCACGGCGCTGTCGAACAGCATCGTGGCAACCGCCTTGACCAGTGTGGTCAGCGCGCCGAGGCCGAACAGCCAGGCCATCTGCCGGATTTCGGTCAGGTCGAAATAGCGTCCGAAGCGGCGGCGGACCGCCAGCGCGCAAAGCCAATATTGGAACGCGTTGGTGGCCGCGATGAACGCCGCGATCAGGATGGGCGCATCGCGGACGATCAGCGCCGCCACGATGTTGCCGGCGAAGGCCGCCGCCATGAGCAGCGGCCAGCGCCGCTCGTCGGTTCTGAGCAGCGCGGCAAGCGGCAGGCCGTTGGTGAGCCAAAGGGTGGGAACTCCGCCCGTGCCGGCCGGAAAATGGAAGCAATAGGCCGCTGTCAGGAACACCGCGACGCCCAGCGCTGGCGCAACGGCGGCTCTTTGCAATCTAGCCCCGATCATGCCGCGTAGCCCTCCCCCCGAGAGACCTGGATCCGAACGGCCTTTATAGCATGTCATTCGGGCTATGGCGCCGGGCGGGGCTTTGCAATGCGCAATACCCCCTAGGCTCGTTTGGACCATGACGCCGATTTGACCTTCGCATCTTGTACTGTACTGGGCTCAAACCGTACCGTTAATCATCGGACATCGAGATATGCAGACCCCGGCCATCAATGCGCGATCCTGGCTATTCGCTCCGGGCGATAGCCAGAAGAAGATGGAAAAGGCCGCTGCCGGTCCGGCCGACATCGTCCTGATCGACCTCGAGGATGCGGTGGCCGACAGCGAGAAGCCGGTTGCGCGGACGATGGTCCATGATTTTCTGAAGGGCCGGGACGCGGCAGCGCGGCAGCGGCTTTGGGTGCGGATCAACCCGCTCGACGGGCCGCATACGCTGGCCGATCTCGCCGCGATCATGCCCGCAGCGCCGGGCGGGATCATGCTGCCCAAGGCGCGGGGCCGCGCCGATGTCGAATTGCTCGACCATTATCTGAGCGCGTTCGAGGCGGCGGCCGGCAACGAGATTGGCGCCACGCAGGTCATCGTCCTCGTCACCGAGACGGCGGAGGCGATGTTCACTACCGGTAGCTATGGCGGCGCGCCTCGCGTCGTCGCGTTGACCTGGGGGGCAGAGGATCTCGCGGACGCGCTGGGCGCCAGTGAGAACCGCAACGCCGACGGCAGCTACGGCTTCACCTACCAGCTTGCCCGCAGCCTCTGCCTTGCCGGGGCGGCGGCCGCCGGGGTCGCGCCGGTCGAGACGATCCAGAGCGACTTTCGCGACCTCGAAGCCTTGCGCCTGCGTGCCGAGCAGGTGCGCCGCGACGGCTATCGCGGGATGCTCGCCATCCATCCCGCGCAGGTCGAGGTGATCAACGCGGCGTTCATGCCCGGCGCCGAAGAGATCGCCACCGCGCAGGAGATCGTCGATCTGTTCGCCGCCAACCCGTCGGCCGGCACGATCGGCTACAAGGGCGGCATGCTTGATCGGCCCTTTCTGGCCCGCGCCCAGGCGTTGCTGGCGCTGGCGGCGCGGTCGTGATCGCAGGCCGCGCGGCAAGTTTCTGAGCTTTTCTCACTTCGCCAGGCTCAGCGGCTCCTCACGATGTGCGGCCTCTACGGACAGTGCGCGGCCATGTCCGCCACCCGGCAAGATTGTTGCACCATGATGCGGATACCGTGATGCTACTGCAGTAGCGTTGCGACGTTGAGGCGCGCTGCCAAATCCACCAAAGAGCCGGGATCGAAGAGCATGGCGCCATGGTGTCGTGCCCGCTTCGCGTTCTGAGCCCGCTTTGCCGCCCCCCGACAAAGCGGGCTCAGCCTGTACTGCTTCCGTACCGGACCATCCGACCAGCAGGAGACACTATTTGCGCGGCGCCATCGACGGCCTTGCGATCCAAGCCGGGGCATCCCGCGTCGTGCCGCGCCTCAGCCGGACTGTCAGCTTGCCGCGCCCTGCGGCGGATGCGGCGCCGCCCGGGTTCCGGGCGCGGGGTGGCGATGCGGCCTGACCGCCTTCCGAATGACATGAACATGGTTGATTCCCATCCTCGTCCGCATGCCGGGCCAGAGGCGCCCATGGCCGCGCCGACGCCGCGCCACGTCTATGTGGTGGACGACAATCCCCTGCTGCTCGAAACGGTCGCACCGTGGCTCGATCGCGCGCGTTTCGTCGTCACCGCCATGACCAATGCGCGCGAGGCGTTTCGCGTGATTCCGATGTTGCCGCCGGGCTGCGTCCTGCTGGGCCTTCATATGCGGGGCGTCGATGGGTTTCCGTTTCTCGAAGCGGCGCAGGGTCGGCTCGCCGCGCATCCCGTGATCGTCATGGCCGAGCATGGCGACGCCGAGCGGGCGATACGCGCGCTGAAGCTGGGCGCGGCCGACTTCCTCGAAAAGCCGATCCGCGAGACCGACCTGATCGTGCGGCTGGAAAGAACCCTCGACGGCTTATCGCAGCTGCTCGACGAGGCCCGCCAGCGCGAGCGGGCGGCCGCGCTGGTCGCCGCGCTGTCGCCACGCGAGGCAGATGTGCTTGCCGGGCTGCTGGCGGGGTTGTCGAACAAGGCGGTGGCGCAGCTGCTCGGCATCAGCCCGCGCACCGTGGAGATGCACCGCGCCAACATGATGCGCCGGCTGGCGGTGCAATCGCTTTCGGAAGCGCTGAAGATCGCGATCGCGGCTGGTATGACCCCGGCCGCCTGATCGCGGTGAGGCTGCCATATTACCGATATCATTCGGTAACGAAACGGTAAGCGAGTCAGCACAAATCCTTCGCCGAGGATTGCTAGCCAAGCCCTTTCTGAAAAGGGGCATCCCACATGACTGACATCTCGCGCTACGGCTATACGGACGGTGACGTCGACTGCAATCCGACCGACAATCCTACTCTGGAAAGCATGATCGAAGCGCGTTATTCGCGACGTCAGACGTTGTTCGGCGGTGTCTCCGCGATCGCCGCAGCGACATTCGGCGGGCTACTGCTCACGGCGTGCGGTGACGATAACGAGACGCCGGTGGTTAGCGCTGGCACCACTTCCTCGACGAGCGCGGGCAAGGCGGTCACGCTGGCTGGCACCGCAACCGACGACGGCACCGTCACCGTCGCCTGGACCCAGGTCTCGGGTCCGACGGCCACCCTCACCAACGCATCGACGAACAACGCGTCGTTCATCGCGCCGAGCGTCGCCGCATCGACTCCGCTGGTCTTCCGCTTCACCGCGACCGACGACAAGGGCAAGGCGGCGACCTCCGATACGACCGTGAATGTCGGGCCGGCGGTGCTCGGCTTCACCTCGATCGCCAAGAATCGCAATGACGTCGTTACCGTGCCCGATGGGTACAAGGTCACCATCATGACGCGCCTCGGTGATCCGCTGACTGCGGCGACGCCGGCCTACAAGAATGACGGCACCGACACCGACTTCGCGAACCGTATCGGTGACCATGGCGACGCGCTCTACTGGTACGGACTGACCTCGGCCGGCGTGCGCGACGACAATAGCTCGACGCGCGGCCTGATGGTGCAGAACCACGAGAATCTCAACATCCAGTATCTCCATCCGAACGGTCCGACCAACGTCGCCGCAGGCCCGCGCCCCGAGGCCGAAGTCATCAAGGAGATCGAGGCCCATGGCGTTTCGGTTTCCGAATATGCCGATAGCGGCAACCGCACCTGGGCCTATGTCCCGGGCAGCACTTTCAATCGCCGCATCACCCCCAATACCCCGGTCGTCTTCAACGGCCCGGCGCGCGGCAGCGATTTCCTGAAGACGCCCTTCTCGACCGATGGCACCCAGGGCCGCGGGACGATTAACAATTGCGCCAACGGCCACACGCTGTGGGGTACCAACATCACCTGCGAGGAGAATTGGGCGGGCTATTTCCGCCGCGACAATTCGGGCGCCGGCACCGACAACGCCCTGCGCTCGGCCCGCGAGCTCGTCGCGCTGCGCCGCTACGGCGTAACCAGCAATATCGGCAACTACGCCTGGTCGACGGCGAGCACCACCAACACGGCGATCCAGCGCTGGGACGCGCGCGCGACCGCGAGCGGTTCGGCGACGACCGACTATCGCAACGAACCGAACCAGTTCGGCTGGTGCGTCGAGCTCGACCCCTATGACAAGACCAAGGCGCCGCGGAAGCGCACCGCGCTCGGTCGCTTCGGTCATGAGGGTGCATGGTATGGCAAGTTCATCGAGGGCAAGAAGCTCGCCGTCTATCTTGGTGACGACTCGCGCGGCGAATATCTCTACAAGTTCGTGTCGAACGCGGTGTGGGCCCCGGCCGACGCACAGGCGGCCGACCGCCTCGCCATCGGCGACAAATATCTCGATGCCGGCACGCTCTATGTCGCGCGGTTCAATGCCGATGGCACCGGCACCTGGCTGCCGCTGACCTTCGGCCAGGTGCCGAACCGTCCGGCGAATGCGACCGATCCAGAATATGTCTTCGCCAGTCAGGTCGATATCCTGGTGAACACGCGTCTCGCCGCCGATGCGGTGGGCGCGACCCCGATGGATCGGCCAGAGTGGACCGCGACCAACAACGTCACCGGCGAGATCTTCATCACGCTGACCAACAACAATGCGACGCTGCGGCCGCTCACCGGCACCAACGCCGCCAACCCGCGCCACTATAATGATCCGATCGGCACGGCCAACACTGCCCAGTTCGGCAACCCCAACGGCCACATCCTGCGCCTTCGCGAGACCGGTGACGATCCCGCGTCGACCACGATGAGCTGGGATGTCTATCTGTTTGGCGCCGACTCGGCGACCGCCGACGCGGCGAACGTCAACCTCTCGGGGCTCACCGCCAGCAACGACTTCTCGAGCCCGGACGGTCTCTGGTTCGCGCGGCCGCAAAATGCCTCGGGTCTGGTCAAGCCGGTGCTGTGGATCCAGACCGATGACGGCGCCTTCACCGACAAGACCAACAATCAGATGCTGGCGGCGATGCCGGGCAGCGTCGGCGACGGCGCGACCAAGACGATCACGAACACCGGTTCGAACGGCGCCACGGCGACGCAGGTCACCCGTGTCGGTGCCGCCGCCACGGATGGGACGCTGAAGCGTTTCCTGGTCGGCCCGGTCGAGTGCGAGATCACCGGCGTGGACACGACGCCCGATGGCCGCACGCTGTTCGTCGGCATCCAGCACCCCGGCGAACTCGGCACGCCCGCAGCGCCGACCAGCCATTGGCCGGACAGCCAGGCGACCGGGTCGGCCGGCGCGACCGTCCGTCCGCGCTCGGCGATCGTCGCGATCACCAAGAATGACGGCGGCATCGTCGCACTCTGATCGTTTCGGAATGAGAGGGTGGGGATGCGCGTGAGCGCATCCCCATTTTCATGCACGGTCCATCCAGGCGATTGCCCCGAAACGCTGCGGGGCGAGGGGGCGATGGATCAATAGTTGAGGTACAGCGCCTCGGACACGCGCTCGATCGGTCCGTTCAATACCTTCGACACTGCGGAAAGCCCGCTGATCAGATGCTGCTTGCGCTGATAGAGGCCGGGCGGAAGCGCGAAGGCATAGGCCCGGTCACCGCGCGCGCCGTCGAAGGACAGCGCCCATTTCACACCCCTGCGGTTTAGCATATCGAGCTGTTCGATCATCGCGTCGAGATCGAGGTCGCTGATATAGCGCTGCCTGTTGCCGGCATAAGGGGGGTCGAGATAGACGAAGTCGCCCGTCCTGGCGCCTTCCAGCACGGAGCGATAGTCGCCGTCGATCAGCTCGACTCCCACCAGCCGGCGCGACCAGAGGTCGACGATCGGGTCGAACGTCGCCGGCAGCATGCCGCGCCGGGATAGGTGGAAGCTGTTGTTGAAGTGGCCGGCCTTGCTGAAGCGGACGATGCCGTTGACGCAGGTGCGCATCAGGAAATTGAGATCGCGGGGGTCGCGTGTTGCGTTGAAGCGGTCGCGGACGACATAGAAATAGCCGGGAAGATCGGCCTGCAGCGCGGTCCATTGTGCGCGGTAATCCTCCTTGAGCGCACGCGGATTGTCGCGAACGAGGCGCCAGAAAGCGATCAGCGGCGCGAACAGATCGCTGCCGACCGACCCCGCACGGCCGAGAAGATAGAGCAGCGCCCCGCCGCCAAGGAACGGCTCGAAATAGCGCTGATGCGGCGGCGCCAGCCGGGCAATTGCTGCGGCCTGGCTGCGCTTGCTGCCGGTCCATTTCAGGATCGACGGCACGGGGCCCGATAAAGGCGCGATGTCGAGGGTCATGGCGGCATGTCTGCGGCGAGCCGGGTGCGGGCGAGTTCGACGAACCCGGGCGCTATCTCGCAGCCGATGAAGCGCAGGCCCTCGCGCTGCGCGGCGACGCATTCTGAGCCCGAGCCGGCGAACGGGACGAGGCACAGGTCACCTGGTCGGGCCGACAGCCGGATCATCCGCTGCAACAGCCGCAGTGGCTTTTGCGTCGGGTGCTTACCGTGCATCAGCTCGGACGGGTCCTTATTGTTGGGCACGTCCCAGACGGTCCGCATCTGCTTGCCGGCTTCCTTCATCCGGTCGCTGGGGTCATGAAATGCCCTCGATAGCGCATAGTCGAAATAATATTGGCGCTTTTTGCCGGTGTGCGCCCAGAGGATCGTCTCGTGACTGGCGGTGAGCCGCCGCCCCGAAAGATTTGGAAAGCTGTTGCGCTTGAACCAGACGACTTCGTTGATCATCTCGACTTCGAGCAGCTGGAGCGCGAAATTGATGATGCCGGCATTGTGATAGGTGCCGTGCAGCCACATCGACCCGGTCGGTTTGACGAGCCGCTTCAACTCCTTCAGCCATGACAGGGTGAAGCAGAAATACTCCGAAAGCGGCATGTCGTCCCATGCCTCGTCGACTTTTTTCCAGTCTCCGCCGAAGCCGGGCAGGGCAACGCTCTGGTCCCATTTCCATTCGCCGCCCTTGCTGCTGTTATAGGGCGGATCGACGATGGCCAGATCGACCGACCGATCGGGAAGCGACCGTGCGAAATCCAGGAAATTGCCATGGTGGATGATGTTCGATGGGATGCCATCCGCTCCCGGCTCTGCGCTGAGGCCCACCGCTTCCCCCTCCTTGAATGACATGCAGGGCTCCTTGCTATCTATCCCATCGGGAAATGGGCGGCGCGGCGGCGTCCACCCTCGCGAATAATATATTCTGTCGGGTCGAATAGATCGAAAAAGCTTCCGGCGCGCGCCTGATCTGGTTAGATGATCGGATGATCCGCAAAACGAGCCTGACCGAGCAGGCCTATCGCCAGCTTCGCGACGATCTGGTGAGCTGCCGTATCGCGCCGGGCGACAAGATCAACATCAAGGATATCGCCTCCAGCCTTGGTTTCAGCCTCGGCGCCGTGCGTGAGGCGCTGTCGCGGCTGACGGCGGAAGGCTTTGTGACCCTCGCCGACGGTCGCGGCTTTCGTGCCGGAACCATCTCGATCGCCGAGATGGTCGACCTGATTCAGGTACGCGCCGAGATCGAGGGCCAGTGCCTCCGCCGGGCGATCGCCCGTGGCGGTCTGGACTGGGAGAGCGAGATCGTCAGCACCGCACACCGGCTGGCCCGCACCGCCCATGACGGGGCGGCAGGCGACACGCCCGACGAGGACCATGCCGCAGCCGACGCCGCGTTCCAGCGGGCGCTGGTCGCGGCCTGCGACAGCCCCTGGCTGCTGCGGATGCGCGATTGGCTTCATGCCCAGTCCGAACGTTACCGTCACGGCATCGCTCCACCCGATCGGACGCAGCGCGATATCGCCGACGATCATGGTCCGATCGTTGCCGCGGTACTGGCCCGGGATGCGGATCGCGCGGTCGCGCTCCACAGCGCGCATATCCTGGACGCCGTCCGGCCGATGATCGAACATGGCGCCATGGAAGGTGGCGACGGGCCAGGCCGCAGTCGGCCGGCCGGGAGCGCTTGACAGGCTCAGGCGGTTTCCGTCCCGGCCGGCTCCACGGCGGTGATCGGGCGCCGTGAGGCGGGGCCGCCGACACGGTAGATCGTCCACAATGCCAGCGCCGCCAACAGCGAGCAGGCCAGGATTGGGGCACTGGGCAGGATGAGCCAGGTCCCAGGCTCGGTGAACGAGGCGAAGAGCTGCGACGCCAGCAGCGGACCGAGGATAGCGGACAAGCCGGTCAGCGAGGCGATGGCGCCCTGCAATTCGCCCTGCTCATGCTCACCGACGCGTCGGGATGCCAATCCACTCAGCGCCGGATAGGCGAGCCCGGCCAGCGTATGCACGGCGATCCCGGCGAACATCATCCAGCCGACCCAGCCGAACGCCATGATAAAATGGCCCACGATCTGCGCGAGGATCGCGGCGATCACCACGCGACGCTCGCCCCAGCGCGGCACCACCTTGCGAATCAGCCCCCCGCGCACGACGGCGGACAGCAGGCCGGAAAAAGTAAGCGACAGCCCGATCATCGCGCCCGACCAGCTGAAGCGGGCGATGGTGTAGAAGGGCCAGATCGTGTTGAGCATCATGAAGGTCAGCTGGACGAGCAGTATCGCGATCGCGAGGCGCTTCAGGATGGCGTCGCTGTTCAGTCGCCACAGCGCGGCGATCGGATTGGAGCGCGAGAAGCTGAAGGGCCGACGCCGTTCGGGCGGCAGGCTTTCGCTGAGCAGGAACCAGGCCGCCAGCGCGTTGGCCATGGCGAGCCCACCGGCAAGGAAGAAGGGCGCTCGCGGCCCCAGGCTGCTTGCGAAGCCGCCCAGCGCCGGACCGATCACGAAGCCTACGCCCATCGCCATGCCGAGCAGGCCGAAATTCTGGGTTCGCCGATCGGCCGGGCTGATATCGGTGATATAGGCATAGGCGGTGACGAAGGACGCGCCGGTCGCACCGGCGATGATCCGCCCGACGAAGAGCCATGCCAACGTGGGTGCCATGGCCGTCAGCAGATAGTTGATCCCGAACGCCGCGACCGCCGCGACGAGGATCGGGCGGCGCCCGAACCGATCGCTGAGGCTGCCCATCACCGGTGCGG
The DNA here is from genome assembly GCA_947085315.1 of uncultured Sphingomonas sp. Classification (GTDB taxonomy): domain Bacteria; phylum Pseudomonadota; class Alphaproteobacteria; order Sphingomonadales; family Sphingomonadaceae; genus Rhizorhabdus. The sequence goes on along the minus strand of CAMTVW010000028.1, from coordinate 53,181 downwards.
CGAGGAACTGGGTGAAGGCGAAGGCGAACCCCAGCCAGCCGGCGTCGCGCGCGGCGGAGGCCAGGCTGTCGCCGGTCAGCTCCATGATGAAATGCGGCAGCACGGGCATGACGATTCCGGTGCCGATCATGTCCACCAGCACCGTGGCGAACACCACAGCCATCGCGGTCCGGGGATTGGCGGTCATACTGTCGGTTCCCAAATCGCCGGGAAATCAGGACAGCAGCATCGGCAGCTTTTCGATCTGGGTTTCGGACAGCGAACCCACATAATTGGGAACGAAGGCCGGATCGGCCAGCCTCAGGCGCGGAAAGCGCGTCACCAGTTCGGTCAGTGCGATGCGCATTACCGTCTTCGCCAGCCTGTTGCCGACGCAGAAATGCGCGCCGCCGCCGAAGACCGGAATATTGGCCGGATGGCGGTGGATGTCGAAGCGCAGCGGATCGGGATATTGCACCGGGTCGAACGCCGCGGCCTGATGACAGACATAGACCGGGATGCCAGCCGGCAGAAAGGTCCCCCCGACCTCGGTGTCGACCAGCGCATAGCGGGTGAACAGCAGAAAGCCTGGTCCGTGGATGCGCATACATTCGTCGATCGCCCCGGGGATCAATCCCGGGTCGGCCTTCACCTCGTCGAATTGATCGGGATGCTTGCCAAGCATCATCAGCGCCGCAGCGAAGGATGAAGCCGTGCTCTCGATAGCGCCGGCGCCGAATATGAAGATCAGCTCGAACAGCTCGACGTCGGTCAGCATGTCGCCTTCGTCCGAGGTCGCGATCAGCTGACTCACCAGATCGTCGCGCGGGCTGGCGCGACGATCGGCGATGATCGCGTTGATCGTCGCCTCGGCCCGGTCGAACGCTTCGACATATTCGGCCGGATATTCCTGATCGGGCTTGAGCTTCTTGGTCAGGCGCAGGCAATGGTTCATCGCGACGAAGATCGTGCGCTCGTCGGGGGAAAATCCGAACATCCCCTCCAGCATCACTTCGGGCATCAGCTTAGAGCAGAGCCCCTCCATCGCCTCGAATTCGGGGCCATCGGCCTCGACCCGGTCGATCATCGCCTTGAGCCGTGCCGTGATGACGGGTTCGAAGCGCCGGACCGCGCCCTCACTGAAGGCGGGATTGATCAGCCGGCGGATGCGCGCGTGCGGCGGGCCTTCCATCTGGGTCGGCGGGGTGACGCGCATGAACTTGTTGGGCACGAACTTGCGCATCCCCGCCGCACCATTGGCGGGCGGGACCGACGCGAAGCGATCGCGGCCGTTGAGCACCTCTTTCATGTCGGCGAAGCGCGCGATGATCGCTTGCGGGTTGCCGTTCTGAACGATGTAGAAGGGCGGGCGCTTTGCCCAGTCGGCAAGGATGCCGGGGAAAAGCTGCCGCACGACATCGGTCTGAAGATCGATGTCGACGAATTTGGCGGGGTCGAGCCGTTCGAGGGCATCGTTCATCACGGCAGCGCCCGTCGTCATCAACGGGGCCTGAACACGCCGAACGTATCCGCGAGCCCGGGGGCGTTGAGGCTGTCGGGCGCGTAGCCAAAGTCGCCCTGCTTCTGGCGTTGGACCAGCGCATTGTGACGTCGGCGATAATGGAGACCGGCGGCGTCGAAGCGGGTGCTGCAATCGCCGCGCGGCGCGTGGCCCAGATACCGCGGATTCTGCGGATTGAGCACCGATTCGTCCTGGTTCCCGATCATCGAGGCGGTACGCGGCCAGGCGCGGCGATAATTGGCGTCGCTGGTCTGCTCGATCCCGAATGCATAATTGGCACGGCTCAATGTGCGGGATTCGGGGGTATTGGTCTGCATCAGCGGGATCGACGGCGCGGCCGAATAGCGGCTGTGCAGGAAGCACATGCCGCTGCGGATGAAGACATGTGCGAACAGCGTCTGATCCTGAAATTTGGCGGTCACACCCAGCTTCTCGCGCTGATAGTCCGACGTCGGCTTGCCGCGCGTGGTGCGGACCATCGTCACCGTCTCTTCGGTCGATTCGAAGCGCACATCGTCCTGCTCGGCGGGATGCTCGGCGCCGCGGAAGCTGCCATGCACGAAATCGACATGGGTGAGATCGAGGATATTTTCGAGCACCAGTTCATAAGTGCTGTGAAAATAATTGAAGCCGCGCGCGAACGCCGGCTGGGGACGATCGAACGACAGGAACGGGATGTCGGGGATCAGCGCCGGATCGGCATTGTCGGGATTGCCATACCATACCCAGACATGGCCGAAGCGCGCGGCGACCGGATACTCGCCGTTGCGGCTGAGCGCCCCTGGCGCGCGTTCGCCCGGGGTCGCCGGGTGATGATCGGCCGCGCGCAGCCGGCCGTCGTCCAGCCAGATGTGGAAGGGCTGCGAATGGACGAAGCGCAGGATCGGCCGCTCGCTGACCAGCGGCGTGTGGGCGACCGCGAACCAGGCGTCGCGCAGCGCGAATTCGCCGGGCGCCCAATCGAGCGGCGCGGCGATGTCCGCATCACGAAGGGGCTTGGCTTCGGCGGTCTGGACGGCCATCGGGAATCCTCTTGGAATAGCTCAAAGACTGATGGCGAGCGGCCCAATCCATGTCAATCGATTATCGATAAAAGTGGTCCCATACGCCGGGAGGCTTGAGCTTTATTTGCCATCCGTCGGGCGAAGAGCTTGCCATGCGTCCTAATTTCGGAACATTAGCGATTGAAACGATGGCCCGATGCCGGGCAGGGAGTTGGAGCGTGATAGCCGAAGCCTCATCGCAAAGCACTACCGACCGTAGCTATGAACGCATCCGCAAGCAGTTGCTGTCGGGTGCGATTCCTGCGGGCGAGAAGCTCAATATGATCGACCTGTGCCGCCAGCTCGACGTCAGTTCGGGGGTGGTGCGCGAGGCCCTGTCACGGCTTGGCGCCGAGGGCCTCGTCCAAATGGAACAGCATCGCGGTTATCGTGCGGCGCCGATTTCGGCGGCCGAACTGCGGCAGATCACCGAAGCGCGCCTGTTGATCGACAGCGAATGCCTCCGCCTGGCGATCAGGAACGGCGACATCACCTGGGAGGGCGCGGTGCTGGCCGCAAGCCATCGCGCAGAGCGGCACCTGCAAATGTACGATGGTTCGCCGGCGACCGGCGAGCCTTTCACTGCAGCACGCGTGGAGTTTTACGAGACGCTGATGGCACCTTGCGCCAATGGCTGGCTGCTGCACATGCACCGCCTGCTATATGCGCAATTGTCCCGCTACCGGCATCTCTGCCTGCCCTTTGCGAGCGACAAGAAGCGGCTCTACGAACGCGATGGCGAATTCGTCACAGCGATCCTTGCCCGCGATGCCGATGCTGCGGTGCAAATGCTCAGCGCACATTCGCGCGACGTGACCCAGCGGATGATGGCGGTGCTTGAAGCGGGCGTGCCCAAGGAGCTCGCGGCGCGGCCGAAGGCGGCGCTGCGCGCGGTGTGAAGCGCCGGTTCAAACCGGCCTGTCGTCATAGGCTATCAGCTCATGCGCGGCCGCGAACGACAATCTTTCGCTCACCAGCTTGCCCGCCAGGCTGAACCTGCGTTCGTCGGGTTGGACGATCGAGAAATATTCGGGATGCGCGAAGGCCGCATTCATATCGGCGATGCTCGCCGCGCCGACATCGGCTTGCAGCGGATAGGCCGACGGGCTGTCGGGGTCCACCGCAGGGACCTGCGTATAGCGTCGGAGCAGCGCCCAGAAATTGACGGCCGTCTGCGCCACCACCGGATGATGATCGCGCCAATAGGCCAGCGCCTCGGTCGCATCGACGCCGCGCGCGGGCCGGCCGGCTCGGATCACCTTGATGCCCAGCGGCCCCGCAGTCAGCACCGGCCTGACCTCGCCTAGCCAGGGAAGTGGCGCGGAGGGATCGGCGATCGCAGTCCAGCGCGCGCCCTTCATGTCGTCGAGCGCGAATTCCAGTGCGGCACGCGCCCGGCCAAGATCGTCGAACCAATATTCGGCGACCGCATCGAAGATGTCGGCCAGGCCTTCCGCCGGCGGATCGAACGGCAGGTTGGCGATCGCGCACCGTGCGCCCAGATCGCGCATCCGCGCGGCAGTCGGCGCGAAATAGTCGCGTTGCCAGCGCTCGAGCGCGTCGCCGCGGCTCAGTTCGGCGCGGCGTTTGAAGAAGGCGGTGATGCGCAACATGCGGGTTTCTCCGGCTGATGATGTCAGAGGATCTTGCATGCCTGGTCAAAGCGCAGGCGCGGATTGCGCTCGAACAGGTCGACGTCCGAGCCGTAGCCGATGTTGAACAGGAAGTTGGATTTCCACCGCCCATCAGGGAAGAAGTCCGCGTCGAGGGTCGCTTTGTTGAAACCGGACATCGGCCCTACGTCGAGGCCCAGCGTGCGCGCGGCCATCATCAGATAGGCGCCCTGGAGGATGGAACTGCGCGTTCCCGTGTCCAGGATCACGTCAGGCTTGCCGGCGAACGACGCCTTCATGTCGCGCGACGGAAAGAGCTGCGGCATGAATTCGTAGAATTCGCTGTCCTGGGCGACGATCACGCACACTGGAGCGCTTTCGGTCTTGGCCTGGTTGCCGGGCGACAGATGCGGCAGCAGCCTCGCTTTTGCTGCAGCGGAGCGGATGAAGACGAATCGCGCCGGATTGCTGTTGGCGGCCGTGGGGCCCCACTTGGCGAGTTCGTATAATTTGTGCAGCAAATCCTCGCCGACCGGACGGTCGAGCCACGCGTTGCGCGTGCGCGCGACCGTGAAGAGTTGTTCCTGGGCGGTCAGGTCCAGTTCCATTCAATTTCCCCGTAATTACAATGTCAGGCGGGTGGCTACGGTCGGAGGGCGGCTGCCGTCACTCGGTGGTGACGCCAAACCGCGTCCGGATGGTCCGCGAGGCGAAGTAGAAGTGCAGCGACGCCCACAGCAGGAACACCGCGATCGAGATGAGCCCGTAGCGCAGCCCCGACGCCGAGGCTGCGGCGCAGATATCCGCAAGCGCGGGGGTGGGACCGGTGACACATGCCTGCGTGTAGTCGCCGGTGCCGCCGGTGGCGCGGAATGCACGCTCGCCGAAATAGTCGCTGGCGAAACCGGTGATCGCCGAGCCGAAGCCAAGACTGATGATATGCGCGAGAGCACTGCTGATCGCGGCGGTCGTTCCACGCATCCGCGGTTCCACCAGGCTCTGTATGGTCGTCGCGATAGTGGGTGAAAATGCGGGAAGGATCGTGGCCGGTACGAACAGCAGCAGCACTGCGATGAGCCAGGTCTGTGTCTGGGTGAAGGCGAAGACGTAGAGCGGCATGGCGATCAGCATCGCGAGACACGGCGCCAGCGCATACCAGCGCACGTCGCGGCGCCCGAGCCGGTCGGCCAGCAGGCCGCCACCCAGGATACCCACCGCGGTCGACAGCCCGTTGACGATGCCCACGATCACGCCGGCCTGGGCATATCCAAGCCCGAAGGTGCGGGTGAGATAAGGGAACAGGAACAGCGCGATCGCATAGGACACGATCTGGACGAGTCCGGCCGCGACCGCCAGGTTCAGGAAGGTCGGGTTACGCAGCAAGGTGCGAAAGACCGTCGGTATCGACGGCGGGGTTTCAGCGATCACGCGGTGCGGCTCGGAATATCCGCGCGGCGGTTCATGCAGCGTGCGGGCGACGATCAGCGCCAGCACCAGACCCGGCACGCCCACGACGATGAAGGCCCATTGCCAGCCATAATGTGACGCCATCCAGCCGCCCAGCACGGCGCCGAAGACCCCGCCGATCGGCAGCCCGAACACCACCATCGAATAGGCCGAGGCCCGCTTGTTGGGGGGGAAGTAATCGGACAGCAGCGACAGCACGGCAGGGATGAAGCCGCCTTCGCCCATGCCCACGGCGGCGCGGCACGCCAGCAGCTGGACATAATTCTGCGCGCCGCCGCACAGTGCGGTTGCTGCCGACCAGAGGGCAATCGCTACCCAGATGATCGAGACACGGCTATAGCGTTCGACAAGCCTTCCGACCGGAAAGCTCATGAGCACATAGAGAACGGTGAAGCTCGTCCCGCCGAGCAGCCCCAGCTGCGTATCGGTAAGGCCAAGGTCATGTTTGATCGCTTCGCCCACCACGCCGATGATCATGCGGTCGGCATAGTTCACGATGTAGACCAGCAGGAGGATGAAGATCACCCGTCGCTTGAAGGCGTCGGTAATCGGCTGGCCGGTTGCGGTCGTCGTCACGTGATGCTCTCCCCGATTCCGACGACCGGCGAGCGCAGTCTGTCGGCAATATATTTTATGAGTTGGAATATATTTGAATGATTTTCATAGGACAATAGGGGTGTTCATGTTTTGAAGGTTGACAGATCGATGTGGCTGCGTCCACAAGAATATCGATAATCGAAGCCGGCAGATTCAATGCCTGTGTTAACTGGGAGGGGAGAGCATGTTGCGCAACAAAGCAATGACTAAGGGTGCTGTCGCTGCGCTGGCGTTGATCGCCGCGAGCGGGGCAGGAGCACAGACCAGCGGCTCGGCCGCGCCGGCCGAAGAGCAGGCGGGGGGCATCGCCGACATCGTCGTTACCGCCCGCAAGGTTTCGGAAAGCGCGCAGAGCGTACCGCTGTCGATCGTCGCGCTCGGCGGCGACTCGCTGAAGAATGCCAACATCGCCAATGTACAGGATCTTCAGTCGCAGGTTCCGAACCTTGTGCTGCAGACCCATCCGAACGATCCGCAGGGCCTCAGCCTTGCCATGCGCGGCCAGAAGCAGGTCGATCTGACGCTGACCCTCGACACATCGGTCGGCGTCTATATCGACGGCTACTACAATCCGCGCAGCCTCGGCCTGCGCAGCGGACTGCTCGATGTGGCGCGCGTTGAAGTGCTGCGCGGACCGCAGGGCACGCTTTACGGCCGCAACACCACTGGGGGCGCGATCGCGCTCTACACCAACGACCCTGTCGACAAGGTCGAAGGCCTCGTCCAGGGCTCGGTGGGCAACTACAACGCCTGGGAACTGCTGAGCGTCCTCAACGTACCGCTGAACGACAAGTTGGCGGTGCGCGTGGTCGGCCAGCATAACCAACATGGCGCCTATGGCCATGACTCGGCCGGTCGTCCGCTGCTCAAGGAAAAGAGCACCTACGTCCGTGGCAAGATCAAGGCCGAGCCTTTCGAAGGCTTCACCGCAGTCCTCAGCGGGTCATATCAGGACGCGTCGAACAGCGGCGCCATCGTGCATCTGATCGACGTCCGCCCGCCAAACAATGGGGGTGCTGCTGTCGCCGATTTCAGTACCTCGACGCTCGCCGTCGCGGCCGGACTGGGGCTGACACGCACGCCGGCGAACTTGCTGACCGCGCAGAGGGTGCTCGAATCCTATCGCGGTGCGCCTCCCGGCAGCTACTATGATTCGTTCAGCAGCCTGCCGCAATATTCGGACACGTCGATCTACAATCTCGGCCTGGACATGACCGCCGAGCTCAACGACGTGATCTCGGTCCGCTCGCTGACCGGCTATCAGTCGATCAAGCGCAGGTCGCAGACCGACACCGATGCTACGCCCTTCGCGCTGATCGGCGGCCCGCGTGCCACCCGCGACAAATATTACAGCGAGGAGCTGCAGCTCCTGGGCAATATGGGCGGCCTCAACTGGGTGATCGGTGCCTATTACGGCAATGAGCGCGGTCATGACCGGACCGTCAGCGATACCGTTCCTGCGGTCAGCGCGAGCTCGCCGACGATCTACGATGCCACGGTACGCAACAGGTCGATCGCGCTGTTCGCACAGTCCACCTGGGAATTCGCGCCGGCATGGCGCGTGACCGGCGGCGCGCGCTATTCCTGGGACAACCGCGTGCTGATCTCGGCGAACAGCAACAGGACCAACCCCTGCGTGGTTCCCGCGCCTGGTTTCAATGCGATCACGGCGGCGCCCGAATCGCGCCTCTGCCCGCGCAAATTCGTCGATAAATTCTCCGATCCGTCGTGGCTGCTCTCGCTGGATCACGAGCTGTCGAAGGACGTTCTCGTTTATGCCAAATATGCCCGCGGCTACCGCTCGGGCGGCCGTAATTTCAAGGGTTCGGGCAACATCGGTACATTCATCGATTTCCAGCCCGAAACGACCACCGAATATGAAGTCGGCGTGAAATCCTACCTGTTCGATCGCAAGGTCCGGTTCAACCTGGCGGCATATTATGACGACTATAAGAACGTCCAGAAGGTCGCGACCATCCTGCTGCCCGGTACCAACGCCTTCTCCTCGCAGACTGTCAACGCCGCCAAGGCGCGTGTGAAGGGCTTCGAGGCTGACATTCTTTGGCGCGTGACCGACAGCTTCACCTTGAACGGCGGCGCCGGTCAGGTGGACGGCAAGTACAAGCAGTTCATCGATCTGCTGAAGGGCGATCGTTCGAACGAGCCCTTTGACGTGCCGGAATGGTCGTTCAACGTCGGCGCGCGTTACGTTCTGCCCACCAGCATCGGTGACCTGTCGTTCCAGGCCGACTATCAGTGGCAGGACAAGTTCTACATCGATCCACAGTCCTACAAGGTCGTGACCTTCACGCAGCCCGCGCGCGGGCTGCTCGGTGGCCGCACCACGCTCAACATCGACGACTGGAACGCCAAGGTTTCGGTGTTCGGCAAGAATCTGACCAAGAAAAAATATCTGTCTTCGGGTGCGGGTCCCTATGAATCGCTGGGTGTCGACTTTGCGATCGTCGGCGAACCGCGGATCTTGGGGATCGAGTTCAGCAAGCGTTTCTGACGATATCATGCCGGGCGGTTCGCCGCCCGGCATATCTTTCTGGAGTGACAATGGCCAACGAGCAAAGTGTCGGCGAACGGAACATGGCCACATGGCGTGAGCTTCAGGCGACTCTGAACCGTGGCGACTTCGACGCCATGGACGCATTCTTCCACCCCGATTTCGAATATTCCAACCCCTCTCGCCCGGACCTGAAGGGCTATGAGGCCTGGAAGCAGTCGCCGATGGCGAACTACCGCATCTTCCATCCATCGCATTATTCGGTGAAGCGCATGGTGGCCGACGGCGACGACATATGGGCATTGTGCAACCAGACGGGCACGCACAGCACCAGCCTGTACATGGGCGTCGAGCCGGCGGGCCGGTCATTCGACATCGACTGGTTTTCGATCGTCAGCTTCCGCGACGGCAGGATCACCAAGATCTTCAGCGTCGCCGATGTGCTGGGGAAATTCGTACAGCTCGGCGTGCTCAACAAGGACCTGACCCCGGTCAATCCCTACGATCGCTGATACCCCGAACGGGCAGGAACACGTCATGTCGCAGGCCGCCGATGAACGTCCGCTCTCCTATATGGAGACCGAAGGCACGCTTCCCTACGAATATTATGAACGGGTCCGTGCCCAGGGCGGCCTCGCCTGGGACGCGGTCATGCGCAGCTGGGTGGTGGTCGACTACGACATGGTCCAGGCGATCCTGCGCGACGATGTGGTCTACGCGCATCCCTATACCACGATGCAGGCGCGCGAAGCCTATCTGAAGGTGCGCTCCGGCAATCCGCGATCGATGATGTTCCTGTCCGGGGAAAAACATCGCGCCTTCCACAAATGGTGGCTCGTCGAACTGCTCTCGCCGCGGGCGGTGAAGCAGATGCGGTCGATGGTCGACGCATGGATCGACTCGCTGATCGATCGTCTCGACGGCCGGTCGCGCTTCGATCTCGTCGACGAGTTCGCCGAACGCGTCCCGCTGGGGGTGTTCGCCGCGCTGCTCGATCTGCCGCAGCGCGATCTGCCTTTCCTCGACCATGTGAAGAAGCTCAACGACGACATCGCCGCCTTCGCCAGCGCGGCCAATGCGCAGCAGCTGGAAGGTGAGGGGAGCGCCGATGCCAAACGGATCGCCGACGTGGCGATCGCAGCCGGGGAGGAGTTGAACGATATCCTCCGGCCGCTGGTGCAGGCGCGCCGTGACGGTAGCGGGCGCGATTTCATCAGCAGGCTATGGGCCGGCGGCCAGGTGGTGTTCGACGACTGGAACGAACTCGACACGCTCGATGCCTGCCGCCGGCTGCTGTTCGCGGGGATCGACACGACCACCCACGCGATCTGCAATGCCTTTCATATGCTGCTCAGCGACGATGCGCTGCGCGATACGGTCGCAAGAGGCGACACCGCGACCCTCGACCGCTTCGTCGAAGAGGTGTTCCGGCTCAACGGCAGCGTACAGTTCCGCCCCCGTCGCGTGATGGAGGATGTCGAGATCGGTGGCACCGCCATCGCAGCCGGAAGCATGCTGCTCGTCGCGTTGATCGGCGCGAACCGCGATCCCGGCCATTATGGTGCGGCGGACCAGGTTGACCTGAATCGACCGCGCCCGCACGACCATTTCGCCTTCAACTATGGTCCACGCACCTGCCTGGGGATGCACCTTGCCCGCGCCGAGCTTGCCTCTGCGGTGGGCCGGGCACTGGCGCGCTGGCCGACGCTGCGGCTCGATCCCGATCAGTCACCACCGGCTTTCGATGGATTTCTGATGCGATCCTACCGGCCGCTGCACGTCCGCAAGGATAGGGGCTAGGGTCGATGCGCCCAGTCTTCGAACAGGCCCATCTCGGTAAGCACCGTTTCCGCGACGCGAAAGCTGTCGGCGGCAGCCACCACGCCGCAATAGGCGATGGTCTGGTAGAGCACACCCTGGATTTCAGCCACGCTCGCGCCGTTGTTGATCGCCGATCGTATATGAGCGGCCACCTGCGTTGGGCGATTGAGCGCGGTAAGTGTTGAAATCAGGATCAGGCTTCTTGTCTTCCGGTCGAGATCTTCGCGCGCCCAGACGTCGCCAAAGCAATTCTCATCGATGAACTGACGCAGAGGTGCATTGAACCTGTTGATGCTGTCATCACGTGATTTGACATAATCCGCACCCATTACTTCGGATAAAATCGAAATTCCACGTGTCTGCTTGTCATTGCTCATGGATTACGCTCCTGATATTTGATAGACATACTATAGATTAGACCGTTGGCAAGTTAGGAATGGTGATGCGCGCGGGCTTCATCGGGTTGGGCAATATGGGTGGCGCGATTGCCGAGCGGCTGCTTCGCCAGGGCGTCGAACTCCATATATTCGATGTGAACGCGGCGGCGGCCGGGCGGGCCGCAGCGATCGGCGCCATCGCCCATCGGTCCCCGCGCGCGGTGGCGGATGCCGCCGAAACGCTGTTCGGATGCCTGCCCACCGTCGCGATCGCGCGCGATGTCCTGCTCGGTGCGGATGGTGTAGTCCAGGGCAAGGCGGTGAAGCGCTATCTCGAAATGTCTACGGTCGGGCCGAATGCTGCGGCGGCACATGGTGCGGCAACCGCCGAGCACGGTATCACGCTGATCGATGCTGCGGTCTCCGGGGGGGCCGCCGCGGCATTGGCCGGCACCCTCGCGATCATCCTGGCCGGCGATCCGGCCGAACTGGCCGCCGCGAATCCGCTGCTGGCGGCGATTTCGGAGAAGCGCTTCGTGATCGGCGATCGCGCCGGGCAGGCGCAGGCGATGAAGCTCGTCAACAATCTCCTCGCGGCCGCCAATATGGCGACCTCGTTCGAAGCGCTCACTCTGGGCGTCGGCATGGGGCTCGATCCCGCCGCGATGGTCGAGGTGATCAATGCCGGCAGCGGCCGCAACACGGGCCTCGTCGATCGGCGGGTCGCCGCGATCCTCAGCCGCCGGTTCGATAGCGGGCCGAAGATCGCGCTGCTGGCCAAGGACATCGAACTGGCCTTCGAACATGCCGCCGAGATTGGCTTCCCGATGGAAGCGGCGCCCGCTTTGTCCGGCATGGCCGAATTGTGGCGACGCGCGATGGCGGGCGGCATGGCCGACGACGACGTATCGGCACTGATCCGCGTGGTCGAGGACCGGACGGGGCTGCGCGTAGGCGACGGCGGCTAGTTGTTTGTTGCAGCTTCGCTGAAACAATCTCCAGCGACGGGCCGGGCGGTTCAGCCCACCGTTGCCCGCGCCGTGCGCGGCTTGCGCGCCTTTGGCGGCGCGGTAGTGGGCTCGTCGACCCAGAAGCGGATCGCGCTTTCGCTCTCCATCGCTTCGATGAAGCGGCCTACATTGCGGTTGAACTGCTCCGCGATCAGCGCGATGATCCGGTCGGGGTCGCGCGCCAGCGCGGCTTCGGTGATCTCGTCATACCCCTTTTTGAGCTCGCTCAGATTGGGTGTGAGCGGGATGCAGAGCTGCCGGTAGCGCTCCGATTGATCGTGGAGCAGCCGTCGCAGCTGCGTCGTGCGCGAATTGCTGCAGGCGGACATCAGCGTGTCGTGGAAATGCTGATGGGCGTCGGCAAAGCTCGTGCTCAGCCGGCCCGGCTCGTTCCTGGTCGTGAGCGGCGCGGCGAGCACGGCGTCGCGGGCGGCCACCAGCCGATCCTCCCATTCCGCGTCGCCGGCCGCAAGCGACGAGCGCACGCACATCGCCTCGATGCCCATCGCGGTCTCGGTCAGATTGAGCAGGTCCTCACGCGACATCGGCGCGGCGCGAAAACCGCGCTGGGGATCGGTGAGCACAAGCCCTTCGGACACCAGCCGCGACAGCGCCTCGCGCACGCCGCTCAGGCTTACCCCGAAGCGCGCGCTGAGCTCACTCGTCCGCAGCCGCTGGCCGGGTTTGAGCGCGCATGAGATAAGCTCGGCGCGAAGCTCGTTATAGATATGTTCTGTCAGACTGCGCGATGGTTTCATGCCTATCCAATATCGGGAAAGCCGCTGCTGCGAAAGAGCGTATAAATATCGATAATCGTTGACATTGCTGGGCAGGTGAGCCACAGAAAAGGCCGAAAACAAGATGGAATCCCGTTCGATGGCGCATCAGCTTCGCGTTCCCTTCGCGGCCGAAACCCCGACGTGGTACACCGCCGCACTTTCCGAAGCGCTGCCTGAACGCCTTCCCGTCGCGCTGAAGTGTGGCGAAACCGATCTGGTCGTTTTCAGGGACAGCGACGGTGCCGCTCGCGTGCTGCTCGATCAATGCGTGCATCGCCGCGCCCCGCTGTCGCTGGGGCTCGTCACCGAGGCGGGGCTTGTACAGTGCCCCTATCATGGCTGGCGGTATGAGGGGCGCCAGGGCCATTGCACCGCCATTCCCAACCTGTCACGCGACGAGAAGGTGCCGCGCGCGTACCGCGTTCCCGCCTATGCCGTGGTCGAGCGCGATGGCTTCATCCATATCTGGTCGCAGGGCGATGCCGTGCCCGACGCTCCCGTGCCGGAGCTTGCTCTGGCGAGCCTGGGGCTCGATCACCAGAATAGCACGCTGATCAGCTATCCGCATGACGCGCTGGTCGATCTCCTGCTCGATGCGCCGGATTCGGTGCTCGATATCGATGGCCTTGCCATCATCAATGCCCATCGCTTTGGCGATCCGCTGATCAACGACGGGGTAATCGAGGTCGTTTACGCCGCCATTCCCGCTTCGCGCCGAGGCAAAGGGCTGACGTCGGAATATCCGTTCCGCGTCGCGCTTCGGGTCCCGCGCGACGGCGGCGTCGCCCGCGTCAGCGTCACCGACGACCGTGGCGAGGTCCAGGCATCGGCGGTGATGGCGTTCATGTCCGTCAAGCGGACGCTGTGCAGGGTCACTCTTCGGTCCACAGGCGTCGTCGCGCCAGCGGGACGGCGGCCGATTGCCATCGGCATCCGCCGGACGATCGACGCCGTGACCGCCTGTGAAGCGGTGGACTATGTCTCGCGGCTTCGCCGCTGATCGGGCTCAGTCGGCGAAGCTGACCCGAAGCGCCTCTGTAAGACCGCGCATCGCGCCGGGCGGGCTGCCGTGCAGCAATATCTCGTCCGCACCCGCCGCCAGATAGTTTCGCAGCCTTCCCGCGCAATAGGTCCCGGATCCCGCGACCGCGCCGGTCGACAGCCATTCGGGCGGCAGGCTGCGGCCGGCTTCGATCAGTTGGGCGCGCGTCATCGCCTGCGAGACGATGGCATTCTTGTGCTTCGCTATGCTGGGATGGGCGCGCAGCCGGTCGAGTTCGGCGGGGTCCCAGCCGTTGATCGCGGCAAGCATCGGGCCGATCACCGTGGACTGCAGATAGGTGACCGCGCGGCCCGCGACGATAGCATCCTCCTCGTCCTGTGCCAGGTCGGGGGCGACGATCACATTGGCGACGACCCGCACCGCCGCAGGGTCGCGGCCGGCGCGCTCGGCGGCCTGCCGGACCGCGCCTGCGCATCGGGCGACGCCCTCGGCGGTCAGCATGGGATGGAGCAACACGCCATCGCAATGCTCGCCGGCGAACTGGAGCGCCTGGGGTCCCATCGCCGTAAACACGATCGGCGGAGGTGGTCCGCCATGGCGGTCGGTAAGCTTGAGATTGGTGAAGTTGCCGACCGGCCCTTCATAGGTGACGGCCTCGCCGCGCCAGAGCCGCCGATAGATGTCGATCGAATCGCGCAGATAGCCGAAGCCCAGCGACGGGGTGCCGAAGCCATTGAAGAAGGCCGGGCTGGCGCGCGCCAGCACCAGCGTGAACAGCCCACCGGTCAAGGTTTGCATCAGATCGGCGACGCTCGCGGTGACGATCGGATGGCGCATATGGGCGTAGAAGGTTCCGGCGATCCGCATGCCGGGCGCAGCCTGGGCGAGCAGGCCCCCGATCACGGCTGGCTCCTTATTGGCATAGCGCTCGGACACCCACACGCCGCCCAGGCCCACCGCGGCCGCATCTTGCGCCTCGGTAATGCATAGCCGAGGGTCGGTGACGCGGCCGGGCAATACATAGGTGCTGAAGCGGTCGCGCAGGATGTCGGCAGGGCGAGTCGGGTCCATGAAGCTTCCCATATTTCATTCGCCGGGGCCGATAATCGCGAGGCCCCGTCGATCCAGAAGTATCGATAATCGATTGACAGCGTGGGCGCTATATGCTGCCACGGCAGCCCGGGATGCAAGGGGTTATATGGGCCGTGTCGGTTGCCGTGAATGAGGATGAGACGCTCGACAGGATCGAGCACTGGCTCCGCGACCATCTGGACATCGACATCGCCCGGATCGATTTTGGGCGCGCGTCGAACGGCTTTTCCGCGGAGACGCTGTTCGCCACGGTGCACCATGTCGATGGCACGATACGCCCTATCGTGCTCCGGCTGGAGCAGCCGGGCGGTGAGATTTTCCTCGACACCGATATCGGCGATCAGGCCCTTATGCTGCAGGGCCTCACTGCGAACGGCATTGCAGCACCGCCACTGCTCGCGCTTGAATCCGATCGAACGATCCTGGGGCGCCGCTTCCTCGCGATGGAGCGGGTCGGCGGCCGCAATTTTCCGCAGGCACCCAGTTACTATGTCAACGGTTGGGTGCGCGAACTCGATGCGGCGGAGCGGGCCCGGCTCTGGCACAATGCGTTGTCGCTGCTGGGGCGGATCAACCGGCTGACGCCGGCCGACGGCTTCGCCTTCCTCGATCGGCCGCGCTACGGCACCGCCGGGATCGATCAGTATCTCGGCTGGCTGCGCGCATGGCGCGCTGAAGCCGTCGGAGCTCGGCCGAACCGGGTGATCGACGCCGCGCTTGACTGGCTCGACGCGAACCGGCCGGCCGGCATCCCGGTGAGCCTGATCTGGGGCGATTCAAATCCCTGCAACATCCTGTTCAACGACGATCTCACGGTATCGGCCGCGCTCGATTTCGAGGCGGCGGCGCTCGGCCCGGCCGAAGTCGACATCGGCTGGTGGTTCTTCCTCGACGGGGTACGCGGACGCGGCAAGGAACCGCTGAGCGGTGTGCCGGATCGCTCGAAATGTATCGCCATCTACGAAGCCGCATTGGGCCGTCCCGCCGTCGCGGTGGACTATTTCGAGATATTGGGCGGCGTGCGCATGTCGCTGGTCATCGCACGGACCGCGCGGCGGCTTTCAGAGGCGGGCCTGCTGCCTGCCGACACACCCGTCGCCCTGGAAAATCCGATGGTCGTCGCGCTTGCCGAACTGATCGGCCTGGCACCGCCGCAGGTCGGAGACGACTTCCGCACATTTGTCCGCGCCGTATCGGGCCGTTGATCGCGGCTTGTAAAAAATATCGATAATTTGTAATATTGCTGCACAACAGGTCCGCAAGGAGTCGGGTGTCGATGAAAGTTATTCCCCTGAAGCCGATGGGTGTTCGCCTTGAGGATTTCGACCCACGCGACCCCGCCGACATCGCCGGTTTCGCCGCGGCATTCAGTCATCACAGCTTTGTGGTGTTCAACGACCCCAATCTCACCCCCGACGAGCATGTCAGGCTGATGAGTGCGGTCGGAAAGGTCGCCGCCGACCGCCCGGGCGCCGGCCCGGTGTCGTTGCTGTCGCACGATCCGGAAAAATATAAGGGCTTCGATCCCACCCGGTCCGACCCCAAGAAATTCGACGACGGCGAACTGTTGTTCCACTTCGATTTCGCGTTCAATGACGATTGGCCCTGCCATGCCATTTCGCTCTACGCGATCGAGATTCCGCCGGTGGGCGGCGATACGCTGTTTGTCCATGGCAGCGAGGCCTATGCGCGCCTGTCGCCCGAACTGAAGGCGAAGATCGAGGGCAAGAAAGCGATTCACATCTTCGATCCATATCGCACCAATGGCGCGATCCGCACGCGCGAGGCGATGCTGGGCCGCTATCCGGAGCGCGGCATGCACGATCTGGTCCGCGTCCATCCCGGCGGCGAAGGGCCGGTGCTGACCGCCGCGATGTCGTCGACCGACCGGATCGCCGGCCTGCCGTCGGCGGAAAGCGAGGCGCTGCTGGATGAGCTGTTCGCGGTGCTCTATGGCGACCCCCAATTTGTGCTGCGGCACCAATGGACGGTCGGTGATTTCGTCACCTGGGACAATCATGTCATCCAGCATTCGCGTGAGCATTTCGACCGTCGCGAGCGCCGCACGCTGCGGCGCGTGATCAACGGCGACGAAGCCGCCATCCAGAAGCGCGTCACTCGCTGGAAGATTCAGCAGCCGGTCGACGGAACGCTTGCCGCCTGATCCATCTAGCCGCTCGCGGGGAGGCGAACCATGCTGAGATTTTATTACATCGCCGGGGCCTGTTCGGTTGCGCCGCACATCGTTCTCGAGGAATCGGGCGCCGACTATGAAGAGGTCGCGATCGATTATCATGCGGGCGACCACCGCCAGCCCGAATTTCTGAAGCTCAACCCGAAGGGCTTCGTTGGCGTGCTGATCACCGATCGCGGACCGATCAGCGAGAATGCGGCGATCATGTCCTATGTCGCGCAGGCCTATCCCGAGGCCAAGCTGGCCCCGACCGATCCCTATGATTTCGCGCAGGTCCAGTCGTTCAACCTGTTCCTCGCCTCGGCGGTGCACGTCACCTACCGGCATCTGTCGCGGCCGACCCTGTTCGCCGATGGGCCCGAGGCCGCCAAGGCGCTTGCGGCCAAGGTGCCCGAGATGACGCACAAATATTTCGGGATGATCGAGGAGCAACTCTCTGACGGCCGAGAATGGATTCACGGCGACACATGGACGATCTCGGACCCCTATCTGTTCATCTACACCAGCTATCTGCAGCGCGGCGACCGCGGTGATCCCGAGGCGTTTCCGCTGGCCCGCGCGCACCGCGAACGGGTGCTTGCCCGTCCGGCGACCCAGCGGGTACTGGCGCGCGAGAACAAGGGCGATCCCGGCGCACGCCGTCCCGAAGGCCAGGCACTGCGCATCGCCGAGTGGGATAAGGCCGAACAGCAGAAGGCCGGAGCTCCGGCCTGAACCGATGCTGCGTTTCTACTATATCGCCGGGGCCTGCTCGATCGCGCCGCACATCGTTCTGGAGGAATCGGGGGCGGACTTTGAGGCGGTTGCGATCGACTTCTATGCGGGCGATCAACGCCAGCCCGAATTCCTGAAGCTCAACCCGAAGGGCTTCGTCGGCGTGCTGATCACCGATCGCGGACCGATCAGCGAGAATGCGGCGATCATGTCCTATGTCGCGCAGGCCTATCCCGAGGCGAAGCTGGCCCCGACCGATCCCTATGATTTCGCGCAGGTCCAGTCGTTCAACCTGTTTCTCGCCTCGGCGGTGCACATCACCTACCGGCATCTGTCGCGGCCGACCCTGTTCGCCGATGGGCCCGAGGCCGCGAAGGCGCTTGCCGCCAAGGTGCCCGAGATGACGCACAAATATTTCGGGATGATCGAGGAGCAGCTCTCCGATGGGCGCAGGTGGATCCATGGCGATACATGGACCATCTCGGACCCTTATCTGTTCATCTATGCAAGCTATCTGCAGCGCGGCGATCGTGGCGATCCCGACCGCTTCCCGCTGGTCCGCGCACATCGCGAACGCGTGCTGGCGCGCCCGGCGACGCAGCGCGTACTAGCGCGAGAAGGGCTGGGCGATCCCGGCCGCCGCCGTCCCGCGATCCATGCCGAGCGGTTCGCCGCGCTCGACGCGCGCGGCTGATCTACCTCAGGCGCCCGCGACCTTAGCGCTGCGTTCCTTCACCGTCGCGGCGGTCTGACCCATCAGCATCCGGGTCGATTCCAGCTTGTCCTCGTCGCTCAGGAAGCGTGTCGTGACGCCGAAATCGGCCCCCGCCGCGACCCCGGCCTGCACTGCCGGCCGCGCGCCAATCCGCGCCTGCCAGGCGCGGATGTTCGGGAAATCGTCCATATTCTGCCCCAATCGCTCGCCGCTCCGCGTCCAGGGCCATGCGGAGATGTCGGCTATCGAATAGTCCCCGGCGATATAATCGCGGCCCTCGAGCCGCCGTTCGAGAACGCCGTACAGCCGGTTGACCTCGTTGATGAAGCGGTCGCGCGAATAGACCAGCTGCGACTGATCCTCGACGAGCAACGGCGCATAGACGTGAAAATGCCCGCACTGGCCGGACATCGGCCCGAGATGGGCGACCGACCATATCAGCCATTGCTCGACCAATGCGCGCTGCCGTTCGTCGGCGGGATAGAATCGACCGCTCTTGCGGCCGAGATACATCAGGATCGCCGCCGACTCGAACACCGAGATCGGTTCGCCGCCCGGGCCGTCCGGATCGATGATCGCGGGCATCCGGTTGTTGGGGCTGATCGCCAGAAACTCGGGCTTGAACTGGTCGCCCTCGCGGATGTTCACGCACTTCAGGACATAGGGCAGGCCCATCTCCTCCAGCGCGATCGTGACACGATGCCCGTTCATCGTCGGAAAATAATGGACCTCGATCGGCGCGGTCATGGGCGGTGGTCCTTTTTCATTCCTCGGGCGCGAGCGTCAGGGCGAGGCCGTTGAACGCCGCGCTGCTTCTGATCTGGCAGGCCAGCCGCGAGGTTGGGCCGGCGAGCTCGAGCTGCGCTATCAGCTCCGCTTCGCATTCCTCGGGCGGCGGCAAGCGATCTCGCCATTCGGGCGCGACATAGATGTGACAGGTCGCGCAGATGCAGCTGCCGCCGCAGGCGGCAGCGATGTCCATGCCGGCATCGTCGCGCAGCAGTTCCATCAACGACCTGTCCTCGCCGGCGTCGACGCTGTGGACCACGCCGTCGCGGTCGGTGACCAGGATCGTCGCGGCGCCGCTCACCGCAGCATCAGCCCGCCGTCCACCCCCAGGATCTGGCCGTTGATCCAGATTGCCTCATCGGACATCAGGAAGCGGACAATGCCGGCGATGTCGCGTGGTTCGCCGGCGCGGGTGCTTGGCGTGCGGGCGACATAGCCTTCGTAAAAGGCCTTCTTGTCGGGTGGGAATTCGCCGTTCGGCAGGCGCGGCGGCACCAGCCCGGGGACGATGCAGTTGCAGCGGATGCCGTCGCGCCCCCAGCGCGCCGCAACATGTCGCGTCAATCCGTGCAAAGCGAATTTGGTGACCGGATACGCCACCCGGTTCGGGGGGCTGTCAAAGGCATCCGAGGAAGATGTGCACAATATCGCGCCACCGCCCGCTGCCACGATGTGCGGAATCGCTTCGCGCATCGCGATCAGCGTGCCGGTGACGTTGCCCTCGAGCGAGCGCCGCCACACATCGAGGTCGATCGCAACAATGTCATTATCCTTGCGCGCGACGAGCCCCTCATAGGCGTTGACGAACAGGCCATGGAGGCCGCCGCCAAATGTCACCGCATCTGCCACCGCGCGGGCAATGCTGCCTTCATCGCAGATGTCGACGCTCAGCGCGGTCGCATTGTTTCCCGCCTGGCGGATCGCGTCGGCGACGGCTCCGGCCTTCGCTGGATCGATATCGGCCACCGCCACGGTGGCGCCGCTGCGCCCCAGCTCGATCGCGGTTTCGCCGCCGAGCAATCCCGCGCCCAGCACCAATATGGTCTTTCCCTGCAATGACGACATGGCTCAGTCCACCCGCATCGGCAGTGATTTGATCGTCATGGTCCCGACATTGCCGCCATAGACGGGAACGAAGTCCGGGTCGGCGAGCCGAAGGCGGGGGAAGCGCTCCATCAGCGCGAGCAGGCCGATGCGCATCGTGGTCTTCGCCAGCCGCACCCCGATACAGTGATGGTTGCCGGTGCCGAAGGTCAGCGCGCGGGGTTTGCGGGTGATGTCCAGCCGGTCGGGCTCGTCGAACTCATCAGGATCGAAGCTCGCGGCCTGGGGTGAGGTCAGTACCGGCATCCCCTCATAGATGCGGACCCCCCCAACTTTGGTGTCGCGCGCGGCGAAGCGCGGGAAGGAGAAGATGCCCGGCCCATGGTAGCGCAGCAATTCCTCCAGCGCGTCGTTGATCCGTTCGGGTTCGGCGCGCAGCTTGGCGAACTGATCGGGATGGCGACAGAGCACCAGCAGCGCGGCGCCCAGCGTTGCCGCCGTCGATCCCAGCGCCGATCCGCAGATCGTGTTTATCTGCCCGTACAGCTCCTCGTCGCTCAGCTTGTCGCCCTCGTCACGCGCGGTGATCAGATCGCTGATGAAGTCGTCGCCGGGGTTCTTGCGGCGGTCCTCGATCACCTCGACGATCACCTCACGGACCGCAGCAATTGCGTCGGTATACTCCTTCGGCCGGGGTTCGCCGGGACGGAATTTGGGCGCGAGCGTGATCGCCTGATGGACGCGTTCGAACGCGTGCTGCTGCTCCTCGCTGAGCCGGAAGGTCGCGTCGAGCAGTGCGCGCATGATCAGATGGTCGCAGAAATCGGACATGGCGTCGAAGGTGGGGCCGGCCGCTTCGATCGCGTCGAGCCGCTCCTGGACGATGCGCTCGATCGAGGGCCTGATCCGCGTGAGCCCCACCGGCGAGAATGCGGGGTTCATCAGCCGCCGCACTCGGGCGTGCCGATCCCCATCCATCTGCAGGATGCTTTCGAGGCCGCCGAAAACGTCGAACACTTCATAGCCGGGCAGAGGCGGTGACTTCATCACGAAGCGTTCCGCATCCATCAGCACTTCGCGCACATCGTTGAAGCGCGTGCAGAGGACTGCGGCGATGCCCATGCGGCGTACATAGAAGGGCTCACGCCGGGCCCAGGGGCGGACATAGTCCCGCAGCGCGATCTGGCGGAAATCCTCGCTGCTCAGATCATGCTCGAAATAGGCATCTGGCGGAATCGCCGCCTCGATGCGGGCCAGGCTCGCCACTTCGCTCTCTCCCTTCGCGAATATCGATCGCGCGGACACTAGCTCGTCATCATAGCCGGTCAATGAAATAATCGAATATCGATTTTGAGATGGACAGTTCGGCCGATCGAAAGCTAGCATATGGCATGACGGGAGGATCTATGGTCAGTCAGGGTGATGTGGTCGCGACGGCGAACCGCCTGTTCGACGCTTTGGGCGCGGGTGATCGGGAGGGCGTGCTCGCCGCCGTCACCGCGGACGCGGTCGTCTGGCACAATTACGACGATCGCGAAAAGCCGTTCACCGATCGGATCGACGGCCTGATGCGGGCATCCCGCGTCACCACCGGCTTCCATTATGCCGAGCGGCGTTATCAGGCGCTCGGCGATGGTGCCGTGCTTCAGCATCGGTTGCGCGGCCAGGTGCCCGGGGGCGCCGCGTTTGATGCGCCGATCGTGGTCGTGATGCACATGCGCGGCGACCGGATCGCGCGCTTCGAGGAATATTTCGATCAGAACACCCTCGCGCCCCTATATGCCGCGATGCGCGCCTGAACCGACGCCGGTATCTGCTGGCGCTTTTCGAACCTTGGTGATCGGGAGCGCCGGAATTGCCCCGGCGCGAAGTGCAGCGCTCACCGCGTCGGCCCAACCGGTGCGCAGTTGTTTGCCGATCGGTAGCGGTACGGGATCGAAGCGGCGGACCTTGGCGAGCGGCGGCAGCGCATCGATCCCGGTCCATAGACCGATGCCGAGCCCCGCCAGCAGAGCCGCTCCCGCTGCTGTGGTTTCCGACTGCTCCGGCCGCTCGACCGGCGCCTCGATCATGTCGGCCAGGAATTGCGCCAGCCAGTCGTTGGTCGCCATCCCGCCGTCGATACGCAGCATGCCAGGTCGGGCGCCGGCGCTCTGTCCGATGCAATCGATGAGGTCGCAGGTCTGGAACACTGCAGCTTCGAGCGCCGCGCGAGCCAGATGGGCCGGGCCGGTATCGAAGCCGATGCCCGACAGCATCGCACGGACATCCGACCGCCAATAGGGTGCGCCGAGCCCGACAAAGGCCGGGACGAAGTGAACGCCATGATCATAGGGCAGGGTGGCGGCGAGCGCAGCCGTCGCCTCAGCGGACGCGATCACGCCCAGCCCGTCGCGCAGCCAATTGATCGCCGATCCCGCGACGAAGATCGAGCCTTCCTGGGCATAGGCGATCTGCCCGCCGATGGCATAGGCGGGCGTCGTCAACAGACGATGGTCGGACAGCCGGTGCTTTTCGCCGATATGACCGAGCAGGAAGCAGCCGGTGCCGTAGGTCGCCTTCACCATGCCTGCAGTAAAGCATCGCTGGCCGATCAGCGCCGCCTGCTGATCGCCGGCCATTCCGCTGATCGGCAGCGGCTTGTCCAGCAGCCCGTCGGCGGTGTCCCCGAAGTGATGATCATTGGCGTGAACCTGGGGCAGGATCGCCGCCGGAATGTCGAACAGGCGCAGCAGTTCGCCGTCCCAGTCCCGCGCGGTTATGTCGTACAGCATCGTACGCGAGGCGTTGGTGATGTCGGTCGCATGGACGCGACCCCCGGTGAGCCGCCACAACAGGAAGCTGTCGACTGTACCCACCGCCAGTTCGCCGCGTTCGGCCCGACGGCGCGCGTCGGGCAGCGTGTCGAGCAGCCATTTGATCTTGCTCGCGGAGAAATAGGCGTCGAGCAGCAGGCCGGTCTTTGCCTGGATCATCGGTTCCAGCCCGTCTGCATGAAGCTTGGCGCAGAGCTCGGCGGTCCGCCGATCCTGCCAGACGATGGCGTTGTGAAGCGCGGCGCCGGTGGCGCGATCCCACAGGATGACGGTCTCACGCTGGTTGGCGATGCCGATCGCCACCACGCTATCGTCGATGACGGCGCGCAGGACCGCCAGC
Source organism: uncultured Sphingomonas sp. (assembly GCA_947085315.1). Taxonomy (GTDB): domain Bacteria; phylum Pseudomonadota; class Alphaproteobacteria; order Sphingomonadales; family Sphingomonadaceae; genus Rhizorhabdus. The sequence continues at coordinate 29,754 of CAMTVW010000028.1, read as the reverse complement.
GAATCCGCCCAGATCTGCTCGGGGTCCTGCTCGACCCATCCCGGCGCCGGATAGGTTTGGGCCAGCTCGCGCGATGCCTGGGCCTGAGGCCGACCCTCGCGGTCGAAGCGGAAGGCGCGGGTCGAGGTCGTCCCCTGGTCGATCGCCACGATCGTCATCTCGCAGTCCCCGCCATATGGTCGGCCAGTCGTTTGACCTGCGGGGCTGAAAAGTGGAGCCCCAGCTTGGTCCGACGCCACAATATGTCGTCCGTCGTTCGCGCCCATTCGGTGCGCATGAGATAGTCGGCTTCGACGGCGGTCAGGCCGGCGCCAAATGCCTCGCCCATATCCGCTGCGGAGCGGGCGCCGTCGAGCATCGTCCGCAGGCGGCTGCCATAGGCGCGGGCCATACGCTCGCCGCGTTCGGTACCCAGGAACGGCCAGTCGCGATGGACATCGGCGAGGAACGCCGCGAAGCTGCCGATATTGCCGCCGGGCAGACAGCGGTGCCGGGTGTCGGCCAGCCGCAGGCCGAGCTTCCTGAGCGCAACCTCGGCAAGGTGGCGGGCCGTGGTCAGCTTGCCGCCATAGACCGAGAGCAGTTTGCCCCCGCCGCGCTGGTCCAGCACCAGCCGGTAATCGCGCGATACCGCGCTTGGATCGGCGGTGCCGTCATCATGGAGCGCGCGCACGCCGGCATAGCGCCAGACGATGTCGTCGGGTGTGATCTGCCGGTCGAAATGCGCGTTGGCCGCCGCGAGCAGATAGGCGATCTCGCCCGGCGACGCATCGGTATCTTCGGGCTGGTCGACGGGCATGTCGGTTGTGCCCACCAGGGTCAGTCCGGGTCCATAGGGGATGGCGAAGACGATCCGGCCATCACCCTGCTGCAGCAGATAGGCGGGGCTGTCCGGCACGGCATGGCGAATGACGATGTGACTGCCGCGCACAAGGCGGACCTGCGCGGCATCGGTCCGGTCGAAACCCCGTTCGAGGAGCTGCGCGACCCACGGCCCGGCGGCGTTGACGATCGTCGCTGCGTCGATCGATGCGGCGGTCCCGCCGGGGAGCATCAGCTTGGCGCGCCAGCCCTGCCCGGTCGGCTGCGCGGCAAGGAATCGCGTTTGCGTGCTGATCGTCGCGCCGGCCTCGGCCGCATCGAGCGCGTTGAGGATGACGAGCCGCGCGTCATCGACCCATCCGTCCCAATAGCTGAAGCCCGGGCGGCCGCTGGAGCGGATGCCGTTCGCTTCGAGCCTGATAGCGCGCGAGCGCGGCAGTCCGCCCCCGGCGGCCATCAGATCATACAGCAGCAGACCGGCACGGACGACCGGCCACGGCCTGATCGCCGGGTCATGCGGCAAGCGGAATTGTAGCGGGCGGACGATGTGCGGCGCCGTCCGTAACATGATCGCGCGCTCGCGCAGCGATTCCCGGACCAGCATGAACTCGAAGCGTTCGAGATAGCGCAGACCGCCATGTATCAACTTCGTCGACGCCGATGATGTCGCCTGGGCCAGGTCGCCCTGCTCGACGAGCACGACGTCATGGCCCGCCACGGCGGCGGCCCGCGCGATCGATGCACCATTGATGCCCCCGCCGATCACGAGGATGTCGCAACGTTCCTTCATGGCAGGATCAGTTCCCGACGCCGGTGATCGCAGTATTGAGCCAGAAGCGTAGCGCTTCCACAACCTCGGTGCTTGCGGCGTGATACTACATGAAGAAAAATATACTCAGGTTGAAGCGCACCCCGCGCCGCGGCGATCCGGCCACGGTTCGGACCGCCCGGGCAAGCTGCATGTCGACACTGGCATGTTGCCACAGGACGGTGCGCACGCCGGCCCCGGTCGAGCTGATATGCTGACTTTGTTTCGGCGTGGCGCCGGTCGCCAGGCTGGTTGCCCGCGCCCAGTCGGCGAAGCCGTAGAGCTTGGCGCTGTCCGTCACCGGCGCGAGCTTGACCGGCAGGTCGTACTGGAGCTCACCGGCCACGCCCAGGCCGCGCTCTCCGGCGAGCAGCGAGGGGTCATAGCCGCGTCCGATCGACGGCCCGCCGAACGAGACCAGCTCACCCGACAGCAGGCGATCGGCACTATATTGCCCCTGAAGGCTGACCTGTGCGGTGATGCGATCGGTCAGCATCTGGGTGCGCAAAAGGCTGTAGTTGAGTTTGGTGAAATCGGGCTTGAAGCCCTGGACCGACGGCAAGAGCGCCGATCGCCCGATCGCGCCGAATATCTCCAGCCCATGGGAAATGGTGAGCGTGGCGGTCGTCGCGCCGTTCAGCCAGCCGACCTGCTGCCAGGTCAGGCCAAGCTCCGCGACCGTGCCCTTGTCGTCGACGATCCGCTGGCCCAGCGCCTCGGTGCGGCTGCGGTTCACCGTCATGGCGACATCGAGATAGACCGAGCTTGGCCGGCTACGCTGCAATGGCACGCGCAGGCGGCTGTTGAAGCTCATGATCCGGCTCTTGATATCGAGCGCGGCGACCGCGCCGCCGGGCCTGGCGAGGGCAACCAGCCCGCCCACCGCCAATACCGCTCCACGATGACCGACCGGCGATGCATAGCGAAGATTGGCCGATCGCAGCTCCGAAAGATTCCCGCCTGACGCCGACAGGTCGACGTCGAGCAGGCCCGGCCGGCCGAGCGGCTGGCTGAGCGTCGCGCCCAGGCCATAGCTGGTCGGCCCCAATATGTCCGAAGCGGTGTTGCTGAAGCTGGCGCGATAGGCGTTGGGCACCCGTGTCAGGTTGACCAGCATTTCCGAACTGCCCGGCGCGGCGCCCTGACGAAGGACGCTGGTGCCGGCAAGGCCGGGTATGTCGTTGATCAGCAGCAGCCGGCTTTCGAGATCGCGGAATTGCGCCGGGCGTTGACCGATCACCGGTTTCAGCGAAGCCTCGACATGGCGGCGCGAGGGCGCATTGGGCGCCTCGACAAAGGCCGCGCCGATATAGCCTTCGAGCACCTGAACCTCGAGCACGCCGTCCTTGACCTGCTGCGGCGTGACGAACACTCGGGTGAGGAAATATCCTTCGCCGCGATAGCGATCCTCGAGTTGCTGCGCCGCCTTGCGCAGGTCCTCGAGGACGATCGTCCTGCCCTCGAGCGGCGCGAAGATGGCGCGGACCTCGCCTTCCGCGAAATGCGCGGCGCCGACGACGCGGATCGCCCGTACCGAAAACTCGATCTCGTCGACCGCTCTGGGTACGGCGGATTTCTCAGGATTCTGGATCATGAAATCATAGTCGACGGGGGGCAGCGGCAACGGTGCGACGCGCTGGCGGGCAACATTGTCGAGCGCGCGCTGGATCGCGCCGACATCCTGGGCACCGGCGATCGTCACTGGCCAGGAGACCGCTGCGATTGCGAATAGCGAAGCGGCGGCACGCCGCCCCGGAGAGGGGAGGCGGAGGGTCCTCATGCGATCGATCATTTGTCGTCCATCACGACACGGGCGGAGACGATGCCCTTGCTCATGCGGTTGAGGTGAAACTGGATGAGCGGATCATCGGGGAATTCGGCGCTCAATGCCTTGAAGGCTTCCACCGCCGCCGGATTATCATCGCGCTCATGCAGCAGCGCATAGGCGGCGTTGTAACCGCTGATCAGCGCCTCCGGCGCGTCATCTGCGACCGGACAATAGAGCCCCGTCGCGGTCAGCTTGCCCTTCAGAACGATGTCGCCGACCGGCCTGAACTTCAGCGAAGGGCATCGTTTCACGGTCTCCTCGGTCGCGCAGATCCGGGTGCCGAAATATTTGTTCACCCCCTCGGTGCGCGCCGCCGTGTTGACCGTGTCGCCCAGCGCGGTGAAGTCCATTCTCGATTGCGATCCGAAATTGCCGATCACCGCCTCGCCGGTATGAATGCCGATGCGGGTCACGCCGATCGGAATATTCTCGGCATTGCGCGCGATCCGGAAGGCCTCTGCATAGGCATCCAGCTCCAGCGCGCATTTGATCGCCCGTTCGGGGTGGTCCGGTTGCCTGATCGGCGCATTGAAGATCGACATGATCGCGTCGCCGATGAACTTGTCGATCGTGCCCTCATATTTCTGGATGATGTCGCAGGCGCCATCGAGATATTGGTTGAGCGTGTCGGACAGTGCTTCCGAGGTCAGCCGTTCGGACAGCGTGGTGAAGCCGGCGACATCGGTGAAGATGAAGGTCGCTTCTCGGCGTTCCCCCGAAATCGACACCGAGCTCGGGTCGGCCATCAACTGGTCGACCACGGCGGGCGAGACATAGCGCGAGAAGGTGCCCTGCACGAATTCGCGCTGCTTGCGCTCGCCCCGGCCGATGAAGACGTCCATCATCCAGATCGAGAAGGCGAAGGCCATCGTTGGCGCCACCAGCGGCAGCATCGGCACGCCATAGCCATAGCCGACCACGGCCCCCGCCCAATAGGCGACGATCAGCAGCCCGCCGATCCCGACGTTGAAGAGAATGCCGCGCTTGAGCAGTGAGAGAAGCACACCCAGGGCACCACCGATCACGGTGATCGCGGCGGCCCCGATGTCGTTCATCCGCGGCGGCTGGCGGCCTTCGAGGATCTGGGTGACGCCATGCGCCTGGACGTAGATCCCCGGCATATTGCCCTGGTCCCCGTCATCGACGACGGCCAGCGGTGTCCGGTGCCGGTCGGTCATCGAGACGATCGCGCCGATCAGTACGATCTTGTCCTTGAAGAAGCTCTCGGGAAGGAAGGGGACGACCGCCGCCGAGAAGGTCGGAAAGGCTGGCGTTTCCGCATCGGGCCGGCTGCGCCAGGCGATTTCGACCGGAACCGACGGGGCCGACTTTCCCGCAAGTTCGAGCGTCTTGCGCACGAAACCGGCCGGATGATGCGGGGTGTCGATCCGCTGGCCGGCGGGGTTGAGTTCGCCACCCGGGTTGATCTTTCGCACCGACTGATCGAACGGGTCGGTCAGCAGATTGGCTTCGGCGCGCTTGTCGGCGGGAATGAACGCGTCGAGATAGGCAAGCTGTTCCTCGTTCACGATGTTCGATGCCGACGAATAGCTGAAGAACAGAGGCGTCTTCGTCGAATCGATGACCTGCTTGAGCTTCGCGTCCTTGTCGGGTTCGGTCGGTTGATCGACGATAACGTCGACCCCGATCAGCTTTGCCCCCTTGGCCGAAAGCTGGGTGATCAGATCCGCAAGGAACCCGCGGTCAACGGGGGATCGGTAGGAAAAGGCGGTCAGCGTCGCCTCATCGAGCGCGACGACGACGACGTCCTTCGACGGTTCTTCGGGCGGTTGCATCGCCGCAATGCGGATGTCGGCGGCTTTATATTCGAGATTGGTGAGAAGCGAGACGTAGCGCACCGCGACGAACGCGATCAGGGCCGCCGCAAGGGCGATAGCGAGAACCGAAAAGGACTGGCGGGTTGCCTTGCTCACGACGTCGGTCCTTGCGGGTTTGTAGAGGGGGATTTCGCCAGGTCGGCCTCGATCTGGCGAAGATAGGCGTCGGCCTGCTGGATGCAGCCGCGCTCGAGCATCCAGCTGCTCAACACCAGCGGTTCGGTGATGTCGCGCGGGATGATCTGGATGCTGATCGCATTTTCCTGCCCTTCTAGCCTGATCAGGAAGATGCTTGCGCCTTCCAGCCGCGACAGCGTGGGTGCCGCCATCCGGTCGGTTCCGGCCTTCCACTGGAAATCGGCGCGCCATGAACGGTCGATCGGGAAGACGGTGAACGGCTCGGCGGAGCGCTCATCCGGCCGCCACCAGATCGGGCGATCGCCTTCGCGCACGCATCGCGCGCCGGGCCGGCTGATATCGACCAGCCAAGGGTCGGGAAGCTTCGCCGCGTTCGCGCCCGCCCGAACCGCTCCGACCGATTTCGCGCGGTCATTGCGCGTCGAGATCAGCGCCGCCAGCGCGGCCTGCGGGTTCTGCACGGCGGTGCCCGCCCGCAAAGCCACGCCCTTATAGGGGCCCCGCAGGGTGACCGATCGGCCGTCGGGGCCAATGATGGTCACCCGCTCGCCTTCCTTTAGCGTCACCGGGGCCGTGCTGCTGATCATCATGCCCGGCTTGAGGCCGGCGGCGCGCGCTTCGACCACGACCATGTTGATCGCCGATGCCCGCCCGGCCAGCAGGACGATTGGCAGCAGCAGAAGGGCTCGCAGCTTCATGTCCCGGTCCTCGTCTGCAATGGCCTGGTGGCGCCGTCGCCCATGATGACGAAGGCGGCCCAGAAGAAGGGATGCGCTGCGGCCGGGTCGCGGATCATGTCGAGCTGGGCGCGCTGTAATGCGGTATCGGCCGGGAGGTCGGGCTCGGCACCCATCGCGCCGAACATGCCCGACATCAGCCGGCGGGTTGCGGCGGACGGCACCTGCCAGTGGCTCACGACCAGACTGCGGGCGCCGGCATGGAAGAAGGAAGCGGCGAGCCCCGACAGCGATTCGCCGCCGAGATTGTCGCCGGCCGCCGCCGTATTGCAGGCCGACAGAACGACCAGGTCGGCACTGATCGACAGCTTCGAAATTTCGCTCGAATCGAGCAGCCCGTCGTTCTCGTGCGATGCCGCCGGAGCGGCAGGGGGCGTCAGCACCAGGCCCGGTTCGGACTGGCACCGCAATTCGCCGGGAAGCAGGCCGTGCGTCGCGAAATAGAGGATCCGGTAGTCGGCCAGGGTCTCACCTCTCAGGGTAGCCTCGCTCGCATCCTGGCCAAGCCTGATGGTGATGTTCGAGGATCTGAGCGACCGCGCGACGCTGTTGATTTCGCCGGCAGTGTCGGGCAGCGACGCGAGCGATCGGAGCAATTGCGGGGGCGTCACACCGCCCGAAAGGCAGCTGCCCGTGAAGGCGGCCATCGAAAGGCGCTGACCCGACCCCGACTGCACCGGGCCGAGCACGGGATTACCCATCGCCATCATCAGGCGTGGCTGATTGCCCACCAGTCGGGTCGACCGCAGGCTGACAAAGGCGGTCAGCGACGGAATATGGGTCAGCGCCTTGGCCTGCACCAGCCAGCTCGCCTTGCGATAATCGGACCCATACTGGGGACGGGTCACCAGGACGCTGAACGGCAGGCTCGACAGCGGACCGACAGGTACCACGATCAGCCGGTCGATCTCCGCCAGCTCCTTCTGAATGCCGCCGAACAGATCCGAGAAAAGCTGGTGGGCGCCTTCGAGGTCGAAGTCGTTGACCGAGCTTCCCTGAACTTCGAGACCCTTGCGTAACCGCAGAACCGCCGCCTGCAGCGCTGCGGCACCCGCAGGGACCGGCGCTATGACGACACCGTCGCGGCGCACCAGTTCGACGAAGGAACGCTCGCGGCCGATCAGGAAGGTGACCAGTCCCTCCTTTGCCTGAAGGCGCGACCGGACCGCATCGAGCGTCGGCAATCTGGGTTCGGCCAGTTGTCCAAAGGCTGGGAAGCGGCGCGCGATGTCCTGCCGGGCGACGGCTATGCTGCGGCCCTGATTTGCGATCTCCTTGCTGAGCTGCTCTTCGACCTGGCCGCTGCGCTCCTGGGCGTTGAGCGACTGCTCCTGCCCCAGCCGCAGCCGCGCCGCGCCCTGATCGCGGGTCGCCGCCTCGAGGCGGCGGATCAGTGCGGCGAGTTCGGGCGTGTCTGCGGAGAGGCGGGCCGAAGCCAGCGCGGCGGAACGATCGGCAAGCGGGCTGCGAACCATCTGGAAGGCATCGAAACCCTCGGCGAAAAGCCCTGCCCTCGCCGCCGGATCCTCGATCGTCGCTGCATAGTCGACCAGCGCCGCCGCGAAGGGCACAAGGTCGTTGGCGGCAAAAGGGACGCTGTCCCTGGGCAGCGCGCGGGCGACCTTGATCGCATCGCGATAGGCGATGACCGCCGATGTGTTCATCTGCTCGGCCTGATAGGCGCGGCCCAGCGCCGTCCGTACCTTGAGCGTGCCGGGGCCTTCGCCAAAGATCGCCTGCCGCTGGGCAAGCGCGCCCTTCAGATAGGCTTCGGCGGCGGACAGGCGGCCCTGCACGCTGCTGATTTCTCCCAGTGTCAGCAGGATGTCCGATTTCCACCAGCGTGGTTCGTCCTCGACCCGATCGATGATCAGCAGCGCTTCGCCTGCGCTCGCGAACGCGCCGGTGGCATCGTCATTGCGCAGCATCATCGCCGCTTCGAAGTTCAGCGCATGGGCAAGCTCGGCTTCGGCCGAGGCCTGCTCGCCCTTGTCGAGCAGGCCGGCGACGCTGTCGGCCCGCTTGCTGTCGGTCACGATCGAACGCCATCCGCTGGTGGCGGCGCGCGCAAAGGCCTGCGCGGCAGCAAAGTCGGCGCGATTGGCCGCTATATACCCCTGATAGGCCGCAGATCTGGCGCGATCCGGTGGCCGTGTCGAGCGGTCGGCGATCGGAGCCGCGCGGCGCAGCAGCGCATCGGCCTCGTCGAAGCGACGCTGGTTGCTCACCGACAGCGCCAGATCGAGCACTATCTCGTTTGTGACCGGATCATTTTCACCGAACAGCCGCGTTTGCAGTTCAAGCGCCGAACGAAATCCGGCCTCGGCTGCTGCATAATCGAGCTGGCTTGCAGCGACGCGAGCGGTCCGCAGCAAGGTTCGGACGGCTTCCAGGTCGGTCGCGCTCGCCATCGCGACGGGCTTCGCCCAGAAGCCCTGGGCCTGGGCGGTGAGCTGCGTTTGCGACAGCCCTTCATCGGCCAGGCCTATCATGCTGCGCAGCACCGGCCAGGTCGATGCCGGGCCCTCGACGATGGTGAGCAGTCCGCCATCAAGGCGCGCGATCACCAGGATCGGCCAACCGTCATTCTTCTGGCGGCATGGGAACAGGATGACGGGCGACTGCGGAGCCGATAGCCAATGCGCCGCTTCGCATTCGAGATCAGCCCGGATCGCCGCTGCGACCCGGCTGCCCGCGAACGCCGCCGACAGCGCCGGCTGCGATGCGACCGCCTGACCACCGCCGCCCGCCACCAGCGAATGCGCCAGGCGGCCGACCGTCTTGCCGGCGCAGATGAGATCGGCGTCGGCGGGCGACGAACCGACGATCTTCACGTCGGCGCGGATCCGGGTCCGGCATTGTTCGCCCGCCAGCGTCACGGCCGCGATTGCCCCGGGCGTTTCGCCCTGGGCATGGGCGGCCGCCGACAGCAGCAACGCCGGCAGGATCAATGCCAGAAAACGCAATTCCATTCCCCCAAGTCTCAAAATCGACAATCCCGCGCCGCGCGGCGGACGTCGGTCCGCAGCTCGATAGATCAGAAGCCAAAGTCGCCGGTCAGCGAGAAACGAACATCGACTCCTGGCGCACCCTGCACGCGCGGCGGCAGGTCTACGCTGACGGCGATGTTCGGATTGAGTTGCGTCAGCATAGCCGTCGCCCGCTGCACCTGGGCCGCCGGCGCGGGTGGTCCGTCGGGCGCGGCGGCCTGCAGGATCGGGTCGCCGGCATCTGCGGCGTCGGCAGGTGTCGGCGGGGGCGTGTCGGGCACCGGCGATGGTGCCAGTGCCTCGACCGGCGCAGGCGCGACGGCGACGACCGCGACTTCGCCGCCAGAGCCACCGCCCCCACCCGAGGCCGCGGGAGCAGCGCCGGCGGGTGCGGCGGGTGCTGCCGAAGAGCTTGCCGGGGCATCGCCGCCGGAATCGGATGCCGGACCGGCCGGTGCGCCGCCATCTGACGATGCGGCTGCGCCATCACCCGACGAAGAGCCGCCTTCGCTCGACGACGAACTGCTCTCGCTCGATGAGGAGCTGCCTTCACCGGATGCCGGCTCCGAGCCGCCCGATGACGAGTCGGTCGACGACGATGACGCCGACGACCCGGAGTCGCTGCTCGCGGGAGCGGGGCTCGAAGCGGGCGCCGGAGCCGGGGCGGGTGCCGGCGGAGGCGCCGAAACGGGCGGAGCCGGCGGCGTCGGAACCGTGATCGACGAAACCGTCGAGACGACCGAACGCGCTGCCTCTTCAGCCATCACCTCAGCCATCGGTGGCAACGGCGGCGGCGGCGGCGGCGGTGGAGGTGGCGGACTCACTTCGACGGGCGGCGGCGGCGGAGGTGGAGGCGGCGGACTCACTTCGACGGGCGGCGGCGGCGGAGGTGGAGGCGGCGGACTCACTTCGACGGGCGGTGGCGGCGGAGGTGGAGGCGGCGGACTCACTTCGACGGGCGGCGGCGGAGGTGGAGGCGGCGGACTCACTTCGACGGGCGGCGGAGGAGGAGGTGGTGGAGGTGGCGGTGGAGGCGGTGGAGGTGGAGGTGGAGGTGGAGGCGCGACTTCGTCGGGCGCCAGAACGGTCAGTGCGGTGGAATTTCCAGGGGCCTGCGCGAACGCGTAATTTGTTGCGCTGAGACCGCTGCCGTTGATCGCATAGATGCGCGGACCGGCATCATCGCCGGCGTCCGAAGTGAAGGTCAGGGTGCCCGACGTCGCGTTGCTCAGCGTTTCCCCTGGAATGAAGCCGCCGACCGTCCCGCTGAATGCCGGATTACGGGTGCCGGCCAGGCGGGTGACGGGGTCGGCGGTATAGGTCAGGAGCGCGGGGCGGATCTCGCCGACCGCCCCGCTGGCCGACGTCGGCAGGCTGTAATTGGCCAGCAGGGTGCCCGATCCGGGGGTGAAATCGACGGTGCCCAACGTGGTGGTGACTGTGATGCCGGTGCCTGCATTGGCGCCGGCATAGCTGCCGCTCGCCCGCGCAATGGTGATGGCCTCGCTGCCGACAAGTCCCGACAGCGCATAGTTGGTGGACGCCAGTGTCGCTACGCTGGTGCCATCATAGATTCGCGATACGCTGCCGATGAGACTGATCCCGAGCTGCTTCGGTGTGATCGTTCCGATCGCGCCCGATGCGAGCGTCGGCAGCAGATAATTGGTCAGCGACGTGCCCGAGCCCGCCGCATATTCGGCGCCTCCGAGGCTCGCATTGACGGTAAGTCCGGTGCCGGCATTGGCCGTCGCATAGCTTCCGACCGCCTGGCTGACGGTGACGCTCTGGCCATTCACGACACCGCTGAGCTGGAAATTCGCGGCGGTGAGTGCCGCCGCAGTGGTGGCGTCATAGGTCCGCGAGGTGGTGCCGGTCAGGAACACGGCAAGCTGCCTGGGATCGATAGTCCCGATCGCGCCCGTCGCCACCGTCGGCAGCAGATAGTTGGCCAGCAGAGTGTTCGACCCGGCGACGAAGTTGCCGCCGCCCAAATTGGCGGTGACGCCGATCCCCGAGCCGGCATCCGCCGCCGCATAGGTGCCGCTGCTCTGGGTAGCGGTGATAGCCTCGCCGCTTACCATGCCGCCGAACTGGTAATTGCCCGGGTTCAACGTCCCGGCGGCCGTGCCGTCATAGATTTTTGTGGCGGAGCCGGTCAGCGCGACGGTCAACTGCCGCCGCGTGATCGTACCGATCGCGCCGGCCGCCATCGTCGGCAGTGCATAATTGGCGAGCAGGGTGTTCGATCCGGCGGTATAATCGCCGGGGGCGAGGGTCGCGCTGACGGTGATGCCGCTGCCGGCATTGGCGCTGGCAAAGGATCCGACGGTCTGGCTGGCGGTCACGCTCTCGCCGGCGATGACGCCGCCGACCTGGACGTTGGCCGCACCCAGCGCTGCGGCGGTGGTGCCGTCATAGACGCGTGAGACCGTCCCGGTCAGCGTCGTCGTCAGCTGCTTGGGCGAAATCGTGCCGGTGCCCGACGCCGATGTCGGGAGGAGGTAGTTGCCTAGCGATGTGTTCGCCCCTGCCGCGAAATCATTGCCCGCAAGTGTCGTACTGACGGTGATGCCGGTCCCGGCATTCGCTGTCGCATAGGTTCCGGCAGTCTGGCCGACCGTGATGCTCTGGCCGTTCACCAGTCCAGCGAGCTGATAGCTGTTCGCGGCGAGCGTCGCGGTGGTCGTGCCGTCATAGCTGCGTGACACCGCCATGAGCGTCACCGCCAGCTGCTTTGCGGTGATCGTGCCGATCGACCCGCTGGCCAGGGACGGCAGCGCATAGTTGGCGAGCAATGTGTTCGATCCGGGAGTATAATCGCCGCTGACCAGGTTCGCGCTGACGGTGATACCGGTGCCGACGTCGGCGCTGGCGAAGGATCCGACGGTCTGGCTGGCGGTCACGCTCTCGCCGACGATCGCACCGCTGACCTGGATGGTGGCCGCACCCAGCGCTGCGGCAGTGGTGCCGTCATAGACGCGTGAGACCGAGCCGGTCAGCGTGGTGGTAAGCTGCTTCGGGGCGATCGTTCCGACTCCTGAAGCCGATGTCGGGAGCAGGTAATTGCTCAGCGACGTATTCGCCCCGGCGGCGTAATCATTTGCCGCCAATGTGGCGGTGACGGCGATTTCGGACCCGGCGTTCGCGGCCGCATAGGTTCCGGCGGTCTGGTTGACCGTGATGCTCTGGCCGCTCGCCAGCCCGGACAGCTGATAGTTGTTCGCGGCCAGCGCCGCGGTGGTGGTGCCGTCATAGGCACGCGAGACCCCCGCGATCAAAGCGGTCAACTGCTTCGCCGTAATCGTTCCGATCGCGCCGCTGGCGAGCGTCGGCAGAGTGTAATTGGCAAGCAGGGTATTCGCGCCCGCCAGATAGTTGCCGCTGGCGAGGCTCGCGCTGACGGTGATACCGGTGCCGACATTCGCGGATGCATAGGTGCCAGCGGTCTGGTTGACGGTGATGCTCTGGTCGGTGATCAATCCGCTGAGCTGAAAATTGGACGAGGCCAGCGATGCGGCTGCGGTGCCGTCATAATCGCGCGAGACCGCGCCGGTCAGGGTCGCGGTGAGTTGCTTCGGCGAAATGGTCCCGATCGCGCCGGAAGCGGTTGTCGGCAACGCATAATTGGCCGCCAGGGTATTTTGTCCGGCGGTGAAATCGCCCGCCGCCAGACCGGCGGTGACGACGATGCCGGTTCCGGCATTGGCGGTCGCGTAAGCCCCTGTCGTCTGGTTGACGGTGAAGCTCTGGCCAGACAGCAGCCCGGAGAGTTGGTAGTTGTTCGCGGCCAGCGTCGTGGTCGTCGTGCCGTCGTAGATGCGCGACACCGCGCCCGTCAGCGCCGCAGTGAGCGCCTTCGGCGTGATCGTACCGGCAAGGCTGACGGTGGCACTGGGCTGATAACCGTAGACGGGCTTTCCGCCGCTGTCCTGCGCGGTCAGGACGATGCCGCTCAACAGGACGTTTCGCGACCCCGCATTGGGGGAGTCGAAGGTCCCGCTGGCGGCGCTGCCGCCAAGGATCACATCGCCATTGACCGCCCCGCTGCCGGTCAGGGTGACGCTCGGCAGGGTGATGATCGACGTGCCGTCATATGCGCGCGAAACGCTTCCGTTCGCCGTGGCGCTGACCGAGACGGTCGGCGCCAGCGAATAGATATAGCCATTGCCCTGCGACGGCACCGACGCGACCCCTTCGATCGCGCTGAAGCTCGCCAGGCTGGACGTGGTCGCAAAGCCGATCCCATAGGTTCTGAAATCATGCGCGAGCGATCCGGCCACGTCGGGGCTGCCGCCGCCGAACGGTGCGCTGTTGCCGCTGAACACGCGCCAGGTTCCGCCCAGGCTGTCCAGTACGGCGCTGTTGGTCGAACTGTTCACGAACCGGCTGGCGGCGCTCAGTCGGATGTCGCCGCTCGTCCTGAGATCGGCATTGGCGCCGAGCGTGAGCGCGCCGAGGGTTCCGACCCGCAAGCGCGAGATCCGGCTGGTCACGCCGATCGCGCCATCGAGGGTCAACGCGCTGTCGCTGCCGATATCGAGATTATAGGCACCGTTGATCGCGGACCCGAGCTGGACGGCGCCCGCGGCCTGGAACGTCAATATGCTGTTCGCCAGCACGGTGACCGGCGTCGTCAATGCCAGTGCCGCGCTGCTCTTCAGGTTGAGCGTGCCGCCGTTGAGATCGAGATCGGCGATCCCGATGTCGCCGGAGGTTCCCACCGTCCAGTCGATCTTGCCAGCGCCGGACTTGGCCAGGCGGCCGCCCGCCAGCGTGCCCAGAACGGTACCGGCCTGGGTGACGGAGAGCTGAATCTGGCCGCTGGTGGCGACGGCGATCGATCGCGTCGACAGGTCCTTCGACGTGACCGAGAGGTTGGCGAGCGGATTGGCCGAGCCGATCGCCTGGGCAAAGGTGACTGCATTGTTCGGGTTGGCGACGGTCAGGCCATATGTGTCGGTGGCCGGGTTGATGCCTGCGAAGGTCGTGGCGCTGTCGACCTTGCCATTGAAGCTGACATTGCCCTGCGCATTGATCGTCGCGTCGCGGATCAGCTGGACATTGCCATTCAGTGTCACCGCACCGCCAAGGCTGGTGAAATAGAAGCCCGTGCCATTGTCGGTACGCGCGCCGCCCGGGGGCGTGAAATCGACGATGACGACATCGCCGCCGCCATTCTCGCCAAAATAGACGAGGATCGGGTATAATGTCCCCGCCGTCAGGGTGGTGTTGCCGCTGCCGAACGCAAGGCCGTGCAGGCCGGGCGCCGCCGCGACCGCCGATTGAGGGGTGATTCGACCTTCCAGCGACGCGACGCTTTCACCGGGGTTTCCGAGGAAAAGATAGGAGGCGTCGTCGCTGCCGACTCTGAAATTATACTGCCCGCTGACGCTTGGCTGGAAGAATCCCATGAAGCGGACAGAATAGGTGTCGTCGAAATTCTGGCCCGGCGTGGTCGCGTTTATCGAGGTGAACAGATTATTGAACCGGGTATCGGCCTGGACCTGCGCGCTATTGAAGAAGCTGAAATTGTCGTTGAAATAGCCTTCGTATTTTATCCCCTGAAGGCCATTGGACTGGCCGCCGACCGTCGTGATATTTCCGCCCAGATAGATGGCCCCGATGCCATCATTGTTGCTGTCGGCGGTCATCACGACGTTGAGGCCACCGCTCGTCGACGCGATATTCGCGCCGGGCTGAATGATGACATCCTTATGGGCCCGCAGCGTCAGCGTTGTCGCACCACCGCCCGATTTGGTGAGCGACGTGTTGAGCGTGATAGTGCCTTCACCGGCACTGCTGGCGCCCTGCGCGGGCGAGTTGGCGGTGTCGACGGTCACGTTGGTGCCGTTGTTCAACAGCGCGACGAGGTCGCTGGCACGGACCTCGGACGCGTTCGAGCCGCTGAGCGTGGCGACGATCTGGATGTCGAAGGGATCGAACAGCCATTCGCCGGCAAGGCCGTTGGCGGCGGCAGCCGACCCGGTGACGCCATCCACCTGAAGCAGGTGGCCCGATGTTTCGATGGTACCGCCATTGCCGCCGAGCGATCCGCCATCGGCCCTGAATTCGCCCGCAGCTCGCGTGACGGACAAGGGGTCGTCGATATCCGACCATAGGCTGACGGTGCCGCCATTGCCGCTGCTTACCGCGCTGGCGTCGAGCGACGCGCCCCGGGCGACCGTGGCGTAGAGCGCAGGGCTCCTCCCCCCGATCGCAGCGCCATGCAGGCCACCGCCGACCTGGATATTGCCGCCGCCACCGGCGCCCCGGGCATCGAGCCGCGCGCCGTCCGACAGCAATATGCGCTTGCCGGAAACGATCACGGCGCCGCCGGTTTCGCCGCCGCCCAGCCCCGAGGCATCGAGCGTGCCGGAGATCGTGACACCTGCGGCATCGCCCGCATCGAGAATGATTTCGCCGTTGCGAAGCTGGACCGATTGCGCCTGAACGAGGCCGGCGCTGTTGATCGTCGTCGCCGCCGCATCAGCGGCGCCGCGGACGGTCAGAATCACGCGGCCGCCATCCGCCGCCAGTCTGCCGCTGTTGGTGATCACAGCGTCCGAGGCGACCACTGCGAGCGGTTCGGTGATGGCGAAGGAGAGCAGCTTGTCGCCGGCAAGGTCGAGCGAGAAGCCCTGGCCACCGAGCAGCGCCACCGTGCCGAGCCGGGCCGAAACGAGGCCGCTGTTGTTGATCTTTCCACCGGCGAGGACGGCATAGCCATTCTCGACGCTGATCTCGCCGGCATTGACGATGTCGCCGCCGCCCTGCCCGGTAAAGGCATAGTGGCCGGCCATGAAATCATCGTCGGCAATCGCGCGCGTGGTCGCGAGGAACCCCGCTGTCTGCACGCGGCCGCCCGCACCGATAAGGATGCCCGAAGGGTTGAGCACCCAGACCTGTCCGTTCGCCGAAATCACGCCATCGATGTTCGACACACCGCCCCCGGCGACCCGATTGAGCGTGATGGCGTTTATGTCAGGCTGGTCGAAGCGCAGCGTTGCCCCGCCCGGCACCGAAAGGCCCGACCAGTTCAGCACGGCCTTGCCGCTCGTCTGGGTGACGACGGTGGTGCTGCCGTCGACCGACAGGGTGGCCGCGCCTCGGACGACGACGGGGGTGCCGGGGATCTCGCTTGCCTGCGCCGTGCTCAGCGCGAGCACGCTTACGGCGGCGGCCAGCATCGGCCGGTGGGTGGAACGGATCACGAATGCGCCGATATCGAGGCGCCGGCCTTACCCGCGGTTTTCAGAACAACGCACAGCACCATATACAATGACCCCACCCGCGACGCCGCCCCGCGTCACCAAACTTCGCGGGCGACCGTAGGAGAATGTTCGGGCGAGTCCTACTCATTTCGCAAAAGAAATTACGTAAATTGTTATACTTATAGCGGACCTCCCCCATCGAGGCGGAATTCTGGCGTCACTCGCCCCATCTCTCTACCTGGCCGAGCAATCAGGGTTTTGCTCGAGAGCGAGCGGCGAGGCCATCGCCGCCCAGCGCGCTTCCAGGAGTCACTTTTCCGATCCAGGGGAAAGCCATCTGGCGCCATTTCCCCCCCCCGTGGTCATCGGCCAGAAGCGTAGCTGTCCGACATGGGTGACCGCAGGGGCCGCCCACCGAAAGCAGGCAGTTCTGCCGATGTCTGAACTGTACCGGATCCGCCATTCGCGGTCAGAAAAATGGCTCCCCGGGCCTGATTCGAACAGGCGACCATTCGATTAACAGTCGAACGCTCTACCGCTGAGCTACCGGGGAACATTTCCGCATCACAGGCGAGGCGCGCCTATAGCAGCGGCTTCTCTCGCGTTGCAACCCCCAAGGCGGGCATAATTTCATACATATGCATAGCCGGTTGCGGTCGCATCCAGCTGGTGCGGGTCGATACTGTCGGGTGCGATATTGTAGCCGCCCTGAAGCAGGATTTCGGTGCCGGTGTCGGCATCCCCCGGCCTCGCGCGTGCGCGCCGCGCGAACCAGGCTTCGTGAACGAGGTGGTTTGTCCGATGCCGTATCGATCGGGCAGTGCGTTGCATATCGATCATGATATCTTCAGCGATGCAGATCAGACCGCGAACTGTTCCATGGTGATCCGGTCATCCAGTGCATGCTCGGGGTCGAACAACAGGGTCAGCGGGGTCGTACGGTCGATGCCGACGCTGACGAAGGCGACGTCGCGCACTTCGCGCTGGTCGGCGACGGCGCTCACCGGGCGCTTGATCGCGTCGAGCACGCGAAATGAGATCGCATTCTTGTTCGGCAGGATCGCACCGCGCCAGCGCCGCGGCCGGAACGGGCTGATCGGGGTGAGCGCGAGCAGCGAGGATTCAAGCGGCAGGATCGGGCCCTGCGCCGAAAGATTATAGGCGGTGGATCCCGCCGGGCTGGACACGAGTACGCCGTCGCAAACCAGTTCGGGCAGAACGACGCGGCCATCTACGAGCACCTCGATCTTGGCGGTCTCGCGGGTTTCGCGGAGCAGCGAGACCTCGTTGATCGCGGGGATCATATGCTTCTGGCCCTCGACGGTCTCGGCGGTCATCCTCAGCGGCAGGACGGTGATCACCTTGGCGTGCTGAAGCCGCAGCTCGAGCAGGTCGGGTTGCCAGTCGTTCATCAGGAATCCGACGGTGCCCAGATTCATCCCGAACACCGGCAGGATGCGGTGCTGGTCGAGCATCATGTGCAGCGTGCGCAGCATGAAGCCGTCACCGCCCAGAGCGACGACCAGGTCGGCGCGCTCCAGCGGATGCCATTCGAACATCGCACGCAGCTGGACCGCCGCTTCCTGTGCGGCGGGCGTGGGCGAGGCGACGAGCGCCATCCGCTTTTCGCTCATTGCTGGCCCGGCCCCCTTCAGACGATCACCCGCCGGTGACGCTCATATGCCGGGACACGGCGGGAGCGGCACCGGGACGATCGATCCTGAATGCATGGCGTTCGGGCTTCATCCGCATCGCCCGGTCGAGCAAAAGGTCAAGCTCGCCCGCATCTCCGTCGCGCAGCGCGCCGCGCAGGTCGAGTCGATCCTCATGGCCCAGACACATGTAGATCTGGCCGGTCGCGGTGACGCGGACGCGGTTGCAGCCATCGCAGAAATTATTCGTCAGCGGCGTGATCATGCCCAGCCGGACGCCCAACTCCTCGACGGCAAGATAGCGGGCCGGGCCCCCGGTCTTGTGACCTATCGGGCGCAAGGCGAAGCGCGCCTCCAGATCGCGGCGCACCTTGTCGAGCGGCAGATAGCGATCGGTCCGGTCGTCTTCGATTTCGCCCAGCGGCATCGTCTCGATCAGGGTCAGGTCATGGCCTTCGCCGGCGCACCAGCGCAGCATCGGCACAATCTCATCCTCGTTCAAATCCTTCAGGCCGACCATGTTGATCTTGATCGCCAGCCCCGCCGCGCGCGCGGCCGCGATGCCGTCGAGGACGACCGACAGATCGCCGCCGCGGGTGATGAACCCGAAGCGTTCGGGATCGAGGCTGTCGAGGCTGACATTGATCCGCCGTACTCCGGCGTCGGCCAGCATCGCAGCGTGGTGGCGCAGCTGGCTGCCGTTGGTGGTGATCGTCAGTTCCTGAAGCCCATCACCGATGCGGCGACCGATCGTACGGACGAGCGTGTCGATCCCCTTGCGAACGAGCGGTTCGCCCCCGGTCAGCCGGATCTTGTCGATACCGCGCGCGATGAAGGCATCGGCCAGCGCTGCCAGCTCCTCGATCGTCAGAATCTCGCGCTTGGGCAGAAACTGCATCTTCTCGGACATGCAATAGCGGCAGCGGAAGTCGCAGCGATCGGTTACGGAAAGGCGCAGATAGGAGATACGCCGCCCGAACGCGTCGGCCAGCAACCTTTCCCTCACATGCGGCAGCTTCTCCATAACTGTCATGGTCTTATCCTAGCAGGCGGCGGGCGCCAAGCATAGGAAGCTGTGGATGAAACGCCTTTCACGCCATCGTCGCTCAGCTTTGCGATTGGCCTTGCGATTTCAATGGAGTAACAGGGGGCTCAATGCATGAGGCGTGGGCGTGAGCGAGGCTGCGGTGTACATGGGTGCCGCCAGAGCAAAGCTGCCGCTTTTCCTGCTGTCTTTCCATCATCGCGATGCGCTTGCCGGCTTTGTCGAGCAGGCGGGCGGCCAGGTGATCGCCGCGCGACGGGCCGAGGGCGTCGAGCGCCGCTTCATTGCATCGGGCGCCGCGATCGCGCTGATCGATTCCCGCGGCGCGGTCGGGGAAGCGCTGGCTGCCTGTGCCGCGATGAGCGCTGCGGTCAGATCGGCGGGCGCGGCGCTGCTGGTGATTGTCGAAGACAGCGCCGAACTTGATCGGTTCATCGACGCTGGCGCCACCCAATATCTGACCGCTCCCTTCAATGATGCCGAGCTTCAGGCAGCTGTGCGCTTCGCGCACCGGTTCGTCGAGCGACTGGCCGGCGGCGACCGCGCCGCGTCGGCGCGCGCCTCGTTGCGGCTGGCGGAATCGGAGGCGTGGATCTGGAAACCCGGCGAACGGCTTGT
The DNA here is from genome assembly GCA_947085315.1 of uncultured Sphingomonas sp. GTDB lineage: Bacteria > Pseudomonadota > Alphaproteobacteria > Sphingomonadales > Sphingomonadaceae > Rhizorhabdus. The sequence continues at coordinate 10,067 of CAMTVW010000028.1, read as the reverse complement.
GAAGATCAGCCCGGCGCTGGCCGACAGGATCGGCGCTGACGGCGAGATCGTGCCGCTGGCGACGCTGTTCCGGCTGATGGACCGGCCGAGCCGCAGCGTCGCCCGCGAGGCGATCGACCGTCTTCTCGCCACCGGACGATCCACCGCCTTCGCGCACCGCAGCCGCGTCCATGGCGATCGTCTCGCGCACCATCTGTCGTTCGACGAGGAGCGCGGCGCGGTGGTCGCCTGGGTCGAGGTGACGCGGCAGGAAGCGGCCGAGCGCGAGGACAATGACGCGCTGACCGGCCTGCCGACGCCCGACCAGATCCGCAGCTGGGTCGATGCGCGTCTCGCCGATGAGGGCGCTTCCGAACCGCGCTGTGCGTTGCTGATACTGGGCATCATGCGTTTTGGGCTCGTCAACGCCGCCTTTGGCCGCCCGACCGGCGATGCGGTGCTGCAAGGCGTGGCCCGCCGGATCGAGCGGATGATCGACCGGATCGGTCTGGGCAACGCGATGATATCGCGTACGGCGGGATCCGAATTCACGATAGCGCTCGGCCCTCCGGTCAGCGCCGACAGCGCTGAACTGATCGCCAATCGCCTCGTCGAAAGTGTAGCCTGGCCCTTCGTCTCGGGGGATTCGCTGATCCCGCTGTCATGCCGGGTCGGGATTGCCGCGACCGACGGCGACGGCCGGCGCGATGCGAGCGTCCTGTTCCAGCGCGCCTCGGCGGCGCTGGCGGCAGCCAAGCATGGCGATTCGGGGATGGTCCGCGCGCTCGATGCCGACAGCGAGGCCGAGGCGCACCGCCGCAACCAGCTCGAGATCGACCTGCGCCGCGCGCTTGATCATGACCAGATCGACATTCTTTTCCAGCCGCAGGTCGACATCGGCAGCGGCGAGATCATGGGGGTGGAGGCGCTGGCGCGCTGGCGCCATCCCCAGCTTGGCGAACTGGGCGCGATCCCGCTGTTCGCGACTGCCGCGCGGTCCGATTTCGTCGTCCAGCTGTCGACCCATGTCCAGCAGCGTGCGCTCTCGATCGCCGCTGCATGGCCCGAATCGATGCAGGGCCTGCGCATGGCGGTCAACGTCACCGCCGCCGATATCGCCCGCCCCAATTTCGTCTCGGACTTTCTCGGCCGGGTCGACGAAGCCGGCTTCCCGCGCGACCGGCTGACGGTAGAGGTGACCGAAAGCGGATTGATCGCCGATCTCGCCGGAGCGGCCGAACTGCTCTCCCAGCTTCGCCGCGCGGGGCTGCGCGTCGCGATCGACGATTTCGGTACGGGCTATTCCAGCCTCGCCTATCTCAAGGCATTGCCGCTCGACTATCTGAAGATCGACAAGACGCTGGCCGAGGACATCACCGGATCGACCCGCGACCGGATCGTCGTGCGTGGCGTGATCGACATGGCGCGCTCGCTCGGCCTGTCGGTGATCACCGAGGGGGTCGAGACCAAGGCCCAGCTTTCGCTCCTCGCGCGCGAGGGCTGCAACTATTATCAGGGCTTCCTCTGCTCACCCCCGGTCGACACGGCAACGCTCGAAGCGATGCTCGAAACGGGCGCTCTGGTCGCGGTCGTGCAATAACCCCTTTTCCGCAGGGCGTTAAGGGTCATGCCAATATCTTCGCCAGCCCCCGCGACAATTGCAGCGCGCCATTCAGCCGCGCCTTCGGATCGGGCCACGGCCGGCTGATCACCAGTTTACTGTCGGGGCGCAGCTTCGCGCTGTCCTTCAGCCGATCGACATAGCCGAGCAGCCCGGGAAGGTCGGGGAAGCTGTCATTGTGGAAGCTGACCAGCGCGCCGCGCGGGCCTGCGTCGAGCTTGGCGACGCAGGCCTTGCGGCAGTTGAGCTTCGCCTCGATCACGGTCAGCAGGTTCTGGGTCGGGTCGGGAAGCTTGCCGAAGCGGTCGATCATCTCGGCGGCGAAGGCCTCGATCTCCTGGCGGGTCTCCACCTCGTTCAGACGGCGGTAGAGGCCCATGCGCAGGTCGAGATCGGGGACATAGTCGTCGGGGATCAGGATCGGCGCATCGACATTGATCTGCGGGGAGAAAGCCTCGCGCGGTACGGCAGCGAGCCCTCCCGCCTTGGCTTCCAGGATCGCCTCCTCCAGCATCGACTGGTAGAGTTCGAACCCGACCTCCTTGATATGGCCCGACTGCTCGTCGCCGAGCAGATTGCCCGCGCCGCGAATGTCGAGGTCATGGCTCGCGATCTGGAAGCCCGCGCCCAGTGTGTCGAGATTTTGGAGGATATGGAGCCGCTTCTCGGCGGTCTCGGTCATCGTGCGGTTGCCGGTGGTCAGATAGGCATAGGCGCGAGTCTTCGACCGGCCGACCCGGCCGCGCAGCTGATAGAGCTGCGCCAGGCCGAATTTGTCGGCGCGGTTGACGATCAGCGTGTTGGCGGACGGGATGTCGAGCCCGCTCTCGATGATCGTCGTTGAGACGAGGATGTCGAACTTGCGGTCGTAGAAGGCCGACATCCGCTCCTCGACCTCGCTCGGCGCCATCTGGCCGTGCGCGACGACATAGGTCACCTCGGGCACTTCCTTGCGCAGAAAATCCTCGATGTCGGGCAGATCCTTGATCCGGGGCGTGACGAGGAAGCTCTGGCCCCCGCGATAATGTTCACGCAGCAACGCCTCGCGCACCACCACCCCGTCCCACGGTGCCACATAGGTCCGCACCGCGAGCCGGTCGACCGGCGGAGTCTGGATCACGCTCAGCTCGCGCAGGCCCGACATCGCCATCTGCAAGGTGCGCGGGATCGGCGTCGCGGTGAGGGTCAGCATGTGGACGTCGGTCTTGAGCGCCTTCAGCCGTTCCTTGTGGGTGACCCCGAAGCGCTGCTCCTCATCGACGATCACCAGGCCGAGCCGTTTGAAATCGATCGCCTTGGCGAGCAGCGCATGGGTGCCGACGACGATGTCGAGCGACCCGTCGGCCAGCCCGTCCTTTGCCTTGCGTGCGTCGCCCGCGGTGACAAGGCGCGAAAGATGGCCGACATTCACCGGGAAGCCATGGAAGCGCTCGACGAAGTTCTTGTAATGCTGGCGGGCGAGTAGGGTGGTCGGGCAGACGAGTGCCACCTGCATCCCCGCCATCGCCGCGACGAAGGCCGCGCGCAGCGCAACCTCGGTCTTGCCGAAGCCGACATCGCCGCACACCAGCCGGTCCATCGGCTTGCCCGCTGCCAGATCCTCGATCACCTCGGCGATCGCGCGGTCCTGATCCTCGGTTTCCTGATAGGGGAAGCGATCGACGAATTCATTATAGCCGCTCTCGGGCTCGATCACTTCGGCTGGGCGCAGTGCGCGCTCGGCGGCGGTCTTGATCAGCTCGCCCGCGATCTCGCGGATGCGCTCCTTCATCCGCGCCTTGCGGGATTGCCAGGCGACCCCGCCCAGCTTGTCGAGCTGGGCGTTCTCGCTGTCGGCACCGTAACGGCTGAGCACGTCGATATTCTCGACCGGAACATAGAGCTTGTCGCCGCCGGCATAGCTGAGCGCGACGCAGTCGTGCGGCGATTTGCCGACCGGAATCGAGGTCAATCCCTCATAGCGGCCGATGCCGTGATCCATGTGCACGACCAGATCACCGGGGGTAAGCGTCGCCATCTCGGCAAGGAAGGCGTCAGCCGACTTCTTGCGCTTCTGCCGCCGGACAAGCCGGTCGCCCAGCATGTCCTGTTCGGTGAGCAGCGCGATGTCGCCGCTGGTGAAGCCATGGTCGAGCGGAAGCACCGCGAGCGCGACCATGTTGATCCCGCTGCCGAGCGACTTGGCGGGCGCGGCCTTGCCCAGCGCTTCCTGCCAGGTCTCGACGGCGGCGAGCCGGTCGAGTCCATGATCGTTCAGCAGCCCGGCGAAACGCTCGCGCGATCCGTTCGAATAGCTGGCGAGGATCACCCGCTTGCCCGCCTTTCCCAGCGCCTCGACATGCTCGACCACGGCGTCATAGATATTTACGCCCTGGTTGCGCTCGGGCGCGAAGTCGCGCGCGACATCGACCGCCATGTCGATCACCTTCGCGCTTTCGGGCTCGGCGAAGGCGGTGACGAGATGGATGGGGCGATCGGCGATCACCGTCCCCCATTCGGCGGCCGACAGATAGAGTTCGGCGGGTTCGAGCGGGCGGTAGCTGCCGGGATCGGCGCTGCGCGCACGCACGCGGTTGGCATGATAGTCGGTGACCGCCTCGAAGCGCGCCTCGGCCGCCTTGGCCGATCCGCCCTCGCGCAGGATCAGGTCTTCGGGCGACAGATGATCGAAGAAGGTGGTCAGCCGGTCCTCGAACAGCGGCAGCCAATGGTCCATTCCGGCCAGCCGCCGCCCATCGGACACCGCCTGGTAGATCGGATCGCCGGTCGCGGTCGCGCCGAAGCGTTCGCGGTAGCGGCCGCGAAAGCGCTTGATGCTCTCCTCGTCGAGCAGCGCTTCGGAAGCGGGGAGCAGGGTGAACCCATTGATCGCGCCGATCGTGCGCTGATCAGCGGCATCGAACTGGCGGACGGTCTCGATCTCGTCACCGAAGAAGTCGAGGCGCAATGCGTGCGGCTCGCCCGCGGGGAAGAGATCGACCAGCCCGCCGCGCACCGCATATTCGCCCGGATCGGTGACGGTGTCGGTACGGACATAGCCATTGGCCTGGAGCAGCGCGGCAAGCTTGTCGCGGTCGATCCGCTCGCCGGGCGCCAGGCGAGCCACCAGCTGGCGGATGCGGAAGGGGGTGAGCACCCGCTGGGTGATCGCATTGACCGTGGTCGCCACCAGCATCGGCCCCTTGGCCGGGGTCTGCAGCGCATGAAGCGTTGCCAGACGGTCCGACGTCGCGCGCAGCGCCGGGCTCGCACGGTCATAGGGCAGGCAGTCCCAGGCGGGGAACAGCAGCACCGACAGTTCGGGGGCGAAATAATGCGCGGCATCGGCGACGGCGTGCATCGCCTGGTCGTCGGGTGCGACGAAGACCAGCCGCCCGGCCCTGGCCGCCGCCGCGCGGGCAAGATCGGCGAGCAGCCAGGGCTGGAACCCGGGCGGGACGCGAGCGAGGGTCAGCGGTTCGCCGGATTTGAGGATGCGTTGAAGATCGGTCATGGGGGCGAGGAACACATCCAGTTGGTTTCAAGATCCTCCCTATGCGCAGCATGGGGAGGGGGACCGGCGAAGCCGGTGGAGGGGTAATCGACGCTTCAGGCCGCGGTGGCCGACGCAAGGTGGAGACCCCTCCACCGCCTGCGGCGGTCCCCCTCCCCATCCTTCGGATAGGAAGGATCAGAAAACGTCCTCACCGCGGAATATTGACGTAGTCGATGCGCTGCATGCGCTCCATCATCGCGCCCTGCCATTCGGGCGGCACCGGGATCGTTCCCAGCACCCAGCCCAATATATCGGGGTCCTCCTGGCCCAGCAGCCCTTCGAACCAGTTCAGCGATTCTTCGTCCCAACCCTGATGGAGCCGGTCGAAATAGCCGCCGATCATATAGTCGGCCTCTCTCGTGCCCCGGTGCCAGGCACGGAAACGCACGCGTTTCAGGCGATCTTCGCGATTCATGCTTTTCCCATGCAGCATAGGCCCACAGGCGATTGGCAAGCCTGTCGGCGGAACGGTATGAGCCATCTAGTCATGCGTCCCGATATTCTCAATCCGTTGTTCGCCGAGGTGGAGGCGCTGAAGGGTGTCGGGCCGACGCTTGCCAAGCCGCTCAGGAAATTGCGGCTCGAGCGGGTGGTCGACCTGCTGTTCCATCTCCCGACCGGCTCGGTCGAGCGCAAGCCCGTCGATATGCTCGACATGGCCGACAGCGGGCGGATCATCACGATCAGGCTGGTGCCGACCAGCTACCGGGCCTCGGGCGGCCGCGGCCCGTTCCGGGTCGGCGCGACCGATCAGGCGGGTAACCAGGTCAGCCTCGTCTATTTCGGCGGCAATCCGGGCTGGGCGAAGAAGCTGCTGCCGATCGGCGAGCCACGCATCATATCGGGCAAGCTGGAGCTTTATGGACAGGAACTGCAGATGGTCCACCCCGACCATGTGCTGCCGCCCGCCGAGGCGGTCGATCTGCCGAACCGCGAAAGCGTCTATCCGCTATCCGAGGGGCTGACCTCGCGCCGCCTGTGCCAGCTGGTCGAACAGGGCATCGCGCGGGCACCGATCCTGCCCGAATGGATCGAACCCAGCCTGGCCGAGGCGCGCGGCTGGCCCGGCTGGCATGATGCGATCATCCGCATCCACGCCGATCCGCACGATGAGATGGCGCGCGCGCGGCTCGCCTATGACGAACTGTTCGCGAACCAGTTGGCGCTGATGCTTGTCCGCGCCTCGTCGCGCCGCCGCCGGGGCACGCCGCTGAAGGGTGATGGGCGGCTGCGCGATGCGCTGAAGCTGCCTTATGCGGCGACCGGCGCGCAGCGGCGCTCGGTTGCCGAGATCGAGGGTGACCTTGCCCAGCCGACCCCGATGACCCGGCTGCTGCAGGGCGATGTCGGTTCAGGCAAGACGCTGGTCGCGACGATGGCGCTGCTGGTGGCGGTCGAGGCGGGGGCGCAGGGCGCGCTGCTGGCACCCACCGAAATCCTCGCACGGCAGCATTTTGATACGATCGGCCGCACGCTTGCCGGCCTGCCCGTCAACATCGCGATCCTCACCGGGCGCGAGAAGGGCAAGGCGCGCGAGGCGACATTGATGGGGCTCGCCGATGGTTCGATCGACATCCTCATCGGCACCCATGCGATCTTCCAGGAGAAGGTCGGCTACAGGAACCTCGCGCTCGCCGTGGTCGACGAACAGCACCGCTTCGGCGTTGCGCAGCGCATGCTGCTCCAGGCCAAGGCCGAGCGACCGCCGCATCTGCTGGTGATGACCGCCACGCCGATCCCGCGCACGCTCACCCTTACCAACTATGGCGAGATGGACGTCAGCCGATTGGACGAAATGCCGCCGGGCCGCCAGCCGATCGAGACGCGCGTGATCGCGGGCGAACGCCTCGACGAGATTGCCGGCGCGCTCGGGCGGCACATGGCAAAGGGCGGCCAGGCCTATTGGGTCTGCCCGCTGGTCGAGGAGAGCGAACAGTCCGACCTCGCCGCCGCCGAGAGCCGGGCGGAAAGCCTGCGGCAATTGTTCGGCGACAAGGTCGGCGTCGTCCACGGCCGGATGAAGGGCCCCGAGAAGGACGCAGTGATGGCCGAGTTCCAGGCCGGGCGGCTCGGCGTGCTCGTCGCGACCACGGTGATCGAGGTCGGGGTCGACGTGCCCAACGCGACGCTGATGATCATCGAGGGCGCCGACCGCTTCGGTCTCGCCCAGCTCCACCAGCTGCGCGGCCGCGTCGGCCGCGGCGACCAGCAGTCGACCTGCCTGCTGCTGCGCGGCAACGCGCTGTCGGAAACCTCGCGTGCGCGCCTCGCGCTGATGCGCGAGACCAATGACGGCTTCCGCATCGCCGAGGAGGATCTGCGCCTGCGCGGTGCGGGCGAGATGTTGGGCACGCGCCAGTCGGGGGAGGCGGAATTCCGCCTCGCCGGCCCGGAGCGCACCGCCGCGCTGATCGAAACCGCGACCCAGGACGCCCGGCTGCTCGTCGATCGCGACGGCGGATTGGACAGCGAACGCGGACAGGCGGCGCGGACCGCGCTCTATCTGTTCAAGCGCGATGCGGCGGTGGCGTTGCTGCGCGCGGGATAGCGACGTCGCGGACCCGCCTGCCCATTTTGCGCGTTCCCCACGGCGATAGGAGAACAGCGATGACAGACCTCAGCCAGATCACCGAGCATATGGATATCATCGGCGCGGACGGCGTCCATGTCGGAACCGTCGACAAGGTCGATGGCGATCGCATCAAGATGACGAAGGCCGACAGCGGCTCCCATGCCGATCATCACCACTATATCGCGGGCGGTCTGGTGGCCGCCGTTGAGGGCAATCAGGTCCGCCTGTCCGCCAGCGGCGCATCAGCCGTCCTGCTGGAAGAGGAAGGCGATGGCGGACCATTGTCGGACAAGCGTCCCTGACGCCCGGCGCGGCGGGCAGCGCGCGCCTTATAGTGCGGTCAGTGCGTGGCGGTGATGCCGCCCGCCATGCCGACAAGGCCGTTGCGGGTGGTGTAGGTAATGCTCAGCGCATAGCCGGCAAGGCCGATCAACACGATGAAGGTGGTCATGATGCCCGCCCCGCGCAGCGGGTTCGCGGTCGGTTTGTCGAGGCCGAACGGGTGGAGGATGCGGCCGATGATATAGATAATGCCTGTCGCCCAAAGCCAGGTGTGGCTGCCTTCGGCCAGTTCGATCAGCGCGATCAGGATCAGCACGAAGGGCGTATATTCGACAAAGTTGAGTTGCGCGCGCATGCGGGCGATAAGGTGCACATTGCCGCCGTCACCGATCAGCACCTTGGATTTCACCCGTAGCGTCGCGATCCGGATGGCGAGCCAAAGGTTTACTATCGCGGCCGCCCCGGCGATCGTCAGTGTGATAGGCAGGATCATATTTACCCCCTCCATGCGATTTGAACGGGAAAGATTGGCAGGTCGCACCGATACTTGCAACGCGGAGCGAAATCGCTATAGGTCGCGCGCTCGCGGCGAGCCCGGCCGAATGGTGACGGGCGTTCGTCGCTTTATTTATTTAATTAGCTAGGAATAGGTGCCGACATGGCCGTCCCGAAGAGAAAGACCTCGCCCTCCAAGCGCAATATGCGTCGCAGCCATGATTCGCTGAGCGTCGAGGCCTTTCAGGAGTGCCCGAACTGTGGCGAACTGAAGCGCCCGCACAATCTGTGCAATGCTTGCGGCCATTATAATGGCCGCGAGATTCTTTCCGTCGAGGCCTGATCGAAAGGCCAACCGAGGGTATGCGCGTGGACGAGGCACCGCGAATCGCCATTGACGCGATGGGCGGTGACGGCGGGCCGGCGGCGGTTGTCGCCGGTGCCGCGATCGCCCGTGAGCGGGATCCGACCCTGCGTTTCATCCTGTTCGGCGATCAAGCTGCGATTCGGGCAGAGCTTCGCCGCTTTCCCGCGCTTGCCGATGTGCGCGTCGTCCATTGCGACGACGTCATCACTGGCGACGACAAGCCTAGCCAGGCGATCCGCCGCACCAAGACCAGTTCGATGGGCGCCGCGATCCTCGCCGTGAAGGCGGGGGAAGCGGCCGCCGCGCTGTCGGCGGGCAATACCGGCGCGCTGATGGCGATCGCCAAGCTGTCGCTGCGCACGATGCACGGGATCGACCGGCCGGCGCTCGCCGCGCTAATGCCGACCCTGGGCGACAATGACCTGGTGATGCTCGATCTCGGCGCCAATACCGATTGCGACGCGCGCAACCTGGTAGAGTTCGCGGTGATGGGCGCGGCCTATTCGCGGCTCGCGCTCGGGATCGCGTCGCCGCGCGTCCGCCTGCTCAACATCGGCACGGAAGAGCTGAAGGGCACCGACGAATTGAAGGACGCCGCCGCCCAACTGCGCGCCGCCGATTATCTGCGGATGAATTTCGATGGTTTCATCGAGGCCGACCGGCTTGGCCGGGGCGAGGCGGACGTGGTCGTCACCGACGGTTTTTCCGGTAACATCGCGCTGAAGACGATGGAGGGCACCGCCCGCTTCGTCAGCGACCTGCTGCGCCGCGCCTTCACCAGCTCGCTGCGTTCCAAAGCCGGTTTCTTCATCTCCAAGCCCGCCATGCATCTGCTGAAAGTGCATCTCGATCCGAACAATCATAACGGTGCAGTCTTCCTCGGCCTCAACGGCATCGTGGTGAAAAGCCATGGCGGCGCCACTGCGCAGGGCGTTGCGAACGCGGTCGGCGTGGCGGCCAAACTGGTCGGCAACGACCTGACCCGCCGGATCGCGGAAGATCTCGAAAACATCCGCCGGCATGTCGCCAACGGTTCCGGCGTGGCTGCGGCATGAGCGTGCCCGCCACAGTCCGCCGCGCGGTGATCGCCGGTACAGGGTCCGCCCTGCCGGTGCGCTGCGTCTCCAACGCTGAACTCGCCGAAACCGTCGATACGTCCGACGAGTGGATCGTCGAGCGTACCGGCATCCGCTCCCGCTACATCGCCGGTGAGGGC
>CAMTVW010000027.1:0-28801 GCA_947085315.1 uncultured Sphingomonas sp. | reverse complement strand
CCGGCCCGCTCCCCCGCCCAACCTCCCGATCCAGCGTAATATATCGGGAGGTTGGGCGGGGGAGCGGGCCGGCACCGCGATTCCACGTCAGTGGAACAAACTCTAGATTGGCTCCGCTGACGCTGAGTGCGGCGCCGTTTCAGCTTCGCTGAAACCAGTCATGGCGTCACCCATCTGCCACATCTGCGGTGGATAAGTTCGAGGCTCCTCCGCTTTTGCCCTTCGCATGGGTTCAAATGCGCGTAGGATCGTTCTGTCCGGGCCTCATGCCCGGGGCGAATGTGGAAAGGAAGCCGCCACCCCTTATGTCGCGCAAGCCAGTTCCCGCGCAGGCCGGAGATCGCGCCCGGTTAGAGATCCTCTTCGACAAACCCCAGCTGCTCGGGCGCCTGTTCGGCGAATTTGATCAGAATCTGGTAGCGATCGAGAACCGGCTCGGGGTTTATATCGCGGCGAGGGGCAACAAGCTTCAGATCGAGGGCGAAGCGGAATCGGCAGGGCGTGCCCGCGAGGTGCTGACCGGCCTCTACAACCGGATCGTCCAGGGACAGGATATCGACAGCGGCGCGGTAGAGGCGGTGATCGCGATGTCGTCCGAGCCGACCCTTGAAGGCATCATCCGCACCGATGTCTCCGATCCGCCCAAGGTGATGATTCGCACCCGCAAGAAGACGATCGTCCCGCGCTCGGCCACCCAGATCAAATATATGGATGCGCTCAACCGCGCCGACATCATCTTCGCGCTCGGCCCGGCGGGTACCGGCAAGACCTATCTGGCGGTTGCGCAGGCGGTTCAGCAGCTGATCCAGGGCACTGTCGACCGGCTGATCCTGTCGCGCCCGGCGGTCGAGGCTGGCGAGCGACTGGGCTTCCTGCCCGGCGACATGAAGGAGAAGGTCGATCCCTATCTCCGCCCGCTCTACGACGCGCTCTATGACATGCTGCCGACCGAACAGGTCGAGCGGCGGATCGCCAGCGGCGAGATCGAGATCGCGCCGATCGCCTTCATGCGCGGCCGCACGCTGGGCGACGCCTTCGTCATCCTCGACGAGGCGCAGAACACCACGCCCGCGCAGATGAAGATGTTCCTCACCCGCTTCGGCCAGAACAGCCGGATGGTGGTGTGCGGCGATCCGCGTCAGATCGACTTGCCCGATATCGGCAAGTCCGGCCTGGCCGACGCCGTCACCAAACTCGAGGGGATCGAGGGCATCGCGACGATCCGCTTCGGCGCGGCCGATGTCGTCCGTCATCCGATCGTCGGCCGTATCGTGCAGGCCTATGAAGGTCCCGACGATGCCTAGCCTCCCCAAGATCCTCCCCATGCTCGCACGGGGAGGGGGACCGTCCGCAGGATGGTGGAGGGGTCAGCGCAACATTCCGGCTCCTGCAAAACCCCTCCACCAGCTTCGCTGGTCCCCCTCCCCATCCACGATGGGGAGGATCTGGTGTGCTTGCCCATGATCGAGGTAGCGGTTCAGAACGAGTCGGGCTGGTCCAGCGACATCGATTGGGAAGCGCTGGCAACCGAGGCGGTGGCTGCCGCGCTGCGGATCAGCCCTTTCGCCGAGATGCTGACGACGGCTTACACCGCCGAAATCTCGGTGCGGCTGACCGACGATGACGAGGTACAGGCGCTCAACCGCCAATATCGCGACAAGGACAAGCCCACCAATGTGCTGAGCTTTCCGATGGTTCAGCCCGACCTGCTCGGATCGCTCGACAATAGCGACGACGGTGAAGTGCTGCTGGGCGACATCATCCTTGCGCTGGGCGTGTGCGAGCGCGAGGCCGCCGAAAAAGGTGTGACCACCGCCGAGCACGCGACGCACCTGATCGTCCATGGCACGCTCCATCTGATCGGTTTCGACCATATCGACGATGTCGAGGCCGAGGCGATGGAGGATCTGGAGCGCGCCGCACTGGCGACGCTCGGCATCGCCGATCCCTATGTGATAACCGAGAGTTGAGCGCGGCGCCTGGCCGAATGTCGCTGCCCGCATAGAGAAGCATTCTCAGAACGTCGTTGCTCAAGGGCCATCATTTCGGTTAGCGATTTCACCCTCAACGAGAATGGCACCCAAGAAAGACTATGCCCGACGACAGTAGTAGCAGCGCCGCAGATGGCGGCGGACGATGGTGGCGCGGGTTGCGCTCGCTCTTTGTGCCCGAGCAAGAGCCCAGCCTGCGCGACCAGATCGAGGAAGTCATCGAGGAGCATGAGGGTGAGGCCGGCGAGGGTGACGACCTCTCCTCCGCGGAGCGCGAGATGCTCCGCAACATCCTTCACTTCGGCGAGCGCAATGTCGGTGACATCGGCGTGCCGCGCGGCGACATCATCGCGGTGCCTGAGACGATCGGTTTCGACGATCTCGTCGCGCGCTTCGCCGAGGCCGAGCATAGCCGCCTGCCGGTCTATGCCGACGATCTCGACCATGTCGTCGGCATGGTCCATGTGAAGGATGTGTTTCGGATCATCGCGACCGATGCGCCGAGACCCGAAACCATCACCCCGCTGATTCGCCAGCCCCGCTACGTCCCCTCGTCGATGCGGATCATCGACCTGCTCGCCGAGATGCGCGAGACGCGCACCCACCTCGCGATCGTCCTCAACGAATATAGCGGCACCGACGGGCTGGTGACGATCGAGGATCTCGTCGAGGAGATCGTCGGCGATATCGAAGATGAGCATGACGAAGCGGAAGAGGAATTGCTGGTGCCGCTCGGCGATTCGATCTGGTCGGCCGACGCGCGCGCCGAGCTTGCGGACGTCGCCCGGCTGATCGACCCTCGCCTCGCCGAGATCGATGACGATGTCGAGACGCTCGGCGGCCTCGCCTCCGCGCTGGCGGGACATGTGCCGCTTCCCGGCCAGATCGTCGAGCATCCGAGCGGCTGGCGGCTCGAAATCTCCGACGCCGACGAACGGCGGGTCAAGCACATGCTGCTCCATCCCCCGATCGCGCCCGAGCCCACCGACGAGTAGAAAGCACACGCGATCCGACAAAGACCGGATAAACAAAGTCCGCGTCGCGCGTTATGATATATATATAGCTGCACGTGAGAGGCCTGATGACGACCAAGAAGAAGCTCCTCATCGCCCTGCCTTTCCTCCTGCTGCTTGCTGCGGCGGCCGCGATATACTTCCTCGCCACGCATGAGGAGGCAAAGGTCGACATCACCACCCTGGTCGGGACGCAGCCGCAGATTCAGAACGCCGAACCCAGGGAAACATTGATCCCCACGCTCAACGTCGCCAGGGCGGTGGGCTGGAAGGCCGGCGAGAAGCCCGTTGCCGCCAAGGGCCTGTCGGTCGCTGTCTTCGCCGAGGGCCTGAATCATCCGCGCTGGATTCATGTCCTGCCGAACGGCGACCTACTGGTCAGCGAAAGCAATTCCCCGCCGCGCACCGACGCCAATGGCGGGGGCGGTATCCAGGGCTTCGTGATGAAGAAGATGATGGCGCGTGCCGGAGCCGGAGCTCCATCGGCAAACCGCATCGTCCTGCTGCGCGATGCCGATGGTGACGGCAAGGCAGAGTTGAAGACCGTGCTGATCACCGGGCTCAACTCGCCGAGCGGCATGGGCTATCGCGACGGTCAGCTTTACATCGCAAACACTGATGCGCTCGTCCGCGTTCCGTTCACCCCTGGTCAGACAAAGATCGACGCCAAGCCGGTGGTGATCGCAAAACTGCCTGGCGGCCAGAACCACTGGGCGCGCAACCTGCTGATCGCGCCCGATGGCAAGTCGGTCTATGTCTCGGTCGGTTCCGCATCGAACATCGCCGAGGGCGGCATGGACAAGGAGGAGCGCCGCGCCGCGATCCTCCAGATCGAGCTCCCGTCGGGCAAGGAGCGCATCTTCGCCTATGGCCTGCGCAATCCCAACGGCCTCGCCTTCGAGCCGGTCACCGGCGACCTGTGGACGACCGTCAACGAGCGCGACATGCTCGGATCCGACATGGTGCCCGATTATCTGACCGAGGTGCAGTTCGGCGGCTTCTATGGCTGGCCCTGGTATTATTGGGGCGGGCTGATCGACAAGCGCGTGCCCGAGCCCGACGAAGACACGCGATCCTATGTGATCCGCCCCGATTACTCGCTGGGCCCGCATGTCGCGCCGCTGGGCCTGACCTTCGCGGCGGGCGCGATCCTCGGCCCCGATTATGCCAGCGGTGCCTTCATCGCCGAGCACGGCTCGTGGAACCGCCGCCCGGCGTCGGGCTACAGGGTGGTGTTCGTGCCCTTTTCTCATGGCAAGCCTGCGGGCAAGCCCCGCGACGTGCTGACCGGTTTCCTCTCCACCGACGAAGATGAGGCGCGCGGCCGACCGGTCGCGGTGGCGATCGGCAAGCGTGGCGGGCTGATGGTGAGCGACGATGTCGGCGGCAAGATCTGGCGGGTAACCGCCCCGGCGCCTTAGCTGTTGAAGCCCTCAAAGCCGGGCGGCGGACATTCGTCCGCCTTGGCCATCTCGCTATCGCTCGGACGCGCTGTTCGCGCTTGCCTCTTCGAACCTCTCACGGGCGACCTTGAACCCGGCGTCGGGGCGCGAAGCGTCCCACAAGGCCGAACGGCCGCCCGAGCTTATGCGAGGAAGCCAAGCCGACGGAGGTCGGCGCCCGGCGTTTGAGGGCTAAACTGACAAAGCCTAAATCAGCTGGCTCAGCTTCGACGGCGCGGGGAAGGCGCTGGTCTTGTCCTGCGGTTCGATCGCGGGCGCCTCGAACCGGTGCCAGCCGCCGGCCGAAAGTCGCTCTAGCGGCTGGAAGCGGGTCTTGTACTGCATCCGCGCCGAACCCTCGACCCAATAGCCAAGATAGACATAGGGCAGGCCGGTCTCCGCCGCGCGCCGGATATGATCGAGGATGATATAGGTGCCCAGGCCGGGCCGATCGGCAGCCTCGGTTTCGAAGAAGCTGTAGACCATCGACAATCCGTCCGACTGCGCGTCGGTCAGGCAGGCGCCGATCAGCTTGCCCGGTCGGCCATTCTGAGCGGGCTCGCGATATTCGATGATCTGCGTCTTTACCGGCGTCTGTTCGACCATGTCGGCAAAGTCGAGCTCGTCCATCTGCGCCATGCCGCCGCCCGGATGCCGCGTCTTCAGATAGCGGCGGAGCAGCGCGAACTGCTCCTCGGTGGTCCAGGGCTTGCAGATGCTGATGTCGAGATCGCCGTGGCGGCGGATCAGCTTGCGCTGGCTGGCATTGGGCCTGAACTCGGGCGCGACGACCCGGACCGAGACACAGGCCTGGCAATCGACACAGGTGGGACGATAGGCGACGCCCTGGCTGCGGCGGAAACCGATCCGGCCGAGCGCATCGTTGAGTTCGGAAGCGTTGGGGCCGGCGAGCTCGGTGAAGACCTTACGTTCGGTACGGCCCGCGAGATAAGGGCACGGGCCGGGGGTCGTCACGAAGAAGCGCGGAAAGCGAAACTGCGCCGTCATCCGAAAGCCTGCCCCATCACAAAATGAATGCCGATCGACTGTCCATGACTATGCCTACGCATCAACGTCATGAAAAGAGCATTAACCTTGATTCTTTTCAGGCTTTAGTAGCACCCTCACGCCGCTTCGATTGGCGTGACCTCATAGCCCTCGTGCCGCAGGGCCTGCAGGAGCCGGTCGAGATGCGCGGCGTCGCGTGTCTCGCACTCGATCTCGGCGATCAGGCCCTTGGCAGGCAGCGTGGTGAACACGCGCTGGTGATAGACCTCGATGATGTTGACCGACTGCTCGTCGAACACCCGCGCGACGTGAAACAGCGCGCCGGGTCGGTCCTGAAGACGGATGCTCAGGCGGGCGAGGCGGCCCGAGCGGGCAAGATCGCGCAGCAGCACGTTCGCCAGCAGCCTTGTATCGATATTGCCACCGCACAGGATCACCCCGACGTTACGATCGCGAAACAGCTTGGGGTGGGCACGCAACGCCGCAAGGCCGGCAGCACCAGCACCCTCGACCACGGTCTTCTCGATCTGAAGCAGCATCGACACCGCTGTTTCCAGCTCGCGCTCGGCGACCAGCACGATGTCGTCGACCAGCGCTCGGACGATCTCGGCGGTGATCGTACCGGGGTGTTTGACCGCGATGCCCTCGGCCAGCGTGTCGCCGTCGCAGGGGAGCATGAGCCCCTTCATCTTGGCGTACATCGAGGGGTAAAGCTCGGCCTGGACGCCGAGCACCTGTATCGGCTTGCCCGCCGCGCGCGCGACCACGGCCGATCCGGAGATCAGCCCGCCGCCGCCGATCGGCACGATCAGCGTGTCAATCTCCGGCGCGTCCTCGAGCATTTCAAGCGCGACGGTTCCCTGGCCGGCGATCACGTCGACATCGTCGAACGGATGTACGAAGGTCAGCCCTTCCTTGGCCTCCAGCGTGCGGGCGGCCGTATAGGCATCGTCGAAGCCCTCCCCCTCCAGGATGACGCGCGCGCCATGCCCCTCGGTCTGCTGGACCTTCACGGTCGGCGTGGGTTTGGGCATCACGATAGTGACCGGAATGCCCAGCCGCCGGCCATGATAGGCCAGGCCTTGCGCGTGATTGCCCGCCGACGCCGCGATCACGCCGCGCGCGCGCTGTTCCTCGGTGAGCAGCATCAGCTTGTTGAGTGCGCCGCGCTCCTTATAGGCAGCGGTGAACTGGAGATTTTCGAATTTCAGCCAGACATTGGCGCCGGTAATCTCGCTGAGCGTGCGGCTCTTGAGGATCGGAGTACGGACGATCGACGGCGCGATCCGCGCATGCGCCGCGCGGACGTCATCGATGGTCACGGGGACGCCCTCGGCGCCGGTCTTCTTGTGCACGCTAGCCATAGTGCGCGCGACATAGAGCCTTATCGTCAAAGGTGGAAGCGCTATGCGCTTCCGGCGGCTTCCGCCTGAAGCGATCAAGGTCGTGCGGAATAGTCGGCAGAGTCCTAGCGCCGCCCGAAAATCCATCTTATGCGAGGTTGTATGGCAAATGTGACCTTCCTCGGGCTGGGCGCGATGGGCGCCCCCATCGCGCGGCATCTTGCGGCCGCAGGCCATGATGTCACCGTCTATAACCGCACCCGCCAGCGCGCCGATGCCTGGGTCGAGCGGCATGGTGGCCGCGCCGCACCGACCCCGGCCGCCGCCGCCGAAGGTGCCGACGCGGTCTTCTCCTGCGTCGGCGCCGATGGCGACCTGGAGGCGGTGACGCTGCGCAAGGACGGCTGCTTCGCGGCGATGAAGAAGGGCGCGCTGTTCGTCGACCATACCACCGCTTCGGCAAAGATCGCCCGCCAACTCGCGGTCGAGGGTCGCGATCGAGGGCTGCTGGTCGTCGACGCGCCGGTTTCGGGCGGCCAGTCGGGTGCCGAGGCAGGCACGCTGGCGATAATGTGCGGCGGCGCGGACAAGGCTGTCGCCGCTGCGATCCCGCTGATGGAGGCCTATTCGTCGCGGATCGTCCATATTGGCGGGGCGGGCGCGGGGCAGACCACCAAGATGGTCAATCAAATCTGTATCGTCGGCGCGATGCAGAGCGCGGCCGAAGCGCTGCGCTTCGCCCAGAACGCCGACCTCGATCTCGACAAGGTGTTCGAGGCGGTGTCGGGTGGCGCCGGCGCCAGCTGGTATATGGTCAACCGCTGGAAGACGATGAGCGAGGACAGCTTCGACTTCGGCTTCGCGGTCGACTGGATGCGCAAGGATCTCGGCATCGCGATCGAGGAGGCGCGAGCCAATGGCGCGTCCCTCCCCTTCGCCGCGCTCGCCGACCAGTTCTACGCCGACGCCCAGGCGCTGGGCTGCGGCCGACAGGACATATCGTCGGTGGTGAAAAGGCTGCCAAAAGGGTGAAAGCCCCTCTCCTCAAGTGGAAGCGGGGATTGTTGGTCCTCGCCCTCATCGCCAGCCCCGTCCATGCCGATGGCCTGATCGACAACGCAAACGGCTACACATTCGACGGCAAGGGACAGCTGGTCCGTTTCAACGGGCTGCTGATCGACAATCAGGGCAAGGTCGCGCGCCTGCTCGATCGCAACGACAAACGTCCCGAGAAGCTCGACTTCAAGCTCGACGCGCGCGGGCGTACCGTCATTCCGGGGCTGATCGACGCCCATGGCCATGTCATGGCACTCGGCGAAGCCGCGCTGACGCTCGACCTGTCGGCGACCGCGAACCTCGCAGATGCTCAGGCTTCCTTGCGCAAATATGCCGCCGATCGCCCTTCTCCGCTGTGGATCAGGGGCTTTGGCTGGAATCAGGAACGATGGGGGCTGGGCCGTTTTCCGACCGCAGCGGACATCGATGCGATCACAGCCGGCCGTCCGGTGGCACTCGACCGGGTCGATGGCCATGCGGTCTGGGCCAATGGCGCCGCGATGGCAGCGGCGGGGATCACCGCGGCAACGAAGGATCCAGCCGGCGGGCGGATCGAGCGCGACGCGAAGGGCAATCCGACCGGCGTGTTCGTCGATGCTGCGCAAAAGCTGATCCTCGACGCGGTGCCGCCGGTGCTGCCGCGCGACCGCGACGCGATGCTCGCCAAGGCGCAGGATATCCTGCTCGGCTATGGCATCACCGCGACCGCCGACATGGGAACGAGCATCGACGAATGGCAGGCGATGCGCCGCGCGGGCGATGTCGGCCGGCTACGGGTACGGATCATCTCTTATGCGGGCGGCATGCCGGCGCTGCTATCGATCGCGGGGACCGGGCCGACGCCCTGGCTCTATGACGGGCGGCTGCGCATGGTCGGGGTCAAGCTCTATGCCGATGGCGCGCTCGGCTCGCGCGGAGCATGGCTGAAGGCCCCCTATGCCGACGCCAGGGGCCAGCGCGGGCTTCAGTTCCTGGAGGACGCCAAGCTCCGCAACCTGATGAGCCGCGCGGCGATGGACGGGTTCCAGACCGCGCTCCATGCGATCGGCGACGCCGCCAATGCACAGGCGCTCGACGCGATCGACGAGCTGGCCGCAACCTATAAGGGCGACCGGCGCTGGCGGATCGAACATGCCCAGGTGGTCGATCCCGCCGATCTGCCGCGTTTCGGAAAATATGGCATCATCGCCTCGATGCAGCCGGTCCACCAGACGTCGGACCGGACGATGGCCGAGGCGCGGCTGGGGCCGAACCGGCTGGGCGGCGCCTATGCGTGGAAGGCGATGCTCGACAACAAGGTGCCGCTCGCATTCGGATCGGACTATCCGGTCGAGAGCCCGAACCCCTTCCCCGCGCTCGCCGCCGCGATCAGCCGGCAGGATGCGACCGGCCAGCCAGTCGGCGGCTGGCAGCCGCAACAGGCGATCACGCTGCCACAGGCGTTTCGCGCCTTCACCGAGACCGCCGCCTTTGCCGGCTTCGCCGAGGAGCGTATCGGCACATTGGCGCCCGGCCGCATGGCCGATTTCCTGATCCTCGACCGCGACATCTTCACCGCGGGCATCGCCGACCTCCGCGGCGCCCGGCCGCTGGAGACCTGGATCGGCGGCAAGCGGGTCTGGGTCGCGAAATAGCTTTGCGGGCGGCACGGTGGCGAAAAAGAAACTCTATCTCACCGCCACTTTGCCCGATGGCTATGTGAAGACGATCGGGCCGACATCGGTCGCCTTCACCCATTATTGGCGGATCGTGGCCCAAATCGGCAACGGCAAGACCGAAGTCTTCTGGGGACATACCAAGTCGCTTCCCGAGGCGAAGCGCAAAAAGACCGCCGCGATCGAAGCGGCCGGCCAGCGTGGCTGGCTGTCCTATGCTTTTGACATTGTCGAGCTGGTCAGCACGTCGCCCTGATCGCTTGCCGATGGCTCGTCATAATCATGCCATGCAATCGTTGCATCCATCGCGCATGCTTCGCACCATCCTCACCGTCGCGCTGACCGCATTGGTCGCCACCCCCGCCCTCGCCGCTCCACCGCCGCGGCCGAAACTGATCCTGGCGATCTCGGTCGATCAGCTTTCGAGCGAAGTCTTCAACCGCTACCGTTCGACCTATGCCGGGGGTCTCAGGACGCTGGCTGACGGAATCGCTTATCCGTCGGGTTATCAGAGCCACGCTTCAACCGAGACCTGCCCGGGCCATTCGACGATCCTGACCGGTCGCCACCCTTCGGGTACCGGGATCGTCTCGAACAGTTGGTACGACAAGAGTCTCGGCACGATGGTCTATTGCGTCGCGGTGCCGAACCAGCCCGACCCCAATGCGCGCGGACCGCAAAATATGCGGGTCACGACACTCGGCGACTGGATCAAGGCCGCCGAACCGGGTGCCCGCTCCTTCGCGGTCTCGGGCAAGGACCGCGCGGCGATCACGATGGGCGGTAAGACTGCCGACGGCGTCTATTGGTGGGCGGATGGCGCAGGCTTCGTCACTTCGAAATATGCGGGGCCCGCCGACGAGAAGGTGATTGGCCCCGCCAATGATTTCAATGCGGCACTCCGCGCGCGCTGGAGCGCACGGGTGCCCATATTATGGCCGGTGGTGTCCAAGGCCTGCACCGCGATCGCCACGCCGCACCGGTTCGGCGAACTCGACATGTCGGGCAAGGTGCCGCCCGAACTGGCGGCTGGCGTAACCGAAAAGCCCTGGTTCCTTGATACGCCCGGCTTCCAGGAGGCGCTGCGTGCTTCGCCGCTGTTCGACTCGGTGGTCACAGATTTCGCGATCGAACTGCTCGCGCGCGAAGGGCTGGGCAAGGGACCGGATACCGACGTCCTAGCGGTCAGCCTGTCAGCCACCGACTATGTCGGCCACCGTTTCGGCAATCGCGGCGCGGAGATGTGCGTCCAGCAGGCCGCGCTCGACGCGACCATCGGCCGGCTGCTCGCTGCCGTAAAGGCGCTGAAGGTGCCGGTGATGGTCGTGCTCACCGCCGATCATGGCGCGACCGACGCCGCCGAGCGCGAGCATGACCATGATCCCAAGGCGAGCCGGCTGGACGGGCGCGGTTTCGTCAAGGAACTCAACGACGCGCTCAGGAAACAGCTCGATCTGAAATCCAATCCGATCGAAGGCGACGATCCGCAGCAACTGGTGATCGTCGCGGGCCCCGGCCCCGCTTTGCCGGATCGCGTGCGCGACGCCGCGATCGCCTGGCTGAAGCAACGGCCCGAGGTGAGGGAAATCTACACCCGCGCGCAGATCGAAGAGGCAGCCGTACCACGCGGCACCTCCGCCGATACGCTAACCACGCTTCAGCGGTTGAACAGCAGCTACGACAAGGATCGCTCTGGCGATATTGCGGTGGTCTTCAACGCGCGGACCAGCTTTGGCATTCCCCGGAAGATCGGCGACAGCGTGGCGGGCCATGGTACGCCGTGGGACTATGACCGCCAGGTACCAATCCTGTTCTGGTGGCCCGGCTCCCCCAGCGAAACGCGCACGGCCCCGGCCGAGACGGTCGACATTGCCCCGACCCTGGCCGCCGTTGCCGGCATCACGCCTCCCGTGCCGGTCGACGGACAGTGCCTCGATCTCGGCGGCGACTGCCCGAAATAGCGACCACCTCAGCCGCCGATCCGCTCACGCAGCCGCCCGGCATAATAGAGCAGCCGTCCCTTGATCCGGCTGGCAAGGCCAGGTGCATCGGTGCTGACAGTCAGATGTTCAGCGATCCCGGGACCGATCAGATTGCCGGCGATCCGCTTGGCCGTGCCGCTCCAGTCCGCGACCAGCGCGGTGCCCCAGTCGGCGCCCCTGACCCGATGGACACGGTTGTCGGCGATGATCAGCCCGTCCGATCCGTTGCGTTTGCCCTCGGCCGCGACCGCGATGAAGGCGGCGTGATTCTCCTTGTCGCTGCCCTGGACGAAGATGTTGCGTTCGATCCGGCCGATAGCGCCTTCGGGCAGGTCGATCATATAATTGGTGGCGCGGCCCGCGCTGTCGTCGAAGCTGCTGTCCCGGATCACGACCCGGCCTGCGCGGCTCTTCACATAATGGCCACCCCGCCCCCGCTCGAAGCGGCTGCGACGCACCATCACCGATCGGAACATGCTCAGATAGATTGAGTGTGCACAGGCGAGGCCGCGGTCGCAGCGGCCGAGTCCGGTGAAGGTCGACCGGTCGATGCTGATATCGGCCGAAGGATCGTCGCCGCCGCCCAATATGCCCTGCTCCGATTCGCGGAACAGGCTGCCGGTCACGGCCAGCGGGCCCTTTTCGATGCGGATGCCCGCGCCATTACCGTCGGCTACCCTGAAGTTCTGGAAGACGAGCCCGTCGACCACCGCACCGCGCCCGCGCAGCACCAGCGCCGCCTTGCCCTCGCAGATGCCGCCATCGAAGATCGCGGTCAGCGGCCTTTCGGCACGATAGGTGATCCGGCCCGCCGTCTGCACCGCGCAGTCACTGTAGCGGCCGGGCGCGACGCGAATCGTGCCGTCACCGCTTCCGATTGCCAGCACAGCGGCAGCCAGCGTCGCATAGGATTCGCCCGTCCGCTCGATCGTGAACGGGGCGGCATTGGCCGACGTCGCCAACAGGCCGAGAACTGAGAGAAAGCGCCACATAAACACTACCGTCACCCCGGCGAAGGCGGGGGTCCATCTCTGTCATACCATGCGGCACCCGTGCCGCGAGAGACATGGATGCCAGCCGGTGCTGGCATGACGATATTAGGTAGTAATCCCGTTAATCCAGATTCGGCCGCAGCCAGCGTTCGGCGGTCGGCAGATCGACGCCGCGCCTTACGCGATAGTCCTCCAGCTGATCGCGGCCGATTCGGGCGACGCCGAAATAGCTCGCTTCGGGGTGGCCGAAATAGAAACCCGACACCGCCGACGTCGGCAACATCGCGAAGCTTTCGGTCAGGGTGATACCTGTCGCTTCGCCCGCCTTCAGCATGTCGAACAGGATCGGCTTGTGACTATGATCGGGGCAGGCCGGATAACCGGGGGCCGGGCGGATGCCGCGATACTGCTCCCTGACCAGCGCGTCGTTGGTCAGCTGCTCGCCCTCGGCATAGCCCCATAATGTCGTGCGGACATGCAGATGGAGCCGCTCGGCGAACGCCTCCGCCAGGCGATCGGCAAGCGCCTTGAGCAGGATGTCGCGATAATCGTCATGGTCGGCCTTGAAGCGCGCGATGTGCGGATCGATGCCGTGGATGCCGACCGCGAAGCCGCCGAACCAGTCGTCCCGGGTGTCGACGAAATCGGCGAGGCACATATTCGCCCGCCCCTCGCGCTTCTTGATCTGCTGGCGCAGGAAGGCGAGCCGGACCTCGCCGGCCTCGGTCTGGACCACCACTTCGTCGATCTCCGAGTGTGCCGGCCACAGCGCGGCGACGCCCTTCGCGGTCAGCCATTTCTCGGCGATGATCGTGTCGAGCATCGCCTGCGCATCCTCAAACAGGCCGCGCGCGCTTTCGCCCACCACCGGATCGGTGAGGATCGCGGGATAGTTGCCCGCCAGTTCCCAGGCCCGGAAGAAAGGCGTCCAGTCGATATAGTCGCGCAGATCTTCGATCGGCCAGTCGGTGAAGACATGCCGGCCGGGCTGCTTCGGGGCATCGGGTTTGAGCGCGAAATCGGCGACGAAGGCATTGGCACGCGCTTCTTCGAGGGTCGCCAGTTCGTTCTGGCCCTTATTCTCACGCGCCTTGCGGACAGCTTCATAATCGGCCGCTGTCTTGGCGACGAAATCGTCGCGCTGGGTGTCGGACAGCAGGGTGGAGGCGACCCCGACCGCCCGGCTGGCGTCAAGGACATGGACGACCGGCCCCGCATAGGCCGGGGCGATGCGCAGCGCGGTATGGACCTTCGAAGTGGTCGCCCCGCCGATCAGCAGCGGCATCGTCATCTGGGTGCGCTGCATCTCGGCGGCGACGGTCACCATTTCGTCGAGCGACGGGGTGATCAGGCCCGACAGGCCGATCATGTCGGCGTCATTCTCGTTCGCGGCGGCCAGAATCGTCATCCACGGCACCATCACGCCAAGGTCGATCACCTCATAGCCGTTGCACTGAAGCACCACGCCGACGATGTTCTTGCCGATATCATGGACGTCGCCCTTGACCGTCGCCATGATAATCCGGCCCTTGGGACGCGATCCCGCGACCTTCTGCGCCTCAATGAAAGGGAAGAGATAGGCGACCGCCTTCTTCATCACCCGCGCCGATTTCACAACCTGGGGCAGGAACATCTTGCCCGAACCGAACAGGTCGCCGACGACGTTCATGCCGTCCATCAGCGGCCCTTCGATCACCTCGATCGGGCGATCGAAGCGCAGCCGGGCCTCTTCGGTATCTTCGACGACATAAGCGTCGATACCTTTGACCAGCGCATGTTCGAGCCGCTTGACGACATCCCAGCCGCGCCATTCCTCGGCGGCCTTTTCGGCCACCGCATCGGTACCGCGAAACTTCTCGGCGATCGCGATAAGGCGCTCGGTCGGGGTCTCGTCCGGCTTGCGCGCCGGGCGGTTGAGAATCACGTCCTCGCACGCCTCGCGCAGTTCGGGATCGATGGTGTCGTAAACGTCGAGCTGCCCGGCGTTGACGATCCCCATGTCCATCCCCGCCGGGATCGCATGGTAGAGGAAGATGCTATGCATCGCCTTGCGCACGGGCTCATTGCCGCGAAACGAAAAGCTGAGGTTCGACAGGCCGCCCGAGATATGTGCATGCGGGCATCGCGCACGGATTTCCCTGCACGCTTCGATATAATCGACGGCGTAATTGTCATGATCCTCGATCCCGGTCGCGACAGCGAAAATATTCGGATCGAAGATGATGTCCTCGGGCGGGAAGCCGTCACCGACGAGGAGATTATAGGCACGCTCGCAAATCTCGAC
Organism: uncultured Sphingomonas sp.; assembly: GCA_947085315.1. GTDB lineage: Bacteria > Pseudomonadota > Alphaproteobacteria > Sphingomonadales > Sphingomonadaceae > Rhizorhabdus. Next base: position 14,035 of record CAMTVW010000027.1, on the reverse strand, counting down.
CTTGCGTTCCCTGGTGTCGGCCTGGCCGACCTCGTCGAACGCCATCACCACCACAGCGGCGCCATAGGCGCGGCATTTGCGGGCGTGATGGAGGAAAGCTTCTTCGCCCTCCTTCATGCTGATAGAATTGACGATCGGCTTGCCCGAGACGCATTTGAGCCCCGCCTCGATCACCGACCATTTCGAGCTGTCGACCATCACCGGGATCCGGGCGATGTCGGGCTCCGCCGCCATCAGCTTGAGAAACGTGGTCATCGCATATTCGGCGTCGAGCAGACCTTCGTCCATGTTGACGTCGATGATCTGCGCGCCGTTCTCGACCTGCTGCCGCGCGACCTCGACCGCCCTGGCATAGTCGCCGCTCATGATGAGCTTCTTGAACGCCGCCGATCCGGTGACGTTGGTGCGCTCGCCGATATTGACGAACTGGGCAGAGGAGGGGGTGGTCACGATATCTGTCTCTTCTTCCTCCCCTCCCGCGTGCGGGAGGGGCCGGGGGTGGGTGCCCGGTCACCTGACATGTTGCGCTGGGGATGCGTGCGGAAGCCCACCCCCTTTACCCCTTCCGCAAGCGGGAGGGGCGGGATCAAGCTAAGCCGCAATGATCATCGGATCGAGGCCGGCGAGGCGGGTGCGGTGGTCGTGGGCGTGCGGTTCGCGTGCGGGCTTGCCCGCCACCGCGTCGGCCATCGCCTTGATGTGCCCCGGGGTCGAGCCACAGCAGCCTCCGACGACGTTGACCAGCCCCTGGTCCGCCCAGTCACGGATGAAATTGCCGGTCGTCGCCGGCTGCTCGTCATATTCGCCGAGATCATTGGGCAGGCCGGCATTGGGGTAGATCATCACCAGCACGTCGGCGATCCCCGACAGCACCTGGACATGCGGGCGCAGCAGATCGGCCCCGAAGGCGCAGTTCAGCCCCACCGTCAGCGGATGGGCATGACGGATCGCGTGCCAGAAGGCCTCGACCGAATGCCCCGACAGGTTACGGCCCGACATGTCGGTGATCGTCATCGAGATCATCATCGGGATCTCGGCACCGCGCTTCGCCTGCTCCTCGAGCACCGCCATGATCGCTGCCTTGGCGTTCAAGGTGTCGAAGATCGTCTCGATCAGGATGAAGTCACAGCCACCGTCGAGCAGCGCCGCCGTCTGATCCTGATAGACGTCGCGCATCGTGTCGAAATCGGTCGCGCGGTAGCCGGGATCGTTGACGTCGGGCGACAGCGACAGCGTCTTGTTGGTCGGTCCGATCGCGCCCGCCACGAAGCGCGGACGGCCATCCTTCGCCGCATAGTCGTCGGCGGCCTTGCGCGCGATCCGCGCGGCGGCGAGGTTCATGTCGCGGACCAGATGGACCGCGTCATAATCGCCCTGGCTGATGATGTTGGCGTTGAAGGTATTGGTCGAGACGATGTCCGACCCGGCGTCGAGATACTGACGCGTGATCGCGTCGATCACATCGGGGCGGGTCAGCACCAGAAGGTCGTTATTACCCTTCTGGTCGCTCGGCAGATCATAGCTGCCGCGATAGTCGGCCTCCTGGAGCTTGTAGCTCTGGATCATCGTCCCGAACGCGCCATCGGTGATCAGGATGCGCTGCTTCGCCTGTTCGCGGAAGCGGATCGCGGCTTCGGATTTATGAAGGGTCATGCGGCATTCTCCAGCACCTTTGTCTCGGCGCGCAGCCCCAGCAGGTGGCAGATCGCGAAGGACAGCTCGGCGCGATTGAGCGTGTAGAAATGAAACTGCCGGACCCCGCCGGCATATAGGCGGCGGCACATCTCGGCCGCGATCGTCGCGGCGACCAGCTGACGCGCGGCGGGATGATCGTCGAGCCCCTCGAACAACCGGGCCATCCAGGCGGGCACTTCGGTGTTGCACATCGCCGCCATCCTCTTGGTCGCGGCGAAATTGGAAACGGGCATGATGCCCGGCACGATCTCCGCATCGATGCCGGCCGCGCGCACCTTGTCGCAGAAACGGAAATAATGTTCGGGTGAGAAAAAGAACTGGGTGATCGCGCGGGTCGCCCCGGCGTCGAACTTGGCCTTCAGATTGGCAAGATCGCTTTCGGGGCTCTCCGAATCAGGATGACATTCGGGATAGGCGGCGACCGAAATCTCGAACGGGTGGATGCCCTTCAATCCTGCAACCAGCGCGGCGGCATTGCGATAGCCGTCGGGATGGGGAACGAAGCTGGTCCCCGCTACCGGCGGGTCGCCGCGCAGGGCGACGATATGGCGTATGCCCGCATCCCAATAGGCGCGGACGACCTCCTCGATCTCGGCCCTGGACGCCTCGACGCAGGTCAGGTGCGCGGCGGCCGGAATATCGGTCTCCTTCGCGATGCGGGCGACGGTGTTATGGGTCCGCTCGCGGGTCGAGCCGCCCGCGCCATACGTGACCGAGACGAAGCGCGGCTTGAGCGGCGCCAGGGTCTGGATCGACTGCCACAGCGTCTCTTCCATCTTCTCGGTTTTCGGCGGGAAGAATTCGAACGACACGGCCGCATCGCCCGCGACATCGGCGAACAGCGGCGTATCGAGCGCGCGGCGCGCTTCCTCAAGCTGGCTAAGGGGCACGGATGTCATGATACTGCCTTCAACTGGGTGCGCTGGCCGCGCACGCCCAACCATAATTTGACGGTCAGCGCGTCGCCGACCAGTTCCTCGACCCGGTCGAGGGCAAGCCCCGCGGCATGGAACCAGCCGCCGACCTGATCGTCGGCGAAACCGAGCCGTACATGCGCGTCGCGGGTACGCAGATCCTCCAGCTCATGGCTAGCGAAATCAACGATCAGCAGGCGCCCGCCGAACGTCAGCAGCCGCGCGCTTTCGGCAATCGCGGCGGCCGGATGCTGCGCGAAGTGGAGCACCTGATGCAGGATGACGAGATCGGCCGACCCGTCGGCCAGCGGGAGCGCATACATGTCGCCCTGGCGAAGCTCGGCATGGTCGAGTCCGGCCTCGGCCAGCTTGACCCTTGCCAGGCGCAGCATTTCGGGGCTGCGGTCGATACCCAGCGCCGAGGCCGCCTTTCCGCCGACCAGCTCGATCATCCGGCCGGTGCCGGTACCGATATCCACCATGCGCCCGACGGGATCAGCTGAGAGCATCGCAAGGATGCGTTGCTCGACCGCGCTCTCCGGGACATGGAGCGATCGGATCGCGTCCCAATCCTCGGCATGATCGGCGAAATAGCGGGCGGCAGAGGCCGCGCGGTCGGCGCGAACCGCGGCAAGGCGGGCCCGGTCGGCGGCCGCCCCGACATCCTCGCCATCGCGATTCCAGGAATCGATCGCGGCGAACAGCGGGGCAACGCTGGCATCAGCGCCGAGCCCGACAAACACCCAGCTTCCTTCCTTGCGCCGCTCGGCCAGACCGGCATCGGTCAGGATCTTCACATGGCGCGAAACGCGCGGCTGGCTCTGTCCCAACACTTGGGCCAGCTCACCGATCGACAGTTCCATCGCGCGCAGCAGATGGAAGATGCGCAAACGGGTCGGATCGGCAAGCGCCCGGAAAATCGACAGAGCGTCTGGGGGGGCATCGGCAGCCATATATGCAGACATAAAGAAATCTTTATATGTGGTCAAGGCGCTTGCCGAGCGTTACGGTGCCGGGCATGCCGCTTCGGTGCGGAACCCCGCCAAGTTTCAGGAGTAAGACCGATGGCGGTAAAGTCCGCCCGAAAGGGAAGATCGACGATGCAGGCTTCGGCGAGGGTGATTGGTGTCATGGCGCTCGGCCTGGCGCTCTCGGCATGCACCACGACGCGGGTCGGCACCGACCGGCTGGCCGAGCAGGACCCGCTCGAAGGGTTCAATCGTGGCGTGTGGGCGGTCAACCGCGGCGCCGACAAGGTGATCATCAAACCGGTCACCCAGGTCTACCGCGCGGTGGCCCCCAGGCCCGCCCGCGATGGCGTCCGCAACTTTTTCGCAAACGTCACCGAGCCCTTTTCGCTCATCAACAATATCCTGCAGGGCAAGGGCGATCGCGCGATCCGCAACCTTGGCCGTTTCCTGATCAACACCACCGCCGGCATCGGTGGGCTGTTCGACCATGCCAGCCGCGCAGGCATCAAGCCCGCGCCCGAGGATTTTGGCCAGACGCTGGCGGCATGGGGCGCCAATGGCGGCCCCTATCTTATGCTGCCGCTGCTCGGCCCGTCGACCTTGCGCGACGGCGTGGGCACCGGCGTCGCCCAGTTTGCGGATCCCTATCGCATCTGCCTGAGCGAGTGCGGGCTGCCCCATGGTGTACCGCTGGCGCTGACCGCCACACAGGTGATCAGCATCCGGGACGGTCTGATCGAGAGCGGCGCGGACAATTTCCTGGAGTCCAGCCTGGACCCTTATGCCGCAACGCGGTCGGCCTATCTGCAGCGCCGAAGGGCCGAGATCCTCAATCAGGAGGGCGACGACAGTGCCGCCGAAGCGGCCGCTCAGGCCGACGCCGAGGCGAATCCGATCGGCGATTCCGCCGAGTCAGCCGCCGATGCGGATGCCGGAATTCCGGGGACCGATACGGCTCCGTCATCCGAATCAACACCCGCCGATCCACCAGCCGTTTCGGCCCCGGAACCTATGAATCCGGCCACTTCGGAGGCTCCGAAAGGGCTGAATTAACTACCGGAACAAGAGACATTGCATCGCACTGCGCAAAACTGTAAGAAGTCCAGGCCTGTTTCGGGGGGAAACAAGCCTGAACGTGATTGGATCGTTCGAGCCACTCTCTTTCTTTTAATTCACTTCCGGAGAATTCGATCATGAAGAAGATCGTTGCCCTTTCGCTTATCGCTGCTGCCTCGCTCTCGCTGGCTGCTTGCAAGTCCGAGACCGCGCCGGCCGCGGAGAACAACACCGTTGTCGTCGACAACGCTGCCGACGCTCTGGTTGACGCGAATGCGGCCGTCGAAGAGTCGAACGCTGTTGCTCCGGCTGACAACGCTTCGAACGCGATGTAATTGCGCCGGCAGCCACCTCTGGTGGCCGCCGAAGCAGAATGAAGGCCGTGTCCTCCGGGACACGGCCTTTTTCTTTGCCAAAATCGCTGAAATCAGCGGAAAAGCGGCTGGTTGACGACGCCTTCCTCGGCCGAACAGACCTGCGGAGATAGCGGCGCGGCGGTCCGCCGCAGCGCGGTCAGCTCCGCCCGCACCGCTATCACCGCATCGGCATAAGCCTGCTCGGTGCGGACCACCGCCATCGTCGCGTCGGCCACGCTTCGTCCGGCTTCGACCGCGCTCATGCTGTGCGTGCCGCACACGATGCGGCTTTCGCCATAGGCGCGCCCACGCGCAAGAACCGGCGCCGCGCGCTCGTGCAGCACCTCCGCCAGGACCAGCGCCCAGGTCCAGCCCCGGGCCGCATCGGCGGCGGGATAGTCATAGCTGAAATTGAGCTGGTCGCTCTGCGGTTCACAGGTCTCGCCCGAATCGAGCAGATAGGGGCGCCGGCGCTTGTAATAGGTACGCAGCTCATTCGCCTCGCGCACCGTGTCGCGGCTGGCCCGCTCAAGCAGCGCGGCGGTCTTCGGCGCGGTGGCCGGGGTCATGCCGATCCGCGTCGCGCAGGCGAAGTCGCGCATCATCGACGCGCTGTCGCCGGGCAGATCGGCGATCGCCATCGTCCAGCGCGGCGTGCCATTGAGCGCACGGGTCAGCTTGTGGACCTCGCGATCGGCGATGCCGCGCGCCTCCTGCGGGATGGGCGCCGGCAGGACCACATCGACCAGCGTCAGATAGCCGCTCTCCAGGAAGGTCGCGCCGCCCTGCGCAAGCGCGACACCGCCCGCCGCGAGCCCAATCAGCGCACCGATTACCAACGTCTTGCGATATGCCGTCATTCGCGTCCCCCATCGCGGAGACGGTCGCCCGCCCCCCGATACTCAGTCGTTATAATAGCCGCCGTAGCGCTTGGCCTGGCCATAGCCATAGCCATAGTCGTCAGCGACCAGCCCCGCACTATAGCGGTTGAGCACGGTGCCGATACACGGTGCCGGCGTGAGCAGGCGGAAGCTGTCGCGCACCTGCTTGCGCGTCGTCACGCCGTCCTCGACGATCATCAGATAGGCGTCGATCTTCTGGCTGACGACGACTGCGTCGTCATTGGCGAAGACGGGCGGCAGATCGCACAGGCACAGCGTATTTTCGGGCAGCTGCCGCATCGACGTGATCAGCGCGTCCATCCGCGTCGAGGAGACCAGTTCGTCCGAGGCCGCGTTGTTGGGATAGCTCGGGAAGATGGTGAGCTGCTCGCCGGGAATGTGCCGCGCGATCTGGTTCAGATCATCGACGCTGCCGTCAAGGAACTGCGAGAGGCCGATCCCGGCCGGCAGCTTGAAATTCCTGGCGATCGTCGACCGCCGCAGATCGAAGTCGAACAGATAGGTGTGCAGGTCTGGCGTGCGCGCGAACGCGGCGGCGAGGTTCGACGCGACGAAGCTCTTGCCTACCTTCGGGGTCGGCGAGGTGATGCCGATGATCTTCCAGCCCCGCGCACGCGCGATCCGCAGCACCTGCGCGCGCAACAGCGTGAAGGGCCGCGAGCGCATGTCCCGACTGTCAAAGCCGTAGATGCCCGCCTCGCGCAACTGCTCGAAGCCGGGCACCCGGTCGGCCTCCCCCGGCAGCGGAAAGGCCGGCTGGCCGCGATGCGATGGATCGAACGTCATGCGCTTGCCGCCTTGCGGCGCCCGAACAGGCCGCCCTTCTTCTTTTTCCGGCGCTTGCCCCCGCCAGCGCGCTTGCTCTTCAGCGTGGGGATGACGACGAGAGGTCCGACGCCGAGCATCGACTGCAGCGCCGCAGCACCCCGGATCGGGCGGCGGAACAGCTCGACGAGCAGCGCAAGGCCAAGGCCCAGCGCAATCCCGACCGCGAAACCGCCCGCCACCAGCAGCCCGCGATTGGGTGCATTGGGTTCGTCGGGCAAGGTCGGCGGATCAACCAGCACCAGTCGTTCGCCGCGCTGCTCGGCCGCCATCTTCTGCGCGGCCTCGGCCGCGAGAAGATTGCCCGAGATGCGATCATAGTTGGAGCGCAGCCCGTCGGCCTTCGCCTCGAGCTGGCGGATGCTTTCCTCGATCAGCGGGGCGCCGCTCTGCGCCGCGACCGCGGCATTGGCGCGCGACATGTCGGCGGACTTCGCGCCCGACAGGGTCGCGATGGTACGGGTGTTCGCCGCGATCTGCGCGCTTACCGCAGGGTTGTTGCGCGGGCTGGTGTTCGCCTTCGCGGCGGCGCGCGCTTCCGTTACACGCTGGGTGGCGGTGATGACGTCGGGGTGATTGTCCGAATAGAGTGACTTGGCCGCAGCCAGCGCGGCCTCGGCCTGAACAACGCGCTCGTCGGCATTGGTGCTGCCGCTGGTCATCCGCGCCTGAAGCTCGCTGTTCTCGCGCTGGAGCTGGGCGATCTGGACGTCATAATTGGAGGTCGACGGGATAAACCCGCCGAAACGCGACAAGGCGAGGCCGTTGCGCGCCTTGATTTCGGCGATCTTTCCCTCGATCTCCGCCACCTGGCCCTGGATCTGACCCGATTGGTCGCGCAGGAAGCTGACCGTGGCGTCGGCCTGCGCGGCGAGCTGGGTGCTGTCGAGCTTGAGCAGCTTCTCGGTGAATTGCTGGGTCACCGCCTGTGCCTTGGCGGGATCCGAATAAGTGAAGGCGATCGAGAAGGCGATTGTACTCGATGTTCCGCGCCGTTCGGAGAGCTTGTCGATATCGGCGGTGACCGGGGTGATGACGGTTGCCTCGCGCATCTTCTCAATGATCGCGGACAAGGATTTTCTGCGTCGGTCCGACGTGTAGAGATCGTTGGCCTTGATCAGCTCGATCAGGTCGGGGCGGCTCAATATCTGCTGCTTGATGCGCGCGATGCGCTGATCGATCAGATTGCTCACCGAAGCGGCGGCGATCGATTCGGGCAGTTCCTTCGATTCGACAACGACGATCGCCGACGACTGGTAATAAGCGGGCAGGCCGTAAGCGAGCCCGACACCGGTGCCCATGCAGACGACGAAGGGGATGATGACGAACCAGCGCCGCTGCAGCAGGATCTGGGGCAGATAGCCAAGCAGGCCATCCGCCAGATCAACCTCCCCGATCTGTTCGGCGGGTTCGCTCATCAGCGGCTCGGAAGCTCGACCGTCGCGTACAGTTCACCGCCGAGATCGGCCTTCACCGACGGACCGCCGAAGACGTCGCGATAGCGGCCGGCGGCGCCAAGCTTGATGTTGCGGGCCATCTTCCAGTCGAGGCCGGCACGGCCGCTGACATATTGGCGCGTGCCCAGCGTCCCGACCTGCGACTGGCTACGCGCATAGCTGCCATTCCAGGTGAAGCCGATCTTGTCGGTAAGCTTGCGGTTATAGTTGACGCCGACCTGGGTCCGCTCCTGCGTGCCGCCCGCGCCCGAGGCGCTGACCGAGCGGTTGGCATAGAGGCAGAAATAATCCCGGGTCCCGGCATGGCAAAGCTCGAGCGAGCCGGAAAGCCCCTTGCTCTTGCTGTCGGGCAATATTCCTGGCCGCGAAAGATCGCTGAAAGAGACGCCGAGCGACGCATCGAGCGTCCAGGTCGGGCTCAGCTTGCTGGTGAAGGTGACGTTGGGCTGGATGATCATCGTGCTCATCCCGGGCGTGTCATATTCGATCTTGTAGACCGACGTGCTGAGGCCGATCTTGCTGCGCTCGCTGATCGAATGCTTCCAGCCGATACGGCCGCCATAATTGTTCGAATCCGCGCCGCCGGCAGTGCCGTACCGCGTGGCGGTATAGCCGCTGTCGGCAGTGATGATATCCTTCGGGCCGGCCTGATACTGGAAGCCGCCGCTGGCGCGGTAGGTGTCGGCGCGACGACGCTGACCGATCAGGTTGATGTCGGTATCGTCAATCGGCACGCCGGTGACGAGATCATCGGCCTGACCGATCACTTCGCTATCATATTTCAGCCCGGCGAAGACGGTGAGCTTCGCGTTCAGTCGCTGTTTGGCAGAAAATTCCGCGCCATATTCGTTCGAATTGCCGTAATTCTGCAGATATTCGGTCCGGTCGAAATAGCCCGACACCGAAAGCTCGCCCTTTTCGGTGCGCTTGGTCAGCCGCGGTTCGATCGAAGCCTCTACATATGGCGAGGCAAGATCGGTGCCCGCCGACAGGAAGGGATTGAGATCATAGCCCAGCCGCACCGTGCCCTCGACCGTCAGCCGCGCGGGTTCTGCAAGGGCCGCCGAGGACAGCGATCCGGCCAGCAGCAGGGCCGTCCCGCGCAGCGCCCGGGATAGCATCGCGCTCATGGTACCACCACCGTGTCGCCGCTCTGCAGCTCGATGATCGCGCCGCGCAGATCGGTGGCCGAAGGCGAGCCTTTCATTGCCGTATCGAGACGAACATCGATCACCTGAATCTGAGCCCCCTGCTTGCGGTAGATCTTGACCCTGCTCAGGTCGGCGAATTCGGTCGGGCCGCCGGCGACACTGACCGCCTCGAGCACGTTCATATAATGGCCCGGCGTGAAGGTGCCCGGCGAGCGGACCTTGCCGGCGACCGAGAAGCTCAGCCCGCTGGGATTCTTTACCGACACGGTCACCCTCGGCACCGAATTGCGATACTGGTCGGCAAGCCCCGCCACGACCACCCCTTCGAGATCGGTCGGCAGCTTGTTGAGCGCGTCGATCCGCCCGACGAGCGGGAAGGAAACGCTGCCGTCGGGCAGCACCTTGAGCACGCGCTGGAGCCGCTCGTCGCCCCACACATAAATCTCGATCTCGTCGCCCGGATTGATCCGGTAGGGCTTGAGCGGCGCTGCGGCCTGGGCGAAGGCAACGGCGTTCAGCGAGGGCATGATCAGCCCCGCGACCCCGGCCAAAGCCCAACTGAAAACCCCCCGGATACGCATCACACTGCCCCATTGATCGGCGCATCAGGCCGCCACCTACGGCCCGACCGGCACATTTGGGCGGCCAGCCCTTCCCCGATGGGCTGCGCCGCCACAACAACTGCCTTAAAAAGCCGGCAGTTTAAACAAAAAAAGCCTTCACAAACCGGGACTTTGCAGATGCTAACATTTGCGCCCGCGCTTGCCGGCCGCGACGTTCGACTAAAGTCGAATCAAATCAAAATGGTGCGGGCGGGGGGACTCGAACCCCCACAGGTCTCGCGACCTTACGGATTTTCGTACCACTTCGACTTTCGCCGCCGGACCGGGCGCGCCGGTGCCGTTCGTGGTCTGGACTATCCCTTCACCCTATCCGCCGCCGCCGTCAGGACGGGATGGACGTAGGTGCTGCCCGTCTAGTCTCTACACCTTCCGCCACGGCATGCCGCGGCGGCTTGGCTCGGGATCACCAGGAACAAGGCTTCCCCGAATTTGAGCAGTTCTGCACCGCCGGTTTCCTGGCGGGCACTCGATGCGGGGCGATTCCCCGCTTTCCAAGTCCGTTGCGTCTACCAATTTCGCCACGCCCGCAGCGTCGCCAGCGCTGAATAGCCAGCGCGCCGACCAGCGCCAAGCGCGAATCGGCGGCGCGGCCGGCTCAAACGTTCAGGCGGAGGCGCATTTCCTTGCCGGGCTTGAAATAAGGAACGCGCTTGGCCGACACCGGTACGGTATCCCCAGTCCTTGGGTTACGGCCGATCCGGGCGCTGCGCCCGCGTGTCGAAAAAGCCCCGAAGCCGCGAAGTTCCACGCGACCGCCTTCAGCCAGTCGCTTTGTAATCGCATCGAACAACGTCGCGACGATCTTCTCGACTTCTTTCGGCGAAAGATCGGGATTGTCCTGCGCTATTAGTTGCACCAATTCTGATCTAATCACAAAGCGACCCCCCTCGACGTGATGGTCAATCCGGTAATTGCTTGCCCGGCGTGAACAGCCGCTCCCAGCGACTAAACCTGCCCCATCAGGTCGGTTCGAAATCCATCTAGCTATAAAAACGCGCCTGAATCAATCGAAGTTAAGCTTTTCTGTTCGGCCACGACCTCGTCACTGTTCAGCCTTGCGACAGCGCGACCATCGCAATAGACCGAAAAACAGCCCGGCGGCTTCGGAATCCGCCGGTTTTCGAAAGGTTCGTTGATGCTGCCTCGCCTTGCCCTGTCGTCGATCATCGCCCTCTCATGCGCCGCGCCGCTATTTGCCGCGCCGCTGCCCAAGCCCCCCGCCTTCGCCATGTGCGCGGCCTGCCACAAGGTCGACAAGGGCGCGCCGAACACGCTGGGACCCAATTTGTGGGGAATTGCGGGCTCCAAAGCGGGTGAACATCCGGGTTTCACCTCCTCGCCGGCGATGAAGAAATCGAACATCAAATGGACCCGCGACAAGCTGCTTGCCTATATTCAGGACCCGCAGAAAACGGTGCCCGGCACGCGCATGCCATTTGGCGGCATCAAGAACCCGCAGTCCGCCGCAGCCGTCGCCGACTATCTGATGTCGCTGAAATAGGCGACTGCCCACGCCATCGCGCATGGCGTGGAAGCTGCCGGGACGGTGATCGATCGGGGTTTGGTGGAAGGGGCTGGATTCGAACCAGCGTACGCTTGCACGGGCAGATTTACAGTCTGCTGCCTTTAACCACTCGGCCACCCTTCCATAGGCGCCTAAAGCGAGGCGGCTCCATGGCGTCTGGACGCCCGGCTGTCAACGCCCCGCCGCGCGAAAAAACGTCGTGCATCGCGGTGCTTGCCTCGGGGCCGGGGGGATCGCTAAGGCAGGCCCATGCGCAGAGGCCATCGACCATCCCAGCCCGCCCAGGGCCGCCCCCGTTTCTGGGGGCGCCATGCCGTGCTTGCGGCGCTCGCCAATCCCGAACGGACGGTGCGCCGGATGTGGGGCACGCGCGAGGCGCTGGCCGCGCTCGATCTGCCGCCGGTGATCCCGGTGACCTATGCGGACGTCGCCGATCTCGGCCGGCTGGTGCCACAGGACGCGCCGCATCAGGGACTGGTGATCGAGGTCGATCCGCTCGCTGACATCTGGCTCGGCGATCTGCTGGAAGGCGCGCAGGGCAATCGCCGGCCGCTGCTGGTGCTCGATCAGGTGACCGATCCGCACAATGTCGGCGCGGTGCTACGTTCGGCAGCGGCATTCGACGCGGTCGGTATCGTTACCCAGGACCGGCATTCACCACCCGAATCGGGCGCGCTTGCGCGCTCGGCCTCGGGCGCGCTCGAACTGGTGCCCTGGGTGCGCGTGGTCAATCTCGCCCGCGCGCTGGAGGAGATCGCCGAAGCGGGCTTCTGGCGTATCGGCCTGACGGGCCATGCCAAGGGCACGCTCGCCCAGGTGATGGGTGAGAATCGCATCGCGATCGTGCTGGGCGCCGAGGGCGAAGGGATGCGTCAGAACACCGAGACGCATTGCGACGAGCTGGCCAAGCTGCCGATCAGCGCGAAGGTCGAGAGCCTGAACATCTCGAACGCCGCGGCGATCGCGCTCTACGCGATTACGGTACGAGGCTGACGCCTCCTTCCTTTTATTTGTTAGCCTCAAACGCCGGGCGCTCGCCATCCGGCTCGCTTGGCTTCCTCGCAATAAGCTCGGGCCGCTATTCGCGGCTTCTCGGCCGCGCCTCGTCCACCGCAAAGCTCAGCCTTCAAGTGGTTCGAAGAGACAAGCGCGTGCAGCGCGTCCGAGCGCTAGCGAGGAAGCCAAGTGGAGCGGATGCTCCACGCCCGGCGCTTGAGGGCTTAAACAAAAAACTCAGGAAGACTGAGCTTCCGCTCAGTCTTCCGGCGCGATGGTGACGATCATGCCGTCGAGATCGTCGCTCATCGTAATCTGGCACGACAGGCGCGAGCGGTCGTCGCGGTGATCGCTGCTGTCGAGCAGGTCGTTCTCGTCGTCGCTCATCTCGGGGAGGACGGCGGCGAACGCAGGGTCGACATAGACGTGACAGGTCGCACAGGAGCAGCAACCGCCGCACAGCGCGAGCAGCTCGTCGATACCATTGTCGCGAATGACCTCCATCACCGAGAGGCCGGTCTCGACGTCAAACACCGATTCTTCGCCCTCGCGCGTGACGACTACCAACTTGGGCATTAGCACTCCCCCAACAAACATCTGATCCGGATTCGGCGGGGCTATGTCGTGCGCGGCCCACGAAATCAAGAGCGAGAACCGAAATGAGCCTTTCAGCAGAGCAATTGCGCCTCGGCCTCGACGCGCTGGCAGCGATCGAACCCGCCTTCGGACGCGCGATCGCGGCGATCGGCTACCCGCCGCCGCGCATCCGGGATCGCGGTTATCAGACGCTGCTGCGCACGATCGTCGGCCAGCAGGTGAGCGTTGCCGCCGCCAATTCGATCTGGACGAAACTGGAGACGATGGTCGGCGCCGGGCTGGTGCCCGAAGCGGTGGCCGCCGCCCCTGACGAACTGCTGCGGCAAGCCGGGCTGTCGCGCCAGAAGGTCAGCTATGCGAAGAGCCTCGCCGAGCATGTCGCCAGCGGATCGATCGACTTCGCCGCCCTCCCCGCCGACGACGAAGAGGCCATCGCGCAGATGACCGCGATCAAGGGAATCGGGCGCTGGTCGGCCGAAATCTACCTGCTGTTCGCCGAAGGGCGCGGCGATATCTGGCCGGCCGGAGATCTTGCGGTGCAGATCGAGGTCGGCAAGCTGTTGGGCCTGCCCGACCGCCCCGGCGAACGCGAGACCCGTCGCATCGCGCAAGACTGGAGCCCCCACCGCGGCGCGGCTGCGATCTTCACCTGGCACAGCTATTCAGCAAGGTTGAACGCAGCGAAGGCACCGGTCTAGGATCTGTTTCAGCGAAGCTGAAACGGCGGTTCCGGCCCGCTCCCCCGCCCAACCGCCCGATCCAACATGATTATCGGGCGGTTGGGCGGGGGAGCGGGGAACCGCGATTCCACGTCAGTGGAACAAACTCTAGAGTCGATTTCTGATTGATTGAATCGGAAGGGGATTCCCTTTTGGTCCGGGTTCTGATTCAACCTTGTGGTGGTTGAGGAGGGAGCGATGGCGAGACCGTATTCAAATGATCTTCGTGACCGTGTTGCGGCGGCGGT
>CAMTVW010000026.1:0-76302 GCA_947085315.1 uncultured Sphingomonas sp. | reverse complement strand
GCTCAGCAGTACGTCGGTAAAGCCTCCGGTCGAGCTGCCCACGTCGATCGCGACCAGCCCGTCGACGCTCCAGCCGAAATGCGCGATCCCATGCGCCAGCTTGACCCCGCCGCGCGAAACCCAGGGATGATCGCGCCCGCGCACGTCGAGCGGCGCATCGGCCTTGATCGCCTGCCCCGCCTTTTCGATCTTGCGCTCGCCTGAAAAGACCAGCCCGGCCAGGATCAGCGCCTGCGCCCGCGTCCGGCTATCGACAAGGCCCCGGTCCACCAGCAACTGATCGGCGCGGACACCAGCCGCCATTGCGGTCTTCCCAGGGAAATGGTGGGCGATGACGGGCTCGAACCGCCGACATCTTCGGTGTAAACGAAGCGCTCTACCACCGTGAATTTCGGCATAGCCGGAGCGCGACGCCAAGTCAAGAACAAAATAGCAACATCGGATGTGACTCAGGCCGCCTTGCGCGCCTCGTTCGCCGCATCCCTGCGCACCACCGGCCGAAACGCGATGCACAGCTTATAGCCGCCCTCGCCCACCGCCGGCAGCGCGGGCACCAGCAGCGCGGCACCCGGCGTGCATCGGAACAGGTCGCCGGCAATCGGCTCCATCCCTTCCTGCACATGCGGCGCATCGATGTCGGGCTTGTCGCTATATCCGCCCCGCTCCTCGCTCGGTACGACGATCGGCTGATAGCTCACATCGTCGATCTGCACCGCCTCGAATATCCCGCCCAGCATCACGCCGACGGTCAGGTCGCCGCGCGCCGGCACGGTCAGCCGGTAATAGCCGTCATGCGTCGGATAGGCGTCGACATCGACCAGGCAATCCTCTCGCGCATTGGCCATTATCACCGGCACCTTGATCCCGCCTGCCAGGAAATCGCCCTCGCGCACGTCCAGCGCGCCGCGCACGATCCCGAACAGCGCCAGGTTCAGCGCCAGTCCCTGGTCCTGCAATTCGCCGGGCAGGTACATGCGCGCCGTGCTCTGCACATAATGCATCCCCCGCCGCCGCAGGCCCCGGGTCGAACTCGACATGTCGAGCAGCTTCAGGTGGCTTGAAGATCCCAGATTGGCGTCATGGGTGAAATCGCCGATCGTCGCCACTTCTTCGGCCGACGGCAGATACATGAAGCGCGCCAGGATCGCCGCGGCATTGCGCCGCCGGCACACATCGTCGTCGGATACCGCGCCGCGTCCCATCGCGGTCGCCGCCGCGCCAAATGCGATCGCGCCGGCCTGGATGCGATCGCGCGTCGCGCTCTGCGCGCCCTTCTCGCCGCCATTTTCGCCTGGCGCCTTTTCGTGGATCGTCTTGCCGTTCGGATAATAGTCGACCACCGAACCCTTCGCCTGGGTACAGATCTGCTCGATCACCGCGATCGACGAACCCAGCGCGGTCAGCTGTTCGCGGCTATAATGGCGCTTGTCGAAATAGCCCTTCTTGTCGAGCCCGCTCGGCTCGTTCTCGCGCAGCAGCAGATAGCGGCCGGCCGTCATTACATTCATCCGCGCGGCCAGCAGCGGCGCCACCCGGTCCTGCACCGTGCCATGATAGCCCAGGTCGACCAGCATCGCCATGTCGCCATCGTCCAGCCCCGCGCGCCGCACATGCGCGATCAGCCGGTCGGCATAGCGCGCGGATCGGCGGATGATCTTCGCCGCCGTCTCCTCCTCCAGCGCGACCCGTTCCAGATCGCTCGTCTCGGCCTTTGGCCCCGCCAGCTTCTTCGCCTCATGCGGCTCCAGCAGCAATTGCCCGGCCAGCACGTCGAACCGATGCTTGCCCGCGTCGCGCTCGATCAGCGCGCCGATCGCGGCGCTGTCGATCAACCCTGCCCGCCCCGCCGTCAGCCGGCTGATTGCCGCTTCATGCGCTGCGATCCCGCAGCCCAGCGTCTCGAACATCTTCATCGGCAGAAAGCCGTCGCGCATCAGGAACAGCGGCTTCACCGGCCGTCCGCACCGCTCGGCCAGCGCCGCCGCCTCGTCGCGCACCCATTCTGCGAAGCCGTGCAGCATCGGCCCGATCACGTCATGGCCCAGCACGAAGGCAGGATCCTGCTCGGTGCGCAGCGACACCAGCGGCCGGTGCGGCTGCATCGCGGGCACCGTCTGGCGCGTCGTCGGATCGATGATCACCGCCGCCATCGCCTCATGGCGCAGCCGCGTCTCGGCGCCGCCGTCAAACTGTTCGAAATGCGCGGTCGCGATGCCCAGCGCCGCCGGCGCGGTCTGATCGGCGCGCAGATTGTCGCCCAGATGCAGGATCGCGCCGGGCGCGACACCCAGCCGGTCGATCACCGGGCCGAACAGCCCCTCGCTCTTGCTCAGCCCGAACTCGGACGATGTGAAGACATGGTCGATCGCATCGGCCACGTCGGCGCCCGCCGCCCGCGCGATCAAATCGCGCAGCTGGGCCGGGCTGAAATAGGTATCGCTGACGATGATCACCGTCATCGCGCGCGCCCTGGCCGCCGCGATCAGCGCCATCACCGGCGCGAAACCGAAACAGTGCCGCGCCTCGGCGTCCAGTTCGGCCTGCACCGCCGCCGCCAGTTCGGCCGCGTCCGCGCCGCGCCGCAGCCGCGCATGGATCGCCTCGATCGAAATCTCGTTGCGGCCCGCCTTGAACTGCTGGGTCTGGCGCGCCTTGGTTTCCGCGATCACGCGCGGCTCGATCGATCCGCCCTCGATCGCCAGATCGACGAATATGTCGGACGGCGCCTGCGCGTTGCGCCACAACAGCGTGTCGAAACAATCGAGCGACAGCACCGATATGCCGGGCGGCGCATTGTCGAGCAGGCTCGGGATGTCGTGCGCGGAAACGCTGATCTTCATGGTTCTTTCCGATGTGACGGCCGTTGTCGCTGCTATCGCCGATCCGCCTTACGATTGCGTTAACCATGAAGCTGCGCGCGCGCCGGCACCTGCCTCGCCGCAAATGCTTGAAATAGCTGCTGGACGGCATAGACATGGGGAACAATGGGAGCGGGCACCGGTTTGCCAATGGCTTGCGCCTTCATCGGAACATCATGACTGATCGATCGACCTTCGACGCCCAGGCCACCGAACACCGCTATCAGCTGCTGGTCAACGCCGTCAGCGACTACGCCATCTACATGCTCGACCCCACCGGGCTGATCCTCACCTGGAACGCCGGCGCCCGCCGGTTCAAGGGCTATGAGGCCGATGAGATCGTCGGGCAGAATTTCTCGCGCTTCTTCCCTCCGGAAGGCCGCGCCGCGGGAGCTCCCGAGGAAATCCTGCGAACCGCCCGCGATGAGGGCCGTTATGAGGGTGAGGGCGAACGCGTCCGCAAGGACGGCAGCCGCATCTGGGTTCATGTCGTGGTGGACCCGATCATCGCCGCGGACGGCAGCCTGCTCGGCTTCGCGAAGATCACCCGCGACATCACCGAGCGGCGCGAGGCCGATCGCGCGCTGTTCGCGGCCGAGCAGCGTTTCCGGATGCTCGTTCAGGGCGTGCGCGACTATGCGATCTACATGCTCGACCTCGACGGCCGGGTGACCAACTGGAACGCCGGCGCGCAGGCGATCAAGGGCTACAGCGCCGACGAGATCGTAGGCCAGCACTTCTCACGCTTCTATACCGAGGACGACCGCATTCGCGGTGAGCCCGGCATCGCGCTCGAAACCGCGCTCACCGAAGGCCGCTACGAGCGCGAAGCGGAGCGTATCCGCAAGGATGGTACCCGCTTCTGGGCGCATGTCGTCATCGATCCGATCCATGACGAGAGTGGCGATCTGATCGGCTTCGCCAAGGTCACCCGCGACATCACCGAACGGCGCAAGACCCAGCAACAGCTGGAGGAGGCCCGCAACGCGCTCTTCCAGTCGCAGAAGATGCAGGCGCTCGGTGAGCTCACCGGGGGCATTGCGCATGATTTTAACAATCTGATGACCGTCATCCGCGGTTCGGCAGAACTTCTCCAGAAGGAAAACCTCCCGCTCGAGAAACGCCGTCGATACATCGACGCGATCACCGGGACCGCCGACAAGGCGGCAGCGCTCACCTCGAAGCTGCTCGCCTTCGGCCGGCGTCAGGCACTCAAGCCCGAGGTCGTCGATCTGGGTCCGCGTCTCGATGCCTTGGGAGAGGTGCTGGCGCGCACGCTCGGTCGCCATATCAGGGTCAACGTCGATCTCGCGCCCGATCTCTGGCCGATCGAAGTCGACGCCGCCGAACTGGAAACCGCGATCCTCAACGCGGCGTTCAATTCGCGCGATGCCATGCCCGACGGCGGCGCGCTCACCATCTCGGCACAGAATGTCCTCGACGGCCAGGCGGTATGTATTGCCGTCATCGATAATGGCCAGGGAATCTCGCCCGCATTGCTCGAACGCGTCTTCGAACCCTTTTTCACCACCAAGCCGGTCGGCAAGGGGACCGGCCTCGGCCTCAGCCAGGTCCACGGCTTCGCCGCGCAGTCCGGTGGCGGCGCGCATATCACGTCAATCCCGGGCAAAGGTACCACGGTCAGCATCACCCTGCCCCGCAGCGAGAAACAGCCTCATCGCGCCGCTGCGGTGCGGACCGCCATCGCCAACTGGGAACGGCTCGACGTGCTGCTGGTCGAAGATAATGACAATGTTCGCCAATTCGCCCGCTTGATGCTGCAGGAATTGCGCGCCGATGTGACCGAGGCCGACTGCGCCGAAGCCGCGCTCCGTGTGCTCGGCGATCGCCGTTTCGATCTGGTCTTCTCCGATATCGTGATGCCGGGCATGAGCGGGCTCGATCTCGCCCGCCGCCTGCGCGACACCCATCCTCACCAGCCGGTCCTGCTCGCCACCGGCTACAGCCGCGAGGTGGCAGGCGGTGAAGCTGCGGGCTTCCACATCGTCCAGAAACCCTATGGCGCGGAATCGCTCACCACCGCGATCTCCTCCGCCCTGGCGGGCTAGAGTCTGTTTCAGCGAAGCTGAAACGTCGGTGGAACAAACTCTAGGGAGCCTTGCCCGCTTCCTGTGCCCCGATCGCCGCCGCCAGCTTGACAAGCATCGCCTGAAACTGCTCGCGTTCCGCCGCGTCGAGCACTCCGAATATCTGGTCCGTCATAGCCAGCCGCAACGGCTCGGTCGCTGCTATTGCAGCCACGCCCGCGTCGGTGATCCACAGGCGCTTTACCCGACGGTCGCGCGGATCCAGCTCGCGTCTCACCATCCCGTCACGCTCCAGCGCGTCGAGCGCATCGGTCACGGTGCGCGGCGCCAGCCCGAAGAACTCGGCAATGTCGGACGCCCTCGCTTCGCCGATCTGGGATTCCAGATAGAGCAGCAATTTGGTGCGCGCGAGCGATGCGCCGACCGCCGTCATCCGGCGATCGCACAGACGGTGCATCCGCAGGAATACGTGCGCCAGGTCGGAGGACAGCGTCTCGGCACTGATCATTTGCGGCAAAACCTCATCTTCGGGCGGGTGATCCGATGGCGTCGCGCGTGGGGTGATCGCTTCCGGAATAGATCGATCCGGAGCCGGCATCGAGCCCGAACCGGGACGGCCGGGCCCCGTCATGCCATTTCCCGCAACATGATCCGGACGCGGACGATCCTGCCTGCTGTCACTGCGCTCGCTCTCCCCTCGGACGCCTCTGGTTCGCATGCAATCCCTTCGTCAGCAAATATATTCCGGCATGCTCTGCCTGCGTCAGGCGAGCCGCGCGGCGGCTGGTCGCCGGGCATTGACGCTTCCCGCTGTGACCCCTGACACAGCGGCTCGGGCAACCATTCCGTAAGAGTTTTCTGTACTATTGCGGTATGGAAATCGCCTTATCGTCGGTTAGGCAGGGTTCGAATATTGAGCTGAGGACATCCGATGGAACCGTCCGTCGACTTGGACGACATCAATGCGCATGGGCTGGTCGCCGATCGCTGGTCGCTACTCGCAACCGCGATCGAACGACTCGGCAGCGCGCGCACCCTCGATGCGGTCACCGATGTGCTGCGCAATTCGGCACGCCGGATCGCGGGGGCCGATGGCATCGCCATCATCCTCAACGACAATGGCATGTGCCATTATTTTACCGAGGACGCTCAGGCCCCGCTCTGGGCGGGTCAGCGATTCCCGCTCGAAAGCTGCATCTCCGGCATGGCGATGCGCGATCGGCAGGCCATCATCATCCCTGATGTGATGGCCGATCCCCGCGTCCCGCATGCCGCCTATGCGCCCACCTTCGTTCGCAGCATGGTGATGACGCCGATCGGCGCGCCGAACGCGGTGGCGGCCCTCGGTGCCTATTGGTCCGAGGTCGGCGATCCCAGCCCCAACGCGGTGGCCCTGCTCCATGCGCTTGCCCGCGCTGCCACTACCGCGCTTGAGAACGGCCGGCTGCTGGCCTCGCTCGAAGAACTGAACAATGCGCTGGAACAGCGGGTCGCGGAACGCACCGCCGAATTGGAGCGGACCCAGGCGATCGCACGCCAGGCGCAGAAAATGGAAACGATCGGTCAATTGACCGGCAATGTCGCCCATGATTTCAACAATCTGCTTACCCCGATCATGGGCAGCCTCGATCTCCTGCTCGCCAGGCGCACGGCCACCGAGAGCGTTCTGCGGAGCGCCGATGTCGCCATGGAGGCGGCCGAGCGCGCCAAGCTGCTCGTCCAGCGCCTGCTCGCCTTCGCGCGGCGCCAGCCGCTCGCGCCCAGCCCGGTCGACATTCGCGAGCTGGTCGAAGGCATGCAGAACCTGCTGAGCAGTTCGCTCGGCCCCCGGTCGGCACTCAGCATCGACATGCCGACCGATCTGCCCCGCGCGAGCGCCGATCGCCACCAGCTCGAGATGGCCCTGCTCAACCTCGCGGTGAACGCCCGGGATGCAATGCCCGACGGCGGGGTCCTCAGCCTGTCCGCCAGCTGGTGCAAGGCCGAGGATCGGCCGGGCGATTTGCCCAACGGACAATATATCCGCCTCACGGTGCGGGATAACGGCACCGGAATGGACGAGGACACCCTCGCCCAGGCCGTCGAGCCCTTTTTCAGCACCAAGGGAGCCGGCCATGGCACCGGCCTCGGCCTGTCGATGGCGCATGGCCTTGCCGCCCAGCTCGGCGGCGTCCTGCATATCTCCAGCCGGATCGGTCAGGGCACGACGGTGACGATGTGGCTGCCGGTTGCCCGAGAGGCGCAGCGGGCCGGCATATCGGTCGAGGAGAGTCTATTGCGGGATCATCAAAGGGGCACCGCGCTCGTCATCGATGACGAACCGATGGTGCGCGCGGGGACTGCCGAGATGCTGTCCGATCTCGGCTATGACGTCATCCAGGCGCCCGGCGCGCGTGAGGGGCTGGACCTGATCGAAGAAGGGCTCGATCCTTCGATCGTCGTTACCGATCATATCATGCCCGGCATGACGGGCGCTGAACTGGCGCTGCGGCTCCGGGCAGAGCGTCCGCGCACGCCGGTGGTGATCATCTCGGGCTACCAGGGCATCGACCTTATCGCCCCGGACGTGGTTCGCCTGTCCAAGCCTTTCCGCCAGATCCACCTGAGCGCCGGCATCGCCGCCGCCCGCGAACAGGTCATAGCGTAGAACCGCCGAACGCATAATGCGCGGGCCTCGGCCTATTGCGCTTGATCCATATCAGGTTGATTTTCCGGAACCCCGGCAGGTGGCCCACGTTCTTCATCCAACTAAATCCGCTATGCTTTCAGGATGAACAATGGCCACTCAATATAAGTTCGAGAGTTCGAACCGACGATCGCAATTCCATACCGACAGTTTCCAGCGCGGCCTTGCTCATTGGAATCGCGAGCGTCTTGCTCCGCGCCTCCCCGATGCGGATTGGCAGCATCGGCTTGAGCGCGACACGCGTGTGCAGCGGCTCGAGCGCGGCTTTCTGGAAGAGCTGCGCGCCGAGACCAGCCAGGCCGCCGCGCTGGCTCCGACCGACCCCGACGGCTTTATCGACTGGTTTGAGAATCTGAAGGAAGCCGGCCCGGGCCAGGGCGACCCGCTCTTCCCCTGGCTGGCTGAAGAAGCGAGCCGCGACGAACTACGCTGGTTTTTCGAACAGGAAGCCGCAGGCGAAGCCGGCTTTGACGACCTCGTCGCCTACACCCAGGTAAAACTCCCACTATCCGCCAAGCTCGAACTCGCCCGCAACTATTGGGACGAGATGGGGCGTGGCAATCGAGCCGGTATGCATGGCGCGATGCTGGACAAGCTTGTCGAGACGTTGGCGGTCGAACCAGCCATCGAGAACACCGTTTGGCAGAGCCTGGCGCTCGCCAATGTGATGACCGCGATGGCCACCAGCCGTGATTATGCCTGGCACTCGGTTGGCGCGCTCGGCGTGATCGAGTTGACCGCACCGGGACGGTCGGCAATGGTTGCGAAAGGCCTTCGCCGGATTGGGCTTTCGGACAAGGAGCGTCGCTATTTCGATCTCCATGCGGTGCTCGACATCAAGCATAGCGCGGACTGGAACCGTGAGGCGCTGCGCCCGCTTGTCTCCGAAGACCCGCTCCGCGCGACGGCGATTGCCGAAGGCGCCCTCATGCGTTTGCTATGCGGCGAGCGCTGCTTCGATCGCTACCGCGAAGAGCTTTGGGGCGGTCGCTGATCTGACCGCGACACGGCGATGAGCCTGCCACTCCGCATGTTCCTGGCCCTTGCCATCGGGCTGGGTGGGGGCATGCTGATGGCGGGCGCGCATGGTTCCGATATAGAATTGGGCCTCGCCCTTGCGCGACCCATCGGCGCGCTTTGGCTCGACGCGCTGACGATGACGATCGTTCCACTGGTGTTCGGGCTGCTCGTCAGCGGCGTGGCCGCCGCCGCGCATGAGGCGACGGTAAGCCGTATCGGCTTGCGGTCGATCCTGTGGTTCGCACTCCTCTTGACGATCGCCTGTGCTCTGTCTGCGATCTTCTCCACTCTTTTGCTCGATGCATGGCCGCTGTCCGAACAGGCAAGCGCGTTGCGCGATGCGATGCCCCCTGCGCCCCCGGCTGCCCCGCCGGGCAACTGGTATGACGGCATCATTCCCTCCAATCCGATCATGGCCGCCGCCGAAACCGCGATGGTGCCGCTCGTCGTCTTCGCGCTGCTGTTCGGCTTTGCACTGTCGCGGATAGAAGAGTCGCTGCGCGACGTCGTGCTGCGCTTCACCCGCGCGATCGTTGAGACGATGCTGGTCATCGTTCATTGGGTGCTGTGGCTCGCCCCGCTCGGCATCGCCGCGCTCGCCTTCGTCGCAGGGATCAACATGGGCAGCGCGGCGGCTGGTGCGCTCGGCCAATATATCGTGATCGCATCGGTTGCCTGCCTAGCTGCCACGGCGATGGCTTATGTCGCGGCGACCGTCGCGGGGGGGCTCTCGCCGATCCGCTTCGCCCGCGCCGCGATCCCGGCGCAGGCGGTCGCGCTCGGCACCCAATCGTCGCTTGCGTCCTTGCCGGTGATGATCGACAGCGCCCCTGCGATCGGCGCACGGCCTGATGCCGCCGGCATTGTCCTGCCGCTCGCCGTCTCGCTGTTCCGCGCCGCGAGCGCCGCAGCCAATGTCGCGGTCGCCATCTATCTTGCCCATCTCCACGGAATAGAGCTTTCGATCCCAATGCTCATCGTCGCGGTACTGATCGCCGTTCCGGTCAGTCTTGCGGCGGTAGGGGTCGCCGCGCAGGTCTCGTTCGTCGCGACGATCGCGCCGATCTGCGTCGCGCTCGACATCCCGATCGTTGCGTTGCCGCTACTGATGGCGGTTGAATCCATTCCTGATCTTTTCCGCACTCTTGGGAATGTCACTGCCGATCTTGCCGTCGCACGAATTGTCGGCCGCGAAGATCCCGGCACGATTTCAGACGATTGAGCGTTAACCACGAACATCTTTGATGCCGATAGCCTGCAACCGGGAGGCCGGGCCTTCATTCTTTTGTCGGATGTGACTTCGATCATCGTCTAATGCCGCGTTAACCATTTATTGGGTGAATCGACAGCAAACCTGTTTCCCGAAAGGAGTTAAGAAACATGGAAAGCTCATTCGTCACCGCCGCGATCTTCGGTTCCACGGATACCGATGCACTGCTCGATCTCGGCTTTGCCTATTCGACCGGGGCCAGCGGCTATTCGATCGACCTCATCACCGCGCACAAGTGGTTCAACCTCGCCGCGCTGGCGGGTTCCGAAGAAGCGCAATATTGCCGCTCCGACATTGCTGATCAGATGAGCCGTCGCGAAATCGCCGAAGCGCAGCGTCAGGCTCGTACCTGGCTCGCAAGCCAAAGCGCGCATTGAAACCCGGTTAAGGTCCGATAAGCCTTAGCCACTAACCCAGCGGCAACCGCACCCGGTCAGGGTGACGCAATGTCGCCGCTGATACCTCTCGCGATCGCCATGATCGCCGCCCTGCTCGCTTTTGGCAGGATGCACCGCCTCGCCAGACGTAGGCCACCGCCGCGTCTCGCCGCCCCGCGCCGCCGCGCGCTGGCCGAAGCCATCGCCGCCGGCCTCACCGTCCTTCTTGTCGGCTGGATCGGTGCAACAGCCCTGCACCCACGCCCGTTTATCTTGGGCCGCTGTTCGCCTTCCTCGCGATCGGCACCGGCCTCTCGCAATTCCGCATCACGCTGCGCGAGCGGCGACGCTAAAGCAGCGCGTCGGCCTCTTCCACCAGCGGCCGACTCTCGCGCGTGCCCCGTACCCGGCTGTTCGGATTATCGGCCTCGGCCTGCAGGATGACATGATCCTCATGCACTTCCAGCAAAGTCCCGACGAACGGGAAACCCTCGAGGCTCCCGGTCACCCGGAAGCTCACCACGTCCCCGACCTTGAACGTATCCGGGTCGAAGTTGAACTCGAACGGGCAGCTGCCGTCACCCATATTCTGCATCGTCGATTCTCCTTGCCGACCAATATAATCGGTTCCGCACGATGAGGCCAGCCCGTCGCGTCGCGGAACGTGCCCGCTATTCGTGAAATCGCTTGCCCGGCCCGACGACCGCCAGGACAGTGCGCGCCATAACATCGGGAGGCGCACGATGCGCGCAGAACCTTCCTCGCGACCGCCTATAATCTCGATCCTTCGCAACTTCGAGACTGCTCATCCCAGCGCACACCGTCATCTAGGGAACGATCCACCGCCAGCACCGGGCAGCATCGTGATGCCCTTGTGCCGATCATGTGCCATTCCAATCTCGATATTCCCGCATAGAACATAGAGTGAACAACCGAAATCCTACTTTGCAAGCCCTTTTTGGCGGCATGCCAGCCGATCGATGCGATATTGCGCTCCCTTGTCGATCAGCTCGTCGAGCAACACCTCGCCATCGGGCCAATCGGCCAGCCCGGATATCGCATTGATGTGCCCGGCATGGCCGGCATCGACGAATCGACTTCCCCACGCGCGCGCCAGCGCTTGCAACCGGTCGAACGCCGCATAGCGATCGTTGCGGCTGGCGACGAGGATCGACGCGAACGGCAATGGCGCCGTCGGCGCGGGCGCGAAGCGACGGACGAAGGGATGCGCGTCGCTCGCATCGACATCGGGCGGTGCCACCAGCAGCGCGCCCCTGATCCGCGCAAGCCGCTCATGATCTGCGCCGAGCGCCCACCATGCGATCGTCAGGCAGCCCAGGCTGTGCGCCACCAGCACCACCGGCCCGTCGCTCATCGCCAGCGCGGCATCGAGCCGTTCGGTCCAGATCCGCCGCTCGGGCTCGGACCAGCAGCCGAGGTCGACGCGGCGGCAATCGTCGCGCTTCTCCTCCCACAGGCTCTGCCAATGGTCGGGCCCCGAATTGTCGAGCCCCGGCACGATCAGGCAGAGCGGACGCGGATCAGCCGGCACGCGCGCCACCGTCGCGGCTCGCCTGCGCCTGGGTGATCACGCTGCCCGGCGGTACGCTGCTCGTCAGCCAGACATTGCCACCGATCACCGATCCGGCGCCGATGGTAACGCGTCCAAGGATCGTCGCTCCCGCATAAATGACGACATCGTCCTCGACGATCGGGTGCCGCGCGAGGCCACGCCGCAGCGCGCCATCCTCATCGGCCGGAAAGCCGCGCGCGCCCAGGGTCACCGCCTGATATACGCGCACCCGCCTACCGATGATCGCGGTCTCGCCGATCACCACGCCGGTGCCATGATCGATGAAGAAGCCTTCGCCGATATGCGCGCCCGGATGGACGTCGATCCCGGTCTTCGAATGCGCGACGTCGGAGATGATCCGCGCGACCAGTGGCGCGCCCAACCCGTGCAGCAGATGGGCCAGCCGGTAGTGAACGATCGCGAGCGCTCCGGGATAACATGTCAGGACCTCGTCGACGCTCCGCGCGGCCGGATCGCCGGCATAGGCAGCCGCGACATCGGTATCGATCAGCCGCCTCAGCTTGGGCAGCGACCGTGCGAAATGGCCGATGATCCGGCCCGCATCCTCGTCGATCAGCAGCGGCGCGTTCGTCCCGGCCGCATAGCCCCACTCACGCCGTATCTGGCCATAAAGCCGGCTGAGCGCGGTCTGCAGCGTCTCGGCGACGAACGCCTCCTCATTGTCGCGCCGCACGAAGCTCGGCCCCAGCCGCAGCGGAAACAGCGCGCCGCACAGCGCCGACATGATCTTCTCGATCACGTGGCGCGACGGAAAGCCCTCCGCGCCCAGTTCGACATGGTGCCGATGCGCGTTGCGCCAATCCTCCCGTGCGTCGCGCAGTTCGGCACCGATCAGGTCGATATCCCAATACTGTCCCGCAGGTGCCTCGATGGGCTCGTCATAGGCTTCGGTCATATGCCCCTCGTCTGATCCTGACGACGGCTTACCCACTCCTGCAAAAGGTGAAAGCAACTTTTCTCTATTGTTTTGATAGAAAAGATATTGCGGCGCTTTCCCGGCGGACAAGGGCCTTCGCCGCTGCTAGACGGCGGCAATGGTTCCCCGCCTCGGCCCCCTCAAGCTAAAGGCCCAGATCTTCTGTGGCGATGAGCCCGCGATCGGCCCCGGCAAGGCCGACCTGCTCGAAGCGATTGCGCGCGAGGGCTCGATCTCGGCCGCGGGCCGTGCGCTCGGCATGAGCTATCGGCGCACCTGGCTGCTCGTCGACAGCATGAATCGCTGCTGGGCCGACCGCCTCGTCGACACGACCCCCGGCGGCGGCCATGAACGCGGTGCCCGCATCACCGATCTCGGTCGACAGGTGCTCACCGCCTATCGCGCGGTTGAGGCATCGATGCTCGGCGCAGCCGACAACGAAGCCTTGGCCACGCTCCGGTCTCTACTCCGTCCGGAACCGCTTCCTCCTTCCTGATCTTGCCATATACCGTCGAATATAGCATGCCGCCTGTCCGAGCCGCAGGTAGGAATAACCATGTCGCCAATGCCCAAGCTTCTCCGCGCATTCATCGCGCTCGGGGCGCTGCTTTCCGCGCAGCTGTCTGCGGCCGAGACCCATGTCGCCGTCGCCGCCAATTTCACCGAGCCGGCCAGGGACATCGCTGCCGCTTTCGAAAGGGCTAGCGGTCACAAGGCGGTGCTCGCTTTCGGATCCTCGGGCGCCTTCTACACCCAGATCAGCCATGGCGCGCCGTTTGAGGTCTTCCTGTCCGCCGATGCAGAGCGCCCGATCAGGGCCGAGAAGGAAGGGCTCACCGTTCCTGGCACACGCGTCACTTATGCCATCGGCCGGCTCGTCCTCTATTCGGCGACCCCCGGCGTCATTGATGCGAAGGGTGCGGTCCTTAAGAATGGCGGCTTCGACAAGGTCGCCATCGCCGACCCCGCGACAGCGCCCTACGGCATCGCCGCGATAGAGACGATGCGCGCTCTCGGCGTCCATGACGCGCTCAAACCCAGGATTGTCACCGGCAGTTCCATCGCCCAGACTTATCAATTCGTCGCGACCGGCGCCGCCCCGCTCGGCTTCATCGCGCTCAGCCAGATTGTCGCGACGCCCGGAGGATCGCGCTGGATCGTGCCGGCCCGGCTGCACAGTCCGATCGATCAACAGGCGGTGCTGCTCAGGACCGGCGCGAACAATCCCGCCGCCGCCGCCTTCCTCAAATATCTGAAAAGCCCCGCTGCGCTCGCGATCATCCGGCGTTATGGCTATGGCGCGAAATAGCTGATGGGCCTCGTCCTCGTGACGACAGCGCAACTCGCGCTCGTCACTACCATCCTGTTGATCCTGCTCGCGACCCCGCTCGCATGGTGGCTCGCCCGCTCGCGCCGCTGGTGGAAGGAGATCATAGGGGCGGTTTCCGCGCTGCCGCTGGTACTGCCGCCCACGGTGATCGGCTTCTACGTCCTCATCGCGCTCGGCCCGCACAGCCCGTTGATGGCGCTGCTCGAACCCTTCGGCATCCATAGCCTCGCCTTCACCTTTACCGGACTGGTGATCGGCTCGCTCTTCTATTCGCTGCCCTTCGCCGTCCAGCCGCTGCGCACGGCTTTCGAAAGCATCGGTGATCGCCCGCTGGAAATCGCCGCGACAATGGGCGCGGGGCCGCTGGATCGCTTCTTCACTGTCGCGCTCCCCCTGTCGCGGCGCGGCTTCCTGTCGGCCGCGATCCTGGTCTTCGCGCATACCGTGGGCGAGTTCGGCGTCGTTCTGATGATCGGCGGCAATATCCCCGGCAAGACCGAAGTTCTCTCGACCCGCATCTATCAGCTCGTCGAAAGCCTCCAGTTCGGCGAGGCGCACCGTATCGCGGCGGTGCTCGTCATCTTCTCGTTCGCAGCCCTCCTCGCGCTACTTCTTATCGAGCGTCGCATCGGCGACATGAAACCATGAGCATCGCGGTCGCGCTCGACGGGGTGGTCGGCGGCGGCTTCGCGCTGCGCCTCGCCTTCGAAATCCCCTCGACCGGCGTGGCGGCCCTGCTCGGTCCGTCGGGCTCGGGCAAGACGAGCGTGCTGCGCGCGCTTGCCGGGCTGGATCGGATCGCCGGCACGATCATCGTCGATGGGAATGTCTGGCAGGACAGCCACACCTTCCGCCCGCCCGAACTGCGCCGCACGGGCTACGTCTTTCAGGGCACCGGCCTCCTTCCTCATCTCAGTGTGGCCGCCAATCTCGATTACGCCGAACGCCGCGCCCCACCCGGCCCGTTCGACCGCGCGCATGTCATTGAGCGCACCGGGATCGCTCATCTCCTCGACCGGCGGCCCGCCCGGCTCTCCGGCGGCGAGGCCCAGCGCGCGAGCATCGCCCGCGCCCTGCTCGGTCAGCCTCGCCTGCTGCTGATGGACGAACCGCTGTCCGCACTCGATACCGACGCGCGTGGCGACCTGCTCGACTGGCTTGAAACCCTGCTCGCCGGGATCGGCATTCCCACCCTTTACGTCACCCATGATAAGGCCGAGGCGGCCCGGCTGGCCATAGCCACTCTGAGGATCGATAAGGGGCAGCTCTTCAGGATTTCGGACCGCCAGGTGGCGGCCGTGGCCCCCGCGGCGACCGCACCGCGCTGACCCGCTGCACCGCAAGCTTCGTCTCGATCGCGACCGCCTCGCGCTCCAGGCTGGAGGCGATATCGAGCAGGGCTCGGCGCTCCTCCTCGGCAAAGGCGTTGTCCGCAAGGGCGCGGGCCTTGGCCGCTTCCCGTCGCAACTGTGCTGCGCTGTCGCCCTCGGGCACGCTTAAACTCTTCTCTACCTGTCGCCCATACTTCGGCGATGTGATCATCCTGCCATAATGGGCATGAACGCATCGTTACGCACATGATATTTCACAATTGTTCACGTCGTCACGGTTTCATTCGATGATACACCGTAACGAATTCGACGATCTGGGGATTACCATGATCGAGATTAACGACGCCAAGCTCAGTCACTATATGCAGCGTGTGGCGCAGGAACGCGCGGCCGCCGCCGCCGCGACGAACCAGGCCGTGCGTGAACTGCACCTCAGGATCGCCGAAATGTACGAACGTCAGGCCGCGACATTCCGCTCCAAGTCCTGATTTCTCTCAGGCCGAGCGCGTCGGATCATTCATCTGGCTATCGACGGAAACCGGCTCGTTGCGTCGCGCGGCGGGCAGCGAACCCACCTGGCGTTCGATCATGCGATGGACGCGAACCCGCTCACCCGCTTTGAGCAGCCCACGTAGCGTGGCACTGGTATCGGCATCGGCCTGTGTGCCGCGCTGGTTGTGCCGTACATAGTCGAGCCAGGTCGCAACATGGTAGCGCTCGATCCACAGTTCGGGATCGTGCAGGTCGCGTAGCAGGGTCCAGCCCCGGGCGCCGTCACGTCGCCGAATTCGTCGCCTTTCGGTCATTGCGCTCAGGAAAGCGACGACCCTCGTCGATTCGATGCGATATTCTAGCGTGATCACCACCGGGCCGCTTCGCGGTTCAATCGCCACCGCCGTATCAGGCTCGATCCACAGGCTCTGTGGATCAAGATCGAGATTTTCGACCTGCGGCAGCGGCGCTATCAACCCGATCAGAACCGCGCCCACCTGTGCCGCCGCTCCGACCAGCAACGCCGTTGTGACACCATGGTGCTCGGCGACGAGGCCCAGCCCCCAGGCCCCGATCGCCATCCCCCCGAACGCCGACATCTGATAGGCTGATAGTGCTCGCGCGACGACCCAGCGCGGCGACGCCAACTGCACCGTAATGTTGAAGGTCGATAGCGCAAGCAGCCAGCTTGCCCCGGCCAGCATCAGCGCCACGATCGTGACCGGCAGCCACGAACTGACAGCGGTGACCGCAGTACCGGCGGCCAGGACCAGCGAGATCAGCCGGATGATCGCCTCGGTCGACAGGTTCCGGCGCAACCGTTCGGTAAAAAGCCCGCCGAGCACCGCTCCGATTCCGAACGCTCCAAGCAATATGCCATAGGTGAGCGGTCCGCCCGCGATCAGGTCGCGCGCGACGAGGGGCATCAGCGCCGAGACCGCATTCGCGCCGATGCCGAACGCCAGCGCGCGCACCACGACGATCCTCAGATTGGGTGACATCGCGACATAACGCAGCCCCGCGCCCATCGCCATCAACAGCCCTTCGCGCGGCAGCAGGCGCGATGTCGATGGCTTCCTCCAACGTGTCAGTACGGTGATCAGGCCGACATAGGAGACTGTGTTGACCAGGAACGCCGTGGCGCCGCCCGCCGCCGCGATGATCGCGCCGCCGACTGCGGGACCGGCTGTACGTGCCAGATTGAAGCCCATCGAATTGACCGAAACCGCCTGGGGCAGTTGCTGCCGCGGCACGATGTCTCCCACCGACGCCTGCCATGCCGGTCCCGCCACCGCCGTGCCGCATCCGATCAGGAAGGTGAAGGCGAGCAGCAGCCAGGGCGTCAGCCATCCCTGCCAGGCGACCAGCGTCAGCGCCGCCGACAGGCAGAACATAAGGATTTGAGCGACCAGCATGACCTTGCGGCGGTCGAGATTGTCGGCAACCGCCCCTGCCCACAGCGCGAGAAGCACAAAGGGCAGGACCGTCGACGCCTGGACCAGCGCCACCATCTGCGGCGATGTGGTCAGCGACGTCATCATCCATGCCGCACCGACCGACTGGATCAGCGCACCGAAATTGGAGACGACCGCAGCGATCCACAGCGCCCGGAACACCGGATTGCGCATCGGTGAGCCGTCCGCCTGCGAGACTGCGAGGGGGTCGTCGGAACTCATGTCCCAGCCAATGCAGGACCCGCGCGCCGGTGCCAACCCTCCCCGCACATCATGCCGCTATTTGGTCGGCGGCAACATCTGCAGACCCAGGAAGTCGGGCGCGTCCGCGATGGGAATGAAGAAATTGAGCATTGCCGCATTCTCCAGGCCGGACACCGTGATCGCGACGACCTGCCCCTTGCTGTCGACCACCGGTCCCCCGCTATTGCCATGCGTCACGGCGACATCGCTCTGGATATAGTTGAGGCCATCCATGATGCGACGCGCCGAGATGATTCCCTTGGTCACGCTGTTCTGGAAATCGCGGCCGGTAGGCGCACCAATGGCGAAGACGTCTTCGCCGATCGCAACCGGCTGGCTGCGCAGCCGGAGCGGCTTGCGTGCGCCGCCTTCAGCTCTGATCACCGCGACGTCCCTGGCGGCATCGCGCCGGATGACCTCGCCTGGCACTTCCTTGCCATCGGCCCAACGCACCTTCACTTGCTGGGAGGTGCCCACGACATGCTGATTGGTCAGCAGATAGCCCTCGGGACTGATCAGGAAACCGCTTCCCTCACCGCTTGGCGCGATGATCAGCGCCGTGGACGCCACTGCTTCGGCCACCGTAGCAGGGGTGATCGCTGCCGTGCGGATCTGCAAAGGCAGAGTGCTCGTCCGTTCCACGGTTTGCGTCAATGCCGGGGCAGACAGCACCTTGCGAAGTTGCGGATTCGCGGACAGTTGTCGCACGCTGTCGGCAAAAGCCGCATACAGCACGGCCCATGCACCGCCTGCCTTGTTCTTTACCTTGGCGGCGTTGCCCGTAATTTTTACTGTTCCGACAACCTTGCGTTCGAGCGTCGAAAAAAGCTGCCACTCCACGTCGATGGCGGCACTGCCGCTCGACCGGCTGAAGTCAGGGCTGTTGGGAGTATAATTCGCATAGCAAATATTGACATTCACGCGCGTGATGCGGCCACCGACCAGATAGTTGGCGACGAGATCGCTCGACTGCTCGAACAGATTGTCCCCTTTCCCCGCAAGCACATATCCCGCGTTACGCATCTCCGTCCTGAAGATGTCGTCGAACTCGTCCAGCGGAAGGGGGGCAGCAAGGCCGTCCTCCATGTAGATTTTAGTGCCCAGCAGGCAAAAATTTGCGGAAATCTGCCCAAGCGGATCACCGCGCTTTATCTTCAAGACCATCTGAGCGAGTTGGATCGGCTTCATCTGGCTGGTCGGCGCTGGAGATGCGTCGCCAAGGAACTGAGCCTCGGCCGGAGCGCTCGCACCCAACATTACGGCGATCGAAACCGCCAGCAAAACCCCTTTCGCCATCCCCGCTCTCCAGACTCGATTCCTGGAACAACCTAGCAACATCCGGGCATATGTCAGCCCCCGACTTGATCCGCTTCGGCGCTACGCAAATCTACCATAAGGTATCAACCCGATCGCATCGCTCAGCGGGATGGCTATGCTCGGCGACGCCGATGCGGGAGCGAGTCCCGTCAACCCATGCGCCAGGGCCCGTGATGCACCGCCTTTCGTCCCAGCCCGCAGAACGCCGCCAAAGCCTGCGGCTTACAGTACACAATCATCCCCGGCTGCGATTGACGCTCGACGGCACCACGCTCGACAGCGATCTGATCGAAGGGGTCACGCTGTGCGACATATCGCATCAGGGGCTGATGGCGTCCGACGCCGGCATGCTGGTGCCGGGCGCGCGCATCCAGGTCGATATCCCGCTGGTCGGGTGGCGCGAGGCGGAGGTCGTCTGGATCGCCCATGATCGCGCGGGTTGCCGCTTTCTCGTACCGCTCGATCTGCACGACCTTCGGCTGGCGGCGGCGGGCAGCCAGCGACTCGCCGAACTCTGCCCGACCCTGGGCGAACGGATCATCGCCTTCGCGCCTCCCGCCCAACCGGCCAACGACATCGGCCAGTCGGCCGGCGCGGCGGCTGATCACAGCCACTGGGCTTTCGTCCTGATCGCCTTCATGGCGCTCGGTGCTGCCGCCTTCTTCCTGACAGACCGTCTTCTCGCCGGGTGAGAGGCGTCGCAACAGAATCAGGCTTAGCGCGGCATTTACCGAATCCCATAACCCCACGATATCGGCTTTGCCCTTACGCCACGTCCTGCGACCCGTGCCGTGGTCGCGTGTGAGGATTGCGTATCATGTCCATTGCATCCGTCCTCGGCTTCCGAGGACGTACGGAAACGCGTCAGGATGAGCGTAACCGGATATTATTGCAGGCGAAGATGTTGTCGGGTGGTCACCCGACCGCCATTTACCTGCTCGATCTGTCCCGCCGGGGTGCGCTCGGCCATGCCGAAGATCCGCCACAGCCCAGCGAGATCGTCTGGGTCGTCTGCAAAGGCAGCGAGGTGTTGGCGCGGACCGCCTGGGTCAGGGGCAACCGCTTCGGGCTCGCCTTCGACACCTATTTGCCCGCCGCCAAGTTCGATATACTGCTCAAGGAAGGCCGTCGCGGTCTCTCCGCCGGCATGCCCGGTATTGCGCTCAGTCCGGCCGCCTGATCCTCAGTTCGCGTCATGAAAGATAAGGCCGAGCATTTGGCGCCGGCCTGAACGCATCGTCGCCACGCCGTGCCGCATGTTCACCCGGTGATCGCCCCGCGTGCCTCGCTGCGGGCGGTGGGACACCGCGAAGATCACGGCGTCGCCCTGCTCCAGCGGTATAACCTCGGCGCGTGATTGCATGCGTGGCCGCTGCTCGGTCAGGATGAACTCGCCCCCGGTGAAATCCCGGCCTGGCGCCGACAACAGAACCGCCGCCTGCAGGGGAAAGACATGCTCGCCATAGAGATCCTGATGTAGGCAATTATAATCGCCCGGCCCATAGCGCAGCAGCAGCGGAGTCGGCCGCACCTGTCCCGCCTGATGGCAGCGGTCGAGAAACGTCCGGTGGTCCTCCGGGAAGCGGACCGGCATCGCCATCCGCTCATGCCAGCGATTGGCGACCTGCGCGAGCGCGGGGTAGATCGCCGTGCGCAGCGCCTCGACCAGCGGCGGCAACGGATAGGCGAAGTAACGATATTCCCCGCGCCCATAGCCGTGCCGCGCCATGATCACCTGCTTGCGGAATCCCTGCCCGGCCTCGTAAAGAGCGGCCGTTGCGGCACATTGCGCGCCATCCAGCAGCTTCGGCAGGACCGTCCAGCCCCGCGCGTCGAGCTCGGCGGTGGCTGCGGACCAGTCATGGCTATCGATCACTGTCATCCCGCCACCATGGTCCGCCGCGAAACCCTTCGCTCCCCGCTTCTTGCTATCAATTCGCGAGCGCGCTCCGCCGCCTTGCATAGCCAAAATAGATAGCGATCCCGATCGCGTTCCAAAACAGGCACCACAGCAGCGTCTCGACCGGCAGGCTGATGAACAGATAGGCGCAACCCAGCACCGCGCCGAGCCCCACCAGCAGTCCCGCAGGCGTCCGGAAGGGACGCTTCAGCTCGGGCGATCGGCGGCGCAGCACGATCAGACAGGCACCCACCGCCATGAAGGCGATAAGGGTGCCGGCATTGGCGAGTGCGGCGATCTCCCCGATTGGCAGCAGTCCGGCGAGGACCGCGACAAGGATCGCTGTCGCAGTGGTGATGCGGGCCGGCGTTCCGCGTGACGAGATTACCGCCAGCGACCGCGGTAGGAAACCGTCGCGCGCCATCGCCAGGAAGATGCGGCTCTGCCCATAGAGAAACGCGAGCAGCACCGTCGGCAGCGCGATCACCGCCGCGGTCGCCACGACTGTCGCTACCTCCGGCCGTCCGAGATCGCGCAGTATCAGCGCCAGCGGCTCGGGGCTGTCGGCGAAATGGGCGAAAGGCACAGCCCCGATCGCTGCTGCCGCGACCAGGATGTAGATGAGCGTGCAGACCAGCATCGATCCGACGATGCCGATCGCCAGATCGCGCTCGGGTCGCTTCGTCTCCTCCGCAGCGGTCGAGATCGCGTCGAAGCCGTAAAAGGCAAAGAAGATGATCGCCGCCGCCGCCATCACCCCGCGCGGGACACCATCCGGCCCGGCGGAGGCCACGAAGCCATAGGGCATGAACGGATGGAGATGGCTGGTATCGAAATAGGGCAAGGCGACCCAGACGAATAGCGACAGCGTCGCAATCTTCACCGCAACCAGCGCCGTATTGACCCGCGCGCTCTCGTGCGTGCCGAGCAGCAACAGGCTCGCCACCACCGCGATGATCAGGATCGCGGGAAGGTTGATCAGACCGCCCAGTTCGGGGCCCTGCGTCAGCGACGCGGGAAAGCCCAGCCCGATCAGCAGCGGCGATGCGTAGCCCGACCAGCCGACCGCGACGGTCGAGACAACCAGCGAATATTCGAGGATAAGGCTCCACCCCACCACCCAGGCGAAGATCTCGCCCAGCGCGGCATAGCTGTAACTATAGGCGCTGCCGGCAGCCGGCATCATCGCCGCGAGCTCGGCATAGGCGAGCGCCGCGCAGGCGCAGATCGCGCCCGCTATCGCGAAGGACATCAACACCGACGGCCCGGCCCGGTCGGCGCCGACCCCGATCAGGGTCAGGATTCCGGTGCCGACGATCGCTCCCACGCCTAGTGCCATCAGATGCGGCCAGGACAAGGTCGCCGCCAATGCGTCCGTGTGGCGCTCGCCTGTGCCGATCGGCTTACGCCGCATCAATCCAGCCATCCATCGCTCCCTCATGCGAACCGGTCGGTCGCTCTTATCAATTGATCCAATATGCCCGGCTCCGAATAGGCATGCCCCGCGCCCTCGATCAGATGAAACTCCGCCTCGGGCCATGCCTTGTGCAGCGCCCAGGCGTAATGGGCCGGACATGGCATGTCGTAGCGGCCATGGACGATCGTGCCGGCTATGCCGCGCAGCCGCCCGGCGTTCCGCAACAACTGATCGGGCTCGAGCCAGCAGTCATGGTGGAAATAGTGATTCTCGATCCGCGCAAAGGCAATCGCGAAATGGTCGTCGCTATGCTGGTCGGTCAGTGCGGGGCTCGGCAGCAGGGTGATCGTCTCGCCCTCCCAAAGGCTCCACGCCCTTGCGGCCTCCAGCTGCGCCCGCTTGTCGCTACCGGTCAACCGCCGGTTGTAGGCCGCGACCATCGCGCCGCGCTCGGCCTCGGGAATTGGTGCGACGAAGCGCTCCCATTTGTCCGGAAACATCTGCGAGACGCCCCACTGATAATACCAGTCGATCTCGGCCCGCGTCGCCGTATAGACGCCGCGCAGAATCAGCGCGCTCACCCTCTCCGGATGCGTCTCGGCATAGGCCAGCGCCAGCGTCGATCCCCAGCTTCCCCCGAACACCAGCCACTGCTGGGCCCCCGCCAGTTCGCGCAGCCGCTCGATATCGGCGACGAGGTGCCAGGTCGTGTTCGCCGTCAGTTCGGCATGTGGTGTCGATCGACCGCAGCCGCGCTGGTCGAACAACAGCAGATCATAGCGCTCGGGATCGAACAGCTGGCGATGCGCGGACGATATGCCGCCGCCCGGTCCGCCATGCAGGAACAGCGCGGGCGTGCCACCCGGGGTGCCCACCCTCTCGAAATAAAGGTGGTGACCGTCGCCAACGTCGAGCATGCCGATGGCATAAGGCTCGATCGGCGGATAAAGCTGCCGTAGCATTGCTGACATGGGTGCAAGCTAGCGGAGTCCGACGATGCGCGCCAGCCGACGAGAATTTCTGTGGAGTGCCGGCCTGATCGGAGTCGCGGCGACTGCGTCGCTTCCCGTCTGGGCGGCCTCCGGCGCCGCGGAACTCAAGCCGATGACGGGCAATGCGCAGCCAATCTCGGCTGGTGAACGACTGGCGAGAATCACGAAGGCACAGCTTTTGATGCGCGCGAACGGTATTGACGCGATCATCGTCGAGGCGGGCTCATCGCTGCTCTATTTCACCGGCATCGACTGGTGGCGCAGCGAACGGCTGACCGCCGCGGTCATCCCGGTCGAGGGCGATCTGCTGATCGTCACCCCCGCCTTTGAAGAACCCTCGATCCGCGAAAGCCTCGCGGTGCCGGGCGATGTCCGCGTCTGGCAGGAGGATGAAAGCCCATTCCTGCTGATCCGAGATTTCCTGGTCCGCCACAATCTCGACAAGGGCAAGATCGGGATCGAGGAGACAGTACGCTTCTTCGCCGTCGAAGGCCTCTCTAAGGCAATGCCGGACGCCACGATAGATTCGGGCGACCCGATCGTGCGCGGCTGCCGGATGATCAAGTCGTCGGCTGAACTCGCGCTTATGCAGGTCTCCGCCGACATTCAGATCGCCGCCTTCCGCCATGTCGCCCCGCGCATCGAGCGCGGCATGAGCCAGGACGATCTGCGCGCCATGCTGGTTGCCGCCTCGCGCGCTCTGGGCGGCGAGAATGTCGATGGCGGCCTGATCCTGCTCGGCGAATCGAGCGCTTATCCCCACGGATCGCACATCCCGCGCCGGGTCGCCGATGGCGAGGTCATTCTGTTCGATGCGGGGGTTTCGGTCCACGGCTATCAGTCGGACATTTCGCGGACGATGGTGTTCGGTCGGGCCGCCGACAAGCGCCAGCGGCTGCTGTTCGATCAGGTCCGCCGCGGCCAGGACATCGCGATGGAGACCGCGCAGGTCGGCACCCCCGCAGGCAAGGTCGACGACACGGTGCGCGCCTATTACGGTTCGCTCGGCTATGGTCCCGGCTACAGGCTGCCCGGCACCCCGCACCGCACCGGCCATGGCATCGGCATGGACGGGCATGAGCCGGTCAATCTTGTCCATGGCGAGGCCACGGTGCTCGCTCCCGGTATGTGCTTCTCGAACGAGCCCGGCATCTACATTCCGGGCGCCTTCGGCGTTCGCATCGAGGATTGCTTCCACATGACCGCCGAGGGACCGCGCTGGTTTACCCGTCCGCCGGCCTCCATCGACAGCCCGTTCGGCTGATTGCGAACGCAGCAGTCATGACATCGCCACCGCCGCACTATAAGAGCATGGTACCGACAACCAATCGGACAGATATGGACGATCCCGTCGAAGTCGAGCTGAAGCTCGAATATGATCCCGCCGATCGCGACCGCCTCGTCGCCTCGCCGCTGCTTGCCGGCGGCGGGAACGATGCTCAGCACTTGATCGCGACCTATTTCGACACGCCCGATTTCCGGCTCGACCAGGCCGGCTATGCGCTGCGGATCCGCAAGGATGGCCGCAAGCGCACTCAGACGGTGAAGGCCCAGGCCGGCCAGGCCGCCGGGCTGTTCGTACGCGGCGAATGGGATCGGCGCGTCACCGGCGACTTGCCGATCCTCGACGAGAAGGCCGGTCCGCTCGGGCAGATGATCGATCCCGCGACGCTCGATCGGATCGCGCCGGTTTTCGTCACCGATATCGCGCGATTGAAGGGTCTGATCGATCAGCCCGACGGAACGTTGATCGAATATGCGGTCGACAGCGGCAAGGTGCAGTCGGGTGCGCGCTCGGTCGACATCTCCGAACTCGAACTCGAACTCAAGCAGGGCTCGTTGCAGCGGCTGTTCGACCTGGCCCGTGCGCTCAATGACGATGTGCCGCTGCGCCTTGGCGTTCTGGCCAAATCCGAACGCGGCTATGCGCTGGCCCGCAAGACGCTCGCGGTGGCGGTAAAGGCCGAGCCGATCATGCTCGATCCCGATGCGGGCGCCGCCGCTGGCTTTGCCATGGTCGCTGGCACCTGTCTGCGCCAGTTTCGGCTTAACGAGACGCTGTTGCTGCGCAGTGGCGCGGTCGATGCGGTCCATCAGTCGCGGGTGGCGATCCGGCGGCTGCGATCGGCCTTCTGGATATTCAAGCCGCTCCTCGACGGCGATGAGCGCGCGGCGATGCTGGCCGCCGAGTTGCGCTGGCTGGCCGCCGAGCTTGGCGAAGTCCGCGACATCGACGTCCTGCTTCCCAGGTTCGATGACGCGACCCGGCCGGTGCTGACGGCGATGCGCGAAAGCCGCTTCACCCATCTCCTCGCCCGGCTCGAAAGCAGCCGGGCACGGATGTTGCCGATCGATATCGCCGAATGGGTGGCAATCGGTGCATGGCGGACCGATCCGGCGAACGCTGACGTGGGCGAGCGTGACATCCGCCGCTTCGCGGGCGACCGGCTGGACCGGCTGCGAAAGCGCGTCAAACGCGAAGGAAAGGGGCTTGCCGATCTCGACGATGAGCATCGCCACGAGGTCCGCAAGGACGCGAAGAAGCTGCGTTATGCCACCGAGTTTTTCGGTTCGCTCTACAAGAGCAAGAAGGCACGGCGCCGGCGCGATCGCTTCGGCGATCGCCTCGCGGCGCTGCAGGACAAGCTGGGCGAACTCAACGATATCGCGGCGGCGCCCGAATTGGTGCAACGGCTCGGCCTCGACGCCCAGCTCCCCACGCTCGGCCGGAAGGGGCGCAAACGCCTGCTCGATGATGCCGAGGACTGTTTCGAGGCTCTGATCGACACCAAGCCCTTCTGGCGCGACTGAGCCGATGCCCACGCTTTCGCGCCGCGAATGGCTCGCCGGCGCCATCGCCGCCATTACCTGCCCCGCCTTCGCCGCCCCACCGGGTCTCGCCACCGCCGCGCCGACGCTCGACCCGCGTCTTGCCGATCGCGCGCTGGCGGCCGTGTTCCACCATCATGACCGGATCTGGTCGCGCGACGTCATTGCGATCGCCGACTTCGGTCTGCCCTCCTCGGCACCGCGCTTCTTCCTGGTCGACATTTTGCGCGGGACCACGTCGACGCTGCTCGTCGCGCACGGCAAGGGTTCGGACCCCGATCATGCCGGCCGTCTTCAGACCTTCTCGAACGAGGTCGGCTCGGCGGCAACCTCGGAGGGTGCTTATCTGGCCGGTCATGCCTATGATGGCGTTCACGGACCGTCCCGCAGATTGATCGGGCTCGATCCGTCCAACGCCAAAGCCGAGGAACGCGCGATCGTCATCCATGCCGCCTGGTACGCCAATCCCGATATCCTTGCGCGACAGGGCAAGCTTGGCCGCAGCGACGGCTGCTTCGCCTTCGGAGAACAGGATATCGCCACCGTCCTCGCCCGCCTGGGCAAGGGAAGGCTGCTCTATGCTGGGCGTTCGGACCATGGATGAATGGCCTGATCGCTTCCGGCGCTATCAGGGCTGGCTGATGGGCGTCGGCGCGCTGCTCGCCTGGTTTGGGATGCTCTATTTGATGTTCGGAGACGTGCTCTAGGCTGTACGCAATTGCGGCGACCCGCCTGCCGCCCTAAAGCGCCGCCTATGCTCCGCCT
The DNA here is from genome assembly GCA_947085315.1 of uncultured Sphingomonas sp. Taxonomy (GTDB): domain Bacteria; phylum Pseudomonadota; class Alphaproteobacteria; order Sphingomonadales; family Sphingomonadaceae; genus Rhizorhabdus. The sequence continues at coordinate 49,463 of CAMTVW010000026.1, read as the reverse complement.
CTCCGAACTGAAGCTGCCCCTAGATCACCCGCCCGAGGCTTTGCGCGGCGCGATCATCGATCGCCTCGGGATCGCGGCGGACGAGCTGCTCGATGTCCAGATCGCCCGCCGCGCCAATGACGCGCGCCGCAAGTCCGCCATCCTGCTCGTCTATTCGGTCGACGTCACCCTCACCGACGAAGCCGCGGTCCTCGCGCGGTTCTCGGGCGACATTCATGTCCGCCCCACCCCCGACACGCATTATCGCCACGTCACCACCGCCCCGGCGGACGCGCCGCGCCCGGTGGTGATCGGCGCCGGGCCCTGCGGCCTGTTCGCGGGACTGATCCTCGCACAGATGGGTTTCCGCCCGATCATCCTCGATCGCGGCAAGGTGGTGCGCGAGCGGACCAAGGATACGTGGGACCTGTGGCGGCGCGGCGTGCTCCACCCTGAATCGAACGTCCAGTTCGGTGAGGGCGGCGCCGGCACCTTCTCGGACGGCAAGCTCTACAGCCAGGTCAAGGATCCGCGCTTCCTGGGCCGCAAGGTGCTGACCGAGTTCGTCAAGGCAGGCGCCCCGCCCGAAATCCTGACCGAGGCGCATCCGCATATCGGTACCTTCCGGCTGGTCACGATGGTCGAAAGCATGCGCGCGACGATCGAGTCGCTCGGCGGCGAATATCGCTGGGAATGCCGCGTCGAGGACGTCGCGATCGAGGGGGGCCGGATCCGTGGCCTCCATCTCCACAGCGGAGAATATATCGAGGCGAGCCATGTCGTCCTCGCCGTCGGACACAGCGCGCGCGACACCTTCCACATGCTCCATGACCGGGGCGTTCATATCGAGGCAAAGCCCTTCTCCATCGGCGTGCGGATCGAGCATCCGCAAGGCTGGATCGACCGCGCCCGCTTCGGCACATGTGCGGGCCATCCCGATCTCGGTGCCGCCGCCTACAGCCTGTCGCACCACTGCGCGAACGGCCGCAGCGTCTACAGCTTCTGCATGTGCCCCGGCGGTCGGGTGGTCGCCGCCGCGTCGGAACCCGGCCGGGTCGTCACCAACGGCATGAGCCAATATTCACGGCAGGAGTTCAACGCCAATTCGGGCCTCGTCATCGCGATCGACCCCCAGCGCGACTATCCCGGCCACCCGCTCGCGGGCATCGCCCTGCAACGTCATTGGGAGGAGCGCGCCTTTGTCGCGGGCGGATCGAATTATCACGCGCCCGGCCAGCGGGTCGGCGACTTCCTAGCCGCGCGTGCCTCGACCGCGCTGGGAGAGGTCGTCCCTTCCTACAAGCCCGGCGTCCATCTCACCGATCTGGCCGAATGCCTGCCCGACTTCGCGGTCGAGGCGCTGCGCGAGGCGCTGCCCGTCTTCGGTCGCCAGATTCCGCGCTATGACGATCCCGACGCGATGATGACCGGGGTGGAAACGCGCACCTCATCCCCGATCCGCATCACCCGCGGCAAGGATTATCAGAGCCTGAACACCACCGGCCTCTACCCGGCGGGCGAAGGCGCGGGCTATGCCGGCGGCATCCTCTCCGCCGCGATCGACGGCATCAAGGTCGCCGAGGCGATCGCGCTGGATATGGTCGGATAAGCCAAAACCCGCTCATCCCGAGGAGCCACTGAGCTTGTCGAAGTGGCGTCTCGAAGGACCCTTCGATGCGGCCTTCGCCAGGCTCAGTCCTTACCCAGGGTGAGCGAGTGATGCGTGCCCCGAGCCTTCACGCCACCTTCCGGCCGAGCAATAGGGGCATCAGCCGGTGGCTCGAACCGTCGTGGAAGCCCGCTTCTCCACCCCAGGTGCGCGGATTGCGGAAGGTGCCGAAGACCATGTCCCACAGCGGCATGTCGCCATAGTTCCAGGCATGGACGCCGCGCTCATGGTGGAGCGCATGGCTTTCCGGCCGCGTCACGAGAAAGCCCAGCCAGTGCGGCGTACGAATATTGGCGTGCTGGAACATCGAACAGAAGGTCGCCAGCAGGTTAACCACCAGTGCGGCCTCTGGGCTGAGACCCATGCCCCCGACGAGACAGAGCGAGGTCAGGAACGCCCAGCCTACCATGTCGAGCGGATGGAAGTAGAAGGCACCCCAGATGTCGACCCGCTCGGCGCTGTGATGCATCTGGTGAATCGTGCGCCACAGCGGGGTGACGTTGTGCATCGTCCGGTGCCACAGATAGACCCCCAGCTCGAGCAGCACGAAGCCGCCCAGCACCTGCCCGACGAAGGGCAGCGCGGTCGCGTCGATCAGCTGATACTGGCCCAGCCAGCTATCCCACAGAAACGGCGAATAAGTGCCGATCGCGAAATAGAGTAGCATCGAGATCAGGCCCATCGTCCGCCACAGCTTCACGCCGGGGAACTTGCGGGCCCGCAACAGCAGGTCGACGGCGGCAAATGCCGCGAACATCCCGAAGGCAATATAATGATAGATAGTCACAGCCATTTTCCCTTATTCTGAAACGGCTGTCCAATTAGGTTATCGATCATGCCCACTCTAGCAGGCACATGGTCAAGCTGGCGCAGTTTGTAGGCAAGCTATTGAGGCAGGACGTTTTTACGTCCACGAACAGCTGATGGGGATCGGCATGGTCGAACGGGTCATCGAAAAAACCGTACCTGTGGTACAGTTCGCTCCTGAAGCGACGAAGGGCGCGCGCACCCGCGAACGGATCATGGACCTCGCCGAAGACGCGATCATGCACAAGGGTTATGCCGGAACCTCGATCGAGGAACTGGTTGAAGCCGCCGGGATCACCAAGAGCGGATTCTTCTACCATTTCCGCGACAAAAACGATCTCGCGCGCCAGCTGGTCTCGCGCTTCATCGACCGCGACGGGCTGATCCTCGACCAGCTGAGCGAACGCGCCCGCGCCCTGTCCGATGATCCGCTCCAGAGCTTCCTGATCTTCCTGAAGCTGTTCGCCGAGATGATGGACGACCTCCCCACGCTTCACCCCGGCTGCCTCGTCACATCGATCACCTATCAGGACCGGTTTTTTGACAAGGAGGTCTGCCGGCTGACCGAGCAGGCCGTGCTCGGCTGGCGACAGCGCTTCCAGAGCTGGCTGGAGGAGATCGCGCAGCGCTATCCGCCGCGCCTCCCGACCGACCTCGCCGACCTCGCGGACCATTTCAACGTCATCGCCGACGGTGGTATCATCACCTCGCGCGCATTGGGCGATAAGGGTGTCGTCGGCCGTCAGGCGCGGCTGATGCACGATTATGTGAAGCTGCTGTTCGGTGGGCGTTAGCGCGGGTCAGATCGCCTCCGGCTCGTTCCTCGGTACAATCTCCACGATCATGTCGCCGGGCCGGAGATTGCCGGCTTCGATCTCCCCAAATCCGTGGAATTCGCCGCCGCGATAGATCCGCAGGCCTAGCCCGGTCGTGATCGCGGCCAGCGGACGGCCGACCTCGTGGCTGGCGACTACCCGTTCGCGCAGGCTCACCCGCCCGTCGGCATTGGCAAGATCCGCCATATAATCGGCGATATGAGGGCCGTGGGTCGAACCCGCGAGGAGCAACCCGGCGAAGCTCGCCGGATTGATCACCGTGTTTGCACCTGCCTGTTTCGCCAGCGCCTCATTGTCCTCCGACCGGATGACCACGCTGATCGGAACGTCGGGCGCCAGCCTTCGGGCGGTCAGTACGATCAGGATCGAGGTATCGTCGCGCCCCGCCGACACGATGATCGAGCGCGCACGCGCCACCTGCACCGCTTCCAGCGTTGCGTTGCGGGTGGCGTCGCCATCTACAACGTTGGCACCGCAATCTGCCGCCGCCCGCAGGCTCTCGTCATGCGGATCGATGACGACGATCGATGCCGGATCGGTGCCGCGCCGGATCAACTCACTCACCGCCTCCGCGCCGCTCGTGCCGAAGCCGGCAATCACCACATGTCCATGCAGCGCCTTCTGGATCACGCTCATCCGCCACTTCTCCCAAACCCGCTTGAGGAGGAAATCATAGGCCGTCCCCAGAAATATTATCCAGACGAACAGGCGGATCGGGGTGACGACGAAGGTATCGAACAGCCGCGCCTGATCGGTCACGGGGACGATGTCGCCATAGCCGACCGTCGTCACCGTGATCATTGTGAAATAGAGGACGTCGACGAAGCTGATCGCGCCGTCGATATTGTCGCGCAGCCCGTCGCGATCGAGCCAGTGCCCGCCCAGCGCGATGCTGATCAGCGCGAGTGCCAGCGCCACCCTGAGGAACAGCGACAGCCACACCGGCGTCCGGCTGTTGCGGCGCAGGGTCAGCAGTGCTTCTGGTTTGGCAATCTCCTGGCGCACGACGATGGTCTATCCTCCCCGGTGCTCAACGGAAACAGTTGTACTTTGATCCGTCGGGTGAGCCATAGAGAAGCCCCCAAGCAGGGATGAAAGGTATATAATGGCGTCGGGACTGGTAGCGCTGCTGGATGACATCGCGGCGCTGACGAAGCTCGCTGCCGCATCGCTCGACGATGTCGGCGCGGCGGCGGGCAAGGCGGGGACCAAGGCGGTCGGCGTGGTGGTCGATGATGCCGCCGTGACCCCGCGTTACGTCACCGGCCTGACGCCTGACCGCGAACTGCCGATCATCGGCAAGATCGCGGTCGGATCGCTTCGCAACAAGCTGCTGATCCTGCTCCCCGCTGCGTTGCTGCTCAGCAGCTTCGCGCCCTGGGCGGTCAACCCGCTGCTGATGCTCGGTGGCGCATTCCTCTGTTTCGAGGGCGCCGAAAAGGTGATCGAGGCGATTATGGGCGGCCATCAGGCCGAGGACCATATCGTCCAGACCGATCCCGCCACGTTGGAAAAGGAGCAGGTAGCGGGCGCGATCCGCACCGACCTCATTCTCTCGGCGGAGATCATGGCGATCGCACTAGCCGAGGTCGCGGCCGAACCAGTGCTGATGCGTGCGGGCGTGCTCGTCGCCGTCGGCATAGCGATCACGATAGGCGTCTATGGTGTCGTCGCGCTGATCGTAAAGATGGACGATATCGGCCTCCACCTAGCCAGGCGCCCCGCAACCAGAGCGATCGGCAGTGCGCTGGTGAACGGCATGCCGATCATCATGCGCTGGCTGGCGATCATCGGTACCGCCGCGATGATCTGGGTCGGCGGCGGCATCCTCATCCACGGCCTCGAACTGTTCGGCATCGCCGAGCCGGGACATACGATCCACCATCTCTCCGAAGTCGCCGGACACGCCATGCCGATCGCGGGTGGCGTGATCACATGGGCTGTCTATGCGCTAGGCTCGGGGATCGTCGGCCTCGTCGTCGGCGCAGCGATCGTGCCGCTCGTCCATCTTGTCTCGAAACTGCGCCAGAAGCCGCAGGCCTGATTTGGTCGCTGTCGCGGCTTCATTCCACCGCGACGAGCAGGCCGTCGGATATCCACCGGCCCAGCAGCGCACCCGCGATCGCAACCCCGGCCCCCTCGCCATGATCCGCGATCAGCGCTGCGCAGATCGCACCGAACGACGCGCCGTCCGCCGCCAGCGCAAGCGCCTTGCCTTCCCCGGGTTCGGCGGTGCGGAAGCAGGGGGTGAAGCCGCTCCGCCAGACCAGGATCGTCGTCGGCTCGGGCAACAGCTCGGCCGCTGGCGGCACTTCGCCTGCCGAGAGCGCCGACCAGATCGCCGCCGCATTGCTGCGAAACTCGGTCATGATCAGCGTCGGCGCCAGCCGCAGCGCGGCATGGTCCCAGTCGACATCGGCCAGGCATGCCGGATCGATCGGATCGGCATCGGTGCCGACAAACACCTCCGACAGCGTCAGGTCGAGCCACCCCAGTTCGGCGATTTCGGGATCGTCGGGAAACAGCAGTCGCAGCGTCTCGGGGAACTCGCGCGGATAGGCGTCAAGCGTCCAGGCGTGCGGCGGGGTTACGTCGATATGCGCCGCGGCCGTCGACAGGAATCGCTCGTCACCGATCCAGCCATGGACGCGCTCGAACGCCTCGGTGAGCACCGTGACCAGCGCCGCGCGATAATTATTCTGATAGACGTCCAGGCCATTGCGGGCGCCCTCGCCCAGCCGTTCGGCCGCCTCGTCCGACGCTTCGGAGATCCAGGCGCGGAGGTCGCGCTGCAGGGCGAGCAGGCTCATGCCGCGTGCCGCGCGTCAAACCGGGCGATTCCGCGCGCGACATCGAGTTCGTCGAGCAGTTCGGCCAGCGGCGGAATGTCGTCGTCGCGCTCGATCATCGTTGCGACCGGCCCGACCCGCGCCAGCGCCGCCTCATAGAGCGCCCAGACCGGCGGCGGCACGGGCTTGTCATGTGTGTCGATCAGCAGATGCTGGCCCTGGCTATGCCCGGCAAGATGGATCTGCGCGACCCTGTCGGCCGGAATTCCCGCCAGATAGTCCCGCGCGTCAAAGCCGTGATTGGTCGCGCTGACATAGATGTTGTTGACGTCGAGCAGCAGTCCGCAGCCGGTGCGTTCGCACATCGCGTCGAGGAATTCCCACTCGCTCATCGGCGCGTCGTCAAAGGCGACATAGCTCGACGGGTTCTCGATCAGCATCGTCCGGCCAAGCATGTCCTGCGCGACGCCGATATTGGAGCAGACAATGTCGAGCGCTTCCTCGGTATAGGGCAGCGGCAGCAGGTCGTGCGAATTGAAGCCCTCGATCCGCGTCCAGCAGAGATGGTCCGAAACGACCATCGGCTCGATCTCGTCGACCAGCGTGCGCAGCCGCGCCAGATAGGTCCGATCGACCCCGTCAGCAGAGCCGACCGACATCGACACGCCGTGCAGCGCTACCGGATGGCGTTCGCGGATCTGGCGGAGAATGTGTCGCGGGCGGCCGCCCGGCACCATGAAATTCTCGGAAATCACCTCGACGAAATCGACCGCGACCGGTGACTCCCCATCAAGGAAATCACCATAATGCGGTTTGCGCAGGCCGAGACCGAACGTGGGAAGTGGCATCACATGACTCATAGGAAAAGCGGCCCGGTCGCGCGTAAAGGGGCGCGCGGCCGGGCCCGCCAATCAGCTCTTCTTCGGCTCGGTGGTGCCGCCGGCCTTGGTGCAGGCGTCGGCGGCCATTTCCTTGAAGCCATGGCCCTTGCAGGCATTGGTGCCCTTGCAGCTATTCTCGGCAGTCTTGCAGTCCGAGGTGCCCTTGCAGCTGTTCACGCCATAGCAGTGGACCTTCTTGGCCTCTGCATGATGATCGGCGAGCGCGGGCGCCGCGTTGACGGCGGCGAGCGCGAGAAGCGCGGCGGTCGAAGCGGCGCTGATGCCGGTCTTGATGGTGATCATATAATTCTCCCCTAGAGATGTGCCGGAGGTGGCTATCGGAACTACGACAGGAAGCCCGATCCGGTTACATTGCCACCGGAATATTTCACCAGCGTAGCAGCCTGGGTCCGATAAGCGCGCCGATCGCCGTCGCCAGTCCGATGCCCAGCGTATACCAGGTCAGCACGAACAGTGCCGAAACCTCCGGACAATGCAGGCAGTAGAGCGTCGCGGCACAAGCGCCCGAGGCGAGCCCGGCCACGGCGCCCGCCGCGCGCAGCTGCGTCGGCGCAAGCCGGCGATAGGACCAGAGCAGGCCGATGAAAATCGGTGCCGACAGGCGCAACACGATTCCCGGGCATTGCTTCCAGCTCTGCCCCAGCCACATCGCCAGCCATTCCTCTCGCGGCGCGCGCGCTATCTCGACCAGGCCGATTGCCAGCAGTAGCAGCACAGGCACACCCAGCAGCCACAGGCGGCGCAGCTTCACCGGTTCGGGCCGCGCGAGTTGGATTGTCGCGGCCAGCGCCACGGTGCCGATTGAGGCGGTATAAATCCATTTCATCCAGAAGGAGTAGCCCTGCATCGCCACGGCATAGTCAGGCCGGAATCCGAGCCACCAGCCGATCAGCGCAATGGTGACCACGGCCCCAAGACCAATGCCAAGACCGATACGGCGTCCGACCGAGTGACGCGGGACCGGCCGGACATCGGCCGCGAGCGAGCGGATCAGGGTATCGGTGTCCATCATGCCTGCCCCCGTATCCGTGCGTGCAGCGCCTTGAGCCCGCGATGGACCGATATCTTGACGTCCGACTCGCCGATCCCGGCGCCGGTAGCCGCTTCGGCGACGCTCAGCCCTTCGATCCTGGTGTCTCGAATCGCGGCCGCCTGCTTGGCGGGCAGGCTGCCGAGCAGACTGTCGACGTCCATTCGCGCGATGCTCGCATCCTCGAAGCCTTCGCTGATCAGGATCTCGGCGACGTCCTCGATTGAACAGTTCTGTCGTCGGCGTCGGAAATGGTCGATCATCTTATAGCGCGCGATCGCGAACAGCCACACGCCGAACGGCCGTTCGGGATCATAGGTCGCGCGACGGGTATGAACGGCAATCAACGTTTCCTGCACAAGATCCTCGACATCCTCGGCGGCATTGCGGACGCGCCGTCGATAAAAAGCCTGGAGCAGCGGCACGATCGCCGCGAGCAGCGCGCCATGGGCGGCAGCGTCGCCCTTAAGGCCGCCGATCATCCACGCTCGCAGTTGATCTTCACTCGCTCGCATATGCGCTCCCCTGTGACGCATTCGTGCCAAGCATGGCCAAGGTTACAGAACGGGCGGCGACGACGGAAAAATATTTTTAGGCACGTCCGATGTAACGATCTCGCCGTACCTCCCGAACTGGCCTTCCGTGACCAGCAACCCCGCCTTCCCGGTCACCATGCGGCACCCCGCCGCCGCGAAGGCTGAGAAACAGGAGACGACCCATGATCAAGACCCATGCCGCCATCGCCGCCACCCTGGCGCTGGCCTTTGCCGCCGGCTCCGTCCAGGCCGCCGACAAGGCTGAAAAGACCGAAAAATGCTTTGGCGTCTCGCTCGCCGGCAAGAATGACTGCGCTGCCGGCGCCGGCACCAGCTGCGCGGGCACCTCGAAGGTCGACTATCAGGGCAATGCCTGGAAGCTCGTCAAGGCGGGCACCTGCACCACGATCAAGACCCCCAAGGGGAACGGTTCGCTGGCCCCGAAAACGGCGTGATGCCGCCTGCCCTCCACGCGCCGCGCTGAACGGCGCGTGGAGGCCTGTTCCCGGAGAGATGCCATGCTCACGCCGTTCATCTCCTTCTACCGCAGCGCGGCCTCTCTTGCGGGCCGGTTGCTGCCGGACGATCTGCTGCTGCTGGTCGCACGCTTCGGTGCGGCCGCGATCTTCTTCCTGTCGGGCCGAACCAAGGTCGACGGGCTGCTGACGATCACCGACACCACCTATGAACTGTTCCGCAGCGAATATGCGCTGCCGCTGGTGCCGCCAGAGATCGCCGCCCACGCCGCGACCTATGCCGAACATGCCTTCCCGATCCTGCTCGTCCTTGGCCTGGCTACCCGCCCGGCGGCGCTGGCGTTGCTCGGCATGACCGCGACGATCCAGATCTTCGTCTATCCCGACGCCTGGCCGACCCACCTGAGCTGGGTGGGGCTGCTGCTGCCGTTGATCGCCAAAGGCGGCGGAGCCGTGTCGCTCGACCGCGTGATCCGCCGCGCGCTCAAGCTCGGAGCGTAAGGCCATGCTTCGATCGCGGCGCGCGGCTGATAACCGGCATCGACCGGGCGATCTGATCCGAACCAAAATCAGGAGAGACCCGTAATGGATATAGAGGACGCGCTCAGGCATCATGGTTTCGGCGGCGTTCCGCCCGGGAAGGGTTTTTGTTGCGCGAGTCATCCAGCCGAAGGCCAGGCCATGACCGGGCTGTCGTCCTCGTTGTCGAGGACGAGATGCTGGTTCGCATGATCGCGGTCGAGGCGATCGAGGACGCCGGCTATGACGTCATCGAAGCCGAAAACGCAGATCTGGCGCTGCGCCTGCTCGACGACCGCGACGATATAGATGTGCTGTTCACCGACATCAAAATGCCAGGGGAAATGGACGGCCTCGCACTCGCCGCCGCGGTTCGCGACCGCTGGCCGACGATACCGATCATCCTCACGTCAGGGCATATATATGAGCCTGATGTCGGACTTTCGGGCGAGGCCTGTTTCCTCCAGAAGCCCTACCGCGCCCGCGCCTTGATAGACCAGCTTGCCCGCCTTTCGCCATCCTGAGACAGCGTGTCGAACAGTCCGAATGTCGCCCGCTGCACAGAGGAACATTTGCAGGGGGCCGCAGTTCTGACCGCAGAGCCGAAAGCCCCCCCTTCTACCCCGGCTCTTAGGAGAAAGCGGGCCCGCCGGGAACCACGGCCCCGGTGGGCCTCGCATCCCAATCCGCTCTCGCTAAACTGATGTAAATCAACTATTACATCTACAGGGTACAAGTCCGCACACATCGGGGGCGGTTTGTGCTTAAGCGTGCCCCGCCCCGCCGTCCTCCAGGGCGGGGCGTCACGCGCACACAAATAATCCGTTTTCCGGGGGCTATCCGTGACTTCCTCGCCGCCCAGCGGGCGCACGCGCGTCAAACGCGTCAACAAGCGGGCCGCCTATGATCGCGCCACGCTCCATGCCGTGCTCGACGCCGGCATCATCTGCCATGTCGGCTATGTGTTCGACGGCTATCCGGTGGTCACGCCAACGCTCTACTGGCGCGAGGGCGACGCGATCTACTGGCATGGCTCCAGCGCCAGCCGCGCACTCCGCGCCAGCCAGGATGTCGAGGTCTGCCTCACCGTCACCCATCTCGACGGCCTGGTCCTGGCGCGGTCGGCTTTTCATCATTCGGCCAATTATCGGTCGGCGATGATCTTCGGAACCGCGCGGCTCGTCACCGGCGACGACGAAAAGCTGGCGCGGCTCCGTGCGATGATGGATGATTTCTATCCGGGGCGCTGGGACAGCCTCCGCCCAGTCTCGCCGCAGGAGTTGAAGGCGACCATGATTCTCTGGATGCCGCTCGACGAGGCGTCGGTGAAGATCCGCGCCGGCGATCCCGTCGACGACGAGGAAGATATGGGCGACGATGTCTGGGCAGGCATCGTTCCGTTTCAGCTCGATCTTGTCGCCCCAATCCCCGACGCGGTCACACAGGATGCCGCGCGCATCGCACCGCCTGTCACCGGCAGGCTGACCCGGACCGACTGAGCCCGGGGCCGTCGCCTGCCCTGACATGGCAAGATCAGAAGGTCGGGACAGTCCCGCCTCCGCCTGGTCAGAGCGACCAGCGCCTGATCGTCGCAGGCAGCTCGATACCGCTCCACATGCCCTTCAGGTCGGCGACAAGCCCGCCTTCGCCGACCAGCGCCGCCAGCTTGCCGGCGGGCAGGTCGGTATAGGCCTGATGCGATACCGCACCGATCACGACATCGAACTGCTGCCCGAGCGCGTCGTCGGCCAGCTTGACGCCATATTCATGCTCGGCTTCGGCGGGGTCGGCGAGCGGATCGTGGATGACGATGTCGTGGCGCAGCCATTCGAGCCTGCGGACGACGTCGATCACCCGCGAGTTGCGCAGGTCGGGGACATTTTCCTTGAAAGTGAGCCCGAGCACCAGGATTCGCGAGCCGCTGCCGACCCGCTCATGGATCTGGTCGGCGATCCACCCGCCCATACCGTCGTTGATCCCGCGCCCGGCCAGGATCACGCGCGGATAATGCCCCAGTTGCTGGGCCAGATAGCTCAGATAATAGGGATCGACCCCGATACAGTGGCCTCCGACCAGCCCGGGCACGAATTTCAGGAAATTCCACTTCGTCCCCGCCGCCGCCAGCACATCCCAGATCGAAATGTCGATCTTGCCAAAGATCTGGGTGATCTCGTTGACGAAAGCGATGTTGATGTCGCGCTGGGCGTTTTCGATCACCTTCGCGGCTTCGGCCACCTTGATCGACGCCGCGCGGAAGGTGCCGCCGGTGGTGACTGCGCCGTAAAGCGCGCACAGCTTGTCGAGTATCTCGGGATTTTCTCCCGCGACGACCTTGGTGATGCGATCGACGGTATGTTCGCGATCCCCCGGATTGATCCGCTCGGGGCTGTAGCCCAGGAAGAAATCGACGCCGCGCTTCAGGCCGGTCAGTTTCTCGATCTCGGGCCCGCACAGGTCTTCGGTCACACCCGGATAGACCGTGCTCTCATAGACGATGATCGTGCCCCGTCCCGGCTTCAGCACTGTCGCCAGGCTGCGTGTCGCCGACATGACAGGGCCCAGATCGGGACGATTGGCGTGATCGACCGGCGTCGGCACGGTCACGATCATCACGTCGGCATCGGCGGCATCCTGAATGTCGGTCGACAGCTTCAGGGTCGAGGCGGCCAGCCTCTCGCTGCTCAGTTCGTTGGTGCGATCATGCCCCGCGCGCAATTCGGACACGCGGGCCGCATCGATGTCGACGCCCACCGTCGGGAAATGCTTCGCCAGCGCCGCCGCGAGCGGCAGCCCGACATAGCCCAGACCGATCACCGCAACCCGGCTGTCGCCCATTACGCCACCTTCACTGCCCACCGGCGAATACCCCCAGCCCGTTGCGTCCTGCCCAGGGTCAGGACCCTAGCGCGCCGCCACCTTGGCGTCACCGATATACCAAGGCAATGCCTCGCTGAGCCCTTCGACGATGCGATGCGTCGGCTGATAGCCGATCATGCGCCCCGCCGCAGCGATGTCGGCCAGCGAATGGCGCACATCGCCGGGGCGGAAATCCGCATGGCTGGGCGCGATGCCATAGGCGATGCCGCGCGCGGCCAGCCCGTCGCGCAGTAGCCTGAACAGTTCGTCCAGGGTCGTGCGGTCGCCCACTGCGACATTGAGCGCAACAGCCTCGCCCGCCGGTGCGAACAGTGCAGCGCGCAGATTGGCCTGCACCGCATTGGCGACATAGCAGAAATCCCGGCTGGTATCGCCGTCGCCATTGATGACGACCGCCTCGCCCGCGATCATCGCCGCAGTCCAGCGCGGAATCACTGCGGCATAGGCGCCCTGCGGATCCTGGCGCGGCCCGAAGACGTTGAAATAGCGCAACCCCACCGAGCCAAAGCCATAGCTGCGCTGGTACACCTCTGCGGTCAGCTCATTGTGGAGCTTGGTCAGCGCATAAGGCGAAAGCACCCGACCGATGCGATTCTCGACCTTCGGCAGATTGGGCTCATCGCCATAGACCGAGCTTGACGAGGCGTAGACGAAGCTGCCCATGCCCGCGCGGCGCGCGGCGTCGATCATGTTCGCGAAGCCCGTCGCGTTGACGTCATGGCTGGTCAGCGGATCGGCGATCGAGCGCGGTACTGACCCAAGAGCGGCCTGATGCAGCACATGATCGACCCCGACGACCGCCGCCGCACAGGCGTCGCGATCCCGGATATCGGCCTCGACGAAGGTGAAGCGGGCCCAGTGCTCCGCACCCACCCGCTCCCGGACATTATCGAGATTGGCACGGTGCCCGGTCGCGAAATTGTCGAGCCCGCGCACCCTCTGGCCCGCCGCCAGCAGCGTTTCGACGAGGTGCGATCCGATGAATCCGGCTGCCCCGGTGACCAGCCAATGCGCGCTGCGCGAGGCCAGGGCCTGCTCGAGGTTCAAGTCCATAAGCGACGCCTAGCGCAGATTTGCGCCCGCGGGAAATACGATTGATATCCGGATCTCATTGCGGCGAAGATGAGCTTTATCCCAACACAACACCCCAGCTATCCGATAAAAATTTCTGGCATGGCAAATCGTCCAGAATCGGATCTGGCTTGACCCAGCTATCTCGGACAAACCTTTTCACTTGAGCCATAATTCGCATCTTTTCATTGAAAGATGCTTCGTACACCGTCGCCATAGCGGTTTCTGCAGTGCCAGAAGTTGGACAAATTAGTTCGATATTCTGCTTATGGAATCCGAATCCTAAGAATATTATTTGATGGGCTGAAGAAATCATCCCACTCATGTCTGACATGACATCCTCATCATCTATACGCTCACTGAATGTCAAAATTTGCCGAGAAAGTTTATTATAATCTGCTTGAGTTTCTCCGAAATCTATACTGTCGGGTTTATTCATCCAAGGTAGCGGACCGACCTGTCCATACGGATGGATGATATGCAGTCTTTTTGTGAGACTTCGGGCCGATTCCAGATCTATCCCCCATGCAACCGAAATATGAAAAGGCAGATAATGCTCAATTGCTCGATCATAGTTAAAACATATAATTGATATGTTCGAGAATATGTCTTCCGCTCTTTGACGTGACAGGCCTTCGGTTAACATTTGACCAAATTTATAATGCCATGTGTCTCTTAACGAGCCAACATCACTTAGGATCAATGGCTTCCCCGCAGGGCGCAACCGTGACTGATTTTCCGCCTGGAGAATCGCGCAAACTATCGCCATCTTACCGATATGTAAGACGCGCTCATCATCTTCATGCTGCTCAAGGATGTTGTCAATTGAGCGTCCTACAGCCGCTGCAGTCACGATCCTGTGAGCCGCTGCCTGAAGTCGGTAAAATTCATCTGTAGTGCCGCCAGCTATGCTTTTAACCGCATCTACCATCCTTTCCCTCGTTCGGCCCCTTCCTGCCTCTCGGTTGAGCTGCAGCATGTCTTCAATTTGCACCAAAAGCGTTTGCCCACTGGGGAACCCCAATTCGCAACTGGCGCCAGCGCCCACTATGAGAACAGTTCGCTTGTGAAACATCCGCCGCCCCCCACGTTCTTTGAGCAGAAAACACGATTGGGATGTTAGCAAGAATCCACTGGCTACCGAAATATTGAGGCTCTTCTCCTCGTAACAGCGGATCGCTATCTGCTCCCCATGACCGAATATCGCCAACCCGCCGAATGGGCCCCGCATGAGGCCGTCTGGATCGGCTTTCCCAGTCATCCCGATCTGTGGGAGGATGATCTTGAGCCCGCGCGCGGTGAGGTGATCGCTTTCGCGCGCGCCGTCCATGCCGGCGGACGCGGTGAAATGGTCATCCTGGTGGCTGCCGACGAAGCCTCGGCCGATCGCGCCCGCGAACTGGCCGGTGACGCCGCCGATGTCGTGATCGAGCCATTCGGCGACATCTGGCTGCGCGACACAGCACCGATCATCCTGCGCGGCCCCGCCGGCCGCGCCGCCGCCGATTTCGGCTTCAACTGGTGGGGTGGCAAATATGAACTGCCCGGCGACGAAAGCATCGGCGCGCGGCTTGCCGTCCGAACCGGTTTTCCAGCCCGTAGCCATGACTGGATTTTCGAGGGCGGTGCGATCGACATCGACGGCACCGGCCTTGGCGTCACCACCGAACAATGCCTGCTCAATCCGAACCGCAACCCCGATCTCGACCGCCCCGCGATCGAGGCGCGGCTGGCCGAAGCGCTCGGCGTCGATCGCCTGCTGTGGCTCGGCGACGGGCTCGCCAATGATCACACCGACGGCCATGTCGACAATCTCGCGCGCTTTGTTGCCGAGGGGGTGATCGCGATCCCGGCCGCTGCCGGCGACAACGATCCCAATGCCGGCGTCTATGCCGATGCGAGGGCGCGCGCCGAAGCGTTCGGGCTGAAGGTCGTCGCCATCCCCTCCCCGGGAACGGTCGAGCGCGACGATGAGATCATCCCGGCGTCCTACATGAACTTCTACATCGGCAACGCCGCCGTGGTCGTTCCGCTCTACGGCGCGCCGAATGACGAGGCGGCGGTTGCCGCCATCGCCGAGCTCTTCCCGACGCGCGCGGTGGTCGGCTTTCGCGCCGATCATATCTTGACCGGGGGCGGCAGCTTCCATTGTATCAGCCAGCAGCTTCCGGCGGCGTAAGGACACCCAGATGACCGAGATCAGCGTCGCCGCCCTCCAACTCGCCTTCAGCGACGATATCGATGCGAACATCGCCGAGGTGTCGAAGCTCGTCCGCGAAGCGGCGAAGCGCGGCGCCAAAGTCGTCCTGCCCCCCGAACTGTTCGAGGGCCATTATTTTTGCCAGGTCGAGGACGAAAGCCTGTTCACCCGCGCCAGGCCCACCGCCGAGCACAAGGCCGTGAAGGCGATGCAGGCGCTCGCCGCCGAACTGAAGATCCACATCCCGACCAGCTTCTTCGAGGCCGACGGCCCGCATCACTATAACAGCCTGGCGATGATCGATCCCGACGGCAGGATCATGGGTGTCTATCGCAAGAGCCACATTCCCGATGGGCCGGGCTATGAGGAGAAATTCTATTTTCGCCCGGGCAATACCGGTTTCAAGGTGTGGCCGGCGCAGAGCACCACGCTGGGCGTCGGCATCTGCTGGGACCAATGGTATCCCGAAACCGCCCGAGCGATGATGCTGATGGGCGCCGAAATCCTCTTCTTCCCCACCGCGATCGGCAATGAGCCGCACGATCCCGATCTCGACACCAGCCGGCTATGGCGCCGCGCGATGATCGGCCATGCCGTCTCGAACGTCGTGCCCGTCGTCGCCGCCAACCGGATAGGCACCGAAAACGGCCAGACCTTCTATGGCCACAGCTTCATCGCCGACCAGCGCGGCGACCTGATTGCCGAGTTCGGCGCAACCGAGACCGGCGTCATCGTCGCGACGCTCGACATTGATCTGGCAAAGCGCCACCGCGCCGCCTTCGGCTTCTTCCGCGACCGGCGGCCCGACCTCTACGGCCGCCTGACCCAGGATATTTGAAAGGCCCTTCGATGACGATTGCACGCCATTATGAGATGAATGCCGCCGAAGGGCAGGACGCGGTCCTCGAAACAGCGCTCCGCAATCTCGCCGATGTCGTTCGCGGCATAACGGGCTGCGAGGGGGTCGAGTTGCTGCGCGACCTCGGCAATGAGCGTCGCTTCATCTTCATTGAGAAATGGGAAAGCGTCGATGCACACAGGGCCGGCGGCAAACAGGTCCCCAGAGAAGCCTTCGCACCGATGATGGCCGCGCTCGATGGGCCACCCGACGGCGCCTATTTCGATTATCTTGTCAGCCTCTAGGGGCGGCTAACACCCACCGCTCTCGTCATCCTGACCTTGTTTCAGGATGACAGCTGGGAAACGACCTACCCGTGCCCGCTCGACGGCGCGTGCGGGGGTTCGATCTCCGCGGGCTCGAGCGGGTCGAGCGTGCCTTCCCATTTCGCGATCACCACGCTCGCCACGGCATTGCCGACGACATTGGTGGCCGAGCGCCCCATGTCCAGGAAGTGATCGACCGCCAGGATCAGCAGCAGCCCCGCCTCGGGGATGTCGAAAAAGGCCAGCGTCGACGCGATGATGACGAGGCTCGCGCGCGGAACCCCCGCGATTCCCTTTGACGTCACCATCAGCACCAGCAGCATCGTGACCTGCTGGCCGATCGAAAGCTCGATCCCGTAGGCCTGCGCGATGAACATCGTCGCAAAGGTGCAGTACATCATCGAGCCGTCGAGGTTGAACGAATAGCCGAGCGGCAGCACGAAGCTGGCGATTTTCGGCGGCACCCCGAAACGGTCGAGCGCCTCCAGCGTGCGCGGATAGGCGGCCTCGGATGATGCGGTGCTGAAGGCGAGCAGGATCGGTTCGCGGATATAGCGGATCAACAGCTTGGTCCGACCACCGGTCAGCAGGAAACACAGCAGCAGCAGCAGGCCCCACAGCATGAACATCGTCAGGTAAAAGCTGCCCATGAACTTGCCGAAGCTGAACAGGATCGTCGGCCCCTGCTTGGCAAGCGCCGTCGTCACCGCGGCGAACACCGCGATCGGGGCGCAACGCATCACATAGTCGGTGATCTGGAGCATCACATGCACCAGCGATTCGATGCCGCGAACCAGCGGCGCCGCCTTCTCGCCGATCGCGGTGATCGCGACCCCCATGAAGACCGAGAAGATCACGATCTGCAGGATCTCGTTCGTCGCCATCGCCTCGAAGAAGCTCTTCGGCACCAGATGGGTGATGAACGCGCGCAGCGAGAAATCGCCCTGCGTCACGCCGGAAGTCGCGCCCGCTGGCGGCAGCACCAGATCGGCGCCGACACCAGGCTGGAACAGGTTGACCATCACCAGCCCCAGGGTCAGCGACATCAGGCTGGCCCCCAGGAACCAGGCGATCGCGCGCGCGCCGACCCGGCCCAGCGCGGCGGTATCGCCCATATGCGCGATGCCGGTAACCAGCGTCGCGAACACCAGCGGCGCGATGATCATCTTGATCAGCCGCAGGAAGATGTCGGTGAGGATCGAAATATAATCCGTGACGTTGGTGAGCGTCGCGGGATCGGTGACCGTCTTGTTGAGCGTTATGCCGACAATGATACCAGCGATCATCGCGATGAGGATGTACAGCGTGAGGCGCTTGGCCACGGGCGTCTCCAATCAGGATATCGCCTGTGGTCGGGCCAAAGCGGTGCCGGGTCAAGTCCCGCACTGCAACAAGGGGCAAACGGGAATGCTGTTCGGGAGCGCCGGGCCAGGACTGAAGAAGCTGCTCATTGTCGAGGATGAGGCGATCGTCGCGTTCGACAACGAACATTTCCTGACATCCAATGGCTATGAAATCGTCGCGACGGTCGACAATGCGCCCGAAGCGCAAGCGCTGATCGCGGCGGGCGGCATCGACCTGATTCTCGCCGACGTCCGGCTGAATGGCAGTAGCGGCCACGACGTCGCTATCGCCGCCAGACAGGCGGGCATCCCACTGCTGTTCGTCACCGCGACCTGCCCGATCGACGCCCCCGAAATCGCGGTGGGCTGCCTCGCCAAGCCCTATAGCCAGAAGGATCTGAAGCTGGCGATGGACGCGGTCGAAGCGCGTCTGGCGGGCGCAAAGATCAAGCGCATGCCGCGCGGACTGACGCTGTACAAATAGCCTTTCCTCCCCGTTCGCCGCCGCTATGCTCACCTGATGAACAGCACATCGGGGGCGGACGGCGCGGCCGTCCAGGGCACGACCGTCCGGAACGGGGGCATCATCGGGGCGATCCGGCCCTATTTCGAGCCGGCGCCGCTCTCTGCGCTGTTCCTCGGCATCAGCTCGGGCTTCCCCTTTGCGATGATCGCCTCGACCCTGACGACGCGGCTCGCGCAGGACGGCATCGACAAGAAGGCCGTCACCGCCTTCACCCTCGCCTTCCTCGTCTACAACCTCAAATTCCTCTGGGCATGGGTCGTCGACGGTGTCCGATTGCCGCTGCTGGGGCGGCTCGGCCAGCGCGTCTCATGGATGCTGGTCATCGGCGTGCTGGTGATCGCCGCCGTGATCAACCTCGGCCTGGTCGATCCCGCCGCCAGCCTCACCCGGACGGCGATCGCCGCGATTCTCGTCGGCGTCGCTGGCGCCACCTTCGACATCATCATCGACGCCTATCGGATCGAACTGCTCGAAGCGCGCCAGCTCGGCGTCGGCGCGGGCATGTCGCAATATGGCTGGCGGATCGGATCGACCGCAGCGGGCGGGCTTGCGCTGGTCATGGCGGCACGGTTCGGCTGGGACGCCGCCTATATCGCCTGCGCGGCCTTCGCGCTGCCCGCGATGATCGTCGCGCTCGTCATGGGCGAGCCCAAACGCCACCGCGAACCCACGATGCGCCGGACGAAGAGCGAACTGCTCGCCTCGATCATAGGCCCGCTCGCAGAGTTCTTCCGGCGGCAGGGCGCGCTGCTGGTGCTACTGTTCGTTCTGCTTCATAAAATCGGCGACACGCTTGCCAACCTCACATTCCGCCTGCTGTTCGAGGATCTCGGCTACACCAATGACGAGATAGCGATCTACGATGTCGGCATGGGCTTTTGGGCCTATATGATCGGCATCTTCATTGGCGGCATGCTCTATTCTCGGCTGGGGATGAAGCGCTCGGTGCTGGTCAGTCTCGTGTTGATGGCGGTATCGAACCTCAGCTTCGCGGGGCTCGCCGCGAGCGGGCACAGCAATTGGGCGATGGCGGGCGCGATCGGCTTCGAGAATGTCGCCAGCGGCATTGGCGGGGTCTGCGTCGTGGCCTATTTCTCGGCATTGTGCGATCTGCGCTTCACCGCCGCCCAATATGCACTGATCTCGGCCGCCGCCAGCGTCGTCGGCCGCATCGCCACCGGCACCACCGCCGGCGCGATGATCGAGGGCATCGGCTATGTGAACTTCTACCTTCTCACCACCCTCGCCGCCCTGCCCGGCATCGTCCTGTTCTGGCTGATGATGCGCGCCGGACTGATCGACCAGTCGATCGGCAGCGCCGGCGAGGAGGATGGCGAAGGCGCGGCGGTCAAAGCCTAGCCGCGCCCGCGATCATCGCCGGCTATCGCACATCAGGCTTCGGCACTTGCGGGGATTTCGTCGGGCGAGCCGTTCGCCCCCCGCGATGCAATCGCGCTCAGCCATAGTCGGCCCATCTCTGCGTCCAGTTCGGGCGGATCGAATCGCTCCAGCCCCGATCCCGGATAAAAGCTGATCTCGCCGAACAGCGGCTGGTCGCCGGGCTGGTAGAAGTCGACGCGAGCGAAATCGAACCCTGCCGCGAGTTCTTCGGCGGCGGCCATCATCGCGGGCAAGGCGGTTGGACGCGATACTTTCGGCGCATCGTTCGCGATCGCGCGCCAATCCCTGTCATGCACCACCCAATGATGGTTATGCGCGCGATCGAGATGCACCTGGACATGAGTCGCCTCGCCACCGAAGACGAAAATCTTGTAGTCCAAAGGCAGTTCGCTGCCGTTGCCGATGAACGGCTCGATCAGCAGCCCGCGCGGAATATGGGCATAGAGCCACTCATCCAGCCACCAGCCATAGTCGCGGCGCATCCACCGCGCCGCCGCAAAGCGTGCGGCCTGCCACGCGCGCGCATCGTTGCGGACAAAAGCGTTCTGATTGCATCCATGCCGCGCCTTGACGACCACCGCACCCTTCCATGGCAAGTGCAGCGGCAGTTCGGCTCCGGACCAAAGAATTGGGACGACCCATTCACGGCCCAGCCGAGCGGCGACGATCGGCTTGACCGCGACCTTGTCGGCCATGGCAGGCATCCGGATGTCCCGATCGCGGAGCTTACGCAGCTGGACCAGTTCGGTGAATAATGTGGGTTCGGTCAGCTTTGCCAGGCGCTGATGTCGCCACAGATAGGTCAAAGCTATTCGCAGTCGCGCCATCGGGTCGTCGGCAACGCCGGTGGGGAATGCATAATCCATTGCGGCTAAAGCGACCAAGGAGTCTGTTGTTCCACCTCAGAACCGAACGCAATAGCGACCGGTTGCACGCCGGCCGCGTGAGGCCGGGCAAAAAATCCAGCGCCAGGGAACGGTCGTCCCCACCGAAGGGTTCACACCGCGTCATCAGGAGAAAAGACATGGGACGCAATGTGACCCTCAGCATCGGCGCTCTGATCCTCATCGTCATCGTCGTGGCGTTTCTGTTCTAGATTTCAGAACAGATTTCGCCCCGGCTGGCGCCGGTCCGGTCTCCCTGCCGCCTTATTCCGGCAGAAAGTCCGGCACTGACAAATAGCGCTCGCCCGTATCATAGTTGAAGCCCAGCACGCGCTTGCCGGGCAATTCCTCCAGCTTCTGCGCGATCGCCGCGAGCGTTGCGCCCGAGCTGATGCCGACGAGCATCCCTTCTTCACGCGCCGAACGACGAGCGAACTCCTTGGCATCGGCGGGGTCGACCTGGATCACGCCGTCGAGCAGCTGGGTGTGGAGGTTGGCAGGCACGAAGCCCGCGCCGATCCCTTGGATCGGGTGCGGCCCCGGCGCCCCGCCCGAGATGACCGGCGACAGAGTCGGCTCAACCGCGAACACCTTGAGCCCCGCCCAACGCTGCTTCAGCACCTGCGCGCATCCGGTGATATGTCCGCCGGTGCCCACGCCGGTGATCAGCACGTCGATCGGGCTATCCTTGAAATCGGCGTAGATTTCCTCGGCCGTCGTCCGAACATGCACGTCGATATTGGCGGGATTCTCGAACTGCTGGGGGATCCATGCGCCGGGCGTCTGCGACTGGAGCTCCAGCGCGCGTTCGATCGCGCCCTTCATGCCCTTCTCGCGCGGAGTCAGGTCGAAGCTGGCGCCATAAGCCAGCATCAGCCTGCGGCGTTCGAGCGACATGCTCTCGGGCATGACCAGGACGAGCTTATAGCCCTTGACCGCCGCGACCAGGGCGAGGCCGATACCGGTGTTGCCGCTGGTCGGCTCGATGATCGTGCCGCCGGGCTTGAGCTTGCCCAAACGTTCGGCATCTTCGATCATCGCCAGCGCGATGCGGTCCTTGATCGAGGCGCCCGGATTGCTCCGCTCGGACTTGATCCACACTTCGGCATCGCCGAACAGCCGGTTTACCCGCACATGCGGCGTGCCGCCGATCGTCTCCAAAATCGATGCATATCTGGTCATGCTGCCTTCTCCTGACCTGGTACGTCTTCCAACGAAGCGGGCGGGTCGAATGTCCGCGCTCGCAATATCTCCGGGAACAGCCGCGCCCACAAGGCCGCGACGATGATCGTCCCGACGCCGCCCGCTACCACCGCCGCGACCGGTCCGACCAATGCGGCCAGGAAGCCCGACTCGGCCTCCCCCAACTCGTTCGACCCCGAGATGAACAAGGTCGAGGCGGCGCCGACCCGGCCCCGCATGGCATCGGGCGTGTAAAGCTGGATCAGCGACTGACGGACATAGACCGACACCATGTCGGCGGCGCCCAGCAGACCGAGGCAGGACAGCGCGACGAACATTGGCGCGGACGTGTGATGCGCCAGGCCGAAGGCGATCGTCCCTAGTCCGAACACCGCGACCGCGACGAGCAGCTTGATTCCGACATTATAATGGAGCGGCCAGCGGGTCAGCCAGATCGCGACGATCGCCGCGCCCGCCGCCGGCGCTGCGCGAAGATGGCCGAGCCCCTCCGACCCGACATGGAAGATATCGCGCGCATAGATCGGCAGCATCGCCGTCGCGCCGCCGAGGAGCACCGCGAAAAGGTCGAGCGAGATCGCCCCCAGCACGAGCCGGTTGCGCCTTATGTAGGAGAAACCCTCAACCGCCTGCGCCCAGGGATTGCGCTTCCCATCGACCGCGGTGCGCGGGACCGGACCGATCAGCATCAGCATTAGCGTCGAGAGCGCGAGCAGCCCGGCGCTGGCCGCATAGGCGAGCGGGGGATGAATTGCATAGAGATAGCCGCCGACGGGCGGTCCGGCGATCGCGCCGACCTGCCAGGCGATCGAGCTGGTCGCTATCGCTGCTGGCAACAGTCGCGCGGGCACCAGATTGGGGGACAGCGCCTGCAGCGCGGGCGCGGCGAAGGCACGGGCCACGCCCAGCAGCGCGGCGACGGCGAACAGCGCAGGCAGGCTCTCGCTGCCCGTCCAGGTTATCACCGCAAGCGTGATCGCGCAGATGCATTCCAGCGCGGTAGTAGCGCGCGCGATCCAGCGGCGGTCGAGGCGATCGGCGGTCAGGCCGGTGACGAGGGTCAACAGCAACAACGGCAGGAACTGCGCGAGTCCGATCAGGCCCAGCTGCATCGCGGCCTCGCGGGGTGCCATCGTCCGCCGGGCTACGTCATAGACCTGCCAGCCGATGATCACGACCATGCCGTTGAGCGCGATGGTCGAACACAGTCGCGCCGCCCAATAATGACGGTACGCTGGAACCGAGAAAGGAGAAGTGCGGCTTGGCATGGACCCTCTGGCTGTCATCTAGGCGCCCGGCCGCCCCGTCGGCAACCGCTCAGCTGGGCGGCGGGGACAATTTCTACTATATCGCTAGAAATAACATTTCCGATCAGGGCAGGCTCACGAAACTGTCGAGAACGCGCTTGCGGCCGGCATGTTCAAAGTCGATTTCGAGCTTGTTGCCCTCGATCTCGACCACCGCGCCATAGCCGAATTTGGTGTGGAAGACGCGCTGGCCCAGCGCGATGTCCTTGCGCGGCGTCTGCGCGAAGCTGACCGCCGAAGCGCGCGCCTCGACCACGCGGGAAGCGGTTACGGGCTTGCCCAGCCCGCCCGATGCGGTCGCCCGCTGCCAGCCGGGCCCACGCCCCTGGCTCCGCCCTACATGCGCGAAGGGGTCGGCATGTTCGGACCATTGCGCGCGCCATAGCGATTCGCCGCCCGACATGGTCGTCTCAGCCTCGACATTTCCGGGCGGCAGTTCACCCACGAAGCGCGACGGGATCGACGAGGTCCATTGCCCATAGATGCGGCGATTGGCCGCGTGGAGGATCGTGCAGCGCCGCCGCGCGCGCGTGATGGCGACATAGCCCAGCCGCCGCTCCTCCTCGAGGCTGGCGAGCCCGCCCTCGTCCAGCGAGCGCTGCGACGGAAAGACGCCCTCCTCCCAGCCGGGCAGGAAGACCGTGTCGAACTCCAGCCCCTTGGCGGCATGGATCGTCATGATCGTCACCTTCGCCGCGTCGGCAACGGCGTCATTGTCCATCACCAGACTGACATGCTCGAGGAAGTCGGAGAGATTCTCATAATCCTCCATCGCCCGGGTCAGCTCGCTCAGATTTTCAAGCCGTCCTTCGGCTTCGGTCGATTTCTCGTTCTGGAGCATCGCGGTATAGCCCGATTCCTCCAGCATCTGCCGGGTGAGTTCGGCATGCGGCAGCTGGCTGAGCAGGTCGCGCCACCGCGCAAGGTCGCCAACCAGATTGCCCAGCGCGCGACGCGCCTGCGGGGTCAGCTCATCGGTACCCAGGATGCGGGCCGCCGCCAGAGTCATCGGGATCCCCTCGACGCGGGCCAGCATGTGGAGCTTCGCTACCGCCTTGTCGCCAAGCCCGCGCTTGGGCGTATTGACGATCCGCTCGAAGGCAAGGTCGTCTGCCGGCTGGCTGACGACCCGCAGATAGGCGAGCGCATCGCGGATCTCGGCGCGCTCGTAGAAGCGGAAACCGCCGACGATGCGATAGGGCATTCCGATCGCGATGAAGCGGTCCTCGAACTCCCGCGTCTGGAACTGTGCGCGGACGAGGATCGCGACCTCGTCGAGTTTGCCCCCGCCGCGCTCATGCGCCTCGATCTCTTCGCCGATCCGCCGTGCCTCCTCGGGCCCGTCCCAAATGCCGACGACGCGGACCTTCTCGCCCTCGCCCGCATCGGTCCACAGCGTCTTGCCCAGCCGCCCGCCATTATGCGCGATCAGCCCGCTCGCCGCTGCCAGGATATGCGGGGTCGACCGGTAATTCTGTTCGAGCTTGATCACCGCCGCGCCGGGGAAATCGCGCTCGAACCGCAGGATATTCGCAACTTCCGCGCCGCGCCACGAATAGATCGACTGATCGTCATCGCCGACGCAGCAGATATTCTTGCGCTCCTGCGCGATCAGCCGCAGCCACAGATATTGCGCGCTGTTGGTGTCCTGATATTCGTCGACCATCACATAACGGAAGCGCCCCTGATAGTCGGCGAGCACGTCGCGGTGAGTCTTCAGGATCACCAGCATGTGGAGCAGAAGATCCCCGAAATCGCACGCGTTCACCGCGCGCAGCCGATCCTGATATTGCTGATAGAGTTCGCCGCCACGACCATTGGCGAACTGCTCGCTCTCGCCCGCGTCGATGTCGGCCGGGGTAAGCCCCCGGTTCTTCCATCGGTCGATCAGTCCGGCAAGCTGGCGAGCGGGCCAGCGCTTCTCGTCAAGATCCGCGGCGGCGAGCAACTGCTTGAGCAGGCGCAGCTGATCGTCGGTATCGAGGATCGTGAAGCTGGAGGTGAGGCCGACCAGCTCGGCATGGCGGCGCAGCATCCGCGCCGCGACCGAATGGAAAGTGCCGAGAAAAGGCATCCCCTCGACCGCCTCGCCGAGCAGCCGCCCGACCCGCTCGCGCATCTCGCGCGCGGCCTTGTTGGTGAAGGTGACCGCCAGGATCTCGGACGGCCAGGCCCGGCGCGTGGCGACAAGATGGGCGAGCCGGGCGGTCAGTGCCGCGGTCTTGCCCGTGCCCGCGCCCGCGAGCACCAGCACCGGCCCTTCGGTCGTAAGCACCGCCTCGCGCTGGGGCGGGTTGAGCCCGCGCAGATAGCCGGGCTCGGGTACGGGGATGTCGTGAGTCACCCGCGAACAGTTAGGGAACGCGGGCGTCAGGAGCAAGGCCCCGTTGGCTGCGACAGGCAGCCTGCCCCGCTAGATACTCAGCGGCCCCATCCCGGGGGGCCCCGGCCGGCAGATACGCACCGACCGGGGCAGCGGAAGCTTGGTCGGAAAGCCTGCTCAGCTGGCCTTCATATTATTGGCGACGTTGCTGAACGTCGTCGTCAGCTGGTTGCCCAGCGCCGTCATCGCGGTAATCGCGGCCACCGCGATCAGTGCCGCGATCAGCCCATATTCGATGGCAGTGGCGCCGCGATTGTCGCGAACGAGCTTGAGGAGCGTCTGCATCGGCCCATCCTTTTCATGTCCATGTGCAACTTTGGTCTAATCCCCGCCTCATTAAGGCGGTGTAACGGGGCAGGGTTAAGCCTACGCAAACCAAAGGAAATTAGGCCTTCTCGTATCACATGGACGAGACATCCCCGATTAATCGTGCAGATCGATTACTGACATCGGTGTTAATCGATTGCGTCGAAGAGTATTGGTCCCTATCGGCCCTGCAACCGCAAAGGATTGCACAACATGGCCGATCGCCTTCCCTCCTACGCTTTCATTGTCGCCCTGGTGCTTGGTCTCGGCGCAGCCTATCTGCTCACCGCCGAGGTGGTCAGCATCTTCACGTTCTGACGCGAACGCCGCACCGCTGCCTCTGGGGGTGGATGCCTGGTGGGTCCGCCGGGATTCGAACCCGGGACCTACAGATTAAAAGTCCGGTGCTCTACCAACTGAGCTACGGACCCACCGACGCCGCCTCCCTATTGGGCGCGGCTATCAGGGTCAACCCGCCCGGCGGACAAGCCGGGCGGCGGCAGGGTCAACCCGCCCGGCCGATAAGCCGGAAGCGCGCATGGCGGACGGTGCGGCTTCCCCACCCCACCCGCCAGTCCGGCGCGATCAGCGACAGGGGTTTCAGCACGAAGTCGCGCAGCGCGACGCCGCGATGCGGCACGATCAGCCGCCCCCCGCCATGTGCCGGCCACCGCCCGCCCGACCACAGCAATATGTCCAGGTCGAGCACCCGCGGCCCCCAGCGCCGGCCGCGGCGGCGGCCGAACGCCACTTCGAGCGCCTTGAGCCGCCCGAGCAAGGCCGGCGGCTCGAGCATGGTCTCGATGATCGCCGCGCCGTTCGCGAAGCTGCGTCCCGCCGGGCCCAGCGCGGGCGTCGGCACGATCGCAGATCGTATCGTCACCCTGATACCATCGCCATCAAGCGCATCGAAAGCCGCGCGCACGACACCAGCCGGTGCGCCATATCGGCCATGGCGCCGGTTGGATCCGATCCCGATCGCATAGAGATGCGGCTGCATCGCTTCGCCTATAGCGGTCGGCCCGGCACTTCCAACCCCGGACGCGTGGACCGCGCGACGCCGCAACGCTACAAACAGGCGATGACCGTTCCCGCCGAGCCGTCGCCCGACTGCCCGCACTGCCCCCGCCTCGCAGCGTTCCGGGCCGAGCAGCGCGTCGCCCATCCCGACTGGTTCAACGCGCCGGTTCCTGCGTTTGGCGATCCTGACGCATGGCTCGCGATCATCGGCCTGGGCCCGGGGCTGCGGGGCGCGAACCGCACCGGCCGCGCCTTCACCGGCGACGGTTCGGGCGCGATGTTGTTCACGGTGCTCCGCGAGCATGGGCTGGCGCGCGGTAGCTATGGCGGCGGTGCGGACGACGATCTCCGGCTGGACGGAGCGATGATCGTCAACGCGGTGCGGTGCGTGCCGCCCGGCAACCGCCCCACCCCGGCCGAGCTCCGCACCTGCCGCCCCCATCTGGAGCGCCCG
This sequence comes from uncultured Sphingomonas sp., assembly GCA_947085315.1. Taxonomy (GTDB): domain Bacteria; phylum Pseudomonadota; class Alphaproteobacteria; order Sphingomonadales; family Sphingomonadaceae; genus Rhizorhabdus. The sequence continues at coordinate 21,784 of CAMTVW010000026.1, read as the reverse complement.
CTGCTGGCGTTGCCGTCGCTCCGCGTGGTCGTCGCGCTCGGCCGGATTGCGCATGAGGCGACGATTGCGGCAATGGACGAGAAGATAAGCGATTTCCGTTTCGGCCACGGCATGCACCACCGGCTCGCAAACGGCCTTGCGCTGATCGACAGCTACCACTGTTCGCGGTACAATCAGAATATCGGACGGATAAACCACAAGATGTTGTGTTCGGTGTTTGAAGAAGCCCTTGTGCGCCGTGCAGACCGGATGCGAAACAACCCCGAAAAGCGACCTGTTTTCAGTGCCGAACGGCGCGAAAAGGCTTGATCCCGCGACTCATCGGTGATTCTGTCTTCGGATGAATCGCACCCCACTTTTACAGATGGCCCGCAGCGCTGTGCTGCCGGCCGTCGCGATTCTGATCATCGGCCATTTCGCGAGTTCGGCGCTTATCGGCGACAATGGCCTGCTCGCGCTCGGCGACTATCGCAGCCAGCTCTCGGCGAAGACCGCCGAACTCGAACGGGCGCGAAAGATCAAGGACCGGCTGAACCATCATGCCCGGCTGCTCGATCCCTCCAGGGTCGATCCCGATTTCGGTGAGGAACTGGTTCGTCGCTCCACCGGTCAGGTCCGGCCCGACGAGATCATCATCCCGCGTAACTAAATTGGCCAGCCTCGTTCGCGGCGCGTTGAATTCCGCGCGGCGGGCGGCCTATATGCGGACAACCACCCTCCCCGGGACTAAGGAGCGATCCGCTTGGCGAAACCAGCACAGCCACGCGCGGCGGTAAAGAAAGCCGCACCGCGCAAGCCCGCAGCGCCCAAAGCGGCGCCCGCCACCGTCGCGGCGCCCGCCGCATCCAATCGCGAGCGTCCCAACGAACCGCAGCGGTACAAGGCATCCAAGGCGGAGATGCTCGAATTCTACCGCCAGATGCTGCTGATCCGCCGTTTCGAGGAGAAGGCCGGCCAGCTTTACGGCCTCGGCCTGATCGGGGGCTTCTGCCACCTCTATATCGGCCAGGAGGCCGTCGCGGTGGGGCTGCAGTCGGCGCTGGAGGTCGGCAAGGATTCGGTGATCACCGGCTATCGCGACCATGGCCACATGCTCGCTTATGGCATCGATCCCAAGCTGATCATGGCCGAGCTGACCGGCCGCGCGGCGGGAATCAGCCGCGGCAAGGGTGGCTCGATGCATATGTTCTCGGTCGAGCATCGCTTCTACGGCGGCCACGGCATCGTCGGCGCACAGGTCAGCCTCGGCACCGGCCTTGCCTTCAAGCATAAATATTCGGGCGATGGCGGGATCGCCATGGCCTATTTCGGCGATGGCGCGTCGAACCAGGGCCAGGTCTATGAAAGCTTCAACATGGCCGAGTTGTGGAAGCTGCCGATCATCTTCGTGATCGAGAACAACCAGTATGCCATGGGCACCAGCGTCAACCGCTCATCGGCTGAGGACCAGCTCTACCGTCGCGGCGAAAGCTTCCGCATTCCCGGCCTCCAGGTCGACGGCATGGATGTGCTCGCGGTTCGTGGCGCCGCCGAAGAGGCGGTTAAGTGGGTGCGCGCCGGCAAGGGGCCGATCCTGCTCGAACTCAAGACCTATCGCTATCGCGGCCATTCGATGTCCGATCCCGCCAAATATCGCTCGCGCGACGAGGTCCAGGCGGTGCGCGACAAGTCCGACCCAATCGATCATCTCAAGAAGGAACTCGAGGCGGCCGGGATCGGTGAGGACGAACTGCGCAAGCTCGAAAAGGACATCCGCGCGATCGTCACCGAAGCTGCGGACTTCGCCGAACAGTCGCCCGAACCCGAGGCGCATGAACTCTACACCGACGTGCTCGTGGGACAATATTGATGGCTGTCGATCTTAAGATGCCCGCGCTTTCGCCGACGATGGAGGAAGGCACTCTCGCCAAATGGCTCGTCAAGGAAGGCGACGCCGTCAAATCGGGCGATATCCTCGCGGAAATCGAAACCGACAAAGCCACGATGGAGTTCGAGGCGATCGACGAGGGCACGATCGCCCAGATCGTCGTCGCCGAGGGTACCGAGGGGGTGAAGGTCGGGACGGTGATCGCGCGGATCGCCGAAGAGAGCGACGACGCATCTTCGATGAAGGCTGACACGGCGCCGACGGCCGAGGTCAGGGCCGCGCCCAAGCCCGACCCGGTACCCGCGAAGGCCCAGGTCGCCGCAGCCGCCGAGACACGCGATGATCCGGAGCTTCCGGCAGGCACCGAGATGGTCAAGACCACAATCCGCGAAGCGCTGCGCGATGCGATGGCCGAGGAGATGCGCCGCGACGGCGACGTCTTCGTAATGGGTGAGGAAGTCGCGCAATATCAGGGCGCCTATAAGGTGACCCAGGGCCTGCTCGACGAATTCGGCGACAGGCGCGTGATCGATACGCCGATCACCGAATATGGCTTCGCCGGCATCGGTACCGGCGCCGCGATGGGCGGCCTGCGCCCGATCGTCGAGTTCATGACCTTCAATTTCGCGATGCAGGCGATCGATCACATCATCAATTCGGCCGCGAAAACCAACTATATGTCGGGTGGCCAGATGCGCTGTCCGGTGGTGTTCCGTGGCCCCAATGGTGCGGCGTCGCGGGTCGGCGCACAGCACAGCCAGAACTACGCGCCATGGTATGCCAGCGTGCCCGGCCTGATCGTGATCGCCCCCTATTCGGCTGCCGACGCGAAGGGACTGCTCAAAGCCGCGATTCGCAGCCCCGATCCGGTGGTCTTCCTGGAAAATGAGTTGCTCTACGGGCAGAGCTTCGACGTCCCCAGGCTCGACGACTATGTACTGCCGATCGGCAAGGCACGGATCTGCCGGCAGGGCAGCGACGTCACCATCGTAACCTATTCGATCGGTGTCGCGGTCGCGCTGGAAGCGGCCAGGCAGCTGGAGGGCGAGGGCATCGACGCCGAGGTGATCGACCTGCGCACGCTGCGCCCCCTCGACAAGGCGACGGTCCTCGCGAGCCTCAAGAAGACCAACCGCATGGTCGTTGTCGAAGAAGGCTGGCCGGTCTGCTCGATCGCCTCCGAGATCATCTCGATCGCGATGGAAGAGGGCTTCGACGATCTCGACGCGCCGGTCCGCCGCGTGACCAATGAGGATGTGCCCATGCCCTATGCCGCCAATCTCGAAAAGGCAGCACTGCTGAAGGTTTCCGACGTGGTCGCCGCGGTGAAATCGGTGAGCTACCGGGATTGAGGGTTAGCCACCTTCCGCTACGGGATATTGCGGGCAGGATCAGCGCGAGATTGTGTTAAGCTTTCCTCCGACCCGATTCGGCTGGGGAGACTGTCCATGCCGGGAGAAAGGCAGATTACCATGTCGGCGTCCAACGCCGTACAACCGCCCGTAGCGCGCACGGGCCGCCTTCTCTATGTTGAGGACAATATCCCCGTCGCCGAAATTACCTGCCTGATGCTCGAAGATCTCGGCCTCGACATCGTCCAGGCGTCCTCCGCCGAAGAAGCGCTTCGCATCGCGGATGATACCGAAGACGGCTTCGATATAGTGCTGACCGACGTGGTCATGCCGGGCCTGAGCGGTGTCCAGCTCGCACGCCGTCTCAACCGCCGCTGGCCCGAACTGCCGGTAGTCCTGGTCAGCGGTTTCAGCGATGAGCTGGCCGACGGCTATGGCAGCCAGTATGAGCTGCTGCGCAAGCCCTTTACGCGCGGGACACTGCTCGAAACACTCCAGCGCCACCTCGACGGCTCGGTCTACCAGACCGCCTGACCATTCTAAACGATCCCGAACGACAGCTCGCGCTAAGCTATGCGCCTTCCGCCAGGCGCGGCGCGCTTGGCGTGCTGTGGCAGCTCGACGAACGGATGGGGTCGATCGTCGCGGCGGCGCGTGAACCGGCGATCGGCGCGATGCGGCTGATCTGGTGGCGTGACGCGCTCATCCGCCTTGACGATGGCCGGAGCCCCGTCCCCGCCGAACCCTTGCTCGCGGAGGTCGCCCGCACCCTGCTCCCCGCCGGCCTGCCTGGTACGTCGCTGGCCGAAATCGAGCAGGGCTGGGCCGCGCTGCTCGAAGCCGAGCATCCGGGTGCGGATGAGATTCTCGCACATGGCGAAGCGCGCGGTGGCCCGCTCTTCGCCTTGTCGGCCGCGCTGCTAGATGCAGTGCCCGAAGATGTCGGCCGGGCCGGCGAAGGCTGGGCGCTCGCCGATCTCGGCCATCGTCTTACCGATCCCGCCGCGCGCGGTGCGGCGCGCGCCTTCGCCGTCGAACGTCTGGCGGACGTCGAGATCGCCCGCTGGCCCCGCCAGCTGGCTCCGCTTGGCCTGCTCATCCTGCTTGCACGACGCGATGCGGCAATGCCCGCCGACCAACTGCGCCGGCAGGGTGCTCCGAAACGGTTGTTTCGGGCGCTCGCCTATCGGCTGACGGGACGATAGGATCGCGTCAGGCAGGAACGAGGAGACAGCCGATGTGGCGATATCTGACGGGGGCGGCAGCGGCCTTGCTGCTGATGGGCAGCGGACTCGTGCTATGGCGCAACCTCGACAGCCGGCCGGAGCTCGTGCCCGCAGCACCAGCCTATGCGGCAGAGCCCGCGCCGCTCGCCGAGCCGCCCGCCGCGACCGAGAAGACGCGCGAGGAGAAGCGCTTCTCCCGCTATGACAAGGACAAGGACGGCAAGGTTGCGCGCGAGGAATTCCTCGCCAGTCGGCGCAAGGCCTATGCGAAGCTCGACGCCAATGGCGATGGGCGGCTGACGTTTGAAGAATGGTCGCTCAAGACGAGCGAGCGCTTCGAAAAGGCCGATAGCGACAAGTCAGCGGCGCTCACCGCCGAGGAATTCGCAGCGACCCGCATCCCGCGCAAGGCCTCGCGGCCTGCGCCCTGCGTGCCCGACACCGACTAAAGCGGCGGCGCCTCTACTTGGTCGCGTACTGCCCGGCTTCGGCATTGAACTGCTCGCGGGCGAACGCGCGGGCGGCAGCCATCGTCTTGAAGGTCTCGTCCTGCAGCGTCGCGGTGACCAGCGGATAATTGTTCATGTTGTAGCGCGTCACGCGCACCGTCAGGCGGAACATGCCATTCTCATCCTTGGTGATGAGGAAGGGCTTCACGGGGACACGGGACATGGGGCTTCTCCAATAGAAAATCGCGACGGCGACCGGACGGCCGCCATCGCAGGAACTGGTAATCAGGCGTCGGCGCGCGTTATCTGGACGCGCCGGCGGCCTTCGCGGCTTCGTTAACCGACGCACGAGCGATCGTGTCGGCGGCATTTTCAGCCATCGCTTCCCAACTTTCGGCCGATCGCTCATGCATCGCACGGCGGTTCGGAAGATTGGTGTTCTGGGCGGCGAGCCGCTGGGCGGCCGCATTGGCCCGGTAGAGTTCGATGTTGGTCATATATCCCTGTCGAAAATCAGAGAGGGGCCAGCCGGGTGGTCGACTGCAACTCATTCTTCCGCGCCTTGGCCTGGATCAGGTCCGCGAGGTTGTTCTGCACCGCCGCCACCGACCCTGACGGATCGAGCTTGGCATTCTCCACGCCGAACTGCTCGAAATCGGCGATGCTGACAGTGAACTTCAGCGTGTCTTCATCGACCATGGCGCTGAAGGCGATATTGCGTTTCTCGATCGTCGCGCTGTCGGCGTCGATCACGATACATGCGTCGGTCATTGACTTGTCCTGTCGCGGATGGGGCACAAGGCACATCCCGGGAAGAAACCGCGACATCGCCAGATGGCTTATCAGGCCTCACTTAGCGGCAATTGCGCAAGCCACAAGCAAATATGACTATCGCGCGATCAAACCACCTCGAAGCCGGCCGGCTTCGGCCACTTCGGATTGACCAGCGCCATCGCCCGGAACAGCGTCCCCATCTCTTCATCGGAGGTCAGCCGGTGATGCGCGGCGCCGATCTCGTCGGCCCGCTCGGGATGATGGCGGCCAAGCGCGGCGGCGCGCGCGGCAATGCCGATCGTGCCGAGGAAATAGCTTTGCGATACCGGCCCCTCGATCCGCGCACCGCCCAGCGCGCCCGCCTTCGCCAGCGCGGTGAAATCGACATGCGCGGTCAGGTCGTTGACGCCGGGATTGCTGAACACATCGGCATAGGCGTGGGCGTTGAGCGCCTGGAGCGTGTCCCCCGCGTCATAATTCTCATGCCCATAGTCGATCGCCAGCAGTGCGCCGCCCTGCTTGACGATCCGCCGCGCGAGCGCTTGGGCGATGACAAGTCCGGCGGGCGACGTCTCACAAATGCTGCCCGCGACGGCATTGTGAAGATGCTCGGGCACCAGATGTTCGACCGGCTCCGCGCCGGGTACCGGCTTGAACCCGTCAATATCGTGACTCACCATCCGCTCGCGCCAGCCGCTATAGGTCTTGATATATTGGCGGTAGGGCAGCGCATCGAAAAATTCGTTGGCGATGATGATCAGCGGCGCGTCGGTCGGCAGCGTCCTGATGTCGTCATGCCAGGTCGCATCCGGCAACCGCTCGTGCTGAAGCTTGCGCAGCACCGGGCTGGTCTCGACAAAATGGACCGCCGGATGGCGCCCCATCGCCCCCATCGCGCGCAGCGCGTCGGCGGCCAAAGTGCCGCGCCCCGGGCCCAGTTCGACATAATGGACGGTCTTCGCCCGCGAACGCGCCCAGAGATCGGCGATCCATATGCCGATCATCTCGCCGAACATCTGGCTGATCTCGGGCGAGGTTATGAAATCGCCCTTCACCCCGAACGGGTCGTGCGACGCATAATAGAATCCGTTCGCCGCCTCCATATAGTCGGCGACCGGGATAGGGCCCGTCTCCCCTATTCTCCTGACCAGCGCCTCCGCAAGCGTATCGGCACTGTCCATGTGGCTCTGTTCTGCGACGTCAAACACCCAACGATGCATAGGCGCATATGGTTAGGAAAGCATTACGTTCGACGAAACGGTCATTGGGCAGACTTCGCCTGCCGGCCCGCGGCCGTCGCGATGAAGTAGCCACCGACGATGATCATCGGCAGGGTCAAGGTCTGCCCCATCGTCAGCCCCCAGCTGAGCGTGCCGAGCTGGACGTCGGGCTCGCGGAAATATTCGACGACAAAGCGGCTGAGCCCATAACCGAGCAGGAAGATGCCGAGCAGCTTGCCCGGCTGATTGCGCGCATTGGTACCCCAGAAGAACAAGGCCAGCACCAGCCCGAGCAACAGCCCTTCCAGCCCCGCCTCATAAAGCTGGCTCGGATGGCGCGGAAGCCCGTCGGGCGCGCTGGGGAAGATGATCGCCCACGGAACGTCGGTCGGTCGCCCCCACAGCTCGCCATTCACGAAATTGGCGATCCGCCCGAAGAACAGCCCGAACGGCGCGCAACAGGCGATATAATCATGCAGGCGCAGCGCGCTCAGATCGTTCCTGCGCGCCATATAGACGATCCCCGCCGACACGCCGAGCGCGCCGCCATGGAACGACATGCCACCCTCCCATAGCTTCAATATCTCGATCGGGTTCATCAGGATCGCAGGCTGGTAGAAGAACACATAGGCAAGCCGCCCGCCGAGCAGGATGCCGAGCGTCGCGTAGAAGACGAAATCATCGGCATGCCGCCGCGCCATCGGCGCGCCCGGCTGCGCGATCATCCGGATCAGATAATACCAGCCGAGCAGGATGCCCGCGATATAGGCGAGCGAATACCAGTGAATCTGGAGGATGCCGATATCGAGCGCGACCGGATTGAGGTGGAGATCGGCGAAGTGGATCGCCTTGGCGGCGACGGTATCGGGCAGTTGCAAGGGCGTTCCCCGGGGAAGCTGGACTGCGCCTGCCATAGCGGGACCTCAGGCCGAGCGGAAGGGTGGGCCCAAGCCAAAAGCGCATTTCGCAAACTGAAACGGTGATCGACGGCTTGCCCCTCACCGAGGCCTCTAACGACGATCAGGCGCAACGCGCATCGGCTGTGTCGGTCCGAACGATCACGGGCCGCCGCCGGCGCATGGCGATACCGATGGCGGCGAAGCCAGTGATCATCATCAGCCAGGATGCCAGTTCGGGCGCTACCGAAATCGCCACCGGTTCAGCGCGCCGCCGCCGCGGCCGGCGCTGACGCTTCTGGATGAGCTTTTGAATCTCGCGCTCATTCACCGCTGCCGGCTCCATCAGGCGGGCCATCGTCTCGGCAAAGGGCTCGATCACTGCGGTCTGCGGCTCGAACAAGACGCACTCGACCTTTGGCACGGGCGCGGGCCGATGAACGGCAGCACGGCGGGCACGGGGTGGCTTGAGGACGCGACGGACCTTCCGGGGCGAACGCACTTTGCGGTGCGACTTGGCCGCCGAGATCTTGCGGCGCGGGGAACGTGCTTTCACGGGGTTCAGCACGTCGGTGCCGGGAACGACCCAACAGGCCGACCCCATGGGAATCCGCGGCGCATCGATCGAACTCATGCTAATGCCCGGGCCCGGCGAAAACACGGCGCCGCTACCTTCGCCCGCGCTGAGCAGAAGGAGAGCGGTCAGACAGCGGGACGCGAGACGGCGGGATCGGAGCATCGCAAAAACTCACGCAACGAGAACGTTCCGGAGGCCTTTCCACACCTCACCCGGTCGGCGGCATGCGTAATGTTCCCAACCAGCCGGGAATTTCGGCGTTTGGTTGAGACGAACGAACAGCCCACACAGGCGATATTCGCCGGTCAGGACAGCCACATCTTCAGCAGTAACCGGTTGTGCCCCGCCTGCGATTCATAGGCGACGATCTCCGCCCAGGCCCTGATCAGGTCGATCCCTGCGCCGCCACCGCGATCGGGGATGTCGTCGCTGCTATCGGCATCGCGCAGGTCGAACGCGACGCCGGTGTCGCTCAGCGCGATGCCGACGACGCCGTCCTCATGCGTCAGCACCAGTTCGATCACCCCGTCTGCGGCCACGCCGCCATGTTCGACCAGGTTGGTCACCAGTTCCTCGATCATGATAGCGAGCCGCGCGGCATGGCCCGTTTCAAGGACTGCGGCCGCGCAAAATTCCTGCGCGCCGGCCACCATGCGGCTGATGGCGTCGCCGCCATTGCAACGGATTGTAACCGTCGGCGATTTCGAGTCACCCGAACCCATATTTGCGCTATGTCAGGAATCGCGGGACATGGGGATGGCGGAATGATGCGACGTGCAATTTTGACGCTGTTGGGGCTGGCGCTGTCGGCGCAGCCTGCCTGGGCCGAAATCGGCCGGATCAAGCGCAGCATGGGCGCCGCGACGATCGAGCGCGGCGCCGCAAAGCTGGAGCCGAAGCCGGGCTTCCAGCTTCTCGCCGGCGACCGGCTCGTGACGGGCAAGGACGGGCAGATGAGCCTGACCTTCATTGACGATACCCGCTTTTCGGTCGGGCCCAACAGCCGCATCTCGGTCGATCAGTTCGACTATAACCGCAAATCGCAGACCGGCAGCTTCGTCACCAGGGTCGATCGCGGATCGCTCGCGGTCGTCTCGGGGCAGATCGCCAAATCGAAGCAGGACGCGATGAAGGTGCGCACGCCCACCTCGCTATTGGGGGTGCGCGGCACCCGCTTCATCGTCGAGGTGCCGAAATGAGTCGGAGCGCGCTCGTTCCCGCGGTGATCGCCGCCGCACTGCTCACGGGCTGCGCGACGCCGTCGCTCACCCTGCTGCCCAGCGAAGAGGGCAAGCAGGGTGCCGTTGCCGTCATCGAGGAAAATGGCCGGCCGGCCGAGACGGTGGTGAGCGAACTCAACAGCCGCACCAACCTGTCGGGAAGGCCGCGCACCAAAGCGATCGATCCGTCGAAGCTGAGCGCGCGCCAGCTGGCGCTGCTCCAGGCGCTGCCGCCGCCGCCCGTCCGCCTGACACTCTATTTCAGGGAAGGTACGACCAAGCTGATGCCGGAGTCCGAACCTGGCCTCGATTTCCTCAAACGCGAGGTAAAGGACCGCCCGGGCGCCGAGGTGCAGGTCACCGGCTTCACCGACACGCTCGGCGATGCCGACGACAACGACCAGTTGTCGCAGCGCCGCGCCGAGGAAGTGGTCGGCGAGCTCGTCCAGCAGGGCATCGACCTGAGCGTGCTGAGCGCGGTCGGCCGCGGCGAACGCGACCTGCGAATACCTACCCCCGATGGCACCCGCGAGGCGGCCAACCGGCGCGTCGAGGTGGTGGTTCGGTAGACCTTCACCTTGATCAATCGTCGCCGTGCGGAGGCCGGGGCCGCCATGGGCCTCCGCCGGGGCGACGTGTTACCCCAGATAGCGAACCGCCATCACCGTCAGGTCGTCGGTCGGATCGGTCCCGTCCTCGAACGTGCGGACCGCGTCGCGGATGCCCTCGACGATCGCGGTCGAACTCCGCTTGCCGTCCAGCGCGGCGAGCAGGCGGTCATGGCCGAACAGCTCGTCACGGGCGTTAAGCGCCTCGCTCACCCCATCCGAGATCAGCACCAGCGTCTCGCCCGTCGCCAGCTTCATCGGCTCGTCGGGATAGGGGAAATCGACGATGCAGAAGGGTGGGCCGCCGTCGAGCTTGTGGATCGCGACCTCACCATTGCGGCGGATATGCAGCGGGTCCTCATGACCCGCGCTCATCAGCATGAGTTCGCCGGTCTTCAGGTCCATGATGCCGATCAGCATCGTCACGTTCATCGACTCGCTATTGTCGCGCATCAGTTCCTCATTGAGGATGAACGCGGCATCGGCGAGGCTCGGCACGTTGCGGAGCACGACGCTCTTCGCCAGCGCCTTGGACAGTGCCATGAACAGGGCGGCGGGAACGCCCTTGCCGGTGACGTCGCCCACCAGAAAGGCGATCCGGTCATCGCTGAGGCGGATAACGTCATAAAGGTCGCCACCGATCGATTTGGCGGGTTCAAGCAGCGCATCGATGTCGAGGCGGGGATCGAAATTACAGAGATCGGGGCGGGGCGGCAACATTCCCAGCTGAATGCTGCGCGCGGCCTGCAGTTCCCCCTCGACGGCCGCCGTCGCGACTCTTTCGCGCACCAGCGTCTCGCGCAGCCGCTCGCGCTCGCGGCGCGCCTCCACGAACATGCCGCCTGCCACGCCTGCCGCAGTGCCACCGCCAAGGAGCAACGAGCGCAGCGGATCGAGCAGCAATGAAGCGAGATCGAAGGTGAACCAGGCGATGATCGGTAGCGCCGCCGCCACGCCCAGCGGCAGGAGCAGCAGCGCGCGCCGACGCGCCGGCAACAACAGCACGACCAACAGCGACAGCAGCACACCCGCAGCCCATTCGATCGCCGCCGCCCAGCGCGGCCGATCGAGCCAGCCGCCGCGCAGGATCGCATCGACCGCCTGCGCCTGGACAAGCGTGCCATAGCCCTCGGCCGCGAGCGGGGTTGCGACGATGTCGGCGGTGCCCTCGGCGGCAAGGCCGATCAGGACGATCTGGCCGGCAAAGGCATCGGCCGGGAAGTTCCGGCGAAGGACATCGGCGGCGGAGCTGATCTGCACCACCGGCACCTCTCCGAAGCGCAGCAGCATGCGGCCCTCATCATCGATCGGCACGCGGCGATTGCCGACCATGATCGCTCTCGGACGGCTGGTGATCCGGGCCACGCCCAACCCGATCCGCGCCAGTTCGAGCGACAGGCCGGGCATCGGCCGGCCACCGATCTTGATCAGCATCGGCACACGGCGCACCTTGCCGTCGCTGTCGGGCTGCCCGTTGAGCAGGCCGTGGCCCAGCGCCGCCTGTTCCAGTTCCGGGATATTCGCGATCACCTGCGGCACATCGGGCAGCGCGGACGGGAAAGGGCCTGCCATTTCGGCATCGATGAACAGCTGCGACGGATCGCTTCCGCCGGCATTGACCCCCGCTCGTCCGAGCACCACCGGTGCCTGGCCGATCACCTGCCCCCAAAGCTGGTCCATCGGCGGCAGCGCATGGACCTCGGCCGCCGCCGTCGCGCTGAGCTCGGGATAGAGCGCGGCGAATATGTCGGGGCGGACGCGATCGGGCTCGGGAAACAGCATGTCGAAGCCGATCACCCGGGGTTTGCGCGCGGCGATCTCTTCGGTCAGCCGCGCCATATGATAGCGTGGCCACGGCCACGGCCCGACCGCCGCGATGCTATCCGAGTCGATCAGTACCAGATGGACCTTGGTGCCGCTCAGGTCGCGCGGTGAAGCACGTTGCCACAGGTCGAACAACGGGCGACGCATCGGTTCGCCGAACAGCGATGTGAGCAGCGCCGCGACCGCGAACGCGGCTATTCCTGCCAGCCAGATGCGCCGGCTCATCGATCCGCCCTAGAGCCGGACTTCCAGCCCGTCATAGGCGCACAGAACCTCCAGCACATCGTCGCGGCGGGTAAGCTCCTCATAGCGGATGCTTTCCTGATGCATCCGCTGGATATCGTCATCGCTGTAGATCGGTTCATGGTGGAACAGCGCGAGCCGCTTCGCCTTCGCCTCATGGCACAGGTCGATCGCGACGATGTTCGACGAATGGCCCCAGTCCTCCTTCATCGATACCGCATCGGCAAGCGAATACATCGTATCGCAGATCACCAGATCGGCGTCGCGGAAGAACTGGGCGACATCGGCCTCGCCTTCCATGCTCTCGATCTTGTGCTCGCTGTCGGTCGAGAAGACCGCGCTCTTGCCGTTCGGATCGGTGAAGCGATAGCCATAGCTCTTGTGGCTGTGATGCTGCTCCATCACCTCCACCTCGAGCCCGCCGATCGAATAGCTCGCCCCCGGCGCCAGCACGCGAAACTCGATCTTCGCGCGCAGCCAGTCGAACGCGACCGGGAAGCTGATTTCCTCCTGCTGGCGGCGAAACGCCTGTTCGACATCGTCATGGCCCGAATGGATGATGATCTGCGAATTGGGATCGAATGCCGGCCCGAAAAAGGGGAAGCCGCTGATATGGTCCCAATGCAGATGTGACATGAACACGTTGAAGACGCGCGGGTGCCCGCCCGCCATCCGGCCGAACGCGTTGATGCCGAACTCGCGCGAGCCGGTGCCGAAGTCGCAGACGATGAACGATCCGTCCCCCGCCGAGGCTTCGATCTCGATACAGGTGGTCGCGCCGCCATAGGTGCCGCGCGTTGCGAAATCGAGCTCGCTGTCGATGAACGACCCGGCTTCGTCGACGGTAGCGAAGGACCGGCCGCCGGCCGCGACCAGCGCACGAGCGATTTTGCCCCTTATCGCAGCCGCCGTGTGCGCGACTGCCAGTGACCCGCGTGTTCCCCAGAATCTGACGAGCATCGACTGTCCCCCGATTTGGCTGCGATCAGGCCGAAAACGCTTCCTCGACCGTGACGGTCACGCCGAACAGCTTGTCGTAGCGGCTGATCGCCAGGATTTCGCGGACGATCTCATTGGGCGCGGCGAGCAGGATCTTCACTCCCGCGCCATCCGCCTTGCGCTTCGCCAGGGTCAGCGCCCGCAGGCCGCGCGACGACATGTAGGTTATGCCCGAACAGTCGAGCACCAGCTTCACCGACGAATCGGCCGCGCGCGTCACCGCGCTTTCGAGATTCGCGCCGAACCCCTGCGCGGTACCCTCGTCGATCTTGCCTTGTGGTGACGCGACGATCGCCCCGTCACGCGCTTCCTCGGACCAATCCATAAGCAACGCCCCCTCGCTCAGAGGCCATGCTAGCCGCAATTTGGCAGACAGGGAAGTTGGTTAGGGGTCGAGCCGATCGAGCCAGTCGCTGATCATCTGACGACCTGCCGCTACGGCCGCCCCTCCCAGCGCATCATGCTGCGCGCGTAGCGCGGCGACGCTCAGCCCCGCTGCTTCGACATAGGGCTCATCCTCCAGCCACGCCTCGAAACGGGGATCCTCGCCCATTTCGGGATGGCATTGCAGCGCGAGGATGTTGTCGCCGCGACGGAAGGCCTGGTGGGCATATTTGTCGCTGGAGGCGAGCAGTTCGACATTCTGCGGAAGATCGAAGGTATCGCCATGCCAGTGCAGCACCGGCACATCCTCGATGTGCCGCAGCGACGATCCCAGTCCGGCGGGATTGATCGTGACCGGCGCGAACCCGACCTCCTTGACCGGTCCGGGGTAGACCCGCGCGCCCATCGCCGCCGCGATCATCTGTCCGCCCAGACAGACACCCAAGGTGGGCCGGTCGAGCATCACGCGCCGCGCGAGCCGGACGATCTCGCACGCGATCCAGGGATGCTTGTCGGTCTCGTAGACGCCCATCGGCCCGCCCATCATGACGACCAGATCGGGCTCGTCGAAATCGATGCTGGCGAAGTCGGGGTCGGTGACATCGACCCGGTCGATCTCGTAACCGGCAGCCTCGACCGGCGCACGAAAGCCGGCGATGCCCTCATAGGGGGTGTGGCGGATGATGAGCGCGGTCTTCATGCACCGACCCTAGCCCGGTCATGCGGGATTCCAAGGCTAGGGCTTCTTGGGTGGATGAAAGTTCAACTCCACCTTATCGGTAGAGAGTTCAGTCGCCCGTCAAAATCCGATCGACGAGCTGCTTCACCGTCGGCACGAAGCCGTTCGAGTAGAAGGGATCCTGCTTGAACTTGTAGGCGGCGTGGCCCGCGAACATCAGATTCTCGTCGATCGGACCGCCATGGGCGATGTCCTGCAACGTCTTCTGGATGCAGAAGCTGCGCGGGTCGGCGAGGCGACCGGTCGAATTGCCCTCGGTGTCCGCCCAGGCGGAGAAGCCGCACTGGCTGAGGCAGCCCATGCAGTCGGCTTGATCCTTGCGGATGATCTTCATCTCGTCGGTGGTGACGAAGACCAGCGTGTTGTCGGGGGTTTTCAGCGCGTTGGTGAAGCCCTGGCCATACCATTCGCGGGCGCGGTGGAGATCACCCAGGGTGACCCAGAAATTCTTGCCTTTCACCCCGACGTCGAGCTGATATTGATGGTCGCCCGCGGCGTCCATCGAGAAGGCGACCTGCCGCTCCGAGCGCGCTTCGAGATTGCGCAGGAAGGGATTGCGGACCGCCGACGAATAGAAGCCGGTCGGCGAGAAGCGGTGGAGCAGGACATCGCCCGGCTCGATCTTCGTCAGATGGTCCTTCCACCCCTGCGGGATCGGGCTTTCCTGCGTCAAAAGGGGCCGGGTGCCGAACTGGAAGACGATCTGGCCGAGCTCGGGATTATCGATCCAGTCGTTCCAGTCGCGGAGATACCAGACGCCGCCGGCCATGATGATCGGCACATCGTCCGAGATGCCGCCGCTGCGCATCGTTTCGCGCAGCGCCTGGACGCGCGGATAGGGATCCTGCGGCACCTTGGGATCCTCGGCGTTCGACAGGCCGTTATGCCCGCCCGCGAGCCAGGGATCCTCATAGACCACCCCCGCCAGCCATTCGGCGGCCTTCGAATAGGCGCGTTTCCACAGCGCGCTGAACGCGCGGCCCGAGGACACGATCGGCAGATAGTTCACGCCGTAGGACGCCGCGATCTCGCTGAGCTTATAGGGCATGCCCGCGCCGCAGGTGACGCCGGCGACCATGCCGCGCGTCTTCTCGAGGACACCGTGCAGGATGCGCTGGGCGCCACCCATTTCCCACAGCACATTGATGTTGATCGCGCCGCGGCCGTTGGAAATCTCGAAAGCGCGGCGCACCTGCTCGACCGCGCCATCGATCGCATAGGCGATCAGCTCTTCATGGCGTTCGCGACGCGTCAGCGCGGTATATATCTGCGGGATGATCTTGCCGTCGGGGTCGTAGCTATCGGCATTGACCGCCGAAACCGTGCCGATCCCTCCCGCCCCCGCCCAGGCGCCGGAGCTGGCGTGGTTGGTCGCCGAAACGCCCTTGCCGCCCTCGATAAGCGGCCAGACTTCGCGCCCACCATAAAGGATCGGCCGAACACCTTTGAACAACGAAACCTCCAAATTCACACACGACCAGCCGTGGCGGAACCAACGCTGGCGAATTCGCGCGCTATAGGGCGAAGTGCTGCCAAATGCTCGCAAAATCGCTGCCGTCGGCCAAAACGGCGATTGTTACCGTGTCAAGCTCGGCGCCATGACATCCCAATATAGGGAGCGATAGCGCGCGATCATCCCTTCTTCCGCAAAATTCCTGAGTGCGGCCACCCGATTGGCACCGCCGATCGCGCGGCGCAGATCGGGGGCGGCGGCCAGCCGCGCGAGACCGGCGGCCAGACCGGCCTCGTCGGCAGGGGGGATGATGAACGGCCGGTTCTCGGCAGCCGTCATCGCCGCGATGTCACCGACGTCGGCGAGCAGGCCCGGCACACCGCAGGCCATCGCCTCGACCAGCGAGATCGGGAATTGTTCGCTGTCCGATGAAAGCGCGAAGATATCGAAAGCTGCCATGCAGCGCACCGGATCGCGCACGAAGCCCGGCAGGATCACGCGGTCCGATACACCGAGCCTGGCCGCCTCGGCCAGGATAGCCGGGCGCTCGGGCCCCTCCCCCAGGATCACCAGCCGCGCATCGGCGGGCGCCCCGGCCGCGAAGATGCGCACGAGCCGGGGAAGATTCTTGACGGGGCGCAGACCGGCAACCGTGCCGATCAGGAGCCCGCCGCCCGGATCGACGCCGGGGATCGGCTGTGGGTCCGCGATGTCGCCGCCGTTCGGCAGGTGAATGCCGTTGGCGATCCGCTCGATCCGCCGGGCGGGCTGGTGCCAGATCGTGCGCGCGATCGTCTCCAGCCGCTGCGAGGGGACGACCAGCTTTTCGGCAGCGGGCAGCATCAGCCGCCGGAACCAGACCCGCGCGGACTTCTGCCGCACCGTCTCATCCTCGTTAAAGCCATCCTCATGGTGGATCAGCGGCGGCAGGCGGCGAACGCCGGCATAGAGCCGTCGTGCGCCCACCACATCCATCGCGCCCCAATTATAGCTCAGCACCAGATCGAATCCGCGCATATAGGCGGCGAGATCGGCATAGCGGCCAACCGAGGGCTTGCCCTCCAGCGACGGCGCCGCCGCTCCGGGGAATGCAACCCGGATACCCGGATCGATCGCGTCGCGGGCGCCCAGCGCGTCGGGGGTCGCGCTCAACACGACATGCTCCGCCGCATCGCCAAAGGCGTTCATCAGCCGCACCGCCCGCGCCTCCTTGCCCCCCAGCATGAAGGTGGAGTGGCAATGGAGGATGCGCGCGGGCCGCGTCACCGATCAGCCCGCCTTCGCGATCCGCGCGAGCAGCCGGTCGATCGCGGCTTCGCATTCAGGTTCGGCAAGGGTCGGCGCATGGCCGATGCGGGGCAGGTCGATCCGCTCCATCAGCGGCAGGGTCGCGACCATCCGATCGGCGGTCTCGGCGGTGATGATGTCGGACAGGCCGCCGCGCACAAGCAGGCTGGGCATCGGTTTGAGCGCGTCGAGCACCGGCCAGAGATCCGCCGGGGCCTCGTTGCCGGGCACCCGGAAAGGCTCGGCGATGGCGCTGTCATAATCCATCACGATGCGGCCGGCGGGGGTCAGCCGGCACAGCCGTCTGGCGAATTCCAGCCATTGGTCGAGCTTGTAGTCGGGATAGGCGACCCTGTGCGTGTCCGCCATCGCCCGCGCAGCGTGCAGCCAGGTCGGGAAGCTGGCGGTGCGCGAAACATAGCTGCGGATACGCCCCAGCCCCGCCGGGTCGATCGCGGGGCCAATATCGTTGATCAGCACCCCCGCCACCTTGCCGGGCAGGGTGGCAGCGATCAGCATCGACAGCAGCCCGCCGAGCGAGGTACCGAACAGGATGAACCGGTCGAGCGCGATCTGGTCGATCAGCGCGGTCAGGTCGTTCAGATAGGTGGCGGGGACATAGCTGGCGGGATCGCGCGCGCGCTCGCTCTCGCCGCGCCCGCGCAGCTCGGCGACGATGATCCGCCGCTTGCCCGCGAGCCGTTCGGCGACCGCCGCGAAGTCCCGCGCATTGCGGGTCAGGCCGGGGATGCACAGAATCGGAAGCTGGCGGGTGCGGGGAGCGGCCGGATAGTCGCGATAATGCAGGCGCAGCCTGTCGTTCGACTCCCAGAAACCGTCTTGCCATTCCGCCATGCTTGCACCTCCGGGGTCGTCACCCCCATATCGCCGCATGACCATCGCCCCGCAAGCCGCCGCCTATCGTCCCGATCCGAAGATTCAGATGATCGAGGACCGCCTCGCCGATCCGGTCGAGGCCGCGCACTTCCCCCAGACGATCCTGCGCTTCCGCAACCGCCGCTGGGACAAGGCGGTCGGCCTCGACACGCTCAGCGACGCGCAATGGATCGCCCATTTCGGTCGGTTCGAGCCATTGCCCGGCAATCTGCCGCAGCCGCTCGCGCTGCGCTATCACGGCCACCAGTTCCGCCATTACAATCCCGACATCGGCGACGGCCGCGGCTTCTTGTTCGCGCAGCTGCGCGACGGCGCCAGCGAATTTCCGGGCGGCCGGCTGCTCGATCTCGGCACCAAGGGCTCGGGTCAGACGCCCTATAGCCGCTTTGGCGACGGGCGGCTGACCCTGAAGGGCGGGATGCGCGAGATTCTCGCGACCGAAATGCTCGAAGCGCTCGGCGTCGAAACATCGAAGACCTTCTCGCTGATCGAAACCGGCGAAGCGCTGCAGCGCAATGACGAGCCATCGCCCACCCGTTCGGCGGTGATGGTGCGGCTGAGCCATGGCCATATCCGCATCGGCAGCTTCCAGCGCCTCGCCACCATCGCCGAACCCGATACGATGCGCGAACTGATCGGCTATACCCTGACCAACCTCTATGGCGAGGCGCCCGGCCACGCGCCGGCGGGCCAGCTTCTCGACCTGGTGTGCCGCCGCACCGCCGAACTTGCGGCGAGCTATATGGCGGCGGGCTTCGTCCACGGCGTGCTCAACAGCGACAATATCAACGTCACCGGCGAGAGCTTCGACTATGGGCCGTGGCGCTGGACCCCGACCTGGGACCCGGGTTTCACCGCCGCCTATTTCGACCAGAACGGCCTCTACGCCTTCGGCCGCCAGGCACAGGCGATCCACTGGGACGTCGTCCAGCTTGGCCTGGCGCTGCGCCATGTCGCCGAGGCCGAGGAATTGTCCCCCGCGCTCGACGCCTGGCCCGCCCATTTCGAGGAGGCCGTCACCAGGGCGATCTGCGCGCGGCTCGGCATTGCCCCACGGGGAGCCGAGACCGACATGGCGCTGCTCCAGGCGATGGACGAAGCGCTCCAGCACAGCAGGGTCGGTGTCGACCGCTTCTTCTTCGACTGGCGCGGCGGTGCGCGGCGAGCGCCCTCGCCTGCCGACGAGCATTATGCGCACCCGGCCTTCGCGAAGTTCATCGCCGCGATTGCCGGCTATGAAGCCAAGGCCGGGCTCGACCATCCCTATTGGAGCGATCCGGAGCCCTGCGCGATGCTGATCGACGAGGTCGAGGCGATCTGGCAGGCAATCGACGAACGCGACGACTGGTCGGCGCTGGAGGTGAAGGTCGCGGCGATCCGCCGGATGGGCGACGCGATGCGCACCTAATAGCGCGAAAATCAACATCGCATAATATGCACCGATATTTTCAAATGAATGTCAGATTAACAAATAACATCCAGCTGCCATGTGATTATTTGATGATCATTCCACGGCATCCTCAGTCATCGATCCACCCCGATAGAGGATCAACTCATCGATCTGTGTGAACCCTGTTGCGGATTTGTCCGTTGTCTACGCATGAGCTACATATCCCCCTC
Organism: uncultured Sphingomonas sp.; assembly: GCA_947085315.1. Lineage (GTDB taxonomy): Bacteria > Pseudomonadota > Alphaproteobacteria > Sphingomonadales > Sphingomonadaceae > Rhizorhabdus. The sequence goes on along the minus strand of CAMTVW010000026.1, from coordinate 2,149 downwards.
GTCCCGCCCCGGCATGACTGCGATCGCCGCAGCCCTTGCCCTGTCCTCCACCCCCCTGTTCGCGCAGGATGCCGCTCCGGTCGATGCCGCGCCGGTCGTCATGGTGACGCCGCCGCCGGTAACGAGCGTGCCTGCTTCGAGCAGCATCGCGACCTCCGTACCCGTGCTGAACGTCGCGCCGCCGACGATCGTCGCCGCGCCCCGCGTCGCGCCTGTCGCTCCCGCCCCCGTCATCACCCGGGCCGAACAGCCCGTCACCCGGTCTTCCCCCATCCAGCGCGCCACCCGGCCCTCGGCCCCTGTCGCTACGCCTGCTGCCGCTGCGCCGGTAACGCGCACCGCTGCTCCGATTGATGTCACTCCCGTTCCCGCGCCGACCCCCGTCGCCGAGGCGACTGCGCCTGCCGCCGTTCCGGCAGCGCCCCGGGTGGCCCAGGCCGACACCGACAATGATGTCCTCCCGCTCGCCGGCGGCCTGGCCGCCATGGTTGTTCTGATGGGTGGCGCGCTGTTCGCGCTCAATCGTCCGCGTCGTCGTGACGAGGAAGAGGATGACGTGATCGTCGCCGAGACGGTGCCGGCACCAATCGCACCGGCCAGGTTCGCGCCTCCGCTGGCGGCCACCGCTCGCGGCCCGGCGATCGAGCCGACCGGCCCGACCACAGCGATCCCTGCGGGCTTCGATGTGACGCGATTCGGCCGCCACACCCAGGCGGCCTATCGCGGCCCGACGCCCGACAATCCCTTCCTGTCGCTGAAGAGCCGCCTGAAGCGTGCGAGCTTCTTCGATGGCCGGGAGCGGATGGCCGCCGAGATGGGCCAGCAGCCCGCGGCACGTACCGATAACTGGATGCCGGAAGCGCGCCCGGCGCCCGGTCGTCAGCCCGAATATGTCACGACGCGGATCAATCAACCGCCGCGCCCCGGTTTCCGGCCAGCCTTCAGCTGAGGCTTCGGTCTCGCCGGCTGATGCCGGACACGCCGCTCCTTGCCAGGCCGCTCCCCGACGGGGGGAATGGTTTGGCGAGGGGCGGCGTTCGCCTGTTCTGCGCGCTCGCCGTGCGTATCTATTCGGACGCGGAATGTGGGGGTCCGTTTGCCGTGGGTCGCGAAAGCGCTCCGCGAACCTCGAACTGGGCATTTTCATCGAAAATCCCGGGTGCATGGGGTTGAGTGTGGGGGCTTCCGCTTCGGCGAGCAGGCTCAAGCCGTTCAGCCGGGTCGCAACCCGCTTCGAAAAACGGCTCGAAACTATCTGGCCGTCGCCATTCTTGCCGCCATCATCTTATCGCTGGGGTAAGTGTCCATACAGGCTAGGGTCCTGACAGGCCGTCGGCACCGAGCCACAGGCTGCTATTGCCCGCACTAATAGTCGGCGTTTCGATGGTGCCGGTGGCCCTGCCTACCGAGCGTGTATCGACCAGCAGATTCGCGCCCGCCACGCTGGCACCCTCGGCGGTCGCCTCGGTCTCCTCGCCTTCGTCGTCGCCGCCCTCGTCCTCGGCGCTGCTCTCTTCGCCGCCTTGCTCGCCGCTATCGCTCGCCCCTTCCTCACCACTCGACTCCGCTTCTGCTTCAGACTCGGCGGCCGATTCCGATTCTGACCCCGAATCCGATCCCGATGCCGAATCCGAGCTGGATTCTGAAGCCGAGCCGGACGCTCCGCCCGAATCCGACGCTCCAGCCGGCGGCGGCGGCGGCGGTGGCGGCGGGGGGGCCGGCGGCGGTGTCGCGACGCTTCCGCCCGCGACGCGCGTTCCGGTCAGCGCGGACTGGATGCTCGAGCTGACATTGGTCGTCTCGGTCACGACAGCGGTCATGACCACCGGATCTTCGATGGTCACCGGTGGCGGTGGCGGTGGCGAAGGCTCGACCACCGGTGGTGGTGGCGGTGGCGAAGGCTCGACCACTGGTGGTGGTGGCGGCGACGGCGGCGGCGAAGGCTCCACCACCGGCGGTGGCGGTGGCGGTGGCGGCGGTGAAGGCTCCACCACCACTGGTGGTGGAGGTGGCGAAGGCTCGACCACCGGCGGCGGAGGGGGCGGTGGCGGCGGTGAAGGCTCCACCACCACTGGTGGTGGAGGTGGCGAAGGCTCGACCACCGGCGGCGGAGGGGGCGGTGGCGGCGGTGAAGGCTCCACCACCACTG
>CAMTVW010000025.1:0-28688 GCA_947085315.1 uncultured Sphingomonas sp. | reverse complement strand
CTCGTTCTGGCTCATGCCTATCACCGCCATAGCCGCACCTCCTGGCCCGGAGGTGCGATGTCACCGATGACCCGCCGAGCACCTCCGAGGGTGACATTTCTAATGGGCGGAGGGGTGACATTTCTATTGGGCGCTTACAAACTATAAGTTCGATAATATATATTATGTTAAATACAATCGCGACAGAAAGCTGCAATTTGGCTATCTGGCTCCTTATGCGGCTCTATCCCAGCAACAACACCAAGGCCGTGACTGCAATGAATATCACGGCCCAAACCAGAGCCAGTTTGATCAAGCGCTGCGTCGGCAAGCCACGCTGAAACAGTCTTGGTACGACGAGCAGCAGCATCGCTGCGATTGCCACCAGCGCGACGACATGGTCGCCGCTCATACCGCAACCACCATGCCGTCATAGCCAGGCTCAACGCGCTCAGGCAGCATCGCGCGCAAGGCCGCATAGTCCATCGACTGATCCATATGAGTCAGGATAGCACGACCGGGCCGGCACCGCGCAATCGCGTCGAGCGTCATCGCCAGATGCGGATGCGTTGGATGCGGCCGCGCGCGCAACGCATCGACCACCCAGATATCCACATCTGCGAAGAATTCTCTCATTTCGTCGGTAAATATATGAAAATCCGTCGAATATCCTATCGAATGATCGTCATGCTCAAACCGGAACCCAGCACTGAAGATGCTGCCATGCGGCTGTGCGATGCTGCTGACCCTGATATCGCCGATCAACATATCCGGGATCAGCACACGCGGTTCAACCGTTGGGGGATAGCCGTCGCGTCCCTCGAAGACATAGGCGAAGCGCCGCCTGAGCTGTTCCATCGTCGCGGTAAAGCCATAGCCGGGCACCGGCGCGCGCCGGGCGTGGAAGATCTGCCGGCAATCGTCGATGCCGTGGCAATGATCGGCATGATCGTGGGTCCAGAGGATCGCATCGATCTCGATCAGGTCGGCGTCGAGCAACTGCTGCCGCATGTCGGGCGAGGTGTCGACGATCAGCCGCGTCGTGTCGCTTTCGACGATGATCGACGCGCGGCTACGCCGATTGCGCGGTTCGGCGGGATCGCAATCGCCCCAGTCATTGCCGATCCGGGGCACGCCCGACGACGTGCCGCAGCCCAGCATGCGCATCCTCATCGATGCGCTTTCCTAAAGAGATTGAAGAAGTTGGCAGTGGTTGTTGCGGCCAGATCGTCGATGTCCCAGCCCAGTTCCTGCGACAATAGCCGCGCCGTATCGGCGACATAGGCCGGCTCGCACGCTTTGCCACGGTGCGGCACCGGAGCGAGGAACGGGCTGTCGGTCTCGATCAGCAGCCGGTCACGCGGGATCAGGTGCGCGGTTTCGCGCAGATCGCCCGCGTTCCTGAACGTCACGATCCCCGACAGCGAGATCGAGAAGCCAAGATCGAGCATCGCGCGGGCGAGATCGGCGCTCCCGGTGAAGCAGTGGATCACCGCGCCGAACGCCCCCTTCCCCATCTCCTCGGCCAGGATCGTCCTGGTATCTTCCTCGGCGTCGCGGCTGTGGACGATCAGCGGCAGCCCGGTCTCGCGCGCGGCGGCGATATGGCGGCGAAAGCTCGCGCGCTGGCGATCACGGTCCGACTTGTCGTAAAAAAAGTCGAGCCCGGTCTCGCCGATGCCGATGATCCGCGGATGCGCAGCCTTTTCTACCAGCAGCGCGGTTTCGATATCCTCATGCGTGTCGGCGTCGTGCGGGTGGATGCCGACGCTCGCCCAGACATCGGGCTCGCGCTCGGCGGTCGCCAGCACCGCGTCCCATTCGGCGGCGCGGGTCGAGATGTTGAGCATCGTCGAAACTCCGGCGGCGCGCGCCGCAGCCAACACCTCCTGCTGACGCTCGGCGAGGCCCGCATAGTTGAGGTGGCAGTGGCTATCGACGAACATCAGCCCTCAGCCGTTTCCAGTTCGAGACGCGGGAACAGCGGCACGGGCTGTGCGACCCGGTAGTCCGAACCACGCAGCGCATCATACCAGCTCTGATCCTCGATCGCCGCGAAATCACGCTTGTCCGCCGCGATCCCCATCTGGTCGAGCAGCTTGCCCGCACTGTCGGGAATGATCGGCAGGATCGCGATGGTGAGATCGCGGATCACCGCGAACAGCGTTCCCAGCACGGTCTTCATCCGCTCGGGATCGCTTTTGCGCAGCGCCCAGGGCGCCTGGGCGTCGACATATTGATTGCAGGCGAAAACCGCCTTCATCCAGGCTTCGATCCCGATCGAAAAGGCGAGTTGCTCGAACGCGCGCGGCGTCTCGTCGAGGCAGGCTGCCGCGACCGCGCGGACCAGCGCGGCGTCCTCGTCGTTGCGGTCGAGCGCGGGCAGTTCACCGTCGAGATTCTTGAAGATCATCGACAGCGTGCGTTGTGCCAGATTGCCGAAACTGTTGGCCAGCTCGGCATTGCAGCGATTGACGATCGCCTCATGCCCATAGCTGCCGTCCTGCCCGAAACTCACCTCACGCAGCAGGAAATAGCGCAGCTGGTCGACCCCGTAGCGCGCCGCCATCGCACCCGGATCGACGACATTGCCGACCGACTTTGACATCTTCTCACCGCGGTTGAGCAGGAAGCCATGGCCGAACACCTGTTTCGGCAGCGCTATCCCGGCGGACATCAGAAAAGCGGGCCAGTAGACCGCGTGGAAGCGGACGATATCCTTGCCGATCAGGTGAAGATTGGCCGGCCAGTAGCGATCGTAAAGCTCGCCGCCGTCCGGATAGCCAACCCCGGTGAGATAGTTGGTGAGCGCGTCGACCCAGACATACATGACATGGCCGGGGCTACCCGGCACCGGCACGCCCCAGTCGAAGCTGGTCCGTGAGATCGAGAGATCGCTGAGCCCGCCGCTGACAAAGCTCGTCACCTCGTTGCGGCGGCTGTCGGGGCGGATGAAGTCGGGCTGATCGCGGTAGAGCGCAAGCAGCGGCTCCTGATATTTTGACAGGCGGAAAAACCAGCTTTCCTCGACGGTCCATTCGACCGGGGTACCCTGCGGCGAAAGCTTCGCCCCCCCTTCCCCGTCGGTCAGTTCCTTCTCGTCATAATAGGCCTCGTCGCGGACCGAGTACCAGCCCTCATAGCGATCGAGATAGAGATCGCCGCTCGCCTCCATCGCTTTCCAGATTGCCTGGCTGGCGGCGTAATGATCCTCGTCACTGGTGCGGATGAAGCGATCATAAGAGATGTTGAGAAGATCATCCATCTCCTTGAAATAGGCCGCCATTTCATCCGCCAGCGCGCGCGGGGTGATATCACGCGCGCGCGCGGCCTGCGCCATCTTCAGGCCATGTTCGTCGGTGCCGGTCTGGAAACGGACGTCGCGACCCATCGACCGCTGGAACCGCGCGATCGCGTCGGCCGCGATCGCCTCATAGGCATGGCCGATATGCGGGCGCCCGTTCGGGTAGCTGATCGCGGTGGTGATATAATAGGGATCGGACATGCGCTCAGCCATTAGGGGGCGGTTCGATTAACCGCAACGTCCGGATTGTGCCGGAGTGCCGCCGGCTAACGCGAAGCCGGCGCCAGCTTCGCAAGCATCGTCGCCAGCTCATAGACGGTGGTCGCGGGATCGAGCGACAGATGAACCGCGCTCTCGCCGATCCGCCGTGCTTCCTCCCACAGTCCTACCGCCTGCGCCATCGCGGCGCCGTCGCGGCGGCGGGCTTCGGCGGCGATGCGGGCGGGCACGCGGTCGAGATAGGCCTCGTAGCGCGCCTGCGCCGCCTTGGTGCCGAGCTGTTTCGACAGGCCGGCGCGGATCGCGTTGGTGGGATCGCCATCGCCCACCAGCCGGTCCATCGCCGCGTCCATCTTGGCGATGTCGAGCCCCGCGAATCCGAGCGCACGGCCGGGCGATCCCTCTCCTACCTGGACCAGCGCGTCAATCTCGTCGCCGGGTTCGTCCGGCAGCAGCCGCTGTAGCGCGATCCGTATCTCGCTGTCGGAAAGCCGACCGAAGCGCAACTGGCGGCAGCGCGAGCGGATCGTGGGCAGCAGCCGGCCGGGCGCATGGCTGACGAGGAAGAAGATCGTTCCCGCCGGGGGTTCTTCCAGATTTTTGAGCAGCGCATTGGCGGCGTTGCGCTCGAGATCGTCGATCGCGTCGATGATCACCACGCGGCGCGGCGACAGGCTGGGCGTGGTCGCGAAAAGGCTCTGCAGCGAGCGCACCTGATCGACGTTGATCGAACGCGCAAGATCCTCGCTCTTTTCCTTGGTCAGCCGCTCCAGGATGCGCAGGTCGGGATGGCTTCCCGCGCGGATATAGTTGACGACCTGATGGCCCTCCGGGACTTCCAGATCGGGCAGATCAACCCTCGGCCCGGCGGCGTCGACCAGCAACCGTGCGGCGGCCGCGCGTGCGAACCCGCCCTTGCCCACACCCTCGGGGCCCGTGAGCAGCCAGGCATGGTGCAGCCGCCCCGAATCCGCCGCTTCGCGAAAGGCCGCGATCTGAGGGTCATGGCCGACGAGCTTCATGGCAGCAGGTCCGCCAGCGCGTCGATCAGCCGCGCGGTGACCTCCTCGGGACTGCCCTCAGCGCTGATAACGCGGATGCGCTTCGGCTCACGCCGGGCGCTTTCCAGGAAGCTCTCGGCCACCCTATCGTGAAAGCTGCCCTCCCGCTTCTCGAACCGGTCACTCTGGCCGATCCCTGCCACCGCCTGACGAAAGCTCGCGTCAAAGACCGGCATGTTGAGCAGCAATGTCCGATCGGGCAGATAGCCCTTGCTGCCAATGGCATGAAGCGCTCGAATTGCATCGGCGCCAAGCCCATCCGCACCGCCCTGATAGGCCACCGAGCTGTCGACAAAGCGGTCGCAGACCACCCACTTTCCCGCTTCTATCGAAGGACGGATCATTTTGGCGACATGATCGGCCCGCGCCGCCGCGAACAGCAGCGCCTCTGCCTCGGCATTCCAGCGGTCGCCCGCCCCCTCCAGCAGCAGTCGGCGAATCGCCTCGGCACCCTCGCTACCGCCCGGCTCGCGGGTTTCGACCACGTCGATCCCGCGCGCGCGCAGCGCCGCCGCCAGCGCCTTGGCCTGGGTCGACTTGCCGACCCCTTCCCCGCCTTCGAGACTGATGAACCGGCCGATCACCGCCTCAGCCAAGGCCGAGCAGCCAGCGCAGTCCGGCCATCATCCGATCGAAAAATCCCGCCGTGCCGACATCGGATTCGGCCACCAGCGGCAGTTTCTGCGGCGCCATGTCGGGGCCCGTAACGACGATGTCGGCGATGTGATCGCCCTTTTTGATCGGTGCCCTTATCGGGCCCTGATACACCACCTTGCGCTGGAGATCGGAGCCGAGCCCCGCCGGAACGGTGACGCTCAGATCCTTTGGCGCAACCAGGCCCACTTCGCGGACGTCGCCCAGCTGGACCTCGGCGGTCTGCACCTTGCGGCCCTTGGGCACGATCTTTTTCGCCTGCCAGGCACGGAAGCCCCAATCCATGAAGGCAACCGACTGCTCGATCCGCTGATTGAACGAGCTGAGCCCCGATACGACCATGACGAGCCGGCGGCCATTCTGCTCCGCCGATCCGGTAAAGCCATAGCCGGCCTCCTCGGTATGTCCGGTCTTCAGCCCGTCGGCTCCGGCGACGCGGCCCAGCAGCGGATCGCGATTGGCCTGGGTGATCGCCTGGCCGCTGCCCATCGTCTTGCCCCAGGTGAAGCTGGGGCGGCTGTAAAAGGTCTTGTAGAGCTTTGGATGCTCCTCGATCGTCCTCTCGGCCAGGGTGGCGAGGTCACGCGCAGTCACAAAGGTGGCGCCGCCATCGGGCCAGCCGTTCGAATTGCCGAAATGGCTGTTGGTCAGCCCGATTTCTTTGGCGCGGCGGTTCATCAGCGCGGCAAAGGCGGGTTCGGTGCCCGAGATGTGCTCGGCCAGCACCACGCAGGCGTCATTGCCCGACAGGACGACGATGCCGAACAGCAGATTGGCGATGCTGACCTGTTCGCCGGGCGAGAGGAACATCGTCGATCCGGCGGCGGGGCCGTGCCACTGCTTCCAGGTTTCGGGGCGCACCGTCGCCATCGCGTCGAGCTTCAGCTCGCCCTTGCGGATCAGGTCGAAGGCGACATAGACGGTCATCATCTTCGCCATCGATGCCGGGGGCATGCGCTGATCGGGATTCTTCGCGTAAAGCACCGCGCCCGACGAAAGGTCCTTCAGGAAAGCGACCGGCGCGGGTGTGTCAAAGGGAGGCGCGGCGGCCTGCGCGGGGATAGCCGCCGTCAGCAGGAGACCGGAAAACAGGACGATCTTCTTGTTCGGCATCATTGCGTCGATATTCCCTACTGAACCGTACCAGTGCTGGTGATCCGCACCAGCCGGGCCTCCTGATAGCCTTCGGATTGGACCTGCGCCAGCGCGGTCGTCGCCTCCGCCTCGCTCTTATAGGGCCCCATCCGCACCCGCCACAAAGCACCGACCGGCTCGACCCGCCCGGCAACGAATTCGGCGATTTCGTCGGCGCGCGCTCGGGAGCCGACCGCCGCTACCTGAATGAACCAGCCGCCGACGGGCACTGCTTCATCAGGCACGGCGGCGGCGATGCGGGGCGGCGCCTTAGGATCGGGCGGGCGTACTGCGAACCGCTGGTTCAGCCGGGCGAGATCCGCCGCGCCGGCATAGGGCCGCTCGGCCGCCGGACGACCCGAACGCAGCGCCAGCCGGTCGGCCTCGGACGGTTCGATCCGTCGCACCCGCACGCGTGCGACGCCGCTGCGCTGGGTGCCGAGCATCTGCGCGGCGCGGCGAGACAGATCGATGATCCGGTTCGCGACAAAGGGGCCGCGATCGTTGATCCGCACGATAATCGTGCGCCCGCTGTCGAGCGCGGTTACCTCGACATAGCTCGGCAAGGGCAGCGTCTTATGGGCAGCGCCGACCTGATCCATGTCGAACAGCTCGCCATTGGCGGTCGGTGCACCGTGAAACTGGTCGCCATACCAGGAGGCCAGCCCGACCTCGTCGTAATCGCGCGTGTCGGCCGGGTAATACCAGACCCCGGCGATCTGATAGGGCTTGCCGATCTTGACCGGCGTATCGGCAACCGGCCCGCGCGGCTTCGACGGCCGCGCCGGTTCGCCGGGGCGCGGACGCGGCGAGGGTCGATCGGCGGGACGGGGAAGACCGCAGCTTACCAGCAGCAGCGTCAGGGCTAACGCAGCGGCCCTACTCGACAATCGCATCGCCGAGCAGCCCCACCGAGAGCGCGTAGAAGTTCGAGCAATTATAGTCGAGGATCGATCGATAGTTGGTGGTGAGCAGGTAGCCGGTGCGGCCGTTGCCGTCGGGCTCGATCAAGGTCGCAAGCTCGTCTTCCGCCGGCACCTTGCCGCTCAGCATGGTTACCCCCCGATCGCGCCATTCCGAGATGGTCAGCCAGCGGCTCTGGCGGGCAAAGACGCGCGGGCAACGCGGCGAGCTCGTCGGCGAACGGATCGCCGCGCGGTCGATCCCCTCGGGCACGCGCACGGCGACGCCCCATGGCACCCCCTTCTTCCACCCGGCATCGCGCAGATAATTGCCGATCGAGGCGAGCGCGTCGGGCTCGCTGCGCCAGATATCAGGCTTGCCGTCGCCATCGGCATCGATCGCAAGCCGCAGATAGACCGAGGGCAGGAATTGCGGATAGCCGGTCGCGCCCGCCCAGCTGCCCTTGAGCTGTGCCCGCGGCACCCCGCGCTCCATCAACAGCAGGGTTTTCAGAAACTCGTCGGCGAACAGTTCGCGGCGGCGGCCTTCGAAGGCGAGCGTGCCCAACGCATTCAGCAGGTCGAAATTGCCCGTGAAGGTGCCATAGCCGGTCTCATGCCCATAGATGGCGAGCATGATCTGCTCGGGCACCCCAGTCTCCTGCTCGATCCTCAGCAGCAGCGGGCGCAACGATCCATAGCGCGACCGGCCCATGCCGATCCGCACCCGGTCGACATGGCTGGCCAGATAGGGCGCGAAGGGCGGACTCGCGCTGTTGGCCGATGTCGCGCCGGGCTGTGCGCGGTCCAGCCGGACGACGCGGGCATTGAAATTGAGCGTCGGCAAGGTGCTGTCGAACAGCGTGGGCGACACCCCGATCCCGATCGCGCGCGGCCGAAGCGTCGCGATATAGGCGCGCATCAGATTGTCCTGCGTGAGCACCACCGGCGCTGGCGCGTCAGTCAGTCGCGTGGCGTCGTCGAGCGGCTGAAGATCCTCCCCACCCGTCTGCGCCACGCCCGGAGTCGCGCCTGCCACCGCCAGAAACAACCCGATGGCGGCAACCGCCCCACGCATCACACTTCGCATTCGTCCCCCTTGGATATGCCGGCCTGCTTGCCACAGCTTGCCCGCGCGGTGAAATGCTTTGATCGCGCGACTTGCACGAAAGGCCGCACCGGCGATAAAGGCGGCGTTCCGCCAGGCTGATCCTGCGGAGAGGTGGCCGAGTGGTTTAAGGCAGCGGTCTTGAAAACCGCCGTGGGTGCAAGCTCACCGTGGGTTCGAATCCCACCCTCTCCGCCAACATCCCCAGCTTCCGCGCCGATTTGCCGATGTCTGCAAAACCTCAGCGTCTGCCGGAGCGACCCAAATTGGTCCCTGACCGGCCCTCGTCTGGTTTCACCTAAACCTTGCCGGGGGGTAAAGCCCTCGAAGGTGGTGGATTTCCGAGCTTTCGGAATTTCTGCACGGATATAGCGCTCCTTCGCTAATGACTGGGTGATCACCCAGTGAATCGCCTTTGACAGCCCACCGCCCCGGGCAGGTTGTTATACCATTTTCAGGAGAGCCGCCGGTGCCCCGCCTTCACCAACACCCGGAAAGCCACCTCGTCTCACGCATCGGCTGGCTTCGCGCGGCGGTGCTCGGGGCCAATGATGGGATTGTTTCGACCGCCAGCCTGATCGTCGGCGTCGCTGCCGCATCAGCCGCAACCTCCGAGGTTCTGATCGCAGGTGTCGCCGGCCTGGTCGCGGGCGCCATGTCGATGGCGGCCGGTGAATATGTTTCCGTCAGCTCCCAGTCGGACACCGAGCAAGCCGATCTCGCGCGCGAGCGGGCGGAACTTGCCGGGCAGCCGGACTTCGAACGCGAGGAACTGACCCGCATTTATATCGAGCGGGGCATTGAACCGGACTTGGCGGGAAAGGTTGCCGACCAGCTGATGGCAAAGGATGCGCTGGGCGCCCATGCGCGCGACGAACTTGGCATATCGGAGGTTACCACAGCTCGGCCGATACAGGCCGCGTTGACTTCGGCAGCGACATTTGCGGTTGGCGCCGCAATGCCTCTCGCAATGGTCTTGCTCATGCCCCGCTCACGTCTGGTGGCAGGCGTCTCGATTGCCTCGCTGGTATTCCTGGCGTTGCTCGGAGCCATTGGCGCGCGCGCTGGCGGAGCCAGGATTGTGAGAGCCACCGTCCGCGTAACCTTTTGGGGTGCGCTTGCCATGGCGCTGACGGCCGGCATCGGCGCAATCTTCGGTACCGTTGTGTGATGGCGGGTACCTTGATTTGGGACAATGCATCCGGCGCTATCCGCGCTCAGTATCGGACCTGAATGGGAGACTCGCAATGAATCCAGCCGATGTCCGTCAGCGCTTTTCCTCCCTGTCGATCGCTCTCCACTGGATTATGGTTCTGCTGATTTCAGCTGTTTATGCCGCCATCTTGCTGCGCGAGAACTACCCTAAAGGAACGGACATACGCGAAGGCTTGAAAAGCTGGCATTTCATGCTCGGGCTGGCTGTTCTGGTCTTGGTTGTCGCCCGCATCATAGCGCGCCTGATCAACCACAAGCCGCCTATCACGCCGGAAACCCCAATCTGGCAGGCGCTGTTGGCCAATGTAACGCATTTCGCCCTCTACGCGTTCATGCTGGCGATGCCCATCGCAGGCTGGGTGATCCTGAGTGCCTCGGACAAGGTCATACCGTTCTTCGGGCTGCAACTCCCCGCCCTGATCGGCCCGAGCAAGGCTTTGGCGGATCAGGTAAAGGAATTGCACGAGACTGGGGGCACGGTCGGATATTTTCTGATCGGCCTTCATGCTCTTGCGGCGCTTTTCCACCATTATGTCGTCAAGGACGACACCTTGCGCCGGATGCTGCCGGGTCGGCGCTGACGCCCGAGCAGGGCATGACTGTGAGAATCGCCAGGGTCGTCACCCATGTCTCGGTACGCTCAACCGATCAGCGCTTCATCAATAGCAATTCGATATGCGGGGCGAACCAGCCGGGTGTGCGGCCGATCAGGCGCCCGAGCAGCGCATAGGCGCGGATCGGGAACGAGGCGCCGTCGTGGATCGCGTGGCGGGTGGGGAGCCAGGCACGCCCGCTGATGTCGTCGAAACGGCCGCGCAGCGCCGCGGCGAGGCGCCCGGGGGCGAGACCGCGCTGGAGCGGGCGGCCGGTCAGGCGGTCGATCGCGCGGGGAATGAAGTTGACCATCGCCTTGCCCGAATGGCGTTCGCGCCACGCCAGCCGGCTCGCGGTGCCGCAAATGAACAGCCGCCCGCCGGGCCGCAGCACGCGGTGCAGTTCGGTGATAACCTTGTCGAGCAGCAGCGGATCGACATATTCGAGCACGCTGTTGGCAACCGCCACGTCGAAGCTGCCATCGTCTAACGGCAGGCGGCCATCGGGCGCGGCGGGCAGGATCGTTCCGGTCAGCCCATGGCGGTCCAGATTGGCCCGGGCGGCAGGCAGGATCGCGCTATCGACGTCGACGCCGGTCAGCCGCGCGCCCAGCGCCGCCAGCACCACCGACGATCCGCCAACATTACAGCCGAATTCGAGGACGTCGCGGTCAGCGACATCGACACCATAAGCCGTGAGCGCCAGACGGAGGTGATCCCACTCATAATCGGCATAGCCGCCGACCCACCGATGATCGGGATCGAAGCCGAGCGAGCGGACAATGGCTTCGAAGCGTTTCTGGGCGGCGCCTTTCGGTTTCGGGGACGGCCGCGCGGGTGGTGTCATCGGGCTGATCGGGTCGGCCAGCGCCTTTCAAAGGGCAGCGAGATGATGAGGCCGACCGCAATTGCGAGGCTGTCGGCGATCCAGTCGGCCAGATTGGCGTCACGGTGGAGCATCGGGATCGCCTGGGTCAGTTCGATGAGCGCACCGAACAGCACGAGGCCCAGCGCAAGCTTCCAGCGCGGCTGTCCGGGATAGGCGGCGCGGCCGAGCATGGTGAGCGTCAGGAAGGCCGCGATATGATTGGCCTTGTCGCCCGCGCCCAACGTCGGCTCGACCGGCAGCGGCATCGTTGCCAGCACGTAGACGACCGCTACTGTGAACCAGAAAATCGGTATGCGGATCCGCCGGTAAAATCTTGCCGCCATCATGCCCCCCGAAAATGAAAATGGCCGGGTTTGCACCCAGCCATCCCCATAACATCGTGGTGATGCAAGCTTATTTCTTGCCGAGCGTCAGCCCGCCGAAACGCTTGTTGAAGCGCGCCACCTGGCCGCCGGTGTCGAGCATCGAGCCGCGGCCGCCGGTCCAGGCCGGGTGTACCGAAGGATCGATGTCGAGCTGGAGCGTGTCGCCCTCGGATCCATAGGTCGAACGGGTCTGATAGGTGGTGCCGTCGGTCAGCTGCACCGTGATCCGATGATAATCGGGATGGATATCTTTTTTCATACGTCTCTGGCTCCGAAAAAATGGCTGGTTCCGACCAGCCCGGGAAGCGAAGCGCGGCCTCTACAGCGGGCGCTGGGCGTTGGCAAGACCACTCGTCGCCCCGGAGCTACTCCTTCGGCGGATCGGCGATCATCGCGGTGAAGTTCGCCTGCGCGGCCAGCTTGTCGCCGATATAGGCCTTGCCCTCGAACTTGCAGACGCTCGCGCGCTTCTGGACGAAGGCGACGTCGAGGCGAAGCAGAACGCCGGGCTCCACCGGCGCGCGGAACTTCGCCTCGTCGATCGCCATGAAATAGACGAGCTTGCCTGTGCCGGCGAGGCCGAGCGATTCGACCGCGAGCACGCCCGCCGCCTGGGCGAGCGCCTCGACGATCAGCACGCCCGGCATGATCGGGCGACCAGGAAAATGGCCCTGGAAGAAGCTCTCGTTGATCGTGACCGCCTTGATCGCCGAGATCCGCTCGTCCACCACCAGCTCCTCGACGCGATCGACGAGGAGCATGGGGTAGCGATGCGGCAAGGCGGCCATCACCCGGCGCACGTCAAGCGGGCCGAGCACGGTCCGTGTGTCGTCGCTCATCGCAGCGCGATCAGCGGCCCGCGGGCGCGGCCTGCTGACCGGCCTGGCCGGGCTGCCAGGTGGCCGGTGGGGTGATCGAGGCGCTCGGGATCAGCGCGTTGAGCTGCGTCACGACATCGGCGGTGATGTCCGAACCGCCCTGCATCGCGAACGTCGCCTCGGGGCGCAGCGCGATGCCGACCTTCTTGGCCGCCATCGCCGCCTTCAGCGCCTGCTCGACCTTGCCCTCGATCTGCTCGCGGGCATAGGCCTGCGGGCGAGCGAACGGCACCGCGAGGCGCTGCAGTTCGGCCTGTGCGGCCTGGGTCTTCGCCTGGAAACCGCCGAGCTTCGCCTCGAGCGTCGCCTTCGGCGTCGCAGGGTTCTTCTGGAGATTCTCGATCTCGGTGCGCAGCGCGTTGATCTCGGCCTGCAGCGCGGTCTGGCGGGTCTGGGCCGCGGTGATCTGCATCTTGTAGGTGGTCTGGATCTGGGTCATCGCCGACTGGAAGGCCGCCGAATTGCCGATCGCCTCCTCGAGATCGACGACGGCAACGCCGCTGTTGAGTGTCGCGGGTGCTGCGGCCTGGGCATTGGCGACGGCCGGCACGAAGGCAACGCTCGCCGCGAGCGCGGCCATCTTGAACAAGGATTTCATCAGAACTGTGTCCCTACGTTGAATGTGAAGAGCTTGGTATTGTCCCCCTTCTCCTTGAGAAGGGCCTTGGCGACGTCGATCCGGAACGGGCCGAAAGGCGAGTTCCAGTTCACGCCGAAACCGACCGAGAGACGCGGCTTCGCGCTGTTGCCGACGAAATCCTCGCGGAAGGCGGAGATCGGGTTGCTCGCCGCGGTATTCCTCGAATCACCGACGCAAGGACCATCGTTCGTCGACGAATAGCCGATCATGCAGAGCGTCTGCGCGTTCGGGTTGGTCGCGTCGGTCGGAGGAACGAGATAGACTTGACGGCCCTTGCTATCGAGCACGAGGCGATCTGCGGGCAGGTAGTTGCCGTTGGCATCCTGCGTAAACGGATAGCCGGGTGTCTCGGGGTTGATCAGCTTGGGCTTCTTCACGCCGAAGACGGCGCCGACATCCATGAAGATCGACGGACGCAGCCCCAGTTCGCGGGCGCCGTTGCCGAGCGGGATTTCGAGTTCGAGCCGCGCCTTGTAATAGGTGTTGCCGCCCAATGCGTCGTCGGTCTGCAGATTCTTTTCGGTCGAGAATGATTTCGAAGCGGTATCATACAAGGAGCGGATCACCCGCGGGCCGATGCCGCGGATGCCGAAGCCGCGCATCTCGGGCTCGCCCAGATAGAAGCGATCGGTCAGGCGGACATTCTGGCCCAAGCCCTTGATATAGCCGCCCTCGATCCCCGCCGAGAAGACGAAGCCGCTGCCGATACCCCAATATTTGGTCGCCTCGAACGCGGTCTTGATATAGCGGACCTCGCCGCCGAGGCCGGCGAAATCCTGGCTGAACACGGCGCGCTGGCCGCGCGTCGGGCGGACGCGGTTGTTGAGATTGTCGAACACGAGCGAATAGCCGACCGACGATGTCAGCCGGTTGCCGATCGCGTCGCACAGATATCGGCCGGCGACGAGCGGATCGCACGAATCGCGGATGCCATCATTGTTCGTATCGGTGAAGAAGGTGAACTTGTTGAGCGAAACCTCGTCATAGCTCAGCCCATAGCGCGCCGCGAGCGTGATGAACTCGGTCAGCGGTACGCCGGCGCGGATCTGGAAGCCGGTCGTGGTCTGCTCATAGGTGGTGTTGCGGTCGCTGCCCGAGAAGTTGAACGAATTATAGTCGCGGCGGAACAGGTCGAATCCGACCGCGATATTCTTGTCGAACACATAGGGCTCGGTGAAGCCCAGCTCGACCGACTTCGAATAGGTCGAATAGCTGACGCCGGCGCGGAGCTCCTGGCCCTTGCCCATGAAGTTGCGTTCACGGATCGACAGGTCGACGATGAACTTCTCGAGGCTCGAATAGCCCGCCGACACCTGGAGCTCGCCGGTCGACTTCTCCTCGACATTGGCCTCCAGGATGGTCCGGTCGGGCGTGGAGCCGGGCTTCTGCTCGACCTCGAACTTTTCCTGGAAGAAGCCGAGCGACTGGATGCGGTCGCGCGAACGCTTGACCTTGAAGCTGTTGAACGCGTCGCCTTCGGCGAGACGGAACTCGCGGCGGACGACCTTATCCTTGGTATGTGTGTTGCCGTTGATGTCGATCCGCTCGACATAGACGCGCGGAGCCTGGTTGATCTTGAAAACCACCCCCATCGTCCGCTCTTCCTTGTCGCGGTTGAAATCGGGGCGGACATCGGGGGTGAAGCCGAACAGGCCGGTCGTCTCGGTGATGTTGTCGACGGTGTCCTCGACCAGCTTGGCGTTGTACCAGTCGCCCTTCTTCATCGGCAGGATATATTTGAAGGTCTCCGCCTTGATGTCGCGGATTTCGCTTTCGAGATCGACGTCGCCGAATTTGTAGCGCTCACCCTCCTCGACGACATAGGTGATGATGAAGTCCTTCTTGTCCGGCGTCAGCTCGGCGACGGCGGAGACGACCCGGAAATCGGCATAGCCGTTCGTCAGGTAGAATTGCCGCATCTTCTGCTGGTCATAGGACATGCGGTCGGGATCATAGCTGGTGCCCGACGAGAAGATCTTGGTCAGCCCGGTCTGCTTGGTCGCCATCTCGCCACGCAGGCGGCCGTCGGAGAATTTGTCGTTCCCGATGATGTTGATCTTGCGGACCTTTGACTTGTCGCCCTCGCTGATCTCGAAAATGATGTCGACGCGGTTCTGGTCGAGCAGCACCATCTTCGGCTCGACGGTCGCGGCGAAGCGGCCCTGGCGGCGATAGAGTTCGATGATCCGGTTGACGTCGGCGCGAACCTTCGACCGGGTGAAGATCTGGCGCGGCGCCAGCTTGATCTCGGGATTGATCTTCTCGGACTTGAGCCGCTTGTTGCCCTCCAGCACGATCCGGTTGATCACCGGATTTTCGCGGATCTGCAGGGTGATGTTGCCCTGGCCGTCATCACGGACCTGCACGTCGGCGAACAGCTCGGTCTCGTAGAGGTCCTTCAGCGCCTGATCGAGCCCCTCGCGGTTATAGGCTTCACCGGCGGTGAGCTTGACATAGGAGCGCACCGTGTCGGCCTCGAGCCGTTCCGAACCGGCGACGTTGATCGATTTGATCACCCCCGATCCGGCCGCCGGCGCGGGCAATGGCGCGGGCGCCACAGGAGCTGCCTCCTGCGCCATGATGGGTGTCGCGATGCCGCTGAGCATCGTGCCGACGAGGAGCGCCGACACAAGCCGGGCCCGATGGAAGTTCGTCGTCGTCGCCGTCACGCGTTCCCCGCCTCAATAGAATCCGTGCGCTCCTTTTATGGAAGCGCGCGCATGCACTGCCCCAACAAGCCTAGCCGATCAAGCCAGCAAGCCGTTCGAGAGCCCCGAGCGAGAGAATATCGTTGAGCGTAACAAAGATCATGAAGGACAAAAGTACCGCCAATCCCGATCGAAACGCCCATTCCATCGCCCGTTCCGGCACCGGCCGGCGTGCTAACCCCTCGAATAGGTAGAAGACCAGATGGCCTCCGTCGAGCATGGGGATTGGCAACAGGTTGATGAATCCGAGATTAATCGAAATCAGCGCCATCAGCATGACGAAGTTCAATATGCCCAGCGAAGCCTGTTGTCCCGACACCTGAGCGATCTTGATCGGACCGCCAAGTTCCTTGACCGAACGGCGGCCGGTGATGATCTGGCCGAGCGTGTCGACCATCATCCGCACGATCCCGATCGTCTGGCGGGTCGCCTCGCCCGGCAATTGCAGCAGGGGAACGTCCTCGATGATCTGCGGGCCCGACATCACGCCGATCGAGCCCTTGCGGAATTCGTTGCCGAAGCGGTCGCGCTCGATATTGGCGGCGGGAACGACCTCGACCGATTTCCCCGTGGAACCACGGACGAAATCAATCCGCAGCCGTTCGTCCGGGCGGAAACGGATCATGTCGGCCAGTTCGTCGAACGTATCGATCGGGCGCCCGGCGATCGCGGTGACCCGGTCGCCCGGCTGCAATCCGGCCCGTGCGGCGGGTGAACCGGAAATCACCGCGCTCAGGACCGATGGGGTGCGCGGCACGCCATAGGCTGCGAAAAAGGCCATGAAAATGCCGATCGCGACGAGGAAATTGGTCGCTGGCCCGGCAAATACGATCAGGAAGCGTTGCCAGACCGGCTTGGCCTGAAAGGTCCGCGCGCGTTCCTCCTCGGGCAACGCGAGCCATTCGGGGGTCGGCTGGCTCGCCGGATTCATGTCCCCGGCGAACTTCACATAGCCGCCCATCGGCATCCAGCCGAGCTTCCACCGGGTGCCGCGCGAATCGGTATAGCCCGCAATCTCGCGCCCGAAGCCGATCGAGAAGACGTCCGCCTTCACCCCGCACCAGCGCCCGACCAGATAATGGCCGAGTTCATGGACGAAGATCAGCGGCCCGATGACGAGCAGAAAAGCAAGGATTGTGAAGATGATGCCAGGGCTATCTGTCACACTGTGATAATCTCCATCGCCGCATGCGCAATGCTGCGGGCCTCGGCATCGATCGCGAACACGTCGTCAAGCGACGCCGGCGCGGGCGGATCGTAGCGATTCAAGGCTTTGCGGACGATTAACGCGATGTCGAGAAATCCGATACGGCCATCGAGGAACGCCGCGACCGCGACCTCATTGGCGGCGTTGAGGATCGCCGACCGGTCGCAACCGGCAGCGAGCACCTCACGCGCAAGGCCGAGCGCCGGAAAACGTTGGAGATCGGGCGCATGGAAATCGAGCCGGCCGACCGCCGCCAGGTCGAGCGGGCGGCACGGCGTCGCCATGCGCTGCGGCCAGGCCAGGCTGTGCGCGATCGGTGTCCGCATATCGGGGGAGCCGAGCTGGGCCAGCACGGAGCCGTCGATATAATCGACCAGCGCATGGACCACCGACTGCGGATGGATGATCGCGTCGAACGCGGAGGCCGGCAGCGGAAAGAGATGGAAGGCCTCGATAAGCTCGAGCCCCTTGTTCATCAGCGTCGCCGAATCGACCGAAATCTTGGCACCCATCGACCAGTTGGGATGTTTGACCGCCTGCGCCGGCGTGGCGGCGCGCATCGCTTCGGTCGACCAGTCGCGAAACGGCCCGCCGCTGGCGGTCAGGGTTATCTTGCGAATGCTGCCGGGGGCGGCGTGATCGAAGCACTGGAAGACGGCATTATGCTCCGAATCGACAGGCAGGATCGTCGCGCCACTGGCCTTGGCCGCTTCGGTCATCAGCGAACCCGCCGAAACCAGCGATTCCTTGTTCGCGAGCGCCACCGTTCCTCCCGCGCTCAGCGCGGCCATTGCCGGCTTGAGTCCGGCAAACCCGACGATCGCCGCCATCGTCCAGTCGGCGCCAAGCGCGGCGGCATCGACCAGGGCACCCTCCCCCGCCGCGACGCGCGTGCCGGTGCCGGCCAGTGCGTCCTTGAGCGCGCCGTAGAGGCTTTCATCACCGATCACCGCGAGCTGCGCCCGCGTGCGGCGCGCCGCCTGGGCCAGCCCCGCGACATCGCGCTGCGCGGTCAGCGCCGCAATCTGGAAACGGTCGGGTTCGCGCTCGATGAGATCGAGGGTCGATGTGCCGATCGAGCCGGTGGCACCGAGGATAGAAACGCTTCGCACCGTCATATCACGCCCCCGGCAACACTGGCCGCCACCAGCAAGGCGACCGGCACGACCCCGTCGAGCCGGTCGAGGACGCCGCCATGGCCGGGCAGCAGCTTTCCGCTATCCTTCACACCCGATCGGCGTTTCAGCCAGCTTTCGAACAGATCCCCCATCTGCGCCGCGACCGCCAGAGGCGCTCCCGCGACCCAGCAGAATAGCGGCAACGCGGTTCCCCAGGCGATTGCGGCGCCGATCAGCCCCGCCGCCGCCATGCCACCGAACAGCCCTGCCCAAGTCTTGTTGGGGCTGATCGTCGGCGCAAGCCTGGGCCCACCGATCGCACGGCCCGCGAAATAGGCGCCGATATCGGTCGCCCAGACGATGACGAGGGTCCACAGCGCCAGCGCCAGCCCCTGCCCCGGCTGTTCGCGCAGCAACACCAGTGCGATCGCGGGGAGGGTTGCATAGAGCAGCCCGGTCCCAAGCCGCGCGCGGAAGCTGATCACCGCCAGCAGGATCGCGCACAGCCCGGTCAGGTCGATCGTCTGGGCAATGATACGGTCTTGGAAAGCCGCCATCTGGACCGGATCGGTGAGCGACAGCGCGCTCACCATCAGTCCCGCCACCAGCGCCGCGCCCAGCACGGTCTGCCAACGGTTCGCCTGTGCCATCGCCGACCATTCGACCATCATCAGCACCGCAAGCAGCGCGCAGAGCGCCCAGAAGGCGATGCCGCCCAGCCAGAGCGCGGCAAGCGCCACCACGATCATCACGATGCCCGAGATCGCGCGGACCCGGAGTTCGGAGGCCGGAGCCTTGGTCATACCGGCTTATCGCCCGCCGAAGCGGCGCTCCCGGGTGCCGAAATCGGCGATCGCCGCCTCCAGCGCCTTGCGGTCGAAGTCGGGCCATAGCGTGTCGACGAACAGAATCTCGGCATAGGCCGCCTGCCAAAGCAGGAAATTGGATAGCCGGCGCTCACCGGAGGTGCGGATCAGCAGGTCGAGCGGGGGAAGGTCGCTGGTGTCGAGCCGGCTTTCGATCATCGCCGCGTCGATCGCCTCGGGGGCAAGCTTGCCCGCCTGAACGTCGCTCGCAATGCCCCGCATCGCGCGGACGAGCTCATCCTGGCCGCCATAGTTGAGCGCAAGCACGAAATCGAGACCGCGATTTTCCTTGGTCTTCTCGATGCCCTCATGGACGAGATCGATCAGTTCACCGCCGAGCCCGCCAATGTCGCCGATCGTGCGCAGCCGCACGCCCTCGCGGTGCAGGCCCGCAATTTCGCGGCGCAAATAGAGCCGCAACAGGCCCATCAGGTCGGACACCTCCTCAGCGGAACGGCGCCAGTTCTCGGAGGAGAATGCATAAAGGGTCAGGGCCTTGAGCCCAAGATCGGACGCCGCACGGACAGTGGTCCGCACCGCTTCGGCACCCGCCCGGTGACCGGCCAGGCGTGGGAGGAAGCGGCGCTTCGCCCAGCGGCCATTGCCATCCATGATGATCGCGACATGGCGCGGGGCGGTCCCCGCGGCCGCGACGGCGCTTGAAGCAGGGTGAGCCAGCAGGCCGCTCACTTGCCGAGGATTTCCTTTTCCTTGGCGGCCGCGGCGGCATCGATCTCGGCGATCGTCGCGTCGGTCAGCTTCTGGACCTCGGTTTCGCCGCGCTTGCGTTCATCCTCGCTGATTACGCCCTTTTTCTCGTCGATCTTTAGGTTGTCATTGCCGTCACGGCGGACGTTGCGCGCGGCGACCCGCGCCTTTTCGGCATATTGGCCGGCCAGCTTGGCGAGTTCCTTGCGGCGCTCTTCGGTCAGGTCGGGGATCGGGATACGCAGCGTCTGCCCGTCCATGATCGGATTGAGGCCCAGGCCCGCCGATCGGATCGCCTTGTCGACCGGGCCGACATTCGACTTGTCCCAGATCTGCACCGACAGCATGCGCGGCTCGGGCGCGGTCACGGTGGCGGCCTGGTTCAGCGGCATCTGGGCACCATAGACCTCGACCATCACCGGATCGAGCAGGTTGACCGATGCGCGGCCCGTGCGCAGGCCAACCAGATCGCTCTTCAGCGCTTCGACAGCACCGTGCATCCGGCGTTCAAGATCGGCCTTGTCATAGGCGGGCATGTTGTCTTCCCCTAATTCTGTACGACCGTGGCGATACCCGACCCCGCGAGCACATGGGCCAGATTGCCCTGCTCACGGATGTTGAATACCACGATCGGGATGTTGTTGTCGCGGCACAGCGCGACGGCACTGGCATCCATCACCTTCAGATTGTCGGCGAGGACGCGGTCGAAGGTCACCTTTTCATATCGGATTGCGGTCGGATCCTGCTTGGGATCCGCATTATAGACGCCGTCCACCGAGGTTCCCTTGAACAGCGCGTCGCAGCCCATTTCGGCGGCGCGCAGCGCGGCGGCGCTGTCTGTGGTGAAATAGGGATTGCCGGTGCCGGCGGCGAAGATCACGATCCGGCCCTTCTGCAGATGGCGTTCGGCGCGGCGGCGGATGAAGGGCTCGCACACCGTGCTCATCGGGATGGCCGACTGGACGCGGGTATCGACGCCGATCCGTTCGAGCGCGTTCTGTACCGCCAGCGCGTTCATCACCGTGGCGAGCATGCCCATATAGTCGGCGCTGGTACGGTCAAAGCCCTTGGCTGCGGCTGCAAGACCACGGAAGATGTTGCCACCGCCTACCACCAGGCACAGCTCATATTTGGTCGCGATGTCGGCAATTTCGCGGGCGACGCGGGTGACCGTATCGGGGTCGATGCCGAACTGGCCCTGCCCCATCAGCACTTCGCCCGACAGCTTCAGCAGGATTCGTTTGAAGCGGGGGCGTTCCATGCGGGTCGGATCTCAATTCTGATACGGAAAGCGTCGCGCACCTTAGGGACCCTGTTCGAGCCTGCCAAGCGTGCATGAAAAAGGGCCCGCCCTTCCGGCATGAACCGAAAGGACGGGCCCCGGATTTGCAAGGTGTCAGCCCTTGGCAGCCGCCGCGACTTCGGCCGCGAAGTCGCTGGCTTCCTTCTCGATGCCTTCGCCGAGCTGGAAGCGGACATAATCCTTGAGCGTGATCGAGCCGCCGGCGGCCTTCGCCGCATTGGCGACGACCTGGGCGATCGGGGTCTTGTTGTCGATCACGAAGACCTGGCTGAGCAGCGCGTTTTCCTTGCGGAACTTGGCAACTGCGCCCTGGACCATCTTCTCGACGATTTCGGCTGGCTTGCCCGATTCGGCGGCCTTTTCAGCGGCAATCGCGCGCTCGCGCTCGACCACGGCGGGGTCGAGACCGTCTTCGGTCAACGCCTGCGGGAAAGCGGCGGCGATGTGCATCGCGATCTGCTTGCCGACCGCCTGCATCGCATCGGCCGGAGCATCGCCCTCAAGTGCCACGAGCACGCCGATCTTGCCGAGACCCGGCGAAACGGCGTTATGCATGTAGGACACGACCGCGCCCTTCGACACTTCGACGATCTTGGCGCGACGCAGCGTCTGGTTCTCGCCGATCGTGGCGATGTTCGAGGTCAGCTTCTCGGCGACCGTGCCGCCATCGGGATAGCCGGTCGAGCCCAGCGCCGCGACATCCTCACCAGCGCTCAGCGCCAGCGTGGTCACGGTGCGGACGAAATCCTGGAACTGTTCGTTCTTGGCGACGAAGTCGGTCTCCGAATTGACTTCGACCGCAGCGCCCCTGGTGCCTTCGACGGCAACGCCGACCAGACCCTCGGCCGCGGTGCGGCTCGACTTCTTGGCGGCGGTGGCGAGGCCCTTGGTGCGCAGCCAGTCGATCGCGGCGTCCATGTCGCCGCCATTTTCGGTGAGCGCCTTCTTGCAGTCCATCATGCCGGCGCCCGACTTCTCGCGCAGGTCCTTCACGGCAGCAGCGGTGATCTCCGCCATATTCTTCTTCCTTCTTGCTTACGGGACGGGGGAAGGAGCGTTGCCGCCCCCGCCCCCGCTCGTCCCTTGGGACGAAATTCGAGACATGGTCATGACATCGGCCCGGAGGGGCCGACGCCGGATCAGCTCGCCGCGACTTCCTCGACAGGCTGCGCGACGGCAGCTTCGACCGGGGGTTCGACAGCGGCGCCGAGGTCCTCGCCACGCGCCTGACGCGCTTCGGTGTTACCGCGGGTCGCGGCTTCGGCCAGCGAGTCGCAATATAGCCGGATCGCGCGGGCGGCGTCGTCATTGGCGGGCACCGGGAAAGCGATACCATCGGGGCTGACGTTCGAATCGAGGATCGCGACGACCGGAATACCGAGCGTGTTGGCTTCCTTGATCGCCAGCTCTTCCTTGTTGGCGTCGATCACGAACATCACGTCCGGAATGCCGCCCATGTCGCGGATGCCGCCGAGGGACAGTTCGAACTTGTCGCGCTCACGGGTGAGCTGAAGGACTTCCTTCTTGGTCAGGCCGTGGGTGTCGCCCGACAGCTGCTCTTCGAGCGCCTTGAAGCGCTTGATCGACATCGAGATGGTCTTCCAGTTGGTGAGCATGCCGCCCAGCCAGCGATGGTTGACATAATGCTGACCCGAACGGCGAGCCGCCTCGGCGATCGGCTCCTGCGCCTGACGCTTGGTGCCGACGAACAGAACCTTGCCGCCACTCTGGACGGTCTGGTTCACGAACTCGAGCGCGCGCGCGAACAGCGGCACGGTCTGCGAGAGATCGATGATGTGGATGCCGTTGCGATCGCCGAACAGATACGGCTTCATCTTCGGGTTCCAGCGGTGAGTCTGGTGACCGAAATGTGCGCCGGCGTCGAGCAACGCCTGCATGGAGACGGTGGGAGCCGCCATAGGATTTTCTCCTTACCCGGTTGAACCTCTGTGGGGCGGGAACCGGGAAACCCGGCACCGGATTATGTGCCCCACATGTGGAATGGCCGGGCCTTTATGCGACCCGCTGTGCAAAATCAAGGGTTGACAGGATAGAACAAATCGGGAACATGTGGAACAGCACAGTGGTTCAGGCGCTTTTCGGCACAGGAATATGCCGACTCCCCCGGAACCGACGACAAAGGATGATGACGATGGCTCAGCTTCTTTCTCTCGCGATGTTCTCGGCGATCCTGCTGGTTTCGGTCATGGCGATCATCGCCACGGTGAAGGCCGAACTGCCGTACATCAAGCGGGCGATCGGCATCGAACCGGCCGCCCTGCCCCAGCTTCGTTACCCACGCGACGCGCGGATACGGGTCATTCGCTCGGGGAAGCCGGCAGCGGTGAAACCGCAGCGCGCTGTCGCCTGATCCGTCCATAGGAAAGGACGCTGAACGGAATCGTCGCGAGATAGAACAGCATCAGGAAGCTGAGCGTATGCCAGGGCGCGGTGAACAGCGCAGCCCCCGCCATCGCCACCAGCAGCAGCGCGGGCAATCGCCAGGCGCGCGAGATATGCAGCGACGACCAACTGTAGGTCGCGAGATCCGAAATCATCAGGAAGCCTATCAGCGCGGCCCAGCCACAGATGAAAAAGGGATCGCGGAAGATGGCGAGGTCGCTCCACAGCCACAGCGCGACGGGGACCAGCATCATCCCCGCGCCGGTCGGGGCCGGCACTCCGGTCAGGAAACCCGCCGTCTTGCGCGGATGTTCGACGGTGTCGATCGAGGCATTGAAGCGGGCCAGGCGCAGCGCTGCGCAGACCGCATAACCCAGCGCGAAGATCCAGCCGAAGCGGGGAATCTCGTTCAGAGACCAGAGGAACATGATGATCGCGGGCGAAACCCCGAAGGCGATCACATCGGACAGCGAGTCGAGTTCGGCTCCGAAGCGGCTCTCGCCCTTCAGCAGCCGCGCGATGCGGCCGTCGAGGCCGTCGAGAATGCCCGCAATCAGGATCGCGAACAGCGCACGCTCCCAATCTCCCGCGATCGCGAAGCGAACCCCGGTCAGCCCAGAGCAGAGCGCGAGCACGGTCACCGCGTTGGGCGCGACCGCGCGCGCCGGTATGCCGCGCCGGATATTCTGCCGGCGACCGCGCATCATATCGCCGATCCGACCGACCGATCAGCCTCACCGAGCTTGGCGATAACGGTTTCACCGGCGATCGTCCGCTGGCCCAGCGCGACTCGGTGGCCGGTACCCGCAGGCAGATAGACGTCGACGCGGCTGCCGAAGCGGATCAGGCCGACCCGCTGGCCCAGCCCGACAATGTCGCCCGGCTTGACGAAGGGAACGATTCGGCGCGCGACCAGCCCGGCGATCTGGGTGAAGCCGATCCGCGTCCCATCGGCCCCCTCGACCAGGATATGCTGCCGCTCATTCTCTTCGCTCGCCTTGTCGAGATCGGCATTGAGGAAACTGCCCGCGATATAGGCGACCTTGCGAATCGTTCCCGCGATCGGGGTGCGGTTGATATGGACGTCGAACACCGACATGAAAATCGAGACGCGCGTCATCGGCGCGTCGCCCAGCCCGTCCTCACCGGCCATCTCGCGCGGCGGCGGAACCACGGTGATCATCGTGACAAGCCCGTCCGCAGGAGCGATGACGAGTCCCTCCCCGGTCGGTGTGCTGCGCACCGGATCGCGGAAGAATGCTGCTACCCAGACGGTAATCCCGGCCATCGGCCAGGCGATCGTCTCCCAGGCGAGCAGCGCGAAGATCAGCGTCACCACTGTCGAGAGCAGGACGAATTTGCGGCCTTCGGGATGGACGCTGGGCCAGCGCCACTTCACCGAAGTGGTTCCGATATCGGGTTTATCGAGTGAGGTCATCGGTTCATCCTAGGGGGGCGAGCCCGGGCTGACAATCATTGCCGCGACGTCGTGGTTCCCCCCGTCGGGGGAAAGGGCCCAAGAATTCGTCCGGGGAACGGTTGATCCCGCCGATTTCGTGTCATAGGGACGGCCGCACATTCCCTCCCCGGAGATAGAAAAGCATGGCGAAGATCACGGTGAAAACCCCCGTCGTCGAACTCGACGGCGACGAAATGACGCGGATCATCTGGCAATGGATTCGCGAGCGCCTGATCCTTCCCTATCTCGACATCAAACTCGAATATTATGACCTTTCGGTCGAGAAGCGCGACGAGACCAACGATCAGATCACGATCGACAGCGCCAAGGCGATCCAGAAATATGGCGTCGGCGTGAAATGCGCGACGATCACCCCCGACGAGGCCCGCGTCGAGGAGTTCAAGCTCAAGAAGATGTGGAAGTCGCCCAACGGCACGATCCGCAACATTCTGGGCGGCGTCGTCTTCCGCGAGCCGATCGTGATCAAGAATGTCCCCAGGCTGGTTCCGGGCTGGACCGATCCGATCGTCGTCGGCCGCCACGCTTTTGGCGACCAGTATCGCGCCACCGACTTCGTCGTCCCCGGCCCCGGCAAGCTGCGCATGATCTTCGAGGGCGATAATGGTGAGACGATCGAGCACGAGGTCTTCCAATATCCGTCGGGCGGTGTCGCGATGGGCATGTACAACCTCGACGATTCGATCCGCGATTTCGCCCGCGCCAGCATGAACTATGCGCTCGACCGCAAGTGGCCGCTCTACCTCTCGACCAAGAACACGATCCTCAAGGCCTATGACGGCCGCTTCAAGGATCTGTTCCAGGAGGTGTTCGACGCCGAGTTCGCGGACAAGTATAAGGCCGCCAACATCACCTCTGAGCATCGCCTGATCGACGACATGGTCGCCTCGGCGCTCAAGTGGAGCGGTAAGTTCGTCTGGGCCTGCAAGAATTACGACGGCGACGTCCAGTCGGACACCGTCGCGCAGGGCTTTGGCTCGCTCGGCCTGATGACCAGCGTGCTGATGACCCCCGATGGCCAGACCGTCGAATCCGAAGCCGCGCACGGCACCGTTACCCGCCATTACCGCATGCACCAGCAGGGCAAGGCGACCTCGACCAACCCGATCGCGTCGATCTTTGCGTGGACCGGCGGCCTCAAGCACCGCGGCAAGCTCGACGATAACGCCGAGCTGGTGAAGTTTGCCGACGATCTGGAAAAAGTCTGCGTCGCGACGGTCGAAAGCGGCAAGATGACCAAGGATCTGGCGCTGCTTATCGGCCCCGACCAGAACTGGCTGACCACCGAAGGCTTCTTTGAAGCGATCGTCGAAAATCTTGAAGCCAAGATGGGTAGCTGAAAACAACCAAAAAGGTTGGGATAGCTCTCTAGCCAATCGGGGCCGGCCTGCATAAGGTCGGCCCCTATGGTATCGGAAACAGAAACATCGGCCATCGGCAATGCGCTGGTGGTTTTAGGCGCCGCGGGCATCGTCATCCCGGCGTTTGCGCGCTTTCGCCTGCCCCCCGTCATCGGGTTCATCCTCGTCGGCCTGCTGGTGGGGCCGTCGGGGCTGGGATCGCTGGCTGGCGATTATCCGTGGCTGAAACATGTCACGATCGGATCGACTGACGATATCGCGCTATTTGCGGAATTCGGCATCATCATGCTGCTGTTTTCGATCGGTCTCGAGCTCTCGTTCCGCCGCCTGTGGCAATTACGCAAACTTGTGTTCGGAGTTGGCGCAGCCGAATTGCTGCTCGGCGGCGCGATCCTTGGCGGCGGCTTATGGTTGCTCGGCGACCTGTCGACCCCTGCGGCGTTCGGGCTGGGCATCGCCCTCGCGCTGTCGTCGACCGCTTTGGTGCTGCCGATGGTGGGGACCAAGTCGGCGGTGGGTCGCGCGTCATTTTCGATGTTGCTGTTCGAAGATCTGGCGATCGTCCCGATCATCTTTGTCCTCGGCGCCCTCGCCCCCAATCCTGCCGGTGACAATGCCCAACTGCTGATGACGACCCTGTGGCAGGGCGCGCTGGTGGTTGCGGTGCTGGCGGTTGCGGGCTGGTTCCTGTTGCCGCGCATCTTTGCCCAGGCGGCGCGCGCCAAGGATCCCGAGCTGTTCCTGGCGGCCAGCCTGCTTGTGGTGATCGTCGCCGCGCTCGCCACCGCGACGGTCGGGCTATCGCCGATCGTCGGGGCGCTGCTCGCCGGATTAATGATCGCCGAGACCGAATATCATGGCGAGGTCGAAGCGATCACCGCGCCGTTCAAGGGGCTCGCACTTGGGGTGTTCCTGATCAGCGTCGGCATGGGGCTGGACCTCAAGAGTATCGCCGCGCAATGGCCGATGTTGATCGCTGCGGTCGTCGGTGTGATCACGGTCAAAGCGGTGGTGACCGCGCTGCTGCTGCGCTTTTCGGGCGCGCGCCGCGGTACAGCCGCCGAAGTCGGCTTGCTGATGTCGAGCCCGTCGGAGACGACCCTGATCGTGTTGACCGCCGCGCTGACGGCGGGAATCATCGATCCCGGAACAGCGAGTTTCTGGCAGCTTGTCACCGCGATCGGCCTGACCATCACGCCGCTGCTGGCGCGCGTCGGCCACGACGTTGCGCGGCGGATCGAAATGCGCAGCGACGACACGCCGGAGGATGAGCCCGCAGTGGCGCGGACCGTCATCGTCGGCTTTGGCCGCGTCGGGCGCACGGTTGCTGAGCTGCTGCGCGAACATGGCCGCGCCTATATCGCGGTCGATGCCAATATCGACAGCGTGGCGGTGGCGCGGCGCGACGGCTTTAAGGTGCGCTTTGCCGATGTCGCGCGGCAAGGCAGTCTCGACAAGCTGGGCATCGAAAGTGCCGACGCCATCGTGCTGACGATGGACGATCCCGTCCAGCAGCTGCGGATGACCAAGCAATTGCGTCAGAAATTTCCCGCCCTGCCGATCATCAGCCGCGCGCGCGATGCAGACCATGCCGCGGCGCTGTATCAGGCGGGAGCGAGCGATGCGGTGCCCGAGACGCTCGAAAGCTCGCTGCAACTTGCCGAAGCAGTGTTGATCGACCTGGGCGTCGCGATGGGGCCGGTGATCGCATCGATCCACGACGTGCGCGCCAAGATGCGCCACGACATCATGACCAAAGGCGAGCTGGATCGCGAACCGCGCATCCGCAAAGTGCGTGCGCCCGGCGGGGAAACCGCTTAGCGACCGCCCGCGGTGGTCGCTGTCGCCCCGGTCGCGGCACCCAGCGCCGACGCGTCGGCCAGCGTCATCCCCTTGGGCAGGATCGCCAGCGACCATTGGCGCTGCGGCGTCAGATATTGCTGTGCCAGCCGCTGGACGTCAGCAGCGGTCACCGCGGCAATGTCGGTCTCCATTGACAGCGCCGCGGTGGCGACGCGCGGGTCGCGCGTCGCGCCCTCCAGCAGAAACATCCAATAGACATTGCCGGTCGACGCACGCGAGACCATTTCGCGGATCGGCACCGCGTTGCGCGTCAGTTCATCGACGCCCACCTGGTTGGCGACCAGATCGGCGGCAATGTCGCGCGCAATGCCATAAAAGCGGTCGATATCCTTGGGCGCGAGCAGGCTGCCGACGAGCAGATAGCCGCCGCTGTCGAATCCCGTCGGCCAATGGCTGTCAACCACCGGACCATAGCTCGCTCCCTGTTCAGCGCGCAGGCGATCGAACAGGCGGTCATTGAAGATCGCGGCAAGCACTTCGAGCCCGCGCGCATCGCGCGGGTTGGCGAGACCACCGCCGGTCGGCCACGCCGTCATCGCCGCCGCCTGGCCCTCGGCGCCGCGATGATAGGCGATATCGGGAACCGGGGCCGCTTTGGCGAAATCGACGCGCTGGCCGTTGGCGGGCGCCAGCACTTTTCGCGGCGGCAGTGCGCCGAGCGTGCTCGCCAGGATCTCGCGATAATCGACCGCTTCCAGGTCGCCGAAAATCTGCACCTCGATCGGTCCGCTGG
>CAMTVW010000024.1:0-83112 GCA_947085315.1 uncultured Sphingomonas sp. | reverse complement strand
TCCACGACAATGCCGCGAAGGTCTACAATCTCGACTAGGGTCTGTTTCAGCGAAGCTGAAACGGCGGTGCCGGCCCCCCCCCCCCCCCCACCCCCCCGGGTGTTAAGGCGGGTCGGGCGGGTTGGGGGGGGGGCGGGGCGGCCCCGCCCCCCCCCCCCCCCCCCCGACCCCGCTTATTATACCGGGGGTTGGGGGGGGGGCGCGGGCCGGCACCGCCGTTTCAGCTTCGCTGAAACAGACCCTAGTCGAGATTGTAGACCTTCGCGGCATTGTCGTGGAGGATCTTCGCCACGACGTCCTGCGGCAGATGGCCGAGGGTATCCTGGATATATTGATTCGGCGGGATCGCGATCGATGCTGGCCCCGGGCTCATGCTGGTCGGATGCGGAAAATCCGATTCGAACAGGATGTTGTCGGGTCCGATCTGGTCGATCGCCGACGCCAGCGACTGCCTCTCGAACCAGAAGCAGCCGTAGATCTGGCGCTTGAAATAGCCGCTCGGGAGCAGGTCATATTCGGGATGCTCCTTGTGCACGCCGCAGTTGAGCCACATCCAGTCGAGCATATCCAATGCGAAGGGAATCCAGCCGACGCCGCTTTCGACCGAAACGAAATTGAGATTCGGAAAGCGGTGACAGATCCCGCCGGTGGTCAACAATGACAGCGTGCGCGCATTCTGCATGGTGAACAGCACCGCCATGCCGGCGAACGCGGCATGCTCACCCACCGATTCATGGTGCATGTGGTAGGGTGAGAGATCGCCCGACGCGATGTGAAAGTTGATCGGCAGGCGCATATCCTGGGCCGCGCCCCACAGCCGGTCCCAATAGGGATCGGTCAGCTTCGGCTGCCCGAAGAAATCGGGCTCGCTTCCCATGATGATACCCTTGTGGCCAAGCTTTGCCGCGCGCTCCATCTCCTTGACGGTCAGGTCGATATCCCAGAAGGGCAGCGCCATCTGCGGAAGCAGCCGGCGGCGATCGGCGCTCGCCCATTCGGCGACCCAGTCATTATAGGCCTGGACGCAGAGCAGCATCAGTTCCGGATCCTGCAGGCCGAGATAACGCCCCGCGCCAAAGCCCGCGACGTTCGGATAGAGCACCTGTGCCCAGATGCCATATTCGTCCATCTTCTTCAGGCGCGCATCGGCATCGGCGGTGAAATCGGCGACCTCCGACCATATCTTGGGGTGCTGCGGCGCATGCTCGTGCCAGCCCGCCATCGCGGTGCCTGCCGCCGGGCCCAGCCGCTCGCCGTTGAAATACCAGAAGTCTTCCTTTTCGACCGGATCATATTTCACCTGCGGAACCTTCTCGCCATATTTGGCTGTCGAGATTCGCGCGGTCCAAAGGTCGTAGGGTTCGACGACGTGCGTGTCGGTATCGATCACCTTGAACTGATTGGTCAGCGCATTCATGCATGCTCTCCTTCGCGATCAGGCATCGCGCCGATCCAGCCATGGCCCCATTTGGTCCACGCCGTTTCGAGCCGCGATCCGTACGGCATCCTCGTCTGCACCGGCGGCTATTCCGCCTGGAATCATAATTTGCAGTGCATGCTAGATTATGAACATCGATACCTATCCGTCAAGCGCCCCAGCTTCCGACGCTGCCGCGCGGGCACTCGACTTATTGTGCCTGCACGGGCATCCTAGCGGGGACATCAAAAAGTAGTGCATCATGCACGTTAATTCCCGCAGCAAGCCTTGTTGAGCATATCTGGCAGGCAAGAAGGCGGCCGCTGCCCAGCCGACCAGGCCCGGTCAGCCCAGCGCAAGGATCTCGTCGAAAAAGGCCAGGGCGCGCAGGTGATAGGCGCGGCCGACATGATGCAGGCTGACATTATGTCCCGCGCCGGGCTGCTGATAGACAGCAACGCGCGCGGCCGAACGAAATAGCTGCCCCGTCTCGGCCATTGTCGCCATATCGCATTTGGTCACGGTCTCATATTCGCCGAGCGTATATTGCACAGGGACGCGGATGCGGCCGACGACATCCTCGAACAGGCCCGGCCAGCGATAGGAGTCTTCGAGTTCGGTCAGCGGACAGGGTGCCGCCGCGGGATCGGATCGCTCGGCCAGTGCGGGGCTATAGGTTCCGCTTGGCCCGTAGAACAGAACCGTCGCGGGGGTGGCTTCCGGGGCATTTGGCTCCCCCCGGATGACGGCGGCCATCGAATTTGCCAGGGCGTCGGAATAACGGCGGGGCACCCCCGACACGTCCACCCCCAGGATATGCGCGATACGCGGTTGCGCCGCGACGAGCAGCGACAATATGCCCCCCATCGAATGGCCGATGAGGAAGAGCCCCTTGCCCATCCGGCCGTCGGCGGAAAGCTTGCCGATCAGTTCTTCGATCATCTCGACCTGGCGATCGAGGACTACGCCCCCTCCATCCGCCTGGGCGGACGCGCCATAGCCGGGGCGGTCGAGCGCGATGACGCGAAAGCCGAGCTCCGACCCCAGGGTGAGAAGCGAACCAGCCGGATAATAGGCATGATGCCAATAGCTGCTCGTATATCCGCCACCCGGCAGCGCGAGTATCGTCGCCAGAGGCGGTCGGCCTTCAGGCTCGGCCACCCTGGCGGAGATCGGCATCCCGCCCAGTTCGGTCACGATATTGTCGATCGCCATGGTTCATGGTCTCCGTCAGGCTGAAGGCTGCGCGCCCGCGTCGAATCCCGCCGCCTCTGCCACCACATGCCGGGCGGCACGGGCATAGGCCCAGGCCGCGACCGGCGCGGCCAGCACGACGGAAACGCAGATCGCCATCCGCAGGGAATTGGTACCGAACCCATAGCCGGACGCGAGGAGGTCGCTGAGCGCTCCAGTCCCCCAGGGCCCGATCGCGCCGCCGACGATGGCCGCTCCGGTCACCAGTGCCGCCGAGGCGAAAGCGCGCAGATTGCTGCCGACCAGCGACTGGGCGACGGCGTAGGTCGGCGCCAGGTAGATATTGGCCAGGAACCCCGCGGCCATTCCAAAGCCCACCGAGAGCGTGGCGTTGGCGACCAGAAACTGCCCCAGCGCCAGCGGCAGGCTCAGCAGTCCCCCGACCGCCGGAAGCCACAGGAGCCATCGGCGGTCCTTCACCGCCAGCCAGTCCCCGATAATGCCCCCCATGAAGGTACCCAGACCGCCGGCCCCGCCGATCAGCACGCCCAGCACCATCGACGCCTGGGACAGGCTCATGCCATGCACACGGGTGTAGAAAGGTGCGCTCCAGGTGAGCAGCGAAATCGAGACGACGCTCTGAAAGGCGAGTGCGACAAGGCAATATCGGAAGGTTTTCAGCCCCCACAATATGGCGAATGTCTGTCGCAGCGGGGGTGGAACCGATTGCGATGCGCTGCCGTCACGCGGCGGCTCGCGAAACACGAGCAGCAACAGCGGAACGAGCAGCAGCCCCAGTCCGCCGATCAGGAGAAACGCCTTCTGCCAGCCGAACATGCTGGCAAGGATGCCCGCGCCGACCATTCCGATCATGCTGCCGATCGGAAAGGCGGTACCGAATATCGCGATCGCCCGCCCGCGTTCGGCGGGTCGGAAATAGTCGGCCAGCAACGAATAGGATGTCGGCAGGCAGCAGGCCTCCCCCACCGCCACGCCCATGCGCAGGACGAGCAGGATCAGGAAACTGTCGGCAAGGCCGATCGCCGCGGTCATCCCGGTCCAGACGAGCAACGCGCCGATCATCAGATATTTGCGGTTATAGCGGTCTGCGAGCCGCGCCATCGGCATCGACAACAGGGTGTAGGGTACGAAGAAGGCGAAGCCGATGATGAGGCCGATCTGGGCGTCGCTCAGCCCGAGATCGGCCTTGATCGGCACCTGCAGCACGCTGATCGCCACCCGGTCGATATAATTGACCAGGCCGATGAGACACAGGATAGCCAGGGCATTCAGGCTGCGCCGGTCGCTCCAGCCCGAGCCCGGCCGACCGCTTTCGAAAGATGCTGTCATCGCCCGCGTCCGCCCGCATCAGCGCGCCTCACCGCGGGCCTGCTTTCGAAGACGATCATCGTGCGTCCTTCACGGGATGAACCGGCACCGGTCAAAGGCTGCGCGCAACGATCATCTTCATGATTTCGTTGGTCCCCGCCCAGATCCGCAGCACGCGAGCATCGCGCCAGAGCCGCGCGATCGGATATTCGACCATATAGCCATAGCCGCCGTGGAGCTGGAGGCATTCGTCCAGAACCTTGCCCTGCGTGTCGGTCGTCCACCATTTCGCCATCGCGGCGGTGGTATCGTCGAGATCGCCCGCGAGCATCCGTACCATCAGTCCGTCAAAGAATGCGCGGCCGATCGTCGCCTGAGTCTTGCACTCGGCGAGTTTGAACTGGGTGTTCTGGAATTCCATGATCGACTTGCCGAAGGCACGGCGCTGCTTCACATAATCGACGGTATAATCGACGGCCAGTTCCATGCTGACGACCGCGCCGAGGCTGCACAGCATCCGTTCCCAGACCAGCTGGTTCATCAGCTGATAGAAGCCCTGCCCTTCTTCCAGCCCGAGAAGATTTTCGGATGGGACGAACACATCGTCATAGAAGAGCTCGGACGTGTCCTGAGCATGCAGCCCGATTTTCTCGAGATTGCGCCCGCGGCGGAAGCCCTCGGCATCGCTCTCGACAACCAGCAGCGATATTCCTTTGGTTCCGTCCTCACCGGTGCGACAGACCGTGACGATCAGATCGGCGTTCTGGCCGTTCGAGATGAAGATTTTCTGGCCGCTGACCCGATAGCCGCCGTCAACCTTGATCGCCCGGGTGCGGATCGCCCGCAGGTCGGAGCCGGTTCCGGGCTCGCTCATGGCGACCGCGCCGATATACTCGCCCGACGCCATCTTCGGCAGCCATCTGCGCCGCTGATCTTCCGATCCATAGGCCAGGATATAGTGAGCGATCATCGCGTGGGTGCCGATGCCGACACCGAAACCACCGCCCAGCCCGACGCGCTCGACCTCCTGCGCCAGCATCGCGTCATGCGCCTTGGTGCCACCACCGCCGCCATATTCCTCGGGCAGGCTGGGGCATAGCAGGCCCGCTTCGCCGGCCTTCAGCCAGGATGCACGATCGACGATCCCTTCCCGCTCCCAGCGTTCCCGATGCGGGAGGAATTCCTTTTCCAGAAGCCGCGTGACGCTGTTCTGCAGCATCACGACATCTTCGGTCATCCAGGGTGACGCGGTCATGCCGGCTTGCCACCTTTCCGGCCGACGAGAGGCCCCGCGCCGCGCGGATCGATCGGCAAGCCGTGCACCTGCATGTTATGGCTGTGCCCGAGCTGATGGTAGGCGAACGCGGTCTGCATCGCCGAGATGCGGCCCTGCGCGTCCTCGACCGCATTGACCGATTCCTTGGCGAGTTTCAGCGCAAACAGCGGCTTGAGCGCAATCCGGCTGGCCAGATCGAGCGTGAAGGCCGCGAGGTCGGCATTGGGGACGACATGGTTGACCATGCCGAGCCGATGGGCATCATGCGCGCTCAGGAAATCGGAGGTGAACAGCATCTCCTTCGCCTTGCGCGGGCCGAGCTCCCACGGATGGCCGAAATATTCGACCCCGGTCATTCCCATCGACACGGTGTTGTCCGAGAACAGCGCGTCCTCGGCAGCGATGATCAGGTCGCAGGGCCAGATCAGCATCAGGCCACCGGCGATGCACTTCCCCTGAACCTCGGCGATGGTCGGCTTCGGAAGATTGCGCCAGCGTTCGCTCATCCCCTGATAAAGCTCTTTCTCGCGCGCCATCCAGCCTTCGGCGCCAGCGCAGCCGAAGCCGCACCAGGTGCCGACGGTATCGAAATCGCTCAGGGCACCGATCGGATCAGGCTCCCGCAGATCGTGGCCCGATGAAAAATGCGGGCCGTTGGCGGCCAGGATGATCACCGAAATGGCATCATCCTTCGCGGCCCGGTCGAACGCGGCGTTCAATTCGTACAGGAGCTTGGTATCCTGCGCATTGCGCGACTCCGGCCGATTCAGCACGATCCGTGCGACGCCTGTCGCCGGCTCCTCATAATTTATGGTCTCAAACATGGATGTCCTCGTGCGGGCGGCCTGCCGCGTCCCTTTGACGCATGGCCGCACAAACTCTTCTTGCACAGCGTTATCATTTTCATCCAAGGTCAAGTCAAGCGGATTGCCGGCCGGGACGGGCGGCATAGGGTTTCAGCAGGAGGGTGTGCGGGAAATGGACTTCGATCAAAGCCAGAAGGTCAAAGGGCTCGTCGCCCGGCTCGAGGCATTCATGGAAGAGCACATCTATCCGATCGAGGAGGAGGAGCATTGGTGGAATGCCGCCGAGGCGAATCGCTGGACACCCTGGCCCGGGATCGAACCGCTCAAGCAAAAGGCGCGCGAGCAGGGGCTGTGGAATCTGTTCCTGCCGCACGAATATGGCGCCTTCAGCCCCGGTCTGACCAATCTCGAATATGCGCCGCTCGCGGAGATCATGGGCCGGGTGCATTTCTCGTCCGAAATCTTCAACTGCGCCGCGCCCGACACCGGCAATATGGAAGTGCTCGCCAAATTCGGAACGCCCGAGCAGCAGGAACAATGGCTCAAGCCGCTGCTCGCCGGTGACATCCGCTCGGCCTATCTGATGACCGAGCCCGCGGTGGCTTCATCCGACGCCACCAATGTCGCGACGTCGATCGTGCGCGATGGCGACGATTATGTGATCAATGGCCGGAAATGGTGGATTTCCGGGATCATGGACCCGCGTTGCAAGCTTCTGCTGCTGATGGGCAAGACCGACCCCGACGCGCCGCGCCATTTGCAGCAATCGACCGTGATCATCCCGCGCGACACGCCGGGAATCTCGATCGTCCGCAATCTGCGCGTCTTCAACCACTGGCATTCGCCGGGCGGCGAAGCCGAGGTGCTGCTCGAAAATGTCCGCGTGCCGGCGTCAAACATCATCCTGGGTGAGGGGCGCGGCTTCGAGATCGCCCAAGGCCGGCTGGGACCGGGCCGCATCCATCACTGCATGCGGTCGATCGGTCAGGCGCAGCGCGCGCTCGAACTCATGTGCCGCCGGGCCGAAAGCCGCGTCGCGTTTGGCCGCAAGCTGTCGCAACAGGGCAGCATCCGCCAGGACGTCGCGCGGTCCTTCATCGAGATCGAGCAGTCGCGCCTGCTGACGCTGAAGGCGGCCGACGCGATGGACAAATATGGCAACAAGAAAGCCGCCGACCTGATCGCGGCGATCAAGATCGTCGCCCCGCAGATGGCGCAGACGGTGACCGATCGCGCGATACAGATCCACGGCGGCATGGGCGTGTCCGACGACACCCCAATCGCCGAGGCGTTCCTGCTCAATCGCTTCCTGCGCATCGCCGACGGCCCCGACGAGGTGCACATGGCGCAGCTGGGTCGGCTCAAGATCAACCAATATGCGGATGTCTGAAAGGCGCATCCTGCGCGGGTGAAAGTGAAAAGGAGAGGACGCAATATGCGCGAAATGATCGCCGGCAATCTGTACTTCCCCGAAGGCGCCCGATGGCATGACGGGGCCTTCTGGTTTTCGGATATCGGCGCCAAGAAGATTTGCCGGCTACCCATCGGCGGCGCGGTCGAGTTTGTGGCCGAACTGGAGAATCAGCCGTCCGGGCTGGGCTGGCTGCCCGACGGAACGCTGCTCGTCGTCTCGATGATCGACCAGCGCGTGACCGTCGAGGTCGACGCACGCGCGCAATGTGTCTGAGTATTGAGGTGACGACCGGTGCGGCCTGTCGCGACCCGATGTCGCGACAGGCCGCAGCCATCAGGCGAACGCCGCGCCAGCCTTTCCGAGATCCTCGATGAACTGATAGACTTCCTTCATGCTGCTCGGATTGGGCGGACTGGAGACCGTGATGATCGTCGCACCGGCGGCGAGATATTCCGGTGCCTGGGCCAGCGTGCGGGCGGCATCGATCTTCCCAATCGCGTCGAGCACATGCGGCAGGCCGATCTTGATATGCTGCTCGGCAAGATCACGCCCTTCCACCGCGAGCGCCTCGGCAAAGCGATCGACGCCCTCGCGTATCGCATTGGCGTCAAGGCCCACCGGGCACCATCCGTCACTGAACTTTGCCATGCGTGTTGCATTTTTTGGGGTCATCGCCAGTCCGTATAGCAGCGGCACGCGCGACTGTGCCGGCAGGGGCAGCGCCCAGGCGTCGTGGATCTTCACATTGGCCGACTCGAAGTTGATCGGCTGATCGCCCCAGATCGCCCGGCACGCGGCGACCGACTCGTCGAACCGCTTGTAGCGTTCCTCCCAGGGAACCCCCACCGCGTCATATTCCTCCTTCTGCCAGCCGATCCCGAGGGCAAGCTGCGTCCGCCCGTTCGACAGCGCGTCGAGCGTCGCGATCGTCTTCGCCAGCAGGACCGGGGAACGCAGCGGCGCCAGCAGGATACCGGTCGACAGCAGCAGCGTCCTGGTCACCGACGCCATCGCGGCCAGCGTCGTCAGCGGCTCGGGCCAGGCCGATTCCGAGCGATGGAGAAAGGCACCATAGGGATAGGCCTCCAGATTGGTTCCCAGCAGCAGATGATCCCCGAAGGTGATCGAATGCAGCCCCGCCTCATCGGCAGCGCGTGCCACGTCGATACAGACGTTGAGCGGCGTGCCGGCCGGAATCTGATAGGGCCGGAAGAACAGCGAAACGTTGATGCTCATGATATATTCCCTGATTGTGACGGTGTTGTTCGATCGACGTCATCGGCCGGCTTCGATCCACCTTATGGCTCTGCGAAAAAGCGTGATGGTCTGCTCGTGCAGGACCTGGGCGACGGCGCGATCGGCCTTGCCCGCGGCGGCGCGTGCATAGGTGCCTTCCAGCAGGATGCCGAGCTTGTAGCAGGCCAGAACCTTGTACCAGAGGAGCGCCGACAGATCGCGCTGCGACCCCGCCCGATAGCGCTCGACCAGTTCATCGGCGTCAGGGAATCCCTCCCACGGCGTCACCGCCAGCGCACCTTGCTGCTCGGCCGGATCGGGCCATGTCGCCACGGTCCAGGCGAGGTCGATCAGCGGATCGCCGACCGTGGTCAGTTCCCAGTCGACGATCGCGGCGATCGCCGGACCGTCATAGCGGTACATGACGTTGGCGAGATGATAGTCGCCATGCATGATCCCCGGGGTGAAGCTGTCGGGGCAATTGGCCGTCAGCCATGCGCCGACCTCCCCGACACCGGGGATCGCATCGGGACCGGGCCAGCCCTCATGCCGCGCATAGCTTTCAAGCTGGGCTTTCCAGCGTGACGGCTGTCGCGTCAGGAAATTGTCGAGCTTCCCGAACCCCTCCAGGCCGACCGCGAAGGGATCGACCCGGCCCAGCGCGACCGCGGCGTCGACCAGCGCGAATCCCATTTGCCTGCGAATCGCCGGGTCCGACGCGTGCAGCGGCGGCAGCGCCACGGTGGCGTTGAAGCCCTCCACCGGCTCCATAAGGTAAAAGGCCGCGCCGAGCACGTCTTCCTCGGGACAGCTGGCGATCAGCCGCGCATGCGGCACATCGGTATCGCTCAACGCGGCCAGCACCCGAGCCTCCCGGCGCATCGTCTCGCTGCCATTGGCGATCGTGTGCGCGGGCGGACGGCGGAGCACGAAGGCACGCCCGCCGCGTGTGAAGCGCAGCAGGATATTCTGGGTGCCGCCGGTGAGCGGGGTGGCGTCGCCGATCTCACCGCGCTCCAGCCCCTGCCGATCCATCCAGGCGGCCAGCTTGCCCAGATCGACGAGCGCCCGCCAGTCCGCAGCGGTCATGGCCGGTATCCTTGCAACGCGATCATGGCGTTGACGGACGGCCCGATCACAGCGCCGCTCCGCCATCGACAGTGATCGTCTGTCCGATCACATAATCGGCCAGCGGCGAGGCCAGGAACAGCACGGCGCCGGCAATGTCCTCGGGCGTGCCGATGCGTTTCGCCGGGATCATGTTCAATGCCCAGGCCCGCCGGTCGGGATGATCGATGGTGATCTTGGTCAGCTTCGTTTCGACGAGCCCCGGTGCGACGCCGTTGACGCGGATGCCCTCGCCGATCCACGCCTGCGCCAGCGCCCGCGTCAGCCCCAGCAGGCCAGCCTTGGACGCGTTATAGGCGGGATTGCCGAAGGTGGTCCGATAGGCCGCCGTAGAGCTCAACATGACCAGCGAACCCCGCGAGGCCCCCAGCATCGGCCGAAATTTCACCGCGCAGGCCATCATGCTGTTGAGGTTGACGTCGACGACCTTGTCGAACCCATCCATGTCGAACTCACCGCGCCCGTAGATGACGGTGCCCTGACACAGAACAAGGACGTCGAGCCGCTCGAACGCCGGGGCCACCGCCTCCACCGCCTTATTGTCCGCCACATCGACACAGGCGTAGCGCAGGCCGGAAAGGTCGCTCCCTTCCGCGGCGGAATAGTCGTCGGCACTCGCCCGCGTGCCCCAGACGTGGACCTCCGCACCACGACTCAGAAAGGAGCGCGCGATACCGTTACCGATACCGCTTGATCCGCCGACCACGAGCACGACCCTGCCGTGGAAATCCAGTTCCGATGCCATGACGTCTCCATAATAATAGCAGGATTGCGCTATTGATTTTTAGCAATACAAGAGTATCTTGATTATTAAATGATATATCTTGGCATAGTCTATAATCATATTAAGAGGATACTATGAATAATCAGAGTGGTTTGTCACTATCTTCTTTGATCGATATTCACTCTATAACGGATGTTTTGCATCGATATTGCCACGCCTGTGATCATATCAACGAAACTGGACTAAGAGACTGCTTCCATTCCGACGCTATTCTCGAACATGGCCCCTTTAGCGGGCCAGTCGAACAATGGATCGGAGGCGCGCTTGCCTGGCTCGAAGGTCGTGTGGGCGTCACCCATATGATCACCAATCCGCTGATCCGGATCGATGGCGACCGCGCGCTTTCCGACTGCCATTTCGTCGCGTTCAATCGCCTGCCGAAGTCCGATGACCGTTTCGAGGAAGTCATCGTGAAAGGCCGGTATATCGACCGCTTCGAACGGCGGTCCGGACGGTGGCGGGTCGCGCATCGCATCGGAATCCACGACTTCGAAAGCATAAGGGACGTTCCCGGTGCCCTGCCGCCGATCGCGGGTGCGTTCCGCAGTGGTGCCATGTCCGACGATCCATATTTTGCAATGCTCGCGCTATTCCTCGACGGGCGCTGAAATCTAGGGTCCAGACCCTAGTCCGCGACCATCGCCGCCGGGCCCAGAAAGGCCGGTGCGATCTTGTGGAAGCCGGGAATCTCCGGCGCCATGGTCAGCCCGGCGTCGACCGTGATCACCTGTCCCGTCACATGCATCGATTCATCGCTGGCGAGATAGGCGAAGGCCGGCGCAATCTCGCGGGGATAGAGGGCTACGCCTAGCGGGGAGGCCTCCGCTGCCATCCGGTCGGCCGTCTCGGCGTCGGCCCCGATCAGCGACAGGCTCAATGCGCTGAGCACATTTCCCGGCGACACGGCGTTGACGCGGATACGCTGCGGCGCGAGTTCGGCGGCAGCCGAGCGCGTCAACCCGATGACGGCATGTTTCGCGGTGGTATAGGCATGCGCACCGAAGCCGCCACGTAGGCCCGCGACGCTCGACGTCGTCAGGATCGTCCCCCCTTCGCCCTGATGTTTCATCACCCGGGCCGCATGCTTGATCCCGAAGAATACGCCGTCGACCAGCACCGCCATCGTTGCCTGCCAGTGCCGATAGGGCGTCTCCGCGATGGGCCCGACCGCGCCGATGAACCCGGCATTGTTGATCATGCAATCGAGGCGGCCGAAATGCGCCACAGCATGGTCGACGGCGGCGGCCACGGCGGCCTCGGAACTGACATCGGTGCGTACGAAACATGCCGCGCCAAGCTCGTCGGCCAGCGCCGCGCCCGCTTCGTCCTGCACATCGGCGATGACGAGCCGGGCGCCCTCTGCCGCGAACAGCCGCGCGATGCCCTCGCCAATCCCGCTCGCCCCGCCGGTGACGATGGCGACCTTGCCGTCGAGCCGCCCGCTCATGCCGTCTTCCGGAAGCTGATATGGAGTTCGCGCATCGGGCGCAGCAGCACATGCGGCACATGGACGGGGCTCGGCAGCGGGCGCGCGAGCGCGATGTCGTCCATACGATCGAGGATCGCGGTGAAGGCGCTGGTCATTTCGCGGCGCGCCAGCAGGCGGCCGACGCAGATATGCGGGCCAGTGCCGAAGGCGAGATGGGTCTTGTCCTTGCGCTCGATGTCGAACAGGTGCGGGCAAGCGAACTTGGCCGGATCGCGATTGGCCGCCGCATAGCGGGTCATGACGATCGCGCCCTGCGGAATCGCGACTCCGTTCAGTTCGGTATCGCGGGTCACATAGCGGGCGAGGCCGGGAACCGGCGTATCGAAGCGCAACGCCTCTTCGATGAAGTCCTTCATCAGATCGCGATTGGCGCGCAGCTTCTGCATCTGGTCAGGGAAGCGCAACAACAGCCACAGGCTATGCGAGATCAGGGTGACCAGCGATTCATAGGTGCCCGACAGGAACTGGCGCATGAAGCTCTGCAGCTCGACCATGCTGAGCCCCTCGCCATCGTCGCCCTTGGCCTGGACCAGCGCCGAGATGAGGTCGTTGCGCGGCGCTTGGCGCCGTTCCTCAAGCCTGTCGGCGATGAAATGCTGCATCTCGATGATCGACACCGCGTTCCGGCGCAACTCGTCGACAGTAAGGATACGTGCGGTCGGCTCCATGATGGCGTCGCCCCACTTCTTGAACGTCTCCCTCTTCGCGCCGTCGAGACCCAGCTGCTCCGAGATCACCGACCCCACGAAGGGAAAGGCGAAGGCGCTCACAAGTTCGCACTCGCCCTTGTCAATGAAGCTGTCGATGACTTCATGGCAGAGCGCGTCGATCCGCGGCCCGGTCTCGGCGATGCGGCGCGCGTTGAAGATCTGGTCGGCAATCCGGCGATAGCGGGTATGATGGGGAGGGTCGGTGAAGTTCAGGGTCGAATAGTCGGGCCATCCGCGTTCGGCCAGCATCTCCTGGTGAACCTTCCAGTTCTCCCCCTGGAGCATCCCATAGCCGTCCATGTTGTTCGAATAGGTCTCGGGGTCGAGCAGCACCTTGCGCAGGTCGTCATAGCGGGTGACGATGTACATTCCCGTTTCGGGCATGAAGTGCACCGGCGCCTGTTCCTGCAGCGCGGCATAATATTCGAACGGATCGTCCTGGACATGGGGGTCCAGGAAGTTGAACTCGGACACGGCGCGCTTCGGTGCGGTGGTGATGGCTTCGGGCATTGCGGCCTCCATTCAGATTGTCGCGACGCCCGCGTCGTCGACCAGTCTTCTTCAAACGACAAAATTACAGCAGCGCGCGGCATTGTCCTGCAGGACCTTGCGAGGGGCCAGCCTGTCCAACTTGAACGACACTCTAAGCGACGATGCCATTGATCTTGAGATTGGTGCGCTGCTCCTCGTCATGGCCGAGCTCGGCGAGGATTTCGTCGCTATGCTCGCAATGGGTGGGCGCGCGTATCAGGCGCGGCAGTTCGCCGTCGATCAGCGCAGGGACCGGCACGAGTGGCAGCTTCGCGCCATTCTCATAGCCGACCATCTGCAGATAGCCGTTGGCATGTGCCTGCTCGTCCTTGACCGCATCGCCCGGCATCTCGACCGTGGCCCACTGGCCCTCCTGACTGTTGAGCCGTTCGGCCACCTCGACCAGCGTCATCGGCGCGAAGATC
Organism: uncultured Sphingomonas sp.; assembly: GCA_947085315.1. Taxonomy (GTDB): domain Bacteria; phylum Pseudomonadota; class Alphaproteobacteria; order Sphingomonadales; family Sphingomonadaceae; genus Rhizorhabdus. The sequence continues at coordinate 69,373 of CAMTVW010000024.1, read as the reverse complement.
GCGTCGAGCGCCTGGACGCACGCCGCCGCATTGGCCGCGCGCAGCTTCATCGAGCCGAAGCGCTCGTCGCTGGCGAGCTCGGCATGGCCGAGCGCCGCGCACAGCCCGTCCCAATAACGATCCGCCTCGAGCATCCCGAGCACGAAGAAGCGCTGGTCGGCGGTGCGGTAGAGGTTGGCCAGCGGATTGGGCGGTGAGCGCCGGTCGAGCTGGACGATATTGTCGCGACCGGTCGCATAGCAGCCCGCGATCGACGCCTGCATCGCCCATAGACCCGAACCGTATAGCGACACATCGACAACCGCGCCCTTGCCGGTCCGCTCGCGCCGGTACAGCGCTGCCGCGATCCCGCCCGCCAGGTTCATCCCGCTCTGGATGTCGCCAAAGGCCGGCCCCGCCAGCAAGACCGGAAAATCATAGTCGGGCGGCATCGCCGCCATGCTCACGCCCGGCCGGCTCCAGTAGGACAGCCCGTCGAAACCGCCCTTGTCCGCATCGGGGCCCAATGGCCCCTGCCCCGTGCCACGCCCATAGATGATCCGCGGATTGCGCGCCATGATCTGATCGACGTCGATGCCCAGCTTCGCCCGGGCAGGCTGCATGAAATTGGTCAGGAAGACGTCCGCCTGTTCGATCATCGACAGCACCAGATCGCGCCCCTCCGGCGTCCGAATGTCGACCCCGATGCTGCGCTTGCCGCGGTTGAACACTTCCCACAGCATCGTCACCCCACCGTCGCCAGGATCGATCCCGTAGGACGACAGGCCGCGCACCGGATCGCCCGTCTCGGGGTGCTCCACCTTCACGACATCCGCGCCCCAGTCCGCCAGCGCCGCTCCCGCAGATGGCACGAAGCCGTAGATCGCCACCTCCACAACGCGAACACCTTCGAGCAGACCAGCCAATTCATCCTCCTCATTCCCGCCGGTGTGCCCGGCATGGGGCCCCGGCGCCGCAGGCCGGGTTTGTAAAGCGCGCTCCGCAAGTCTTGCGACCACTGCATGCGTCAGCTCAAAGGGCGCCATGGAAGCCATTTCAGCCGCCATGAAGCGATGATGATCCGCGTCCTGCCGATCAAATGCAAGCGCTATTATGCAGCGATGTGCACTTTTCAGAGCCTGATTACCGAAGCACGATTCGTGCCGGGCGGGCGACGTGAAACCGCCTGACTGCGCCCCACCGCTCGCCTCGCCGGGGGCGCCGCCTTATCACTGGCTGGCGGGCATCGATACCGACAGCCCGTCAAGCGCCTCGGTGAGCGTGATCTGACAGGACAGGCGCGAGTTGGGACGGACATGCTCGGCGAATTCGAGCATTGTCGCCTCATCCGCAGACGGGCCGCCGGTCTTGCTCTGCCACTCATCCGGAACATAAACCTGGCAGGTCGCGCAGGCGCAGGCGCCACCACATTCGGCGACAATGGCCGTCACGTTGCCGCTTCGCGCCGCCTCCATCAGGGTCACCCCCGGATCGGCATCGACGACATGTTCGGTTCCATCATGTTCGATGAAGGTAATCCGCGGCATTTCAGGCTTCCTCGCACTCGCCGCCATCGCACATGCGTGCGCACCGGCATTCCCAGCGAGGATTAAATAAAACTGTTACACAGTGCAAATATTGATTGAGTCCGGTGCCGGCTGGCCTCCACGCGGACCACCGTCTAAAAGCATCCTATGCAGCCACCGCATCCTGCTTCGCTCTTCACTCCCGATCGCAGCATATGGCTGGCGAGCGCCATGCGAAGGCGTCGGCATGAATAGCGCCGATGCTGCGCGCCTCATACTGACCCCCGGGGCGCTTGCAGATGTGCGGCGCCAGTGCCCCCCGGCCGACGCTTTCGGTCCGGGAAGTGACCGCCCATGGCTCGGCCTCGACCTTTCAGCAGGAGCTGCGGTGCCGGCAGACCTCGCCGATCTCACTGCCTGGTTGACTGCGCTGCCCTGCCCGGTCCTCGGCATATCCGATGGACAGGCGGGCCATCCGCTCGCTCCGGCATGTGATGCGCTTGTGCCCCATCTCCGCGACGTGTCGGCTATCGCTGCAACCATCGCCGCGGCACCGATCGCCGCGATGACCCTGGTGCAGCTGTTGCGGATGGTCGGACAGCTGCCGCCGGAACAAGGACTGACGGCGGAATCGCTGGCTTATGGCGTGCTGCAGGCCGGCCCGGAATTCAAGGCGTGGCTGACCGATCGGGAGCGTACTCCTGCGGCATCGCATGAGGCCGGCCATGCGGTGGAGGTCGATCGGCAGGAATCCGACCTGATCCTGACCCTCAATCGCCCGGGCAATCGCAACGCCCTGTCGATCGAGATGCGCGACGCGCTTACCGAGGCTTTGCAGCTAGCCTTGGTCGACGAGACGATCACGCGCGTGAATCTGTCGGGTCGCGGGAAATGCTTCTGTGTCGGAGGCGATCTTGCCGAGTTCGGGCAGGCCAGTGATCCGGCATCGGCGCACTGGGTAAGGAGCGTCCGATCGCCTGCCCGCGCGGCGCTGCTCGGCAACCGCAAGCTTCATGTTCATGTGCACGGCGCCTGCATCGGTTCGGGCGTGGAGCTTGCCAGCTTCGCGGCGCGGGTGACGGCCTCCGCGAACAGCTATTTCCACATGCCCGAACTCGCGATGGGGCTGATCCCCGGAAGCGGAGGATGCGTGAGCCTGCCGGCGCGGATCGGGCGCCAGCGGACGGCGCTGCTGCTGCTGTCAGGCCGACGCATAACCGCGCGAACCGCGCTCGAATGGGGTCTGGTGGACGCGCTCATCTGAACGACAATGCGCGACCGGCGTCATGCCGCCGGAATCTGCAGGGCCTCATATCGCGAAAGATGGTGATCGACCGATCCGAACTGCTTCTCGATCATCAGCGCCCGCCGGAAATAATGGCTGATAGCGGTCTCATCGGCGATACCGATCCCGCCGTGCAGCTGAATGGCGCTCTGGCCGACGAACCGGCAGGCGCGGCCGATCCGGCTCTTCGCGGCGGAGATCGCCGCGGCACGATCGGCGCTGTCCAGCTTGAGCCGGGCGAGCTTTGCCAGCGCGGAGGATTCCTTCACCTCGATCATCATGTCGACCATGCGATGCTGGAGAACCTGGTTCTCGGAGATCGCCCGGCCGAACTGCTTGCGCTGACGGGTGTAGTCGAGCGTCTGGTCGAGCATCGCCTGCATCACCCCGCACGCCTCGGCACAGATCGCGGCGGTCGCCTCGTCAATGACCCGTTCGAGGATCGGCAGGCCCGCACCCTCGGTTCCGATCAGCCCCGCCGCAGGCACCACGACATCGTTCAGAACGAGATGCGACGCATATCCACCGTCGATCGTGCGGAAATCCTGCCGATCTATCGCCGGATCGGCCGCATCGATCAGGAATAGCGAGATGCCATGTCCATCGCTCGTCCCGCCGGCCGAACGCGCAGCGACGACAAGGTGCGTCGCCGTCGCGGCGTCGAGGACCAGCATCTTGCGGCCGCGCAGCACATAATCGCCGTTCGATCGTATCGCAGTCGTTGCGACATGGGCGAGGCTGTAGCCGCTGTCCTGTTCGGCATAGGCCGTCGCTATCCGGATATCGCCCGTCGCTATGCCCGACATCAGCGCGCGCCGATCGGGACCGGCCTCGCGCAGGAAAGCGGCGCCCATGACGACTGCCGACAGAAAGGGCTCGACCACCAGATGCGTGCCGAAACGCTCCATGATCGCGCCGATCGCGGCCGCGCCGCCGTCCAGCCCGCCATGTTCGCCGGGTAGCGCCGCGCCCAATATGCCCAGATCATCGGCGAAGCTGCGCCACAGGTCATCTTGCCACGCCTCGGTGGCGAGGCGGCGATGCCGGGTCTGGAAATCATAGCGGTCGGGAAGGAAGCGGTCCAACGCCTCGCCCAATGCCGTCTCTAGCTCGCCTTGATCGAAGTTCATTGCGGTCCCTATTCGAAAAATCGCGGCACGCGGGTCAAAGGCCCAGTGCGGCGCGGGCGAGGATGTTGCGCTGGATCTCGCTCGACCCGCCGAATATCGTGCATGCGCGCATGTTGAGATAATGCGCGACCGGGGTCAGCGCGGCATTGGAAGCTGCCGTCGCGTTCACGCCATCGCCGAACAAGGCGCGCGACTGATCGACAATCGCATGAGGCCCGATCGCTTCCACCGCGAGCTCGGTGATCTTCTGAAGCGCCTCGGTAACCCTCAGCTTCTGGACCGACGCCATCGAATCGTCGAGGCGCGCCTCGCCGCTGGCAACCGCGGCGACGGCGATGCGCTCGGACACCTCGATCGCCAGCATGTCGATTTCGAGTTCGGCGAGACGCCGGCGGAACCCGCTCATCGCGAGCGCTCCCGCGAAACCGCCGTCGGGCGTCAACATCGCGCGCAACCGCGCCATCGCACCTTTCAGCGGCGCCACCGCCGAACTGCCCCCACGCTCATTGAGCAGCAGGAACTTGGCGATCGACCAGCCCTTATTCTCTTCACCGATCAGGTTTGCCGCGGGCACCCGCACATCATCGAAGAACACCTCGTTGACTTCATGTTCGCCCGACATCGACAGGATTGGCCGCACGGTGATGCCCGGCGTGTCCATCGGCGCCACGATGAAGCTGATTCCCGCCTGCGGAGCGCCTTCGGTGCCGGTGCGCACCAGCATGAATATCCAGTTCGCGAACTGCGCGTGCGTGGTCCACAGCTTCTGGCCGTTGACGACATAGTCCGCGCCGTCGCGGATGGCCCGGCAGCGCAGCGACGCCAGGTCCGAGCCCGCCTGCGGCTCCGAATAGCCCTGGCACCAATAATCTTCGCCCGACAGGATGCGGGGCAGGAAGCGTTGCTGCTGCTCCGGCGTGCCGTAACGCATGATGACCGGCCCGCACATCTGCAACCCGAACAGCGGCAGCGCCGGCGTTCCCGCCTCGGCGCATTCGATCGAGAGAAGATATTGCTGGATATGGCTGAACTCGGCGCCACCGAACGCCCGTGGCCAGGTCGGCGCGATCCAGCCGCGTTCATAGAGGGTGCGATGCCAGCGCCGCGCAAGATCGCCATGTGCGAATACACCGGTCTGCCGCCAGGCCCGCTCGCGCAGATCGGGGGTGAATTTTGCGGCGAGGAAGTCACGCACTTCCTGGCGGAACCGCTCATCCTCGGGCGACAGGGTCATTTCCAGGCTGATCATTTTAACGCCCCAGGCAAAAGCAAATCGGGTTCAGTCGAGGTGGAAGCGGACGACATCGTCGACAGGCGCTCTCGGCATCTCGACGTCATTCTCCGGCCCGTCCGGATCACGCCAGCCGATCGACATGCCCGTGAACAGCATCTGCCCCGGCGGCGTGCCCAGGAAATCGCTGATCGTCCGGTGATAGAGCGCCCAGCACTCCTGCGGACAGGAATCGAGCCCCGCCTCGCGCAGCAGCAGCATCACCGTCTGGAGATACATGCCGAGATCGGACCATTGCGGCGGCCCGTGATTGCGATCGACGTAGCAGAACAGGCCTGTCGGCGCGCCGAAGAACTCGAAATTGCGCGCGAACCAGCGGGCGCGCCCGGCCTTGTCCTCGCGGGGGATGCCGAGCCGCTCGTAAAGCAGCTGGCCGACCTGAAAATTGCGCTGACGATAGGGATCGTCGAAGATCTTGGGATAGATGTCATATTCGGTGCCTTCGCCGGCCGGCGCCTCCGCCACCCGCTTCGCCACGATCGCCTTGAGCGCGGCCAGCTTGCCGCCGCTCACGACATGGATATGCCATGGCTGAAGATTGCCGCCGGAGGGCGCACGGGTGGCGCGGGCAAGAATATCGCGCAGCAACTCACTGTCGACCGGACGATCGAGGAAGCGGCGGATCGAGCGCCTGCCGGCAACGGCCTCACTGACATTCATTGTTCATCTCCATCGGGCGACCTCGACCGGCACGACTCAGATCGTGCGGCCGATGACCTCCTTCATGATTTCGGATGTACCGCCGAAGATCCGCGTGACGCGCGCATCGCGCCACATCCGGGCGATGACATATTCATTCATATAGCCCGCCCCGCCATGCAGCTGCAGCGCCATGTCGCACACTTCCCACTGCAATTCGGTATGGAACAGCTTGGCGGCGGACGCCTCGGCGGCGTCGAGCTTGCCGGCGATGTGGCGGTTCAGGCACCAGTCGAGATGCGCCCAGCCGACCTGAAGCTTGGTCTTCAGATCGGCAAGGTTGAAGCGGGTATTCTGGAAGTCGAAGATGGTCTTGCCAAAGGCCTTGCGGTCCTTGGTGAACGCCACGGCCTCGTCGAACGCGCGCTGCGCTGCGGCCTGGGCGGTCACGGCGATGCTCAGCCGTTCCTGCGGCAGCGCCTCCATGAGATAGGCAAAGCCCGAATTTTCCTTGCCCAGGCAATTGGCGAGCGGAACCCGGACGTCCTGGAAGAACAGTTCCGACGTATCGGCGCTGTGCTGGCCGATCTTGTCGAGATTGCGCCCCTTGACGAACCCTTCACGGTCCGCCTCGACCAGAATCAGCGAAATAGCCTTGGCGCCGGTGTCAGAGCCGGTGCGGGCGACGACGATCACGAGATCCGCGTTCTGGCCATTGGTTATGTAGGTCTTCTGACCATTGATGACATAGTCGTCGCCGTCGCGCCGGGCGGTCGTGCGGATACCCTGAAGATCCGATCCGGTGCCGGGCTCGGTCATCGCGATCGCGGTGATGACCTCGCCGTTGATCATTCCCGGTAGCCAGCGATGCCGCTGCTCCTCCGAACCATAATGAAGGATGTAATCGGCTATGATGTCGGACTGGAGGACGATTCCCGCCGAAGACCCCAGATAGGCGATCTCCTCGTCGATGATCGCATTGTAGCGAAAGTCGAGGCCGAGCCCGCCATATTCGGCCGGGATGGTGGGGCACAGCAGCCCCGCCTCGCCACAAGCAAGCCAGAAAGCGCGATCGACGATCCCCTCTGCCTCCCAACGCGCCAGATTCGGGACCATCGCGCGGTCGAAGAATTTCCGAACCTGATCGCGGAACAGCTCATGCTCCTCGTCATAAGCGGTTCGTTTCTGTGTCTCGAGCATCCCAATATCCCTCTAGTCAGTCTCTGGGCGGCCGATCAGAGCCGCGAAAACAGGTCGAGCGCCGCGGCGCCGCGGACGCTCTCCGCATACAGGGGCGCCGCCCGGTCGGCGAGGTCGCCAAGCCAATAGCTCGCCGCCGCATTCAGCCGCCGTATCGCGGGCCCGTCCCCGGTGAGCCCCGCCAGCCGCGTCGCGATCCAGCCGGTCGCGGCCAGCGCCGACAGGTGCAGGAAGGCGGTCGCACCCGCTTCGGCCGAACGCGCGTCGGATTGCCACCCCATCAGCCGGCCCGCCGCATCCTCGAGCAGATCATAGCACCGCGCGGCCTGCTGCGCGTTGCCGTCGCGGCAGGTCGCCAAATCGGCGCGCGCGATCGTGAGGAAGGCCGACAGCCCCTTGCCGCCGTCGCGCCACAGCCGCCGGTGCACCAAGTCCAGCGCCTGGATTCCGGTGGTCCCTTCGTAAATCGTCGCAATCCGCGCATCGCGGGCCGCCTGCTCAACCGGCCATTCGCGCGTATAGCCGGCGCCGCCCAGCACCTGGATCGCGTCGCTGGCGACATCGAAGCCCGACTGGCCACCGCTCGACTTGAAGACCGGCAACAGCCATTGGACCAGCGCGTCGGCCTGCGCGCGGACGTCGTCTTCCGAGGTGTGGGCGGCGATGTCGGCCTGCACCGCGATCGCCAATCCAACCCCGCGCAACATCTCGACCCGCGCGATCATGCCCAGCAACTGGCGCTGGACATCGGCATGGGTCGCGATCGGCACCGGTGGTGCGGACCCTGGGCCGCCCTGGCGGCGCTCTGCCGCATAGGCGAAGGCGACATCGGCGGACAGGGCGGCAAGCCCGATCCCCTGCACACCTGCGGACAGCCGCATATTGGTGATCATCACGAACAGCTGCTGCAGCCCGCGGCCCTCGGTGCCGATGAGCTGGCCGGTCGCGCCCTCGAAACCGAGCGCACAGGTCGGTGAGCCGTGCAGGCCCATTTTCTCTTCGATCCGCCGGACCACGATGGCGTTGCGCACCGTTGCGCCCGCCGCGTCGACCAAGTCGCTGGGGACCAGGAAAAGGCTGAGGCCGGCCGCCGTCCGCGCCAGCAGGCAGTGACCGATGCGCGGCGTAAGATCATGATCGCCGAAGCTGATCCACATCTTCTCGCCGGAGATCGACCAGCTGCCGTCGGCGTTCGGCTGCGCCGAGGTCCGCAAGCGCGCGACATCCGATCCGGCATCGGCTTCCGAGATGCAGATCGTTGCCCCCCATTCGCCGCTGACCAGCTTCGGCAGCCATTCCGCCCGCAGCGAGGGCTCACCGAACGCGGCGAGCAGCCGCGCCGCCGAGCGCTGCAGCACCGGAAGCATGCCAAAGGCGGCACACGCGCTGTCGACCAGCTGCTGCACGCTGGCGGCGAGGAACAGCGGTAGTCCCTGACCGCCCTGATCGATCGGGTGGTCGAGCGTCGACCATCCCGCGTCGACATAGGCCTGCCACGCCGCGACATGGCCCGGCGGCGTCCGGACCCGGCCATCCTCGACCCGGCAACCGTGCCGGTCCGCAACCGGATTCAGCGGCGCCAGATGCGTCGCGCAGAAGCGCGCGGCCTCGGTCAGCACCGCCATGACGGTACCGGCGTCGGCCTGACCGAAGCTTTCGGACAGACCGCGCAGGCGATCGATACCCGGCGTGGCTTCGATCTGGGTGAGCAGCGTCGCGATGTCGGCTGGCGGGACCGCGGCCATGCTCAGGCCGCCGCGGCGAAGGTCGATCCCCGCTCCACCAGTTCGGCGAGGCGCGGCGACGGCGTCCAATAATGCCCCAGCCGGTCATGATACTGGTGGATGCGGTCGAGTATCTTCGGCAATCCGAGGATATCGGCATAGCACATCGGACCGCCGAGATGCCGGGGGAACCCGTAGCCCGCGAGCCAGACGACATCGATATCGCCCGAGCGATAGGCGATGCCCTCGGCCAGAATGTCGGCACCGATATTGACGAGTTGCAGGACGCAGCGCTCCTCGATCTCCGCATCGGCGATCTCGCGCTGCTCGATCCCGCGATCGGCCGCCAGCTGTGCGATGATACCGGTCAGTTCCGGATCGGGCTTTCCTGCCCGGGGATCCTCTTCATAGCTGTAAAAGCCCTTGCCGGTCTTCTGGCCGAGCCGGCCGAGCGCGGTCAGCTTGTCGGACACCGCGAAATAGGGGTCCTGCCGCTGCTCGCGCAGGAACAGTTGTTCGCGGACCAGGGTCCCGATGTCGACTCCGCCCATGTCGGTGACGCGAAACGGACCCATCGCGAAACCGAACCGCTCCATCACCGCGTCAACCTGTTCGGGGCGCGCGCCTTCGAGCAGCAATTGTTCGGCTTCGCGGAAATAGCCGTCGAGCATCATGCGGTTGCCAATGAAACCGAAACCGTCTCCCGAAACGACACCGATCTTCTTGATGCGCTTCGCAATCTCCATACCGGTCAGCAGCGTCTGTGCCGAGGTCGCCGCGCCGCGGACGATCTCCAGTAGGCGCATGACGTGGGCCGGCGAGAAGAAATGGAGGCCGATCACCTTGTCGGGGCGGCTCGTGGCAGTCGCCAGTTCATCGACCGAGAGGCTGGACGTGTTCGTGGCGATGATCGCATGGGGCGCCACGACACTGTCGATCTGGGCGAGCACCTGCTTCTTCAGCGCCATATCCTCGAACACCGCCTCGACCACCAGGTCGACATCGGCGATGTCCGCCATGTCGAGCGTGAGAGCGATCCGCGCGACATGGTCGGCCGCCGCCTGCTCGCTCATCCGGCCGCGCTTGGCGCTCGCCGCATAGGTCGAGCGGATCGTCGCCGCGCCGCGATCGAGCCCCTCGGCCCTGGCATCGACGAGCGTGACCGCGAAGCCGGCATTGGCGAAGGCCATGGCGATGCCGCTGCCCATCGTGCCGGCGCCGATCACCGCGACCGTCTTGATGGCAAGCGGCGCCTCGCCCTTGACGCCGGGTATTTTGGCGGTTGCCCGCTCGGCGAAGAATGCGTGCCGCAGCGCCCGACTTTCGGCGGTTGCAACGGTTTCCATCGACAGCCCATGCTCGACATCGAGTCCCTGCTCGAACGGCAGGGTCGTCGCGGCCTCGACCGCCTTGATGAACGCGGTCTGGGTCGTGCGGCCCTTCAACGCCCGGGCATTGGCCTTCACGATCTCCGCGATCCCGTCATCGTCCCACCCGGCGGCATCGACCGGAAGCTGTGACGTCGGACGAGGCTGCGCGCCCGTAGCGAGCAGTTCGCGGGCATAGGTGAGGCCCGCCTCGACCGGCTCACCCTCGATCACCCGGTCGACGAGTCCGATGCGCTGCGCGTCGGCGGCCGCGACGGGCGCACCGCTGAGCATCAGTCCGAGCGCGGCCTTGGCGCCGACAATGCGGGGAAGGCGCTGGGTGGCGCCTGCGCCGGGCAGCACGCCCAACGAGATTTCGGGCAGGCCCAACCGGGCAGACGGCACCGCAACCCGATAATGACAGGCGAGCGCGACCTCCAGGCCGCCACCCAGCGCGGTCCCGTGCAGCGCGGCGACAACCGGCTTGGTGCAATTCTCGATGGCAGCCATCGTCGCGCGGTAGCTCGGTTCGGCGATGGGACCATCGAACTCGGTCAGGTCGGCGCCCGACAGGAAGGTGCGTCCCCGGCACGCGATGACGATGATCCGGATCGCCGGATCGCGTTCGGCCTGGGCGATGCTGTCGATCAGACCCGAACGGACGTGGCGATCGATTGCGTTCACCGGCGGCCGATCGATCGTGATCAACCCGATCGCATCGATGCTTTCGAGTTGTACGACGGCTTTATCCAGCATGATATTCCCCTGTGGTGGAAGGATGCGACTCCGCTCCTTCCATGATGTTGATTCCGGGTGAGGCCTCAGCGCGGCCGGAACGCGGGCAGCGGCGGTCCGTCGGCGGTCGGTACGAACGTCACGCCGACGCGCTGGCCGATGCTCACCGTCTCCGGGTCGGCGTCAACGATCGCGCTCATGATGACCGGCCCCTCATCAAGCGCGACCATCGCCGGAATCTTGAAGATCGGCGCGCGGGTCGTGACGGTATAGGTGTAGATCGTCCCGGTGCCGGCGGCCTCGAACCAGCTGGTCTTGTCGCTCAGGCAGAACGGGCAGAACGGACGCGGATGGAAATAGGCGTCCCCGCAGGAATCGCACCTCTGGATGAGAAGCTTGCCTTCGGCGGCAGCATCCCAGAACGGCTTAGCTTCGTTCGTCACGATCGGCGCCGCAGGCTTGGCGATGTCATCGGCCATCTGATTATTCCCTTTCCAAAATGGCCGTCGCCGAGCCGTGATATCCGGCAAGCGAACCTCCGGTGCCGTGCGCGATCACCAGATCGCAGTCGGGCACCTGAACGGCCGGATGCGCCTCGCCGCGCGCCTGCCGCACCGCCTCGAGTATCTTGGTCATCCCGCCCCGGTTGCCGGGATGGTTGCTGCACAGCCCGCCGCCATCGGTGTTGAACGGCAGCTTGCCGACCCCCGATATGAGATTGCCGTCAGCGACGAACCGTCCGCCATCGCCCTTTTCGCAAAAGCCGACATCCTCGATCTGCATAATGACGGTGATCGTGAAGCTGTCGTAGAGCGAGGCATATTTGATGTCGGATGGCGTGATCCCCGCCTCCTCGAACGCAGTCGCTGCGGACCAGCGGCCCGCGGAATAGCTGAGATCGACCCGCCCGCCCGCATTGTGCTTGACCGCCTCCCCGGCGCCACGCAGCTTGACCAGCGGGCGCTTGAGGCTCTTCGCGATCTCGGGCCGGGTGACGATGAACGCGCCGCCGCCATCGCTCATCACGCAACAATCGAGCCGACGCAGCGGCGATGCGACGATCGGGGAGTTCATCACATCCTCGACCGTGACGACGTTGCGCAGCAGCGCATGCGGATTATGCTGGGCATGGTGCGAAGCCGCCACCTTCACCCAGGCCAGCTGCTCGAGCGTGGTGCCGAACTCGTGCATGTGCCGCTGGGCGACGAGGCCGTAGAGAGCGGCCGGGCCGCTATGGTAGCAATCCTCGAACGGCACTTCGGGAGCCCCGCGCCACGATACGCCTCCGAGACCCAGAAACTGGCGGGTCGCGACCTGATTGTCGGCGCAGGTGACCAGCGCGATATTGCATTTCCCGGCGGCGATCGCCTGCGCCGCATGGCGCAGATGGCCGATATAGGAGGAGCCGCCGGTTTCGGTGCTGTCACTGTAGCGCAGCTTCAGACCGAGATATTGCGCCATGGTGAGACCACCGATGCCGGGCGCATCGGCCGCGCAGAAATAGCCGTCGATATCGGCCAGTGACAGGCCCGCATCATCGATCGCGCCCTTGGCGACATCGGCATGAAGCTGGGCAAGCGAAATACCTTCCGCCTTGCGGGTGGGATGTTCGTAGATGCCGGCGATATAGGCGGCGTCGCTGCTGCTCATAGGGATGCTTCGATTCCGTTGCTGATAAGGATGACGCCCGGATCGACCGGCTCGGCATAGAGCCGTTCCACCTCGGCCGCACGACGTTCAAGAACCATGCGCTGGTTGACATAGCCCTTGTCGGTGATCTCGTTCGCCTCGGCCACGGGCGGCTCGTCGAGCAGCAGGGCCCGGTCGATCCGCATGGAGGAGGCATTGTTCGCACCATTATAGGCCGCGAGCGCCGTGCCGATCGCAGCGCCGACCCCGGGCGCGCGGATGACCTCGCTGTCGGTCAGGCCCTCGGCGTCGCTGCCCAGCAGGGCGCGACATCCATTCAGATCGGGCCAGATCAGCGCACCGAGGAAGGCGCGATCATGGCCGGTGATGACCATATCACGCGCAAGCGGCATCAGCGCACCGACAGCCTTCGCGCGGATCGAGCCGACCGCGACGAAGGTTCCGGTGAGCAGCTTGAAATCCTCGGCGACGCGGCTCGCGAAGCGGAAACCCTTCACGGCATCGTCGCGATCGACGAAGGTCACCGCATCGCCCGTCTTGTAAAAGCCTTCCTCGTCGAATGCAGCGGCATAGAGCTCGTCTTCACGCAGATAGCCGGGCGTGATGTTCGGCCCGCGGGCGCGGATCTCGTAGCGCGTTACGTCGACCGGGATCAGCTTGACCTCCAGCCCCGGAACCGGAAGCCCGATATAGCCGCTGCCTTCGATCGGCCAGTATAGCTGGGTGATCAGCGGCCCCGCTTCGGTGCAGCCATAGCCGGTCAGGAACGGCGTTTTCTTGCCCGTCGCGCGAACCGAAAGGTCCTGCAGCCGCTGCCAGAGTTCGGTGGGAAGGCTGGCGCCGGCATATTGGAGGAAAACCAGGTTACGAAAGAAGCTTTCCAGCAACGCATCGTCCGCCTCCAGCGCGGCCGCGAGCATCGCGAAGCCGGCCGGAACATCGGAATAGCTGTGCGGCGAAATGCCATGCAGATTGCGCACGGTGCGCTCGAACTCGCCGGGAATGGGCCGGCCGTCATCGATATGATAGGTCCCGCCCTGCCGCAGGCTACGGTTGAACAGGCCGTTCCCCGCCATGGTGTGGTTCCACGGCATCCAGTTGAGTGTCACATAAGGCTTGGTCTGTTCTTCGGGGAACCATAGCGTGTCGAACATCGCCATGTTGAGGCACATCATGCGCTGGGTGTTGACGATGCCCTTGGGCCACCCGGTCGACCCCGAGCTGAACAATATCTTCGCAACCGTATCGGGCCCGGTCGCGGCATAGGCCGCTTCGACCGCCGCTGTCGGCCTTGTCGAGAGAAGCTCGGAAAAGGGCGTAAAGCCGCTTGCCTCGGGAATGGCCGAAACCGCCACCACGCGCGCCGGTGCGGGCCTGATCGTCGCGATCGCCTCGGCGAAGCGCGCGCCCTCCTGCGCGAAAACCATCGCCGGCTGCAGCGCATCGACGACGCGCTTGAGCTTGGCATGCCCCGACGCGGCCAGCGAATAGGCGGGCGATATCGGCGCGACGGCAACGCCGGCGGTCATCGCGCCAAGGGCGAGCGCAGCATGCTCGATCGAGTTCTCCGACAGGATCAGGATCGTCTCGCCCGGGGAAATGCCGGCGGCGATCAGCCATTGAGCGATGGCATCGGCATCACGGCGCATGTCCGCATAGCTGACATGCCGCCAGTCACCATCCGCCGCGCGCTGCGCAAGCATGGGGCGGTCCGGCGCATCATTCGCCCATCGGCGCAGAAAGGCGACGATGGAGGATTCGCACGGCTCGAGCGGCCGGGGGTCGCGCAGGATGAAGCTGCCGTCGGGCCGCTCATCTACCGAAACCTGCGGCGTCACCATGCTCAGTGAGCGGAAGTTTGATGCGGCGGGAACTATCCCGTCGCGCAGAGCGATCACCATCGGTCGATCCCGTTCTGTTGCGCAGCCGACAGGCGGTAAGCGATAAGATCAGTGGACATGCGTACCGGCCTGGAGACGGCGGTTCACCGCCTCCAGGCCGGTCGCGATTACAGGTCCAGGTTGTAGCAGCGCGCAGCGTTGCCCTGCAGAACCTTGCGCAGCGTCACCGGGTCCACGTCGCCAAGGGCCGACTGGATGCTGGCCTGCGGATCGTAAAGCGACGTCGGATGCGGGAAGTCGGTTTCGAACATGACATTGTCGACGCCGATGAGATCCAGCATCTTCTGCGGCGCCTTCTTCTCGAACCAGAAGGAAGCAAACATCTGATCGTGGAAATATTCGGTCGGGCGACGCGCCAGCTTCTTGTCGGGCATCATCTCGTCAACCTGATATTCCAGCGCCTCGAGCATGAACGGGATCCAGCCGATGCCGCTCTCGACCGACACCATCTTCATCCGCGGATATTTGTCGAACAGACCGCTGACGATGAAATTGCCCATCGTGGCCGCATTGCCGATGTAGAACAGCATCGCGCCGATCGCGAGCTTGCGCTCATAATCGAAGTCCTTCCAGGTGATGCTGAACCCGTCGATGCCGCCGGTCGCGATATGGAAATTGATCGGCAGCGCGCGATCGTTGCACAGCTCGAAGAAGGGCGCCCAATGGTCGTGGGTGAAGCTGGGCAGACCGAACTGCTCGGGCCGGTCGGGAAGGTTGAAGCCCTTGGCATCGAGGTCCTCGACGCAGCGCAGCGCTTCCTTGGCCATCGCCTTGGAATCCCACACCGGCAGCAGCGCCATCGGCAGCAGGCGGTTGTTCGACTGCTTCTGCGCGTCGCCGCGATCGTCATTATAGATCTTGATCAGCGTCTCGGCGAACTCCTTATCGACCCAGTTGAGCAAGCCGACCGAGGACGAGGCGAACGAGTTCGGGTAGCAGATCTGAGCCCAGACGCCCATGTCGTCCATGAACTTGAGCCGTGCATCGACATCATAGGCGGCCGGGTGGATCTCTTCGAAGGTCGGCAGGCTGAGCCGGCCGAGAACCTTCTCGCGCTTGGTATTGATCACCGAGGCACCGGCCGGCGAGATCACCTGCTCGCCGATATGCCAATAATCCATATGGCCGACGCGCTTCACATAAGGCGCCTTCGACTTCATCGATTCCGGAAGCCGCGCGGTCCACAGATCACCCTTTTCGGTGAAATGGCTGTCGACATCGACGATCTTGATACCGTCGGTCAGCTTCGAAGTCCCGCGGCTCTCAAAGCCTGGCAGGATCGTGCCGCCCGGTCGGAACGCACCGACCAGCCAGCCGCCGACTTGCGTGTCATCCACGCCCAAACCTTCGCTAAACCCGAATTTGGAGTCCTGATCGTCCATGACTAATTCCTCTCAAGTTAGTATAGGCACCTGATTCAACCGGCTTTTTTATGGACGATCACCTGATCGCCATCCGATATCTGTGATTTCAACACTCTCCGCAGGAGCTTTCCCGTCTCATTGTACGGAAGCTCATCCCGGAAGAAGATGTCCTCCGGCACGCGGGTCGACCGCAGCCTGTCCCGCACCATCGCCTGCAGCTCGCCGGCCGAGACGGCGGGCACGGCAACCACCGCCGCGACGATCTTTTCGCCCCATTCATCATCGGCAACACCGAGCACGGCCACATCGCGAACCGCCGGATGCGTCCGCAGCACGTCCTCGATCTCCGACGGGGAGATATTCTCGCCGCCGCGCACGATGACATCGTCGAGCCGCCCTTCGACGAAGAGGAAGCCCTCATCATCGAGCCAGCCCGCATCATTGGTCGGGAACCAGCCGTCGTCTCCGATCACCTTGCGCCCGGCATATTCGCCCGACACCTGATCGCCGCGCACCCAGATTTCGCCGACCGTGCCCGCGAGCACCGGCCGCGCCTCTTCGTCGCGGATTTCGAGTTCGAGGACAGGAAGCGGCCGGCCGACCGAGGACAGCCGCCGCCGTCCCTCCGGCGTGGTCGCCGCGCGTGCGGCCCGATGGCTTTCGGGATCGAGGATGGCGATCGTCGAACTGGTCTCGGTCAGGCCATAGGCGTTGACGAAATCGACCTGCGGCAAGAGGTCCATCGCGCGCTCGATCACCGCGGTCGGCATGCGGCCGCCGCCATAGGACAGCGCACGCAGGCTGGGCAGCCCGACCCCGCGTTCCTCGATGACGTCAAGGACGCGGCCAAGCATCGTGGGGACGACCATCGCATGCGATACGCGCTCGGCCGCTACCGTCTCGACCCAGGATTCAGGGGTGAACGATGGCAGCTGCACCATGCGGCGCCCACTGTAAACCGACGTCAGAACCGCCGAGATTCCAGCGATATGATAGGGCGGAACGCTGATCAGCGCGGCGTCATTCTCATCGGCGCTCAGAAAGTCGACCGTCGACAGAACGTAGGATGTGAGATTGTGGTGGCGCAGGATCGCCGCCTTTGGCTCGCTCGTCGTGCCGCTGGTGAACAGCGTGACCGCGATGTCATTCTCGGGCTCGTCCAGCACGGGATCACCCTGCGCGCCGCGACAGTTCTCCAGGAAATCGGCGATCGACGTCAGCGTCACATCGTTCACGCCGAACAGGCGGTGATGCATATCGCTGTCGCACAGCCCGATGGCCGGCGCCGAGCGCGCCAGCAATTTGCGCAGATCGGCATCGGCGAGCCGGTAGTTGAGCGGCGAAAAGGCGCGACCGGCCAACGAGGCACCAAACAACGCGACCGGGAAGGCCGCGCCGTTCAGCCCGGTATAGGCCACCGTGCTTC
This sequence comes from uncultured Sphingomonas sp., assembly GCA_947085315.1. GTDB lineage: Bacteria > Pseudomonadota > Alphaproteobacteria > Sphingomonadales > Sphingomonadaceae > Rhizorhabdus. The sequence goes on along the minus strand of CAMTVW010000024.1, from coordinate 52,156 downwards.
CCGGAAGGTCGCGCATCCACTCCGCCGCATGACGCGACGCCTGCAACAATTGCCCGAGCGTCATCGCGTCGGCACCAGAGCCGAGAGCGACCCTGTCCGGCGCAGCGTCGGCCGCCATTTCAAGGAGCAGATGGATATTCACGCGGTCAATCCGACGCCGGCAGCGGCTTCGCTTCCTTGAGCGTCAGCGGACGCCCATCGAACGCGAGCACGCCTTTCCCACCCTTGGTGCACAGCACTTCAAGGCCCGAGGCTTCATCGACATAGCGCTTGCCGACCAGTGCGTGACCGGGCTGGGCATCTGCCAGTTGCGGCGCGTCGACCGCAGCGTCTCCGGCAATCGTCATAGGCGCGGTGCCGCAGGACAGCGGCGCTTCTGCACTTGGCGGACGAATGATGATCGTCTCCAGCGTGCACACCGCGCTCTTTAATTTCGTTCCGGCCTTTAGTTGCATGTTCCGCCTTCGATTTGCCTGTCGCTCAGCCGCCCCGTTTCAGGCGACGATGCCGTTGATCTTGAGGTTGAGAAGCTGCTCCTCGTCATGACCAAGGGCCGTGAGGATTTCATCGGTATGCTCGCAATGGGTGGGCGCGCGCATCAGACGCGGCAGTTCGCCGTCGATCAGCGCAGGGACCGGCACCATCGGCAGCTTCGCGCCATTCTCATAGTCGACCAGCTGCATATAGCCGTTGGCATGCGCCTGCTCATCCTTGACCGCATCGCCGGGTACCTCGATCGTGGCCCACTGGCCCTCCTGGCTGTTGAGCCGTTCGGCCACCTCGACCAGCGTCATCGGCGCGAAGATCGCATCGAGCGCCTGGACGCACGCCGCCGCATTGGCCGCGCGCAGCTTCATCGAGCCGAAGCGCTCGTCGCTGGCGAGCTCGGCATGGCCCAGCGCCGCGCACAGCCCCTCCCAGTAACGATCCGCCTCGAGCATCCCGAGCACGAAGAAGCGCCCGTCGGCAGTCCGGTAGAGATTGGCCAGCGGATTGGGCGGTGAGCGCCGGTCGAGCTGGACGATATTGTCGCGGCCGGTCGCATAGGAACCCGCGATCGACGCCTGCATCGCCCACAGGCCCGAACCGTACAGCGACACGTCGACAACCGCGCCCTTGCCGGTCCGCTCGCGCCGGTACAGCGCCGCCGCGATCCCGCCCGCCAGGTTCATCCCGCTCTGGATGTCGCCAAAGGCCGGCCCCGGCAGCATGATCGGAAAATCATAATCCGGCGGCATCGATGCGGTGCTCGCGCCCGGCCGGCTCCAGTAGGACAGCGCGTCGAAACCGCCCTTGTCCGCATCGGGGCCCAATGGCCCCTGCCCCGTGCCGCGCCCATAGATGATCCGCGGATTGCGCGCCATGATGTCCTCGACATCGATGCCCAGCTTCGCCCGGGCAGGCTGCATGAAATTGGTCAGGAAGACATCCGCCTGTTCGACCATCGACAGCACCAGATCGCGCCCCTCGGGCGTCCGGATGTCGACCCCGACGCTGCGCTTGCCGCGATTGAATACTTCCCACAGCGTCGTGACGCCGCCGTCACCGGGAGCGATCCCGTAGGACGACAGGCCGCGCATCGGATCGCCGGTTTCCGGGTGCTCCACCTTCACGACATCCGCGCCCCAGTCCGCCAGCGCCGCTCCCGCAGATGGCACAAAGGCGTAGATCGCCACCTCTACAACACGAACACCGTCCAGCAGACCAGGCAAATCCATTCTCCCTCATCCACCGGCTGGTCCCCGCATGATTTGCAGGTTTGAAGCCCTGGCCGGCCCCGCTCGAAACGGCTGAAGACACCTTCATCCGGTCGAAGCAAATTTACAACATGTTTCGTAATTTAGCTTCAAATATTGCAGTGAGCAATACAATTTGTCACGCCCGCACGCTGGTGCGCCATCCATTAGAGAGGCCATCAAATCACTGATTTACATTAATTATTTTGTAGAATTGCGGTCGCACACATGAAGGCCGCTATTCCCATAACGTTAGAATTCGTGGGGCAAACGGCTAGGACGACGTGTTTTAGGGTGTCGTTTCGATCACCGAATCGGTCGATAAAAGACGCGATGGGGTCCGGCCACAGCATGCGTTAAAAACCGCAACTCGATCAGGCGAAGCGGACCCCGCAGCGCCCCAGCCGATCGACCGAAACATCAATTTCGTCCCCTGGCGAAAGACGGAACGGGGCTCCCAGAGCGCCGGTCAGGATGACGTTGCCGGACCTGAGAAACTCGCCCCGTTCGCGAAGCGTCCGCGCAAGCCAGGCGACTGACCCGAGGGGGTCGCCCAGCGATGCAGCTCCATTCCCGGTCGAAACGACCGCTTGACCGGCTGTCATCGTCATCTCGCACAGCGACAGATCGATATTGTCCAGTGGCAGAACGTCGGATCCGAGAACGAAATAGGCCGCCGAACCATTGTCGGATACCGTGTCGGCGAAACTGATATTCCAGTCGCTGATGCGGCTGTCGACGACTTCGATCGCCGCCACAGCCCCCAACGCCGCCGCGCGGATGTCATCGTCCGTGGGCTCGCTGATGATCAGGTCATGGGCCAGGATGACCGCGATCTCGCCTTCGGCCATCGGCTGCAGCGTCCGGGATGGCGATAGCGAAGCGCCATCGGCAATCTGCATATCGGTGAACAGCACGCCATAATCGGGCGTCTCGACCCCCAGTCGTGCCTGGATGCCTGCCGATGTGAGGCCAACCTTGTAGCCCGCGATGCGCCGCCCCTTGCTCAGCCAATAGGCGGTATTGATGTGCTGGACGGCGTAGGCGCCCGCTCCGTCTAGCGGAGCCAGATAGTCGCGCAGCGGCGGGATCGCCCCGGCATCATAGGCTTCACGCAGCCGCCGGGCGGCGGCCTCACGGGGATCGTTGGTCTGGTTCATATGCTTCTCTCCAGCGCGCCTGGGTCACCGACGGGATCAGGCGAGCGCCGCTGATCGTTCGGTCTCCGCCGCCGTGCGGTACGATCGGCCGAACGCGCCGCGCGACCAGAACAGCAGGCTCAGTTGCACAGGCCCGAACAGCAGGACGACACTGGCAAGCGATCGGCCGATCCCCTGCGCCGGCGGGAACAGCGCCTCCGACAGCGCCGCGACCAGCAGCGGCCCGACACCCAGGCCGATCAGGCCGATCACGAGATAATAAAGCGCAACCATCTGCGCGCGCACCCGGGCCGGCGCCAGCAGCGGCGCCACAGCGGCCAGCAGGATCCCGAGGCCCAGCTGACACACGAGCGGCACCGCAACCAGCGCGATCGACCAGCGCGCGCTGGGCGCGAGCAGTGCCGCGATCAGCAAGGGCGTCGAGATGATCAGCGCAACGATCGCCACCCTGATATGGCCATCGGGCCGGCCACTGGCGACCAGACGCCGCGAGCAGAAGGGCAGAAGCAGCCCGCCGATGATGCTCGCCACCACTCCGAACATGCCGAACAGATAGCCCGCCGTGGCCGGCGGCAGCCCATAGGAGCGGATAAGGTGCGAGGGAAACCAGGCCAGCACGCTGAAGTTCACGATCGACACCATCGCGGTCACCCCGAAGAAACCGAGATAGGTCGTCCGATTGTCGCGCAGATGCGCGATCACTTCGCGGGTGAGCGGTTCGGACGTCCCGGCCGCCAATATCCTCCTGGGCTCCCTGACGATCAGGGGAATGGCGATCGCCAGCAGAACCGCCGGCAAGCCCACGAAGAACAGCGTCAGGCGCCAGGGCGACAAGCCGTTCAGAAATGGCAATATGAATTGCGTGCCCGACACCTGTTCCAGCACGAACGCGCCGATCAGCATCGCCGCCGATCCGCCGCAGACGCCGATCATGACATAGACACTATAGGGCAAGGCGCGCTTCTCATGGGTGAACATGTCGCCCATCAGCGACATCGCCGCCGGAGTTAACGCCGCTTCGCCAAAGGCGACTCCGATCCGCAGGATCAGCAACACTGCGAAGCTGTCGGCGAAGGCCGCACCCGCGGTCGTCAAACCCCATAGGAGCGCGCCGGCCGTGATCAGCAGCACCCGGTTTCCAGTGTCGGCAATGCGCGCGATCGGAAGACCCGCCAGCGAATAGAAGATCGCAAAGGACGTGCCGATCAGCAGGCCGATCTGGACGTCGCTAACGCCGAGTTCCGCCTTGATCGGTTCGACCAGCAGCGCCAGCACCAGCCGATCGACGAATGAAACCACATAGAGCGCGCTCAGGATCGCCACGGTCGCCCACGCCCTGACGGGTGTCACCTGAGACTGCTGCACTACTCTTCCTCTCAAATGACCGTTCCGATCGGCCGCCGGGCCTGACGCCCATCGTCATGCCGTCAGTTCGGCAGCCTCTTTTTCATAATTCGCGTAGGAATCCTTGAGGCTGGCCGTGCTGAGCAGCATCGTCGCCACCAGCCGATCGGCGCCGGGATGGTAGACCGACGTGCGGATCCAGATGCTTTCGGTCCGGCGGCTGCCCGAGATCGCGACCACCTCGCGTTCGATCTCATAATCTTCGCCGGCGAACAGCGGCCCGTCGATGAGTCGGATTTCCTGGTCGGTGAAGAGGTCGACCGTCGGACCGTGGATCGTCCAAGGATCGTCGGAGGCGACATGATTGAGCAGCACGCTGACCATCTCGAGCGGGATGACGCTGCGCGACCATGGCGTGGCGGTCGTATCCGGCTGGTACCAGGGCGATGGTTCGGTGATCACGGCCAGCTTGTCGCGGAGCGAGAAGGGGTAGAGCTTTCCCATCCGATCGTCGGCACCCATGCGAACGCTCAACCTAGGCCTGCGCATACCGGGCTCCACGTCGCGCAGGATCACCTTCTTGTCCGGAGGCGACAGCTGAGCGAGCTTATGTTCGACGGCAGACGGCGGATTGTCCGATCCGACCGATGCGGTACCGCGAAGGATCTCGGTACCATCCTCGCGCTGCATCCAGATGTCGACCTGCGTGGCATTTGTGGCGGGCTTCGCCGCATAGGCGCGGACCTTCTCGCCCTCGTAGCACGCTGCGCGATAGGACACCGAAAGGCATCCTTCGCTCAACCAGCGTTCACCCCACAGCGCGAAGCCGAGCGGAGCGAACAGGCTGAAATGCGTCGGCCCCTCGATCGTACCGCCTTTGAAGCCCAGCTTCTGCGCGGTCGCATCGTCGTGGATCGAGGCGTGATCGTCATAGACCTGGTCCGCCAGCATCTGACGCGGCGACCGGTAAGGGCCGACCAGCGCCGTCCCGTCGTCTTCGATCGGCGTCGTGAACGCCGGCTGCGCGCTTACCATCTCTCGATCCTTCTTGTGCCGTTCATTCCGCAGCCACGACCTCTGCCGGCGCCTGCATGAACTCGGCGATCAGCCGATCCCGCTGTGCCGACGCCTGCTCGATGCTCGCATGCTTGACATGCCCATAGCCGCGAATGGCATCCGGCAGCCGCGCCAGTTCGACTGCTGCGGCAAGGTTGGCGCGCGTCAAACCGGCCGCCAGCTGGCCGATCAGCTGCTCATAATCGTCGATCATTGCGCGTTCCTGCCGCCGTTCCGCCTGATAGCCGAAGATATCGAACGCCGTGCCACGCAGCCGCTTCAGGTGGGCGAGCACACGAAAGGCGGTCATCATCCAGGGGCCATAGCGCGTCTTGCGCAGGTGGCCGGTGACCGGATCGCGTTTCGAGAAGAGCGGTGGAGCGAGGTTGAATTCCAGCCTGAAATCGCCTTCGAACTGCGCGGCGACCTGCTCGGCGAAGCGATTGTCGGTATAGAGCCGCGCCACCTCATATTCGTCCTTATAGGCAAGCAGCTTGTAGAAGAAGCGCGCGACCGCTTCGCTGAATGCCCCGGCGGTGCCGACGGCCCGCCGCTCCGCCGCCTCAGCTGCCGCGACCAGCGCCCGATACCGATCGGCATAACGCTGATCCTGATAGGCCAGCAGGTCCGCCGCGCGGCTATCGACAAGGTCGGGCAATCGGACCGGCTGCTCGTTCTGAAAAAGCGGTGGCGGCGCCGCCACCGCCGCCACGGCAGAGGCGTCATGCGCCGCCAGCCGCCCCCAGGCGAAGGCCTTGCGGTTCGCGCCCACCGCCACGCCGTTCAGTTCGATCGCACGGTCGATCGCGGCGAATCCCAGCGGGATCAACCCGCGCTGCCAGGCGAAGCCGAGCATGAACAGGTTCGACGCGATCGAATCGCCCATCAGCGCCGTCGCCAGGCCGGTCGCATCGACGAAATCGCTGTCGGCGCCGACAAAGGCGTTCAGCCGCTTGCGGTCGACCGCGGTGGAAAGATCGATCGTTCCGTCGCGCACGAACGCCGATGTCGGGGCGACGCGCGCATTGACCACCGCCGTGGTCCGTCCGTTGTCGAGCCGGCTGAGCACGCCGTCTCCAGCGGCGACGACCAGATCACAACCGAGCAGCAGATCGGTCGAGCCGGCGCCGATCCGGACCGCGTGCAGCGCCTCGCGATCGGGCGCGATGCGGACATGGCTGGTGACGCCGCCATTTTTCTGCGCAAGGCCGGTGAAATCGAGAACGGTGGCGCCCTTCCCTTCGATGTGCGCCGCCATGCCCAGCAAAGCGCCGATCGTGATGACGCCGGTGCCGCCGATGCCGGTGATAAGGATATTATAGGGATCGCCGGTCGGCACGATCGTCGGTTCGGGCAGGCCGGCAAAGGGATCGGCGACCGCGTTCGCCGCAGCCTGACGCTTCAGCTTGCCGCCCCGTACGGTCACGAAGCTGGGGCAGAAGCCCTTGAGACAGCTGAAATCCTTGTTGCAGTCCGACTGGTCGATCTGTCGCTTGCGCCCGAACATGGTTTCAAGCGGCTTGACCGAGATGCAGTTCGACTTGACCGAACAATCGCCACAGCCTTCGCAGACGAGGTGGTTGATCAGGACCCGTTTGTCGGGGTCGGGGAAGGTGCCGCGCTTACGGCGGCGGCGTTTTTCTGCGGCGCAGGTCTGGTCGTAGACCATGATCGACAGGCCGCCGACCTCGCGCAACTCGCGCTGGATCGCGTCGAGGTCGTCGCGGTGCCGGACGATCGTGCCCGGTGCGAGCCCCGTCACCCCGTCATATTTCTCGGGTTCGTCGGTGACGACGACGATCCGCTTCGCGCCTTCGGCAGCCACCTGACGGGTGATCACCGGCACGTTGAGTTCGCCGTCATGCTCCTGTCCGCCGGTCATCGCGACGGCATCGTTGAACAGAATCTTGTAGGTGATGTTGACACCCGCCGCCGCCGCCGCGCGGATCGCGAGCAGCCCCGAATGGAAATAGGTGCCGTCGCCGAGATTCTGGAAGACATGGGCTTCGGACGTGAACGGTGCCTGGCCGATCCAGGTGGCCCCCTCGCCGCCCATCTGGGTGATAAACGAGGTGCGGCGCTCGGGGATCGAATAGGCCATGCCGTGACAGCCGATACCCGCCATCGCGCGGCTGCCTTCGGGGACATTGGTCGAACTGTTATGGGGGCAGCCCGAACAGAAGAATGGCGTGCGTGCGAGCGACGACCGTGGCAGATCGGCGGCCTTGTTTGCGCGAACCCGCTTCAGCCGATCTTCGAGATCGGGCAGCGGCCCGCGCAGCCCGACCAGACGGCCGACGATCGCCTCGGCGATGATCGTCGGATTCAATTCGCCGATGCTGGGCAGCAGGCTGTGGCCGGCTTCGTCCTGCTTGCCGACGACACTGGGCCGGCTGTCGCGATTGTAGAGGATGCGCGTCAGCTGCTCCTCGATGAGGCTGCGCTTTTCCTCGACCACCAGGATGTCGCTCAGGCCTTCGGCGAAGGCGGCAACGCCCTCCGGCTCGAGCGGCCAGCTCATGCCGACCTTGTAGATCGCGATCCCGAGCTCGGCCAGTTGCGCATCGCCGATCCTGAGATCATCGAACGCCTCGCGGACATCGGCATAGGCCTTGCCGGTGGTGATAATGCCAAGCCGGGCATCGGCGCTCCGCGCGATGGTCTTGTCGATGTGATTGGCGCGCGCAAAAGCGAGCACCGCCGCCATCTTCGGGCCATGGAGTCGCTTTTCCTGATCGAGCGGCGTATCCGGCCAGCGGATGCCCAGGCCTTCCGCCGGCAGATCGATGTCGGCGGGAATGACGATCGGGAGCCGTGCGGGGTCGACATCGACCACCGCGCTGCTCTCAATCACTTCGGTCGTCGCCTTCAACCCGACCCAGCAGCCCGAAAAGCGCGACAGCGCAATGCCCAACAGGCCGTAGTCGAGATGCTCCTGGACGCTGGCCGGGTTGAGCACCGGGATCATCGCCGCGGCCATGATCTGTTCGCTCTGGTGCGGCAGGGTCGACGACTGGCACGCATGATCGTCGCCCATGACGGCCAGCGCTCCGCCGAAGGGCGACGTGCCCGCCGCATTGGCATGTTTGAAGACGTCGGCGGTGCGATCGACGCCCGGCCCCTTGCCGTACCAGATCCCGAAGACACCCTGCACCTTTGCCTCGGGCAGCAACGCGACCTGCTGGGTTCCCCAGACCGAGGTCGCCGCGAGATCCTCGTTCACGCCGGGTTGGAACTTGATATTGTCCCGGTCGAGGAAGCGCGCGGCCTTGCGCAGGGCATCATCATAGGTGCCCAGCGGAGAGCCGCGATAGCCCGAGATGAAACCCGCCGTGTTCAACCCGGCGGCACGATCGCGCGCGCGCTGCATCAGCGGCAGGCGGACAAGCGCCTGCACGCCCGTCATATAGGCGAGGCCCTCGTCCAGCGCGTATTTGTCGTCCAGGTCAACGGCTCTGAGCACTATATTCTCCTAGGGGCGTCAGAAAATGCCCGGGTAGCGACCGCCATCGAGAAGGATGTTCTGGCCGGTCATGTAGCCGGCATGCGCGCTGCACAGGAATGCGCAGGTAGCGCCGAATTCCTCCGGACGACCGAAGCGGCCGGCGGGCGAGGTGCGCGTCTGCGTCGCGATCTCGTCCTCCAGCGAAACACCGTTCTTCTGGGCGATGAACGTCAGGTTCTTGCGCAGCCGTTCGGTGTCGAACTGCTCGGGAAGCAGGTTGTTGATCGTGACGCCGCGCGCGATGTAAGTCGGCGCGATACCACTGACGAAACCGGTCAGTCCCAGCCGCGCGGCGACCGACATGCTCAGCACCGGGTTCGGCATCTTCACCATCGCCGAGGTGATGTTGACGATCCGGCCGAAGCCGCGCTCGGCCATGCCATCGATATATTCGCGCATGAGGAAGACCGCCGAAAGAAGATTCCCTTCGACCGCCTTGTGCCAGTCATCGCGCTCGAACTGGCGCCAATCGCCCGGCGGCGGGCCGCCGGCATTGTTGATCAGGATGTCCGGGGTGGGACAGGCCGCGACGATCGCCGCCCGACCCTCGTCGGTCGTGACATCGGCAGCAACCGTCGTGACATTGACCGCGAACCGATCGCGCAATTCGGCCGCAGTCTCGGCAAGCGGCCCTTCGCTCCGGGCAGTCAGGACCAGATTTACGCCCGCACCGGCCAGGGCCTCCGCACAGGCCTTGCCCAGCCCGCGGCTCGAAGCACATATGATAGCGGTACGGCCCGCAATCCCAAGATCCATCCCTAATCTCCCATTCTTTGCATATGGCTCGGCCGGATTGTCACAGCCAGCCAGGCTCCAGGTCCAGGGTGGTGCGATCGAAGCTTTCAAGCAAGTCGATCATCGGCCCGGTCCTGGGCAGTTCCCATTTGCGGAAGAAGCGCGCAGCAGCACGCTTCCCGTCATAGAAATCGCCCGCCTTGCCCGCCGCCGCCATCAGCTGTTCCAGCCAGATCCACGACAGGGTGAGGTGGCCGAACAGTTCCAGATAGACCGCAGCGTTGGCGAGCCTGAGTTCGGCGTCGTCAAGCTGGTGGAGCCGGGCGGTCGTCGCGCAGACCCGCGTCAGCAGCGCGCCGACCGCGTCGGCATGTTCGGCAGCATCGCCGCCCATCGCGCTGCCGCGGGCACAACTGGCCTCCACAGTGGTCCGGAAGACCTCCAGCGCCGCGCCTCCCTTCATAACGACCTTGCGGCCGAGCAGGTCGAGCGCCTGGATGCCGTGGGTACCCTCGTGGATCGGATTGAGCCGATTGTCGCGGTAGAATTGCTCGACATTATAGTCGCGGGTGTAGCCATAACCGCCATGAACCTGGATCGCGAGGTTGTTCGCCTCCAGGCAGAATTGCGACGGCCAGCTCTTCGCGATCGGCGTCAGCAGGTCGAGCAACAGCGCCTTTGCCTCGCGTTCGCCCTCGGGACCGCTCCGCAGATCGTCGACGAGCCGGGCGCAGTAGAGATTGAGACCCAACGCGCCTTCGACATAGGCCTTCTGCGTCAGCAGCATTCGGCGAATATCGGCATGGCGCACGATCGGCACCTGCGGCGCGTTCGCGTCCTTCGCTCCGGCCGGGCGGCCCTGCGGCCGCGTGCGCGCATAATCGAGCGCATGGAGATAGCCGGTGTAGCCAATCGCGGCCGCGCTGGTGCCGACGGCGATCCGGGCCTCGTTCATCATCGTGAACATGATCCCCAGCCCCTGGCCCTCGCTGCCGATCCGATAGCCGATCGCGCCGGGCTGGCCGCCGGGCAGATAGCGGCCCTCGCCGAAGTTGAGCAGGGTGTTGACCGTGCCGCGCTGTCCCATCTTGTGATTCAGCCCGGCGAGCGCGACGTCGTTGCGCTCGCGGCCCTCTCCGGCCGGCAGGTCGCGCGGCACGATGAACAGCGACAGCCCCTTGACGCCAGCGGGCGCGCCCTCGGTCCGCGCCAGGACAAGGTGGACGATCGACTCCGAGAGCGACTGCTCTCCGCCCGAAATCCACATCTTGTTGCCGAACAGCCGGTGGCTGCCATCGGCCTGCGACACGGCCCGGGTCCGGATATCGGCGAGCGACGATCCCGCCTGCGGCTCGGACAGGCACATCGTGCCGAAATAGCGCCCTTCGAGCAGCGGCTTCGCATAAAGCTCGATCTGCTCTTCCGAGCCATGTTCGATCAGGAGGTTGGCCGCCGCCATCGTCAGCAGCGCATAGCCGGCCGTTCCCGGATTGGCGGCCTGCAGCCATGCAAACGCCGCCTTGTCGACGACGAAGGGCAGTTGCGTCCCGCCATATTCGACGCCCTGCGATGCTCCGAGCATGCCTGACGCACCGAGCGCATCCAGCGCCGTCTTGATCTCCGCCGGCAGCAGCACGCTGCCATCGGCCTGCATCACCGGCTCGTCATGGTCAGCAGACTTGTTATGCGGCGCGAACAATTCTTCGGCCATCGACTGGCACAGATCGAGCGTCGCATTGACGGTATCGCGATCATGATCGGCATAGCGCGGACGTTCGAACAACGCCTCGACATCGAGCCACTCGAACAGAAGGAAATCGATGTCCCGACGGGACAGGATCAAGGACATTTCTAGCTACCCAGTCCATATAATAGCGCGATGTCCGCAAGCAGCCGCAGACATCTTGGCGCCGCCATGCCCATGAGGGCCGAAGCGAAATGATCCGCGACGCCGCGATGAAACGCGGCCCCGCTCCAATGCCGGGAGCCTATAGCTCCACGTCGTGCATCCCGGACACCTCGATGCCGTGACCGAAGACGTCGTTGAGATGATATTGCTGCTGCTTGAAGGATTTTGCCGCCCCCCAGCCGAGCTCCAGAAGCCAGCCCGAGGGCGTCACGAAATAGAAGGTCAGCGCCCCATCATTCGCATGCTTGCCGAGTTGCAGCGCCACGTCGATGCCCTGCGAGCGGACGATGTCATGCGCCTTGCCCAGGTCATTCAACTCCGCATATTCGAGCATCAGGTGGTTGAGCCGCTTGTCGCCGTTGACACCGAACGCAAGCGAATGCTGGCGGTCATTGCAGTGCATGAACACCGGCTGCACCGTCCCCTTGGGTGACTTCAGATGATATTGCACCGCGCCTTCCAGGCCGAGCAGCGAATAGAAGCGGTGCGATTCGACCGGATCGTCCGAATGGATCAGCGCATGGCCCAGCCCTTCGGCACCGGTGACGAAGCGGCCATGCATCCGCCTGCCCGGATGGAAGGGAAGATGGGCATCGATGAGCGGCCCGAAGAAGATCTCGGTCGGATTACCTGACGGATCTTCAAGCTTGATCAACCCCAGGACCCGGCGCTCTGCGGCCTCTTCCATCGTGGCCACCCGATACGCATATCCCGCGCCATCGAGCCGCTTGCGGATTTCGCCGAGCGCAGCCTCGTCCGCCACGCGCCATCCGATATAGGCCAGATCGTCCTCGGTCGAACCGTGCACTACGAACCGATGGTGCCAATAATCCATCCGCAGATAGAAACGATCGCCCTCGCCCTCGCCCTCATCCAGCAGCTCGAGGCCGACCACTTCAGTCGCGAACTTCCGCCACGCATCGGGGTCTGAGACGTTGAGGCCGAGATAGCCCAGCTCGGTTATGATCGTCATATCTATCCTGCTCCCACACACAGGCCGCGCTCTGGGACGGCGTTACGTGCTTGATCCGCTATGATGCATGTCAACGCTATGCATGGTAGCATGCCAGAATAAAGCTGCAAGCCCCGTTGCCTTTTTGCAATTCCAGCTGCCAGCCGGGATTGCTCAAAGCTAGCCCTTCTGGGAGTCCTCATATTTGTGGGTGGTCGCGTCGAACTGATCGCCAAGCCGCGCCCGCATCTTCGGCTCCCAATAGGGCAGCTTGGTCATCATGCCGCCATCGACCGTGATCGCCTGCCCGGTGATCATCGCGGAGGCTTCCGATGCGAGGAAGACCGCGACATTGGCGATATCCTCAGGCTCGGCCAGCCGGGGCAATACCGTCTCGGTCGCAAACAGCTGGAAGATGTCGGGTGGCAGGGTCTTGCGTCCCCGCTCGGTCAGCACCGCGCCGGGAACGACCGCGTTGCAGCGGATATTGTTCCGCCCATAGGTCGCCGCCACTTCGCGGGTCAGCTGATGGAGCCCGGCCTTGGCAACCCCATAGGCCGGCAGGTCGACCGTCGCGGCGAGCGCGCTGCTCGACGAGGTGTTGACGATGGCGCCGCCGCCACGGGCGATCATCCGCGGGATGGCATATTTGCAGCCCAGCATCGCGCTGGTGAGATGTCCCGACAGCGTTTTGTACCACCAGTCGAGCGTCATGTCGGCAATCTCGCAATCGGGCGCGATCGTCCGCGGAATGCCCGCATTGTTGTGCAATATGTCCAGCCCGCCGAAGCTGTGTACCGCCGCGTCGATCATCGCGCGGATGTCGTCCTCGACCAATATGTCCGCGCGGAAGGCGATGACGCCCGCGCCCTGCGCGGAAAGCTCATCGGCGAGGGCCTTCGAGCCCGCCTCGTCGACATCGGCGATCACAACCTGCGCACCGAGCGCCGCCATGATACGCACCGTCGCAGCTCCGATACCCGCGGCCCCGCCTGTGACAACCGCAACCTTGCCGTCCAATCTGAACATAGCCTCTCCATCCGATAGTATCGACGTGAAGGCATGCGCCGGAAGCGCGACGGACGTGCCCCGTCCGCCCCACCTGCCAAGGGCGCAGCCATTTATCCGGAACGGCGAACCCTGTCTTTCAGAGGATCCCGTTCACATAAGGTTTTTGGCTGATGTGCCGCTCCATCAGCTCTTCGGTCCGTTTCACATCACGATCCCGGATCGTCAGCGCGATTTCCCGCCGCTCCGCGATCAGCCGCTGAGCGGATTGCGGAACCAGAGTGGGCGTCCCCTGCCAAAGATAGAAGCTCGACAACCGTCGCAGGCCGCTAAGACGGTTATGCAGCGCGGGGGAGCGCGCCATCCTCCAGATCTGGTCATGATATTCGGCGACGTCGCGCAGATAATTCTGCCGCTCGGCGAGGTTCGCCATCGACTTCGGTTCGGCCCGCGATGCAATGGCGATCAGAGCTTCAGCTTCGCCGGCGACATGGCGGCTTGCCGCGAACCCCGACACCGCGCTCTCGATCTTGCCCAGCGCAACGAAGAAATCAGCGATCTCGCGTACCGAGGGGGCAACCACGCGACAGCCCACCTGCGGGATCACCTCGACATATCCGCTGCTGCGCAGATGCGAGATGGCCACGCTGACCGGTTGACGGCTCGCGTCGAACTGCTTGGCCAACTGAACGATCGAAAGCGCCTGACCAAAGCGGTATTCGCCCAGCAACAACCGCCGCTCCAGCTCGGCCGCAATCTGGCCGGCCTTACCGGACGGATCGGTGTTGCGCACGGCCGAGGCCTGCGCACCGGCCTCCAACATCCGCGTCAGCCCGCCGCCTTCCCCGTCGCTGGCCCCCACATCCGCAACAGCAAGCGATGCAGAATCATCCGTCAGCCTTGGCCGTGCCTTCGACATCGATCACCTCATAATGCGCCAGGCTTTCGAGCCAGCGGACGCACCTAATTATCTACCGTCCCACGCGACCTTCTATTCGCTATCCTAACCCTCTTGAAGTGCAAAGATCATGCATGCTAGCATGCACGAAACGACGCGACAAGCGGCTCTCCCGCAGCATATGTCGCTTCCTGTTCGGAGGAGCCAAGATGATAGAGGCAGGATATCTCACCAGCCTGATCGATGAACAGCCTGAGGAAGGCCTGTTCCGCATCAACCGGCGAATGTTCACCGACGAAGACATCTTCGAGCTGGAGATGAAGCATATCTTCGAGGGTAGCTGGGTTTTTATCGCGCACGAGAGCCAGATCGCCAGCCCGAACGATTTCATCACGAGCTATATCGGCCGTCAGCCGGTCATCCTGACCCGCTCCAGGACGGGGGAAATCGTCGCATTTCTCAACGCGTGCCAGCACCGCGGCGCCGCGCTCGAACTGATGAGCTGCGGCAACAAGAAGCTGTTCGTGTGCCCGTTTCACGGCTGGAGCTATCAGAATGACGGCCGGCTGGTGAGCTGCGGCGACATCCAGACGGCGGGCTATGGCGATGGCTTTGAGAAGGAAAACCATAATCTGCGGCCGGTGCCGAAGGTCGAAAGCTATCGCGGCTTCATCTTCGCGAGCCTGAACGCGGACGTGCCGTCACTTTCGGACCATCTCGGCGCATCGAAGACGTTCATCGACCTCGTCGTGGACCAGGATCCCAACGGTGAGATCGAGGTCATCCCCGGTCCCCAGGCCTATACCTATGACGGCAACTGGAAACTGCAGGCCGAGAACGGTGTCGATGGCTATCATGTCGGCATGATCCACGGCAATTATG
This sequence comes from uncultured Sphingomonas sp., assembly GCA_947085315.1. Lineage (GTDB taxonomy): Bacteria > Pseudomonadota > Alphaproteobacteria > Sphingomonadales > Sphingomonadaceae > Rhizorhabdus. The sequence continues at coordinate 36,971 of CAMTVW010000024.1, read as the reverse complement.
TGCTGACGACGAACAATCGTCAGCGCATGGCCAAGTCCGACGACGTGCTGCAGCCGATCGATGTCAGCCGGTTCAGCGACTATCCGGGCGGCTATTATGCGTTCGAGAACGGCCATGTCGTGCTCTGGAACGAGTCCCCCAATCCGGAAGTTCGCCCCGCTTATGCGTCGCGGCCCAGCCATGTCGAAAAATTCGGCGAGGACCGGGCGAAATGGATGACCGATTGCTGGCGCAATCTGTTCATCTTCCCGAACCTGTTCCTGATGGACCAGATGAGCAGCCAGATCCGCATGTTTCGCCCCTTGTCGATCGACAAGACCGAAGTCCGCGCCTTCGCATTCGCTCCCAAATGCGACACGCCCGAACTCCGCGCGAAGCGCATCCGCCAATATGAGGATTTCTTCAACGCATCGGGCATGGCGACACCCGACGATCTTGCGGCGTTCAACGCGACGCAGGAGGGCCTGAAGGCGCGCGGGGCGGAGTGGAGCGACATCTCGCGCGGCTCCAAGCATCTTGTCGTCGGTGCGGACGAGCGCGCGCACAAGCTCGGCTTCGAGCCGCAATTTGGCGGCACCGGGCTCCAGGATGAGGGAATCTACCTGAACCAGCACCGGCAGTGGCTGAAGCTGCTGTTGCAGGGGATCGGGGCTTCCGACAGCCAGCATGAGGGTGGAAACTGATGTCGTCTTCGCTGCACGAAAAGGCGCGCGATCTGGTCGGGCTCGAAGGCTGGTTGCTCGACCAGCGCGAGTGGGACGCCTGGCTCGACCTCTATGCGCCCGACGCGGTCTATTGGCTGCCTTGCTGGAAGGACGAATATACGCTGACGTCCGATCCGCAGCGTGAAATGTCGCTGATCTATTATTCGAACCGCTCGGGGCTCGAGGATCGCGTCTACCGAATCCGCACCGAGCGCTCGCTGGCATCGACACCGCTTCCGCGCACCTGCCACATGACCAGCATCGGGCGCGTCCTGGATCTCCCCAATGGCGATATTCAGGTCGATTCGAACTGGACGGTGCACAATTACAAACTGGCAGTAGCGCACTGCTTTTTCGGACAGCAGACCCACGTCCTGCGGCCGACCGACGGCGCGCTCAAGATCGCCAGCCGCAAGGTGATCCTGCACAATGACGTCATCCCCAACGTCCTCGACGTCTACAGCGTATGAGCGGGGACCTGACCGCGCTGTTCGACGTCCGCGACAAGACCGTCCTGGTCACCGGCGGCAGTCGCGGCATCGGCGAAATGATCGCCCGGACCTTCGTCGACAACGGCGCAAGGGTGATCATATCGTCGCGCAATGCGGCGATGTGCGAGGGGCTGGCCGCCGAGCTTTCCGAGCGCGGCCAGTGCCGGGCGCTACCGTTCGACCTCGCGACAGCGGACGGCATTGCGGGCATCGCAAAGGCGATCGACGCCGAACCAGATGGCCTTGATGTACTCGTCAACAATGCCGGGGCCACCTGGGGGGCACCGCTCGACGATTTTCCGGAAAGCGGCTGGGACAAGACGATCAACCTGAATCTCAAGACACCGTTCATGCTGACCCAGCGGCTTCTTCCGGCGCTGCGGCGGGCGGCCTCGCCCGATGAACCGGCGCGGATCATCAACATCGCGTCGATCGACGGAATGACCCCGCCCCGCTTCGAATCCTATGCCTATTCCGCGTCCAAGGCAGGTTGCCTGATGCTCACCCGCCATCTCGCCAAGCGGCTGGCGCGCGAGCATATCCTGGTGAACGCGATCGCTCCGGGATTTTTTCGCAGCAAGATGACCGAGGCGTCAATCGACGAGCTCGGCGACCGTATCCTCGACGAAATCCCACTCGGCCGCCTCGGCCGTACCGGCGACATTGGCGGCGTCGCGGTGTTCCTGGCATCGCAGGCCTCGGCATTCATGACCGGCGTCGCGATCCCGTGCGACGGGGGACTGTCGACCACCTGATCCGCCCGCAGGGGCGAAGGCTCGCCGCGACCGCGGACAGCCGCGCGGTCTGACGCGGGCATCACGCAATATTTACTGGAGCAGGGAAGCAGATATGGACATCAACAACATCGCCGCCATCGTCACGGGCGGCGCATCCGGTCTTGGCGCCGCCACGTCGCGGCTGCTGGCCGCGCACGGCGCGAAGGTCACCATCCTCGATCTGAACGCCGACCTGGGCGAAAGCCTTGCCGGCGAACTTGGCGGTCTGTTCGTGCGGACCGACGTCACCGACGAGGCGAGCGTCGAGGCGGCCATCACGGCTGCGGAAGCGAAGCATGGTCCCACGCGGGTCCTGGTCAACTGCGCCGGCACCGGCGCACCGGCCAAGACGGTCAGCAAAGGCAAGCCGCACTCGATCGAGCTGTTCCGCAAGATCATCGAGATCAATCTGATCGGCACGTTCAGCGTCCTCTCCAAGGTCGCGGCGCGCATGTCGGAAGCCGAGCCGATCGGTGAGGAGCGGGGCGTCATCATCAACACCGCGTCAGTCGCGGCGTTTGAAGGCCAGATCGGCCAGGTCTCCTATTCGGCCTCCAAGGGTGGCATCGTCGGCATGACCCTGCCGATCGCGCGCGATCTGGCGCAGAGCGGCATCCGCGTCGTCACGATCGCGCCGGGCCTGTTCCTCACGCCGTTGATGAACAATCTCCCCGACGAGGCGCGGGACGCGCTCGGCCGGCAGGTGCCCTTCCCAAGCCGACTGGGTGATCCGTCCGAATTTGCCCATCTGGTGCGCGCGATCGTCGAGAACCCGATGCTGAACGGCGAGACGATCCGGCTCGACGGTGCGATCCGAATGTCGCCTAAATGACCGGTGCCGGCAGCGAACGCACGGCGGCAATCGCGGCGAAGGTCGAGGCCTTCGTACGCGATGTCGTGGCCGGCTATGAGCGCGATCCGCGCTGTGGCCCCCACGGCCCGTCCGATGATCTGGTCGCGGAGCTCCGCGATCTGGCGCGCCAGGCGGGCGTGCTGACGCCGCACATCCTCGCCGACGGCATCCATCTCACCCAGCGCGAGACCGCAGTGGTGCTGACGGCATCCGGACTGTCGCCGCTGGGGCCGGTCGCCGTGAACACTGCTGCCCCCGACGAAGGCAATATGTACCTGCTCGGCAAGGTCGGCAGCGCAGAACAGAAGCGACACTTTCTCGCACCGCTCGTCGATGGTCACGCGCGATCGGCATTCTTCATGACAGAGCCGGCCGAGGACGGCGGCGCCGGCTCCGATCCGTCGATGCTGCAGACCACCGCGCGCCGCGACGGCGACGATTGGGTGATCAACGGTCGCAAGGCGTTCATCACCGGAGCCGAAGGCGCTAAGGTCGGCATCGTAATGGCGAAGTCCGACGATGGCGCGTGCATGTTCCTTGTCGACCTGCCCGATCCCGCGATCCGGCTGGAACGCGTGCTCGACACGATCGACAGCTCGATGCCGGGCGGTCATGCCGTCGTCACGATCGAGAATCTGCGCGTCCCGAACGACCAGATGTTGGGCGAGAGCGGCGAGGGCTTCAAATATGCCCAGATCCGCCTCAGCCCGGCACGCCTGTCTCACTGCATGCGCTGGCTGGGCGCGTGCATCCGCGCGAACGAGATCGCCACAGCTTATACGTGCGAACGCGAAGCCTTTGGCAAGAAGCTCGTCGATCATGAAGGCGTTGGTTTCCAGCTCGCCGACAATTTGATCGACCTGAAACAGGCCGAACTGATGATCGACTGGTGCGCCTCGGTTCTCGATGGCGGATCGCTCGGTACCGCCGAGAGTTCGATGGCGAAGGTGGCGGTTTCGGAAGCCCTGTTCCGGATCGCCGATCGCTGCGTCCAGGTGATGGGCGGCGCCGGCGTGGCGCGCGACAGCATCGTCGAGCAGGTGTTCCGCGAAATCCGCGCCTTCCGTATCTATGACGGCCCGACCGAAGTTCATAAATGGTCGCTTGCCAAGAAGATCAAGCGCGACTGGAAAGCCAGCCAGGCATGAGCGGACTCGCTGCTTCGGACAATAGCGGCACCACAGCGGTTCGCGAGGCACACCGCTTTGACGAACGCGCGCTCGCTGGCTGGATGACGCGCAATGTCGACGGCTATGCCGGACCGCTGACCGTCGAACAGTTCAAGGGCGGCCAGTCCAACCCGACCTACCGGCTCGTGAGCCCGGCAAAAAACTATGTGCTGCGCCGCAAGCCGCCGGGCCAGCTGGTGAAGGGCGCGCATGCCGTCGACCGGGAATATAAGGCCCTGTCGGCGCTCGGCACCGTCGGCTTCCCGGTCGCGCACGTCCATGGGCTGTGCACCGATGAAGCGGTGATCGGCACATCCTTCTATGTGATGGACTGTGTCGAGGGCCGCATCTTCTGGGATGCGACCTTTCCGGACGTGGCGACAAGCGAGCGACACCGCTATTTCGACGCGATGAACGCGACGATCGCGGCGCTGCACGGGATCGATTATGCTGCGGTCGGCCTGTCGGAATACGGCAAGCCCGGCAATTATTTCGAGCGCCAGATCGCCCGCTGGACGAAACAATATCTCGATGATGCCGAAGCCGGCCGCGATCCCGACATGGACGCACTGGTCGAATGGCTGCCGCGCAACATTCCTGCCGGCGACGAGACCCGGATCGTCCATGGCGACTATCGCTGCGACAACATGATCTTTCACCCGACCGAGCCGAAAGTGCTTGCGGTGCTCGACTGGGAACTGTCGACGCTGGGCCATCCGCTCGCCGATTTCGCCTATCACGCGATGATGTACCGGATGCCGCCGCATATCGTCGCCGGGCTGGGCGGCGCCGATGTCGCGGCGCTGGGCATCCCGTCCGAGGCGGATTATATCGACGTCTATTGTGCCCGGACCGGGCGGGCGGGCATTCCCGATTACGCCTTCTATATCGCGTTCAATTTCTTTCGCCTCGCGGCAATCTTCCACGGCATCAAAGGCCGCGTCATTCGCGGTACCGCTGCTTCAGAACATGCACGCGAGCGCGCCAAGGCGTTTCCGGAGCTTTCGCGGCTCGCGCGGCAGAATATGGATGCCGTGCGATGAACCTGCGGGCTCAGCTTCGGCGCGCCTTTCAACGCCTTCAACAGAGAAAGTAAGACATCATGGCTGAAGCATATATCGTTCAGGCGGTGCGCACCGCCGGTGGCCGTCGCGGCGGCAAACTCGCGGCATGGCACCCCGCCGACATGGCGGGCGAGGTGCTCAACGCGCTGGTCGACCGTAGCGGCATCGATCCTGCGGCGGTCGAGGATGTCATCATGGGCTGCGTGGGCCAGGCGGGGGAGCAGAGCTTCCATATCGGCCGCAACGCGGTGCTGGCGTCGCGGCTGCCCGACAGCGTTCCGGCGGTTTCAATCGACCGCCAGTGCGGCAGTTCGCAGCAGGCGCTGCAGTTCGCCGCGCAGGCGGTGCTCAGCGGCACCCAGGACGTGGTGATCGCCGCCGGCGTCGAAAGCATGACGCGGGTTCCTATGGGCACCCCCACCGTGCTGCCCGCCCAGGCCGGCCTCGGCATGCCGTTCACCGACCGGATCCTGAACCGCTACGGCGTGAAGGAGTTCAGCCAGTTCGTCGGCGCGCATATGATGGTCGAGAAATATGGCTTCGAACGCGACGACCTCGATGCCTTCTCGCTGCGCAGCCACCAGCTCGCGGCGGCCGCCACGAAGGCCGGCGCCTTCGATCAGGAGATCGTTCCCCTCGAGGTAGTGGACGCGGACGGCAACCGATCGCTGCATGTCACCGATGAGGGTATTCGCTACGACGCCTCGATGGAATCGCTGCGCGCGGTGAAGCTGTTGCGCGAGGACGGCAAACTGACCGCCGCCAATGCCAGCCAGATCGCCGACGGCTCATCGGGCGTGCTCGTCGTCAACGAGCGGGCGCTGAAACAACATGGTCTGACACCGCTCGCGCGCATCCACAATGTCACGGTCACGGCGGGAGATCCCGTGATCATGCTCGACGAGCCGATCCGCGCCACGCGGCGCGCGCTCGAACGCGCCGGCATGAGCATCGACGACATCGATCTCTATGAGGTGAACGAGGCCTTCGCCCCGGTTCCACTCGCCTGGCTGCAGCAGATCGGCGCCGATCCCGCGAAGCTCAACGTCAATGGCGGCGCGATCGCGCTCGGCCACCCGCTGGGTTCGAGCGGCACGAAGCTGATGGCGACGCTGGTCCACGCGCTGCGCGCGCGCGGCAAGCGCTATGGCCTGCAGACGATGTGCGAAGGCGGCGGCATCGCCAATGTGACGATCATCGAGGCGCTCTGACATGGCGCTTCGGACGCGGTTCACCGAGCTTTTCGGCATAGAACACCCGATCGTCCAGGGCGGCATGCAATGGGTCGGCCGCGCCGAACTGGCGGCGGCGGTTTCCAATGCGGGTGGGCTCGGTATCCTTACCGCGCTCACCCAGCCCACGCCCGATGCACTCAGCGCGGAAATCGCGCGATGCCGGTCGATGACCGACAAACCGTTCGGGGTGAACCTGACGATCCTGCCGACGATGACGCCGCCGCCCTATGCCGAATATCGCCAGGCGATCATCGATAGCGGGGTGACGATCGTCGAAACCGCCGGACACAAGCCGCATGATCATATCGCCCATCTGAAGGCCAATGGCGTAAAGATCATCCACAAGTGCACGGCGGTTCGTCACGCCTTGTCGGCCGAACGGATGGGGGTCGATGCGATCTCGATCGACGGCTTCGAATGCGCGGGCCATCCCGGTGAGGATGATATCCCCGGGCTGATCCTGATCCCCGCGGCGGCGGACAAGGTTAAGATCCCGATGATCGCCTCGGGTGGCTTCGGCGATGGCCGCGGGCTTGTCGCCGCACTCGCTTTGGGCGCGGAAGGGATCAACATGGGCACCCGCTTCTGCGCCACGAAGGAAGCGCCGATCCACGACAACGTCAAACGGCTGATCGTCGACAATGATGAACGCGCGACCAATCTGATCTTCCGCTCGCTCCGCAACACCGCGCGCGTCAGCAAGACCGGCGTTTCCGACGAAGTCGTCCGCCGGCTCGCACAGCCCGGCGCGACCTTCGAGGATGTCGCACCGCTGGTGCGGGGCGCGAAGGGCCGCGAACTGCTCGAAACCGGAAATCTTGAAGCCGGCCTGCTATGGGCTGGACAGGTCCAGGGCATCATCCATGATATACCCAGCGTCGCGGAACTGATCGACCGGATCATCGGCGATGCCGAGCAGCTGATACGGTCGCGATTGGCGACTGTACTGAATTGAGCGGACGCCGCGACAAGAAGGATGAGGGATGAGCTTCGAAACGATCCTCTACGGCGTGGACCAGGGGGTAGCGACGATCACCCTGAACCGTCCGGAACGGCTGAACGCTTTAAGCGAAGCGATGCTGACCGAACTGATGGAAGCCCTTGATCGCAGCATCGCGGACGGCGCGCGTACGATCCTGCTTACAGCGTCGGGGCGCGGTTTCAGCTCGGGTGCGGATCTGAGCTTCGACGACAAGGGCGATGGTCCGCATGACCTGAGCGTGCTGCTGCGCGAATATTATCATCCGTTGATGCTGAAGTTGGCCGACTTCCCGCTGCCGATCGTCACCGCCGTCCAGGGCGCCGCAGCCGGCGCGGGCTGCTCGGTCGCGCTGGCGGGCGACTTCATATTGGCGGGACGATCGGCCTATTTCCTTCAGGCGTTCGTCAATATCGGCCTGGTGCCCGACGCAGGCGCAACCTGGTTCCTCGCCAACGGCATCGGACGTGCGCGCGCGGCCGAGATGATGATGTTGGGCGAGCGCATCCCTGCCGACACAGCAGCGGAATGGGGGCTGATCTACAAGGCCGTCGATGATGATGCGCTGATCGGGGAAGCTGACGCACTGGCCCGCCGGCTGGCAAAGGGGCCGACACAGGCGCTCGGCATGATCCGCCGTGCGTTGTCGGACGCCTTTGACAAGCCGCTTGAAGCGGTTCTGGAAATCGAGGCCGATAACCAGAAGCACGCGGGTTACACGAAGGACTTCGCCGAGGGAGTCGCCGCATTTCGGGAAAAGCGCGCCGCTCTCTTCAGCGGCGCCTAGAGTCTGTTCCACTGACGTGGAAGCGGTACCGGCGCTCCCCCGCCCAACCTCCCTATATATTCGGCTGGATCAGGAGGTTGGGCGGGGGAGCGGGCCGGTACCGCCGTTTCAGCAAAGCTGAGGCAAAGCCTGGTCGAACCTATCGGAAATTGAAGCTTAGCGTTGCGCCATAAGTAGCCGGTTTTGCAGCGTAGCGGACGGTCACGTCCTGGGTGACGAACTGGTTCGACCAATAATAGCTGTTGAAGATGTTGCGGCCCCAGACGGCGAAGCTCCAGACGTCATTCGCAGATTTCACGCCCGCCCGGACATCGACGGTCGTGAAGGACTTGATCCGCGAGGAGGCAGGATCGCCAAGCGTCGAACTCGTCTTGCTGTTGTAGAGGATGTTTGTACCGGCAAAGGCGTTCAGCCTGTCGTTGACCGGAACTTCGTAATTGGCAGAGGCGACGCCGTACCATTTTGGCGAGAAGGGCAGTGCCGAACCGGCGAAGTCGCCGACCACCCGGTCGTTGTTAATGCCGACGAAGCGCTTCACCTTGGAGTCGATATAGGTCGCGCCGCCGCGCAGTGTCAGGCTGCGGGTTGGGGTCAGCACCATTTCGAACTCGGCGCCATTTATCCGCGATTTCGGGATATTCACCAGCTGCTCGAGCTGGTTGAAGATCGGATCGATGATGATGCCCCGAACCTGCTTGTTCTTGTAATCATAATGGAAGACTGCAGCATTGACCTGCAGCTTGCGGTCGAGCAGCGAGAGCTTCGCGCCCAATTCGAAGGCAGTGACCGCTTCCTGGGTAACCGGTGCGAACTGCGCGGTCGTCGACGCAGGCACGGTGGGGAAGCTGCCCGACTTATACCCGCGTGAGATCAGGCCATAAAACAGCGTATCGCGATCAGGCTTATAGTTGAGGCCCGCGCGCCACGAGGTGTTGTGCTGGTTCTGGTTGTCCTGGAAGGGCGTGCGGATCACCCGGAACGTGCTTGCGCTGAGGTTGAGGCAGGTCGTGCCGTCGACCGGACCGCCGGTCGTGCCGCCGATCAGGTTGGAGAAGAAGCCGAAGGTCGCCTGCATTCCGGCGTCGCCGCGCATGCACGAAGTGAAGCGGTTCTTCGATTCCGCATAACGTGCCCCGGCCAGGACCGATAGCTTGTCGGTCAGCTCATATTCGGCATTGGCGAACACGGCACTATCGCGGATGTTCTGGGTGATCGTGGTCGTCGAGATGGCGATGAAGGGCCCGCCTGGCAGAATTGCGGTGTTGGTCGAATCCCCCGTCAGAATGTCATTCGCACTGAAGACCTTGTTCTGCGCGTAATTCGCGCCGGCCAGCCAGTTGAGCCGGTCAGTCTTACCGGCAAGGCGAAGCTCCTGATAATAGGTCTTCACGCTGCCATTGTCATTAACGCCTGCATTCTTGAGCGTGGTGCCGTCGCGATCCACCCCGAAATGCTCTTCATATTTGGAAAAGGCGCTGAGCGACGTCAGCGTGATGTCGTCGTTGAGGTCATAATCGGCCCTCAGAGAGAATTGATAAAAATGGTCGTTGTGCTTGAGCGAGCGATCGCTGTCCCAATCGGCGGTACGGGCATTCTGGTTGGAAAGCGGATAGCTCAGGAACGCGGCGACGCGGTTCGCCACGACAACCGGATTCGCGGGCGAGACGGTCTGCTGCAACTTGGTGCCAACGAGCTGGCCTGCCTGCGTGTCACCATCGTCGCGCCAGCCGTTCGCGCTGAACAGGATCGACAACTTGTCCGATGGCGTCCATTCAGCCTGAAAGCGGCCCTGGTAAAATTTCTGGCGGCCGAGTTCCGCATTGCGGGTCACACTGCGCTGCCACGCACCCGACTGCGTGGTCGCCGCCGATGCACGCACTTGCAGCGTGTCGCTCACCGGACCACTGACAAAGGCCGAGCCCTCGAAGGTCTTGAACCGGCCATAGGACGCGCTGAAGCCCGCTTCGAGTGCGTCACTGGGCTTGGCGGCGATATAGTTGATTGCGCCGCCGGTCGAGTTCTGGCCGAACAACAGCCCCTGTGGCCCCTTCAGGACCTCGACCCGTTCGAGGTCGAGCGTCGCGCCTTTCGTAAAGACGCTGTAGGACAGCGGCACCTGATCGACATAAACACTGACGGCCGGGCTCGCGCCGAGCGTATAGTCGTTGAAGCCGACGCCGCGCAGCGTAAACACAGGCGTTCCGTCCTGGCTTTTGGCAAACTGTAGGCCGGGCGTGATCTTCACCAGGTCGGCAGTGTCACGGACCCCAGCCTGCATAAGCTGCTCCCCCGTGGCGGCGGTGATCGAAAGCCCAACGTCGTTCACCGACTGGGAACGCTTCTGCGCGGTAACGATGATCTCGTTGGCATAATAGTCGGCTTCGGCAGGCGGGGGGGGCGTGTCCGCCGCCGCCGTCTGCGCATTGGCTGCAGACGCAAGCGCGATCGTTGAGACGATGGACGCGAGCAGAATATTGGACGCCTTTTTCATAATCCCCTCCAGATCAGAAGGCCGCCTGTCGCCGCCTTTCTTGAGCTTGAGGCTGTGATCCAGAATGAGAGGAGCGGACAGAGCAACCCGTGCCAGCTTCTGGCGATACGCGCCATGTCTGCATTTTGCCCGGCGTTCCCCCGGTCGCACCAGGCCCTGTGCAGAGGCGTCATCATCTCGGTCCAGCTAGGAGCGGACAGATGGCAAGGGATGACAGTATCGAGCAAAACGTGCCGCGCCGACATGATTTGCGCAGAATTCGTTGACTCGCGATCTGAAACAGGCCCAAATCCGCAACGAAAGAGGACAATATGTCCCGTCTCGCCGGGAGAGAATCATGTCGCTATCGGAGGAGCCGCGTTCCGCACTGACCGGGTGGGTTCTGGCCATCATCCGCGCGATGCGCGCCGAGGGCATCGACACCGACGCGGTCCTCGGCGAGATCGGCATGGATCCCAGCCTGTTGGAGGGCGGCTATAGCCGCTATTCGCAGGCCGAAGTCAGCCAGTTATGGAAGCGTGCCATCGCCCTGACGGGCGATCCTCATTTCGGTTTCAAGGTGGCCGCCGAAGTACGCCCCGCCACTTTCCACGTGCTCGGCTATTCGATGAGTTGCAGCCCCACTTTGTCGCGGGCACTCAATCGATTCGCTTATTATTGCCGACTGATATCCGACTCGGCGACCGCAACGATCACCGAAACTAACAGCCAGATCGTCCTGGAATTTCATTTCGATACCGGCGGCGCGCCTCCGATCTACCAGACTGTGGACACGGTCGTGGCGAGCGTGCTGTCATTCCTGCGATGGATCGCGAACGAGCAGATTGCCCCGGTCGAGGTACGGCTCGCACATCCAACGCCCCCAGCCAGCGATACGCATGTCCGCTTCTTCGGTTGCCCGGTTCGCTTCGACGAGGCGCAGACGTCGCTGGTATTCGAAAAGGAGCAGCTTGAGCGAAGGATATTGTCGTCCGATGAGGAACTGGCATCGCTGCTGGACGGCGCCGCGAACCGTTATCTCGAAAAAAGGATGGCGGGCCGTTTTGCGGTTCGCGTCCGCGATCTCATGATTGCCCAGCTTCCGCACGACGTGCCGTCGAAGAGTTGCACCGCGAAGATGCTCGGCCTGACAGAACGTACGCTGCTTCGCCGGCTCAAGGACGAGGGCACGACTTTCGCAGACGTCCTGCGCCAGCTGCGAGAGGAGATGGCCTTCCAATATCTCCGGCGCGGCATGTCCCTGAGCGAAGTCTCCTACCAGCTTGGTTTTTCGGACAACGGCACCTTCTCGCGAGCGTTCAAGCAGTGGACTGGGCGCCGTCCGAGCACGGTCGTTCACGAGGAAGAGGACGCGCCCGTTCGGCACGCTGCCTGATGCTGGTCAAATCTGCTCGGGATATCATCTGACGGTCGATTGGCTCGGGTCGGATTCCCCTCCCCGCTCCGGAAGCAGGAAGGAAGGTGTTTCGGTAGACCGCCGGATATGGTCCCGGCCGACATCATCGACCTGCGCACAGCCGATCAAACCAAGCGTGCGCTCGGTCTCGGCGCGCAACAGGTGAAGGAATCGCTCCACCGCCGGGGCCCCACCTGATGCGAGAGCATAGAGATACGGCCGGCCGGTCATGGCCGCCCGCGCGCCCATGGCCAGTGCCTTGACGATATGCGAACCCCGGCGAACGCCCCCGTCAAGAATGACTTCAAGCCGGTCACCAACCGCATCCGCCATGTCGGGCAACAGATCGAGCGTGGCGGCTCCACCGTCGAGCTGCCGTCCGCCGTGGTTCGATAATATGATCGCCGTCGCGCCCGCCGAGCCGGCGATGCGCGCATCCGCAATCGACTGAATTCCCTTAAGGGCGAAGGGTTTGCCCCAATGGGCGGCAATCCGCTCGACCGCTTTCCAGGTGATATTGCGTTCCATCCTGGCGGCGAAATAGGCGGCAAGGGTAGAGAGATCTCCGCCGCTGTCACCGCCCACATTCGGGAGGCTGAAGGCTGCGCCAGTCAGGTAGTTCCAGCACCAGCGCGGCCGCAGCGCGAACTCAACCAGGCCGCGCAGGCTCAAGGCGGGCGGGATGGTAAGGCCCATGCGCAGGTCCCGCTCGCGATTGCCGGCAACGATCGTGTCGACGGTCAGGCACAGCGCATCGAAATTAGCAGCCCTGGCCCGGTCGATTATCTCAAAGTTGAGCGCTTCGTCATTGAGCAGATAAAGCTGGAAGATCTTCGGACCGCCTGAAACCGATGCGATCTCCTCGATGCTCGCCGTCGCCATGGTCGACAGGCTATAGCCGACGCCCGAGCGCGCGGCCTCGCGGGCAACACCCGCTTCACCATCGCGATGGAACAGCCGGGTCATGCCGGTCGGCGCGAGGATGAGCGGCCATTCCAGCTCACATCCCAGCACGGTCCGCCGCATGTCGATCGTGCGAATGTCGCGCAGATAACTAGGCACAAGATCATAGCGGGCAAATGCCGCGCTATTGGCCTTCATGGTCAGTTCGTCATCGGCCCCACCCTCGATATAATGGTACAGCGGCGCGGGCAGCCGATCCCGCGCGCAGCGCTGGAAATCGGCGAAATTATAGCAATTGCCAGCTCGAGCCATGCTCGTCAGGTCTCCCCTCTGGGCCGGCAAACGCCGACACCGTCATATTTTGTCATCGCGCGCCCCGGATCCGGCGCCGTCAGGCGACCTTGAAGCGAACGGGCAGCGAGTGCGGGCCGCGGGCGAAATAAGAGTCGATCCAGTGAACGTCGTCCGACACCGGCTCCAGAATCTCGAAGCGGCGGAGCGCGGTTTCGAGCGCCGAACGCGCCTCCATCCGGCTCAGATAATTGCCAAGGCAAAAATGAGGTCCCTGTCCGAAGGACAGCAATGGCACCTCGATCTTGCGATCGATGTCGAACAGTTCGGGGTTCTCGAACTTGCTCTCGTCGCGGTTGCCGGAGGCGAGGATCGGCATCACTGCCGAACCTGCGGGGATTTTCACGCCGCCCAGCTCGGTATCAACCGTTGTGTGGCGAAAGATGATCTGGACTGGGGGATTGTAGCGCAGCACCTCCTCTATCAACGGAACGATAAGGCCATGGTCGGCGCGGACCCGCCGGTAGGCGTCGGGATGACGCTTAAGCTCGATCAATATAGTGCCGAGCAGGTTGGTGGTGGTCTCGACGCCCCCGATCAGCAGCAGGATCGCCATCGACAATATCTGATTGCGCGTCAGCCGGGCGCCGTCGACCTCGGCCTGGATCAGGGTAGACAGCATGTCGTCGCCAAGGTTCTGCGAGCGTTCGTCGAGCAGGTCCTCGAAGAATTGCCGCGTCTTGTCCGAACTGGCGCGGATCTCGGCCAGCCGCTCGGGTCCATACGCCGCGCGATTGGCAGCGGCGAGGATGTCATCGACCCAATATTTGAACTCGGCGCGACGCTCGATCGGGACTCCCAGCACTTCGGCGATGACGGTGACCGGGTAAAGCGCAGTGAACTCGCGCGCCCAGTCGAACACTCCTTCATTACCGTGGCGGGCGATGATCTCGTCGATCAGCTGGTCGGAGATATAATAGGTGCGCTCTTTGAGCTGGTTCACCTTGCTCGGCACGAATGCCTTGTTGGCGAGCTTACGCAGCTGGACATGGCCGGGCGGATCCATCGAAATCATCGGAGCCTCCTCGGGAACAGGATCATATTCCCCGAGCAGCATTGGCCAGAACTGGGCCGAACTGAACGTCTGGCCGTCCTTCAGCAGCGTGTCGATCTCGTCATAGGTCGCGACCCCATAGGCCTCGAGGCTGGGTAGCCATTTGACCGGTTCGCTCTTCCGGAGCTCGACATAATAGGGATAGGGCTCATGCTTGACGGCCGGATCCAGCGGATCATAAACCAGCTTACCGCCTTCCGAGCCCGGCGTCGGCACCTGCATCCCGGTCATTGGCAATCCATCTCCACATAGCGCCGCCTGAATCATGACGCATGTCGCGGCGGTCTGACGCTTTTGTGCGCGCCCGGCCCGGATTTCCCATGGCCGTACGTGCCAGTGGCAGGCCGGAAGTGCCAGAGATGCGACTATGGCACGATGCGCCATGCGCTGGCGCAATCGGCTGTGGCGTAGCTCCGCGCGCTGACGCACCATGGTTGGCAAGCAGAGGCAACGCTGCAGCTATGCCAAGGAGAGTTCTCAGATGCATATCCTCTATTCCGGCCTGGTATCCGACGACCATCTGAACCCCGAGCAATTAGCGGTCGTGCGCGGGCTGAGGGGGGTATCGCCGCTTTCGATGACGGCCGAGGGGCATGGTGCTGCGGCCGGGATGCGCGAACACAAGAATTTCGGCGCGGCGCAGGATTGGGTGACCGCCTTCTTCACCAAAGGCGCAGAAGAGGTTCTCGGCTATTATGCCGACGACTTCGTCTGGGAAGATATCGAGTTCATGCAGACGATCACCACCAAGGAAGAACTCTACAAGGCCTTCGTCGTGTTCAACAATTCCGGGCCCGACTCCGATTTCGGCGTCCACAAGTTCGAGGTACTGACCTATGATGGCGGCCCCGCCGGGGCGTCGCGCGGCGTAAAACGCCAGGGCGGCGTGCCCGAGGAGTGGAGGGGCGAATATGAGGGCGACTATAACCGCTTCGCCAACAACATCTTCCTTGGCGCCAATCTCGATTATGACGAGTGGGGCTATATGCAGTGGATCTGGAAAGCGACGCACAATAGCGACTTCTTCGGCATCCCCGCAGCCGGCAAAACGACCGTGACGCGCGGCACGACCACCCAGATGTACAAGAACGGCAAGATCGTCCGCTGTCGCACCCACTGGAATTTTCGCGAATTTGCTATCCAGCTTGGCGTCATTCCGGCCCCCGACGAAGCTTGGCGGAATAATCCGGGCCTGAACGATCACTGATCGATGATGCGCTATTCGCTTCTGGGCCGCAGCGGCCTTCGCGTGTCGAAACTTGCGCTCGGCACGATGACCTTCGGACCCGGCAGCGAATGGTCGCGCACCGAGGATCAATGCCGTCCGGTCTTTGACGCCTTCGTCGAAGCCGGCGGAAATCTGATCGATACCGCAAACATGTATACCGGCGGCGAGAGCGAGAAAATCGTCGGGCGCATGGTGAAGCCCGATCGCGAGCGGTTCGTGATCGCAAGTAAATATGCCAATGCCGTGCCAGTTCCGAACGATCCCAACGCGGCCGGCATGCATCGCAAGAGCCTGGCCCGCTCGATCGATGGCAGCCTCCGGCGGCTCGGGGTCGACTATATCGACTTATACTATGTTCATTGGTGGGATTTCACGACCCCCGTGGAGGAGGTGCAGCGCGCCCTTGATGACGCAGTCCGCGCCGGCAAGATTCTCCATATCGGTCTGTCGGACGTCCCCGCGTGGGTGGTTTCACGCGCGCAAGCCTTTCACGACTTGCGTGGACTCGCCCCGATCGCGTGTATGCAGCTCGAATATAGTCTGGTGCAACGCTCAATCGAGCGCGAGCATCTTCCGCTTGCCCGTGCCCATGACATCGGCATCACCGCATGGTCGCCGCTCGCCGGCGGCATCCTCAGCGGAAAATATACCGACGGCTCGGCGCTACGCGGCCCGCAGCGCCTTGAGTCGATGCAACTGCAGCAGCTCGATGACGGCAACCGGGCGATCGCGCTGGCGGTTATGCGGGTTGCCGCGCAATTGGGGGTGAAGCCCGCTCAGCTGGCCCTCGCCTGGGTGATGGCACGCGGCGTAATTCCTATCGTCGGCGCCACCGGACCGGAGCAGATGCGCGAGAACATCGCGGCAGCGACGCTCGACATCCCGGCCGAGGCGATGGCCGAACTCGACGCCGCGAGCGCGTTTGATATGGGCCATCCCTATTCCATGCTGGACTGGGAAATGCCGATGATGCTTGGATATGGCGGCATGTTCGACCGGATCGACATACCTAATTTTCCCAATCGGCTGATTCGGTAACGGGATGATCGCTCACCCATGAACCTTATACCGATGCCGGGTACTGCAGCCCTCAGCTCGGATGACAAACGCGCGCCTTAGCCTCGCGCTGCGCCCCACGCGTCTAACATCGGACGATCACCCGGCGCACCAGAAATAGCCGGCTTGCGGACCATGGTCCGCAAGCCGGCGTCGCATCGGTCAGAACTTGTATGCCGCGCCAATCCCGATCTTGCGGGGCTGTTCATAGGTCGCATCGGCGCTGACGCCGCTCGTCCGTATTTCGCGGTAGATCTTCTCGTTGGTGATGTTGTTCGCCCAGATGCTGAAGCGCCATGCCTCGTCCGCCGTCGTCCAGGCGAGTTCGGCGGTCGCGGTCAGATAGGGCTTCTGCGAGAAACGGTTGGCGAAGTCGAAATAGACCCGCGAGCTGCGGTAGACATTGCCCGAGAGCGCAAGCTTTCCGCCGCCCACATCCTGCGACCAGTCGAAGCCCATATTCATCGTCAGCCGCGGCGCGCGCGTCATATTATTACCCGCCACATCGAGGGTTTGGATCGCGTTGCCGCCGGTCGGCAACGGCTGGAACGACTGAGCGCGCGGAAAATTGGTGTAGTTGGCGTGGGTGTAGGCGAGCGAACCGCGCAGCTTCAGGGCGTCGCTGACCGCCGCCTGAACTTCCAGTTCGCCGCCATAGATTTCCGCGGTTCCGGCATTCTGCAACACGAACTGGGTACCCGTGGCGTCACGCGCAATCGCCTGCAGGTTCTTATAGTCGTAATAGAAGACCGAGAGATTGGTCCGCAGCCATGACAGCGGATCGGCCTTCAGGCCCACCTCATAGGAGGTGATCGTCTCTGGCGCGACCGGCACGCGCGCTGCCGACGTATAATTGAAAACGCCGCTCTTATATCCGGTGCCGTAGCTGGCGTAGATATTGGCATCGTCGGCGAAATTATAGCGAAGCGCGGCGCGGTAGGTGACCTTGTCGAACGATTTTTGGCCTGGAAGGATGTTCGCGCCGTTGATCCTCTGAGCGATCTCGCGCTTCTCCCAAGTATAGCGCACCCCTGCCGTGAAGAATAGGGAATCGACCAGTTCATAGGTCCCTTCGCCGAAGCCGGCGTAGGATGTCGTTTCAAGCTTAGGCTGGAACAGCGTCATCCCCTCCGGGGTGCCCGGACCGCCCGGCACCGATACCGCGCGGATGCCGGCAGAAGCCTTCAGGTTGAACGCGTAGGCGCCCAGGATCCACTGGAACCGGCCCGGATTGGCGGAGAGGAGGCGGACTTCCTGGCTAATCGACTCGCTGGTGATGTTCGGTGCGTCCGCTGCGACCAGGCCAAGCCGGATGTTCGATGAATCCGAGTCCGTAATCTGCACCGTGGCGTTGTGCATATAGCCGGTCGAGGTTTCGAGATTGACGTCCCCGAACTCGAACTTGGTGCGAAGCGCCAGGTTATAGCGTTCGAAGTTGAGCACCGGCTTGACGTCGGTGGCCGACTGCCAGGGCCCGGTCGGAACGATGACGCCGGGGAAACGCCGTCCCGCCGTGTTGCCGTTGATCGGCTGGAGCGCGTTGGTCGAGCTCTTCTGATCGGTATATTCGCCGGTCAGGATGATCTGCGCGGACTCGGAAGGCGCGAACAGCAGCTTGCCGCGGACGTTGGCGACCCGAATACCGCCGACCTCGCCGCCGCGTACCAGATCGGTGATATAATCCTCGGTCTTGCGATACAGGCCCGAGACGTTCATCGCCACCTTGTCGCTCAGGCCGGTGGTCACATAGCCACGCAGGTCATAGTCCATGGCATCGTTGCGCAGCCGGCCGAGCCGCCCGGATATGTTGCCGCTCGTCTCGAACGCGGGATCGGGGGTGATCACGTTGATCAATCCGCCGGTCGCATTGCGCCCGAAGACGGTGCCCTGTGGACCACGAAGGACCTCGATCCGCTCGATTTCGGCGAGATCGATGAAGGTGGAGAATGGATCCGGCTGGTAGACGCCGTCGATATAGGTCGCGACGTTCGCCTCGTCGGCGGCGGACACGCTCGACGTGCCGACACCGCGGATAACCGGCAGGAACAGGCCGAGATTCTTGCCGCCGAAAAAGCCGGGAACGACCTGGGTCAGCCCGCGAATATCCACCACGCCGGCTGCGGCGATCGAGTTCTTGGTCAGCGCGGTGACCGTCACGGGAATGTCCTGCAGGCGCTCTTCGCGCCGGGTGGCCGTGACGACAATATCCTCAAGGCCGTCGTTCGCGCCCTGAAGTGCAGCGTCCGATGGCGCGGCAGCATTGGCCGGCGGCGCATCTGAAGACGGGGTTTGCGCAAGAGCTATGGATGAAACGCAGCTCAATAGTATATGAGCTGAGAAAAGAATAGGCCTGACCATGATATCCTCCCAAGGATTGATTAACTTATACTCGCAACATTATTATTATAGTTTTGCGATTCATGCTGGTTGCTTGCCAATACTCCTGGCGAGACAGATTTCAATTTCCTACGCAACGAAACAATTGCACAAAGGCAAACCATTGCCCCGCGATGCCTTTAGACAAAGCGGCGCAATGCACCTTCCAACCATGCATGCTAGCATGCGCTTGACTTTCGTCAACTACTGCGTTGTCGATTGCGGCCGCCGCGGGGTCAGAAGCGCGCGCGCGCGAGGGCTGAGAATGCCCGGCGGTTAGCGTAAGGATAGCTGCCACAGCGCCTGACGGCGCGGCATATGATCCGGCACGATCAACATGTGTCGGCCTGGTGGAGTCAGGTGGTTAGGGCGTCCGCGCGCCCTGCGGCGACCAGATCGCCGCCGGGTAGCTCGGAAGCTGCCCGGTGGCATGATAGTCCTCCAGTATCTCTTCCGCCTCGCGGTGCGGCACGCCCGTCAACGCGCCCAGCGCGTGCGTCAACGTTCCTTCCAGCATTGCCGGAAGATATTCCTCGTCGGACAGCCTGCCGAGGCCCCAATCGTTGATGATCGAATATTGAAGATTCGCGAGCTGATTTGAGAAGAGATCGACGTTCACCCATGGCCGCATCTCGTTGCGGCGCTGCAATGTCCTCAACCAGTCCCTCCATCCCGCAACCGCCATGTCCTGAATGGCGCGCCAGATATCCTCCGGGGTGGACGGAGCGAAATAGATGGCGGTGACCGCCTGCGTATAATGGCGAATCTTGAAATTGCGGCGATTGGTGGAGAGTGTTCGATCGACGATCCCGGCCACGGTCGCCGGATCGGTTTTGAACGAGATGAACCGCTGGAACTCGTCATAGGCGTCGCGGATCGCCATCGCGATCAGCCGGTCCTTGCTCCCGAACGCATTGTAGAAGGTACGTTGGGCGACCTCGGCACGCTCGCACAGCTTGCGGACGCTGAAACCTTCCAGGCCGTTTTCCGCAAGCATCTGCCGCGCTTCGCGTAGCAGCCGTCGCCGCCTCTCCAAAATCTGCTCGCTGGAATAAAGGAGTGGCTTATCGGGATGCGCGATCAGCAATGCGAGGACTCTTTCTTCAGTGCCAAAATGGCAGAACTACAATATTGCACTAGCATAGGCCAAGGAAGCAGCGCACCCCCCCATTTCGATAGGGTCGACAAGGCTATCGGCATTTTTTGCCGCGTGTCGCAATATTGTTGTCAAACGCCGATCCGCTTGCTTAGGAGGAGGCCGCTCGGGCCCGGTGCTGGGCGTTGCTCCGCAGTCAGGCGAGGACAGAATGACAGTCTTGGAACAGTTCAGCCTGAAGGGTCAGGCCGCGGTCGTGACCGGCGCCGGAAAAGGGATCGGACGCGGGATAGCATTGGCGCTGGCCGAAGCCGGTGCGGACGTGGTGTTGAGTGCGCGGACCCTGACGGATCTGGAAGAAACCGCGCGGCTTATCGAGGCTGCGGGTTCGCGTGCTCTGATCCTGGCAGGGGATGTGACGCAGACCGCCTATCTCGATCAGCTGGCGGATCTCGCCATGACCGGCTTCGGCCGGCTATCGATCTGGGTGAACAACGCCGGCGGGCTGCCCGACGCCAAACCGCGCTACCTTACCCGCACCAGCAGCGAACAATGGGATGCTCAGCTCGATCTCAACCTGAAAGCCGTCTGGGCCGGTTGTACCGCCGCCAGCAAAGCCATGGCGCCCGGTGGCGCCATCATCAACCTGTCGTCGCGCGCGGCCTTTGGCGGTCATGTCAAGAATGGCGCCTATGCCGCCGCCAAAGCCGCCGTGAACAGCCTGACCGAGACGCTGGCGCTCGAACTGGCGCCCGCCATAAGGGTCAACGCCGTGGCCCCCGGGCCGATTCCAACCCAGAACTTCATGGAATCGGTCGGTATGAACCCCGAAAATGAGGGCGATATCCGGCGCCATTATGAAGGTCCGTTGAAGCGCTTCGGCACCCCGGCCGACATCGGCGCCGCCACCGTCTTCCTCGCCTCACCAGCGGCAAGCTGGATCACGGGGCAGTGCCTTTACGTGACCGGGGGCTTCTGACGAACCGCAGTTCCGTGATCGGCCGGTGTCGACGGCTCATGGCGCGCGCATCGTGCGAAAACAGTCCTGCAGTTCGCGCACGAAAAGCTCCGGCTGCTCAAAGGCGGCAAAATGCCCGCCCTGCTCCAGTTCGTTCCAATGGACGAGGTTGGTGTAGCGCCGCTCTACCCAGCGGCGCGACGGCCGGAATATTTCGCGCGGGAACAGGCTTACACCCGTGGGGATCTCCACGATCCCCGGTTTGAAGCGTCCGGTCGACTCCCAGTAGAGCCGCCCGGAAGACGCGCCCGCATTGGCGAGCCAGTACAGCATCACATTGTCGAGAAGATCGTCGAAGCTGACCGGCAATGCGCCGCCCGGCGTCAGATCCATCCAGGCATGGAATTTCTCATATATCCAGGCCGCCTGACCGATCGGAGAGTCGCCAAGCGCGTAGCCAAGCGTCTGCGGACGCGTCGACTGAAGCTTCGCATAGCCCGAATCCCATGCCTCGTAGAAGGTGATGCCCTCCAGCGCGTCACGCTCGCGCTCGGTGAGGTCGGCCATCTGCTCGCGCGATGGCCGAACCACCGGCATGTTGATGTGGATGCCGAGACATTCCGGCGGTGCCGCCATGCCGATCGCCGTGGTCACCATCGCGCCCCAGTCTCCGCCTTGGGCGACGTAGCGGCCATAGCCGAGCCGTCTCATCAGCAGCATCCAGGCGCTCGCGATCCGTTCCACGCCCCAGCCGGGCTGGGTGGGCGCATCGGAAAAGGCGTATCCAGGCAGCGCCGGGATCACCAGATGAAAGGCATCGGCCTCCGATCCGCCGAATCGTGTGGGATCCACAAGCCGATCGATGATCCTCCGAAACTCGAGCACCGAGCCGGGCCAGCCATGTGTGATGAGCAGCGGGAGCGCATCGGCGTGGGGTGAACGGATATGCAGGAAATATATCTTCAGCCCGTCGATTTCCGTCCGGAACTGCCCGAGCGCATTGAGTTCCCGCTCACAGGCGCGCCAGTCATAACCATCGAGCCAATGGGCACATAGCGATCGCATCGCATCGATGGGCACGCCCTGACTCCAGTCGGTGACCGTTTCGGCCTCGGGCCAGCGCGCATGTTCCAGCCGGTATCGCACATCGTCGAGCGCCGCCTCGGGTACGGCCAGTTCGAACGGCTCGATCAGATCAGTCATGAAACCCCGTCCCGGCCGGCATCAGGCTGCAAAGGAAACGCCGCCGGCGCAACGTTACCTGTGTTGAATATTGCGCATGGTTGTACTTTTTGGCGAAGATGGCAAGAATGTCGCCGCTGTGGCGATACGCAAAAGGTCGCGGCGCATGAACGACTATATATACGGGAGCTGAGATGCGTTTCACGGGAAAAACCGCGCTGATCACGGGCGGAGCCAGCGGAATCGGCCTGGCGATCTCTCGCCGTTTTGCCGGAGAAGGCGCGAAAGTGGTGGTGACCGACATTCTCGCCGAGCGGGCCGAGGACGTCGCAAAGGATATCAACGCCGCGGGGGGCACCGCGATCGCGCTGGGCGCCGACGCAGGCAATGGCGATCATATCAAGATGATCGTCGATCGGGCGATCGAACATTTTGGCGGCATCGACATCGCCGTTGCCTGCGCGGGGCGCGGCAGCAGCAATGTCGACTTCTTCGAGCTGGACGACAGCGAATGGGACGCCGTGCTTCAGCTCAATCTCACCGGGCCCTTCCTGCTCGGCAAAGCGGTCGCGCGCCACATGCTGGCGACGCGACGCAAGGGCGCGATCGTCCATATTTCCTCGGTTGGCGGCGTGCTCGGCGTTCCTACCCAGGCGCCCTATTGCGTCAGCAAGGCCGGACTTGCGATGCTCACCAAGACGATGGCGCTGTCGCTGGCGCCACATGGCGTCCGCGTCAATGCGATCGGCCCGGGGCCCATCAATACCGCGATGACCGGCGCGATCCTGGACAATGACGCGCTGCACCAGATGATATTGTCGCGCACACCGCTGGGACGCATTGGCGAACCCGATGAGGTTGCGGCGATCGCACTGTTCCTCGCCAGCGAAGAGGCGAGCTATGTCACCGGCCAGACGATCTATGCCGATGGCGGCCGGCTCGCGCTGAATTACGTCATGCCCGATGCCGCCCAGCCAAAACCCGAAAGGCTGGGCTGATGCTGGCATCGAACCTTTAGGCTACCCCAGCTTCGGTCGGGAAATACAGCACGAGCATCTCGGCGAAGCAGACCGCATCGGCTTCGCCTTCCACCTCGATGACATTGTCGCTCGACACCAGCGTTCCCGCCCCCCGCTGGCTGACCGAAAGGATCGACTGCCGCAGTCTTATGCGCATTCCGGCCCCCACCTGACCGGTGAAACGGACCTTGTTCACCCCATAGTTGAAGGCGTGCGAAAGCCCGGTGACCTGGACGATCTGCGCACTGAGATGCGGGATCATCGACAAGGTGAGATAGCCATGGGCGATCGTGCCGCCCCGTTCCCGCGTCGCGCGCTCGACATCGATATGAATCCAGAAGAGATCGCCGGTTGCCTCGGCGAACTTGTCGATGCGTGCCTGGTCGATGGTGAACCAGTCGGACACCCCTAACTCCTTGCCGACCAGGGATTCGAAGTCGGCAATCTCGATCATGCGGGTCATTGGGTGGTGGCACTTTCGTTGACGATGAGGACGATCTTTCCCTGCACGCGGCGGCTTTCGATCGTTTCGAGCGCGAGCGCCGCCGATGACAGCGGCAAGCGTTGCGAAATATGGGGTTTGATCCGGCCGGCAAGATAGAGGTCGATCAGGTCGGCGTTGTTCTGTTTCGACAAGGCCGGCTCCTTGCCGAGGAAACCGCCATAGAAGACGCCGACGATATCGGCGCCCTTCAGCAGCGGAAGATTCAGCGGCACCGTGGGGATTCCTGCCGGAAAACCCACGACAAGGTAGCGCCCGCCCCATGCCAGCGCCCGGATCGCCGGATCCGAATAGGCACCGCCGACCCCGTCATAGACGATGTCGGCGCCCGCGACGCCGCAAGCGGCCTTGAACGCGGCGGCCAGAGCCTTGCCATCGGCGGCGCCCGCGTCGGGACTGTAGACGATCCCATCGTCCGCCCCCATGCGCCGGGCGAGATCGACCTTTTCGGCGCTCGATGCTGCGGCGATCACACGCGCGCCCAGCGCCTTGCCAAGTTCCACCGCCGCCAGGCCGACACCGCCGCCCGCACCAAGAACCAGCAGCGTCTCACCGCTGGCGATCCGTCCGCGCTGCACCAGCGCGTGATAGGAGGTCCCATAGGTCATTATGAACGCGGCGGCCTCATCATAGGGCATCGCATCGGGGATCCTGATGCATCCGGCGGCATCGGCAGCCACCATCTCGGCCATGCCGCCCCACCCGACCATCGCGATCACCCGATCGCCGACGGCCAGGCCATCGACTTCGGCGCCAAGCTCGACGACCTCGCCGGCCACTTCGGCCCCGGGCGAAAACGGGCGTTGCGGACGATATTGATAGCGATCGGAAATGATCAGAAGGTCCGGATAGTTCACCCCGCAGGCATGAACCCGCACGATCACCTGGCCCACCGCGGGCTTCGGTGCCGGAACTTCGCGCAATATGAGCGACTGCGGATCTCCGGCGACCGCACTCAATATAGCCTTCATTGCGCGGTTCCTTGACCAGTAAAGCCTCGCCCTTGCGCCACGAGCTGCTCGATCAGCGCCGCCGGCTTGAAGGCGTCGCCATATTGGCGCTGATAGGCCCGAAGCTCCTCCAGAATCTTAGGCAGACCGACAGTATCGGCCCAGAACATCGGCCCGCCGGTATAGACCGGCCAGCCATAGCCGAGAATCGCGGCCATATCGATGTCTGACGCGCGCAGCGCGATTCCTTCTTCCAGCAGTTTCGCGCCCTCGTTCACGACCGGAAACAGCAATCGCGCCACGATCTCTCCGGCATCGGGTTGTGCGCGCCGCGCGATGCCCTGCTCGCTGGCGATCGCGGCGATGATGTCGGTCGCGACCGGCGAAGGCGTCGGCCTGCGCTGCGCATCATAATCATAATAGCCGCCATTCTTCTTCTGGCCGAGCCGGTCCAGCTTGACCAGCTCGCCGCGCACGGTCTTGCCATCCTCGCGCACCACGTCCAGGCCGACCAGGTCCCACATCTGGAACGGGCCCATCGGAAAACCGAAATCATAGATTGCGCGGTCGATGTCGGCGGGCGACACCCCCTCCAATATCAGCGCGTCGGCCTGTTCGCTGCGCCTTGCCATGATCCGATTGGCGATGAACCCGTCGCACACGCCGCTGAGCACCGGCACCTTGCCGATCCGCTTCGCCAGCGCCATCGCGGTCGCCACCACTTCGGTCGCGCAATGTTCGCCGCGAACCACTTCGAGCAGCCGCATGACGTTGGCCGGCGAGAAGAAATGCAGGCCGATCACGCTTTCGGGACGCGAGGTCGCCGAGGCGATCTCGTCGACGTCGAGATAGGAGGTGTTGGTCGCCAGAATCGCGCCGGGCTTCGCGATGGCATCCAGTTCGGCGAAGACCTCCTTCTTGAGCGCCATCCGCTCGAACACCGCCTCGATCACCAGATCGGCTTCACCCAGCGCCGCCTTGTCGAGCGTCGGCCGGATGAGGGCCATCCGCTCCTCGACCTGGTCCTGCGTCATCCGGCCCTTGGCGGCCGTCGCCTCATATGTCCTGCGGATCGTCGCGAGGCCGCGATCGAGCGCGGCCTGGCTCGTCTCGACCAGCGTAACCGGCATGCCGACATTGAGGAAGTTCATCGCGATACCGCCGCCCATCGTCCCCGCGCCGATGATGCCGACCGTTTCGATGGGCAGCTTCGCGGTCGCACCCGAAATGCCCGGAACCTTGCTGGTCTCCCGCTCGGCGAAGAAGACATGGCGCTGCGCCCTGCTCTCGGTCGAGGATTCGAGCTCGATGAATAGTTCGACCTCGCGTGCGAGCCCCTGGTCGATGGGTAGTTCCACCGCCGCCTCGATCGCCTTGATGATCGCCTCGGGCGCCTTGAAGCCGCGAAACTGGCGGGCATTGTTCGCGCGGAAATCGGCGAATATCTCGGGCTTGCCGCGCGCTTCGGCCACCTTGTCGTCGCGATCCCGGACGCGCGTCAGCGGGCGTCCGGCAGCGATCTCCTGCCGCGCGAATGCGATTGCATCCTCGCGCAGCCGGCCTTCCTCGGCCAGCGCGTCGATCAGGCCGATCGCCAGCGCCTGTCTGGCGCCGACCGGACGGCCCGAGGTGATCAGGTCGAGCGCCGCCGCTACGCCGACAATGCGCGGCAGCCGCTGCGTCCCGCCGGCCCCGGGCAGCAGGCCGAGATGCACCTCGGGAAGGCCGACCTTGGCCGATGGCACGGCGACGCGGAAGTGGCAGACCAGCGACGTTTCGAACCCGCCGCCCAGTGCCGTTCCGTGGATCGCGGCGATGACCGGCTTCGGACTGTTCTCGATCTTGTCGAGCACGTGATGCAAGGTCGGAGCGGCATGGCCCTTGCCGAACTCGGTGATGTCGGCACCCGCGATGAAGGTCCGGCCGGCACAGATGATCACGATCGCCTTGACCGCCGGATCGGCGGCAAGCGTGTCGATCCCCCGATCCAACCCGGCGCGGACCGCCTGCGAAAGCGCATTGACCGGAGGATAGTCGATCGTGAGAATGCCGACGCCGTCTTCGATACCGATGCTGACCGTATCGCCCATGAAATCTCCCTTGCAAAGCACGACATCTGCCGATTCATAGTTTCGGCCGGGCGCCATCAGCGCAAAAGTAGAGCTTGTGTCAAGATTTGATCAGATCGCGACCCCGCGCGCCGCGGGCGCGCAGTATCCGCACGAGCAACGGCCTTTGACCGTTCCCCCAACGGCTGGGCTAATTCGCGCTTCTCATCTGAAAAATGGCGCTGCCGGTGAGGATGGAACGCATCACCTCAGCCTTTCCAATGGGAAAGCGCTCAGCGGCGCATCCGACTGAACCCGCACCAACACCCGGCAGGCGTGGCGCATCAGCAGCGCCGATCCGCAAATGCCGCCCAGCCCGATGATCAGCAGCGTCGTCCCCAGCGGCAAGCCCAACCGATGCGTCATCGTACCGGTCAGCAGCGGGCCGAAACTCCCTGCAATCCCCGTGACGACCAGCGTGAACACACCTATCGCCTTGCCCTGCACGCCCAACGGCAGGGTAAGCTGCAGCGGCACGACCATAACGGCGAGCACGGTCGCGGTCAGGAAAGCGAACAGCGCATAGACCGGCATGATCAGCCAGATCCACGGCGCCAGTGGGAGCACCACCGCGATCGGAATCAGAAGCACCACCGAGCGGCGCAGCCAGTTCACAACCTGCCGAACGTCCATTCCGGCCTTCATCCGGCTGACCGTGAACAAGGTGCCCAGCACCCCGGCGATCATGTAGATCGTGCCCGCCGCGGCACCGGTCTTGACCAATCCATAACCAAGGCTGCGGATCAGATAGGCCGGGAACCAGGCGATATAGGTGGAGAGAAACGCGACAAACATTGCCATGCCGAACTGATAGCTGCGCAGGAACCCCGCCTTGGCGAAAAGCGCGGCAAACACCGGTCCCCAGGCGGCGAGCGATGACATTTCGGCCTGTTGCGACCGCGTCTGCCGACGCCGGTCGCTCAACAACAGCGGCAGCGCCAGCCCAAGCAGCACCCCAGGCACGCCGATGATCAGGAAGATCAGCCGCCATGTGTCATTCCAGCCGAACTGCGCCATCAGCGGCCATGCCGGCAGATATTCCCCGACGCCCGCCCCGCCGATCATGGCCACGCCCGCGCCGATGAAGGGCGCGAGCATATAGGTGGCACTTGCCCGTGCGGTTTCGCCCGCGCCGACCCTGTCGCTGAACAGCGAGAAGGCCGCCGGCGCCAGCCCGGCCTCGAAAAAGGCGGTGATTGCGCGCAGGATCACCAGCGTCTCGAAATCCTGCGCAAGGCCGCAGGCGATTGTCGCGAGGCTCCACATCGTGACGCAGACCGCTGCGATATGAACACGGTTCCACCGATCCACCAGCCACCCCATTGGCAGCCCGCCGAGCGAGAAGAAGATCGCGAACACGGCGCCCTGCAGCAGTCCGATCTGCGTATCGGTGATGCCGATATCGCGCTGGATCGCCGCGACAGTGAGCCCGAACACCTGCTTGTCCGCCTGCGCGATGATATAGCAAAGCAGGAACAGCGGGACTGTGCGGCGTATGATCGTCGCGGTATCGCCGGTGGCTGACGATGGGGTGGATTCAGTCATCAGATTGCCAGGATCCCGCCGTCGACCGGCATCGGCACGCCCGTGACGAAAGACGCGCGATCGGAGGCGAGCCAGACGCAAGCGTCGGCGATCTCCTGTGGCTGCGCGAGGCGCCCCATCGGGCCGCGCTTGATCCGCTCGGCGCGTTCCGGGTCCTTGATCGCGATCTCCATCATCGGGGTCAGCACGCCACCGGGGCAGACCGCGTTCACGCGGATGTTCTGCTTGCCATATTCGACCGCGGCGGTTTTGGTGAGGCCGATCACCGCATGTTTCGACGCGCAATAGCCCGGTAGACCCGGCGCCGCGAGCAGCCCGCCGCCGGACGATATGTTGACCACCGCGCCGCCACCGCGCTCGAGCATCAGCCGCATCTCGGCACGCATGCACAGCCACACGCCGCGTACGTTGACAGCATAGGTGCGATCCATATCGGCTTCCTCGACATCGAGCGTCGACGACATGCGCCCTGGAATGCCGGCCGCGTTGACGGCGACGTCGAGGCCGCCAAAGCGCTCGCGCACGAAACCCTCCATCGCATCGACCTGCACCGAATCGGCGACATCGACCGCGATGAAATCCGCATCGACGCCCAGATCGCGCGCCATCGCAACCGTTTCGCGCCCGCCGTCCTCGGTCACATCGACCACGACGACGCTGGCGCCGAGCTGCGCGAAGGTCAGCGCACAGGCCCTGCCGATGCCCGAAGATGCGCCGGTGACGAGAGCTACCTTACCGGTGAAATCGATCATTGCCTGACTCCTCTTCACGTTGCCTATGGACGTTGCAGCGTCCAATGATACCGATTATCGATTATGAGCGTTGCCCCGCTTTGCGGACGGCGGAGCGGCCGACATCGTCGCCATGAGGGAATCTGTCTTGCCAAATAGCCAACCGGACGACCGCCGCATCGCGCTCGCGCACCGATTCTTCGATGCGATCGAAGCCGGCAAAAGTGCATTGGTCGCGTCGTTGGCTAGCGAAGATTGCACGATCTGGCACAATTACGACGGACGCGAAAAGCCCTTCTCCGAGATGATACCGAAGCTGGCGGCGTTCAGGCTTTCGCTGGCGACGTTGGCGTATCAAGACCGCGACTATGCCCCTCTGCCGACCGGCGTTCTGGCACTGCACCTGCTGCGCGGCAGGCGAGCCGACGGGCCCGACGCCGCGGTGCCCGTCGCGGTCCGCCTGACGATCGCCGACGGGCGGATCACGCGCATCGACGAATATGTCGATCCTGCCGCGCTGACGCCGCTGGTCGCGCCGCAACCCTAGCCGGAATACAGCGCGGTCGAATAATCATGCCGCCTGCTGGGCGGCGGCGAGGCCGGCGCGGCGGATGACGTCGCACTGCGCGCTGTCGACATATTCCTCGACCCGCTGCAGCAGCCCGCGTTCCGAAAAATAGATGCGCAGTACGACATAGAGCCCAACCTTCTCGTCCAGGATCGTGCTGCCGCCGCAGATATATTGGGCGACCACGCTGCCCCGGTCGGCCGCTTCAAAGATGTCGCGATCGATATATTCGATCACCGGCATCGCGCGGAGCATCATCTCAAGCGCCTTGATCGAGGTGTCGACGTCCATGTCGACCTGATTGTAGCTGTGCCACAGCTTGTAGTCGGGCTCGCACATCGCGCGATAGGCGGCGAGATCGCGATTGCTGATCGCGTCCATGAACTTGTGAACGGTATCGATGTTAGACATCGGCAGTCTCCTTTGCCGCGGTAGCCCAATAAGTAAATTCGTCCATGATCAGCGCATGATAGTCGGCGACTTCCTGCGCATGTTCGGGATGCGTCAGGATCAGGGCCCGATCGGCGGCTACGCCCGCGAGGATCAGCTGCGCGGCGCGCGCCGGCGTCATCACCTTGTCGTCGATGTCGTCGGGCAGGTTGGAGACCTGCGGCCCCGCATGCGGCGCGAGCGCAGCCGAATTGCGCCGCAGATCGCTCCACACTCGCCCCGGACAGACCACCGACACGCCGATATTGTGCGGCGCCAGCGCCAGCCGCATGCCGAGCGATAACGGGATCACCGCCATCTTGCTCGCCGAGTAGAGGCCGATATGCCAGCCCGGCATCATGAACAGTCCCGCCATCGACGAGGTATTGACGATATGGCCGCCGCCCACGCCATTGGCCTTCAGCCGCGGTGCGAAGGCCGCCATGCCGTTGGACACGCCGTGGACATTCACCTCGAACATCCAGCGGTAAGTATCCTCGTCGACCTGATCGAGCGGCGTGCCGACCTGCGCGATTCCGGCATTGTTGGCGACGAGATGGATCGCACCGAAGCGCTTCTCCACCCGATCGGCCGCATCGACCATCGCCTGCCGATCGGTCACGTCAAGCGCGATCGGCAATATCTCCGCGCCGGTGTCGCTCAAATCATGCGCGGCCGCCTCGATTGCCTCGGCGCGCACATCGGCGATAGCAATGCGCGCGCCGCGTTCGGCCAACAGGCGCGCGAGGCCATTGCCGATGCCGCTGGCGGCACCGGTAATGAAAGCCACGCGCCCTGCGAAGTCGCCACCGGCAAACAGGCGCTGGCCGTCGCTCACCGCATGCCGCCCATCCGCAACGTCAGCTCGACGCCAACGCGCGCCGGCTCGCCATAGACGATCGCGTTGAAGCCGAGCGCCCGGTCGACCGCAATTGCGCCGCTCGCATATTTCTTGTTGAGGATGTTGCGGCCATAAACCGCGATCGTACCGTTGATCGCATCGAGATCGAGCGCGACGCGGCCGTTGAGTAGACCGTAGGACTTCTGCGTCACCTGCGCGTCGAACTGCGCGTCGGGCGCCAGTACCGTCGTGCTCTGCCAGTCATAGCTGATCCGGCCCGTCACATCGCCGAGCGAGGTCGGCGCGTCGACCTGAACATGCGCCGACACCATCCACTTCGGCACACCGAAGCTCTCGTCGCTACGGTCGCCGATCAGATCGATGAACCTCTTGTACTTGGCATCGGTCAGGCTGGCATTGCCACCGATCGAGACGACCGACGACAGCTTGGCCTCGAGTTCGCCTTCGACACCCTTGATCTTCCCCTTTGCGGCATTGGTGACGATCGTGGACGGCGACGGGCGCAGCGTGGGGATGGTGATCGAACGCTGGATGTTCTTATAGTCGTCGTAGAACGCAGCGAGGTTGATGCGGAGACGGCGATCGAGCAGGTCGGTCTTAATGCCGGCCTCATATTCGGTGAGGATTTCGGGCTGGAACGGCTGGAACGAGGTCTCGACGAAGGTGCCGCGCAAATTCTGGCCACCGGTGCGATAGCCTCTCGCCACCTTGGCATAGGCGAACAACTCCGGCGAGAAGCGGTGATCGGCCGAGATCAGCCAGGACGGCTTGGAATAGGTATTCTGGAAGGTGCGCGGGCACAGTGCCGGTCCGTTGGCCGGGTTGGTCGGCGCGCCGGTCAACGCTCCCGCTGGCACGAGACAGACACCGGTGCTGTCGCGGGTCCGCGAGATCAGCGTACGGCGGTCGCTCGAATAACGCAGACCGGCGGTGATGCGGCTATCGGCTGCGAAGGTCCACGTCGCCTGTGCGAACGCCGCCACCGAACGGTTGATGATCTGACCGTCCGTGACCGTGCTGCTCGGGTTGAGCAGCGGAATCGCGACCGACGTCGAGACCTCGCGACCGGTCTCACGGCCATAATAGGCACCGAGCACCCATTGGAACCCATCCATGTCACCCAGCAGCTGGACTTCCTGGCTGACATATTTCTCGCGCGTCCGCTGCGTGGCGTTCAGGATCGTGAACGGCGTGCCATCGTCGTCGGTGTTGTTACCGCGCCTGAAGTGCTGGTAGCCGGTGAGCGAACGGATAGTGATCGCATCGCTGAGATCGGCCGAGACGTCGAGATTGATCTCTTCTGACTCATAGGTGGAAAAAGCCTTGTAGAGGCTGCCGCTCGTGAGCGGATCCCCGCCCAGATAGGAGGCCAGCGCCGCCGCTCCCGCCGCACGCTGCGCGGGATTGGCAAGCCCTGCCAGCCCGAAAAGCTCCGCCACCGCCTGAAAAGCGCCGATGCAGCCGTCGAGGCCACGCGTCGGGCAGGAACTGGCCGGTGAAAGTCCGGAAAGCTTCAGCAACGCGCCGCCGGTGTGGATGCGCGAATAGACGCCGGTCAGGACCGCACGGATGCTGCCTTCGCCCGCCTTGATCTTGCCGCGCACATAGGTGCGATTCTCCGATCCGACATCGTTGCTCAGACCATCGCTGCCAAGGCCGTCCTGCTCACCATGCTGCACGACGAAGCGGCTGGAAAGCCCTTCGCCCAGCGGCATGTTGGCGATCGCGGTACCTTCGAAGAAGCCGTAATTACCGCCCTTGAGCTGGATCGAGGCGCCTAGTTCATCGGTTGGCTGCGCCGAATAGATGCTGAGCGCGCCGCCGGTCGTGTTGCGGCCGTAGAGCGTACCCTGCGGGCCGCGCAGCACTTCGAGCCGCTCGACATCGACCAGCGCGCTGCGCATCCCATAGGTGCGGGGATGGTAGAAGCCGTCGACATAGAGGCCGACCGAGGGATCGACCGTCAGAATGAAGTCGTTCTGCTTCTGGCCGCGCATCGCGACGGTGAGGCCGGCAGCGTCGATCGCGCTGTTCTGAAAATAGAGATTGGGCACCTTGCCCTGGATGTCGAAAACGTTGGTGATCCCCGCATTCCTGATCGCCGCCGCGGATAACGCGGTGATCGCGACCGGCACGGTCTGCAGATTTTCCGAAACCTTACGCGCGGTCACGACGATGTCGGCAAGGCCGCTATCCTCCGCGGCGGCCGCCGGGGCCGCGGTCTGCGCAACGGCCGGTGCTGCTACACTTGATAGTGCGACGCCGGCGATGATGCCAGCCAGCGACGAATGGTGAAAATACCCCTTGGTCATTTAAGTCCCCTCCATATTTTTTGATTGGTGGTTTTCGAGATCGCGTCGGCCGCCGGCAGGTCCTTCCTCCTAATGAGTCAGCATCGGCAGGTTGGTGATCGACATCGTCCCCACGCTGCCCGAATAGACCGGCTGGAAATCGGGATCGGCGAGGCGCAGGCCCGGAAAGCGCCGCACAAGGCCGGCAAGGCCCTTCTCCATCGTCATCCTGGCCAGCCTGATGCCGATGCAGTGATGCGGCCCAGTGCCGAAGGACATGATCGATTTCGGTTTGCGGGCAATATCAAATCGCTGCGGATCGTCATATTCGGTCGGATCGTAATTCGCGGCCTGCGGCGAAACGAACACCGGCATGTCCTTTAGAATGCGGGTGCCTCCGACCTCGGTATCGCGGGTCGCGAAGCGCGTGAAAGAGAACAAGCCCGGCCCATGCACGCGCACGCATTCGTCCAGCGCACCGGGGATGCGGTCGGGATCCTGTTTCAATTCCTCAAACTGATCCATGTTTCGACCGAGCGTCAGCAGCACCGCCCCGAGCGCGCCGGCGGTCGATCCGATCGCGGCGCCGCAGATTGTATTGATCTGGCCATAAAGCTCCTCATCACTGAGCTTGCTGCCTTCGTCGCGCGCTGTGATCAACTTGCTGATAAAGTCGTTGCCCGGTGTCCGGCGACGCTCCTCGATCACGTCGGAAATCACCTGCCGTACCGCGACCACGGCATCGATGAAGGCCTGTGGGCGCTCTTCACCGGGCCGGAATTGCGTCGCCATCGCGATGCTGTTGTGCATCCGCTCGAACACCTGCTGCTGTTCTTCCGACAGGTGGAAGGTCGCATCGAGCAGCGAGCGCATTGTCAGCGTGTTGCAGAAGTCGCCCATCGCATCGAAGGCTGGACCCGCCGCCTCGATCGCATCGAGACGTTCGGCGATGATCTTGTCGACCGACGCCCGCACATCGACCAGCCCGACCGGCGAGAAAGCCGGATTCATCAGGCGCCGCACGCGCGAATGGCGATCGCCATCCATCTGCAAAACGCTTTCGAGCCCGCCGAACACGTCGAACACTTCATAACCCGGCAATCCGGGCGATTTCATCGCGAAGCGCTCCGAGTCCATATAGACCGCACGAACTTCGGCGGCGCGTGTGCAGAGCACGCCGGCAATGCCGTTGCGGCGCACGTAGAAAGGCGCAAGCGTGGCCCATTCGGGCACATGGCGGCGCAACGCGACCTGCCGGAAATCATTGTCGGTCAGGTCGTGCGGGAAAAACCGCTCATTGGAGAGAGATCGTTCGATTCTCTCCAATCCGCCCTCGATCAGCGCTTCCGCCACACATCCTCCGCTTCGTATATTTTTTCCCAAATTGTCGCCAAAGTTGACCGAAGTCAATCGATTATCGATTTTAAATCTGGCCGCGACAGACGGCAGTACGGAACCGACGCCGGTGCCGTTTTCAACAATCCCCAGGCGCGGAAGATCGCGGCCTTTCATCGACCGGATTGCCGTGGACAATCCTCGCATAACGGGCGGAAGAAGGGCGAGCGGAGAGCGCGGGAGACTTCGTCTTGAGCGCGGGAGATTCGAGTGGCTTATGGCCACGAATAAATAGTGGGCCAGAATAGACCGCGGAAACGCGGGCTTTCCCCTTTAAGGGCCTAAAAACCCGTATAAGGATACGGGGTGGTGCGCCACCCAGTACACCGCGAACGGGTCTTGCCCATAAAATCCCTTCCGCAGGGTCTGGATGGGAAAAATTCGCTGAGAAAACCCGCGGCAAACGGCGCGAATTCAGCTGAATTCCGCGAAATTCCCACGACAATGAGATTTTGGAGCGGTTAGGCCGGATGGGATTTTGCTCATTCAGGGATGGGAAATCGGTACCCGGTGGATGGGAATTAGCGGCGCCGGAATGGGAATGTCGGGGGCGCTGAGATGGGGTTGAATGCTCGCCGCCGTTCAGCCCCGACTCGCAGTCCGAGCGGCGTCACGACCCGATCGGCGCAAATGATTTACTTTTCTACAAGCCAGCTTTTCAGCGCATTTTGGGGCTTGATCGGCTTCCAGCTCCAAAGTCGTGACACGACTCGTAGGGTTCCAAAGGGGGCCGACAATGGAACTGAAACTGGTTAGCATGCAAATCTCGGCTCTCAAGCCTTGGCCCAACAATCCGCGCACGCACCCGAAGAGCCAGCTCAAGCAGCTTGCGCATAATATGAAGGCGTTGGGGTTCACCTCCCCGATTGTGGTCTCTCACGATGGCTATATCACCGCCGGGCATGGTCGGGCCGAGGCTGCGAAAATGGCCGGGCTGGAAGAGGTCCCTGCGATCATCCTCCCTCCCCTCTCGAAGGATCAGCTGCGCGCGATCGTGATCGCCGACAACAAGCTCGCGCTGAACGCCGGCTGGGATCAGGAGAAGCTCGCGATCGAGCTACAGGCCCTGGTCGACGTCAATTTCGACCTTCACGCGACCGGGTTCTCGCTCGCCGAGATCGACATTGTCCTCGAGGATTTTGAGGAAGCCAACCCCAAGGGGAGCAAGCTCCCTGAGGATAAGGTGGAGCTGGCGACCGGTGCGCCTGTTACTCGCCGCGGCGATCTTTGGCTGCTCGGTCGTCACAAAGTACTGTGCGGTGATGCCCGGGAGCCCGACGATTTCGCGACGCTCA
Organism: uncultured Sphingomonas sp.; assembly: GCA_947085315.1. Taxonomy (GTDB): domain Bacteria; phylum Pseudomonadota; class Alphaproteobacteria; order Sphingomonadales; family Sphingomonadaceae; genus Rhizorhabdus. The sequence goes on along the minus strand of CAMTVW010000024.1, from coordinate 1,127 downwards.
TGGGTGACGAGCGCGCGGACATGGCTTTCCTCGATTCTCCCTACAACGTCCCGATCGACGGCAATGTGTGTGGTCTCGGCTCGGTCACCCACCGCCCCTTCGCCATGGCCTGTGGCGAGATGAGCCAGGCCGAGTTCACCGCCTTCCTGACCGTTACCCACAGCAACGTGGCCGCGGTCATGCGCGACGGCGCGATCACCTTCTCGTGCATGGATTGGCGGCACATGCAGGAGATGATCGAGGCGGGAAAAAAGGCGTTTACCGAGCTGAAGAACCTTGTGGTGTGGAACAAGACGAATGCCGGCATGGGTTCGTTTTTTAGGTCTCAGCATGAATTGATCTTCGTCTTCAAGCACGGGACCGCGGAGCACACGAACACCTTCGGGCTTGGCGGCACGGGTCGCTACAGAACGAATGTCTGGACCTACCCCGGGATTTCTTCGATGTCCGCCGATCGCGCCGAGCAGCTCGCTGCCCACCCGACGGCCAAGCCTGTGGCCATGGTCGCCGACGCGATCAGGGACTGCTCCAAGCGCGGCGAGATCATCCTGGATTGCTTCGGGGGGGCGGGCGTGACTGCGATCGCCGCGCACAAGACCGGGCGCATCGCGCGCCTGATCGAAATTGACGAGCTCTACTGCGACACCACCGTCCGCCGCTGGGAGAAGCTGACCGGCAAGAAGGCCGTCCTCGCCGTGAGCGGCCTGCCCTTCGAGGATGTCGCCGAGGAGCGCTCGATGGCCACCTCTACGGAGGCGAACAATGGCTAAGGACGCCGATCAGGAAAAGGTCGGCTACTGCAACCCTCCCAAGAGCGGGCAAATCAAGCCGGGGGAGATCCGTAATCCTTGGGGTCGCCGCGGGAAGAATGGCGGCAAGCGCGAACTGGGTGCGGATGCACCGGCCAAGACGTTCAAGGACGAGGAGACCGACGCCATCCTCAAGGAGATGCGTCGCCTCGTCACGGTGAACAGCAATGGCAAGTCCTAGAGTCGATTTCTGATTGATTGAATCGGAAGGGGATTCCCTTTTGGTCCGGGCTCTGATTCAACCTTGTGGTGGTTGAGGAGGGAGCGATGGCGAGACCGTATTCAAATGATCTTCGTGACCGTGTTGCGGCGGCGGTT
>CAMTVW010000023.1:0-27346 GCA_947085315.1 uncultured Sphingomonas sp. | reverse complement strand
TCCGCGCCACCGTCTCCACGACCAGCATTCTCCCCGACCGCCCTCGCCCAAAAGCGACGAGCGTGAACCACGTCAGTTCAGGGGGTCAATTTTCAACGCCGATCCGCCCTGTACGGGGTCAATATTCCACGCCGATTCACACTCAGGTCGGCAGGAAGGGAATGACGGCAGGCGCGACCGTCAGTTTGCCGCTTGTTGGATCGGGCACGACGATCGGCACGGCGGGATATAGCGCGGGCCAAGTCGAATAGTTGGCGATCCACACCGCCGCGCTCGGCGACAGCCAACCGGTCAGCGAGGTGATGCTTGCATAGCGCTGGGCCAGCGGCAACGCGACGACCGGCTCGTAATGGGCGATCCGGTTGCGCAGCAGCCGCAGCTCGCGCAACTCCTGCGCGATCATGCCACGCTGCACGCCTTTAGCCTGGAAGATCGGCCGCAGCGTCTGCCAGAGATGATGCGCCTGGCGGCCGAACAGCGACGACCAGAATCCGAAATTGAGTTCGGCGATGATCTGCGACCGCGTGACCGCCTTGCCCGCCTGCTGGAGCGCCTGCCGCGCCTTCGTGATGCACCCGGCCTGATAGGCGATGGTCAAGACGGCAGGGTTGTCGAACCAGGTCTGGCCGTAGCGCTGGATCAGAGCGGCGTCCGCCATGTTCCGCAGCGCGATTTCCTGCATGTGCAGCGGCCCGTAAAGCGCCGCTGAAAGCTGGACATTGTAGGTGTAGAGCCGCTCGGCAAGCGATTGGTCCCCGCCCGTCCAGTTGAGGTAGGTGTCGAACCGTTCGGCGGACAGGGCGGCGATGAGTGTGGGCACGCGGCGGCTTAATCCTTGATTTTTCCGCCCCGATCGTCCATATGGAGGCCGTATCCCCCGGTGGTCCCTGCTTCGCATACCGCCGGGGCACTTTATTCCTAGCCATCGCGCATAGTCTTCGCAACGTGCCTACAGCGCACGGTGGAGGGCGTTTTTCGGCCTTCGCCCGATGAGCGAAGCTTCAGGTGCCCGCAAACGATCATCGGCTTTGTCCTTTAGGCTGAAAAGCCTCGCCCGCGCTTGATCGCCCGTGCGACAATATTCAGGTGGCGATGTAGCGCCCCGCTAGCTTCCAGCGGCTCGGGAAGATCCCACCGGAAGGGCTGCGGATAACGGAAGGCTTGCAAGGCGTGCGGCGTGGCCAGCGCATCCACCAAATTCGCCAGATCATAGGGCCCTTTACTCGGATACAGACCCGTCTGCTGGACCAGTCTGAAACAGCGATGAAGCTCGTGACCGATGCCCATCAACCGTTCTTCGTCCATCCCCGCGGCGCTCAGCACAGCCTTGAGCGACAGTTCCAAGGCGTGAGCGATCAGCATGAACAAGGGCAATCTGTAGAAATCGTGAGCGCCAGCTTCCAGAAGCTGCCTCGCGGCCACCGCATAGCCCTCCGACATTTCCAGATATTTGCGAGCGCGCTTCAACTCGGCTGGGATCATTCCGACCTCCTTCACAGTGCAAGTCAGACATCCAGATAGGCTAACAGGCAAGCCAACATGAGGCGCCCCCTTCGGGACCGCCGCTCTATCTTCGCTGCGCTGCGACCGAACCCCTGACGGGTTTCGTCCCTGTCGGGTGACGATCAGCATGGCGGGGCGGCGCTCACGCGCCGAACGGCCAATCCGCACCCTGCGGATTGTAGCTGTCCCGAGCTGCGGAGATCGGGCCAGGGCTGCGCCGGCCCGATCGCGTTGATCGTGGCACTCCCGCTATGGGGTGGGCGTCGCTTCCCTTTAGGCCCGCCGCGCCGGGCCGCAACGCGCGTGGCCGCGCTTACCTTCTCTTCGTTTCGGCCCTTCGGGTGCCGCCCGGCTCCGCCGGCGGGCCTGCCGGTCGCTCTTTCGCCGCCCACCCCATTCCGGGGTGCGTGTGGTTTTAGGAAGGAGTAGTGTGATGAACGCTGTTACTGAAACCGTAGCCTCCGAGGCCGTTTCGGGCGTCGAGATTTTCGTGCCACTCGCCAAGCTCAAGAAGTCCCCGTGCAATGCCCGCTAGGTGCCGCATGGGGAAGCCGCTATCGAGGCGCTGGCCGCTTCGATCCAGCACAAGGGGCTGATCCAGAACCTTGTCGTGGAACCCGAGGTCAAGGAGGACGGCACGCCGACCGGCTATTACCTCGTCACCGCTGGCGAGGGCCGCAGGCTGGCGATGCTGCTGCGCGCCAAGCGTAAGCAGATCAAGAAGTCCGAGCCGGTCCGCTGCTGGCTGGATACGGCGAACGACCCCGCCGAAATCAGTCTGGACGAGAACGTGACCCGGACGCCCATGCACCCCGCCGACCAGTTCGAGCGGTTCCGCGAGCTTGCGGACGGCAAGGGATGGGGCGCGCAGGAGATCGGCGCGCGGTTCGGCGTGTCGGCGGGCGTGGTGAAGCAGCGGCTTCGCTTGGGCGCTGTCAGCCCGAAACTGTTGCAGGTCTATCGCGAGGACGGTCTTACGCTGGACCAGTTGATGGCCTTCGCCATCACCGAGGACCATGCCCGTCAGGAGCAGGTGTTCGAGGGGCTGCATCATAACCGCGAGCCGTGGATCATCCGGCGCGACATGACCGCTTCCAACGTGCCCGCCACCGACCGGCGCGCGGTGTTCGTCGGAGCCGACGCCTATGTCGAAGCGGGCGGCACCATCATCCGCGACCTGTTCAGCGAGGACCGGGGCGGATTCTTCGAAGATGCGGGCTTGCTGGACATGCTCGCCATCGAGAAGCTGGGCGAGATCGCGGGCGAGGTTCAGGCCGAAGGCTGGAAATGGACCGAGGCGCATATCGACTACCCCCACGCCCACGGGATCCGGCGCTTCTATCCGCCGACCATTGCCCTGTCCGACGAGGACGAGGCGCGGCTTGAGGCGCTGTCCACCGAGCATGACGAGCTTGCCGAGGGCTATTCGTCCTATGACGAGATGCCCGAGGACGTAGCGGCGAAGCTGGAGGCGGTGTCCGATGAGATCGACTCCATTTCGGCCAAGCGTTTGGCCTACGAGGCCAGCGTGATCGCGCATGGCGGCGCGTTCGTCGTGCTTCACCATGACGGCACGGTCAGGATCGAGCGCGGTTTCATCCGAGTCGAGGATGAGGCGCTGGCCGACCCGCAGCCAGAGGATGAGGGCGAAGGCGACGCCATCGACTTGGAAGCCGTTGCGGACGAGCAGGCCGAGGACGGCGACGAGGACGTTCAGGAGATTGAGGAAGAGGACGAGGAACCGGGCAAGCCGATTTCCGACAGCCTCACCCGCGACCTGTCCGCCCATCGGACGCTGGCCCTGCGTGTGGCGCTTGGCGAACGGCCCGATCTGGCGCTGATCGCCCTGATCCATACGCTCACGGCGCAGTTGTTCTATAGCTACACCGAGGCCGGTTGCCTTGAGGTTCGTCCGACCGTGACCCCGCTTGGCAGCCATGCGGACGGGATCGAGGACACGCCGCTGGCTGCACGGGCAAACGAGGCCCGCGAGGGGTGGGCCGAGCGGATGCCGCGTGACGTGGCGGACCTGTGGGGCTTCATCGTCGGATTGGACGACGAGAAGCGGCTGGCGCTGCTGGCGCATTGCGCGTCACGCACCGTCAATGCCCTCCGTCTGCCGTGGGACCGCAAGCCCCGCTCGCTGCAAACGGCGGACAGGCTGGCGAGCGCGCTGGCGCTGGACGTGGCGAAGGACTGGACGCCGACCGTGGTCAGCTACCTTGGCCGCGTCACCAAGGCGCATATCGTGGAAGCCGTAACCGAGGGCGTGTCGGAGGACGCCGCCCGCCGTATCGCGGACATGAAGAAGCCAGACATGGCGCAGGCCGCCGAGCAGCTTCTGGCCGGGACCGAATGGTTGCCTACGATCCTGCGGACGCCCGAACCGGAGGCGGATCAGTCCGCGCCCGTCGAGGTCGAGGATGTAGGGACCGTGGAGCAGCCGTCCGAAGCGGAGGCCCCCGATACCGGAGCGGAGGACGGCGAAGCGTCCTATGCCGTCGCCGCCGAATAGCGGCATGGAGCCGGGGCCGCGCGAGCGGTCCCGGCCTTCTCTCGCGTGGGAGGCCGGGGGAAATCGCGGCCGCGCGCCCATGCCAGGGCGCGGCCGCTTTTGTCATGCCGGAATATATCGTCGCTCGCCGGGCATAGCCCGGCTCGCGGACTAGCTTATCTCGATGCTTGCGACGCGATTGCGATAGCCGACAGATCGTTTGCCGGATCGACCGTCACGCCTGCCGCCTTGCGCTCGGAATAGCGGTCGACAAGCTGCGCGGCGTGGGGGCGCAGCAACACCGTGAACCGAACCAGTTCCTCCATCACATCGACGATGCGGTCATAATAGCTCGACGGCTTCATGCGCCCGGCTTCGTCGAACTCCTTGTAGGCCATCGCCACGCTCGACTGGTTAGGGATCGTCACCATTCGCATCCAGCGGCCGAGCAGGCGCAGCGTGTTGACCGCGTTGAATGACTGCGAGCCGCCCGACACCTGCATGACCGCGAGCGTGCGGCCCTGGGTTGGGCGCATCCCCTTCATTTCCAGAGGCAGATGGTCGATCTGCGCTTTCATGAGGCCGGTGATCTGGCCATGACGCTCCGGGCTGCACCACACCATGCCTTCGGACCACAGGGCATGGTCGCGCAATTCATGGACAGCGGGATGATCGTCATCCTTCACCTGGTCGGGCAACGGCAGATCCAACGGATCGTAAATGCGCGTCTCGGCGCCGAAGACCTGAAGCAGCCGCGCGGCCTCCTCGGCCGCGAGGCGCGAGAAGGACCGTTCGCGCAGGGAGCCATAGAGCAGCAGGATACGCGGCGGCGGATCGCCCGCGCCAAGGCCAAGGGCGGGCCGGTCATGGGCATAACGCAGATCGAGCGCGGGCAGATGATCCGGATCGGAAAGATGCCGGAGGCGGGTCAAGCGGTCGTTCCCTTCTCATACCAGCCGCGCGTCCGCTTCACGATCGCCACCACCGTCAGCATCACCGGCACCTCGACCAGCACGCCGACCACGGTGGCGAGCGCAGCACCCGATTTGAGACCGAACAGGCTGATCGCCGCCGCTACCGCCAGCTCGAAGAAATTGGACGCACCGATCAGCGCGGCGGGCGCGGCCACGCACCACGCGACCCCGAACCGGCGGCTGAGCCAATAGGCCAGACCAGCGTTGAAATAGACCTGCACCAGTATCGGCACGGCGATGAGCGCGATCACCAGCGGCTGCGCGATGATCGCTTCGCCCTGGAAGCCGAACAGCAACACCAGCATCGCCAGCAGGGCGGTGAGCGACACCGGGCCGAGCCGGGCCATCAGCCGGTCGAGCGCGGCCTGTCCGCCCGAGGCCAGCACGCCGCGGCGCAGAAGCTGCGCAACAATCACTGGCACGACGATATAGAGGCCCACCGACAGGAGCAGCGTGTCCCACGGCACCGTTATCGAAGCGACGCCGAGCAGCAGGCCGACCAGCGGCGCGAACGCGAACACCATGATGAGGTCGTTCAGCGCCACCTGGCTTAGAGTGAAATTGGGTTCGCCGCCGCACAGGTTCGACCAGACGAAAACCATCGCCGTGCAGGGCGCGGCGGCGAGCAGGATCAGCCCGGCGATATAGGACGAGACTTCGCCTTCGGGCAGCAGCGGCGCGAACAGATACCCGAGGAACAGCGTGCCGAGCAGCGCCATCGAGAAGGGCTTGACCGCCCAGTTGATGAACAGGGTGACGCCGACGCCCTTCCAGTGCTGGCGCACCGATCCCAATGCGCCGAAGTCGATCTTGAGTAGCATCGGCACGATCATCAGCCAGATCAGCACCGCCACCACGAGATTGACGCGCGCCACCTCGGCAGTGGCGATAGCGCCGAACAGCCCGGGTAGCGCATGACCGAGCGCGATGCCGGCGACGATACAAAGCGCCACCCACAGCGTCAGATAGCGCTCGAAGAAGGAGATGCCGGGACGCGCCGCTATGGCGTCGGCGGGAATGGTCGCCATCCCTCAGTTCACCCGTGCGCCGGTAGCGTCGACGACCTGCTGCCCGTCCTCCTTGACGAAGGCGCCCTGTTGCGGCGCGGGCAGCAGGACCAGCACGACTTCCGAAGGGCGGCAGAGCTTCACGCCCAGCGTCGAGACGACCAGCGGCCGGTTGATGAGGATCGGATGTGCCATCATCGCGTCGATCAGGGCTGCGTAAGACAGTGAGGTGTCGCCCAGACCCAGCTCGGCATAGGGCGTGCCCTTCTCACGCAGCAGGTCGCGCGGCGTGATACCCGCGCGTTCGATAAGCTGGACGAGCAATGCGCGCGATGGCGGCGTTTTCAGGTATTCGATGACATGCGGCTCTATGCCCGCATTGCGGATCAAGGCCAGCGCGTTGCGCGAGGTGCCGCACTCCGGGTTGTGATAGATGATGATGTCGGTCATGCGGCATCACCGCGCCGGGCGGTCGAGCCTTCGGCATGGCCGATCTCGCGCAGCTTCGCGCCGAGCGCCTTGGCTTCAAGGGCTGCGGCGGGCAGCGCGAGGAACAGCTTGATCCGGTTTTCCAGATAGCGCAGCGCCGTCACGAAGGCGCGCTCGCACTCGATCTCCGTTCCTTCGGCATGGCTTGGATCTTCGATGCCCCAATGGGCCGTCATTGGATGGCCGGGCCACACCGGGCAGGTCTCGCCCGCCGCGTCGTCGCAGACGGTGAACACGAAATCCATGTGCGGCGCATCCGGCCGAGAGAACTCCTCCCAGCTTTTCGAGCGCAGCCCTTCGGTCGGATAGTCGATTCGCTCCAGCAGCCGGAGCGCGACCGGGTTGACCGCACCCTTGGGGAAGCTCCCAGCCGAGAAGCCGCGGAAGCGGCCTTCGCCCAGCTTGTTGAGCGCGCTTTCCGCGAGGATCGAGCGCGCCGAATTGCCGGTGCAGAGGAACAGGACATTGAACATGCGGTCCGCGGGCATAGCGGTCTCCTTCAACAGCAGGGAGTAAGTTCGGCGACGAGCGGGGCACACAGTTCCGGTTTCCCGGCGCAGCAGTCCTTGACGAGATAGAGAGTGAGGGCGCGCAGTGTATCGAGGTCGGCGCGGTAGATGATCGACCGGCTTTGCCGTTCAGATTTTACCAGGCCAGCGCGCGACAGGATGCCGAGATGGGCGGACATGGTGTTCTGCGGCACATCGAGCTGGCGGGCGATCTCGCCGGCGGGCAGACCGTCCGGCTCGTGTCGCACCAGCAGGCGGAAGGTGTCGAGGCGCGTCGTTTGCGCGAGCGCGCTCAACGCGAGGATGGTTGACTCGGATTCCATATATCCAGAATAGCGGATATTATATTTGATGCCAACTGTGATCCTTGCCGGGCTTGGCGTCAGCGGCGGCTGGTAGATCATCCGCCAGGCGCGCACCGAGCTGCGCGGAGTCGCTTCTACGGGGCGGAAGCAAATGGCCGTCTTGCCCGCCCGACTGCGCTAAGGTGCAGAGGGCGTCTTATCGCTCTCTGATCGCCCTATCTGTCAGTGAGCGTCGTTCGTCAGCGCGCAACCCTCCTCCCGATGTCGGGGCCACCCACACGGCCTCTCCAATGGCTTGTCTGACCGAGGCCGATCGCCTTCCCGCAAGGGCGTCGTGCGGCTTTTTTCCGCCGCCTGCGGCTTTGCATCGCGAAGCAAAAAAGCCGCCCGCCGCCCAACCTTCTCTGCGTTCCGGCCGCAAACGGTGCGGGGTCGATCGCGCCCCGGCCAACGCCGAGCCATCGAGGCCGCGATGGGCGCGGTCCGAGCAGACAGGAGATTACGACATGGCTACCATCGGCACCTTCACCGCCAACAGCAAGGGCGAGATCGCCGGCGTCATCAAGACGCTCACCCTCAACACCAAGGTCAGCTTCCGCGCCGTCGAGAAGGAAAGCGACAAGGCTCCCGACTTCCGCATCAGCACCGCCGACATGGACATCGGCGCCGCCTGGAAGAAGACCAGCCGCGAAGGCCGCGACTACATCTCCGTCAAGCTGGACGATCCGAGCTTCCCGGCTCCCGTCTACGCCACGCTGTCCGAAACCGACACCGCCGGCGAATACGCGCTGATCTGGTCCCGCTGAGCGACACGGCGCCCCGCCTCACCGGCGGGGCGCCTTTCAGCCTCGACCAACCGGCCATTCGGACTTGCCGCTGTCATGATCGTCGGCTATTAGTTGCGAATAGTTCGCAACAAGCGATGAGGGGACAGCGCAGGAAGGATCGAGCATGAGTCGCCATTTTCCGCCGCCCACACCCGAGGCGACCGCCGTTCCGGCGATCCTGATCGACGCGGCGCGATGCTGGCGGGAAGCGCGCGACAGCGGACAATCGGTCCAACCCTGTCTTTCCCGGACACTCGACCAGCATGATTGCACCATGCTCGCACCGGTGCTCGACAGCCTCTGCCTGTTCTATGAAGCAGCGCTCGGCCGGCCGATGACGGTCGGTGAGGCGCTGACCTTGTCCGACGATGAGCATCTGCTCCTCGGCCTGGTGGACGGCTCCAAGCCCTGCCAATGTCTCACCTGCGCGCAGGACGTGGGCGCCACGCTCGCCTGCGCGCTCTGCTCGACCCGCATCATGCTGGCGCTCACGCTGGGCCAGCCGGTCGCACGGGCGCTGCAATGAGCGACGTCACGATTACCACTGTCGAGGCGCTGGAATGCGTGATCGGCAAAACGCCGCCCCCGATGCACCTCAAGGTCATCGACCATCTCGACGCCGGCGCACTGCACTGGATCAGCCGATCGCCGCTGATGTTCGCCGGATTCGGTGACGGCTCCGGCGTCGGCGTCACGCTGGCGGGCGGTGCGCCGGGCTTCGCCAGCGGCGACGCCCGCGAATTGCGCCTGCCGGTCGCGCTGCTCGACGATCCCACACTGGCGCGGCCCGGCGCGGCGTTCGGCTCGCTGTTCCCGCTGCCCGGCATCGGCGAGACATTGCGCGTCAATGGCCGGGTGACGAGCGTGGATGCCAACGAAGTCCAGATCGCTGTCGACGAATGCTACGGGCACTGCGGCAAGGCCCTGATCCGCTCGGAATTTTGGTCGGTTCAGTCGATCGCCAGCGCGCCAGACGACATCGCATCCTTCGTCGCGGGCAGCCGGTTTCTGGCGCTGGCGTCGATGAGCGCGGAGGGGCACGCGGACCTTAGCCCGAAAGGCGATCCCGCCGGCAGCATGGTCCAGTTCGATGGCAACACGCTCTGGTTCGCGGATCGCCCGGGCAACCGCCGCGTGGACAGCTTCCGCAACATGATCGACCGGCCGCAGGTAGCGCTGGCGCTGCTGATTCCCGGCTCCACGCATATCGCCGTGCTGCGCGGCGACGCCCGGCTCACAACCGACGAAGCCGCCCGCGCGCGGTTCACGGTGCAGGAGAAGACGCCGCTGCTGGCGATCCGCGTGGAAGTCAGCGCGATCGAGCTGCGCGACAGCCCGGCGCTGGCGCGGGCGAACCTCTGGCCGGTCCATGCCGAGATCGACATCGATCCGGCCAAGCTGTTCGTCGAGCATATCAAGCTCAACAAGGCAGACGGCATCGGCGCGGCGCTGGCGCGCGCCAGCCTTTCGGTGCCGGGCGTGACCGCGCTGCTGAAGAAGGGCTTGGACAAGGACTACAAGGAGAACCTCTATTAGCGCTCCCCAATCCCAGGACGCCACGCAGCGGCTTCCCGAGCCGGGCCGCGTCACGAGGACCCTGCTGAAATGGCTGATGCGGCCCGCCCGCATCGCCGCGGTCGACACGCTCTCGCCGCATTTCCGGCTGGCCGATCTTGAGGGCGATGCGCTCAAGGATGTCGCCTGGACGGTCGGCCAGAAGGTCCAGGTCGCAATGGGCACGGGCCTGACCGCCCGCACATATACGCCGATGTCATGGGACGCCAATCGCGGCGGAACGCGGATACTGACCTTTTCGCATGGCGATGGCCCCGGCAGCCGATGGGCTAACGGCCTAGCAGTCGGCGACGCCTGCCAGTTCTTCGGCCCGCGCCGCTCGCTCGATCTTTCCGGGCTCGAAACGCGCGTCGTCCTGTTCGGCGACGAAACCTCGTTCGGGCTTGGCGCCGCGCTTCGCGATAGCCCGCTGGGCGACGGTGCGACTTATGTGTTCGAGGCGTCGGATCTCGCGGAATCGCGTCTGGTGCTGGAGGCGATCGGTCTTGACGACGCGACCGTGATCGAACGCACCGCCGACGACACGCATCTTGCCGAGGCCGAAATTGAGATGAAGCGGCTTGCCGCAGGCGGCGCGCACTTCATCCTCACGGGCAAGGCGTCGTCGATCCAGAATATGAGCCGCGCGATGAAAGCGGCGGACGTCGGATCGGCGCGCATCAAGGCCAAAGCCTATTGGGCTCGGGGCAAGACCGGCCTCGATTGAGCCAACGCCCTGACGCCGTTCTGCTGAACGGCAGTTCTTGTTTTGCGCCGCCGGCGGCGGCGCGGTGCTTGGGGCGCTGCCCCGAGCGCCCTTCGGAGCAGCTTCCGCCCAGCTTCCTCCACGCGTGCCGCGTTCCGTGCAGCCGGTTCCCCGCGAAGCCGCCCACTCCGGTTGCACCCCCGGTCTCGCCGACGGGCAGGGTTTCAGCGCGGCGCTCCGCTGCGCGGAAACCCAAGCCCAAAGGAGGTCAAAATGCACTACCAGCTTGCCACCCGGTTCGGCCGCAACGCCCATCAGATCAGCGGCCGGGAGCCACTCGATAACGAGGCGCTCTATCGCCACGTCCCGTCCATCTTCGCCCGCGAGGCGCATGACAGCCGTTCGGATCGCTACGTCTATGTCCCAACCATCGACATCGTGGAGGGGCTGCGCCGGGAAGGATGGTTTCCGTTCTTCGCCGTCCAGTCGGTCCCGCGCGACGGCAGTCGCCACGGCCACGCCAAGCATATGCTCCGGCTGCGCCGGGACGACGGCATTGGCAAACCGGAGGCCGCCGAGGTCATCATCGTCAACAGCCATGACGGGACCAGCGCCTACCAGATGTTCGCCGGGATGCTGCGCTTCGTTTGCACCAACAGCATGATTGCGGGCGAGCGGTTCGAGGAGGTCCGCGTGCCGCACAAAGGCAATATCGAGCATGACATTATCGAGGGCGTGTTCACCGTCGCCGAGGACTTTCCCCGGCTGATCGACGCGAGCGAGTCGATGAAGGCCATCCAGCTTTCGCCGGATGAGCAGCGCTTGCTTGGCGAGGTCAGCCTTGTCGCCCGCTATGGCGACGAAGAAAGCCCGGTTAGGCCCGAGCAGATCATCGAGCCGCGCCGCCGCGAGGATGTGGACCGCAGCCTGTGGACCACGTTCAATGTCATTCAGGAGAATGTCGTTCGTGGCGGGCTGCAGGGCCGTAAGCGTAATGCCGAGGGCCGTATCCGCCGCGCCCAGACCCGCGCGATCAATGGCATCGACCAGAACGTGACGCTCAATCGTGCGCTTTGGACGCTGGCCGAGGGAATGCAGCGTTTGAAGGCGGGATGACCGCTTGAAGCCGCAGGACCGTTCTCGGTCCTGCGGCTTTCGCTTTCCCGGACCTATTTATTTAAGCGATCCGGCTTGCCCCGCATCGGCGGCGGTCACGCTCGCCGGGCTTTCGCCCGGCTCGCATTTCTATATTCCCAATTACTCAAGACGACTATAATAGTCGTTTTCGTGGCGGATGCCGCGCCCGTCGTGAAGGTGATCGTGCATGATCACTTCCCGCCAGGTGCGGGCCGCACGCGCGCTTCTCGGTTGGACACAGGAGATGCTTGCCGACAAGGCCCTGGTTGCTCTGACCGCGCTCAAGCGCGTCGAGTCGGAAAGCGGTTTGCCTGTGCGCGAGGACACCCGGCATCAGGTGGTCAAGGCGCTGGAGGCGGCCGGGATCGTTTTTCTCGACTCGGATCGGGGCGAAGGCTTGATGCTTGTCCATGGCGCACCAAGCAACTCGCGAAAGTAACGGGCTGAGATCCGCTCCGCTTATGCTCGTGTCATCGGGGCGTCATAGCAAGGGCGGCATGATTACTTGGATCCATTATGGTGTATAGTTCGTGAATCAGCAGGCGCGGGAGGCAATGGCTGACGTCGGAGCGAATCGATGGCGATAGCCGCTTTCGAGGACCGCGCCCCCGACGCGCCCTCTGTCACCGACTATGACGAGCGCCACCACCGGACCTATTGGCGTCTGCTCGACGCGGCGGACGAAAAAGCCGACTGGCGCGAGGCCGTCCGCATCATCTTCGGCATCGACCCTGACGCCGAGCCGGAGCGTGCGCGCCTGGTTTACGACTCCCATCTCGCCCGCGCCCGGTGGATGAGCGAAACCGGCTATCGCCACTATCTGCGTCCATCCAGTTCGTAAAATCTGATCACACCAACCGGCGCGTTTGCGGAAAATCCGTTCAAACTGCTGACTTCAAACGGCTATGCGGCCATCCGCTCGGCAGGGCTTCTCCGCCGGGGCCGGGCTGAGAACATCTCCCTAGGCGCTCCACAGAGAGCCATGCTTGGGAGGGTTTCATGCCGCCTGAGAAGGATTGGCGCGCACCCCCGGACGAGGCCGGGGGCGACGCGCTGCAATATTGCGACATCGCCATCGGCTATCTCAGCCGAAATAGCCGTTATCGTGCCGACTACACCCGCGCGCTCGGCCGCGTGAAGCGCGGCGCGATCTCCGCCGACGAGGCGACCGCCGGCCTCGTGCAGCGCTGGGGGATCAGCTTCCACACCGCGCCGTCTTCCGCCTTCGATCCGAAGCTGGCGGTCGCGCGGCCCGACCTCGCGCCGGACAGCATCATTCTGGCGCCATCCTTGGGTGGTATCGGCGCGGCGGCCCATCTCGACATGACGATGCTGGGCGCGGTTCGCGCGCGCATGGCAATCGGCGACTTCCTCCATCTCATTCTCGCCGACACCGAGGGCGATGAGCATCTCTGGGTCTCGGGCTCGTTCGACGGCCCGATGGCCATGATGCTGCCGATCGGGGCCGATCCATTCGCGCGCCTCGCGGCCGCCGAGCGGCTTTGTCGGCGCCTGCTCGGCATGGCGGCGGGCCCGCCGGCGCTGCGTCCATCGCCCTTCCGTCGCCAGCATCTTCTCACCCTGTTGCAGGTGCTCGACGGACGCGAAGCGGGCGTCAATCAGCGGGAGCTGGCCGCCTCGCTGATCCACCGGAAGGTCCGCCGCTATAGCAACGCCGAATGGATCGAGAGCCCCGAGCGCAAGCGGATCAGGCGGTGGATCGCCGAGGCCGTTGAACTGCGCGACGGCGGCTATCTCCGCCTGTTGCGCGGCGGCTGAAGGGGGACATTCCCGGCCGCCTCGGCACTGTCCCTTCTCCGCATAGGGGCGGGTTCGCCACCATCGCCTCCTGTCCGCCGGTCTCTCTTTTCGGGGCCGGCCGCCATCAGGAGGATCATCATGGCCGAGCCCGCCGCCGTCACAACGCCACGCTATCTCAAGACGCCGGACGCGGCGATCCATCTCGGCCTGTCGGCCCGGACGCTGGAGAAGCATCGTTGCTTCGGCACCGGGCCGGTGTTCCGTAAGCTCGGCGGCCGCATCGTCTATGCGATCGACGACCTCGACTCTTGGGCGGCGCTCGGCACCCGTCACTCGACCTCCGATCCCGGCAAGGGCGTGGTCTATCCCGCCAAGCGCCTGCCCGCCGATTGCGTGCGGCGCTGAGCACCCATGCCCGCCGCACGCTCCCTTTCCGGCCGGTCCAGCGCCGAGCGAACGCAGCTTGAGCTGTTCCGCTCGATCCCTGGCGACCTCGCGCCCCGCGACGCACAGGACTTGATGGCCTGGCCGTTCTTCAGCCTCGCCAAGACCCGGCGCGTTGCGCCCATCGACTTCCGCATGGGCGCGACATGGATCTCGGTCGAGGCCGTGTTCGAGCATGGCATGGCGACCATTTGGGACGCCGACGTGCTGATCTGGGCGGCCAGTCAGCTCATCGAGGCGCGCGACGCGGGGCGGCCGACCTCGCGCCTGATGGTTACGACGCCGCACGAGATATTGACGTTCACCCGGCGCGGCACCGGCAAGGCGAGTTACGAGCGGTTGAAGGCCGCGCTCGACCGCCTCCAATCCACGACCGTCGCCACTTCGATCCGGCAGGAGCATCAGCGCCGCCGCCATCGCTTCTCCTGGATCAACGAATGGCGCGAGCTGGCCGACGGCAGCGGCCGCGCCCTCGGCATCGAGCTGATCCTGCCCGACTGGTTCTATGCCGGCGTGCTGGATCGCGCGCTCGTCCTGACGATCGACCGCGCCTATTTCGACCTCACGGGCGGCCTTGAACGCTGGCTCTACCGCATCGTGCGCAAGCATGGCGGACGGCAGGAAGGCGGTTGGAGCTTCGACGTTCCGCACCTTCATCTGAAGTCGGGCGTGCTGTCGCCGCTCCGGCGCTTCGCGTTCGAGCTGCGCGCCATCGTCGCCCGCCAGCCGCTCCCCGGCTACGTCCTATCGCTCGACCATGCGTTCGGCCGCGAGCGGCTGAACTTCGCGCCGATCCCGCCCGATCCGCTCCGCGCCGCCATGCGCCGCGTCGGTCTCAAGCCTGTGGAGAACTGGCCATGAGACTCGGACGATCGGGAACAGCCGGACTCGGACCATCAGGAACGCGAGACTCGGACTTTCGGGAACGCCCGCGCGCCGCAAGCCGCTGGAAGTCCTCGCTGAATCCGCGCCCCTCTAACGGTGCTAATAGATTCGAATCCTTCGGATTCTTGCTAACGGCGCGCGCGGCTGTGGACAGCCCGCCGGCGTTCCGAGCGCACGCCACCGGCCAGCGGACATCCCGCCAGCCTTGCGCCGCGTCCATCGTCCCCCACGCTCCCGGAGACCACCGATGATTGACGACCGCCCTCCCGGCGTTCGCGCCGGCGGCGCGTTCAGCGCGCTCGCCCGCGACGGCCTCACCCATGTCGAGCTGACCTGGATCGAGAAGAAGCTGGAGCACTGGATTCGCTTCGGCCGGATCGCCCAGGACCGCATCCTGACGCGGCGAACCCGCGTCGTCGGCTTCAGGCCGGGCGCGGTCTTCGCCTTCGCTCGCTGGGCCTCGAACGACTTCGGCACGATCATCTCGCGCATCGACGTGGTGCGCGCGGTCGCGGCCAACGAACCCTACACGACGCTGCCCTTCGTGCGGCCGGGCGGCGACATCCTGCTCAAGATCGAGGGCTGGCCGAAGGTCCAGCAGGTGTTCGCCGCGATCGACGCGGTGGAAGCGGCCGGCGTCGATCCCTGCGACGCCGCGCCAGACCACTGGCGGCACGTCCACAACCGCATCGCCGCCGGCCACCAGCCGCGGCTCTACACCCCGGAGCGTCATGGCGCTTGGCTCAAGCGTCGGGAGATCGAGCCATGACGCGCCGTCGCTATGTCATGGCGACCGCCATCGCCGCTTCGACCTTCGCGGTCTCATTTGTCGCCATCGCGCTCGCCGATCCGCTTCCGCGCGTGATCTGGAACGCCAGCGCCAGCGCGCCGATCGGACTCTACCGCATCCATCCCGACTGCGATCCGCCTGCCGGCGCGCTAGTCGCCGTCGCGCCGCCGAAATGGCTGGCGCGCTGGCTCTCGGCGCGCGGCTATCTGCCCGAGGGCGTGCCGCTCCTGAAGCATGTCACGGCGAAGGCGGGACAGCGGATTTGCCGGGCCGGCGATCTGGTGAGCGTCGATGCGCAGCCCGTCGCCATCGCCCGAGCGCGCGATGGCCGGGGCCGCGCTCTGCCGGTCTGGCAGGGCTGCCGGACGCTGAAACCCAGCGAGCTGCTGCTGCTCAACCCGGCCGTCCCCGACAGCATGGACGGCCGCTACTTCGGCCCGTTGCCGGCCTCGGCGCTGCTCGGCCGCGCGACGCCGATCCTCACCCGCGATGCGCCGCGCGCGCCGCTCGTTTGGCGCGACCCTCCATCCGTGACCCCGCTTTTTCCCCTGCCAACCCAAAGGAGCATCCCATGCAGATCGGCAGCTTCACCCGCACCCGCCACGGCTATGAGGGCCGTATCCATACGCTGACGCTCGACGCGCAGCTTTGCCTCGTGCCAGCCGAGCCGCAGGAGGGCGAGAACGCGCCCGACTGGCGCGTCCATCTCGGCGACAGTGAAGACGGCCCGGAAGTCGGCGCGGGCTGGAACGAGACCGGCGAGCGCGCTGGCGAATACGTCTCGCTGCGCCTCGACGATCCCGCCTTCGTGCAGCCGATCCGCGCCGCGCTGTTCCAGAATGGCGATGACAAATCCGCCTGGTCGCTGCGGTGGAACCGGCCGCAGAAGCGCCGCGAGCAGGACTGAGGCCGTGCGCTCCGCTGTCCGCGCCGCCACCGGCATCGCGCCTTTCCCGATCATCCCTTTGTTCGCGGAAGGACCGACTCATCCCTTCGTCCCGCTCGGGCGTAGGCCGGCCGGCGCGCGCAGCGAAGGTCAAGGGCGGCCATCGGCCGGCGCTTCGCGCGCACCCTTTACCGGAGCGAGCACGCTGGCATGCTGGCGTCGTGGCGGGGGCGGATTGGTCGTCGCGATTGCGGCCTTGCTGGTGTCGGGCGTGGCTGCGCCGTTCGCCGCGTCAGCGCAGAACGCCCCGATCGAGCGCGAGACCGCGAGACACCCTTACGCGGTCCACGTCGCCGACGCGGCGCGGCGCTTCGGCATCCCGGAAGCCTGGATATGGGCGGTGATGCGCATCGAGAGCAACGGCGATGCCCGCGCCGTCTCGACGGCCGGCGCGATGGGGTTGATGCAGATCATGCCCGCGACCTGGGCGACATTGCGTGCGCGCTATCGCCTCGGGTCCGACCCCTTCAATGCGCACGACAACATCATGGCGGGCGCGGCCTATCTGCGCGAGCTGCACGACCGCTACGGTGACGTGACGGCGATGCTGGCCGCCTACAATGCGGGGCCGGGCCGTTACGACGAGCATCTCTCGCGCGGCCGTCCGCTGCCCGGCGAGACGGTCGCCTATCTCGCCAAACTCGCGCCAATCACCGGCGGCGCGGGCGAAACCCAGCTTGCCGCCGCGCCGGCTCTCGATCCGTTCGCCTGGCGCCGCGCCGCGTTGTTCGCAGTGCGATCGGCTGCGCCTTCGACGGCTCAACCGCACGCCGAAAACGATGTCCTCGACGTGCAGGCCGAGCGTCCGCTGACTGAGGGCGCGGGCGTTGCGATGGCCGCCATCACGCCGCCCTCGTCCGGCTTGTTCGTCCCGGTCTCTCGCCGGTCTCCGCAATGAGCGGTTCTCGCGCACGCTGGCGGGCTCCGTCGCGGAGTGTCGCAGCGCCGGAAGGGGTGAGGCTTCAGGTTTTGCAGGGGGAGGGTCGAGGGCAAGATAAAGGGCGGCAATGTGCGATGCCATTTTGCCCCGGTCGGAGCCTTGATTCTCAAGGCTTTTGGCCATTGCTGCGCAATGTGCGCGCGAAACGCGCAATGTGCGGCGCGCGCCGAACTCCAGCAGCCATCAGGGTTTTCCGCACATTGCGGAGCGCCGCGCGATGAGCGACGACGATTTCCGGATCCGGCCAGGCCGCATCCGTTCGCGCGGTGGCCAGCGCGCGCTGCCGATCATCGCCCAGGCGCTCGTCGCCGCCCAGCGGGCCGGCGGCCACGTCTCGCGCCGGGGCCGGATCATCGCGCCCGGCCGCTCGACCTTCGGGCGGGGCCGGGTCGCCAGCCTGCGCGCCACCCACCGGCTCGGCCACCGATCGCGCCAGGTGATCGTCAAGGCCCGCGTCGTCCGGCATGGCGGCCGCGCCTCGCTCGCGGCCCACCTCAGCTATCTGCAACGCGATGGCGTCACCCGCGACGGCGAAAGGGGCGTGCTGTTCGGCGCCGAGGCGGACGGCCTGGACCGCAACGCGTTCGCTGCGCGGTGCGAGAACGACCGACACCATTTCCGCTTCATCGTCTCGCCCGAGGACGCGCCCGAGATGGGTGACCTCAAGGGCTTCACCCGTGAGCTGATGGCGCGGATGGAAAGGGATCTCGGCACGCGCCTGGACTGGCGGGCCGTCGAGCACTGGAACACCGACAATCCCCACGTCCATGTCATCGTGCGCGGCGTCGGCGAGGACGGCCAGAACCTCGTCATCTCGCGCGACTATATCGGCGAGGGGATGCGGGCGCAGGCGCGCGAGATCGTCACCCGCGAGTTGGGGCTGCGCAGCGACCTCGACATCCACCAGTCGCTGGAACGGCAGGTCGCGGCCGAACGCTGGACCGAGATTGACCGCAACCTGTCGCGCATCCTGCAGCGCGACGGGCTGATCGACATGGCGCCCGAGCCTGGCGTTCGGCCGGACGGCGACCACGTGCTGCGGATGGGGCGGCTGCGCAAGCTGGAGGGTCTCGGTCTGGCCAACGAGATCGCGCCGGCCCAGTGGACGCTGGCAGCCGACGCGCAGGGAGCCTTGCGCGAGCTCGGCGAGCGCGACGACATCAACAAGCGGATGCACAAGGCGATGACCGAGCGTGGCATCGACCGCGGCGCCGCCAGCTATGTGTTCGACGCCGATCCGGGCCAGCCGGTGATAGGCAGGCTGGTCGATCGCGGCCTGCATGACGAGCTGACCGGCGGCGCTTATGCGATCGTCGACGGGATCGACGGGCGCACGTACCACATCCGTTTTTCCGACATCAAGGCGACCGGCGATTGCAAGCCTGGCGCGATCGTCGAGCTGCGCCATTTCGAGGATCGCAAGGGCCGGCAGCGGGTGGCGCTCGCCGTGCGCTCGGACATGGACTTGCCCGCACAGGTCCGCGCGCCGGGAGCGACCTGGCTCGACCGCCGCAACCTGTCGAGCGACGGCCGCGACCTCGGCGGCGGATTCGGGACCGAGGTGCGCGCCGCGATGGAGGCGCGCGCGGAACATCTCGCCGACGAGGGGCTGGCGCGGCGGCAGGGCCAGCGGATCACCTTCGCGCGGGGCCTGCTCGACACGCTCAGGCGGCGGGAGCTGGACGGCGCCGCCAAGGAGCTGTCGACCGAGATCGGCCTGCCGCACACGCCGTCCAAGGCCGGCGAATATGTCGCCGGCACGGTGCGCCAGCGCCTGACGCTGGCCTCCGGCCGCTTCGCCATGATCGACAACGGCCTCGGGTTCCAGCTCGTGCCCTGGTCGCCGTCTCTCGACCGCCAGATCGGCAAGCACATCTCCGGCGTCATGCGCGGCGACGGCGGCGTGGATTGGTCGTTCGGGCGTGGCCGGGGTCTCGGCCTGTGAGCCGCCAAAGGAGATAGCCCATGTCCGCCACCAAAATCCTGTGGGGTCAGATCATCGTGGTCTTCACGATCATCCTCACGACGGTCTGGGCCGCGACGCAATGGACGGCCGCGGCGCTGGCCTATCAGCCCGAGCTTGGGCCGCCCTGGTTCGTGGCTTTCGGCTGGCCCCTCTATCCGCCGCCGGCCTTCTTCTGGTGGTGGTTCTCGTTCGACGCCTATGCCCCCGAGATATTCCAGACCGGCGCCTTCATTGCGGTGTCAGGCGGCTTCGCCGCGATCGTCGTCGCCATCGCCATGTCGGTCTGGCGAGCGCGGGAGCTGAAGAACGCGCAGACCTACGGTTCGGCGCGCTGGGCGGCGCGCAGGGTAGTCGGGGCCGCCGGACTGCTTGGGGACAACGGCGTCATGCTCGGGCGGCTCGGCTCTGACTATCTGCGTCACGACGGTCCCGAGCATGTCCTGTGCTTCGCGCCGACACGGAGCGGCAAAGGCGTCGGCCTGGTCGTGCCGACGCTGCTCACCTGGCCGGGCTCCGCCATCGTGCATGACATCAAGGGCGAGAACTGGCAGCTAACCGCCGGCTTCCGCGCGCGGCACGCGCGGGTGCTGCTGTTCGATCCGACCAACGCCGCGTCGGCCGCCTACAATCCCCTGCTGGAAATCCGCAAGGGCGCCTGGGAGGTGCGCGACGTCCAGAATGTCGCCGACGTGCTGGTGGACCCGGAGGGGTCACTGGAAAAGCGCAACCATTGGGAAAAGACCTCCCATGCACTGCTGGTCGGCGCGATCCTCCACGTCCTCTACGCTGGCGAGGACAAGACGCTGGCAGGCGTCGCAGCCTTCCTCTCGGATCCGCGCCAGCCTATCGAGTCCACCCTCCGCGCGATGATGACGACGCCGCACCTGGGCGAGGCTGGCGTCCATCCCGTCGTCGCCAGCGCGGCGCGCGAGCTGCTCAACAAGTCGGCCAACGAGCGATCCGGCGTTCTCAGCACCGCCATGTCCTTCTTGGGCCTCTATCGCGAGCCCGTCGTCGCGCAGGTCACGCGCACTTGTCAGTGGCGCATAAAAGATCTGGTCGAGGGCGAGCGGCCGACGACGCTCTACCTCGTCGTGCCGCCGTCCGACATCTCACGCACCAAGCCGCTCATCCGCCTCATCCTAAACCAGATCGGGCGCCGGCTGACCGAAGACTTGCAGGCGCGGCAGTCCCGTCACCGCCTGCTGCTGATGCTCGATGAATTCCCGGCGCTCGGGCGGCTCGACTTCTTCGAGAGCGCGCTGGCGTTCATGGCCGGCTACGGCATCCAGAGCTTCCTGATCGCGCAGAGCCTCAACCAGATCGAAAAGGCTTATGGGCCGAACAACGCGATCCTCGACAACTGCCATGTGCGCGTCTCGTTCGCCACCAACGACGAGCGCACGGCCAAGCGCATCTCGGACGCGCTCGGCACGGCGACCGAGATGCGGGCGATGAAGAACTATGCCGGGCATCGCCTCTCGCCCTGGCTCGGGCATTTGATGGTGTCGCGCTCCGAGACCGCGCGCCAACTCCTCACGCCCGGCGAGGTGATGCAGCTCCCGCCCGACGACGAGATCGTCATGGTCGCTGGCATTCCGCCGATCCGGGCGAAGAAGGTCCGCTACTACAACGACCGGCGGTTTACCGAGCGCGTGCTTCCGCCACCGGACGTGAAGGTCGGCGCGGGCAAGCCGCGCCGCGACGACTGGAGCGGCTTGTTACCGATCGCCGCGCCGCAGGAGCCCGAACCGCCGCAGCAGGACCAACCGCGTGAGGCCGCGAGCGAGGATGAGGACGCGGCGAACGCGGGCCTGCGCCGCCAGCCCGACATGGAGCGACACATCGACGTCGCGCCGCCGCCCAAACCCGCGCCCGTCAACGAGTTCGAACTGGACGAGCCCGAGGCCGATACCGACGCGGCACTGCAGGCGGCAGTGCGCCGCCAGATGCAGGGCCTTGCGCGGCAGGCGTCGCTCGATCCCGGCGACGGCGTCGAACTATGACCACCAAGACGCCGTTCTCGGTCTATCTCGATCCCGAGCTGATGAACGCGCTCGCGGCCTATGCCGACCGGCGGGGCAAATCGCGCTCCCTGGTCGCCGAGGCCGCCATCGCCTCGTTTCTTTCGCCCGACGCCGACGACCAGCGCGAGGCGGCCATCGCCAAACGGCTCGACCGGCTGGACCGCCGCACCACGCGGCTGGAGCGCGACGTGGGCATCGGCGTCGAGATGATCGCGCTCTTCGTGCGCTTCTGGCTGTCGAACACGCCGCCGCCGTCCGAAGCGGAGCGCGCCGCGATGCGTCGTCAGGGCGGCGACCGCCACGACGCCTTCATGGAGGCGCTGGGCCGTCGACTCGCGAAGGGGCCGAAGGTTCGGCAGGAGATCAGCGAAGACTTGCCGCCCCAAGAAGAATGAGCTGCCTACGCTGCTCCCTGTCTTTCTTCGCCAGACTACACCGCCCGCATTTACTTGTTGAATCCCGACCTTTCCCGTCTCTCTTGATGTGCCCCTGACGCCGGGCGGCGGTGCGCCCGGCCCAATTCAGGGGCCTCTCTTGACCGTCCAGCCTATCCGTTCCGAAGCCAGGACACGCGGTGCGCGGATGCTGCGCACGGCGCTCGGGCCGTCGATCGCGGCCTGGCTCGACGACCCTGCCGTCATCGAAGTTATGCTCAATCCGGACGGCCGGTTGTGGGTCGATCGGCTCGGAGAAGGCATCAGCGACACCGGCGAGCTGCTGTCCGCCGCTGATGGCGAGCGCATCGTCCGCCTCGTCGCACACCATGTCGGTGTCGAGGTTCACGCTCGCAGCCCCCGCGTGTCTGCCGAGCTGCCGGAAGGCGGCGAGCGATTCGAGGGATTGCTTCCGCCCGTCGTCGCGGCGCCGGCCTTCGCCATTCGCAAACCGGCGGTCGCGGTGTTCACGCTCGACGACTACGCGCGCGCCGGCATCATGTCGGCGGTTCAGGCCGAGGCGCTGCGGCACGGCGTCGAGACGCGCGCCAACATCCTCGTCGCGGGCGGCACCGGCACCGGCAAGACCACGCTGGTCAATGCGCTGCTGGCCGAAGTCGCCAAGACTACCGACCGCATCGTCCTGATAGAAGATACGCGCGAGCTGCAATGCGCCGCGCCCAATCTCGTCGCGATGCGGACCAAGGATGGCGTCGTCTCGCTGTCCGAGCTGGTCCGCTCGTCGCTGCGCCTGCGGCCGGATCGCATCCCCATCGGCGAGGTTCGCGGCGCCGAGGCGCTCGACCTCATCAAAGCCTGGGGCACCGGTCACCCCGGCGGCGTCGGCACGATCCACGCCGGCACCGCGCTCGGGGCGCTGCGCCGCATGGAGCAGCTCATCCAGGAGGCCGTCGTCACGGTCCCGCGCGTGCTGATCGCCGAGACCATCGACCTGATCGCCGTGCTGGTCCGCGACGCGCACGGGCGCCGGCTGGCCGAGCTGGCCCGCGTCGAAGGGCTCGACCCCGCGACCGGCGACTACCGCCTCGCCCCGCTCATCACCCCCAAGCCCGGAGACCTGCCATGACGAAGGACATCAAGCCTATCAGCGCTACGAAGCGCCGCCTGCTCGGCGGCACCATGCTCGACCGCATGGGCCACGCCGCGATCACCGCCGCCGGTCTGCTCTATGCGCTGCCCGCCCATGCGGGCGGTTCGTCGATGCCGTGGGAAGCCCCGCTTCAGTCGATCCTCGAAAGCATTGAGGGGCCGGTGGCGAAGATCGTCGCGGTCATCATCATCATCGTGACCGGCCTGACGCTGGCGTTCGGCGACACGTCGGGCGGCTCGCGCCGCATGATTCAGATCGTGTTCGGCCTGTCGATCGCGTTCGCGGCCAGCTCGTTCTTCCTCAGCTTCTTCAGCTTCGGCGGCGGGGCGCTGATCGCATGACCGGCGCGGCCGATCATGACGAGCCGATCGCGGGCTATTTCGCGCCGGTTCACCGGGCGCTGACCGAGCCGATCCTGCTCGGCGGCGCCCCGCGGTCGCTTGCCATCGTCAACGGCACGTTGGCGGGCGCGATCGGTCTCGGCCTGCGGCTCTGGATCGCTGGCCTCGTCATCTGGGCCGTCGGCCACGGGCTGTCCGTCTGGGCCGCGCGCCGCGACCCGCAATTCGTGGACGTGGCCCGCCGCCATCTCCGTTACCCGACATGGATGCGGCCATGATGAGCTTGCGTGAATATCGCAGCAAGGCTGCGCACTTGGCCGACTTCCTGCCTTGGTCGGCGCTGGTCGGCGAAGGCGTCGTGCTTAACAAGGACGGCTCGTTTCAGCGGACCGCCCGGTTCCGCGGTCCCGATCTCGACAGCGCGACCCCGGCCGAGCTGGTCGCCACGACCTCGCGGCTCAACGGCGCGCTGCGCCGGCTCGGCTCAGGCTGGGCGATTTTCGTCGAGGCGCAGCGGACGCCAGCGCTCGACTACCCGGCGTCCAGCTTTCCCGATCCCGTATCTGAACTGGTCGATTGGGAGCGGCGCGAGCAATTCAGCGAGGAAGGCGCGCATTTCGAGAGCCGCTATTTCCTGACGCTTTTGTGGATGCCGCCCGCCGAAGAAGCCGCGCGCGCCGAAGGCTGGCTCTACGAGGGCCGGGCCACGACCGGCGTCGATCCTTGGGAACTGCTCAAAGGCTTCACCGATCGCAGCGACCGCGTGCTGAACCTGGTCGAGGGCTTCGTGCCCGAGGTCCGCTGGCTCGATGATGCCGAGACGCTGACCTACCTTCATTCCACGGTCTCGACCCGCCGCCAGCGTGTCCGTGTGCCGGAAACGCCGATGCACCTCGACGCGCTGCTGGCCGACGAGCCGCTGACCGGCGGGCTCGAACCCAAGCTCGGCGACCATCACCTCCGCACGCTCACCATCACGGGATTCCCGAGCGTCACCTTCCCCGGCCTGCTCGACGAGCTGAACAGGCTCGCGTTCGAGTATCGCTGGTCCACCCGCGCGATCATGCTCGACAAGACCGACGCGACCAAGCTGCTGTCCCGCATCCGCCGCCAGTGGTTCGCCAAGCGCAAGTCGGTCGCGGCCATACTGAAAGAGGTGATGACCAACGAGGCGAGCGCGCTGATCGACAGCGACGCCTCGAACAAGGCGGCCGACGCCGACATCGCCCTGCAGGAGCTGGGCGCCGACTATGCCGGCATGGCCTATGTCACCGCGACGGTGACGGTCTGGGACCGCGATCCTGCCGTTGCGGTCGAGAAGCTGCGGCTGGCCGAGAAGGTCATTCAGGGCCGCGACTTCACCGTCATTCCCGAAGGCATGAACGCGATCGAAGCGTGGCTCGGCTCAGTCCCCGGCCACATCTACGCGAATGTCCGCCAACCCCCGATTTCCACCATCAATCTCGCCCACCTGATCCCCCTGTCAGCGGTATGGGCGGGGCCGGAACGGGACGATCATTTGGGTAGCCCCCCCTTGCTCTACGGCAAGACCGAAGGATCGACCCCGTTCCGGTTTTCCCTTCACGTCGGCGATGTCGGCCACACACTGATCGTCGGCCCGACCGGCGCCGGCAAGTCGGTGCTGCTTGCGCTGATGGCGATGCAGTTCCGCCGCTATGAGGGGGCGCAGGTCTTCGCCTTCGATTTTGGCGGCAGCATCCGCGCTGCCGCGACCGGCATGGGCGGCGACTGGCAGGACCTGGGCGGGATGCTCGCTGACGAGGCGGGCGATGGCGTCCAGCTCCAACCGCTCGTCGGTATCGACGATCCGGCCGAGCGCGCCTGGGCGGCGGAATGGCTGGCGGCGATCCTGGCTTCCGAAGGTGTCGCGGTCGATCCGCAGGCCAAGGAGCACATCTGGTCGGCGCTGGGCTCGCTCGCCAGCGCACCCATGTCGGAGCGCACGCTGACGGGCTTGGCCGTGCTGTTGCAGAGCCAGCAGCTCAAGCAGGCGATTGCCCCTTACTGCCTCGGCGGACCGTGGGGCCGGCTGCTCGACGCCGAAGCCGAACGGCTCGGCGAAGCATCGGTTCAGGCGTTCGAGACCGAAGGCCTGGTCGGCGCCGGATCGGCTGCCGCCGTGCTGTCCTATCTGTTCCACCGCATTGAAGGCCGGCTCGACGGTTCGCCCACGCTCATCATCATCGACGAGGGCTGGCTGGTTCTCGACAGCCCGGACTTCGCGGCGCAGCTCCGCGAGTGGCTGAAGACACTCAGGAAGAAGAACGCCAGCGTCGTCTTCGCCACCCAGAGCCTCGCCGACATCGAGACCAGCACCATCGCGCCGGCCATCCTCGAAAGCTGCCCGACACGCATCTTCCTCCCCAACGAGCGGGCCGCCGAACCCCAGATCACAGCGATCTACGCGCGCTTCGGACTCAATGATCGCCAGATCGAAATCCTCAGCCGGGCGACGCCGAAGCGCGACTATTACTGCCAATCGCGGCGCGGCAACCGCCTGTTCGAGCTGGGGCTGGGCGAGGTCGCGCTCGCCTTCGCCGCCGCCTCGGCCAAGGCCGACCAGCTCGCCATCGCCGAGATCATCGAAACCCACGGGACATCCGCCTTCGCCGCCGAATGGCTGCGCCATCGCGGCTGCGTCTGGGCGATCGAGCTTCTTCCCCCCAGCCAGCAGGAGTTACCGCTATGAAGACGAATATCCTGCGCCGCGCCATCCTGGCCGGCGCCATCGCCACATCGAGCGTCATCGGCATCACGGCGGCGACGCCCGCCCACGCACAGTTCGGCGGGATCGTCTATGACCCGACCAACTATGCGCAGAACGTGCTGACGGCCGCGCGGTCGCTTCAGCAGATCAACAATCAAATCCAGCAAATCCAGAATCAGGCGACCAGCCTCATCAACGAGGCGCGCAATCTGGCGTCGCTGCCGTTCAGCTCGCTCCAGCAGTTGCAGCAGCAGGTGCAGCGCACGCAGCAGCTCCTCGGCGAGGCGCAGCGCATCGCCTACGACGTGCAGAACGTCCAACAGGCGTTCAGCAACCGCTACAAGGGTGCGGCGCTTACAGGCAGCCACGCGCAGATGGTCGCCAACGCCAACGCGCGCTGGGAGGATAGCGTCGGCGCGTTCGAGGACGCGCTGAAGGTGCAGGCCGGCGTCGTCGGCAATATCGACGGCGCGCGCACGACGATGGACGGCCTGGTCTCCGCCAGCCAGTCGGCGACCGGCGCCCTTCAGGCGACCCAGGCCGGCAACCAGCTGCTCGCCCTGCAATCGCAGCAACTCGCCGACCTCACCGCCGCGGTCGCCGCGCAGGGTCGAGCGCAGGCGTTGCAATCCGCCCGGCAGGCCGCCGAGGAAGCCGAAGGCCGCGAGCGGATCCGCCGCTTCATGGGCAACTGAGGCAGCCCATGTCGCGCACGGCGAAGATCGCGGGGGTGGCGGCGCTGGCCGGGCTGATGATGACGGTGGCGATCGTCGCCGCCGTTCAGCCCGATGAGCCTGTGCCGCCGCCGCCGTTCGCGCTGCCGGCGGAAGCGGGCCAGGACCGGCTCGCCCGCGAGCTCGACCGCTGCGCCACGCTCACCATGCCGGACTCGGGTTGCGAAGCCGCCTGGGCCGAGAACCGCCGCCGCTTCTTTCGACAGGACGAGGTTGTTCCCGCAACGAAGCGCGATGGCGGTGTGTCGCCGTTCCCCGAAGGCGCCGCGCCATGAACGACACCAGCGTCATCGACACCTTCCTCAATGTCTTCACCAGCTACATCGATAGTGGGTTCGGACTGCTCGGCGGCGAGGTCGCGTTCCTCTCGACCACGCTGATCGCGATCGACGTGACGCTGGCCGGCCTGTTCTGGGCCTGGGGCGCCGACGAGGACGTGCTTCAGCGCCTCGTCAAGAAGACGCTCTACATCGGCACCTTCGCTTTCATCATCGGCAATTTCTCGCTGCTCGCGACCATCGTGTTCGAGAGCTTCGCCGGGCTCGGCCTCCAGGCCAGCGGCGGCGCCATGACGATCGACGAGTTCATGAAGCCCGGCACGATCGCGGCGAAGGGGCTCGAAGCCGCCAAACCGCTGCTCGATGCGGCGGGGCAGTTCTCCAGCCTTTGGGCCGTGTTCTCGAACCTCGCACTGATCCTCGTGCTGCTGCTCGCCTGGGTGATCGTGGTGCTCG
>CAMTVW010000022.1:0-163576 GCA_947085315.1 uncultured Sphingomonas sp. | reverse complement strand
TTCGCCACGCGCACCAAGCGCCTGCGCCGGGCCAAATATCTGCTCGCCCAGCGGGACGCCGCCGCCCATGCGCCGCATCCCGCGCCCCAGACCACCCATGCAGAGCCGGTCGCGCAGGCCCCGGATCGCAGCCAGACCGTCTATCGTTATGGCGGGCAGGTGCCGCATCCCGGCTTCCTCAAGCCACGCACCCGCTGACACGGCATAGCCGCTGGAAAGAACCGAGCCGGGCGTCCCCACGCCCGGCTCTCTGTCTGTCCGGTTGCGCTTTGGCGGCTTGCCTGATACCGGGCGCGCGCACCAATATCGCGTCCTTCCTGCACGAAAAGAGTCGCTGCCCATGTCAGACAAGATCAACCGCATCGTCCTCGCCTTTTCCGGTGGCCTCGACACCAGCGTGATCCTGAAATGGCTGCAACAGACCTACAGTTGCGAAGTCGTGACCTTCACCGCCGACCTCGGGCAGGGCGAGGAGCTGGAGCCGGCCCGCGCCAAGGCGCGGCTGATGGGGGTCAAGGAAGAGCATATTTTCATCGACGACCTGCGCGAGGAATTCGTGAAGGATTATGTCTTCCCGATGATGCGCTCCAACGCGCTCTATGAAGGCCTCTATCTGCTGGGCACCTCGATCGCCCGGCCGCTGATCGCCAAGCGCCAGATCGAGATCGCCAAAATGGTCGGCGCCGACGCGGTCAGCCATGGCGCGACCGGCAAGGGCAATGACCAGGTCCGCTTCGAGCTTGGCTATTACGGCCTCGCCCCCGATATCCGCGTGATCGCGCCGTGGCGCGAATGGGACCTGACCAGCCGCACCGCGCTGATCGCCTTCGCGGAAGCGCACCAGATCCCGGTGCCAAAGGACAAGCGCGGCGAATCGCCTTTCTCGACCGACGCGAACATGCTCCACACCTCATCCGAAGGTAAGGTGCTCGAGGATCCGTGGGAGGAGGTGCCCGACTATGTCTATTCGCGCACCGTCAATCCCGAGGACGCCCCCGACCTGCCCGAGTTCATCACGATCGATTTCGAACGCGGCGACGGCGTCGCGATCAACGGCGAGGGGATGAGCCCGGCAACCCTGCTCGAAACGCTCAACGAATATGGCCGCAAGCATGGCATCGGCCGGCTCGATCTGGTCGAGAACCGCTTCGTCGGGATGAAGAGCCGCGGCATGTACGAGACCCCGGGCGGCACCATCTATCATCTCGCGCATCGCGGCATCGAACAGATCACGCTCGACCGCGGCGCCGCGCATCTGAAGGACGAGCTGGCGCCGCGCTATGCCGAGCTGATCTACAACGGCTTCTGGTTCAGCCCCGAGCGCGAGATGTTGCAGGCCGCGATCGACCACAGCCAGGACAAGGTCACCGGTACCGTCCGGCTCAAGCTCTACAAGGGCGGGGTCTATGTCGTCGGCCGCAGGTCGCCGCACACGCTCTATTCGGAAAAGGTCGTCACGTTCGAGGACGACGCCGGCGCCTATGACCAGCGCGACGCGGCGGGCTTCATCAAGCTCAACGCGCTGCGGCTGCGCCTGCTGGGACGACGCGACGGGCGGTAACTTCTGGATCCTCCCTATGCGCAGCATGGGGAGGGGGACCGCGCGAAGCGTGGTGGAGGGGTATCCGGACCTCACTGCCTGCGCGGGTCCATAAGTCGGAAGCCCCCTCCACCGTCCTACGGACGGCCCCCCTCCCCGGCTTCGCCAGGGAGGATCTTTTCGCGCCGCAACCCGACAATCTCGATCGCACCATCCTTGAATGTGCCGACCTCGGTCCGTCCCTTCGACAGTTCGTCGAGAAACACGTCGCCCTTGTCATAGGCCCAGGGCCCCAGCCGCAGCAGCCAGATCGTCGGCACCGCGCGGGTCGCCGGTTCCTGGGCGATCGCGCGAAGATGCGCGCGGTCGAGCGAGGGGACGCCGCGTGAGCCGCTGACATACCAGCTGCCCGGCGGCGGATTCAGGCTGGGGATCGCGGTCGGGATCGGGCGGCTCGGCATTTTGAGGCCGACGTCGCGCACCGCCCGGTCGAACGGCAACGCCCCCTCATTGGGATAGGCATAGACGGAGTCGCCGGGGCGGAAACGCGGCGCAAGCCACGCCATCGTCCGGTACCAGTCGCGCTTGGGGTGCGCGCGCGCCTGCGCGCTGCCGGCGAGATGCGCGACGCACAGCCAGGCGAGTGCTGCGGCGGGGAGCGCCCAGCCCCATCGGCCACGCGCCCAGCCGATCCCCAGCCCCATGATCAGCATCCCCGGAATCGCGAGCGGGGTCATCGTCCGGATGATGAACACCGGGCTGATCGTCGCCGAGATCGCCAGCGACAGTGCGAGCGGCAGCAGCGCGAGCAGCAGCAGCGCCACGAGCAGACGCCGCCCGTCGCGCGCGCGCCACAGCACCGCCCCGCCGCACAGCGCGAGCAGCGCGGCGGCGATCCGCATATGATCATGCGCGCCGGTGAAGATGATCGTCACGCGCCGGAACAGGTCGCGGGTCGAGAATTTGAGCCAGGTTGCGCGCACCCATTCGGGCGCCTGATCGAGCAGAATCAGCAGCGCGGGCAGCCAGATCAGCAGCACGATCCCCAGCCCACCAGCCAGCCACAGCCAGTCGCGCCGCGTCATCGTCCGCACCCGGACTACGCACAACAGCGCAAGGCCGAGCGCGAGCGCGTAGAGCGGCCCGAGATTGTGGAGCCACAGCATCAGCGCGGCGCACCCCAGCCCCGCCGCATAGGCCCGGCCGGCGAGCGGCAGCCCGCGCGCGCGCCGCTCGGCGATCGCCAGCAGCGCGAAGGTGGCGCAGGCATAGACGAGGATCATCACCGGATAGGGCCGCACCTCGCGGCTCATCTCGACCAGCATCCGCGATACCGCGACGAGCGCCGCTGTAGCGAGTGCTACACGCGGCGGATCGACCCCCGCGAGCCGCGCCATCCGCGCGCCTGCCAGCCCCGCCACCGCCACCGTCGCGAGCCCGCACAGCAGCCCGAGCATGCGGTGCGCGACCAGCCCGTCGCCCGCGATCAAGGTCCAGCCGCGCAGCAGCGAATAATAAAAGGGCGGGTGCGTCTCGTAGCGCGGCACGACATGCCACAGGAAATGCCAGCCCTGCCCCGCGGCATAGGCGCTATATCCCTCGTCGAGCCACATCGGCTCGGCCCAGATATTCCACGCCCGCGCCCAGATCGCGGCGATCGCGATCAGCAGCGCGGCGAGGATGGCGAGCGGGCGGCGGGAGAGGAGGGTCATCGCCCGCGCTTATGCCAGAGCGGGGGCGCCGCGCCAGCCCGACGATCGAGCGGAAATCCACCCATCGTTAACCATCCCTTATCTCCTTCACCGCCATGGTCCCGCTCACCTACGGATCCAGGGGAAAGATCGCATGCCGCGCGCCACCAATCATGTCGACGTCGCGATCATCGGGGCGGGGCCTGCGGGGCTGACCGCCGGCTATATGCTGGGCAAGCAGGGCTTTACCGTCACGCTGATCGAAAAGGACCCGGTTCAGGTCGGCGGGATCAGCCGCACCGTCGAGCATGAGGGCTTCCGCTTCGATATTGGCGGCCACCGCTTCTTCTCGAAGTCGCGCGAAGTGGTCGATCTGTGGAACGAGCTGCTGCCCGACGACTTCATCGAGCGTCCGCGCATGAGCCGGATATTCTATCGCGGCAAATTCTACAGCTATCCGCTGCGCGCCTTCGAGGCGCTGCGCAATCTCGGCCTGTGGCAGTCGACCCTGTGCATGGCGAGCTTCTTCCGCTGGAAGCTCTTCCCCAAGAAGGAGGTCGCGAGCTTCCAGGATTGGGTGGTCAATCAGTTCGGCGCCCGCCTGTTCGGCATCTTCTTCAAGACCTATACCGAGAAGGTGTGGGGCATGCCGTGCGACGAGATGTCGGCCGACTGGGCCGCGCAGCGCATCAAGGGACTGAGCCTGGGCAAGGCGGTACTCGACGGGATCAGGCGCTCTCTGGGCCTGAACAAGCGCCCCAATGACGGGATGGAGACCAAGACCCTGCTCGAGAGCTTCCGCTATCCGCGCAAGGGCCCGGGCATGATGTGGGACGCGGCGCGCGATCGCATCGTCGAACAGGGCAACCGCCTGCTGATGGGCCACAACCTCCATCAGCTCAGCTGGGATGAGACCGCCGGGATCTGGCGGGTCGCGGCGATGGGCGCCGACGGGCGCCTCGCGATGCTCACCGCCGATAATGTCGTCACCTCCGCGCCGATGCGCGAGCTGACCGCGCGCATCCACCCGGTTCCCGCCAGCCTGCCGCAGGCGATGGCGCTGGGCTATCGCGACTTCCTGACCGTCGCGCTGATGATCCGGTCGGAGGACCTGTTCCCCGACAACTGGATCTACATCCATGACGACAAGGTGCAGGTCGGCCGCATCCAGAATTTCCGTAGCTGGTCGCCCGAAATGGTACCCGACGAGAGCCTCGCCTGTGTCGGCCTCGAATATTTCTGCTTCGAGGGCGACGGCCTGTGGGCCTCGACCGACGCTGACCTGATCGCGCTCGCGACGAAGGAGCTCGCCCAGCTTGGCCTGTGTTCAGCGCAGCAGGTGGTCGGCGGTGCGGTGGTGCGCCAGGAAAAGGCCTATCCGGTCTATGACGACGCCTATGCCGCCAATGTCGAGGCGATCCGCACCGAACTTGAAGCGCGCTATCCGACGCTCCACTTCGTCGGCCGCAACGGCATGCACCGCTACAACAACCAGGACCATGCGATGATGACGGCGATGCTCACCGCGCGCAACATCGCCGCCGGCTCCCGCCGCCACGATGTCTGGGCGGTCAACGAGGATGCCGAATATCATGAGGCCGGCGCCGAGGGTGACGACGAGGGGGTGGCCGCTGCGCTGAAGTCCGAGCGACTCGTGCCGACGCGAATCGCGGACAAGCAGGCGGCTTAGAGCATGGCGAGTGAGCCCTTCTCCCCTCCCTTCCCAGGGAGGGGTCCGGGGGTGGGTCACGTAGCCAAGGGGCTCGACGCCCCTTGGCGGAGTTCTACCAGACGGCCGGGGACGCTCGCTTCGCTCGCGACCCACCCCCTAACCCCCTCCCTGGGAAGGGAGGGGGGATAGTGAATACCCCCGTCCGCTTCCGCCTTGCCATCCTCGCCACATGGCTGCTCGCCTGCGCGATCCTGCTCTGGGTGATGCGCGATAATATCATCGCGATGTCGATGCTCGACGCCGACGATTATCTGCGCCTCCAGCAGGTCCGCGACTGGATCGGCGGGCAGGGCTTCACCGATGTCGCCCAATATCGGATCAACCCGCCCGAAGGCGTGCCGATGCACTGGTCGCGGATCGTCGACCTGCCGCTGGCGGGATTGATCCTGCTGCTCCGGCCGCTGGCCGGCGCCGCGCTTGCCGAACAGGTGACGGTGACGGTGGTACCGCTGCTCACGCTTGGCGGCTCGCTGGTCGCGATCGCGCTGATCGGCACACGGCTTGCCGACCGGCGGGCGGCGCTGATCGCGGCGATGCTCGCGGCGACCACGCCGCTGCTGCTGTTCCACGTCATGCCGCTGCGGATCGATCATCATGGCTGGCAGACGATGGCGGGACTGTTCACGGTCGGCGCCTGCTTCGATCGTCGCGGGGCGCGGGGGGGGCTGGTTGCGGGGGCCTGCGCCGCGCTGTGGCTGGCCATCTCGTTAGAGGCGCTGCCGATGGTCGTCGCGATTGGCGGCCTGCTCGCGCTGCGCTTCGTCATCGACGGCGAACGCAACGATTCGGCCCGCCGCTTGCACGGCTTCGCCGCCGCGCTCACCATTGCCGGCCTGCTGCTGTTCGCGGGCTTCCACGGCGCGGCGGCCTGGTTCCAGACCTATTGCGACGCGGTGAGCCCGGCCTGGTTCGGACCGATGGTGGCGACCCCGGCGCTGATCGCGCTGTTCCTGCCCGCTGCCGCGCGGCGCGGCGCGGCTGCCCGGATCGCGCTGCTGATCGCGGCGGGCGGCGTTGGCGGCGCACTGCTGGCGATCACCGCGCCCGCCTGCCTCAACGGCCCTTTCGCGGCGCTCGATCCGGTGGTTCGCCATTACTGGTATGAGAATGTCGTCGAGGGACTGCCGGTCTGGGACCAGCCGACCGACAATGCGCTGTTCCTGATCGGCTTCCCGCTGGTCGGGATCGCGGGATGCCTGCTCGGCTGGCGCCGGGCCGTCACCGCCGAAGGCGCGCGCAACTGGCTGACGATGCTGGGCATCCTGCTCGCCGCCTTCGCGGTGTCGCTGCTCGTCCAGCGCGCCGGGGGCTTCGCGCATGGCTGCGCGCTGCCGGGGGCGGGGCTGCTCGTCGCGACCTTGCTCGACCGCATCGCGCGCTGGCGCCGCGCGGGGGCGCGCACACTGGCTTCGGCCTTCACCATATTGGCGCTGTCGCCGGTCGGCGCGGTCATCGCGGGCAATATCCTGCTGCCGCAGCGTGCGGAGGAGGGCGAGGCCCGCACCCCCGAACAGCATCTCGCGACGATCTGCCTGGCGCCCTGCACCCGCTTCACCGCATTGGCGCAACTGCCGCCCGCGACGATCCTGACCGGCATCGACCTGACCCCTAGGCTGCTGACCGTCACGCGCCACCGCTATGTCGGCAGCGGCCATCACCGCGCGCCGCAGGCGATCCGCCGGGTGATCGACAGCTTCATCGGCCCGCCCGAGGTCGCACGCCGCATCATGGCCGAGCGCGGCGTCGCCTATCTGCTGATCGATCCCGCCGGCAACGAGGAGCGGCTCTACAGCAAGAAGGCGCCGCACGGCCTGATGGCGCGGCTGCGGCGGGGCGAGGTGCCCGGCTGGCTGCAACCGGTGCCGCTGCCCGGCAGTTCGCTGAAGCTGTGGCGCCGGGTGAGTTGATCCGGACATCCTTTGGATCGCCCGACGTCAATCCCAAACCCCTTCCCCTTCCCGGCATGAGGCACTAGGTGACCCCCTCTTAGTCGGCCTCAAGGAATGCATAATCGCGATCACCGTCCCCACGCTGGAAACCGACCGTCTGCTGCTGCGTGCGCCCATGGCCGAGGATTATCCGGTCTACCGAAGCTTCTTTGCCGATACGATGGCCTCGGGGGCCTATGGCGGGCCACTCGATGCCGGCGAAGCCTGGAAAATGCTCGCGCTCGACATCGGCCACTGGGCGCTGCGCGGTTTCGGCCGCTGGGCGGTGGTGGTGAAGGACAGCGGCGAGATGATCGGCGGCTGTGGGCTGTGGTGGCCCGAAGCCTATCCGCGTTCGGAACTCACCTGGTGGATCATCCCCGCGGCGCGGCGCTCGGGCTATGCGTTCGAAGCCTCGCAGGCGGCGGTGCGCTTTGGCTATCGCACCCTCGGCTGGCCGCTGGTCCAGACGCATATGAACGACCGCAACACCCCCGCGCGGCGGCTGGTCGAGAAGCTTGGCGGCGAGATCATCGACCGTGCCCGCTTTCCCGACGGGATGGTCCGCGACATCTACGCGCTGCCCGACCGCTGATCGCGGCGAGATTTTGTTCCACTGATGTGGAAGCGGTACCGGCCCGCTCCCCCGCCCAACCTCCCGATCCAGCGTAATATATCGGGTGGTTGGGCGGGGAGCGGGCCGGTACCGCGTTTCAGCTTTGCTGAAACGGATCCAGGGCGATCCGCACCGGTCGTTGCGCCCGCGCCCTCTTGCCGTCCTTTCGCGCCCGACATAAGGGCCGGAGCGCATGTTCCGCTCCACCCCGCCTGTAACTCCGCCGTCCGGCTGGTGGACGCGCGACTGGTTTATCGCCCTGCTCGCGCTCGCCTCGATCATTCCACTGATCGGGCCCGACGTGCCGCCGCTGATCGACCTGATGGGGCATATGGGGCGCTACCGGGTCCAGCTGGCCGATCCGGCCTCACCGCTGCTGACTCAATATTTCAGCTTCCAATGGGCGCTGATGGGCAATCTCGGGGTCGATCTGCTGATCATCCCGATGGCCAAGGTCTTCGGGCTCGAACTCGGCGTGAAGCTGATCGTGATGGCGATGCCGCCCCTCACGCTTACCGGGCTGCTGCTGATCGCGCGCGAGGTCCATGGCAGGCTGCCCGCCACCGCCGCGCTGGTCGCGCCCTTCGCCTATTGCTGGCCGTTCCAATGGGGCTTCATCAACTATGTGCTGGGAATGGCGCTGGCACTCAACGCCTATGCGCTGTGGCTTTATCTCGGGCGCGTCGGGCATATCCGGCTGCGCGCGATCCTGTTCGTGCCGATCGCCGGTCTGATCTGGCTGTGCCACGGCTTCGCCTGGGGGGTGCTGGGGCTGCTCGCCTTCGCCGCCGAGATCGTGCGGATGCGCGACGTCGAAGGGCGCGGCTTTGGCGCATCGCTGGGGATGGGGGTGATCCACTGCCTGCCGCTCGCACCGCCGATGCTGCTGATGATCCTGTGGCGATCAGGCGACGTCGCCGGCCGAACGGTCGACTGGTTCAACTGGAAGGCCAAATATGTCTATCTGATCTCGTCGCTGCGCACCCATTTCATGGCGTTCGACATCGGCCTGGTCGCCGGGCTGATCCTGCTGGTGCTGTTCGGCATGTCGTCGATCGGCTGGCGCCAATATGGCTTCCGCATGCGCCGTACCCTCGGCGTCGCGACGATCGTGCTGATCATCGCCTATATCCTGATGCCGCGCATCGTGATCGGATCGGCCTATGCCGACATGCGGCTGGCCCCCTATGTGATCGCGATCGGCGTGATCGGGGTGGTACCGCGCTTCACCAACCGGACGGCGCTGACCATCGTCGCGGCGATCGCGCTGCTGATCTTCGGGGTGCGCGTCTGGCAATCGACCGAACGCTTCGCCGGCTTTGCCGACTGGCAGAACAGGCAGCTGCGTGCGATCGACCATATCCGTCCCGACTCACGGGTGTTCGTGCTGGTCGAACTGCCCTGCCTGTCGCGCTGGGAATCGCCGCGCCTCGAACATCTCGGCGCGATGGCGATCGTGCGGCGCGGCGCGTTCGTCAATGGCCAGTGGACGATGCCGGGCGCGCAGCTGCTCGGCATAAAATACGCGCCCGCCAAGGGCTATGCCGAGGATCCGACCCAGGTGATGCGGCCCCGGCGCTGCCGCGCGCCCCGCGCCCGCACGATCGAAAGCTCGGTCGCGCTCTTCCCGCGCTTCGCCTTCGACTATGTCTGGCTGATCAACGCCTCGCGCGATCACTGGCCGGTCAATGATCCTTCGCTCAAGCTGATCTGGAACGGCGGCGAGCGCGGTGCGCTCTACCAGATCGAGAATGTCGACCCGATCCGGTAGGATCGCTGCCGGTCAGGCCGTGGGTTCGGCGACCATCGCGATCGAGACCCCGAACGGGATGTTCAGGTTCGCCACCCAGTGACGCTCGGCGCCGAAGGTCGCGGCGAGCAGCGCGTTGACGGGCCTTGGCGGCATCGCATCGTCGCCGCCCTCCTTCTTCAACAGCTTGCCTGCCAGCCGCGCCGCGGCGATCAGCGGGAAGAGCAGGCTGTTGAAATGGCTCGCAAAGCGGGGCTGCAGCCCCGCTTTGGCGAACACCGAGCGCAGTTGCGCTCCGGTATAGCGCCGCTGATGATGATGCGCGACGTCATGCGCGCTCCACATCCACGGCGCGCCCGGCACGGTGACGATGATCCGGCCCCCCGGCGCCAGCTTGGCTCTGAGATAGGCCAGTGCCTCGACATCGCCGGGGATATGTTCGAGCACGTCGAGCAGGACGATCAGGTCATAGGCGCCGTCATCGAGCGGGACGTCGGGCAGATAGCCGCCCCTGATCGACAACCCGCTGCGCGCCTCGGCATAGGCGCGCGCGCCATCGTCGGGCTCGATCGCATCGACCGTCCCGAACCCCTTGAGCAGTTCGAGGTTCGAGCCGGTGCCCGCGCCGACTTCGAGGATGCGCATCGGTCCCGGCTTCGGCCGGTGACGCTCGATCAGCGCGGCGATGATCCGGCGGCGCGCGACGAACCACCAATGGTCCTTGTCGATCTGCGCCATGCGGTCATAGGTCGCGCGGTCCATCAGTCGGCTCCGCCGGGCTCGTCGCAGCCGAGGCGCTGGCGAACGATGTAGATCGGCCGGTTCTTGGTCTCGACCAGGATGCGCCCGACATATTCGCCGAGGATGCCGAGCGAGAGCAGCTGCACCCCGCCCATGAACAGGATCGCGACCATCAGCGACGGATAGCCTGCCACGTCGGCGCCGTAGATCAGCGTGCGGACCCCGATGAACACCGCATAGACCAGCGCGAACATCGCGATGATCGCGCCGAGATAGGACCAGACCCTCAATGGCGCGGTGGAGGCCGAGGTGATCCCGTCGATCGCGAGCTGCCACAGCTTCCAGTAATTGAACTTGGTGGTGCCGACGGCGCGTTCGGCGCGGTCATATTCGACCGCGGTCTGGCGGAAGCCCGACCAGGCGAACAAGCCCTTCATGAAGCGGTTACGCTCGGGCATCCGCTTGATCACCTCGACGACCTGCCGGTCGAGCAGTCGAAAATCGCCGGCATGTTCGGGGATCTTGTCCATCGAGAGCCAGTTGTGCGCGCGGTAATAGAGATCGGCGGTCAGCCGCTTGGGCAGCGAATCGGTCAGCCGGTTGCGCCGGACGCCATAGACGACCTCGAACCCCTCGCGCCATTTGTCGATCATCGCTCCGATCACCTCGGGCGGGTCCTGCATGTCGACATCGATCGGCACGACCACCGCGCCGCGCACATTGTCGAGCCCGGCGGACAGCGCCGCCTCCTTGCCGAAATTGCGCGACAGCGACAGCGCGGCGATGCGCGGATCGGCGTCATGCGCGCTACGGATGGCGGCCATCGTCCGGTCGCTGCTGCCGTCGTCGACGAAGAGGATCTCCCAGCCGACCGGCGCGCCGTCGGAATCGCGCAGCGCATCGAGCACGTGGCGCATCCGCCTGACGAACGGGCCGATCGCCTCCTCCTCGTCCTTGACCGGCACGATGATCGACAGGAACGGATGGCTCATTCGAACACCCAATGCCGGTTGAGCCAGAAGACCAGGAGCGGCGTCACGCATAGTACCAACGGATAGGGGGCCCAGATCGGAAGGTCCATATGCTGGACGAGCAGCCACACCCACAGGCTGTTGAGCGCGAAGCTGATCAGCGAGACGATCACGAACCGCCCGATCCGGACATGCTGCCGATCGCGCCCGCCATGGCCGCGAAAGCTCCATTGACCATGAATCACGTAGCCGGTCGATGCCGCGCCGACGAAGCCGCAGCTCCAGGCAAGATTGGGATCCCAGCCCGCCGCCTTCACCAGCGCATGATAGATGCCGATATTGACGATCGACGCCAGCACCCCGGTGATCGCGTAACGGAACAGCTGGCCGAGCAGGGCGATCCGCTCGCGGCTGATGATGGACCTGCCCGACATCGCCGCGCTTTTCCACAAAAGCGCGGAGGCCTCAAGCGCGACAAAAGCCCTCTCCCGCTTGCGGGAGAGGGTTGGGTGAGGGTCTTCTTTCTTCTAATCTCACCGCATGCCGCCGGTCCGCCGCCAGATCAGCCCGCACGCGGCGCGCCTTCGAAGCGACATGACCGATGTCGAACGCAAGCTTTGGTACGCAGTTTGCGACCGTCGACTCGGCGGATTCAAGTTCCGTCGCCAGGCGACGATCGGACCATATATAGTCGATTTCCTGTGCGCGGAGGCCAAGCTGATCGTCGAACTGGACGGCGGGCAGCACAGTGCGGAGAGCGATGCGAAGCGCACCGCCTTTTTGGTCTCACAGGGCTATCGGATCATCCGCTTCTGGAACAGCGACATCGCTGAAAGTTTCGATGGCGTGCTGGAGTGTATCCTGCGCGCACTCAGGGGTTGATCGGGAAATCAGGGGTTGATCGGGAAAAGAAGAAGACCCTCACCCAACCCTCTCCCGTAAAGAACGGGAGAGGGCTCAATCCGGCCTCGCCCATATCAGGAGAATACGCTCCCCGGGGCAAGGGAACCCCGGAGGAGCGTCTCCCGTGGGGTGGAAATTGCCAGTCCGGTCCCCGCGTGTCCGTTGCCGGATGGGTGCAGAACAGCACGGTGAATCTGAACGGCGGCCGAACGGACCCGTAACCGATCTGCAACGGCCGGTTCCCCGTTGCGGCGGGGCGGCGGGGTGCGTAAGCGGGGGGG
This sequence comes from uncultured Sphingomonas sp., assembly GCA_947085315.1. Classification (GTDB taxonomy): domain Bacteria; phylum Pseudomonadota; class Alphaproteobacteria; order Sphingomonadales; family Sphingomonadaceae; genus Rhizorhabdus. Next base: position 151,423 of record CAMTVW010000022.1, on the reverse strand, counting down.
ATGCACGACATTGGCGACGACGAGCAGTTCGAGGATCGGCTAATGGCCTGGATCGAGCGCCACTGGCGCACGGTGTTCTGGCTGCTGTTCGCGGGCTGCTGCGCCTGGTTTCTCTACCATAAATGGGGCCAGATTCGCTGGCTCGCGCTCAGCGACACCGACGACAATATGCGGCTCGCCGAGGTCAAGGCCTGGCTGGGCGGGCAGGGCTGGTTCGACCTGCGCCAGCACAAGCTCGCCCCTCCGCAAGGGCTGAACATTCACTGGTCGCGGATCGTCGACCTGCCGATCGCGGCGCTGATCCTGATCTTCCGCCCGCTGGTCGGCGACTTCACCGCGCAGCAGATCGCCACCACGGTCGCGCCGATGCTCGCGTTGGGCCCGGCGCTGTGGGCGCTGATCCTCACCGTCCGGCGGATCGTCCACCCGCGCGCCTATCCGATCGCCTTCGCGATATTGATGTGCGCGCAGACGACATTGTTCATGTGGATGCCACTGCGGATCGACCATCATGGCTGGCAACTGGCGATGCTGCTGCTCGTCATTGCAGGGATCGCCGACCCGGACAAAAGGCGCGGCGGAATCACCGCCGGTCTCGCCACGTCGGTCTCGTTCGGCATCGGGCTGGAGCTGATCCCGATGATGGCGATCGCGGGTGGATCGATCGCGCTGCGCTGGGCCTTGGACCGCGAGGAGGCGACGCGGATGCGCGCCTATGCGGCGGCGCTCGGCGGCGGCTGCGCGGTCGCGTTCGGCGGCTTCGCCTCATATGACAATCGCGCGATGGTCTGCGACGTGCTGTCGCCGGTCTATCTGTCGACGCTGCTGCTGACCTCGGCGCTGCTGATCGGCCTGAGCTATGTGAAGGCCGATGCCCGCGCGCTGCGATTCGCACTGCTCGCTGGCGTCGGCGGCGCGATCGGCGGCTTTTTCGGCCTGAGCTTCCCGCAATGCCTCGGCCGGCCCGAACAAATCTCGCCCGAGCTCGAACAGCTTTGGTTCTCGCATATCCGCGAGGTCAAGCCGATCACCGAGAAGCCGTGGCGCGACGCGCTGCAGACAAGCTGGTTGCCGGTGATCGGACTGATCGGGGCGGCGTTCGCACTGCGCCGCGCCTGGCGCCAGCCCGGCGCCCCGGCCTGGGCAACGATTCTGGCGCTGAGCCTGTTCTCGACGCTGGGGCTGTTCTGGCAGTCGCGCTTCGGACCGCAGGCGCAGTTGATCGGCGTGTTCGGTGCGGCCGCGCTCGGCTGGGCCTGGCTACCCCGGCTGCTGGGCGCGGGATCGTCGCTGATGCGGGTCGGCGGAACGCTTGTCGTCTTCTTCATCCTGTCGGGACAGGTCGCCCAGTTCGTCGCGATGATCCCGAAGACCGCCAAGGAACAACGCAGGGTCAAGGTCGAGGCGAAGGCCGCCAACCGCCCCGGCCGCTGCAACACCCTGCCCGCGCTCGCCGAACTCGACAAGCTGCCGCCCGCGACGATGCTGACCTTCGTCGACATGGGCCCGCGGCTGATAACGATGACCCGGCACAGCGCGGTCGCCGGCCCCTATCACCGCAATGCCGAAGCGATCCTTGGTGTCCACCACAGCTTCCGCGCGACCTCCCCCGAAGTCGCGCACCGCGTGATGCGGCGGCATGGCGCGACGATGCTGCTGCTCTGCCCCGGCATGGCAGAATCGACCATCTACCGCGCCCGTGCGCCGCAGGGCTTCTATATGCAGCTGATCGACGGCAAGGTTCCGGCCTGGCTGGAGCCGGTCGAACTGCCCGAGGGTTCGCCGTTCAGGTTGTGGAAGCTGGTGGGGTAATATCCTCGCGGGCACGGGGAGGAATATTTCAAACCTCGATCCCGAACGCCGCGACGATCCCGTTGATCACGAACTGCGCGGCGAGCGCCGCCAGCAGCACGCCGAGCAGGCGGGTGATCATCGCTTCCAGCTTTGGCCCCAGCACGCGCATGATCGGCCCGGCGGCGAGCAGCGCAGCGAGCGTCATCACCAGCACCACCGCGAGCGCCGCGAGCACGGTCGCGGTCTGCTGCGGGCCCTGGCTGCGCGAAACGAGCAGCATCACCGTCGCGATCGATCCCGGCCCCGCGATCATCGGGATCGCCATCGGGAAGACCGAGATATCCTCGACCGGGCGTTGCTCCTCGGCGGCCTTGCGGCTGATCTCCTCGGCGCGGACCTCGCGCCGCTCGGTGCGCTTCTCGAACACCATTTCCAGCGCGATCAGGAACAGCATGATCCCGCCCGCGATACGGAACGCGTCGAGGCTGATGCCCAGCACCGCGAGCAGCTTCTCGCCCACCAGCGCGAACATCAGCAGCAGGAACGCGGCGATCATCGTCGACCGGATCGCCATCGCCCGGCGCTGCGCGTTCGAGGCGCCATTGGTCAGGCTGGCGAAGATCGGCGCGCAGCCGGGCGGATCGATCACCACGAACAGCGTGACGAACGCCGAGAGGAACAGCGCGATCATGATCGACTCGGTTTCAGCGAAGCTGAAACGGCGGGCCGGTACCGCTTCGACGTCGGTCGAACAACCATCAAAGCGCGCCCTTTTCATAGGGCACAGCGGCCCGGCGGTGCGCTGCGACGAGCGTGTTGCGCAGCAGCACCGCAATCGTCATCGGGCCGACCCCGCCCGGCACCGGGGTGATCGCCCCCGCGACGGCCGCCGCCCCGGCATAATCGACATCGCCGACCAGTCGGGTTTTGCCGGGCTCGACGCCGGGCACCCGGTTGATGCCGACGTCGATCACGGTCGCGCCCGGCTTGATCCAGTCACCCTTGACCATCTCGGCCCGGCCGACCGCCGCAACGACGATATCGGCGCGGCGCACGACATCGGGCAGGTTCTTCGTGCGGCTATGCGCGATCGTGACGGTGCAGCTTTCGGCGAGCAGCAGCTGCGCCATCGGCTTGCCGACGATGTTCGACCGGCCGATCACCACCGCGTCGAGCCCGGAAAGATCGCCGAGCCGGTCCTTGAGCAGCATCAGGCAGCCAAGCGGGGTACAGGGCACATAGCCATGCAGGCCAACCGCGAGCCGTCCGGCATTGACGACATGGAAGCCGTCGACATCCTTGTCGGGGTCGATCGTCGCGATCACGGCATTTTCGTTGATGCCGCCGGGCAAAGGCAGCTGGACGAGGATGCCGTCGACCGCGTCATCGGCGTTCAGCTTTGCGACCAGCGCGACCAGGTCTTCCTGTGTCGCCGTCACCGGCAATCGATGCTCGAAGCTCTCCATCCCCGCCTCGACCGTCGCCTTATGCTTCGACCGGACATAGACCTGGCTCGCCGGGTCCTCGCCGACCAGCACCACCGCCAGCCCCGGCGCGCGGCCGGCAGCGGCGCGGAAGGCGGCCACCTGCGCGGCCACCCGTGCGCGAAGCGCGCCTGCGAAAGCCTTGCCGTCGATGATGTCCGCGCTCATTCCGGGTCCTTGATCAGTGATTGCAGGGCGTCCGCGAGCAGCGCGGGATCGCCCGAAATGTGGAGCCTCTTTAACCGGGCGGTGGCGCCGCTGGCCAGCGTCACGTCACGCCGGGGGACGCCCAGCGCCTTGGCGACCAGCCGGACCAGCGCGTCATTGGCGGCGCCGTCGCTGGGCGCGGCGGCAATCCGCACCGCCAGCCGTTCGCGCCCGTCAGCATCGGCGACGATGCCCTCGATCGAATCGCGTCCGCCCTTCGGGCTGGCACGGACGGCGATGACGATACCGTCCGGCGCGGGAGCCCAAAAGCTCAGACGCCGGCCATCATCGTCTGCGCCTGCGCATAGGGAATGACGATCCGCGTCAGGATGTTGAGAATCAGCAGCGCCACCAGCGGCGACAGATCAAGCGCGCCGAAATCGGGCATGATCCGCCGGATCGGCCGGTAGATCGGCTCGGTGATCACGTTGAGCGCGTGCAGCACCTGACGGACGAAATCATTATAGGTGTTGATCACGTTGAACGCGACCAGCCAGGACAGGATCGCCTGGATGATGATGATCCAGCCCAGCGCACCGAGCAGATAGGACACGATCTCTAAAAGCATGGAAAGCATCGGCGACCCTTCGCGATTGACGCCGCCGATGTAATGACCCCGCACGCGACGGGCAACCATGAGACCGTATCGGGCGGCGAATCACGTCGTCCCGGCGGATATGCGCAGCGTCCATTCCCCATGACGCGCCGCACCATCCCCGCTATAGCCCCGGAATCGGGGCAGGCGACACAGGGCGGGCGAATGGATTTCGGGCAGCTGCTGCAGGACATCGGCCCCTGGGCGATCGCGCTGGGCGCGGGGTTCGAGGGGGAAACCGCGGCGATCGCCGGCGGTGTGATGGCGCATAACCGGCTGTTCCCGATCTGGGCGGCGTGGCTCGCCTGTGCGTTCGGGGCGTTCGTCGCCGACGAGATATTCTTCCAGATCGGCCGTCGCTTCCGCGACCGTGCCTTCGTCATCCATATCCGCCAGCGGCCCGCCTTCGCGCGGGCAGTGGGGCTGATCGAACGCTATCCGACCGCCTTCATCCTGGGGTTCCGCTTCACCTATGGGCTGCGCGCGGTAAGCCCGGTCGCGATCGGGCTGAGCGCGATCCCGCTGCGCCGCTTCGCGCTGCTCAACGCGGTCGCATGCCTGGTCTGGGCGGCGCTTTATACGATGATCGGCTATATGTTCGGCCCGACCGTCGACCGCATCATCGCGGCGGCGGCTCCCTATAAGACCGAACTGCTGATCGCGCTGCCGATCCCCGGCACCTGCCTTCTGATCTGGTGGCTGTGGCGCCGCCACCGACAGCGGCGGCGCGAACGGCTCAACCCACCCTTCCACGCGCCGGTCGTCGAAGCGGATGGATAGGGTTTGATCCACTGACGGGGACGCGCTGCCGCTGTTTCAGTTTCGCTGAAACAGACTCTAGCCGCCCCTATTTCCCCGCGTATCGGCCAGAATCTTCCAGACACCGATAAACAGCGCCGCCACCACCGGCCCGACGATGAAGCCGTGGAAGCCGAACAGCTGGAGCCCCCCCAGCGTGGAGATCAGCACCAGATAGTCGGGCATGCGCGTGTCACGGCCGACCAGCACCGGGCGCAGGACATTGTCGACCATCGAGATGATCAGCACGCCGCAGGCGGTAAGGATCAGCCCCTTCGCCAGCGCGCCGGTCGCGATCAGGTAAAGCGCGACGGGAACCCAGACGATCCCCGTGCCGATCGCCGGGATCAGCGAGAAGACCCCCATCAAGGTCCCCCAGAGCAGCGCGCCCTGCAGCCCCAGCAGCCAGAAGGTGACCCCGCCGATGATGCCCTGAACGATCGCGACGATCAGGCTGCCCTTGATCGTCGCGCGGACGACGATGATGAAATTATTGACGATCGCGATGCGCCTGTCGGGATCGAGCGGAACCGAACCAATCACCCGGCGGCCGAGCCCGTCGCCGTCGCGGATCAGGAAATAGGCGAGGTAGAGCATCACGCCGATCATCAGCACGACGTTGAACGCGCTCTGCCCGATCGCGAGCCCGCGCGTCGCCAGCGCCCCGAAGCTGCCGGTGAACAAAGCGGTCAGCTTCGCCTGCGCCGCCGAGAAATCGCCCCAGCCCATCCGCCGCAGCCAGTCCGAAGCCCAGTCTGGCAGCGCCCGGGTCGCACGTGCGAACAGCGCGGCGATGTCGATCCGGCCCGACTGGATCTGGGTGTAGAAGGACAGCAGCTCGTCGACCACCATCGTCGTGAGCAGCACCGCCGGCAGCACCACCAGTACGATGATGATCATCAGCGTGATCAACGCGGCAAGATTGCGCCGCCCGGACAGGCGCTTGACCAGATCGCGATGGACCGGCCCGAACAGGATCGCGAGCACCAGCGCCCAGAGAATCGCTCCGAAAAATGGCGCGATGACGAGCGCGAACAGCACGGTGACGAGCAGCACCAGGCCGAGGAAACTGCCTTCCTCGAAACGGAAGCGGCTGGAGTCTTCGGGTGCGGCCACGCTTGCGTTCCTTCCGGTTGATGCGAGGATGACTCGCCGATCCGGGCGGGAAAATCAAAGGGCGTTTTTCAGCGGCAGCTCACTCTCCCGTTCTTTACGGGAGAGGGGGCGCAATCGATCAGCCCCCCAGCGCGTCGTCGATCAGCTTCTTCGCCGGCGCGCCATTCCAGTCCATCATCCCGTAGACGCGCCACAACTCCTTGCCGGCGGAATCGTAGAAGATCGTCGTCGGCAAGGTTTCGGTGCCCAGTTCGGCCATCAGCAGGTTCTGAACATCGCTATATTGGGTGAGGTTTTTGAACCCCTTTTCCTTGAAGAAGGGGGCGACGACCTTCGCGCCTTCCAAATCCTGGCTTACCGTGATCAGGCGGAAGCGTTCATCCTCACCCGCCAGCGCGTCGAGATGCGGCATCTCGGCGATGCACGGCGCGCACCAGGTCGCCCACAGGTTGACCATCAGCGGCTTGCCCCGGAACTGGGTGAGCGTCGCGGGCCCGCCCTTTTCATCGGCGAAGGGAATCGCGGGCATTTGCCGGCCGCGCTGCGATATATCGACACGGCCGACCGATTCGGCGGGAACCCCGCCTTGCGGCACGTCCTTCGGTTTACTATCGCAGGCGGCCAGCGCCAATGCGAGGAGACAGGCGATCAACGGCCGCACGACGGATAGCTCCAACAAGATGTGGGGAGGGCGCTTCGCTGAAGGGCCCGCCGCGGTGATGCGCGAGATTAACGCCTCTATCCCCTTCGACAAGCGGCTTTGGCAACAGGATATCGCCGGATCGAAGGCACATGTCGCGATGCTGGCGAAGGCGCGGATCGTCACCGAGGCCAACGCCGCCGAGATCGGCAGGGGTCTCGACCTGATCGCGGGCGAATATGCCGAACATGGCGTGCCGGTCGATCTGGCCCGCGAAGACATCCATATGGTCACCGAAAGCCGGCTGGCCGACCTGATCGGCGCCCCCGCCGGCCGGCTCCACACCGCGCGCTCCCGCAATGATCAGGTCGCGACCGATTTCAAGCTGTGGGTGCGCGACGCGATCGATTCGGTCGAGGCGGGGATGCACGCGCTACAGGTCGCGCTGGTCACCCGCGCCGCCGAGCATGCCGCCAGCGTGATGCCGGGCTTCACCCATCTCCAGGTCGCCCAGCCGGTGACGCTCGGCCACCATCTGATGGCCTATTATGAGATGGTGGCGCGCGACCGCAGCCGCTTCGCCGATGCGCGCGCGCGGCTCAATCGCTGCCCGCTCGGTGCCGCCGCGCTCGCCGGCACGGGCTTCCCGATCGACCGGACGATGACCGCGCAGGCGCTCGGCTTCGACGGACCGACCGACAACAGCCTCGATTCGGTCTCCGATCGCGATTTCGCGCTCGATTATCTGATGGCGGCGACCCAGGCGAGCCTGCACCTGTCGCGCCTCGCCGAGGAGTTCGTGATCTGGGCGAGCCAGCCCTACGGCTTCGTCAAACTGCCCGATGCCTATTCGACCGGCTCGTCGATCATGCCGCAGAAGCGCAACCCTGACGCCGCAGAGCTGGTGCGCGGCCATTCGGGCCGGATCGCCGGCTGCATGACCGCGCTGGTGATGACGATGAAGGGGCTGCCGCTCGCCTATTCGAAGGATATGCAGGACGACAAGCCGCCGGTGTTCGAGGCGCACGACCTGCTCGCGCTGTCGATCGCGGCGATGACCGGAATGATCGAGACGGTCGAGTTCGTCGCCCCGCGCATGCGGCAGGCCGCCGAACAGGGCTTCTCGACCGCGACCGATCTGGCCGACTGGCTGGTCCGCATTGCCGACATCCCGTTTCGCGAGGCGCATCACATCACCGGCACCGCGGTCAAGCTCGCCGAGCGCGAGGGGCTCGCGCTCGACAAGCTGCCGATCGAGGCCTTGAAGGCGATCGACGGGCGCATCGACGAGCGCGTCTATGGCGCGCTCTCGGTCGACGCATCGGTCGCGAGCCGGGTCAGCCATGGCGGCACCGCCCCCGAACAGGTCCGCGCCCGCATCGCCGAAGCCAAAGCCGCATTGGGGATCGAGCCATGATTTATCATCCGTCGCCCCGGCGGAGGCCGGGGCCGGCGTCGGCTCCTGCCGCATGCTTGCCTCGAGAGCCGCTGCCGGCCCCGGCCTCCGCCGGGGCGACGAGGAAATTGGTATGAACCGCAAGACCCTCCTCCTCGCCGTCGCGCTGATCGCGCTCAGCGGCTGCGGCAAGCGCGACAGCCTGCGCCCGCCCGAAGGCCACAGCCTGCCGCCCAGGCCCGCGACCTCGGCCGACCAGCCGACCGTCGACAGCCTGTTGACCCCGCCGGTCGAAACCCGGCCGGGCCGCAGCGACGACGTGCTCAAGCGCTCCGAGGAACGGCCCGACGACCGCTTCAACCTGCCCCCGCCGGGCTAACGGCTCCTCGTCGTAATCAGGACATAGCATGGACCATTTCGACATCAGGGACGGCGTTCTCCACGCCGAGGATGTGCCGCTGCCCGCGATCGCCGACGCGGTCGGGACGCCCGTCTATGTCTATTCGACCGCGACGATCGAGCGGCATGTCGCGGTGTTCAAGGCCGCGCTCGCCGATGTCGAATCGGGCAGTGAGGGGCCGTTGATCGCCTTCGCGGTGAAGGCCAATCCCAATCGCGCGGTACTGGCGACGCTCGCGCGTGCGGGGCTCGGCGCCGATGTCGTCTCGGGGGGCGAGCTGCTGCGCGCGCGCGCCGCCGGGATCGCCGCCGACCGGATCGTCTTCTCGGGGGTCGGCAAGACCGAGGCCGAGATGCGGCTGGGGCTCGAACAGGGCATCTTCCAGTTCAACATCGAATCCGAGCCCGAAGCCGAAATGCTGTCCGAGGTGGCGGCGGCGATGGGGCGCAAGGCGCCGGTCGCGTTCCGGATCAACCCGAATGTCGCCGCCGGCACCCATGCCAAGATCTCGACAGGCGGGTCGGAGGACAAATTCGGCGTCGCCTATGACCGCGCGATCGCCGCCTATGCCCGCGCCGCCACGCTGCCCGGACTCGATGTCCGCGGCGTCGCGGTCCATATCGGCAGCCAGCTCACCGATCTGGCGCCGTCACGCGCGGCATTCGCGAAGATCGGCGCCCTGATCGCCGAGCTGCGCGCCGCCGGGCACGCGATCGTCACCGCCGATCTCGGCGGCGGCCTCGGCGTTCCCTATGACCCCGCCAAGCCGATCCCGCCGCTGCCCGCCGACTATGGCGTGATGGTGCGCGAGGTGACCAGGGGGTGGAATGTCCGCCTCGTCTTCGAGCCCGGCCGGGTGATCGTCGGCAATGCCGGGGTGATGCTGACCCGCGTCATCCGGGTGAAGCCGGGGGTGACCGATCCGTTCGTGATCGTCGATGCGGCGATGAACGACCTGATGCGTCCCAGCCTTTACGACGCCTGGCACGATATCCGCGCGGTCGCGCCCAGCGGTGCCACAATGACGGCGAACATCGTCGGCCCGATCTGTGAAAGCGGGGATACCTTTGCCAAGAAGCGGGTTATGGACAACGTCGCCCCCGGCGACCTCGTCGCGTTCATGACCGCGGGCGCCTATGGGGCAACGATGGCCAATACCTATAATTCGCGCGCATTGACGCCCGAGGTGCTGGTGAACGGGGATCAGTGGGCGGTGGTCCGGGAGAGGCAGCCGATCGAGGCATTGATCGCGGCGGACAAGCTGCCGCCGTGGATATGACGCCGACGTCGTTTGTTGCCGCGATTTCCGAGCCGGCGGATCTGCGATCCGCTTCGAAATCGCTCTGAAAGAGGGACTCCTGCATGAAGCCCGTCCGCAAGGCCATTTTTCCCGTCGCCGGTTTTGGCACCCGCTTCCTGCCCGCCACCAAGGCCGTTCCCAAGGAGATGCTGCCCGTCGTCGACCGGCCGCTGATCCAATATGCGGTCGATGAGGCGCGTGCGGCGGGGGTCGAGCAGATGATCTTCGTCACCGGCCGCAACAAATATGCGATCGAGGACTATTTCGATTCGGCCTATGAGATCGAGAGCGAGCTTGCCGCCAAGGACAAGCACATCTTTCTCGACATCCTCGCGCAGACCCGCCTCGCGCCCGGCAAAGCCGCCTTCGTTCGCCAGCAGCAGATGCTCGGCCTCGGCCATGCCGTCGCGTGCGCGCGCGATCTGGTCGGCGACGAGCCCTTCGCGGTGCTGCTGCCCGACGAATTGTTGTGGAACCCCGCCAGCCCCTGCCTGCGCCAGATGATGGGCACCTATGAAGCAAGGGGCGGCAATGTCGTCGCGGTGCTCGAAGTGTCCGAGGACCAGACCCACAAATATGGCATCGTCGATCCCGGCACCGCCGAAGGCGCGGTCACCGAGATCCGCAAGATGGTCGAAAAGCCGGCGGCGGGCACCGCGCCCTCGCGGCTCGCGATCGTCGGTCGCTACATCCTCCAGCCCGAGATCTTCGACCTGCTCGACAAGGGCGAACGCGGCGCGGGCGGCGAAATCCAGCTGACCGATGCGATGGCGAAGCTGATCGGCACCCAGCCCTTCCACGCGCTCACCTTCGATGGCGACCGCCATGACTGCGGCGACAATGCCGGCTTCATCCAGGCTAATATCGCGCTGGCGCTCGAACGTCCCGAGATCGCCGATTCGGTGCGGGCGTTCATCAAGGGGATCTTGTGATTGCTTCCTGAAGGCCCCTTTCAGCCCCTCTCCCGCGTGCGGGAGAGGGAAGCTCACACAAACTCCTCGGTCGTTACGGTCGCCTGCATCGTCGCATTGTAGCGCGACCCCGCCACGGTCTGCTGGTTGACCAATGCGTCGAGCGCCGCCATCTGCGCCGCGCTCAACACCACCCGGTCCGCTCCCATATTTTCCTCCATATGGTCGATATCCCTGGTGCCCGGGATCGTTACCAGCGTCGGATCGCGGTGGAGCAGCCAGGCGAGCGCCAGCTGTGCGGGGGTGCAGCCGATATCGGCGGCCATCGCCTTATAGATTTCGAACCAGGCGAGGTTGTGGTCCAGCTGCGGGGGCTGGAACCGCGGCATCGTCCGGCGCATGTCGCCCTCGGGCAGCGCCAGCCAGTCGGCCTCGGTACCCGCCAGAAAGCCGCGCCCGACCGGTGAGAAGGCGACGAAGGTCACGCCCAGCGCGTGGCAGGCATCGAGCACCGCAATTTCGGGGTTGCGCGTCCATAGCGAATATTCGGTCTGGAGCGCGGTAATCGGGTGGACGTCATGGGCGCGGCGAAGCTCGTCCGCCGATACTTCCGAAAGCCCGATCGCGCCGATCTTGCCGGCCTCGACCGCGCGGGCGAGGGTGGCGACCGATTCCTCGATCGGGGTCTTCGGGTCGGGCCGGTGGAGATAGTAAAGATCGATATGATCGACCCCGAGCCGCTCGAGGCTTTCCGCAAGGGTCGCTTCGATCGATGCGGGCGAGCCGTCGATCCCGCGCGGGTTCGCCGCGGTCGGGCGAAAGCCGCATTTGGACGCGAGGACATATTCGCTCCGCCGACCCTTGAGCGCGCGGCCAATCAGCGTCTCATTATGGCCGATGCCATAAATCGCGGCGGTGTCGAGGAAATCGCAGCCGAGATCGAGCGCGCGGTGAAGCAGTCGCTCGGCTACGGCCTCGTCGGCCCGGCCATAGACGTGACTGAGGCTCATGCAGCCAAGCCCGAGCGGGTTGACGCTATAGGGGCCGAGTTTGCGCTTTGCGGTCATCTTCATTCTCCATGATGCCGTCCGGGCTCTGCCACGCGCGAAGCCGCTTGGCAAAAGCGCGCGTGCACGCGACAAGGCGGCGATGCAAAGCCTGCCGATCTTCCTCGATCTTAACGGCCGCAAGGTCGTCCTGCTTGGCGAGGGCGAGGCACTGGCGGCGAAGCGGCGGCTGATCGAGCGCGCGGGCGGCGTGCCGGTCGGTGAAGACGATCCCGAGCCCCGGATCGGCTTCATCGCGCATCCCGACGCGGCGCGTGCCGAGGATGCCGCCCTGCGGCTCAAGGCGCGCGGCCTGATCGTCAACGTCGCCGACCGGCCCGCTCTGTGCGACTTCACCTTGCCCGCGATCGTCGATCGCGATCCCGTCCTGATCGCGATCGGCACCGCCGGCCGGTCGGCGGGGCTCGCCAAGGCGCTGCGCCAGCGGCTCGAGGCGCTGCTGCCGGCCGATCTCGGACGGCTTGCCGAGGCGCTGTTCGGATCGCGTACCGCTATCCATGCGCGCTGGGGCGATGCCGATAGCCGCCGCCGCGCGATCGACGCGGGGCTGGCCGAAGGCGGGCCGATCGATCCGCTGCGCGCCGGCGCGGCCGACGCGGTCGGCGCCTGGACTGAATGCGCCGAGCCCGGCGCGCCCGACCGGCTGGTTACGATCCGGCTGCGCTCGGCCGATCCCGATGATCTCAGCCTGGGCGAGGCGCGGCTGCTCGGTCAGGCCGACCGCCTGTACCACCGCCCGGATGTGCCTCCCGCGATCCTCGCCCGCGCGCGCGCCGATGCCGCCCGGATCGCCTGCGCCTCGCTGCCGGCCGCGCCGGGCGCGGGCCTTTCGATCGACCTGGGGTTCGCATGACGCCAAGCTTCACCATCGGCGATCGGAGCGCCGGCCGCTTCTGCTGGATTCATCTCGACGGCCGCGACGAGACGGCGATGCGCTGGCTCGACGAACCGGGCCATGAACTTCCCCAGACCGCACGCATCAACCTGACCGCCGCCGAGACGCGGCCGCGCTGCCAGTCGCTGGGCGACGGGGTGATCATCAACCTGCGCGGGCCCCGCCAGACGGCCGAGGAGGAGGGCGACGAACTGGTCTCGATCCGCATCTGGGCCGAGCGCGGGCGGCTCGTATCGGTCAGCTTCCGGCGAATGGCGGGGATCGAGGAATTGCGCGCGCGGATGGAGCAGGGCGATTTCCTCGACCCCGGCGACCTGATCGCCGCGCTGTCGGTGCAGATCGCCCAGCATCTCGATCCGGTCGTCGCCGATCTGGGCGACAAGGTCGACGAGTGCGAACTGTCGCTGTCGGCCGACGGCTTCTATCTCCGCCGCGAGATCGCCCGGGCGCGATCGACCGCGATCACCTATCGCCGCTTCGTCGTCCCCCAGCGCCAGGCGCTGGAAGCGATGGCGGTGCTGCCGCAGCAGTGGATCGAGGATGAGGACCGCGTCCATCTGCGCGAGGCCGCCGACCGCTTCGCGCGTATGGCCGAGGAGCTGGAAGCGGTGCGCGAGCGATCGGCGCTGCTCCATGAACAGATCACCGACCTGCGCGCCGAGAAGATCGACGGCCGTTCGCTGATGATCGCGATCGTCGCATTGATCTTCCTGCCGCTGACCTTCGTCACCGGGCTGTTCGGGATGAATGTCGACGGCATCCCCTATCAGCACCATGCCGATTCCTTCTGGATCGTCACCGGATTCTGCCTGTTCGTGGCGCTGGCCGTCGCCGCCTTCTTCGCGGTGGCGAGGTGGTTCAGGAGCTGAGCCGTTTATAAGCCCCTGCCCTGAAGGGGAGGAGCGAGCCTTTTACTGCCGCTTCCCGAACAGCGCCGTTCCCACCCGGACATGGGTCGCGCCGAGCATCACCGCAGTCTCGAAGTCCGACGACATGCCCATGCTCAGCCCGGCGAGACCGTGACGCCCCGCGAGCTTGGCCAGCAGCGCGAAATAGGGCGCGGGCTCGACTTCGGCCGGCGGCACCGCCATCAGGCCGGCCACGGGCAGCCCGGCGTCGCGCGCCTGGCGGAGGATCGTCGGCAGCTGGTCGATCGCGCAGCCGCCCTTTTGCTCCTCCGCGCCGATATTGACCTGGATGAAGCAATCGGGGCGACGGTCTGTCCCCTCGATCGCCCTGCCCAGCGCTTCGATCAGCGACGGCCTGTCAACCGAATGGATCGCATCGAACAGCGCGACGGCGTCCTTCGCCTTGTTCGACTGGAGCTGGCCGACGAGATGGAGCCTGACGCGGTGATCGGCGATCAGCGCGGGCCATTTCGCCTCGGCCTCCTGGACCCGATTCTCGCCGAAGCTAGCCTGGCCCGCAGACAGCAGCGGGACGATCTCCCCGGCGAGCCTGGTCTTCGAGATGGCGATCAGCTCGATCTCGTCGGGCTTACGCCCGGCAAGTGATGCGGCATGGGCAATGCGGTTGCGGATATCCGCGAGGCGGCCTGGTGCGGTGTCGATATCGGACATGGGCCTCGCTATAGAAGCGGGAATGAGGCCCCGCCACCCCGAGCTTCCGCGCCTGTGGATGATGACCGACGAGCGGCAGGGCGATGGCCTGCTTGCCGCGATCGGCCGCCTGCCCGCCGGCGCGGGCATCGTCTTCCGCCACAAGATGACGCCCAAAGGGAAACGGCGGCGCCTGTTCGACAAGGTGCTCCGCGCGGCGCGCGCGCGGGGGCTGATACTGCTGCTCGCAGCCTCCGATGCGAAGGCCCGCCGCTGGGGCGCCGACGGCGCGCATCACCGCCGCCCGCACGCCCCGCGCTGCGGCACCGCGCCCGCGCACGACTTGCGCGAAATCCGCGCCGCCGAGCGCTCGGGCGCAGGCGCGATCCTGTTGTCACCGCTCCACCCGACCCGCTCGCATCCCGGCGCGCCCGCACTCGGCCGGATGCGATTCGCGGCACTGGCGCGCGCGACCCACCTGCCGGTGATCGCGCTGGGCGGAATGAATCGGACGCGGGGAAGAATGGCGATGCGGGTCGGCGCCTGGGGCTGGGCGGCGATCGATGCGTGGGGCTGACTTTTAGTCGTCATTCCAGCGAAAGCTGGAATATCAGGCCGTTGGGACGGATGAGAGCTTTCGAACCACGCACGAGATTCTAGCTTTCGCTGGAAAGACGAATCAGGAAGGGGACGTCAGGCCGCAGCCCGGGTCAGAAGCGGAAAGCCGTCCCGACGTAGATCGCCTGGCTGTCGCGGCGCTGATCGCTCCGCAGGTCGAGGCGTTCACGCTGCGTCTTGTAACGCAGGCCGCCCGACAGTTCGAGATTCTTGCTGAGCGAGAAGGAGCCGCCCAGATCGACCGACAGCGCCTCGTCGGGGCCACCGATCGGGACATTGTCGGTGGCGCGCTCGGCGCCGAACAACAGGCGGGTGCTCCACTTGCGGCCCGAATAGCTCAGGCCGATATCGGCCATCTCGCGGCTTTCCGGGACGGCGCCGCCTTCGATCCGGGCGAAGTCGCCCGACAGTGCGAAATGCTTCCAGCCGAGCGATGCGCCGAGGCTGTATGCCGATGGGGCAAGGCCGGTGGTGACCGCCGCGCTGGCGACCACCGCCGCCGGCGTCGCCGCAACCGCGCGGTTGCTCGAACGGGCGCGGATCGCGACGGTAACCGCGCGCTTGGCGGTGCCGCCCGAGGGCGTGAAGCGGAAGGTGGGTTCGGAGAAGCCGCCGCCAACCCGCTCGAACAGCGCGGCATGACGCGCGTCCGCCGCGATGGGCGCGAAGAAGCCGACCCCGCGGGCCTTCTTCTTGTCGATCTTCACCTTGGGGGGGGTAATCGGCTTCGCGGCCGCAGCAGGGGCGACGACCGCCATCGACACCGCAATCGCGGCGCCGAACAGCGCTGTCTGAACCCCCTTGCGTATCATCCTGCGTAACCCATTCTTATATCTATATTGCTGGCCGTAGCATCGCTGCTGAGTCGATACCATACGGTTTTGGCGAATATGACCCGCTGTTGCACAGACTCCACAGACTCGTCCGTGCAGTGCGACACAGTTTGCTGCCGATAGCGCGCTTCGATGACCGCTCGATGACTCAATCCCGTCCTTGCCCGGTGCGATACGGGGATCCCGCCGGTATAACGCATCACCACGCTTGCGGGTGCGGGCGGTACGTCTATAACGGCGCGACCTGCGAAAATATGCCCTGAGGACGCCCGCAAATGACCATCCGCCCGCTTCGTACCGCGATCCTTGTCGCTATTGCCACGACCCTGGCGAGCTGCGGCGGCGGCGGCGGCAACAAGGCGCAGCTGGCATCCGACGTCGCGGCGGCGAAGGTCACCACGATCGGCGTCAACGCCTATCTGTGGAAAGCCTCGATCGACACGCTGAGCTTCCTGCCGCTGCTTCAGGCCGATTCGAACGGCGGCGTGATCATCACCGACTGGTATGTGAACCCCAACCAGCCCGCCGAGCGGATGAAGCTGACCGTCACCATCCTCGACGCCGATCTGCGCGCCGACGCGGTGCGCGTCGCGCCGCAGCGCCAGGTGCTGGCGAACGGTAACTGGGTCGACGCGTCGGTCCAGGCCGCGACCGCGCAGAAGCTGGAGGACATCATCCTCACCAAGGCGCGCGACCTGCGCCGCGCCACCATTGCCGGATAAGAGAAGCCACGTCACAGGATGAGCGCGCGTTTCAACCATTTGAAGGCCGACGCGCACTGGCAGGGCATCTGGGAGAACCAGGGCACTTTCCATGCGCGCGACGACAGCCCCAAGCCCAAAAGCTACGTGCTGGAGATGTTTCCCTATCCGTCGGGACGCATCCATATGGGCCATGTCCGCAACTATACGATGGGCGACGTGCTCGCCCGTTTCCGGCGGATGCAGGGCTATGAGGTGCTCCATCCGATGGGCTGGGACGCCTTCGGCATGCCCGCCGAGAATGCGGCGATGGAGAAGAAGGTCCATCCCGGCGACTGGACCCGCGCCAATATCGCGACGATGCGCGAGCAACTGAAGCGGATCGGCTTCGCGCTCGACTGGAGCCGCGAGCTCGCGACCTGCGAACCCGATTATTACGGCCAGGAACAGGCGCTGTTTCTTGACCTCTATGAAGCGGGCCTCGTCTATCGCAAGGAATCGGCGGTCAACTGGGATCCGGTCGACATGACCGTGCTCGCCAATGAACAGGTGATCGACGGGCGCGGCTGGCGCTCGGGCGCGCTGGTCGAGCGGCGCAAGCTCAGCCAGTGGTTCCTCAAGATCACCGACTTCGCCGATGAACTCCTCGAAGGCCTGTCAACGCTCGACCAGTGGCCCGAAAAGGTCCGGACGATGCAGGAGAACTGGATCGGCAAGTCGCAGGGCATGCGCTTCACCTTCCGGCTCGATGCGCCGGCAGGCGACATCGACAGTTTCGACGTCTTCACGACGCGACCCGATACGCTGTTCGGGGCGAGCTTCGCCGCGATCGCCGCCGACCATCCGATCGCGCAGGCGCTTAGCCACGACAACCCCGCGCTCCAGGACTTCATCGCCGAATGCAAGCGCAGCGGCACCGCCGCGGCCGAGATCGAGACCGCCGAAAAGAGGGGCCATGATACCGGCCTTTCGGTGATCCATCCGCTCGATCCGAGCTGGAAGCTGCCGCTGTTCGTCGCCAATTTCGTGCTGATGGACTATGGCACCGGCGCGGTGTTCGGCTGCCCCGCGCACGACCAGCGCGACCTCGATTTCGCGCGCAAATATGCGCTGCCGGTCAAGCGGGTCGTCGCCCCCTCGCCCGAGGAGGCAAGCGCGCCGATCGACGACGAGGCCTATGTCGGCCCCGGCAAGATCGTCAACTCGGGCTTTCTTGACGGCCTGACGGTCGAAGCGGCGAAGGCGGCGGTGATCGCGCGCGGCGAGGCCGACGGCTGGGGCACCGGCACCACCGTCTGGCGGCTGCGCGACTGGGGCGTCTCGCGCCAGCGCTATTGGGGCACGCCGATCCCGTTCATCCATTGCGAGGGCTGCGGCGTCGTCCCCGTCCCCAAGGAGCAGCTTCCCGTCACGCTGCCCGAGGACGTGTCGTTCGACATCCCCGGCAATCCGCTCGATCGCCATCCGAGCTGGAAGCATGTCGACTGCCCGGCTTGCCACAAGCCCGCCCGGCGCGAGACCGACACGCTCGACACATTCGTCGATTCCTCCTGGTATTTCATCCGCTTCGCGAGCCAGCCGTCGGACCAGCCGTTCGACCGTGCGATCGCCGAGCAGTGGATGCCGGTCGGCCAGTATATCGGCGGGGTCGAGCATGCGATCCTCCATTTGCTCTACGCCCGCTTCTGGACGCGCGCGCTCGAACGGATCGGCAAGATCGGGATCAGGGAACCCTTCACCGGGCTGTTCACCCAGGGCATGGTGACCCACGAGACCTATAAGTCGCCCGATGGCCTTTGGCTGGGGCCCGACGAGGTCGCGAATGGTGTCGTCATCGCCACCGGCGCGCCCGCGACCGTCGGCCGCATCGAGAAGATGTCCAAGTCGAAGAAGAATGTCGTCGATCCCGGCCCGATCGTCGACCAATATGGTGCGGATGCGGTGCGCTGGTTCATGCTGTCGGACAGCCCGCCCGAACGCGACCTTGAATGGACCGAAAGCGGGATCGAAGGCTGCTGGCGCTTCATCAACCGGCTGTGGCGGATCACCGACGCCGCCGATGAGGCAGCCGGCGAGGACAAGGATCTCGACCGCAAGCTCCACAAGGCGATCGCCGGCATCGCCGCCGATATCGAGGGGCTCGGCTTCAACCGCGCGGTCGCCAAGGTCCACGAGCTCGCCAATACGATCGAGAAGGCCGCGCTGTCGGCGAGCCGCACCGCCGCCGCGCGCGCGCTGGTCCGGCTGGTTGCGCCGATGGTCCCGCATCTCGCCGAGGAAGCCTGGGCCCGGCTCGGCGAATCGGGCCTCGTCGCCAACGCTGCCTGGCCCGAGCATGACCCCGCGCTGCTCATCGATGACGAGGTGACGATCGCGGTCCAGGTAAACGGCAAGCTGCGCGACACCTTGACCGCTCCGAAGGGCGCGCCGAAGGAAGAGCTGGAGCGGATGGCGCTGCAGTCCGACAAGATCGTCAAGCTGCTCGAAGGCGCCACGCCCAGAAAGGTGATCGTCGTGCCCGACCGGCTGGTGAACATCGTCGCATGAGATATGTTGCGCGCCTCCTGCTGCCGCTGGCTATCGCGGCGCTGTTGCCGGCGTGCGGGCTGCGGCCGCTCTACGGCAATGGCGGCGCCGGACCGGTCGCGGGCGCGCTGAGCTCGGTCGAGGTCGCCACGATCGGCGGCCAGCGCGGCTGGCTGGTGCGCAATGCATTGAGCGACCGGCTCCACCGCCAGGGCAAGGGCGCGACGCGCTACCGGCTCGAGGTCGAACTCGACGACCAGATCACCGGCCTCGGCATCCGTCAGGATAATGCGGTGAGTCGCGAGCGCCGGACGCTGCGCGCGCGCTACCGCCTCGTCGATGCCGCGACCGGCGGGGTGCTGCTCGACCAGACCGCGATGGCCGATGCCGGGATCGACGTCACCGGTTCCGAATATGCCACCGTCGCCGCCGAGCAGACCGCGCTCGAACGACTGGCCGATGATGTCGCCGACCAGATCGTGGCGCGGCTCGCGACCTATGCGGGTCGTAGCGCAGCGCAATGAGCGCGCCCCAGTGAACGCGGCCGCGTGAAGGCCGATGCGGGCCAGGTCGCGCGGGCACTCGACAAGCCCGACGCCACAGTCCGGCTGATCCTTCTCTACGGTCCCGACGAGTCGGGCTCGCGCGCGCTCGCCGCGCGACTCGACAAGGCGCTCGGGGCCGATGCCGAGCGGATCGACCTGTCCTCGAACCAGCTCAAGGGCGACCCCGCCCTGCTTGCCGACGAGGCCGCGTCGATCTCGCTGTTCGGCGGCGCGCGCCACATCCGGGTCGATCCTGCCGGCGATGAGGTGATCGAAGCGGTCGAGGCGCTGATGGAGGCACCTTCGGCGGGCAATCCGGTCGTCCTCATCGCCGGCAATCTGCGCAAGGACGCGAAGCTGGTGAAGCTCGCGCTCACCGCGCCGGCCGCGCTCGCCTTCGCCTCCTATCTGCCCGAGGGCCGCGCTGCCGATCAGGTCGCGACCGAAATCGCGCGCGACCATGGCCTGCGGCTCGAACCGCGCGCGGCGCAGGCACTGGTCGCGGCGACCAATGCCGACCGCGGGCTGATGCTGCGCGAGATCGAAAAGCTCGCTCTGTTCCTCGATGCCGCGCCCGACGATCCCAAGGCGGCCGATGCCGCCGCACTCGCCGAAATCGGCGCCGCTAGTGACGAAAGCGACCTGTCGGCGATCGTCGATGCGGTGATGGGCGGCCGTCCCGAACGCGCCGCCGCCGAACTCGCGCTGATTGGCACCACCGAGGCGATCGGCGCGGTGCGTGCACTGCTCCGCCGTCTCGCGCAGATCGCCCCGTTACGCGCCGAGGTCGCCGCCGGGCAAAGCGTCGATGCGGTGATGGCGGGCGCCGGCCGGGCGATTTTCTGGAAAGATCAGAAGGTGGTAGCCGGGCTTCTTCAGCGGTGGACGCCCGAGAAGATCACCACCGCCACCACCCGCCTCGCCGCGCTCGAACGCGCGTATAAGCGCTCAGGAACCGCCGGTATGGTGTTGATCGGCGAGGAACTTCTGACAATCGCGCGCGCGGCTGCGGCGCGGCGCTAAGCCGCCATCTCAGCTTGTTGCCATCGTTTCGAAGCACTTTCGTACTTTGCCACTCCCGGCATTCCAGCCTTCGCCGGAATGTCAAATGTTTTCAGAAGCTTGGGCAGTCTCTTAACAAGCTGGCTGCTAACAGCAAACCTCAGATCGGCTCGCCGCTCAGCCGCTGGCACACAAGGTCGAGCTGGTCGAGGGTCGAATAGGAGACGGTGATCGTACCGCCCTTCTCACGATGCTCGATCGCGACCTTGAGCCCGAGGATGTCACCGAGCTGGCGCTCGAGCGCGCCGACATCGGCATCGCCCTGCACGGCCGGCTTTGCGGCACGGGGCCTGGCAACCACGCCCTTCCCGGCCCGGGCCAGCGCTTCGGTCTCTCGCACCGACAGGCCGCGCCGGACCGTTTCCTCGGCCAGCGCTTCGGCGTTGGGCGCGGTGATCAGCGCCCGGGCATGACCCATTGACAGCCGCCCGTCGGCAACCATGGCGCGGACGCCTTGCGGCAGGTCGAGCAGGCGGAGCAGATTGGCGACATGGCTGCGCGACTTGCCGACCAGCTTCCCCAGCGCTTCCTGGCCATGGCCATATTCGCTGCTAAGCCGCTGATAGGCTTCGGCTTCCTCGATAGCGTTGAGGTCCTGCCGCTGGACATTCTCGATGATTGCCAGCTCGAAGGTTTCGGCATCCGACAAAGGCCGGATGATCGCGGGCAGTTCATGGATACGCGCGCGTTGCGCGGCGCGCCAGCGGCGCTCGCCGGCGATGATCTGATAGCCGCCGCTAAACGGGTGCGGTCGCAGCAGGATCGGCTGAATCAGCCCGCGCGCGGCGATCGACGCGGCGAGCTCGTCGAGCGCATCCTCATCGAAATGGCGGCGCGGCTGATCCGGATTGGGCTCGATCGCCCCGACAGCCACCATCTGCACGCCCAGAGGCCGCTCTGCACCCGGGGCGAGAGGTTGTTCGGCCGCGGTTTCACCGAGCAGCGCGGACAGCCCCCTGCCAAGACCGCGACGCGGCGTATCGGCGCTCATGCCGCCTGCGCCGTCTTAGTGAGGCGGACGATGCATTCGCGTGCGAGCGCGATATAGGCTTCAGAGCCCGGACAGCGATGATCATAGATCAGCGCCGGCAGGCCGTGGCTCGGCGCCTCCGACAGACGCACATTGCGCGGGATCACCGTTTCGAACACAACATCCCCCAATACGTTGCGGACATCGGCCGCGACCTGCTCGGACAGCCGGTTGCGACGGTCATACATGGTCAGCGCCACTCCGAGGATCGACAGCTGCGGATTGAAGCGACCGCGCACCCGCTCGATCGTCGTGAGCAGCTGGCTGAGCCCCTCAAGCGCGAAGAACTCGCATTGCAGCGGCACCAGCATCATGTTCGCGGCGACCAGCGCGTTGATCGTCAATAGTCCGAGCGATGGCGGACAGTCGATCAGGCAGACGTCCCAGCGCGACTCTTCCTGCGCCAGCGCGTCATGGAGGCGGTGGGTACGCTTCTCGACTTCGATCAGCTCGATCTCGGCGCCCGACAGATCGACCGTCGCGGGGATGATGTCGAGCCGGGGGACCGCCGTGGCGATCACCGCCTCGGACAGGGTACAGGCCTGGTGGAGCAGTTCATAGCTCGACTTACCACGCGCCGCCTGCCCGACACCCAGCCCGGTCGAGGCATTGCCCTGCGGGTCGAAATCGACGAGCAGCACCCGCCAGCCGGTCGCGGCAAGCGCGGTGGCGAGGTTGATCGCGGTGGTCGTCTTGCCCACCCCGCCCTTCTGGTTGGCGATTGCGATGCGGATCATCGAAGCCCCTTCGCCCTGCCTGCGGGTTGCACCTGTGTTGCGACGATGATCGCCGCCTCGGAATCGGTCCTGCTCGGCTCGATCCGGAAATCACCCTGCCACGATCCCCGCACCGCTTCCAGTTCGGATGCTGCGCTGCGGCCCTTGGGAAGCAGCCAGCGGGTCTCGCGATGCGAAAAACGGTGGGCAAGTGGCAGCAACCTGTCGAGCGGGGCGAAGGCGCGCGCACTGATCACGTCATGCTGGCTCTGCTCGAGCATTTCGAGCCGCTTGCCGGCCACCGTCACCCGATCGGCCAGCCCAAGCGATTCGGCGAGAAGGACCAGAAAGTCGATCCGCTTGCGCCGCGATTCGACGAGCGTCATGCGCAGCGTGGGGATCATCAGCGCCGCGACAATCCCGGGAAAGCCTGCGCCCGACCCGAGATCTATCCAACTTCTTGCCGTTCCCGCGATCGCGACCAGCTGGGCCGAATCGACGATGTGGCGGGCCCAGATATGATCGGCGGTCGATGCGGCGATCAGATTCTGGCGCGGCATCTCGTCGAGAACGAGCTCGACGAGCCGGACCAGCCTGTCTTCCGTTTCACGTGGAACATGCGCCCTGATCCAGGTGCGGGCTTCGTCCTCGGTCACGCCGCCTGGCGCCGCGCATGGACCATGATTGCCGCGAGCGCGGCCGGCGTTATCCCCCGCAGCCGCCCGGCCGCGGCGAGATCGGCAGGCCGCGCGCCGTTCAGTCGCTCGACCATCTCGTTCGAAAGGCCGTTGATCGCGCGATAGTCGGCAATGCCGGCCAGCGCGATCGACGCATCGGCGCGCAGGCGGGCGATCTCCTGATCCTGCCGAACGAGATAGGGTGCGTATCGGCCGTCCTGGACCACCTCGGCTCGGACATCGTTCGCGACGTCGGCCAATGCGGGTTCGAGTGTCAGCAGCTGAGCATCGCCCACCTCGGCAAAGCGCAGCCAGTCGCCAAGCGAACGGCGGGCATGATCGGCCGCCACCGCCGCGCCGGCAGCGATCATCTCGGCCGCCCCGACGACCCTCGCGTCGAGCATCGCGTGCATCCGCAACCGGGCGCCCTCGCGCCGCTGGTGCATCGCCCGGCGCCCGGCCGAAACGGCCCCCTGCGCGTCGGCCCAACTGGTGAGTCGTGTTCCGGCATTGTCGGCGCGCAACCGCAGCCGATACTCGGCGCGGGCCGTCAGCATACGATAGGGCTCCGACACACCCTGCAAGGTCAGATCGTCGAGCATCACCCCGATATAGCTGGTCGCACGGTCGAAACTGATCTCGCCCTTCCCTGCGGCAAAGGCGGCAGCGTTCATCCCTGCGGCCAGCCCCTGCGCGGCGGCTTCCTCATAGCCGGTCGTGCCGTTGATCTGCCCGGCGCAAAATAGTCCCGGCAGCGCGCGCAACGCGAGCCCCGCGGTCAGCGCGCGCGGATCGATATAGTCATATTCCACCGCATAGCCCGGCTGCAGGATGGCGACCCGTTCCAGTCCGGCGACAGTCCGTAGCATCGCCTGCTGGACGTCTGCCGGCAGCGAGGTCGATACCCCGTTCGGATAGACATTGTGGTCGTCGAGCCCTTCGGGTTCGAGGAAGATCTGGTGCCCGTCGCGGTCGCCGAAGCGATGAACCTTGTCTTCGATCGACGGGCAATAGCGCGGACCGACCCCGGTGATCATCCCCGAAAAGAGCGGTGACCGATCGAGCCCCGCGCGAATGATGTCATGCGTCCGCGCATTGGTGCGGGTGATCGCACAGGCGAGCTGGGGCACGGTCCGCGCCGCGCTCATCGTCGAGAAGGTCCAAGCCTCGCCGTCTGAGGGTTGCCGGTCAAGCCCGGCCCAGTCGATCGTCCGCCCGTCGAGGCGCGGCGGCGTACCCGTCTTCAGTCGCTCGATCGGCAGGTCGAACGCGCGAAGCTGCTCGCCGAGTCCGATCGCCGCCGCTTCACCGACCCGTCCACCCGCGCGGCAGTCCATGCCGAAATGGAGCTTCGCATTAAGGAAGGTCCCCGTCGCGAGCACGATCGACCTTGCCTTCAGCCGTCGGCCGTCGGCGAGTTCAAGGCCTTCCGTTCCTCGTGAAACATCATCGACGATCAGCCGCTCCGCCGCCCCCTCGATGATGTCGAGCTCGGGCAACTCGCCGAGCAGGTCATGGATCGCGCGCCGATAAAGCTTGCGATCAGCCTGGACGCGCGGTCCCTGGACGGCGGCGCCCTTGCTGCTGTTGAGCATGCGATAATGGATTGCGGCGCGGTCGGCGGCGCGGGCGATGATCCCGTCACAAGCATCGACCTCGCGGACGAGGTGCCCCTTGCCGAGCCCGCCAATTGCCGGATTGCACGACATCGCGCCGATCATGTCGCGGCGCATGCTGACGAGCGCGACTCGCGCGCCGATGCGCGCGGCGGCCGCGGCGGCTTCGCAGCCGGCATGGCCACCGCCCACCACGATTACGTCATAAGATGTGCTGTTCGCCATCCCCGCGCGATATGGTAGCGCGACGCGCGAGTCAAAAGCGTTCCACGTGGAACGGCCTATTTGCCGATACAGAAACGTCCGAAAAGGCCATCGAGCATTTCCTCGGTCCCGGCCCTTCCGGTCAGCGCATCGATCGCGACGCGCGCCATGCGGAGCGCTTCAGCGGCAAGGATCGGATCGACCTCGGAGCGCGCGAGCGCCACCGCCTCGCCGAGCCGGTCGAGCGCGACGCGCTGACGCGCCGACAGCGCCGCCTCGCCCTCACCGGGTAGGAGGCGATTCGCGCGTTCAACCAGCATCGCCACCAGCGTATCGATCCCATCGCCCGTCTTCGCCGAAAGCGTCAGATCGTAGCGCGCTTGTTCGAGCCGGGCCCGATCAGCCTGCGCGCCGATTCTCACCGCACCCTCTGGAGCCTGCTCGGGCGGGCCTAGCCAAAGCAGGATGTCGGCGCCGGCCATCGCCCGGGCAGCGCGGTCGATCCCGATCGCCTCGACCATATCACCGCTGCCTTCGTGCAGCCCGGCGGTATCGATCAGCAGGAAGGGGATGCCGCCGATGGCGACCGGGGCCTCGATCAGGTCGCGGGTGGTTCCCGCGATCGGGGTGACGATCGCCGCCTCGCGTCCGACAAGGGCATTGAGAAGGCTGGATTTTCCGGCATTTGGCGGGCCGGCCAGCACCACGAGCACCCCGTCGCGCAGCCGCTCGACCGGCACCCTTCCGCGCCAGCGACCGATATCGTCGGCCAACGCCGCGAGTTCGGCCGTGAAGCCAGGCGCGAGCGGTGCGACATCATCCTCGTCGGCAAAGTCGAGCTGCGCCTCGATTCGCGCGGACAGGATCAATATCCGCTCCTGCCAGGCTTCGAGCGCGCGGCTGAGCGCGCCGCCCGCGAGCAGCATCGCGTTACGCCGCTGTGCCTCGGTCTCGGCGGCAAGCAGGTCGGCAAGGGCCTCGGTCTCGTTGAGGTCGATCCGGCCGGTTTCGAAAGCGCGGCGGGTGAACTCGCCAGGTTCGGCGGGACGCAGGCCGGGCAGACGGCCCAGCGCCGCGAGCACCGCAGCCGTCACCGCGCGGCCGCCATGAAGGTGAAGCTCGGCCATGTCTTCGCCGGTCGCGCTGCCCGGGCCCGGCAGCCAGAGCAGCAGAGCGCGATCGAGCCTGTCGCCGCTCGCCGGATCGATGAGGGTCCTAAGGGTCGCGCGGCGCGGCGCCGGGCGGGGCTTGCCGGTCAGTTGGTCGAGCGCCGTCCCGGCACCAAGGCCGCTGATCCGTACGACCGCCACCCCTGCGGGCGGCGCGCCGCTCGACAGGGCAAAGATCGTCGCGATAGGCCCGGCGCTACTTCGTGCCGCCGCCACGGCTCATCTGATCGAACATGGTGCGCCAGAGGTTCACCCCCGCCTCACCCATCGGCATCCAGTTGCGCATCATCGCCTCGACCGAGTCGGGCGTGATCCCGTCCTCGATCATCTTCTTCATCTTGTCGGTATAGGCTTCGTGCACGCTCGACATGTCGGGCAACCCCATGAAGCGCCGCGCCTCCTCCGGCGTGCAATCGACATCGACCGTGACCTTCATGCCTGCCTCCGGAACTGTTGAAACCTGATGCGCTATGGCTAGAGTCCCGCAACGCAGGCGTCCATGACAAAAGCTATTCTTCCCTCACCAATCGGACCGATCCTCATCGAGGGCGATGCCGCGCTTCTGCGGTCGATCCACATCATGGCGCCGGACGAGGCGCCGCCGCCGGGTGAAGATGATCCGGCGCCCGGCTCCCCTATCTTCGAGGCGATCCGCCAGCTGCGCGCCTATTTCAACCAGCGCCTGACCAATTTCGACCTGCCGCTGGCCTCCGCCGCGACGCCGCGCGGCCAGATATTGCGCGACGCGATGGCCGCGATCCCGAGCGGCGAGATACTGAGCTACGGTGCGCTCGCGCGGATCGCCGGGTCGGCGCCGCGCGCGATCGGCCAGGCCTGCGCGCGCAATGTCTTCCCGATCGTCATTCCCTGTCACCGGGTGGTAGGCAATGGCGGCGCGATCGGCCATTATTCGGCCGGACAGGGAATCATCACCAAGAGATGGTTGCTCGACCATGAAAGACGAGGAGGGCTGCTATGAAAAGCTATACGGAAATCAATACCTTAAAGGGTGATGACGAGTTTCTCGCCTATACCTCGCAGCCGGTCGAGCCACCCAGAGCGGCGATCATCGTGATTCAGGAAATCTTTGGCGTGAACGAGGGCATCCGCGCCAAATGCGACGAATGGGCGAGCAAGGGCTATCTTGCGATCGCGCCCGACCTGTTCTGGCGAATCCGCCCCGGCATAGAGCTCGACGCCGATGTTCCCGAGCAGCTGCAGGAGGCGTTCGGCCTGTTCGGCACTTTCGACCAGCAGCTCGGCATCGCGGATATCGAGGCGACGATTCATGAGGCGCGCAAGATGCTCGGCGCCAAGGGGCAGGAACGGGGGAAGGTCGGCGCGGTCGGCTACTGCCTTGGCGGCCGGCTCGCCTATATGACCGCAGCGCGGACCGACATCGACGCGAGCGTCGGCTATTATGGCGTCGGTCTCGACGGGCTGCTCGGCGAGAGCCATGCGATTGCCCACCCACTCATGCTCCACATCGCCGAAGAGGACGGTTTCGTCAGCAAGGACGAACAGAAGGCCGTCCATGCGGGGCTCGACGCGCATCCCAAGGTGACCCTGCACGACTATGCCGGGGTCGATCATGGCTTTGCGACCACGATGGGCAACCGCCGCGACGATGCCGCCGCGACGCTGGCCGACAGCCGCACCGAGGCCTTCTTCGCCCGGCATCTCGGCTGAACGGGCGGCGATGGACGACTATCGGCTGGTCGCTACCCGCTTCGGCGGGCCCGAGGTGATCGCGGCGGTGCCGCTCGCCGCCGGTCCGCTGGCGCCGGGCATGGCGCGGGTGCGGCACCGCGCGATCGGGGTCAATTTCATCGACACCTATCACCGCACCGGGCTCTATCCGCAGCCGCTTCCCGCCCGGCTCGGAGTCGAAGCGGCTGGGGTGGTTGAGGCCTTGGGCGAAGGTGCGGCCTGGCCCGAAATCGGCCAGCGCGTGGCCTATGCGATCGGTCAGCCCGGCAGCTATGCGAGCTGGAACGACGTGCCCGCCGACCGGCTCGTCGCGCTGCCCGACACGCTCGCTGATGCGACCGCCGCCGCCGCGCTGCTCAAGGGGCTCACCGCCCATGCACTGATTTTCGGCTGTGCCCGGATCGCGGCGGGGCAGAGCGCGCTCGTGCTGGCCGCGGCGGGCGGGATGGGCCGGTTGCTGGTACAGTGGCTGGCGAGCATCGGTGTGCGGGTGATCGCGCATAGCGGTTCGGCCGAGAAGGCCGCGATCGCCAGCGGCCTCGGCGCCGAAGTCTCGCTCCATGGCGGGTTCGACAGCCTCTCTGCGCGCGTCCGCGAGGCAACCGGCGGGCGCGGCGTCGATGTGGTGTTCGACGGCGTGGGGGCGGCCAGCGTGGAGGCATCGCTGGACGCGCTCGCCCGGCGCGGACTGATGATCAGCTTCGGCAACGCCTCGGGCCCGGTTCCGCCGGTCAGCCCGCTCGCATTGAACCGGCGGGGATCGCTGTTCCTGACCCGGCCCAGCCTGTTCGACTATGTCGCGGAACGCGCCGAACTCGACGCGGCGGCAAGCGCACTGTTCGCGATGATCGCAGCGGGCAAGCTCGACATCGAGATCGGCCTCACCCGACCGCTCAAGGATGCGGCCGAGGTGCATCGCCTGCTCGAAGGCCGGCAAACGATGGGATCGGTGATCCTGGTGCCCTGAACCATCGTGTTCCACTCTCCGCCAAGCGAAGGGGAAGAAATAGCGGCCCGCTGTCCGTTCAGGCGACCGGCAGCGCCATAGCACGCTGGCTGCGTTGGCGCAGCGCGGCGCCGATCAGGCCGAAGCCCAGCATCAGCATCGCCCAAGTCGCGGGCTCGGGGGTCGCCGATACCACGGGGATCCCACCGTTGTTGCCGCCGCCCGATGATGCGGAGAGATCGCCCTGGAAGCTTGCCATGCGCATCGCTCCACTCTGCTCCAAACCGGCGGCGACGAGCGTGCCCTGAATGAAGTCGCGGCTATCGACGAGCGCGCCGGGGGCGAGCACGGTACCCATGAACCCGGCATTGAAGACGAGATCGGCGGCGTCGTGGAAATTCCAGATGATGTTGCGGCCGAAGTCGCTCCTGCCGCTGAATCCGGCACCAAGCACCCCGCTGCTGCCTGAAATGTTGACGATGATCGTGCTGCCATCGGCCATACTGACCGAAATATCCTTCGCCTGGCTGAACATCTCGAGCGACAGGTTAAAGACATTGACGCCTTCACCCGCCTTGATCATCAGCATATCGCCTCCCTCGATCTCGCCGGTCGGCTTGAGCGCGGCGAGGTTGGTGCTGAGATCGGTCATCGACGCGATCAGCTCCTCGCGCTGGCGTTGCAATGTCTCGGTGAAATCCTTGCCCAGCTCACCGCGGATCTCGCCCTCGCCCGGCTCCTGCCGTCCGGCGCTGCCGCCGACGTCTACGGTCTGACTACCTTCGAGGCGGAGTTCCGCGCCGAGATCGCCGCCGATCGCGGCACCCGCGCCGTTGGCGAGGATCTTTGCGCCGCCCTCGACATTGCCGACGACGGTGAGGCCGGGAGTACGGCCGGCAACAGTGTCGCCCTTTCCGGAATCGGTGACGAAGCCGCCCTGCTCCTGCGTGTCGTTGACCAGCGTCCCCTGACTGTCGCCGCCCTTGGTCTCAGGGTCGAGCGAGCGATCGCCGCTACCAGTGTAATATCCTGAGCGATCGCCGCCGAGATTGCCACCGATGAAGCTGCGTCCCTCGACTTCGGAGCTTGAACGGACATCGCCGAAGATGATCATGTTCCAGGTCCGCAGCGCCTCCACCCCGACCAGAGTGGCCGCCTGCGCGGGATAGGTGGACAGGAGCAGCACGGCTCCGATCATCAGGGCAAATCGCTTCGGCCATGGTCGTGTCATTCGCACGCGCCTCTCAGGCAACAGGGTGGTGGAGCGCGTTTTCGGTTTGCCGTCGCTTGAAAAAAGGCCCGCAGGACGGGGGCCTATTCGCCTTCTATTCCGCCGCCCTCACGCGGCCTGCAGCACCAGCGCGCGCCGACCGCAACGGCGCAGCGCGGCGCCCACCAGGCCGAAGCCCAGGATCAGCAGCGCCCAGGTGCCCGGCTCGGGCGCGACCGAGACGGGGTTCGAGCCGCCGACGCTCGACAGGTCGCCCTGGAAATAATTGTTGTGGATCTCGCCATTGGCGTTCTGGACGACATTGTTGCCGACCACCGAGCCGTCGATATTGCCGCTGTTGCCACCGGTGATGTCGGCGAACACGCCGAGGATCGAGCCGCTGAACTGGCGGCCGATGTCGACCGTGGTCGCCTGGTAGAAGTTGAACAGCACCCGTTCGTCATTGGCGAAGGTGTTGAAGTTGCGGTTGAAGTCGATGTCGGTGCCGGCGACGTTGATCACCAGCGTCGCATCGCTCGCCAGGGTGACGAGCAGCTGCTGGTTCTGGCTGCCCTCGAACATCGCCTCGGACCAGTTGAGCACCTTGAGACCGCTGCCGGCGACGGTGATCGACTGGTTGTTGCTGTCGCCGCCCACGGTCACGCCGCCGGTGTCGGCAAGGGCGGCGAGATTGGCGCTGAGGCTGGTCAGCGACGCCTTGATGTCGTTCTTCTGGCTCACCAGCGCGTCGGTGAAGCTCTGCCCCATGTCGGTGAAGGTAGTGTTGTTGGCGAAGGCGCCATTATTGGTGCCGCCATATTCGACAACCCTCGGGGTGCCGTTCATGTTGAAATTGCCGCTGACATTGCCGCCGACGTCGACGCCACCGTTCAGATTGATGTTGGCACCACTCAGATTGGCATTGCCCGCGACGGTCAGCGCGGCCGTGCCATAGCTCGACGCCGGAGTGTTGTTGCCCAGAATGTTCATGTTGTTGCTGGTGAAGTTGCCACCGACCAGAACGCGGCCATCGACATGATTCGAGGAGGTGAAGTTGTTGAACGACACCACGTTCCATTCCTGCAGCGCGGCGATGCCGGTCGCCATCGACTGGCCGACCAGCGCGGCGGCGGCAGGAACGGCGCCGGCGGCGGCGATCATGCCCGCGACGGCCAGCGATAAGCTACGAATGATACGCATGCACGGCACCTCAACAACGGCTCACCGCGGTCCTCTGATAGCGGCCAGCATTTCTAGCGCACCACCGATAACAAATACTGAAGGATATTTCCAGTAATTATTCGAAGAAACCGCGCAAAACTGCGCCTGTGTCTTGAATCACACTGTAAAGAAATCCGACACTTAGTCGTCCCGACCTAAAAACCGAAGTCCAGATCAAATATGGAGCGGGATAAAGAGAGTATATCTTCGTAAATGATTGTAACATCGGTTGACGCTGCCGCAGCCCCGAGATCGGGCGATCACAGCCCGATCAACGCCCCCCATGCGGAATCAGCCGACTCAGGCCAGCAGCGGCCAGACCTGATGGCTACCTTCCCAGATCATCTTGATCGCGACATAGATAATCACGATCAGGCCGACATAGGCGATCCAGCGATAGCGCTCGATATAGCGCGCGATGAAATTGGCGGCGATGCCCATCAGTGCCACCGAGAGTATCAGCCCGATGACGAGGATGCCGGGATGCTCGCGCGCGGCGCCCGCGACGGCGAGGACATTGTCGAGGCTCATCGACACGTCGGCGAGCGCGACCGCCCATGCCGCGCCGACAAACGTCTTGGTCTGGGGAATCCCGTCATGCTCGGTCGGATCGTCACCGCTGACCATGCCGGCGTGGCGGATCTCGCGGAACATCTTCCACGACACCCACAGCAGCAGCAACCCGCCCGCCAGCACCAGCCCGACGATCCCCATCAGCGCGCTGACGCTGACCGCGAAGACGATCCGCAGGACGAGCGCGGCGATGATGCCGATCAGGATCACCTTGCGGCGCTGCTCGGGCGGCAGCCCGGCGGCGAGCGCCCCGACGACGATCGCATTGTCCCCGGCCAGCATGATGTCGATCATCAGCACCTGGACAAAGGCGGCCATCGCCGAGGGGCTGGTGATATTCGCGAAATCCGCGACGATATGATTCCACAGGTCAAGCATGGCGCCCTACCTAGCGAAAGCGCGCCGCCTGTCGAGCATGTTACCGTGGCGCGGCATCAATTCACCCGCCTTGGCATCCCCCCTCGACCTTGCATCCCCCTCGACCGTCAGGCGGACGGCGCTCGGGCCATCAGGAGCCAGCAACCCGCCTCGAACCGAATCTCGTCGCCGATCCGATAGCGTTCGAAGGCGATGTGCAGCGCGTCGATGACGCGCTGGCGGGTCACGTCATCAAGCGCCGGTAGCGCTCGACCAACCGGCCCCAGTCGGGTGAAATAGGCCTCCAGCCACTTCGCCGGAAAAGCGCAGGTCCGGTCGGCGGGCTCGATCGCGATATCGCGCCAGCCGGCATCGCGGAGAATGCCGAACACACGGTCGCGCCGCGCGAAGGCGAACTGGCCGGGGGCGTCGGGCGCCGAGGGAGGCCGGGGAGCCAGCAGCGGCACCGCCGCACGCTCCGCCGCCGTCATGAAGTCATTCTCCGCACCCCCACGCCAGGCCAGCATGGCGAGATCACCGCCGGGCCGGGTCGCGCGGCGCAGATGGGCGAAGGCGCGTCGGGGATCGGCAAAGAACATCACGCCAAAGCGCGATATGAGTCGATCGAATTCGCCAGGCGTAAAGCCATGCGTCCCTGCGTCGGCACAGAGGAAGTCTGCCCGATCCGCCTCGCCCCCCAGGCGCGCCTTTGCCAGCGCTATCATCGGCCCCGATATGTCGACACCCGTGCATCGCCCCCCGGACCCGAGTCGCTCGGCGATCGCCAATGTCGTCGCTCCCGTACCGCAGCCGACATCGAGCAGCCGTGCGGTGGATCCGACGTCCACCATATCGGCCAGCAACCGTTCGAACGGCGCGAACATCGTGTCGAGTAACGCCTGCTCCTCCACCCAGGCGCATCCGGCAACCCCGTTCCACAAGGCCTTTTGCTCGTCGCCCACATCCACTGAATCGATCATGGCATCTCCTTTCGCTTGTCCGCGAATCGGCAAGGCCCGTATATGTGCCACTTCAAGTCAACTTGAGGTCAAGACCATGCGCGACCTGGACATCGCCGAAGTTGCGCACCGCTCGGGCGTGCCGGCGTCGGCGCTTCGCTATTATGAAGAAAAGGGACTGATCGCCTCGATCGGACGGCGCGGGCTACGCCGCCTGTTCGATCCGGGCGTGCTCGAACGCCTCCAGCTCATCGCCCTGGGCCAGCTCGCGGGCTTCACGCTTGAAGAGATCGGATGGATGTTCGGATCAACCGGCCGACCGCAGATCGACCGCGCGATGCTCTCGGCCAAGGCCGATCAGCTCGATCTGACGATCCGGCGGCTCGGCACGATGCGCGACGGGCTTCGCCATGCCGCGCAATGCCCGGCCGCCGATCAACTGGACTGTCCGAAATTCCGCCGCATAGTGCGGCTCGGGGGACGCCGGACCAGCCGGACTTCAACTCAGCGCTTCACCAGTTCGACATAAAGCCAGCCGCGCAACCCGGCGAGCAGGCGCACGCGCATCACCATTTTCTCGTAAAGAGTGGCGATCAGGAAGAGTGGTCCGATCCGGTAGAACATCGCGGGATATTGGCCGTGGCGCTCAAACGCTTCGATCGCAAAGCCGTGCGCGGCTGCATAATGCGCGATCTGACCGCGGTCGTTGGTCTTGTAGGCGGTCGGAAAGACGTCGATTTCCTCGCGGCCCTCGAAGCGGCGGACGATCGCCGCGTGGAAGCGGTTCGGGGTAAGCCGTGAGACGATCGAGACATAGTCCCAGCGGTTGGCGGTGAGGAAGATCCAGCGTCCGCCGGGCCTGAGCAGCCGCGCCGCCTCGGCATAGACCGCGTGGGGATCGACGACATGCTCCATCACCGATCGCGAATAGATCAGGTCGATGCTGGCATCGGCCAACGGGATCCGCGCGAGATCACCTTCGATCAGCTCCATCCCCGGCTGCGGCTCGAGCCGGACCAGATCGACCCCGATCAGCCGCGCCCCGCTGTCGCGCAGTTCCTGGAGATTTGGGGCGGTGTGGCCACAGCCGGCGTCGAGGATCGTCAGGCCGGGCCGGGCGAGTTCAAGCAGCCGCCGTCGCAAGCGGCGATAAGGATGCTCCTCATCCGCCCAGAAGCGCCGATAGGTCCAGTCGGTCAGGCGCGCCAAGACCGAACCTCCTCCCCGAGCGACGGTGCGACCAGCGCGATAGCGGACGGCCCGGACATCGCTGCCAACAATCAGGTGCTACTGATTCATCGAGTCGAAGAAGTCCTCGTTGGTTTTCGAGTCCTTCATCTTGTCGAGCAGGAATTCCATCGCGTCGATCGTGCCCATCTGCATCAGGATCCGGCGCAACACCCACATCTTCGACAGCTTGCCCTTGTCGACCAGCAGCTCCTCCTTGCGGGTGCCAGACTTGCCCACATCCATCGCCGGGAAGATCCGCTTGTCGGCGACCTTGCGGTCGAGCACGATTTCCGAGTTACCGGTGCCCTTGAACTCTTCGAAGATCACCTCGTCCATGCGGCTGCCGGTATCGATCAGCGCGGTGGCGATGATCGAAAGCGACCCGCCCTCTTCGATGTTCCGCGCAGCGCCGAAGAAGCGCTTCGGCCGCTGCAGCGCATTGGCATCGACACCGCCGGTCAGCACCTTGCCCGACGAGGGTACGACGGTGTTGTAAGCGCGGCCAAGGCGGGTGATCGAATCGAGCAGGATGACGACATCCTTCTTGTGCTCGACGAGCCGCTTGGCCTTCTCGATCACCATTTCAGCGACCTGGACGTGGCGCTGCGCGGGCTCGTCGAAGGTCGAGGAGATCACCTCGCCCTTCACCGAACGCTGCATGTCGGTAACTTCCTCAGGCCGCTCGTCGATCAGCAGCACGATCAGAAAGACTTCGGGGTGATTGTCGGTGATGGCCTTTGCCATATTCTGCAGCAGCACGGTCTTGCCGACCCGCGGCGGCGCCACGATCAGCGCGCGCTGGCCTTTGCCCTGCGGCGAGATGATGTCGATGACGCGCGCCGACTTGTCCTTGATCGTCGGATCCTGCGGATCGAGCGTCAGCTTCTCATCGGGATAGAGCGGGGTCAGATTGTCGAAATTGACGCGGTGGCGAACGACGTCGGGATCGTCGAAGTTGATCGAGATCAGTCGGGTCAGCGCAAAATAGCGTTCGCCATCCTTCGGTGCGCGAATCTCGCCCTCGACGGTGTCGCCGGTGCGCAGACCGAATTTGCGGACCTGGTTCGGCGAGACATAGATATCGTCGGGACCCGCCAGATAATTGGCCTCGGGACTACGCAGAAAGCCAAAGCCGTCGGGCAGCACCTCGATCGTGCCCTCGCCCATGATCTGCTCGCCATTTTCGGCCTCGGCCTTCAGGATCGCGAACATCAGGTCCTGCTTGCGCATCGTCGATGCGCCCTCAACCCCCAGCTCCTCGGCCATACTGACCAGATCGGCGGGGATTGTCTTCTTGAGGTCCTTGAGGTGCATCGAGGGATTCCTGGCGTTACTGCGGCTGGTCTCTGAGGCGTTCGGACGGCGGACTGCACGCTGGAACGGTCATCGAAAGGTGGGGAAAGGTACCCGGCTCGAATGGCGGGCCTGTTCTGCGCCCGAATTAGGCCCGGGCGAGAACCAAGTCAAGCGTCCGAAAATCAAGCATCAGCTAGCGAATCTTCGGCGTCAGCCCCTGTTCCTGCAGCGCTTTGCCGACCCTTTCGACGATCTCGCCCTGGCGGGCCATCTCGTCGCCGCATCTCTGCAGCTCGGCGTTGACGTCTAACGCCTGCAACTGCGCCGCCGCTTTGGCGCCGCCGCGCTCGATCTGCTTTTCGGTCAGCGCGGGCTTGAGCCGGCCGAGCCAGAACAGCGACCCGATCGCGCCGTTGCGCGCCATCTCCTTGTCCTCGCTCTGCGCCAGCGAGCCGGTAACGAGGATGCAGCGCAGCGCGAATATGTCGTCGCGCGATTGCGCCGATGCAGCGACAGCGAACAGCGAGATCGCCAACGTCGTCGCAATCAGCGTCGCGATACGCGCCATCGTCAGAACGGCCGGACGATGACAAGGATGACGATGATCGCGGTAGCGAT
This sequence comes from uncultured Sphingomonas sp., assembly GCA_947085315.1. Lineage (GTDB taxonomy): Bacteria > Pseudomonadota > Alphaproteobacteria > Sphingomonadales > Sphingomonadaceae > Rhizorhabdus. The sequence continues at coordinate 115,444 of CAMTVW010000022.1, read as the reverse complement.
ACCCGGCACCTCGTTCATGAAGCGCAACGCGCTGTCCGACCGCGCCCGATAACCCGCCGCCATCCTTTTGCCATAGCCCACCGCCCAGCCATGAAAGCCCGACAGCAGGAAGACCGTGGCGAACTTCGCCTGGAACCAATGGACCCCCCACAGATCCTGGTCGAAGGCGAGCATCAGTCCGAACATCCAGACGAACCCCATCGCCGGGGTGATGATGATCGAACGCAGCCGCCGCTCGCGCTCGATCCAGGCACGATCCTCGGCCGATCCGGGCGCCGCGGCATGATGATAGATGAAGAAGCGCGGCAGCATGAACAGCCCCGCCATCCAGAAGATGACGAAGATGATGTGCCCGGCCTTCACCCAGGGATAGGTGTGGCCCAGGAAACCGGTCGCCTCGATCATCACGGCCTAACCCCTGACCCGCGCGAGCAGCCGTTCGACATGGGCGATCGGCGTGTCGAGCAAAATACCATGGCCAAGGTTGAACACATGCGGGCGCCCGGGGAAAGCCCCCCGGATCGCATCGACAGCCGCATCAAGCGTTTCACCGCCGGTGATCAGCGCGAGCGGATCGAGATTGCCCTGAACCGGCAGGTTCGCAGGCAGGTTGGCATGCGCCCAGTCCGGATCGACCGTCTCGTCCAGCCCGACCGCATCGACCCCGGTCTCGCGCGCATAAGCCGGCAACTTGCCGCCAGCACCCTTGGGAAAGCCGATCACCGGTACCCCGGGGTGACGCGCATGGAGCCGGTTCACCAGCTCGACCGTCGGCGCGATCACCCACCGTTCGAACTCGCGCGGGGCCAGGCTGCCCGACCAGCTGTCGAACAGCTGGACGGCATCGACCCCGGCTTCGATCTGCTTCGACAGATAGTCGGCCGTCGCTTCGATCAGCGCGTCGATGATAGCCCCGAAGCCGGCCGGATCGCGGTACGCCATCCGCCGCGTCTCGGCCTGTTCCTTGCTGCCCTGCCCCGCCACCATATAGGTCGCGACGGTCCAGGGGCTCCCGGCGAAGCCAAGGAAGGTCGTCTCCGCCGGCAGGCCGGCGCGCACCTTGCGCACCGTTTCATAGATTGGCAGCAGCCGTTCGGGTGCCCTAGTCAGGGCGTTCAGCTGATGATCGACCAGAGTCGGCGACAGGCGCGGCCCCTCGCCCGCCTCGAACCGCAGATCCTGGCCCAGCGCGTGCGGGATGACCAAAATGTCCGAAAAGAGGATCGCGCCGTCGAAGCCGAAGCGGCGGATCGGCTGCAGCGTGATCTCGGCAGCACAGTCGCTGTCATAGGCAAGCTCGAGAAATCCACCCTTCTCGGCACGCAGCGCGCGATATTCGGGAAGATAGCGGCCAGCCTGGCGCATCAGCCAGATTGGCGGCGGATCGCGGCGTTCGCCCTTCAGGACGGCAAGCAGCGGACGGGTCTCGGCGGACACGGAAGCCATCTTCTTCCTTATTATCTAAATTTAAGAGAGGAATTGAAGCAGTAGTAGGGCGTCGGGTCGCGGGGTTTATTCGCAACCGGCGCGATTGCCAACAGCTTGACTCATGTGGAACCGCCCGGGGTCACCGAGTCCTGCGGACCATTCCCGTTATCCACAGGCCGGCGGGGTCACGAACCGATTGTGGATGAATCGCGTAATGAAGCGCCTGCAACGGGGACGAAAGCGCGGCTTGAAAGCGTCCCCCTGCTTCCGCTAGCCCCATCCCCATGTTTTTCCACAGACTCGTCCCTGTAACGATGTTGCCGATAGTTATGCGAACGGCCGGATCATGATCCGGCTGCACCTTCACCTTCTCTCGGATTCGACCGGCGAAACACTCGAAAATATCGCCAAGGCCGGGCTCGCCCAGTTCGACGGGGTTGAGACGATCAAGCATTTCTGGCCGATGGTGCGCAGCCAGGGCCATCTCGATCGCATCCTGCTTGAAATCGCGCAGCGGCCCGGGCTCGTCATCTTCACCCTGGTCAACAACGACATCCGCAAGCGGCTCGAGTCGCGCTGTCATGCGCTGGGGCTCCCGACGGTTTCGGCGCTCGATCCGGTGATCGACGCATTGTCGCAACTGCTCGGCCAGGAGGCGCTGGCGCGCCCCGGCCGCCAGCACATGCTCGACGCGGCCTATTATGCGCGGGTCGAGGCGATCCAGTACACGATCGCGCATGATGACGGCATCGCGGCTGAGGACTGGGAAGAGGCCGACATCGTCCTGACCGGTGTATCGCGATCGTCAAAGACTCCGACCGCCATCTATCTCGCCAATCGCGGGTACAAGGTCGCCAACGTCCCGCTGGTGATCGAATCCCCGCCTCCACCCTCGTTTTTTTCACTCGTTCATCCGCTGGTGGTCGGGCTCACCACCAGCCCCGACCGGCTGATCCAGATAAGGCGCAACCGGCTGCTTTCGCTCAACCAGTCACCCGAGACCGCCTATGTCGAGCATGAAGCGGTGGTCGCCGAACTCACCTTTGCGCGGCGGATCTTCTCGGATCATGGCTGGCCGGTGATCGACGTTACCCGCCGTTCGATCGAGGAGACCGCGGCGGCGATCATCAACCTCGTCAATGAGCGTGCGGCGAAGGAAGGGGGCGAGCGGTGAGAAACATGTCAGTTGCTTCCCGCCACGGGGAGGGGGACCAGCCGAAGGCCGGTGGAGGGGGGCCGTCTCCCCGCAACGCTTGTTCGCGCCTGGCCGCTCGTCCCCTCCACCACTCGCTGCGCGGACGGTCCCCCTCCCCGTGCCGGGGAGCAATATGCTGATCCTCGCCTCCCAGTCCGTGTCCCGCCGGGCGATGCTCGACGCGGCGGGGGTGCCGCATCTCGCAATGGCGGCGGGGGTCGATGAGGATGCGATGAAGGCGGGCCTGCGCGCCGAGGGGGTGGGCGCGCGCGATCTTGCCGACGCGCTCGCCGAGCTCAAGGCGACCAAGCTGTCGCGCCGGCACCCGAACGATCTTGTGCTGGGGTGCGACTCGACCGTCGCGCTCGACGACGGGACGATGCTCGACAAGGCCGAAAGCCCCGAGGAACAGCGCGACCAGCTTCGCCGGCTGAGTGGCAGGCGCCACCGGCTCTACAGCGCGGCGGTGATCTGTGCGGGCGGCGCGGCGATATGGCGGCATGTCGATGTCGCGGCGATGCATGTCCGGCCGCTCAGTGACGCCTTCATCGAGGCCTATGTCGACGCCGAATGGCCCGCGATCGGCGGCTGCGTCGGCGGCTACCGGATCGAGGGGCGCGGCGCGCAGCTGTTCGCGCGGATCGAGGGGAGCCAGTTCACCATCCTCGGCCTGCCGCTGCTGCCGCTGCTCGACTATCTGCGAATACGCGGGATAATGGCGGCATGAGCGCGCCGCCCGATGCCCCCATTCCCTATGCGGAAGTGATCGGTGATCCGATCGCCCATTCGAAATCGCCGATGATTCACAAGCATTGGCTCGAAGCCGCTGGAATCGCAGGCGATTACCGTACTGCTCAGATCAGGTCTGAAGATCTTTGGATCTATTTCGAGGAACGGCGCCGGGACCCTTTGTGGCGCGGCTGCAATGTCACGATTCCGCACAAGCAGGCGGTGATGACGCTGCTCGACCGGATCGATCCGGATGCCGAGCGGATCGGCGCGGTCAACACGGTGGTGCCGGAGGCTGGCAAGCTTGTCGGCTATAACACGGATTATATTGGCTTTCTCGAACCGCTCCAGCCGTTGCTCGCACAGAATCACCTGTTTCGGATGGCGCGGATCTTTGGCGCCGGCGGAGCGGCCAAGGCGGTCGCGCTTGCGCTTCACGATCATGGCTTCACCAATGTCATCATTGCGCGCAATCCCGATCAGGCGCGCAGGCTTCGCGAAAGCTTCGAGCCCGACGACCGGCTGATCGCACCGCTCGACATCTTCGCCGCGCCGACCGACTTCCCGTTCGACGATCGCGAAGGGATCCTCGATCTGGTGGTCAACACGACCTCGCTCGGCATGAAAGGCCAGCCGCCCCTGTTGCTCGACTTCAGCCACGTCCCGCCGAACGCGATCGTCTACGACATCGTCTATGCTCCGCTGGAAACCCCGCTGCTGGCCGAGGCGCGCGCGCGCGGACTGCGGACGATCGACGGGCTGCATATGCTGATCGGCCAGGCGGCGGCGGCGTTCGGCCATTTCTTCGGGCGCCCCGCTCCGCGCGAGACCGACCGCGAATTGCGGGCGAAGCTGCTGGCATGATCATGCGCCTTCCATGATCATATTGGGGCTCACCGGATCGATCGGCATGGGCAAGTCGACCGTCGCGGCGATGTTCGCCAAGGCGGGGGTCCCGGTCTATGATGCCGATGCCGAGGTTCACCGGCTCCAGGGCAAGGGTGGCCGACTGGTCGCGGCGATCGAGGCGGCCTTTCCGGGGACGGCGGGACCGCATGGGATCGACCGCGCGGTGCTGGGCAAGGCGGTGCTGGGCGACCGCGCCGCGCTGACTCGGCTCGAGCACATCGTCCATCCCGCGCTGGCCGAGTCGCGGCGACGCTTCCTGCGCCGGTACCGGGCACACCCGCTGGTAGTGCTCGATATTCCGCTGCTGTTCGAAAAAAAGCGCTGGCGGCAGGTCGACGCGATCGCGGTTGTCTCCGCGCCGCCGTGGAAGCAGGCCCGCCGCGTGCTCGCAAGAGCGGGAATGAACCCCTTGAAACTCAAGCATATCCGCTCGTTGCAGCTGCCCGATCACCAGAAGCGGGCGCGCGCCGATTTCGTTATCGACACCGGCGGGACGATCGATCGCACCCGTTCATATATTCGTCATCTGATCACTTGCCTGCGCGCGCACGGAGTCCGATATTGTGGTTCATGCGCGAGATCGTCTTCGACACCGAAACGACCGGCCTGAATCCCGCCACCGGCGATCGGCTGGTCGAAATTGGCTGCGTCGAACTGATCAACCGGGTCGAGACCGGCCGAACCTATCACAGCTATTTCAACCCCCAGCGGCCGATGCCGTTCGAGGCCGAGCAGGTCCATGGCCTGTCGGAGCGCTTCCTGAGCGACAAGCCGCTGTTCGCGTCGAAGCTCGACGAACTGCTCGCGTTCATCGGCGATTCGCCGCTGGTCGCGCACAATGCCACCTTCGACTTTGGTTTCATCAACTGGGAACTGGCAGCCTGCGGCCGCGATCCGATCTGTCTGACGCGGATGATCGACACGTTGGCGCTGGCGCGCAAGGCGCATCCCGGCGCCAAGCATGGACTCGATGCGCTGTGCACCCGCTACGGGATCGATCGCAGCCACCGGATCAAGCATGGCGCACTGCTCGACGCGCAATTGCTCGCCCAAGTCTATGTCGAACTGACCGGCGGACGCCAGATCGGTCTTTCGATGGGTATGGCTGTGGAGCAGACAATCGTCGCCGCAACGGAACAGAGCATCGCAGTCACCCGTATAATCAGGGCGATGCGTCCCCATATCGCAAGCAAGGAGGAACTGGAGAGGCACAAGGCTTTTATCGATAAGCTCGACGCACCGCTCTGGCTGGAGGGTGCGGCTGGCTGACAAGCATTTACCCGGGATCGTGCGGATGGCGTGGCGTTGTTGAGCGTCCGCCGCTATCCGCGGCCCCCAAAGCGTTGGAGAAATTGCCATGGAAATTCGTGTTTCGGGACATCAGGTCAACACCGGCGACGCGCTTCGAAACCATGTCGAGGAAAGACTCCACGCGATCGCCGATAAATATTTTTCCCGAAGCCTTTCCGCGCATGTCACCTTCGGCCGCGGCCAGCATGGCAATGGCTTCTCATGCGACATCGTTGCGCATGTCATGCACGGCGTGATCCTGAAGGGCTCGGGCCAGGCGATGGAGGCGCATCCCGCCTTCGAACAGGCGGCCGACCGGATCGAGACCCAGCTTCGCCGCTATATGAACCGGCTCAAGTCGCGCAATGGCGTCGCCGCCAGCGCGCCGGCGCTCGAGGCGATCGACGACGATGCCGGCTATACGGTGTTCGAAGCCCCCGCCGAGGAGGAGCCCGTCGGCGACAGTCCGGTGATCATCGCCGAGACGCGGGTCGACGTTCCCGACGCCAGCGTATCCGACGCGGTGATGATGCTCGATCTGCGCAACACCACCGCGCTTCTTTTCCGAAATTCTGGTACCGGCGCCTTCAATATGGTGTATCGGCGCACCGATGGCACGATCGGCTGGGTAGAGCCGAGCCGGACGGCCGGATAAGGAATAGCGAACCCCGTCGAATGACTGACAGCAAATCGATGGACGACCTGAGCGATCTGCTATCGCCTCAGGCGATTCAGGCCGCCCTCGTCGTTCCGAACAAAAAGGCTCTGTTCCAGCAGCTTGCTGGACTGGCTTCGAAGCTGGTGGATGCCGATGCAAGGATCATCGTCGAGCGGCTGGTCGAGCGCGAGCGCCTCGGCTCGACCGGGTTCGGCGGCGGCATCGCCATTCCCCACGGCAAGATCGAGGGTCTCGACCGAGTCGTCGGCCTGTTCGCGCGACTCGGCGCCCCGATCGACTTCGCGGCGATCGACGATCTGCCGGTCGACCTGGTCTTCCTGCTGCTCTCGCCGGTCGATGCCGGGGTCGAGCATCTCAAGGCGCTCGCCCGGGTCAGCCGGCGACTGCGTGACAAGGCCTTTGTCGCCAAGCTGCGCGGCGCCGGTTCGGATGACGCGCTCTACGCGCTGTTCGCGACCGGCGAGGCGCGTCACGCGGCCTGAGCCGCTCCCGAGCGCGTCGGCATGACCTTCGATCCTCCCGCAGACAGCGCGCCATCGGGAGCGGAAGCGCATTATCGCGCGCTCGAATCGCTCTATGCCGCCGCGCCGATCAACCGGATGTTCGAATCGCGGCTGTCGATCACTGGCGAAGGCTTCGCGCGGATCGACTTCGTCATCGAACCCGGCCATTTCCATGCTGCGGGTGCGGCGCACGGCACCACCTATTTCAAGATGCTCGACGACGCCGCCTTTTATGCGGCGAACAGCCTGGTAAACGACTTCTTCCTGCTCACTACCGCGTTCAACCTGCTGCTCACCCGGCCGATCAAGGAAGGTCCGGTGACGGCAGAGGGCCGCTGGGTCAACGGCCGCCGCCGCGTCCTCGTCGCCGACGCGCGGCTGATCGATTCCGAAGGCGAAGAGGTCGCGCGCGGCACCGGCACCTTCATGCGTTCGCGTATCCCACTGACGACATTGCCGGGATATTCGCGGTGACCATCGAGCCGCGGGCCGCCTCGGGGCTGCTCGTCTCCGCGCTGATCCGCCGGATCGAAGCAGACGGCGGTTCGGCGATGGTGATCGCAAAGGGCGACGCGATTGCCGGCGCGATGCTGTTGCTGCTCGCCGATCGGGGCGTGCCGGGCGGAATCCTGGAGCGGGTCTGGCGGTTCGAGGGCGGGCACGGCTTCGAGCGGGTCGGTCCGGCCGACGTGAATGAGCCCGGTGCGATCGGCGACTATGTCGCCCGGCGGCGGCGGTCCGATCCAGACCTGTGGGTGATCGAGATCGACCATCGCGAAGCCGAACGGATCGCGGGCGAGGTGCTGCTGTAAAAAGATCCTCCCTATGCGAAGCACGGGGAGGGGGACCGCCCGCAGGGCGGTGGAGGGGCCGGGCAGGACGTTGCGTGCGGCGATAACTCGAATGTCGCGACACCCCTCCACCACGCCTTCGGCGCGGTCCCCCTCCCCATCGCTTCGCGATAGGGAGGATCTGGAGGGCTGGAAATCGTTCCCGTCCTGTTCTACGAATCGCCCATGGCCAGCGCATCCGAGTCGCTCTTATCCCTGATCGAGGGGCCCCTGATTGCCGCTGACGTTGCGCGCGGTGTCGCGCGGTTGTTCCTGCAGGCGGAAATGACGCCGCTGCCCGAGGTGCCGCTCGGCAATGGCCGGCGCGCCGACATCATGGCGATCGACGCCAAGGGCTGCATCACCATCGTCGAGATCAAGGTATCGCGCGCCGATCTGCTCGGCGACGCCAAATGGCCCTTCTATCTCGACTATTGCGATCGGTTTTTCTGGGCGGTGCCCGGCGGATTCGATTTGAGCCCGTTCGAGACGCCAGCCTTCCGACCCGAATGCTGTGGGCTGATCCTTGCCGACCGTTACGAGGCTGCCATCCTGCGCGAACCGCTCCACCGCCCGCTCGCCGGAGCGCGCCGCAAGGCCGAAACGCTCCGCTTCGCAAGGCGTGCGGCGCGGCGGCTGTGGGGCGAGCTCGATCCGTTTCCGGAAAGCTGTGTCTGAGGTTTTCGTCGCCCCGGCGACGGATCAGAGTCCAGGCCCCGACATTTTCGGCTTGGCCTTCACCTCGACCTTGGTCTCGTCGATGATCTTGAGCACCGCCGTTCCGCGATTGTCCTCGGCGGCATAGTCGCGGGCGTTCTTGCCGGTGATGCGGTCGGCGATCTTGGGGTCGGCGCCGTTCGAAAGCAGCAGCCGGACCATCTGAACGTTGCGCTGCTGAACGGCGATGATCAGCGCCGTCTCGCCGGCATTGTTGGCGAGGTTGACCTGCGCCTTGTTGCCCAGCAGCAGCTCGGCCCCCTCAACATAGCCGAGCAGTGCTGCGGCATGCAGCGGGGCATTGCCCTTTGCGTCGCGAATATTGGGATTGGCACCGCGGCTGAGCATGAAGCTCGACCAATTGCGGTCGCGGCGCTTGATCGTGATCGAAAGCGCGGTCTCGCCGCTATTATAGTCGCGGGTGTTGATCAGCGTCGATCCGGACCCCTCGAGCGCCTTGGTCGCCTTCGCCCCATCGGCGGTGCGCACCGCATTGAGGAAATTATAGCTATCCGAGAATTGCGCGGCGGCGGGGGTCGCTGCAATCGCAAGCGCGACGACGGCGGCGCGGACCAGGGTCAGGCTACGGTTCATCTTGTCTGTCATATCCCTGTTATGAAACGCCCTTGCACGGGGGCCAATAGCAAAGCATGGCTGGCCGCACCATGAACAAAGCTCCGCTCGCCCCTGCGCTCGCCGCTGTGCTGCTGGCGCTCATGCCGCCGTTGCTGAGCGGCTGCGGTGGATCGCCCGAAAAGCCGCCGCTCGCCGGTGCTGCGATCGGCGGTCCCTTCACGCTGACCGATCAGGACGGAGGCACGGTCAGCGACAGTGATTTCGCGGGCAAATTCCGGCTGATCTATTTCGGCTATACCTTCTGTCCCGATGTCTGCCCGGTCGATGTGCAAATGCTGATGAAGGGCCACAAGCTCCTGAAGGAGCGCAATCCGGCGCTGGCGGCGAAGGTGCAACCGATCTTCATCACGATCGATCCGGCGCGCGACACGCCCGCCGCGCTCAAACATTATACCACCGCCTTCCCCGGCCTGATCGCGCTGACCGGCAGCGAGGCCCAGATCGCCGCGGTCGCCAAATCCCATGCGGTCTTCTTCAAGAAGGTGCCCGACAAGGATATGGGGTATAAGATGGATCATTCGCGTGCGGCGCTGCTGTTCGGACCGGCCGGCGAGCCGCTCGCGATCGTGACTCAGGACAAGGATGCCAAGGCGGTGGCCGACGATATCGAGCGCTGGGCGCATTAGAATGGATGATCCCAAGCCGTTCTGGGAAACCAAGCGGCTCGATCAGATGAGCCGCGCCGAATGGGAGTCGCTGTGCGACGGCTGCGGCAAATGCTGCCTTCACAAGCTCGAAGATGAGGAGACCGGCGAGCTGATGGCGACCAATGTCGCCTGCCGCCTGCTCGATCGACGTTCGGGCCAGTGTATGGATTACAAGCACCGGCGTACATTCGTCCCCGAATGCGTGCGGCTGACGCCGAAGGTGCTGCGCGAGATCGACTGGTTGCCAGGAACCTGCGCCTATCGCCTGATCGACGAGGGCAAGCCGCTGCCCGACTGGCATCCGCTGAAGACCGGCGATCCCGAATCGGTCCACCGCGCCGGAATATCGGTGCGTGGCTGGACGGTATCGGAGCAGGAAGCCGGCGACCTCGAACATCACCTGGTCGACCGTGATCTTTAGGGTGGCACGGACTCACCTCTCCCCTTCAGCGGATGGGCTTATATGAAGCTCGCCTTGTTTCGCGCTCCACCCGTGCAGGTTGAGACTCAACTTGTCTTCGAGGCGGGCGGGCGCAGCCGGCCGCTCGAGGTGCGGCGGATGGCGCAGGCGCAGACGATGCGGCTGAGCGTCGATCCACGCGATGGCGGGGTGCGGCTGATCCTGCCGAGCCGGGCATCGCTGGGCGCCGCGCTGAAATGGGTCGAAACCAAGCGCGGCTGGATCGAGGCCGCATTGGTGGCGCTGCCCGACGCGCGGCCGATCGCCGAGGGGATGATGATCAGCGTGGCCGGCGAGGCGCTGCGGATCGAGCTGGCCGATCAGGGCCGGATCGTGCGTCGCAGCGGTGACCGGCTGCTCGTCCCGCATCCTGCCGACCTGCTGGGCGCGCGGGTGATCCGCTGGCTGCGCAGGGAGGCGCTGGCCCGGCTCGACAGCGAGACGCGGCGCTTCGGCGCGCTGGCCGGGGTCAGCGTCGGGCGGGTCTCGATCGGCGATCCGCGCGCGCGCTGGGGCAGTTGCTCCGCCAATGGCGATATCCGCTACAGCTGGCGGCTGATCCTGGCACCGCCGACGGTGCTGGAGGCGACCGTCGCGCATGAGGTCGCGCATCGGCTGCACATGGATCACAGCGCCGACTTCCACGCCGCGGTCGAACGGCTGCTGGGCCGCGATCCGGCGCCCGAGCGCGCGTGGCTGCGCGCCCATGGCCGCGAACTCTACTGGCTCGGCCGCGAACCCTGACGTTGTTGCGCGCGGGGTTGATCGATCCCGCTCAGAAAATCCGAACCTAGCGACGGACGCTGCTGGGCGGGTGCGGGCGCACGCGCAGCCGGCGGTGGGCTGACGCGCACCGGGGCGGCGGGGACCGGCACGGGGCGTGCGGCCGGGGCGGCCGGTTGTTCGAACGCATCCTCGGGGTCGGCCTCCGGCTCGACCGGGGCGGCTTCGATCGGCTGGCCGTCGGCGTCGAACATCGTCTCGTCGGGGGTACCGAAAAACGCCTCGTCGTCGGGCTCGATCATGAATTCGGGCAGGGTCAGCGCAGTTTCGAACGCCTCGACCGGCCGCCTGGCAACCGCCACCTTCATGAAATCGGCGAAGGCGCGCGCGGGTGCACGACCGCCCTGAAGCCCGCCGACCGGCCTGGCATCGTCGCGGCCCATCCATATGCCGGTGGTGATTCCCGACGAGAAGCCGAGGAACCAGCCGTCCTTGTTCGAAGATGTCGTGCCGGTCTTGCCCGCCACCGGGCGGCCGATCTGCGCGGCGCGCGCGGTGCCGGTGTTGACCGCGGTCTGGAGGAGGTCGGTCACCTCGGCGGCGACCCAGGGAGCGACGAGCACGCGATTGTCGTCGGTCTCGTGCTGGTAGAGCAGATCGCCCCTGGCGGTGGTCACCTTGACAATGCCGTAGGGCACCACCGCGACGCCCTTGCGCGCGATCGCGGCAAAGGCGCGGGTCATGTCGATCAGCCGCACGTCGGAGGTGCCGAGCACCATCGAGGGATGGGTATTGAGCTTGCTGCCGATACCGAAGCGGCGCGCCATGTCGGCGATCGTGTCGAAACCGACCTGCTGCCCCAGCTTCGCGGCGACGGTGTTGATCGAGAAGGCGAAGGCGGTGCGGACGTCGATCGCGCCGGCGAACTCACGGTTGCTGTTGCGCGGGCTCCAGTCGCCGATCGTGACCGGCTCGTCGACCACGGGGCTGTCGGGCTTCATCCCGGCCTCCATCGCCGCGAGATATACGAACAGCTTGAACGCCGATCCGGGCTGGCGCTCGGCCTGGGTGGCGCGGTTGTAGATCGAACTGACATAGTCGCGTCCGCCGACCATCGCGCGGACCGCGCCGTCGCGGTCGAGCGCGACCAGCGCCCCCTGCGCGCCTTCGGGGCTGTGCGCGCGGATCGCGGCATCGGCTGCGCGCTGCATCGCAGGATCGATCGTCGTCCACACGTCGATCGGCTCGATCTGTTCGTCGACATGCTCGTCGAGCTGGGCGAGCGCCCAGTCGGTGAAATAGCGCACGGCATTCTGGTCGCGCTCGCGGGCCAGGTCGATCTTGTCGAGATCAACCGCGTCGGCCTCGGCCGGGGTGATCGCCCCGGCATCCTGCATCACCTCCAGCACCACCTTGCCGCGGTCGATCGCGGCCTGGCGGTCGGCGGTCGGCGAATAATGCGACGGCGCCTTGACCAGTCCCGCGACGATCGCGCTCTCGGCCAGGTTCAGCGTGGTACCCGAATGGCCGAAGAATTTCCGGCTGGCGGCGTCGATGCCATAGGCGCCGCCGCCGAAATAGACCCGGTTGAGATAGAGTTCGAGGATCTGCTGCTTGGAGAATTTGCGCTCCATCGCGAGCGCCAGGATCACTTCTCGGAACTTGCGGCCGAAGCTGTAGGCGTTGGTCAGGAAGATGTTGCGCGCCAGCTGCTGGGTGATCGTCGATGCGCCCTGCAGCCGCCGGCCCTCGCCCTTGCGCTCCCACGCGACCCAGGCGGCTCGCGCCATCCCGATCGGATCGATGCCGGGATGCATATTGAAGCGCCGGTCCTCGACCGCGACCATCGCCTTCTTCATATTCTCGGGAATCTGGCCGATCGGCAGCCAGTCGCCATAGCTGGGCCCGAGCGAGACGATCACCGATCCGTCGGCGGCGCGGACGCGGACCATCTGGCCGTTCGGGCTCGACTTCAGCTCGTCAAAGCCCGGTAGCGATGCCATCGCGATCAGCACGGCTATCACCAGCGCGCCGAGCCCGGCGAGCGAGGTGAACAATGCGATCCTGAACAGGGTTTTCAACCAGCCCATCCGGCCAGGTACATCCTTCGTTTTCAGGTCAGTTTTCCGGGCATTCGACATGGGCGAGCGCCGGATTAGCCTGTATCCCGGTGGCTGCCAAGCGGATCACCCCCGGATTTCCACCAACAGGGTGCCGCTATCGACGAAGGATGATGACAGGGGGATGAATGGGAGCGGGCTACCGTCGCCGCACGAGGCCGGGGCATCGGAAAGAAATTTTGCCTACTTCTTTTCCTCGAATTCGATCGACGCCGAATTGATGCAATAGCGCACGCCTTCGGGGCCGGGGCCGTCGGGAAAGACATGGCCGAGATGGCCGTCGCATCGGGCGCAGCGGACCTCGGTGCGGACCATGCCGTGGCTGACGTCGCGATGCTCGCTGACCATCTCCTCGACCGCGGGGGCGGTGAAGCTGGGCCAGCCGCAGCCTGAATCATATTTATGATCGCTGGCGAACAGCAATTCGCCGCACCCGGCGCAGCGATAGTCGCCCGCGTCCTTGGTATTCCAATATTGGCCGGTGAAGGCGCGTTCGGTGCCGGCCTGACGGAGCACCTGATATTGTTCGGGCGAGAGGCGCTGGCGCCATTCCTCGTCGGTGAGTTCGAATTTGTCCATGGCGCGAATGTGGGTCCGCGATGCGGCAAGGTCAAGCGGGGCGCGATCGACCTTTCGGAGAGAATTATCATTTGTTTGCAAGGCTTGTGACGCGGGTCACTTCGCGCGCCCAGCGGTGGTTCTAATGCATGCATACGGCGTTGCATGGCGTCCGAGTGGTTGCGTTCGCGTCGGGGGCGCCGGGGAATCGCCCCCTCCTTATTGGCTTGGCTTAGGTGATACGGCCCGGTGGTCTCGGCAAGACCACCGGGCCGAGCCCTTTTTGCGATCTATCTGCCGAGCCGTCGGCGATTCCTGCCGACCGCCTTGCGATAATGGGCAACCGTCGCGCGCGCCTGGCGTTCGGGGGTGCTGCCGAGCGTGCCGGTCCAGGCGCGCATCTGCAATGCGGCCATCGCTTCGATCTTCTCCGCGACCATCAGCCGTGCCTCGGCGGCAGCGGCGGCGTCTCCGGTCGAGAGCCGGGCCATCCGCATCGCCATCACGGCGGAGGATTCGACGCCCAGGCACCAGCTGTCGAAGGCGAGGGTCATCCAGGCGGCGGTTGTTTTCATGGTGCGGAGACGCGCGACGTGTCGACGATGTTCCGGGCACTGCGGTGGGCCGAGCGGGGAACACCGATGCGGTCAGGCGATTCGCCCCGGCAGGAACCGCGGATTGCGCAGCAGCCCCGCCGAGACCAGCGAGACGAGGATACCGACCGGCAAAATCTCGGTCAGGGTCATCGGCATGCGGACCAGCGGGCTGGCATAGCTTGCCTTGAACGCCGCCATCTCGGCGGCGGTCTTCGCCAGGGCCGCAGGGCTCGCGCCGTCGGCGCGCTGTTGGGCCAGGGTTTCGCTCGTATAATGGTCGAGGAAGTCGATGCCGATGATCGACACCGCCAGCTCCCAGGCGATGACATAGAGCAGCCCGGCGACCAGGCTGATCGCAAGGCCGAGGCCCAGCGCCGGCCAGAAACCGATCACCCCGCCCAGCGGACCGTCGCGGTGGCGCTTGACCCCGACGAACACCGCGCTCAGCGCGACCAGCATCGTCAGATAGCCGATCGCCATGCCGTAGGGCAGCGGCTGTCCTGCGGTCGCGACGCTGATCGCGAAGGTCGGCAGGCCGACGACGATCCCCGCGATCGTCCCGTAGATGAGAATCGTGCGAAACATGGCATCCCCCTGTGGTCGTTCGCCAGCATAGACGATGTACCGGGTGCAGGAAGCAATCGCCCAAAAGGGTGAATCGGGCGACGATCGTCACGACCCCGCGGCGCGGCCTGTCATTGTCTTGTCTCGTGCGCAGGCCTATCCTGATCGTGATTTGGGAGCTGAGCGATGACATATCGAGATGTCGCGGTCCCAGTAGGCTTTGCGCAAATCGAGGGGATATCAGCCGGCGGCCGTCTCGGCCGGCGGATCGCGGTCCGATGAGCTGGGGCGGGTTTCGCTGCCTGTTCGGCTTCCATCACCGCTCGGTCTCGCGGATTTTCCATGATGGCCATGATCGCAGGAGCGAATGCCGGCGCTGCGGTCGGCCGATGATTCGGGGCGTGAAGCGCTGGACAGTGTGCGATTCGTCGAAGAACGAACCGCCTCCGAGCAATGATCGCTAGGCTTTGTTTCAGCGAAGCTGAAACGGGCGTGCCGGCCCGCTCCGACGTCAGTGGAACAGGATTCAGGCGATGAGGCCCAGGCCGCGGGCGCGGGCGACGGCATCGGTGCGCCGGGTCGCGCCAAGTTTCTCATAGAGTCGCGCGACATGGCTCTTCACCGTGTTGGGCGAGACGTTCAGAATACGCGCGATCTCCTTGTTCGATCGGCCCGCCGCGAGCTGGTGCAGCACCGCCAGCTCGCGCGAGGTGATGCCGAGTGTGGCGAGCGCCTGCGGGTTGCCGTCGAACGGCACCGGCGCGCGGGGGGCAAAGGCGCGGATGCCGATGACGATGCCGAGCACCAGAAAGGCGCCTGCCGTCAGCGCGAGATAGAGGTCCCACATATGATCGCGCGCGATTGGGCCCTGTTCGAGCCATTGCAGCGCGAATGTGCCGACGGCGAGCAGCAGCCCATAGCCGGCCGCCGGTTTCCATATCGGGACGATCTTTGCGCGTCGTGGCATGGTCACAACTGATCATGTCTCGGCCCGGGGATCAACGCGCATGTGGCCCGGCGGTGGTGACCGCCGGGCCGGACGTCATCAGGCTGCGGTCGCCGGCCGTGTCTCGGTCCGCCACTGTGCGATCTGATCCTTCACCAGCAGCTTGGCCTTTTTGAGCCGTCTGATCTCGATGTCATTGGGCCGCAGGCGGCGGCTCTCCTCTGCAATCAGCCGTTCAAGCCGGGCATGCTCGCGTTCGAGATAATCGAAAAAACGGTTCGACATATCGTAGCTCCCTGCTGTCAACGGTCGAGCGACTTGCGCGCGCCGGGCCCGTCATCGACCGCTATGGTGCGACCGGTGCCCGGTAGCGGCCGACGGCCCGACCGCTGCTCCGCGAACGCGTGGCCCGAACGCCATGAGGCGAGAATGGCGCGCTTCACCTCGGGTTCGAAGCTGGGATGTTTGCCGATGTCGAATGGGTGTCGAAAATGGGAGAGGGACATGGGATTTACCTCCTTTCTTCCAGTCACTTTCTCCATATGGCGAGAGTCGCCGCCGCTGATTTTGGTCGCTCGCGGCCATTCGTCAAGCGCGCGATGACGCGCTGCGCAGCCCGACGAAAAATTTTCGCGGGCGAGCCTTGACGGTCGCTCCGCCGAAACTATTTCGCTCCCCGCCGGGTGCCGAACGGGCCCGGCGGACGAGAGGGCGTCGGCTCTTTCCGGCGCATCTCATGCTCAGATTGCTCAGAGGAGGATTTGATATGAGGACCAATTTCGACTTCACCCCGTTTCGTCGTTCGACCGTCGGCTTCGACCGGCTGTTTGATATGCTGGAAACCAGCTCACGACCCGAGGTCGGCGAAAGCTTTCCGCCGTTCGACCTCGCCCGGGACGGTGAGGATAGCTACCGTATCACCCTCGCGGTGGCGGGCTTCCATCCCGACGAGATCGAGATCACCGCACAGCAGAACCAGCTGATCGTCAGTGGCCGCAAGGCTGACGATGGTAATGCGGAATCGGGGCGTTATCTCCATCGCGGCATAGCTAACCGCGCCTTCGAACGCCGCTTCCAGCTGGCAGATTTCATTGAGGTCCGGTCCGCAACCTTCGAAAATGGCCTGCTTAGCGTCGCGCTGAAGCGCGAAGTACCCGAGGCGATGAAACCGCGTCGCATCGAGATTGGTGCGCCGGCCAATGATCGTGGTGGCGGCCTCCTTCCGAGGCTGAAGGGGAAGACCAAGGCGGCCTGATTCCGCATGATCGTCGGCGGCGGCTTCGGCGCGCCGCCGACCATTTCAGCCAAGCATGTCGAACATTCACCCCCTCACGGATAGCCGGTCCGAGGCGAACAGCCCCGCTCGCCCGCCCGAATGGCTGCTGGCACCCCATCTGCGCCGAGGAGCCGCCGCTGATATCGCGAAGAGCTTGCCGGGCGCCAAGGGGAATAGACTGCCGCCGTCTCGTGCTGTTCGGCCGAGGACGCTGCCGTTTCCCGATTGGTGTGATCGCCAGGGCACGCCGCTTGCAGCGTTGTTGGGCCCGCCTGGATGGCGGGAACTCACCCGATCGTGATCGCCATCGAAAAGCTGCGGCTCTCGCCCGGCGCGATCGTCACCATGCCCGGTTTTGCGTCGATTTCGCCGTCAAAGCCGGCGGGATCGCTAAGGCCCTGCCAGGGTTCGATGCACAGAAAGCCGGCGCCCGGCTTCATCCACAGCCCGAGATGCGGCATCCCCTGAAAATCGACGGCGACCTGCGCGGTGCCCGGACCCGCATAGATCAGCCGCCGGCTGGCGAGCGCGTCGAAGATCAGCGCGTCCTGAGCGAACAGGCTGTCGTCGAGCCGCAGCGTGTCGCCGTCCACCGGAGTCGGGCGGCGCGCGGGATCGAGCAGGCCGTTCGCATCGAGGCGGCGGACCGGGGCAGGTTCGGGGCGGTCGAAGACGATGCTGTGCCCCGCCTTGCCCGCCGCACCCGGCAGCGGCCAGCGCAGCGCGGGGTGAAAGCCGAACGATGTGGGCATCGGCCCGCACCCCCGATTGATGACGCGGCCCGCCATCGTCAGGGTCGCGCCGCGCAGGGTGAAGATCATGTCGAGGCTGAACTCGAACGGCCAGGCCGCGAGGGTCGTCTCGTCCGAATCGAGGCGGAGGATCAGGCCGTCGCTGCCTTGCTCGACGGCCGTGAAGTCGCGGCGGCGGGCGAAGCCGTGGCGCGGCAGGCTATGGTCCCGGGCGTGCCAGCGAACCCGGTCGCCATTCAGGGTGCCGACGATCGGGAACAGGATCGGCGCGCGGCCCGCCCAGAAGGCGGGATCGCCATCCCACAGATAGTCGCGGCCGGCGGCGTCGGTCAGCCGCACCAGTTCGGCGCCGCTTTCGGAAATCTCGGCGGTCAGGCGGTCCGATGCGATGCGATGGACGGCCGCCATCGCGCGATCAGGCTTCGCTGTCTTCCGCCGCAGCGGCGTCGGCGGGCGCGTCCTTCAGATAGGGCTCGACCGGGCCGCTCAGCTTGATCGTCAGCGGATTGCCCTTGCGATCGCGGGTATTGCCGACCGAGACGCGGATCCAGCCCTCGCTCACGCAATATTCCTCGACATTGGTCTTCTCGACCCCCTTGAACTTGATGCCGACGCCGCGCTCGAGCAGGCTCGCTTCGAAATAAGGGCTGTTGGGGTTGATCGAGAGGCGGTCGGGCAGGGTATCGGTCATGATCGGGGTCCGGTGCTGGGGAATGTCGGGGTTGAGTTTGTCCACTGACGTGGAATCGCGGTGCCGGCCCGCTCCCCCGCCGTTTCAGCTTCGCTGAAACAGGCTCTAGCGAGGCGCGGGCGCCTGCGCTACCTCTCTCGTCACCCCGGTTCCCGCCCCGGCGCGACGAATCAACGCACGATCCACGGCGGCTTCAGAAACGCCGCCGCGAGGAAGTCGATCAGCACCTTCACCCGGGCGGGGCGCAGCGCGGTCGGCGGGGTGACGACGTGGAGCGCGCTGACCGGGCCCGCCGACCAGTCGGCCAGCACCTCCTCCAGCCGGCCGTCGGCAAGGCATTGCCAGGCGAGGAAGTCGGGCAGGGCGGCGATGCCCGTGCCGGCGAGCAGCGCGTCGAGGATGACGTCGCCATTATTGGTGCGGATCGGGCCCTTCACCTCGACGGTCAGCTCGCCCTCGGTCGCATGGCGGAAATGCCAGCGGCCGGGATTGCGCATATGGGTGTAGGTGATAGCCGGATAGCCGATCAGGTCGCGCGGATGGCCGGGGCGGCCGAGCCGGTCGAGCAGCGCGGGTGCGGCGACCAGCGGCAGCCGGACGGGGAATAGCCGCCGCGCCTTCAGCGCCGAATCGGCGAGCTGGCCGATCCGCAGCGCGATGTCGAAGCCCTGCTCGATCAGGTCGATCCGCTCGTCGGACAGATGGAGGTCGATCACCACATGCGGATAGGCCTGGAGAAACAGCGGCAGGACCGGCTTTAGATGCGCGATCCCGAACGACATTGGCGCCGCCAGCCGCACCAGCCCGCGCGGCACCGCGCCGCGTTCCGAAATCGCCTCCTCGATCGCCTCGCCATCGGCCAGTAGCAGCCCGGCGCGCTCCTGCGCGAGCTGGCCGCTGTCGGTGAGCGACAATTTGCGCGAGCTGCGGTGGAACAGCGGGGCGGCCAGCCGCGCCTCGAGCCGCGACACCGCCTTGGAGACGGTCGCCTTGGACAGGTGCAGCTCGTCGGCAGCGGCCGAGAAGCTGCCATGTTCGGCGACCTTGGCGAAGATCGCCCAGGCTTCGAAATCGGGAAGTCGCGCCATGGCCATCCAATCAGAAATGGAAACGGTCGTTTTCCATCATCTCCATTTATTTGCCGACCTGCAAGCCTATCTTGCTCTCAACGGCCCGGCCCCCCGGCCTGGCAGGGAGTGAAGACCATGATCGAAGTTCGGCCCTTCAATACGCTCGGCGGCGCCAACCATGGCTGGCTCGACGCCAAACATCATTTCTCCTTCGGCGGCTATCGCGATCCGAACCGGACGCATTGGGGCGCGCTGCGCGTCTGGAATGACGATGCGATCGCCCCGCACACCGGTTTCGCCCCGCATCCGCACAACGACATGGAGATCATCACCTATGTCCGCAGCGGCGCGATCAGCCACAAGGACAGCCTGGGCAATGCCGGCCGCACCGAGGCGGGCGACGTCCAGGTGATGTCGGCGGGCACCGGGATCGTCCATTCGGAGAAGAATGAGGAGGATGTCGAAACCACGCTCTTCCAGATCTGGATCATCCCCGACAAGCAGGGCGAAAAGCCGGGCTGGGGCACCAGGCCTTTCCCGAAGGAGGATCGTTCGGGCCGTTTCGTCACGCTGGCGAGCGGGATGGACGGCGACGGCGACGCGCTGCCGATCCGGGCCAATGCCCGGGTGCTGGGCGCGACCCTGAAGGCCGGCGAGAGCGTCGATCAGGCGATCGGCCGTGACCGCAAGGCCTATCTGGTGCCGACCCGCGGCCGCATCGCGGTCAATGGCATCGCGGTTAACCCGCGCGACGGGGTGGCGATCGCCGACCTCGACAGCGTGACGATCACCGTGAACGACGATGCCGAGATCATCCTGGTCGACGTGGCCTGAATCGCGGACCCTGACCGTCACTCCACCGCTGGGGTTACGGTCAGGGCAAGGTTTCCCCCGACCCATTCCGTCAATCCAATCCGGAGCAACCAACATGTCCAACACCCCGAAAATCCTCGTCCTCTATTATTCGACCTACGGCCATATCGAAACGATGGCCGAGGCCGTCGCCGAAGGCGCGCGCAGCGCCGGTGCGCAGGTCGATATCAGGCGCGTGCCCGAGACCGTTCCGCAGGAGATCGCGGCCGCCAATCATTTCAAGCTCGACCAGAAGGCCCCCGTCGCCACCGTTGCCGAACTCGCGGATTATGACGCGATCATCATCGGCACCGGCACCCGGTTCGGGCGGATGTCGAGCCAGATGGCGGCGTTCCTCGACGGAGCCGGCGGGCTGTGGGCAAAGGGCGCGCTGGTCGGCAAGGTCGGCGCCGCCTTCACCTCGACCGCGACCCAGCATGGCGGGCAGGAGACGACGCTGTTCTCGATCATCACCAACCTGCTCCATTTCGGAATGGTGGTGGTCGGCCTGCCCTACAGCTTCGCGGGCCAGATGGGGGTCGACGAGATCAAGGGCGGCGCCCCCTATGGCGCCACCACGATCGCCGACGGCGATGGTTCGCGCCAGCCCTCCGCCACCGACATCGCGGGCGCGAAATTTCAAGGGAAGCATGTGGCGGAGATCACAGCGCGACTCGCCAAATGATACCAAAGGTAAATTCATCATGGAGGAAGTGATGACGACAGCCGTGCACATCCAGGCCCAGAGCGAAGCCACGACGCCGACCCTTTCGGCGCTCGAGTGGAAGGTCGTGAGCCTGGCGATGCGCGAGGCGGGCGAGGCTGGCACCAGCGCCCGCAGCTGGTTCGGGCGCATGCTCGATCGCGGCGTCGGCGTCCGGCCGAAGCTGCCGCTCGCCGATCCGCGGCTTGAAACGCTGCGGCGCTTCGTTGCCCGGATGGTCGCGCGCGCCGACGTGTCCGAGCTCAAGCCCCGGCTGATCGAGCTTGGCTTCCACCCGAGGCAGATTTCGGCGGTGACGATGCTCGTCCGCTGACCAGCTTTACCTTGCTGCGGGCCTACAGCCCCCCTCGTCCGCAGCGACCAGCGGCCGCCCGTCCCCTTCCAAGGGGGGCGGGCGGTTTGCTATGGAGCTCTCCACATCGATGCCAGAGGGGATGAACATGGCGAACACGACTCTTTATCAGGCGGCGATTCCGCCGGTGCGCCGCGGGCTTACCGCCCTCGCGGGCTGCCTGACCAAGGCGGCCGATCATTTCGCGGCTGCGGGGGTTGCCGACTCCGAATGGCTGGGCGCGGCCCTCGCCCCCGACATGTTCGCCCTTACCCGCCAGATCCAGGTGGCGAGCGACGCGGCGAAGAATCTCGCCGCGCGGCTGTCGGGGGGTGATGCCCCGGCGATGCCCGATACCGAAACCAGCGTAGCCGAGCTGCAGGCGCGGATCGCGGCGACGATCGCCTATCTCGACAGCGTGCCTGCCTCGGCGATCGACGGTCGCGAAGGCGAATCGATCGTCATCCCGATCCCCAATGGCGAACTCCGCTTCACCGGCGGCAGCTATGTCAGCGATTTCGGCCTGCCCAATTTCTTCTTCCACACCGCGATCGCCTATGGGCTGATGCGGCAGCAGGGCGTTCCGCTCGGCAAGATCGACTATCTGGGACCGCTCGACATGACCCGGTCAGCCTGAGCGGCGGTCAGGACATCATTCGCCGGCAAAGGCCAGTAGCCGGCCAAGCAGCAGCGCCCCCGTCCAGCACAGCATCGAGGTGATGCCGGCCAGCGCGCACGCGCGCGGCGCAGCGCGGTCGAGCAGGCGGCCGTGCAGGACATGATGGGCGACCGCCGAAACGGTGCCGGCCGCGACCAGGCCCAGCTTGGCGACGAAGAGCGGCATCGCGGCATATTCGGGTGCGCGCACCGCGAACAGCGTGAAGCCGGAGATCGCCGCGAGCAGCAGTCCCGTCGCCGCGACCGGCACCAGCGGGCGGCTGAGCTGCCCGAGCGGGATGCTGCGCCAGGCGCCGAGCAGCCGCAGGTCGAGCACCGCGACCGCACCGACGAGCAGCGCGATCCCGAAGATATGCGCGGCGTTGACCGCAGCATAGGACCAGCGGCCGTGGCGGAGATATTGGGCAAACTCGGTCGCGGCGAGCGCTGCCGCGATCTCTTCCATCTAGTCGCGCTCGGGGTAGAGGTCGAAGCGGCGCGCGCCGATGAAGATCCGTTCGGCCTTCATCAACCGCGCCTTCGGATCGGTCGACGGCTCGCCCGAGATGCGCAGGGCCGCGCCGGGGCCGAGATCGCTGTCCTTGAGCCCCGCGCGCGCATTGCGCCACGGCTGGCCGACTTCGACTGTCCAGCGGGCGCCCGCGACGTCGATCACCAGTACACCGTGCGGATTGCCGAGCTCGGCCTTCACCACCTTGCCGGCAATCTCGATATTCTTGCCGGTGGTCCACGACCAGCCATGATGCGCGAACAGCGCGGCGGGCAGCGCCAGCAGCGCGAGCGAAAAGGCGGGCAGCGCGAATCTGGGCATCGGCGGTCTCCTGTCTGCCGGACCGGTGTAGCATTTTTTGGCTGCATGCGCGCGGCATTGGCGGCATAAGCAGTTGAACGAACGATCAAGGGGATTTGTGATGCGGGGATTGATCATCGCGGCGCTGGCGGCGCTGGCCGTGGCGGGGGCTGCGCAGGCCGATGTGACGTCGGCAGGCGCCAATAGCCTCGCCATCCGGCAGGTCCTCCGCATCGCGGCACCTCCGGCAGAGGTCTATGCCGCGCTTATTACCCCCGGCCGCTGGTGGGATTCGGCGCATAGCTGGTCGGGCGACGCCGCCAATATGACGCTCGATCCGACGCCGGGCGGCTGCTTTTGCGAGACGCTTCCCGCATCGGGCGGCGCGACCGAACATGGGCGAGTGATCCACGCCGCCCCCGGCCGGCTGCTGCGGCTGAACGCTGCGCTCGGCCCGTTCCAGGCGATGGCGGTCGCGGGCGTGTTGAGCTGGGAGTTGAAGCCGGTCGATGGCGGCACCGAACTCAGCCAATATTATACGGTCGGCGGCTTCGTGCCTGGCGGCGCCGAGGCGATCGCACCTGCGGTCGACGGGGTGATGTCCGGGCAGATCGGCCGGTTGAAAGCGTTCGTCGAGAAGCGGTAGCGCTTCACCCGCGCGACCGCTTAACCCGCACCACCGCCGCGTCGAGCGCCTGCAGGAAGCGCGAACGATCGGTCTTGCTGAACGGGGCGGGGCCGCCGATCGCCTGGCCTACCGCGCCCGCGCGCAGATCGGCCATGATCGCGCGAGTCGCGACCGCGCCGCCGATCGAATTGGCGGTGAACGGTTTGCCGGCGTTCGAGATGACGGTCGCCCCGGCCTTGATGCAACGGTCGGCAAGCAGGATGTCGGCGGTGATCACGACGCTGCCCGGTCCGCTCGCCTCGGCGATCCAGTCGTCGGCGGCGTCGAAGCCGCTGCCCACCACCTGCTTGGCGATCAGCGGATGCGCGGGGATGCGCAGATGCTGGTTGCTGACCAGGGTGACCGGCACCTCATGGCGCCAGGCGACCTTGTAGATCTCGTCCTTCACCGGACAGGCATCGGCATCGACGAGGATATGGGTGGTGACGAGAGGGATCATGGCCGATGCCTTACAATCAACATCGGTCATGCTGAAACATCCGAGTTGATCACGGCTTGATCGGGTTCAGCCCAAAACCGCCTTCAGCCGGTCGCGATCGACCGCACCCTCCCAGCGCGCGATCACGACCGTCGCCACGGCATTGCCGACGAAATTGGTCAGACTCCGGCACTCCGACATGAAGCGGTCGATCCCCAGGATCAGCGCCATCCCCGCGACCGGCACCGACGGCACGATCGACAGCGTCGCCGCCAGCGTGATGAATCCCGCGCCGGTCACCCCCGCCGCGCCCTTCGAAGAGATCATCGCCACCAGCAGCAGGCTGATCTGTTCGCCCAACGAAAGATGAACGTCGCACGCCTGGGCGATGAACAGCGCGGCAAGCGTCATGTAGATGTTGGTGCCGTCGAGGTTGAACGAATAGCCGGTCGGCACGACCAGTCCGACAACGGGCTTGTCGCAGCCCGCCGCCTCCATCTTCGCGACGAGATTGGGCAGCGCGCTTTCGGACGAGGATGTGCCCAGTACGAGCAGCAGCTCATCCTTCAGATAGGCGATCAGGCGGAAGATCGAGAATCCCGCCGCCCATGACACCGCGCCGAGGATCACCACCACGAACAGCAGCGAGGTCAGGTAGAAGCACAGGATCAGTCCGCCGAGATTGGCGAGGGTACCGACCCCGAACCTGCCGATCGTGAACGCCATCGCCCCGAACGCCCCGATCGGTGCTGCCTTCATCAATATCCCGACCAGCCGGAACACCACCGCCGTGAGCCGTTCGAGCAGGTCGAGCACCGGTTCGGCGCGTTCGCCGCTCAGCGACAGCGCGATGCCGAACAGGATCGCGACGAACAGCACCTGGAGAATTTCGCCCTCGCTCAGCGCCGAGACCAGCGTGGTGGGGATGATATGGGTAAGGAAGCCGACGATGCTCTGATCGTGCGCCTTGCTGCTATATTCGGCGATATGACTGGTATCGAGCGCGGCGGGGGCAATGTGCATCCCCGCCCCCGGCTGGACGACATTGGCGACGATCAGCCCGACGATCAGCGCAAGCGTCGACATCAGCAGGAAATAGCCGAACGTCTTCGCCGCGACCCGGCCGAGCGCGCCCAGATCGCGCAAGCCCGCGATTCCGGTGACCACGGTCAGGAAGATCACCGGCGCGATGATCATCTTGACCAGCTTGATGAAGGCATCGCCCAGCGGCTTCAACGAGGCGCCGATATCGGGTGCCAGCCATCCGACCAGCACTCCCAGCACGATCGCGACCAGCACCTGCGCATAGAGCGAGCGCCAGAAGGGCGGACGAGTCAGCGGTGCGGCGTCGCTGTCGATGATCATGTGGCGGTCCCCTCTTGCGGGGAGGATGCCCTACTTCTCCCCTCACTGCCAAGGGAAGGGGAGTCTCAAATCCCCCAGCGCACCCCCAGCCACAGCGTCCGCGGTGTCGCACGCTCGACCACGCCATCGGCGCCGACCGTCGCCTCGACCCGCTTGTCCGCCAGATTTTCGCCCCGCACTTCGACCGCGAAGCCCCTGCCCAGTTCGACCGAGGCGACCGCATCGACCGTCACCGCCGCGTCGAGCGAGCGGCTGTTCTGGTCGTCCTCAAACTGCCGCCCGATATAGCGCGCCGTCAGCCCCAGCCGGGCGATGCCGGCACGGTTCCATTCGATCGTCGCGCTGCCCTGATCGCGCGGGGTCTGCGCCGGGCGCAGGCCGTCGAGCGCGCGTGCGGGGGCGATCGCGCGGACGGTGGGGGTGATGTGCGACCAGCTGCCGATCAGCCGCCAGTCGCCGAAGCTCGCCATCCCCTCCACCTCGATGCCGCGGCTGCGGATCGCCTTCACATTCTGGCGCTGGCGGGTGTTCGGCGCGATCGTCACGTTCGTGATCGCGTCGTCGAGCCGGTTACGGAAGATCGTCGCGCCCAGCCGCCAGCCGGGCAGCGGGGCATATTGGAAGCCGCCCTCGATCCCGCGCACCCGTTCGGGATCGAGCAGCGGATTGGCGACGGTCGAATCATTGCCCGCGCGAAAGGGGCGGTAAAGTTCGTTGAGCGTCGCCAGCCGCCAGCCGCTATAGGCCGCCGCGCGCACGGTGATCGCGGCAGCCTCGGGCGGGCTCCAGGCTATGCCGGCACGGCCGGTCGCCTCGGTGCCCGAGCGGTCGGCATAGACAAAGCTGTTGGCGGCGATCGACGCGCCCGTATTGCGGTTGATCTCGGTGCGCCGGCCATGGCTCAACTCCCATCGGTCGAGCCGTCCGCTCGCGGTCAGGGTCAGCCCGTCGACCGGCAGCAGGGT
This sequence comes from uncultured Sphingomonas sp., assembly GCA_947085315.1. Taxonomy (GTDB): domain Bacteria; phylum Pseudomonadota; class Alphaproteobacteria; order Sphingomonadales; family Sphingomonadaceae; genus Rhizorhabdus. The sequence goes on along the minus strand of CAMTVW010000022.1, from coordinate 89,314 downwards.
CAGCTCGGCAAATCCGCCGACGATCGTCTGGCGGCCGCCCGCGATCCGGCCGACATTGGTCGCCACCACGCGCTCCTGCGTCCGGCCGGTCACGCGGCGGACGTCGCCGCCGATCCGGAGATTCTTCCCCTCGCCCAGCCAGGGATCGAGTTCGATCCGCGCGCCCAGCCCATTGGCGGGGACATTATACTGATCGAGCGACTGGCTGACCGTATTGCGCCCCGCGCCGATGCTGGCGAAGCCGCTGGAAAATTCGCGGTGCTGAAGCCAGGCCGTCGCCTCCCAGCCCCATTGGCCGCGCCCGACGAGGCGCAGCGAGGCATCGACCGCGAGATTGCTGTTCCCGGTGAAGGGCACCCCGCGATCGCGCTGGTCGAGCAGGAACGAGCCGTTCGCCTGCAATTCGGTGCTCGCGCCGACCGGGACCAGCGCGCGCGCCGCGAAGCGGCTCTGCCTGTAGCTGGCCGCGCGGTCGATCGCGCCGCGATTCGCTTCCACGATCGGAACGAAGCCATCGCCCCGCGCATGACCGGCGGAGATCATCGCGAAGCCGTCGCCCAGCCGCGCTGTGACGATCGCATCGGCATCGATCGCATCGCGGCTGCCATAAGCGACGCTCGCGCCGACCTTCGGCGCCTCGTCAGGTCCGATGCTCGACAGCTCGATCGTGCCCGCAAGCGCGCCCGGGCCGAACACGCTGCTGCCGCCGCCACGCGTCACCCGGACATGGCCGATCCGCGCCGGATCAAGCGCCGCCCAGCTTACCCAGCCGCCGAACGGATCGATCATCGGTACCCCGTCGAGCAGGATCAGCGCGCGGGTAGAGGCGTTGCCGCCCAGCCCGCGCAACGTTGCGCCCTGGCTGGTCGGATGCGCCGAGCGCGCATCCGAGCGGCGAAACTGCTGGAAGCCCGCCGCGTCGCGCAGAATATCCTCCATCCGCCCGCTTGCCGACAGTTCCAGCCGGGTCCGGTCGATGCTGATCACGTCATAGGCGGCGTCGCCGGGCGAACGACCCAGCCCCTGGCCGGTGACGACGATATCGGCCTCCTCGGCCCAGGCCGGTACCGAAGCGAGCCCGGTACAGGCGGCCATCAACGCAATCCGGATCCCTTGCCGCACGATCGTCCATCCCCTTCGACTGTCGCCGCGGGGCTCACCATCCGGCTGACGCTGCGTCAATGGGGAAAAGGGCTATTCCTCCCCATCCCGGGGAGGAATGGGTGCTAAGCCGCCACCTCGAACCGTTGGGCATAGCGCGAGGCGATGCGCGCGACCGGCATCAGCACGAAGACGTCGATCGTGTTGAACGCACGGTCGATATAGGCGCCGTCGCCGACCTCGGCGCCGACCCGCAGATAGGCCTTGATCAGCGGTGGGAGGCGGCGCAGCGCGAGCCGGGGATCATAGCCGCCGATCGGCAGCGCGGCGAGCGGGATAGCGTCGGGCCCGATCGCGCGGGCGCGCAGTTCGGGCAGCGCGATATGATCGTGCGCGAGCAGCGACATGCCCTCGGCATGGTCTGCCGGATCGATCCCGGGAAAGCTCGCGCAGCCGAACATATAGCCGATCCGGTGGCCCGCCAGATAATCGGCAATGCCGCGCCACAGCAGCTGGATCGTCCCCGCGTCGCGATAGGCGGGATCGACGCACGAGCGGCCGAGTTCGAGCAGTTCGACGCCGCTGCGCCGGGCATGCGCGATCACCGGGCCCAGATCGAACTCATGCGCCGAGTAAAAGCCGGCATGCGCCTCGGCGACGCTCTGGCGCAGCAGCCGGTAGGTGCCGACCACCGGGCTGCCCGGCCGTCCATGATCCTCGACCAGCAGATGATCGCACAGCATGTCATAAGGATCGATATCGCGGCCGCCATCTGCTTCGGCGACGGCCCCGTCGCCCGAGGCGCCCATATCGCGGAAGAAGATATCGTAGCGCAGCCGCTGCGCCGCAACCACGTCCGCCTCGCCGGCGGCGAGCCGCACCGCAAGCCTGCGTTCGGCCAATTCGACGCCCTGCGACATGGGCTGCGACATGGGTTCGTCCTTCCGCTGTAACGATCGGACGGCAAATAATGCGGCAATGCGACATGGCGGCTACCGCATCGCGATGCATTTGCTACAAGCGGATGGAAGAGATGTGACGGCGGCGTATCGACATCGCCGCGCACGGCCCAGGGAGGCATTTTGGTGAAGATACCCAGCGGAAAGCTGCTGCTGTTCGGCGCAACCGGCGACCTGTCGCAGCGCATGCTGCTGCCGTCGCTTTACGGGCTCGCCGCCGACGATCTGCTGCCCGCCGATCTGCGCATCATCGCCACCGCGCGCAGCGACCATGACGACAAGGGTTTCGTCGCATTCGCCGAAAAGGCACTGCGCCGCTTCGTTCCCACCGAGCGGCTGAACGACGAGGCGCTGGCCGCGTTCCTCCTGCGGATCAGCTATGTCCCGGTCGATGCCTCGAAAGAGGGTGATTTCGCCGCGCTTGCCGAGGCGGTGGGATCGACCGACAAGGGGCTGTCGATCTTCCTGTCGACCGCGCCATCGCTGTTCGAGGCAACGATCGCGGGGCTCGCCACCGCCGGGCTCGCCGGGGACGGGGTCCGCATCGGCCTGGAAAAGCCGCTCGGCTACGACATGGCGTCGAGCCGCCACATCAACGATGCGGTCGCCAGCGTCTTCCCCGAGGACCGGATTTTCCGGATCGACCATTATCTTGGCAAGGAAACCGTTCAGAACCTGCTGGCGCTGCGCTTCGCCAACAGCCTGTTCGAACCGCTGTGGCGCGAGGGCGGGATCGACCATGTCCAGATCACCGTGTCCGAGACGGTCGGGCTCGAAGGCCGGGTCGGCTTTTACGACGGCGCGGGCGCGATCCGCGACATGGTCCAGAATCATATGCTTCAGCTGCTTGCGCTGGTCGCGATGGAGCCCCCGGCGCGCTTCGATTCGACCGCGGTGCGCGACGAGAAGGTCAAGGTGCTGCGCTCGCTGCGCCCGATCGACCGCGCCAATGCGCAGACCAACAGCGTGATCGGCCAATATGGTCCCGGCGCGGTCGCGGGCGGGCCGGTACCCGGCTATCTCGACGAGCTCGGCAAGCCGTCGGACACCGAGACCTTCGTCGCGCTCAAGGCCAATATCGACAATTGGCGCTGGAAGGGGGTGCCCTTCTACCTGCGCACCGGCAAACGCCTGCCGAGCCGCCAGTCGGAGATTTTCATCCAGTTCAAGGGTGTACCGCACTCGATCTTCGACGGACGCGGCGCGGTGCTGCAACCCAACAAGCTGATCATCCGTTTGCAACCCGACGAGAATGTCCGGCTGCAGCTGATGTCGAAAGTGCCGGGGCTCGACCGCGATGGAATCCGCCTCAGGGAAATGCCGCTCGATATCTCGATGCCCAACGCCTTTGCCGACACGCGCCGCCGCATCGCCTATGAACGGCTGCTGCTCGACCTTATCGAAGGCGACCAGACCCTGTTCGTGCGGCGCGACGAGGTCGAGGCCCAATGGGAATGGATCGACGCGATTCGCGACGGCTGGGCCGCCAATGCGATGAAGCCCAAACCCTATACCGCGGGCACCTGGGGCCCGTCGGCGGCGATCGCGCTGACCGAGCGCGACGGCGTCACATGGCATGATTAAGATGGCTAATAATATCCTCCCTGCGCGAAGCGCGGGGAGGGGGACCATCCGAAGGATGGTGGAGGGGTAGGGGTCGGAGACCCCTCCACCGCGCTACGCGCGGTCCCCCTCCCCAGCTTTGCTGGGGAGGATCTAAAATGAAAAGGATAAGACTATGATCGAAGCCGAGTGGTGGGACTATGAGGATCCCGAGGAACTGATCGACGCGGTCGTCGGCGATGTCGGGTTCATCATCGAATCGGCGCTCGACGCACGCGGCCAGTGCCTGCTGGCGCTGCCCGGCGGCAAGACCCCGATCCCGATCTATGAAAAGCTCGCCAGGGCGAAGATCGACTGGAAGAAGGTGACGATCGTCCCCACCGACGACCGGCTGGTGGCGATGACCGATCCGCTGTCGAATGCGGCGATGATCGCGAAGATATTCCTGCCCAAGGGCGCCCGCGTCCTGCCGATCACCACCGACAAGGCCGCCGACCACAAGATGGCGGGCAAGGCCGCCGACGCGCGGCTGCAGGAACTGCACTGGCCGCCCGATCTGGTCTGGCTCGGCGTCGGCGCCGACGGGCACACCGCCTCGATCTTCAACGGCCCTGACCTCGACGAGGCGCTGAACGGGCCAAAGGTGCGCCGCGCGGTCGGTGTGCTGCCCGATCCGATGCCCGCCGAAGCGCCTGTCGCCCGGGTGACGCTGACCAAGGCGGCGATCCTGTCGGCGCGCACGCTGATGCTGGTGCTCACCGGCGAGGACAAGAAGACCCTGCTCGAACGGGCGATCAAGGACGGTGCGACCTCGTCGGTCCCGGTCGGCCGCGTCCTCGCCGACGCCGAGCAGGCATTCGATATTCATTGGAGCGCCTAGCGCCGGAGGTACCGAGATGAGCCTGCACCCTGCCGTCGAAGCCGTCACCGCCCGCATCGTCGAGCGGTCCAAGCCCGGCAGGCAGGCCTATCTCGATCTGATCGCGCGCGAGCGCGACAGCGGGGTCGACCGGCCGAACCTGTCGTGCGGCAATCTTGCGCATGGCTTCGCCGCAAGCGGCGAGGACAAGGCGGCGATCCGCGACGGCCGGGCGATGAACATCGGCATCGTCACCGCCTATAACGACATGCTCTCGGCGCATCAGCCCTATGGCCGCTATCCCGACCAGATGAAGCTGTGGGCCCGCGAAGTGGGGATCACCGCGCAGGTCGCGGGCGGCGTCCCCGCGATGTGCGACGGGGTGACGCAGGGCCAGCGCGGCATGGAGCTGTCGCTGTTCAGTCGCGACACGATCGCCCTGTCGACGGCGGTGGGCCTCAGCCACGGCATGTTCGAGGGCGCCGCGCTGCTCGGCATCTGCGACAAGATCGTCCCGGGCCTGCTGATCGGCGCGCTGCGCTTCGGGCATCTGCCGACCATCCTGATCCCCGCCGGACCAATGCCCTCGGGCCTCGCCAACAAGGAGAAGCAGCGCGTTCGCCAGCTCTATGCCGAAGGCAAGGTCGGCCGCGCCGAGCTGCTGGAGGCCGAGTCCGCCTCCTATCATGGCGCGGGCACCTGCACCTTCTACGGTACGGCCAATTCGAACCAGATGATGATGGAGGTGATGGGGCTCCACGTCCCCGGCAGCGCATTCGTCAATCCGGGCACGAAGCTGCGGCAGGAGCTGACCCGCGCCGCCGTCCACCGGCTTGCCGAAATCGGCTGGGATGGGAACGACTATCGCCCGCTGGGGCGCTGCGTCGACGAGAAGGCGATCGTCAACGCCGCGGTCGGGCTGCTCGCGACCGGGGGCTCGACCAACCATGTCATCCACCTCCCCGCGATCGCGCGCGCGGCGGGAATCATGTTCGACTGGGAGGATATGGACCGGCTGTCGGCGGCGGTGCCGCTGATCGCGCGGGTCTATCCCAATGGCGCGGGCGACGTGAACCATTTTCAGGCGGCGGGCGGCATGGCCTATGTCATCACCACCCTGCTCGACGGCGGAATGCTCCACCGCGACATCATGACCGTTTCGACCGGCGACCTTTCGCGATATGCGAAGGACCCGAAGCTCGACGGCGATACGCTGGTCTGGGCCGATGCGCCCGCCGCCCCGCTCGACGAGACGATGCTGCGCTCCTACGCCAACCCCTTCCAGCCCGATGGCGGGATGCGGCTCGTCCAGGGCAATCTCGGGCGGGGCACGTTCAAGACAAGCTCGGTCGACAAGGAACGCTGGACGATCGAGGCCCCCTGCCGCGTGTTCGATGATCAGGATCAGGTCGGCGCCGCCTTCAAGGCGGGCGAGCTCGACCGTGACGTGATCGTCGTGGTCCGCTTCCAGGGCCCCAGGGCGAACGGCATGCCCGAACTGCACAAGCTCACCCCGCCCCTGGGCGTCCTCCAGGACAAGGGCTTCAGGATCGCGCTGGTCACCGACGGACGCATGTCGGGGGCGAGCGGGAAGGTCCCCGCCGCGATCCACATCAGTCCCGAGGCGCTCGCCGGCGGTCCGATCGCCAAATTGCGCGACGGCGACATCGTCCGCCTGTGCGGTCATGACGGCTCGATCGAGGCGCTGGTCGATCCCGCCATATGGGCTGCGCGCGAAGCGGCGGTCGCCCCGGCCGAACATGTCGGCACCGGCCGCGAGCTGTTTGCCTTCATGCGCCACGGCGCCGACACCGCCGAGCGCGGCGGATCGGCGATGCTGGCGGCGGCGGGGCTGTGAGGGGCTGGAGAAGCCCCTCCCCTTCAGGGGAGGGGAGAAGATGAACATCGTCGCGGTCGATCTTGGCGGCACCCATGCGCGTTTCGCGATCGCCACGCTGCTTGATGACCGCCGCCCGACGCTCGGTACGGTCCGCAAATACCGCACCGCCGAGCATGGCGGCCTCGCCGACGCCTGGTCGGCCTTCGCGAAGGAGGAGGGCCGCGCATTGCCCAGCGCCGCCAGCATCGCGATCGCCGGGCCGATCGAGGGCGAACTGATCCGCTTCACCAACAACGGCTGGGTGCTCCGCCCCGCGACGCTTGCGGCGGAGCTCGGGCTCGACAAGCTCCGCCTGTTCAACGATTTCGCCGCGATGGCTGCGGCGGTCGGCGTGCTGGAAGCTGGCGAGCTGGCCCATATCGGCGGCCCCGAGGGCCCGCTGCCCGGCGCGGGCATCATCACCGTGATCGGGCCCGGCACCGGGCTCGGCGTCGCCCAGCTGCTCCGCCGTCAGGGTCGCAACATCGTGCTGGCGACCGAAGGCGGGCATATCGACTTCGCCGCGCTCGACGGCTTCGAGGAGAAGCTGCTCGCGCGGCTTCGCGAGCGGCATCGCCGCGTCTCGGTCGAGCGGATCGTCGCGGGCCCCGCGCTCGCCGACATCCGCGCGACGCTAGCGCTGATCGCCGGCGAACCGATCGTACCGATGGACGACGCGACCCTGTGGGAGGCCGCGACCGCGGGCAGCGACCCTCTTGCAGTCGAGGCGCTCGACCGTTTCGTGATGGCGTTCGGCGCGGTCGCGGGGGACCTCGCACTCGCGCATGGCGCGCGTGCGGTGGTCATCACCGGCGGCCTCGCCAACCGCATTCGCAGCCGGCTTACCGGGCCGCTGTTCAACGACCGCTTTCGCGCCAAGGGCCGTTTCGAGGCTCGCATGGCGACCTTTCCGATCCGCCTCGCTTTGCATCCCGACGCCGGGCTGCTCGGTGCGGCCGCCGCCTTTCAGGAGGACATGTCGCTATGAACGTCGAACAGGTGATGACACTCGCCCCCGTGATCCCGGTGCTGGTGGTACATGACGTGGCGCATGCCATGCCGATCGCCGAGGCGCTGGTCGCGGGCGGGTTGCCCGCGCTCGAGGTCACCCTGCGCACCCCAGCTGCGCTCGACGTGATCCGGGCGATGGCGAAAGTGAAGGGCGCGGTGGTCGGCGCGGGGACGGTGCTCAACGCCGACGATGTCAAGGCGGCGGTCGATGCCGGCGCGCGCTTCATCGTCTCTCCGGGGCTGACCGAGCCGCTGGTCCGCGCCTGTCAGGACGCGAAGGTGCCGATCCTGCCCGGCACCGCCAATGCCGGTGACATCATGCGCGGGCTCGACCTGGGCCTCACCCATTTCAAATTCTTCCCCGCCGTCACCAATGGCGGCATCCCCGCGCTGAAGGCGCTGGCGGCGCCGCTCTACAAGGCGCGCTTCTGCCCGACCGGCGGGATCACCCATGAGACCGCCCCCGACTGGCTCGCGCTCGACGCGGTGCTGTGCGTCGGGGGCAGCTGGATCGTCCCCGCCGGCGCCCCCGACCCCGAGGAGATCGAGAAGCGCGCGCGCGCGGCGGCGGCACTGAAGGGCTGAACTAGATCGTCACCCTATCCAGTCCATCACCACCAGCGGGCAACGTTCCGCCAGGTCATAGTCCCCTGACGACAACAGGCGCACGTCCGAGAAGCCCGGCGGAACGGCGGCGCGGATCTGACGCATTGTCGGAAAACTGATGATGTCGGGCGAAGCGCGGTAGAAATCGATCGTTCCGATCTCGTCGATCGTCCAGCCAGTCTGCCCGGCCAGCAGGGCCCGGTCGGGAAACAGCCTTTCGAACAGCGCATATATGTCGGTCACCGGGATGTTGACCGCGCCGCGTTCGGCGCACAGCGCCATGCCCAGCCGCCAACGCAGCGCGTGGATGCTTTCCACCTGTCCCGCTTGCGTGGCATCGGCCAACGCGGCGATGCGCTCGCACGGCTCGGGGGTGACGAAAAAGCGCAGGACGAAGCGCGCGCCGGGCCGTAGCAGCGCCCCCAGTCGCGCGAAGGCCGCCGCATGATCGCCGGGCCAGGCGAGGCAGTTGAAGCTGCCGTCACCGATCACGGCGGAGAAATCGCCGCCGGGGTCCATCGCGCGCCAGTCGGCCTCGACCACATGGCGCCGCGCATCATCGCCGGGCCAGACATTGGCGATCATATTGGCGCTGCGGTCGACCGCGACCAGGCTGCGCCCGATCCCGGTGAGCGCTGGCGTCACCCCCAGCAGCAGCACGCGATCATCGTGCCCCTCCAGCGCCGCGGCGACCCGCGCCGCAGTGTCAGGGGTGACGCTCTGCGGCGGGCGCAGCGACGGGAACCGCAGGTGGAACTCGCTCCAGGCCTCGCTCATGGCGCGTCGATCCGGCAGATGAACTCCTCGAACTTGCCATTCGCGCCGGTTGGCAGGCGGCCCTCGAAATAACGCAGCTCGACGATGAATTCATGGCCGAGCGCGCGCAGGGTCATCGCGCGCAGGTCGGCCTCCTCCTGTTCGCTGAGCGGCCGTTCGCAGACCAGCCGCAGCTCGATCCGTTCATAGCTGTGCTGGATCGCCTGAAATTGCCGTACAGGGGCGACATCACGGAAATAATGACCGCCGAACAGCGGCCAGTGGCGCCGCCCGTCGGCCAGCCGCAACAGGTTTCGCTCGCGCCCGACCACCCGGCGCAGCACCGGCAGCCCGCGCCCGCACGCACAGGGCGGCCCGGCCTCGGCGAAATCGCCGATGTCGTAGCGGATCATCGGGGTCGCGAAATTATGCAGGTCGGTGACGATCACCCGCCCCATCTCTCCCACCTCGCACGGCGTGCCATCGTCGCGCAGCAGCTCGACGATCACCGTCTCGGCCATGACGTGGTGATGGCCGGGCGCGTCGGGGCATTCGAGGGTGAGATAGCCGATCTCCTGCGACGAATAGCAGTCGGTGACTTTTGCTCCGAAGAAGGCGGCGGCATCGCGGCGCAGGTCGTCGGACAGCGTTTCGCCGATCGCGCGGAGATGGTTGAGCCCTGCAAAACCACGCCCGCGCGCGCGGCAATCCTGAAGCAGCGCGGCGATGACATTGGGATAGGCGAGCAGATTGTCGGGCCGGAAATCGTCGATCATCGCGATCTGTTCGTCGATCGGCATCGTGATCGGAATCAGCAGCGCTTCGCCGGTTTCGACCAGATTGCCGACGACGCTGCTCCATTGCGGCAGGCGGACGAGCGTGTCGACATTCGCGCGGATCGCACAGTGCCGCCCGCTCAGGTCGCGGCGGTGCCACAGTTGCTCGCGCACCATATGGGCAAGCCACATGAGTTTGCCGATCGCGGTGCGGCGCACCACCACCGGCTCGCCGGTCGATCCCGAGGTGCGCGCCTCGAACAGCGGGCCGTGATCGGGCGGCAGCTGATCGCAGAACAGGTCGGCCACGCGCTGCACCTCATGGCGGCGCAGCGGCGCCAGCCGGGCAAACCCCGCGTCGGTGGCGAGGCTTTCGGGGGTGAGCCCGGCGGCGACAAGACGCCGCGCGAAGTGCGGCGAATGCTCCGCACTGTGATCGGCGAGCGCGCGGAGCTGGCGGAACTGGTTGGCACGGATCGCCGCCGGATCGAGCCACTGGCTGTCGTCGAACTGCCGCAGAAGCGCGACCAGCGTCGCCGCCGGTCCGGTCGACAGCGGCGGCCAGGCGACGCCGGGGACGCTCGACCGGATGTTCGCGAAGGAGAAATCGGCGGCGCTCATGACACCCGGCGAGCTTAGGGGCCGGGCGGATAAAAGGGAAGCGAGCGGCATCCACCCTTTATACGTCATCCCAGCGAAAGCTGGGATCTCAGTCGACAAGGACGGAGTTGATCTCGCGAACCACGACAGAGATTCCAGCTTTCGCTGGAATGACGGTTAAGGACTGGATCAGTTCGTCTCGAACTCCAGGATCACCGCGTCGACCGCCAGGCTGTCGCCGGGCTTCGCCGACACGGCCTTCACCACCCCGGCCTTCTCGGCACGCAGGATATTCTCCATCTTCATCGCCTCGACCACCGCGAGCGGCTGGCCGGCCTCGACCCGTGCGCCCTCGGCGACGTGGATCGCGGTCACCAGACCCGGCATCGGACAGAGCAGGAAGCGCGACATGTCCGGCGGGATCTTTTCGATCATGTGATGCGAGAGGGCGGCGACCAGCGGGGTCAGCACGCGCAGGTCATGGCTCGCGCCGCGCGTCGTGAACCGCCAGCCGGTGCGCTTGCGCTCGACGCGCAGCGACAGCGACTCGCCGTCGACGACTGCCTCGACCAGCCGCTGGCCCGGAATATAGGGCGCATCGACGACCACTGCGACGCCATCGACGCTGACCGCGTCGCCCGCGATCTCGATCTGGCGCTCGACCTTGTCGAGTGTGACGACCCAGCTGGTCGACGGATCGGCAGGGCCGTTGAGGCGGCCCTCGATCTGCCCCGCGCGCGCCGCATCGACGCTGGCGAGCACGCCGGCGATCGCGGCAAGACTGCGGCTCAGCTTGTCGTCGGCGGCCGCGCCGGTGAAGCCCTCGGGAAATTCCTCGGCGATGAAGCCGGTGGTGATGTTGCCGCCCCGGAAACGCGGATGCTGCATCAGGGTCGACAGGAAATCGATGTTATGGCCGATGCCGTCGATCTCGAACCGGTCGAGCGCGGTGATCTGCCGGTCGATCGCCTCCTCGCGGGTCGCGCCCCAGGTGATCAGCTTGGCGATCATCGGATCGTAGAACATCGAGATTTCGGAGCCTTCATAGACCCCGTCGTCGACGCGCACATTCTCCACTTCGGCCGGCGGACGATAGCGCACCAGCCGCCCGGTCGAGGGCAGGAAGCCGCGATAGGGATCTTCGGCATAGACGCGGTTCTCGACCGCCCAGCCTTCGAGCTTCACCTCGTCCTGGGTGAAGGCCAGCTTCTCACCATAAGCGACGCGGATCATCTGCTCGACCAGGTCGAGCCCGGTGATGCACTCGGTGACGGGATGCTCGACCTGCAGCCGGGTGTTCATTTCGAGGAAGTAGAATCCCTCGCCGGTCGTATCGGCGCCGCTCACGATCAGCTCGACCGTGCCCGCGCTGTAATAGCCGACCGCGCGTGCCAGCGCGACGCACTGTTCGCCCATCGCCTTGCGCATCTTCGGCGTCACGAAGGGCGACGGAGCCTCCTCGACAACCTTCTGATGGCGACGCTGGATCGAGCATTCGCGCTCGTTGAGGTAGAGGATATTGCCGTGCTTATCGCCGAGGATCTGGATCTCGATATGGCGCGGGCTCTCGATGAACTTCTCGATGAAGACGCGGTCGTCGCCGAAGCTGTTGAGCCCTTCGCGCTTCACGCTCTCGAAATTCTCGCGGACGTCCTTCTCGCTATAGGCCAGGCGCATGCCCTTGCCGCCGCCGCCGGCCGAAGCCTTCATCATCACCGGATAGCCGATGCCGTTCGCGATCTCGACCGCATGATCGGTCGAATCGATCTCGCCGACGAAACCGGGAACGACGTTGACGCCGGCCTGCATCGCCAGCTTCTTCGATTCGATCTTGTCGCCCATCGCCGCGATCGCGCCGACCGGTGGACCGATGAAGGCGATGCCGGCGGCGTCGAGCGCCTCGGCGAAGCTGGTCCGCTCGGACAGGAAGCCATAGCCGGGATGGACCGCCTCGGCGCCGGTCGCCTTGCAGGCGGCGATGATCTTGTCGGCGATCAGATAGCTCTCGGACGCGGGCGGCGGGCCGATATGGACCGCCTCGTCCGCCATCTCGACATGCGGCGCGCGCGCATCGGCATCCGAATAGACCGCGACGGTCTTGATGCCCATGCGCCGGGCGGTCTTGATCACGCGACAGGCGATTTCGCCGCGATTGGCGATCAGGATCTTCTTGAACATGGGCGTCTCGTCTTCCCTTTAATCCAAACCCCTCCGCTCATCCTGAGGAGCCATTGAGCCTGTCGAAATGGCGTCTCGAAGGATCCTTCGAGACGGGTCTTCGCCAGGCTCAGACCCTCCTCAGGATGAGCGGTCGTGTATTATTCCGCCGCCAGCTCGACCTTGCACTGCGCGGTCATCGGCGTGACGCCGAGCTTCGCGAACAGCGCCGCGTCGCGGTCGTCGCCGGCATTGTCGGTGGTCAGCAGCTTGTCGCCGGTGAAGATCGAATTGGCACCGGCCATGAAGCACAGTGCCTGTGCCGCGTCCGACATGCTCTCGCGCCCCGCCGACAGGCGGACCATCGAGCCGGGCATGGTGATCCGCGCGACCGCGACGGTGCGAACGAACTCGATCTCGTCGATCTTCGCGAGCGGCGTATCGGCGAGCATGTCGCCCAGCACGGTGCCCTTGACCGGCACCAGCGCATTGACCGGCACGCTTTCGGGATGGACCGGCAAGGTCGCCAGCGCATGGATGAAGCCGACCCGGTCGGCGCGGGTTTCGCCCATGCCGACAATGCCGCCGCAGCACACGTTGATTCCCGCCTCGCGGACATTTTCGAGCGTCTCGATCCGGTCGGCGAAGCTACGGGTGGTGATCACCTCCTCATAGCGTTCGGGCGAGGTGTCGATATTATGGTTGTAGTAATCGAGCCCGGCATCGGCGAGCGTCTTCGCCTGCGCCTCGGTGAGCATGCCCAGGGTCATGCAGGTTTCCATGCCCATCTGACGGACGCCCTGCACCATCTCGACGATCGCGGGCATGTCGCGGTCCTTGGGGTTGCGCCAGGCGGCCCCCATGCAGAAGCGGGTCGAGCCATTGTCCTTCGCCTGCGCCGCGGACTGCAGCACCGCGCGCACGTCCATCAGCTTGGTCGCCTTAAGGCCGGTCTCGGCATGGACCGACTGGTTGCAATAGCCGCAATCCTCGGGACAGCCACCGGTCTTGATCGACAGCAGGGTCGACAGCTGGACCGCGTTCGCCTGATGCCCCGCGCGATGCGCGGCCTGCGCCTGCCACAGCAGGTCGTTGAACGGCAGGTCGAACAGCGCGGCGATCTCGTCGCGGGTCCAGTCGGTTCTCGCCATCTCTCCGATAGGGGTGTGGGCGTTCACTCTGCAGCCTCCATGCCTTCGGGCGGCTGATTATGCCCCAGCAGGCGCAGCACTTCGGTCGCCGCGCTGACGAGATTGGTGCCGGGTCCGAAAATGCCCTGCACCCCCGCGTCGCGGAGGAACTGATAGTCCTGCGCGGGGATGACGCCGCCGGCGATCACCTTGATGTCGCTGCGGCCCGCATCGCGCAACAGCCCGATCAGTTCGGGGATCAGTGTCTTGTGTCCCGCCGCCAGGCTGGACGCGCCGACCACGTCGACATCCGCCTTGATCGCGAGCTCGGCGGCTTCCTTCGGGGTCTGGAACAGCGGCCCGGCAACCACCTCGAAGCCGAGATCGCCGAACGCCGAGGAGACGAGGTTGGCGCCCCGATCATGGCCGTCCTGGCCCATCTTGGCGACGAGCATGCGCGGCCTGCGGCCCTTGCGCTGCGCAATCGCGTCGACACCTTCGATCAGGCCGGCCCATGCCTTGTCGCCGTCATAGGCGCCGCCATATATGCCCTTCACCGGGGTCGGATTGGTGCCATAGCGGCCGAACACCTGCTCCATCGCCGACGAAATTTCACCCAAGGTCGCGCGGGCGCGGGCGCAATCGACCGCGAGCGCAAGCAGGTTGGCATCGCCCGCCGCCCCCTCGGTCAGCGCCGCCAGCGCGGCCTGGCAAGCCGCCTCGTCACGGCCCGCCTTGACCTTGTTGATCCGGGCGATCTGCGATTCGCGCACCGCGACATTGTCGACGTCGAGGATGTCGATCGGATCTTCCTGCGCGAGCTTATATTTGTTGACGCCGACGATGACCTCTTCGACGCGGTCGATCCGCGCCGCCTTGGCGGCGGCCGCTTCCTCGATCATCGCCTTGGGCCAGCCGGCCGCGACGGCTTTCGCCATGCCGCCATCGGCCTCGACCTTCTCGATGATCGCCCAGGCCTTGTCGACCAGCTCCTGCGTCAGGCTCTCGACATAATAGGAACCGCCGAGCGGATCGACGACCTTGGTCATCCCGGTCTCTTCCTGGATGACGATCTGGGTGTTGCGCGCGATCCGGGCCGAGAAGTCCGTCGGCAGCGCGATCGCTTCGTCGAGCGCGTTGGTGTGGAGCGACTGGGTACCGCCCAGCATCGCCGCCATCGCCTCGATCGTGGTGCGCATGACGTTGTTATAGGGGTCCTGCTCGGTCAGCGAGACGCCCGAGGTCTGGCAGTGGGTGCGCAGCATCTTCGAACGTTCGTCCTGCGCGCCCAGATTGGTCATCACCCGGTGCCACAGCACGCGCGCGGCACGCAGCTTCGCAATCTCCATGAAGAAGTTCATGCCGATCGCGAAGAAGAAGCTCAGCCGGCCGGCGAATTTGTCGATGTCGAGCCCCGATGCGACGCCATATTTCACATATTCCATGCCGTCGGCGATGGTGAAGGCGAGCTCCTGGACCTGCGTCGCCCCGGCTTCCTGCATGTGATAGCCCGAGATCGAGATCGAGTTGAACTTCGGCATCTCGCGCGAGGTGTAGCCGAAGATGTCCGATATGATCCGCATGCTCGGCTCGGGCGGGTAGATATAGGTGTTGCGGACCATGAACTCCTAGAGGATGTCGTTCTGGATGGTCCCGTCGAGCTGCGCGCGCGGCACGCCCTGCTCCTCGCCGGCGACGATGAAGAAGGCGAGGATCGGGATCACCGCGCCGTTCATCGTCATCGACACCGACATCTGATCGAGCGGGATGCCGTCGAACAGGATCTTCATGTCGTCGATCGTGTCGATCGCCACGCCAGCCTTGCCGACATCGCCGGTGACGCGGGGATGATCGCTGTCATAGCCGCGGTGGGTGGCAAGGTCGAACGCGACCGACAGGCCCTTCTGGCCCGCCTTCAGATTGCGGTGATAGAAGGCGTTCGACGCCTCGGCGGTCGAAAAGCCGGCATATTGGCGGACCGTCCACGGGCGCCCGGCATACATCGAGGCGCGCACCCCACGGGTGAAGGGCGCGAAGCCGGGCAGGCCGGGATCGATGCCGGCGACGTCCTCCTGGGTGTAAAGCGGCTTGACCGCGATCCCCTCGGGGGTGTTCCAGGTCAGGTCCTTGCCCTTGACCTCCTTGGTCGCGGCGGCCTCCCACTGTGCGAGATTCGGGCCAAGGTCGGGCTTGTTGTCGCTCATCGATACTTCCTCAAAACGTCGCTCAGTGGCCGGCTTTCGGCGTTTCCATGATTTCGGTCAGCACCCCGCCCATATCCTTGGGGTGGACGAAGAAGATCAGGGTGCCGTGCGCGCCGATGCGCGGTTCGCCCAGCACCTTGGCGCCCTTGCCCTCGAACCAGGCCTTGGCGGCATGGATGTCGGGCACCTCATAGCAGAGATGATGCTGTCCTCCGGCGGGATTCCTGGCGAGGAAAGCGTGGATCGGTGAGGCTTCGCCCAGTGGCTCGATCAGTTCGATCTGGCTGTTCGGGGTATCGACGAAGCACACCTTCACCCCCTGCGCGGGCAGGTCGAAGGGTTCGCGGATCACCTCGGCGCCCATCACGTCGCGGTAGAAGGCGATGCTCTGTTCGATCGACGGGGTCGCCACCCCGACATGGTTCAGACGGCCAAGCTTCATGTCAGACCCTTTCGATGACCATGGCGATGCCCTGCCCGCCGCCGATACACATCGTGATCAGGCCGTAGCGGCCGCCGGTACGCTGGAGTTCGTACATCGTCTTCACGGTCAGGATCGCGCCGGTCGCGCCGACCGGATGGCCCAGCGCGATGCCCGAGCCGTTCGGATTGAGCTTCTCGCGGTCAAAGCCAAGCGCCTTGGTCACAGCCAGCGCCTGCGCGGCGAATGCCTCATTCGCCTCGATCACGTCCATCTGCGCAAGGGTCAGGCCCGCGCGCTTTAGCGCGACAGGGACCGCCTTGATCGGGCCTTCGCCCATATATTCGGGCTCGACGCCGGCATGGCCCCAGGCGAGGATCTTCGCCATCGGCTTCAGCCCGCGCTTCTCGATCTCGCTGCCGGTCGCCAGCACAACCGCTGCCGCGCCGTCGTTGATTCCGCTGGCATTGGCGGCGGTGACGGTGCCGCCCTCCTTCTTGAAGGCGGGCTTCATCTTCGCCAGCGTCTCCAGGCTGGTGTCGGCGCGCGGATGCTCGTCGGTGTCGAAGATGGTGACGCCCTTGCGGCCCTTCACCTCGATCGGAAGGATCTGCTCCCTGAAGCGGCCCTCCGCGATCGCGCGGACCGCGCGCTGATGGCCTTCGAGCGCGAGCGCGTCCTGCTCCTCGCGGGTCACCTGATGGCGCTCGGCGCAATTTTCGGCGGTGACGCCCATATGATAGCCGCCCGAGGCGTCCTGCAGCCCCTGCGTCAGCGCGTCGGCGAGAACATTATTGCCCATCTTCACGCCCCAGCGCGTGCCGTGATCGTGATAGGGGACGTTCGACATCGATTCGGCGCCGCCCGCAACGGTGATCGATGCCTCGCCCAGCTGCATCATCTGTGCGGCCGAGACGATCGCCTGAACCCCCGAGCCGCACAGCCGGTTGAGCGTCAGCGCGGGCGCCTCGATCGGCACGCCGGCATTCAGACCGATGGTGCGCGCAAGCATCCCGTCCTTCGCGCCGGTCGGCATCACCTGGCCGATCACGACATGTTCAACGTCCTTCGCATCGATTCCTGCCCGGCTGATCGCCTCGGCGACCACTTTGGTACCGAGATCCGAGGGATAGAAGCTCTTGAGCGAGCCCCCGAAGTCGCCGATTGCGGTGCGCACGCCGCTGACGATGTAGATGTCTTCCATCAACTTACTCCTGCCGCTCGCGCGGATGAAACCAAAACCAGGTCCGCCTGACGATCGTCACCCCAGCGAAGGCTGGGGTCTCAGGAGGCTCACGCGCTACGCTGCTCCCGAGATGCCAGCCTGCGCTGGCATGACGCCTAAAGATCAAAGCGGTATATTGTCGTGCTTCTTCCAGGGGTTCTCGAGGCTCTTATTCTTGAGCTTGCGAAGGCCCAGCGCGATCCGGCGCCGCGTCGAATGCGGCATGATCACCTCGTCGATGAAGCCCTTCGACGCCGCGACGAACGGGTTGGCGAAGCGGTCCTCATATTCCTTGGTGCGCGCGGCGATCTTGTCCTTGTCGCCGATGTCCTTGCGGAAGATGATCTCGACCGCGCCCTTGGCGCCCATCACCGCGATCTCGGCGGTCGGCCAGGCATAGTTGAGGTCGCCGCGCAGATGCTTCGAGCTCATCACGTCATAGGCGCCGCCATAGGCCTTGCGCGTGATCACGGTGATCTTCGGCACGGTCGCCTCGCCATAGGCGAACAGCAGTTTGGCGCCATGTTTGATGATGCCATTATGCTCCTGCGCGGTGCCGGGCAGGAATCCGGGGACATCGACGAAGGTGATGATCGGAATGTCGAACGCGTCGCAGAAGCGCACGAAGCGCGCCGCCTTCTTCGACGAATTGATGTCAAGGCAGCCCGCCAGCACCATCGGCTGGTTCGCGACGATGCCGACCGGGCGGCCTTCGATCCGCCCGAAGCCGATCACGATATTCCCGGCATGGTTCGGCTGGACCTCGAAGAAGTCGCCCTCGTCGACGACCTTCGCGATCAGCTCCTTGATGTCATAGGGCCGCGCCGCGCTGTCGGGGATCAAGGTGTCGAGGCTGGGTTCAAGCCGGTCCCATGGATCGTCGGTCGGTCGGGTCGGCAGCTCATGCCGGTTCGACAGCGGCAGAAAGTCCACAAATTCGCGGACGCTCAGCAGCGCCTCGATGTCATTCTCAAAGGCATTGTCGGCGACCGAGGTCTTGGTGGTGTGGGTGACCGCGCCACCCAGTTCCTCCTGCGTCACCACCTCGTTGGTGACGGTCTTCACCACATCGGGGCCGGTGACGAACATGAAGGACGAGTCCTTCACCATGAAGATGAAGTCGGTCATCGCGGGCGAATAGACCGCACCGCCCGCGCATGGGCCCATGATCACGCTGATCTGCGGGATCACGCCACTGGCCAGGATGTTGCGCTGGAACACCTCGGCATAGCCGCCGAGCGACGCGACGCCCTCCTGGATGCGCGCGCCGCCCGAATCGTTGAGCCCGATCACCGGCGCGCCGACCTTCATCGCCATGTCCATGATCTTGCAGATCTTCTGCGCATGCCGCTCGCTCAACGCGCCGCCATAGACGGTGAAGTCCTGGCTGAAGACGAACACCAGCCGGCCGTTGATCGTCCCCGATCCGGTGACCACGCCGTCGCCGGGAATATGTTCCTGCTCCATCCCGAAGTCGGTGCAATTATGCTCGACATACATGTCGAGCTCCTCGAACGAGCCCTCGTCGAGCAGCACCTCGACCCGCTCGCGCGCGGTCAGCTTGCCCTTTTTGTGCTGCGCCTCGATGCGCTTCTCGCCACCGCCCAGCCGGGCCGCCGCGCGTTTCTCTTCGAGCTTCTGCAGGATCGCCAGCATCTGGGCACTCTGCTCCCTTGATGGATCGTGAAGGATTCGTTCGGCGTCCCCTTTCCAAGCTTTGTCCGATAAGGCAAATGTGAAATTGCAGAATTGCGAAGTAGGTATTTGCGGAATGCCGTCCTCGTCATCCCAGCGAAGGCTGGGATCTCGTGTGGCTGGGACGGATGCAAGGTCGCGATCCTCTGCTGAGATGCCAGCCTTCGCTGGCATGACGGGTAGGGAGGAAGGGATAAAAGCCATGCCCAGACGCACGGCCACCCGCCTGTTCGCGGGCCACCAACTCCGCGCGCTGCGCCAGCGCGCCGGGCTCGGCCAGGCGGCGATGGCGGCGCGGGTCGGGCTGTCGGTCTCCTATCTTTCGCAGCTCGAAAATGACGATCGCCCGGTGACGCCGGCGGTTGCCGAGGGGCTGGCGCGCGCCTTTCCGGTCGACTGGAACCGTGATCCGGCCGACGATGCCGGACGCCGTCTGGCGGCGCTGCGCGAGGCGCTCGCCGACCCGCTGTTCGCCGGCGCCGGGATCGGCCCGTCCGTGCTCCACCGCATGGTCGAACAGCAGCCATTGTTCGCCGACCAGTTCGTCCGCCTTCATGGTGCCTGGCGCCGCGCCGAGGAGCGGCTCCAGCTGGTCGATGACCGGATCGCGAGCGGGGTGCCCGGCGACGATCGCCTGCCCTGGGAGGAGGTGCGCGACTGGTTTCACGAGGCGGGCAATTATGTCGACATCCTCGATCGCGCCGCCGAGGCGCTGGCCGACACGCTCGCCGCCGAACCGCTGCCCGAGGCGCTGCTCGCCCATGCGCTGAAGACCCGTCACGGGGTCGACATGCTGGTATCGGCGAGCGACGGAGCCGGTGGCGATGGTGGCATGCTGCGCCGTTTCGATCGTGCGCGCGGTCTGCTCACCATCGGCGCCGCGCAGCCGCCCGAAACGCGGCGCTTCATGCTCGCGCATCAGCTCGCCTTGCTCGAATTCGCCGATCAGATCGATGCGGTCGCCGGCCCCGCCAGGCTGCGTGCCGCCGAGGCGCGGCCGCTGCTGTCGGTAGGGCTGGGCAATTATGCGGCGGGGGCGCTGCTGATGCCCTATCGTCGCTTCCGCGAGACCGCGCGAACGCTGCGCCACGACATCGACCGGCTGTGCCAGCGCTTCGGGGTGAGCTTTGAGCAGGCCTGTCACCGGCTCTCCACGCTTCAGCGCCCCGCCGAGCGCGGCATCCCCTTTTTCTTCTGCCGGGTCGACATGGCGGGCAACATCACCAAGCGCCATTCGGCGACCCGGTTGCAATTCGCGCGATTCGGCGGCGCCTGCCCGCTATGGATCGTCCATGAGGCGGTGGCGATCCCCGACCGCATCCTCGTCCAGCTCGCCGAAATGCCCGACGGGGTGCGCTATGTCTCGATGGCGAAGGGGCTGGTCAAACCTTCGGGCAGCTTCACCCGCGCGCCGCGCCGCTATGCGGTCGCGCTCGGCTGCGAGGTCGAACATGCGCGCAACTTCATCTATGCCGACGCACTCGACACCGCCAATCTCGACGCGGCGACCCCGATCGGCGTGTCGTGCCGGCTCTGCCCGCGCGAGCATTGCGACCAGCGCGCCTTTCCCCCGGCGGGACGGCCGATCGCGGTCGACGCCGACCGTCGCGACGTCGTCCCCTATCGGCTGGTCTGAGCGGCCTCATTCGATGAGAGGCGTGGGCGTGGCGAGCGCCTCCTCGCGCAGCTCGATCAGGATCACCCCCAGCGCGATCACCGCACCGAGGACGCCGAGCACGAACGCGGCGGTCGCAGCATGCCGACGATACCAATGCTTCAGCGGACTCCGCCGCTTTCTCTTTCGCCACCCCATCGGGCGAGGCTAATCGGCTTCCTGTCCGACCGCAATGTCAGCCCGCTACCGGCAGCCTGATCGCTCCGTCCGCGTCGCGTTCGAGCGGGCCATAGGCGAGCACCGCGTCGAGCGTCAGTTCGCCATAGAGGTGCGGGAACAGATCGTCGCCGCGCGACGGCTCCCATCGCAGCGCGCCGCCCAGCACCGGCAGGTCGACCGCGACGATGTGGAGGTCGTCCTTCCCCGCGAAATGGCGGGCGACCGTCTCGTCCAGCTGCGCGGCGGTCGACATATGGATATAGCCGTCGGCCCGGTCGACGGGCGCGCCCGCGAAGCGGCCGTCGGCCTCAAGCCGCGCCAGCTCTTCGCCGAGCAGCACCTTATAGGCGACCATGTCCGCCATCAGAAACTGGGGACCGGGGTCTCGCCTGAATAATCGTAGAAGCCCTTCCCGCTCTTGCGGCCGAGCCAGCCGGCTTCGACCATCTTCAGCAGGATCGGCGCAGGGCGATATTTCGGGTCGCCGAAGTCGGACTGGAAGACCCTGAGGACTTCGACGATCGTATCGAGACCGACCATGTCGGCCAAGGTCAGCGGCCCCATCGGATGACCGAGGCCGAGCTTGATGCCGGCATCGATATCGGGGATCGAAGCCAGCCGCTCGCCGACCGCGAAGAAGGCTTCGTTGATCAGCGGCAGCAGGATGCGGTTGACGACGAAGCCCGGGCTGTCCGCCGCCAGAATCGTCGTCTTGCCGGTCCGGCGGCCGAACTCGCGCGCGGCTTCGACCGCGTCGTCCCCGGTCGCGAGGCCCCGGATCAGCTCGAGCAGCGGCATCAGCGGGACCGGATTGAAGAAGTGCATGCCGATGAAGCGCTCGGGATCGGGCGCCGCCTGGGCGAGCCGGGTGATCGAGATCGACGACGTGTTGGTGGCGAGGATCGCGCCCGGGCGAAGCACCTTGCCGATATTCTCGAAGATCATCCGCTTCACCGGCTCACGCTCGGTCGCTGCCTCGATGATCAGGTCGGCGGCGCGCATCGGCTCCAGATCGGCGATCGGCTCGATCAGGCCGGCGGCGGTATCGCGCTTGCCGGCGTCGAGCTTGCCGCGCTCGACCGCCTTGTCGAGCAGCCTGATGATCCCGTCGCGGCCCTTTGTGGCAACATCGAGCGACACATCGGACAGCAGCACCTTCAATCCGGCCTGTGCCGCGATCTGCGCGATCCCCGCGCCCATCTGTCCTGCCCCGACGACTCCGACGATGTCCATGCTTGTTGCCCTTTGCGAATCCGATATCGCAGGCCTGTTATCGGGCGGCGGCGGCCTTCGCAATCGCGGAACGTCGTTCCTTCCCTAGGTGCCGGCAGCGGCGGGGGCCCACTCCGCGATCACCTCGGCGTCGGTCTCGGCCCGGCAGCGGGCCGTCCGCTGCCATGCGAAAGCTGCCGGATCGAGCCGACCCAGCGCCCACACCGCCGCGCCGCGCACCACCGGGGCGGGATCGTCGAGCAGGCCAAGGACCGCCGGGAGCAACGCCGCCAGGCCACTGTTCCCGGCCGCGATCAGCGCGTTTCGGACCATTCGGTCGCGCCCGATCCGCTTGATCGGCGAGCCCGAAAAGACCAGGCGGAACGCCGCATCGTCGAGCGCGAGCAGGTCGGCCAGCTCAGGCGCGGCCAGCTCGGCGCGCGCCGCAAAGGCGCGGTGGGCGCCGGCGCTCTGGGCGAATTTGTTCCAGGGACAGACCGCCAGGCAATCGTCGCAGCCATAGATGCGGTTGCCGATCGGTTCGCGGAACTCGACCGGGATCGGTCCCTTATGCTCGATCGTCAGATAGGAGATGCAGCGCCGCGCATCGACGACATAGGGGGTGGGAAAGGCCTGGGTCGGGCAGGCCGACTGGCAGGCGGTGCAGCTGCCGCAGCGATCCTCATGCGCCGTGTCGGCGGGCAGATCGAGGCTGGTCATGATCGCACCGAGGAACAGCCAGCTGCCATGGTCGTGCGACACGAGATTGCTATGTTTGCCCTGCCAGCCGATCCCCGCCGCCGCCGCCAGCGGCTTTTCCATCACCGGCGCCGTATCGACGAACACCTTGAGCTCTCCCCCGGCATGCTCGACCAGCCAGCGGGCGAGCGCCTTGAGCGCCTTCTTGACGATGTCATGATAGTCGCCCCCCTGCGCATAGACCGAGATTCGTCCGATTCCCGGCTCGGCGGCGAGCCGCAGCGGATCCTCATGCGGCGCATAGCTCATGCCGAGCATGATCAGGCTGCGCGCGTCAGGCCACAGCCCCTGTGGCCGTGCGCGCTCTCCCTTGCGCGCCTCCATCCACGCCATCGATCCGTGCGATCCGGCCTCCAGCCAGTCGTCGAGGCGCGCGGCCGCTTCAGGCGCGGCATCGGCCCGCGCGAATCCGCAGGCCGCGAAGCCCAGCGTCAGCGCCTCGGCTCTGATCGCCTCGCGCAGATCGGTCGGATCGTGAATCACGCGGCGGAATCTAGAGCGCTGACGGCCAAAACCAAAGCACTCCTCATTTTGTCCCGCCATCCCTGACTTGTTTTGGCATGACGCAGGGTGGTCATGTAACCATCACCAAGGTTGATGCGTATTTCCTCCGTCCCCACATCATGGGCGAGGAGCGCGGAATGATCGATCGCAGAACATTGCTGGGCGCGGGCATGGCGACCGCGGTGACCGCAATCATCGCCGGGCGGGCGATTTCCGCCCCCAAGGACAAGGCGTTCGAGGTCACGCTCAGCGATGCCGAATGGCGCGCACGGCTGAGCCCCGCCGCCTATGCGACCTTGCGCCATGAGGCAACCGAGCGGCCCTTTTCGAGCCCGCTCGACAAGGAGAAGCGTGCCGGCACCTTCCTGTGCGCGGGCTGCGACCTGCCGCTGTTCGCCTCGACCACCAAATATAACAGCGGTACCGGCTGGCCGAGCTTCTGGAAGCCGCTGCCCAGGGCGGTCGGCACGAAAACGGACTATGCGATCGGCATGGCCCGAACCGAGGTGCATTGCCGCCGCTGTGGCGGGCATCTCGGTCATGTGTTCGACGACGGCCCACCGCCCAGCGGCAAGCGCTATTGCATGAACGGGGTCGCGCTGAAGTTCGTACTGAAGACGGCGTAGCGCGGCTCTCGTCCCGACCCTGGTCTCAGTGAGCAGGGCGAGAGAAGGCCAAACAAGAAAAAGCCCGGCTTCCGCTTTAAGGAAGCCGGGCCAATTCGATCAGACGTGCCGGGCTTTTTAGCCGAGCGAGGTCAGATTGACCGCAGCATATTTGCCGCGACGATCGACCTCGAGCTCGAACTCGAGCCGGTCGCCTTCGTTGAGGTTGGTCATGCCGGCGCGTTCGACCGCCGAGATGTGCACGAACGCATCGGGCTGTCCGTCATCGCGCTGGATGAAGCCGAAGCCCTTCATCGCGTTGAAGAATTTGACCGTGCCGGTCGCCTTCTCGCCGGTGAGCTGCCGCGAAGGGCCGCCAGCACCGCCGCCGGGTCCGCCACGCGGAGCGCCGCCGAAGCCACCTTCACGCGGCTCACGCGGAGGACCGCGATCCTCGACCGGGAGCGGATCGCCCTCGATCTTGAGGTCGGTCGCCGAAATCCGGCCGCCGCGATCGACGAGCGTAAACTCGAGCGGCTGCCCTTCGGCCAGGCCGGTCAGGCCGGCCTGCTCGACTGCGGAGATATGAACGAACACATCCTCACCGCCATCATCACGGACGACGAAGCCGAAGCCCTTTTGTCCGTTGAAGAACTTAACGACGCCTTTGCCTTCGCCGATGACCTGCGCAGGCATGCCGCCACGGGCACCGCCGCCGCCGCCGCCGCCGCCACGGAAACCGCCGCCGCCGCCGCCGCCGAAGCGATCACCGCCGCCGCCGTAACCGCCGCCGCCGCCACCGCCGAAGCGATCACCGCCGCCGCCGCCGTAACCACCGCCGCCGCCGAAGCGATCACCGCCGCCACCGAAACCGCCGCCGCCGCCAGCATAGCCACCGTAACTCTCGTCACCGAAGCCGTCGCGCTTGTCCTTGCCGCCGCGCGGACCGCGCTTACCTCTATCGAAACCCATGCCTTGCAATTCTTCCCGCATCTCGCCCCAAGCATCGAAAGAATGCGGTGCCGGGCGTTGGCCCATCATTCTTCCGGCACGCAACTCAGCCGCGCCAACGAGAAGACATAAAGCAAATGGGGCTGCGCTGCGAGCGGTTTCACGCGCCGATCTGGCGCTAACATACGCCGATATGGCCTGAATCACCGCCGGACCGTGGATGTTACCGTGATTTCTAACCCCGGGGGGCGTCGCCGTCGCCCCGATTCGCGGCTAGCGTCGTCGCTTCGCCTCCCGAGTCGCGAGCGCATCAGCCGCTCGCTGCCGGACCCTCCCTGACCCTCTGCTGAACGATAAGAAGGAACCATGTCAGACATCGCCGCCATCTTCGCCGACCCCGCCAACTGGGCCGCGCTCGCCGCGCTCGTGACGATGGAGGTGGTGCTCGGGATCGACAATCTGATCTTCATCTCGATCCTCACCAACAAGCTGCCCGAGGCCTATCGCGCCCGCGCCCGCACGATCGGCATCGGCCTCGCGCTCGGCATGCGGCTCGTCCTGCTCAGCCTGATCGCCTTCATCGTCACGCTCACCCGCCCGCTGTTCGAGCTGTTCGGCCAGTCGCTGTCGTGGCGCGACATCATCCTGATCGCGGGCGGGCTGTTCCTCGTCTGGAAGGCGACGAAGGAGATCCACCATACGGTCGACCATGACGATGACGGCGAGATGTTCGATGCGAAGAAGGCGGGGCTCGGCTTCAGCGCCGCGATCGTCCAGATCATCATCCTCGACCTCGTCTTCTCGATCGATTCGATCATCACCGCGGTCGGCATGACCGAACATGTCCCGATCATGTTCGTCGCGGTGATCGCCGCGGTGATCACGATGATGACCGCCGCCGGGCCGCTGTCGCGCTTCATCGAACGCAACCCGACCGTGGTGATGCTGGCGCTCGCCTTCCTGTTCATGATCGGCATGACCCTGATCGCCGAGGGTTTCGGGGTCCATGTGCCCAAGGGCTATATCTATGCCGCCATGGCCTTTTCTGCGCTGGTCGAGAGCCTGAACATGGTTTCGCGCAACGCGCGGAAGCGGAAGGCAGGATAACCCCTCTCCCGCTCGCGGGAGGAGGGCACCAGGCGGGGAGCGTATCGATGCCCTCCACGCCATTCCCTCACCCACCACCGTGCGCGGCGGTCCCACCCTCTCCCGCAAAGCGGGAGAGGGTCTATGGTTGCTCTGCCCGCCTCACCGCCTTAAGGCGGCCCGATGACAGTCTATTTGCATCAGGAAGACCTTCCGGCGGGCGCGCTCGGGCCCGGGCCGGTCGCGATCGACACCGAGACGATGGGGCTGATCACCCCACGCGACCGGCTCTGCCTGGTCCAGATCTCGGATGGCGGCGGTGACGAGCACCTCGTCCGCTTCGGCCCCGGTAGCGACTATGCGGCGCCCAATCTGCGCGCGGTGCTCACCGATCCCGGCCGGCTCAAGCTTTATCATTTCGCGCGTTTCGACCTTGCCGCGATGAAGCATTATATCGGGGTGATGGCCGCCCCGGTCTATTGCACCAAGACCGCGTCGCGGCTGATCCGCACCTATACCGACCGCCACGGCCTGAAGGAGCTGGTTCGCGAGCTGCTCGGCCAGGAGGTGTCGAAGCAGCAGCAGTCGTCCGACTGGGGCGCCGCCGAGCTGTCGGACGCGCAGAAGGACTATGCCGCGTCGGACGTCCGCTATCTCCATGCGCTTCGGGCGATCCTCGACGAGCGGCTGATCCGCGAGGGCCGCATGGCGCTCGCCCAGGCCTGTTTCGACTTCCTTCCCGCGCGCGCCGAGCTCGATCTTGCGGGCTGGCCGGAGATCGACATCTTCGCGCATATATGATGTCTGACGACATGCCCGGCCGGAGGCCTTGAACGAACATGTCGGAACTCGCGGACAAGGTACGCAGCGAACGCCAGCTCTGGGCGGCCAATGGCGGCAGCCACGACCGGGTCATCGCGATCCTGCGGCTGGTGCTGCCGGTCGCGATCGGGCTGCTCGCTATCCTGCTTGCCCTGGCGCCATTGACGGTCGGCCGCGATATCAGCTTCGTCCTGTCGAAGGACCGCGTCGACGTCGCGCGCGAACGGATGCGCGTCACCACCGCCACCTATCGCGGCCAGGATTCGAAGGGCCAGCCCTTCGAGCTCACGGCGGGCTCGGCCGTGCAGGTCACCTCGCGCGATCCGGTGGTGCGGCTGGAGAAGCTCGCCGCACAGATTCGCCTGTCCGATGGCCCCGCGCGGATCGTCGCGGAACGCGGCCGCTATGACATGGACAGCGAGCGGGTCGCGATCGACGGCCCGGTCGTATTCCGCTCGGCCGACGGCTATCTGATCCAGACCCGCGACGTCGGCATCGACCTGAAGACGCGCACCGTGGCGAGCAAAGGCCGCGTCGACGGACGGATGAATGTCGGCACCTTCTCGGGCGACCGCTTCACCGCCGATCTCAACAAACGCGTCGTCGTCCTCGAGGGCCGTGCCCGCTTGCATATCACCCAATGACAGGCCAGAGCAGCGCCGCAACCCGGAGTCGAAGGATGATCGAAATGAGGCGTTTGCTGCCAAAACGGGTCCTTGGCGCATCGCTGCTGTTGGCGCTTCTCGGCGGAGCTGCCGGACCCGCCGCAGCGCAGACGGTGACCGCGCTCAAGAATCACAACAGCAACGCTCCGGTTGATTTCGCCGCCGACCGGATCGAGCTGCAGGACCGCGCCGACCGCGCGGTGCTGACCGGCAATGTCGAGGTCAGCCAGGGCAATATGACGCTGCGCGCAAGCCGGGTGACGATCGCCTATAATTCGGCGCAGCAGACCCAGGTGACGCGGATGGATGCGAGCGGCGGCGTGCAGTTGACCACCGCGAGCGAGACCGCGCGCTCGCAATTCGCGATCTACGATCTGCGCAGCCGGCTGGTGACGATGATCGGCAATGTCGTGATCTCGCGCAATGGCAAGGGCGAGACCAGGGGCAACCGGCTGGTGCTCAACATGAACACCGGCTTCGCCACGCTCGACGGCGGCACGCGCAGCGGCGGCGCCGGCGGCCGGGTGACGGGCCGCTTCACGCCCCCGGCGCGCGTCCAGGGAAACTGACCTCAGATCAGGGAAACGGAGCCCGCCAGGGCTCCGCAAGGCCGAACGGCCGCCCGAGCTTATGCGAGGAAGCCAAGGCCCGCGGATGCTGGCCGCCCGGCGTTTAAGGGCCCGAACAAATTACGCCGCTTTGCTTACCGGCACACCGGCCGCCGCATCGACCACCAGCCGCTCGAGCGTCTTGAGCCGCGCCGCGCTGGTGATCTTGTCGCCGGTCAGGTCGGCGACATAGAAGACGTCGACCGCGCGCTCGCCATAGGTGGCGATATGCGCCGAATGGATCATCACCTTCGCCTGGAACAGCGCATGCGCGAGCGCATAGAGCAGCGCCGGCCGGTCGCGCGCATTGACCTCGATCACCGTATAGCGGTTCGAGGCGCGGTTATCGATCAGCGCGGCGGGCTCGATCGTGAAGGCGTCGGCGCGCGGGCGGGCGTGGGGCTTGGCGAGCAGCCGGTCGACCATCCGCGCGCGATTGGCCAGCGCATCGTCGATCGCGATGCTCAGCCGCTTCATCCGGTCGTCGCCCTCGAAGGGCTGGCCAAACGGGTCCTGAACCAGCAGATTGTCGATCGCCATGCCGTCGCGCGTCGTATGGATGCGCGCGTCGATCACGCTGGCACCGGCGAGGTGGATCGCCCCCGCGATCCGGTAGAACAGCCCCGGATGATCGCCCGCATAGATGCTGACCAGGGTCGCGCCGCGATCGGGATCGGCAGCGGTCGTGATCGACAGCGGCCTGGCGCCTTCGTCGGCCACTTCGATCAGCCGGGCATTGCCTTCGAGGATGTCGACGCTCTCGGCGACCCAATAGGCTTCGGGGAAGCGCGCGACATATTGGGCGAAGCGCGCATCGTCCCAGCCGAGCCGCGTCTGGAGCTGCGCCTGCTTGGCTGAGATGCGCTCGCGCCGCCCGGTCTGTTTGTGGCCGAGCCGCAGCACTTCCTCGGCGGAGCTGTAGAGATTGCCCAGCAGCTGGCTCTTCCAGCTGTTCCAGACACCGGGGCCGACCGCGCGGATGTCGACCACGGTCAGGCATAGCAGCAGCCGCAGCCGCTCGGGCGACTGCACCCGCTCGGAAAAATCGAGGATCGTCTTGAAATCGGAGAGGTCGCGCTTGAACGCGGTGTCCGACATTGCGAGGTGATAGCGCACCAGCCAGGCGACCGTCTCGGTCTCGGCCGGGGTCAGTCCGAAGCGCGGACAGAGCTTTTCGGCGACCTCGGCGCCCAGTTCGCTATGATCGCCGCCGCGCCCCTTGGCGATGTCGTGGAGCAGCACCGCGACATAGAGCACGCGGCGCGAGAGCACCCCCTGTATCACCTGCGACGAGATCGGATGGTCGTCCTTGAGATCGCCCTTTTCGATCCGTCCGAGCAACCCGATCGCGCGGATCGAATGCTCGTCGACGGTATAATGATGGTACATGTCGAACTGCATCTGCGCGACGACCCGGCCGAAATCGGGCACGAAGCGGCCGAACACCCCCGCCTCGTTCATCCAGCGCAGCACCGCTTCGCCATTGTGGCGCGAGGTCAGCACATCCATGAAGAAGGCGTTGGCGCGGGGATCGCGGCGCACGACATTGTCGATCAGCCGCGCGTCGCGGCCCGCCGCGCGCATCGCCAGCGGATGGATTTCAAGCCCCTGCCGGTCGGCGATCACGAACATCTGGAGCAGCCGCACCGGATCCTGGGCGAAGAAATCGTCCGACGGGATGGCGAGCCGGCCGCGTTCGAGGACGAAGCCCTCCAGCTTGGTCGGCTTGCGGCGGAGCGACGGCAGTCCGAAGCGGCGCCCGCGCCCGGCGAAGGTCTCGTCGATATGCGCCAGGAAGATTGCGGTGAGGTCGCCGACCCGCTTCGCCATCAGGAAATAATGCTGCATGAAGCGCTCGACCGCCGACTTGCCCGGCCGATCGGCATAGCGCATCCGCCGCGCGATTTCGGGCTGTACGTCGAAGGTCAGCCGCTCCTCGGGCCGCCCGGCGACGACATGGAGGTGGCAGCGTACCGCCCACAGGAAATTCTCGGCCTTCTGGAACTGGCGCAGCTCGGCCGGGGTCAACAGCCCCTTTTCGACCAGCTCGGGCACCGAGCGCACCTGATAGACATATTTGCCGATCCAGAAGAGCGTGTGGAGATCGCGCAGGCCGCCCTTGCCCTCCTTCAGATTGGGCTCGACGACATAGCGGCTGTCGCCCATCCGCTGGTGGCGGTCGTTGCGCTCGGTCAGCTTGTCGGTGACGAAGGCGCGCGCGGTGCCGTTCACCACCTCGCGCGCGAATTTGGATGACGCTTCGTCGTACAACGCCTCGTCGCCCCAGACGAAGCGGCCTTCCAGCAGCGCGGTGCGGATGGTGAGGTCGCTCTTCGCCATGCGCAGCATCTCGTCGATCGAGCGGCTCGAATGGCCGACCTTCAGCCCGAGGTCCCACATCGAATAGAGCATCGATTCGATGACCTGCTCGGTCCAGCTGGTCTGCTTCCACGGGGTGAGGAAGGCGATGTCGACGTCCGAATGGAGCCCCATCTCACCGCGCCCATAGCCACCCACCGCCATCAGGGTCAGCCGTTCGGCGGCCGAGGGGTTGTTGTTCGGATAGAGCCGGTCGACGGTGAAATCATAGATCAGCCGCAATATCTGGTCGGTCAGAAACGCATAGGCCGCCGCAATCTCCGACCCGCGCGTCGGATGCTCGGCCAGCCGCTGGCCGATCTCGGCGCGGCCGGCGTCGAGCGCGGCCCTCAGGATAGAGGTGCCGCCCGCACGCAGCGCCGCGCTGTCGTTGCTACCGGGCAGCAGCGCGGCAAGTATATCGGCCACCGCTCGGCGATCGATAATAGCGCGCCGCTGCGGCAGCAGGTCGAACTTGGTGGCCATGCTGCGCACATAGGGAGGAAAAGGGGAAAGGGCTAGGTGGGTGGAGCCACCCCGGTCACCGCTCGGGTGGCATCACCACCGGGCCGTCGGCGCCATAGGGTCGCCAGGGCTTGCCGATCCGGCCCTCCCCCGCCGTGAAGAAATATTGGCTGCACACCAGCCAGCCCTTGAGCGGGCGCAGCGGCAATACGCAGGTGGCGAGCAGCAGCGGCCCGGTGAGGAGCAGCTGGGTAAGCAGCGTCGCGCTGGTCCATATTTCCAGCATCAGCGCAAAGCTGACCGCAGGCACGCAGCCGAAGCAGATCACGAAGAAGGCGGGGCCGTCGGCGGGATCGGCAAAACCATAGTCGAGCCCGCATTGCTCGCACCCGCCACGCAGCTTCAGGAAGCCGTCGAACAGCCGCCCTTCGCCGCAGCGCGGACAGCGCCCGCGCACGCCGGTGCGGACCGGTTCTAGCCGGGGCCATATGATCGGAGCAGGTGCGGACATCGTGCCATCCTTCGGGCTATGCTGTTCCACCGGGATAGATTTATGTATGGCTCAGGCAACCATACATAATCGGGCGAACTCCCATGCAAAGCTTGCTCGATCTGCTGTCCGGAGGCAGCGGCCCAAAATATCTCGCCATTGCCGATGCGATCGAGCAGGCGGTGCGCACCGGCATATTGCGCCCCGGCGAACGGCTGCCGCCACAGCGCGCGCTGGCGCGGCAGCTGGGGATCGATCTCACCACGGTGACGCGCGGCTATGGACTCGCCCGTGAAGCCGGGCTGATCGAAGGGGCCGGGCGGCTGGGCAGCTATGTCCGCAACAGCGCCGGGCTGCCGCTTGCCGATATCAGCGGCGACAATGGCATGATCATGCCGCCGCAACCGGGCTTCGCGCTGATCGGCCATGCGATACATCAGGGGCTCGCCGCGCTGCTCCGCGCCGGGGGGCAGTCGCCACTGCTCCAATATCAGCCGACCGGTGGGGCGCTGCGCGACCGGCAGGAAGCCGCTGCGGCGTATCGCGCGCGCGGCCTGTCCGCCGATGTCGATCAGGTGGTGATCGCGGCGGGCGGGCAGAATGCGCTGCATGCGATCCTCGCGACGACATTGCGGCCCGGGGACCGGATCGCCGCTCCCCATATCACCTATCCGGGCGTGATCGCGGTTGCCCGCCAGCTCGGCCTGCGCATCGATCCGGTCGATACCGATGCCGGCGGGATCGACCCCGATGCGCTCCAGGCGGCCGCGCTCGCCGGGGTGAAGGCCGTCTATGTCGTGCCGACCAACGACAATCCCACCACCGCGACGCTCGATCTCGAACGGCGGCTATGGATCGCGGCGCTGGTGCGGCGGTACGGGCTGACCCTGATCGAGGACGACGCCTATGGCCTGCTCCCCGCCAAACCGCTGCCGCCGCTCACCAGCCTCGTCCCCGAACGGGGCTGGCACATCGCCAGCGTCGCCAAGATCATCTCGCCGGTGCTGAGGATCGCGCATGTCCGTGCGCCGGACGCCGCCTCGGCCGCGCGGCTCGCCGCCGATATCCACGCGACTGCGGTGATGGCGCCGCCACTCAATGCCGCACTCGTCACCCACTGGTTGCGCGAAGGGGTCTTCGCCGATCTGATCGGCCAGGTTCGCGTCGAGGGGGTCAGCCGCCAGCGGCTGGTGGCGCCGCTGCTCGCCGGGCTGAACGCCGCCGCCCACCCCGAAGGCTATCATCTCTGGCTGACGCTGCCCGAAGGCGCGCCGCGCCCTGCCGAACTCTCGGCCCGGCTGCGGCCGCTCGGCCTCTCGATCGTCGCGGGTGAGCGCTTCGCGATCGACCCCGCCACCGCCGCGCCGGCGCTGCGCATCTCGATCGGCGGCGCGATCGGCCATGACCGGCTTCGCCAGGCGATCGAGGTATTGCGGGTGCTGATCCGCGGGACCGGCGACGTGCGGTCGCCGGGGAATTGAGCGGCCGGGTTGCGGTTATTGCAGCGTCGCCGCCCGCGGGCGATCAAGGCTGGAGATCGCGCTGTCGATGCCCGACAGTGCCTTCGCCCGGTCCGCATCGTCGATTCCGCGCGTCGCTGCAATCGCGGCCCGGGCGCTGGCGAGCGCGGCGAGCGCGTGGAAATGATGATCGCGGCGGCAGCTGGCGAGCGCCCTGTTCCGGTCGGTGGCGGTCTGGGCGAAGGCGTGGCGGCGCGCCTCGGCGGCGGCGACCATCGCCTCGCGGCGGGCTTCGACCGCTTCGCGCATCGCCTCGCGCCGCACGGCGGCGGCCTTACGGATCGCCTCATGCGCGTCGGCGACCGCGCCACGGATATGCGCACGCTCTGCGGCGCTGAGCGGGTCGTGCCGCGGCACGGGCAGCACCGGTGACGCCGGCGGTGCGGGCGGGGTGGGCGGAACGGCGGCAGTGGCGGGTACCGGGACGGCGGGCGGCGACGGTGGAGACGGGGGCGCTGACGATGGCGCGATCGGAACCATCTCCACCACCGGCGCGACATGCGGCGCGGTGGGACCGGCGGCACCGCTGGCCGCAACCGATCCGCCGACCATCAGCGCGGCCAGCGCGGCACCGGCCGCGAGGCGGGTTGCCCGGGCCCGTGGGATTGCCCGGAAAAATGGCTTGCTCATCTGATCCTCGGCATGGCGCAGCGGCAGATGTCGCGCGGCATCGGCCGCGCGCAACCGGACTTCGACGAACGCACGTCAGGCTTTGACGGATGGCGCGGCCCCGTCGCACGATCTATCCGAAATGGTCCTAATTCTCGTGGCTTACCCACTTTCCGCTTGGGTCGCTCCCATTCTAAGACGGCGTCCAGTCCAACGAGGGGGGCCTTATGAAATATTTGATCGCAGCCGCATTTGGGGCGTCAGCCCTGGCCGCACCGGCACACGCCTTCGATGGTGTGACCTTCCGGGTCGAAGCGCATGGCGGCTATGACCGGATCGCGGTTGGCGGCGGCGGCGAGAATGGCGCGATGTACGGCATCGCGCTGGGCGTCAACGTGCCGATCGGGTCGACCGCCTTCATCGGCTTCGAGGGCGGTGCCGACCTGAGCAGCATCAAGGACTGCGTCAGCAATTTCGCCGTGTTCGGCGACCGCTATTGCCAGAAAGCGAAGCGCGACCTGAGCGCGGTCGCCCGGCTCGGCGCGGATGTCGGCGGTGGCTTCAAGCTCTATCTGCTCGGCGGCTACAGCAATGCCCGCATCGCAGAGACCTATACCGGCCCCCTGGCGCTCAGCGGCGCCGCCAATGGCGACGGCTACCGCGTCGGCGCCGGCACCGAGGTCAGGATCGGCAAGTCCGCCTATACCAAGCTCGAATATCGCTACTCCAACTATGAATCCGGCTATTCGCGCCACCAGGTGGTCGCGGGGATCGGCCTGGGGCTTTAGGTCCAGGGTTTGGCTCCACCCCCAGGCGGATCGGGTCCCGTCGTCAGCTTGCCTCGCGCACCAGCGCCTTCAGTCGGTAGACCAGCTCCAGCGCCTCGCGCGGGCTGAGCGCGTCGGCGTCGATCTCCTCGATCTCGCGGCGCAGCGGATCGGGGGCGGGCTCCTCGATCTGCGCGGCGGCGGCGAACAGCGGCAGGTCATCGAGCCCCGCCGCGAGACCGCCGGTCGCCTGCCGACCCGCTTCGAGCTTCTTCAGCACTTCGCGCGCCCGCGCCAGCACCAGCGGCGAGAGGCCGGCAAGCTTGGCGACGGCGATGCCGTAGCTGCGGTCGGCAGGGCCATCGGCCAACTCGTGGAGCAGCACCAGCTCGCCCTTCCATTCGCGCGCGCGGACATGGTGGAGCGACAGCGCATCGAGCCGCTCGGCAAGCCGGGTCAGCTCATGATAATGGGTCGCGAACAGGCAGCGACACTTGTTGATGTCGTGCACCGCCTCGACCACCGCCCAGGCGATGGCAAGGCCGTCATAGGTAGATGTGCCGCGCCCGACCTCGTCGAGGATCACGAAGCTGCGCTCGGTCGCCTGCGCCAGGATCGCCGCGGTCTCGACCATCTCGACCATGAAGGTCGATCGCCCGCGCGCCAGATTGTCCGAGGCACCGACCCGGCTGAACAGCCGGTCGACGATGCCCAGCCGCGCGCTCGTCGCGGGCACCGGACTGCCTGCCTGAGCGAGGATCGCGATCGCCGCGTTCTGGCGCAGGAAGGTCGATTTGCCGCCCATGTTCGGGCCGGTCACCAGCCATAGCCGCTCCTGGTCCGACAGGCAGCAGTCGTTCGCGACGAAGCGGCTCCCTTGCGCCGCGACCGCCGCCTCGACCACCGGATGCCGCCCGCCGCGCACATCGAAGCAGCTGTGACGTTCGAAATGCGGCCTGGTCCAGCCGCCCTCGGCCGATCGTTCGGCCAGCCCGGCAGCAACGTCGAGCCGCGCCAGCGCGTCGGCGGTCGCGGCGATCGCGGGGGTCCGAGCCAGCGCGGTTGCGATCAGCTCTTCCAGATGCGCGGCCTCGGCGGTGAGCGCATGCGCCCCCGACTGGCCGACCCGCACCGCCTGTTCGTGCAGGTCGGTTGCGTTGAAGCGCACCACGCCGGCGAGCGTCTGGCGATGGGTGAAGCCCGAATCGGCCGCCATCAGCGGATCGGCATGCTTCGCCTGCACCTCGATATGATAGCCGAGCACGCCATTATGCTTGATCCGCAGCGAGCCGATGCCGGTTTCCTGACGGTAGCGCGCCTCCAGCGCCGCGATCGCCTTGCGCCCTTCGCCACCCTGGCCGCGTAAGATATCGAGATCGCGGTCAAAGCCCTCGGCGATA
Source organism: uncultured Sphingomonas sp. (assembly GCA_947085315.1). Lineage (GTDB taxonomy): Bacteria > Pseudomonadota > Alphaproteobacteria > Sphingomonadales > Sphingomonadaceae > Rhizorhabdus. The sequence continues at coordinate 53,717 of CAMTVW010000022.1, read as the reverse complement.
TAGCCGCCTTGCGCGGCGTCGATCGGCGGCGTCGCGACCAGCGCGCGGCGCAGCAGATCGATCAGGTCGCCATGGCCGACCAGCAGCGGCAACAGACCGCCCAGCAGCACCGGCATCGGATCGACGCCCACCGAAGACCCATTGGCCAGCAGCCGATGCAGCAGCTGCGCCTGATCGAGCCCGTCGCGCAACTGGCCGAGATCGCGCGGGCTGCCCCGCCCCGCGACGAGGCGTCCGAGCGCCCGGCCGATATCGGGCAGCGCGCGCAGCGCGGTGCGCAGCCGGTCGCGCAGCGCTCCGTCGCCCTCGAACAGCGCGACGAGGTCGAGCCGCGCCTCGATCGCGGCGACATCGGTGAGCGGCGCCGAGAGGTCGGCACCGAGCAGCCGCGCGCCGGCGCCGGTGACGGTCCGGTCGATCGCGTCGAGCAGGCTGCCCTTGCGCCCGCCCGCCTGGCTCTGGCTGATCTCCAGGCTCTCGCGCGTCGCTGCGTCGATCATCATATGATCCGCGACGATCCGCCGCCGGGGTGGCTGGAGGAAGGGCAGGCTGCCCTGCCCGGCGCGGTCGAGATAGGCGATCAGCGCGCCCGCCGCCCCCAGCTCGGCGCGGCTGAACGCGCCGAAACCGTCCAGCGTCGCGACCCCCAACAGCCGCTTCAGCCGCTCCTCCCCACGCAGCGAATCGAAATGCTCGCGCGGCCAGCGCACGGTCTCGCTGATCGCCTCGTCGAAATCCTCGGGCACGACGATCTCGGCCGGATCGAGCCGGGCGATCTCGGCATCGAGCGCCGAGGGCAGCAGCGCCGCCATCTCGAACCGTCCGGTCGAGATGTCGGCGGCGGCGATGCCGAGCCGCCGGTCGGCGCCCTGCCCGCTCGCCGCGACCGCGACCAACCAGTTGGCGGCGCGCGCATCGAGCAACGCTTCTTCGGTCAGCGTGCCGGCGGTGACGACGCGCACGATCGCACGCGCGACCAGCGCCTTCGATCCCATCCGCTTCTTCGCCTCTGCGGGGCTCTCGGTCTGTTCGGCGATCGCGACCCTATGGCCCGCCCTGATCAGCCGGGCGAGATAGCCTTCGGCCGCATGGACGGGCACGCCGCACATCGGGATCGGCGCACCGTCATGCTCGCCGCGCGCGGTCAGCGCGATGTCGAGACAGGCCGAAGCGATTCGCGCATCGTCGAAGAACAGCTCGAAGAAATCGCCCATCCGGTAGAACAGCAGGCAATCGTCCGCCCCCGCCTTTAGCGCCAGATATTGCGCCATCATCGGGGTCGGAGCCGCTGGGGTCGTTCCCGTATCGATTTTTGCCTTTTGCGCCATTTCTAGGCTGATAGCGGCTTGTCGACTCTCCGGCGATACCCCACAAGCGTGCCCGGGCAATCAATATTTGGGCGCCGAGGGGGGCCGGATCATGAGCGACGACAAGAGCGGTAACAGCAAGGTTCAGTTTTCGGATCGCGAGGCGCTGTTCTTCCATTCGACCGGCCGTCCCGGCAAGATCGAGATCATCGCCACCAAGCCGATGGCCACCCAGCGTGACCTGAGCCTCGCTTATTCCCCCGGCGTCGCGGTGCCGGTGAAGGCGATCGCCGCCGACCCCGCCACCGCCTATGACTATACCGCCAAGGGCAATCTCGTCGCGGTGATCACCAACGGCACCGCGATCCTCGGCCTCGGCAATCTCGGCGCGCTCGCCTCGAAGCCGGTGATGGAGGGCAAGGCCGTCCTGTTCAAGCGCTTCGCCGACGTCGACTCGATCGATATCGAGCTCGATACCGAGGATCCCGAGGCCTTCATCAACGCGGTCGCGCTGATGGAGCCGACCTTTGGCGGCATCAACCTTGAAGACATCAAGGCCCCCGAATGCTTCATCATCGAGCAGGCGCTGAAGGAGCGGATGAACATCCCGGTGATGCATGACGACCAGCACGGCACCGCGATGATCGCGGCGGCGGGTCTCATCAACGCCGCGTTCCTCACCGGCCGCGAGCTCAAGGACATGAACGTCGTCGTCAACGGCGCCGGCGCTGCCGCCATCGCGTGCACCGAACTGATCAAGGCGGTCGGCGTCGCGGCCGACAAGGTGCTGCTGTGCGACTCGAAGGGCGTGGTCTATCAGGGCCGTACCGAGGGCATGAACCAGTGGAAGTCGGGACATGCGACCCCGACGACCAAGCGCACGCTGGCCGAAGCGGTCGACGGCGCCGACGTGTTCCTGGGCCTGTCGGTCAAGGGCGCGCTGACCCCCGAGATGGTCAAGACGATGGCCCCCAATCCGATCATCTTCGCGATGGCCAATCCCGATCCCGAGATCCTGCCGCCCGACGCCAGGGCGGTGCGCCCCGACGCGATCGTCGCGACCGGCCGGTCGGATTTTCCGAACCAGGTCAACAATGTCCTCGGCTTCCCCTTCATCTTCCGTGGCGCGCTCGACGTGCGCGCAACGGGCATCAACCAGGAAATGAAGATCGCCGCCGCCCGCGCGCTGGCCGAGCTGGCGCGTGAACAGGTCCCCGAGGAAGTGGCCGCCGCTTATGGCGGTACGGCGCCGCGCTTCGGCCGCGACTATATCATCCCGGCGCCGTTCGATCCGCGCCTGATGGAGATCATCCCCGCCGCCGTCGCCCAGGCGGCGATGGATACCGGGGTCGCACGCAAGCCGATCCTCGACATGGAAGCCTATAAGCAGAGCCTGAAGGCGCGGCTCAACCCGACCACCTCGGTGCTCACCATGGCTTCCGAAACCGCGCGCGCACATCCCAAGCGCGTCGTCTTCGCCGAGGCCGAAGAGGAAGTGGTGCTGCGCGCCGCGATCCAGTTCAAGAATCTCGGCTATGGCACCCCGGTACTGGTCGGCCGCGAGGATGTGGTCGACAAGCTGCGCGAGCTGGGGGTCGACGATCCCGAAACCTACGAGCTGCACAACAGCCGGACCTCGGACCTCATCGAAAAGATGGTCGATTATCTCTATGACCGGCTCAAGCGCCGCGGCACGCTGCGCCGCGAGGTCCAGGCGATGGTCAACCAGGATCGCAACATCTTCGGCGCGCTGCTGCTGGCACTTGGCGAAGCCGATGCGATGGTGACCGGCGTCACCCGCACCTATAGCCAGACCTTCCGCCAGATCCGTCGCGTGCTGGACCCGATCGAGGGCAAGAAGCCGCTCGGCATCCACCTTTTCGTCGGGCAGAGCCACACGACCTTCATCGCCGACACCACCGTCACCGAGCGTCCGTCGGCCGAGGAACTCGCCGACATCGCCGAGGCGACCGCCGCCGTCGCGCGGCGGATGGGCCATGAGCCGCGCGTCGCCTTCCTCAGCTATTCGACCTTCGGCAATCCGCCGGGCAGCTATCTCGATCTGGTGCGCGGCGCGGTCGGGCTGCTCGACGCGCGCGGGGTCAGCTTCGAATATGAGGGCGAGATGGCCCCCGATGCCGCGCTCAATCCGGCGATCCAGAAGCTCTATCCGTTCAACCGCCTGTCGGGGCCGGCCAATGTGCTGGTGATGCCGGGGCTGCAGTCGGCCAATATCTCGGCCAAGCTGCTGCGCGAACTGGGCAAGGGCACCGTGGTCGGCCCGATGCTGGTCGGGATGGAAAAGCCGGTCCAGATCGCGACGATGTCATCGACTGCCGCCGAGATCATGACCTTGGCAGTTCTGGCGGCCGCCGGCATCGCGCACTGAGATTAAAAACCCTCTCCCCCAAGGGGAGAGGGTTTTATTTGTCTTTCCCCATCGACAGCTTCATCGACGCGACCAGCGCGGCGACGCTCTGCGGCTGGGCGGGCAGGCGAAAATAGGCGCCCGGAAACGCCGCCTTGCCCGCGAGGTTGAGGCGGAAGCGGCCCCCGACGTCGATCGGCGTGCCCAGCGCGAAGATCGTCCGCGTCTCGGCGATCAGTTCGGTCGCAAGCGCGCCCAACAGCGGCGCGGCGGGGACGATCGCGGCATTCATGAACTGTTCGAGCGCGAGGCCGACCGGCTTCAGGTCGGAATCGGCGCTGATCAGATAGTCGGTCGGCTTGTCGGGCCTGGCGCTGTCGAGTCCCCGGACATGATAGACCCGGCCGTCGCGCCCGCCCGCGCTGCCGGGCTCGCCGGGCTCGATCTTCAGCTCGGCTTTCGGCGCGGCGTCGGCGGCGAGGTCGAACAACCCCTTGAACACCGGCGGCAGCACCTGGTCCATCGCGGTCGCGACATCCTTGAGTCGCGCGACGGTGGGCTTGCCATCCTCGACATCGACGATGAAGAACTCACCGCCGATCAGCAGGCCATAATCTTCGTTGCCCACCTCGCTAATGCGCGCGTCGCCATTGTCATGGACGTCGATCTGGAGCTGTTTCGCCTTACCGATATCGAGATAGACCGCGCGCAAGCCGGCGGCGGCGGGGCTCGCTGCGAGCGCCAAGGTCGCGGCAGCCACCATCCCCAACGTCCAACGCATGCTCGCCTCCTTCGTCATCCCAGCGAAAGCTGGGATCTCACTGCCTTATCGACCTTACCGGCAGCGGGAAGGAAGAAAAGGGAGATCCCAGCTTCCGCTGGGATGACGAAGCGAAGGTGGAGGTTCCCCTCACCGTCAAAATCGCCAACAAGAGGCGCGATGACCGTCACCCGCCTGATGCTGACCGATTTCAGGTCCTATGCTACCGCGACGATCGCCGCCGGGCCGGGCTTCGTCGTGCTGACCGGCGAGAATGGCGCGGGCAAGACCAATATCCTCGAAGCGGTGTCGATGCTCGGCCCCGGGCGCGGCCTGCGCGGCGCGGCGCTGGCCGAAATGGCGCGCGCCGGCGGCCCAGGCGGCTTCGCGGTCGCCGCCGAGCTCGACAATGACGTGCGGATCGGCACCGGCACCAGCAGCGCCCAGCCCGAGCGGCGGCAGGTGCGGATCAACGGCGCGACGGCATCGGCCACGTCGCTCGGCGAATGGCTGTCGCTGCTCTGGCTGACCCCGGCGATGGACCGGCTGTTCAGCGAGGGCGCCGAAGGCCGGCGCCGCTTCCTCGACCGGCTGGTGTTCGCGATCGAGCCCGGCCATGCCCACCATGCCAGCCGCTATGACGCCGCGATGCGCGCGCGCAACAAGCTGCTCGCCGCCGAAGGGCGCCCCGACATCGCCTGGCTCGACGCGCTGGAGATCCAGCTGGCCGAGCATGGCCAGGCAGTCGCCGAGGCGCGCGCACGCACCGTCGCCGCGCTCGACGCGAGGATCGCCGCCGAGCCTGAAACCCCCTTCGCGCGCGCAAGCCTGGCGATCGACGGCTGGCGCCCCGGCGATCTGCCGCTGGCCGACGAACTGCGCCGGGGCCGCGCCCGCGACGCTGCCGCCGGACGCACCCTCGCCGGTCCGCATCGTCAGGACCTCGCCGTCTCCCATGCCGCCAAGGCGCAGCCCGCCGCGCGCGCCTCGACCGGCGAACAGAAGGCGCTGCTGCTCGGCCTCGTCCTCGCCCATGCCGACCTCGTCGCCGAACGGCGCGGACGGCGGCCGCTATTGCTGATGGACGAGGTCGCCGCGCATCTCGACCCACTGCGCCGCGCCGCGCTGTTCGAGCGGCTGGCGCAAAGCGGCGGCCAGATCTGGCTGACCGGCACCGAACGCGCGCTGTTCGACGGGATCGGCGAGGCGACCTGGCTGGCGGTCAGCGGCGGGGTGGTTGAATCGGGTCAGGGCACATAGGCGTCGCACTGTACCTCGACGAGTGCGCCGAGTGCGAGCCCATCGGCGCCGAACGCGCTGCGCGCGGGCAGGTTTGCGGGATCGACATAGCTTGCATAGATCATGTTGAAGGCGGGCCAGTCGGACATGTTTTCGAGCATCACCAGGCAGCGCACCACATTCTTCCAGCCGACGCCGGCCTTCTTCAGGCTGCCGCCGATCCGGTCGAGCACGACCCGCGCCTGCGCTTCCATGCCCTCGGGCAGCTTGCCGTCGGGCCCGGCGCCGATCTGCCCCGACAGATAGAGGATGTCGCCGACCCGCACCCCTTCGGAAAAGGGCCGCGCGGTGCCGCCGGTCATCACCTGCGGCAGCCGTTCGACCGGCGGGCGATCCTTGGCCGGTGCCGTGGCGGGCCAGGCGAGGGCTGCGAGGGTGATGATGAAGGCTGAGCTCCGCATGTCGTTCTCCTTGGGATGCCAACACCCCTTTTCGTCATTCCAGCGAAAGCTGGAATCTCGCTGCCTTCTCTCGACGAACGAAGAAGCGGGATCCCGGCTTTCGCCGGGATGACGCCCAACTGGCGCACCGATCAATACGCATTCAGTGCAGCCGTACGACGCCGACGTCGCCCTCGACCCGAATCTCGGTGCCGTACACCAGCGACAGATCGCGCAGCCGCGACAATATGCGGCGTGCATCGGCGCCGGATGCCATGCGCGGCAGTCCGCCGGTCGGTCCGGCCTCGCCGTCGATCAGCGCGGGGAACAGGCGGATCTCGCGCAGCCGCCCGGCGTCGAACACCAGCCGGGGAATCACCGTCTCGAACCACTCGGCGGGGAAGGTGATGCTCTGGCCCGCCGCCGCGGTATAGCCGCGCCGCCCGCCGAAATCGAAGAACAGGCTGCCGAGGCTGTAGAAGATCGGCTTGCCCCGGTAGATCTCGATCCCGCCGATCTGGTGCGGGCCGGTCCGCACGACGATGTCGGCGCCCGCATCGATCGCCTGGTGGAACAGCGCGGGCACGAAGGCGGCCGGGATCGGGTCATTGGCGCCGGGCGCCTCATTGGCGCGGTGGAGGACGAGCGGCTCGAAATCGACGGGTGGCATGTCGTCGACGGTACCTGCGGTCTCATGCGCATGAACCGCGAACATCACCAGCGCAGGCGCCTTGTCGGCATTGCCGATCGCGGCGACCACCGGCGCGACATCATCGGCCTTCATGTCCCAGCTGAGCCCCGGCGTGTCGGCGGCGCGGAAATGCTGGTCGCCGATCCGCACGTCGCGGCCATCGGGGCCGCCCGTCATCGCCACCGGCCCGGCGATGGCGCGCAAGGCGTCAAGCTGGCGGGCGGTCACCCGCCGCACCGGCTGGACATGGATCGCGCAGATTCCCGGCCCCGGCCGCGAGGTTACCCCGCGCCGCGCGACCGCCGCCACCGGCAGCGACATTGGCGGGAAAGTGGTGGCAGCGCTGACCAGCGCGACCCGGGCACCGGGAAGGTCGACAAAGGCGGGGGCGCAGGCCGACGCCGGATCGGCGCCCGCGCCCGCCGCCGCGATACCCGCCGCAGCCAGCGCGTCGAGGCTCGCCAGTAGTCCGTCGACGCCCCAGTCGGTGCCATGGTTGTTCGCCTTCGAGACCAGGGCGATCCCCATCGCGCGCAGCCCGGCGGCGAAGGCGCGGGGCTGGCGCGGATAGCCGCCGCCGGTTTCGGGTGCCGGATGGCCGGTAAAGCCTTCCATGTCGAATATCGCGCCCTCCTGGTTCGCGAAGCCGATATCGGCCTGGCGGAACAGCGCGGCGACGGCGTCGAAGCCAGGGTCGATTCCTGCGGGCAGTTCGCGATAGGGGCCGATCATGTCGCCGCCGAGCGCGATGACGATCGGCCGCGCGTCGGCAGGCACCGCGACGGCGAGCAACGCGGCGAACAGTGGCTGGATGACGCGCTCGGCCATTTTCATCCGTTCGTCCGCTCCGTCATTTTCACAGCATCGGCAATACGCGGAACGGCGACATGGGGGCTAATAAGGGCGACAGTCGCGCCGATCCCTGCTAGGTCCTGCACATCACTGGACCAACGCCCGTAAGCGCCGGTGACTGAGAGACAATCGCGCTCCCGCTTACAAGCCGAGGAGACGGGTCATGGACCTCAACTATCTCTATTTCAGGCATCAGCTGTCGCTGATGAAGGCCGCCGTCGCCAACGGCATCGAGGCACGGGCGGCGCATCGCGGCCTGGCCGACCTATATGCGGCGGCGATCCATTCGGCGCGCGCGAGCCGCCCATCGCGCGGCCCGCGCCCCTATCTTCTCTCCAGCCGCAGCGTAGGGAGCCTTGGCCATGTCGCGCGCGCTTAACGTCGATGCGTCGGTCCAGCAGGTGACCGATATGTGCGCAAAGCACGCCGCCGGGATCAGCACGATCGAGGCGCTGCTGTCGGGCGGCACCCGCGTCGTCCTGCTCAACTCGCACGACGCTGCGGTGATCATGCGCGCTTATGGCAACAAGGTGCTGAAGGGCGTCGTCAAGCGGACCCCGCTGCGCACGCGGATGTAGGAACTTTCGCCGCCCCGGCGGAGGCCGGGGCCGCCAGACGCCGGGGACGACGTTGCACTCTGACCTCCGGCGGCCCCGGCCTCCGCCGGGGCGGCGAATAAGCTTCAGCACCGTTTTTTTTGGATTTTGTGACAGCCGCCGCTATAGGCTTGGCATGACCAACGAAACCGAAAATACTCCCAACACCAACAGCTACGGCGCCGATTCGATCAAGGTCCTGAAGGGCCTCGATGCGGTCCGCAAACGCCCCGGCATGTATATTGGCGATACCGACGACGGATCGGGCCTCCACCATATGGTGTTCGAGGTGTCGGACAATGCGATCGACGAGGCGCTGGCGGGCCATTGCGACCGGATCATCATCACCCTGAACCCCGACGGATCGGTTTCGGTCGAGGATAATGGCCGCGGCATTCCCACCGGCATCCATGCCGAAGAAGGTGTGTCGGCGGCAGAAGTGATCATGACCCAGCTCCATGCGGGCGGGAAGTTCGACAACACCAATGACGCCAATGCCTATAAGGTTTCGGGCGGCCTGCACGGGGTCGGCGTGTCGGTGGTCAACGCGCTCAGCGACATCCTCGACCTGACGATCTGGCGCGACGGCGAAGAGCATTATATGCGATTCCAGCGCGGCGACGCGGTGGCCCCGCTCAAGGTGGTCGGCCCGGCGAACGGCAAGAAGGGCACCAAGGTCACCTTCACCCCCTCGGCGACGACCTTCAAGATCCTCGATTTCGATTTCGAGAAGCTCGAGCATCGCTACCGCGAGCTCGCCTTCCTCAACTCGGGGGTCCGCCTGTTCCTCGCGGACGAGCGCCATGCCGAGCGCAAGGAGATCGAGCTGTTCTACGAGGGCGGGATCGCCGCCTTCGTCAAATATCTCGACCGTACCAAGGTGCCGCTGATGCCCGATCCCGTGGCGATCAACGGCCAGCGCGACGATGTCGGCATCGATGTCGCGCTCGAATGGAATGACAGCTATTATGAGCAGGTCCTCTGCTTCACCAACAACATCCCGCAGCGCGACGGCGGCACCCATCTCGCCGCCTTCCGCGCGGCGCTGACCCGCACGCTCAATAATTATGCCGAGAAATCGGGCGCGCTGAAGAAGGAGAAGGTCAGCCTCACCGGCGACGACATGCGCGAGGGGCTCACCGCGATCGTTTCGGTCAAGCTGCCCGATCCCAAATTCTCGTCGCAGACCAAGGACAAGCTGGTCTCGTCCGAGGTGCGTCAGCCGCTCGAAAGCCTGATGGCCGACAAGCTTGCCGAATGGCTGGAGGAAAATCCCGGCCATGCCCGCTCGATCATCCAGAAGGTGATCGACGCCGCCGCCGCGCGTGAAGCCGCCAAGAAGGCGCGCGAGCTGACCCGGCGCAAGGGGGTGATGGACATCGCCTCGCTGCCCGGCAAGCTCGCCGACTGCCAGGAGCGCGACCCCAGCAAGTGTGAACTCTATCTGGTCGAGGGCGACTCGGCCGGCGGCTCGGCCAAGCAGGGCCGCGACCGCGTCTATCAGGCGATCCTGCCGCTCAAGGGCAAGATCCTGAACGTCGAGCGCGCGCGCTTCGACCGGATGCTGTCTTCGAAGGAGGTCGGCACGCTGATCCAGGCGATGGGCACCGGCATCGGCCGCGACGATTTCAACCTCGAAAAGCTGCGCTATCACAAGATCGTGATCATGACCGACGCCGATGTCGACGGCGCGCATATCCGTACCCTGCTGCTCACCTTCTTCTATCGGCATATGAAGCCGATCATCGACGCCGGGCACCTCTATATCGCCCAGCCGCCGCTCTATAAGGTCGCGAAGGGCCGGTCCGAAGTCTATCTAAAGGACGATGCCGCGCTCGACGAATATCTCGTCACCGCGGGGCTCGGCCTGATGATCCTCGAAGCGCCCGGCGGCGCGCGGTCGGGCGACGACTTGCGCACGCTGGTCGAACATGCCCGGCGGATGAAGTCGCTGATGCGCTATGTGCCCAAGCGCTACGATCCCGCGATCATCGAGGCGCTGGCGCTGACCGGGGCGCTCGATCCGGCATCGGGCGACGATGGCCACCGGGCCTCCGCCCGCGCGGTTGCCGGGTGGATGGGCCGGATCGATCCCGAGGCGGTCTGGAGTGGCGACCTGTCCGAGGATGGCGGCTATCACCTCCAGCGGCGCTGGCGCGGGGTGACCGACCATCACATCATCGACCCGGCGTTCATCCGCTCGGCCGAGGCGCGCAAGCTCCACTCGCTGGCGACCGAGCAGGCCGACAGCTACCGTCAGTCGGCACGACTGGTGCCGCTCAAGAGCGCGACCCCGGCCGCCGCTGTCGAGGAGGACGACGAGCCTGTCGCCGATACCCGCGGCACCGCGGTCCACCAGCCGTCGGACCTGCTCGACGCGATCCTTGCGGCGGGCCGCAAGGGCATGTCGGTGCAGCGCTACAAGGGTCTCGGCGAGATGAACGCCGAACAGCTATGGGAAACCACGCTCGATCCCGCCAACCGCTCGATGCTCCAGGTCGAGGTCGCGCAGGCCGACATCGCCGACGAGATCTTCACCCGGCTGATGGGCGACGTGGTCGAGCCGCGCCGTGAGTTCATCCAGGAAAATGCGCTGAACGTGGCGAATCTGGACGTTTGATGTCGCGCGCCGCTCCCGGCGTCATCAACGCAGATGTTTCGGCACCCGCTCCGCAACGAGCGCGGTGGGACGGATTGACGAGCACATTCTGAGACAAGATCGGTATGACGACATAAGAGGGATGACCGAGACGTTTTGAAACTCTCCCCCTTTCCTCTAAGACCTGCGTTCCATGGCCCCTAAGCTCCTCGGCGCGAAGCCCTTCTTCGATGACAAGAACCATGCCTTCTGGGTGCTCCAGTCGGCAGGGTGGACCGGCTATTTCGTGCTGCGCTCGCTCGGCGGGCTCGCCAATAATATGGGGCTGCTGTTCGTCGTTCCGACCGCGCTCACCACCGCGACCGGCTATTCGCTTACCCTGCTGATGGCGTCGGCCTATCGCCGGCTGATCAAGCTTCGGCCGGTGATCACCTGGACCGTCTCGATCCTGATCCTGCTGCTGGCGGCCGCGATCTTCTCCTCGATCGAGACCTGGGCGCACGCGACCTTCTACCGGCCTGAGGAGATGCCGCAGGGCATCCAGTTCTTCGGCGCGATCCTGCTCGATTTCGCGCTGCTAGCGGCCTGGTCGGCGCTCTATTTCGGCATCAATTTCTATCTGCTGCTCGAAGAGCAGTCGGACCGGGTAGAGCGTCTCGAAAGCCAGGCGTCCTCGGCGCAGCTGGCGATGCTGCGCTACCAGCTCAATCCCCATTTCCTGTTCAACACGCTCAATTCGATCTCGACGCTGGTGCTGCTCAAGGAAACCCAGCGCGCCAATGCGATGCTGTCGCGACTGTCCTCTTTCCTGCGCTACACGCTGGCGAACGAGCCCGAGGGTACGGTGAGCCTTGCGCAGGAAGTCGAGACGCTCAAACTCTATCTCGATATCGAGAAGATGCGGTTCGAGGATCGGCTGCGCGCCAATTTCGAGGTCGACCCGGCGGCGACCGAGGCGCGCCTGCCTTCGCTGCTGCTCCAGCCGCTGGTCGAGAATGCGATCAAATATGCGGTCACCCCGCTCGAGGAAGGGGCCGATATTTTCATCGCGGCGGAACTGGCCGGAATGGAACCCGAACGCCGTTTGGTGATTACGGTTACGGACACAGGGCCGGGGTTGACCGATGGGGTGACCCGTCCCACCTACTCAACCGGCGTCGGTCTGGCGAATATTCGCGACAGACTGGCGCAGGCTTATGGCACGGACCAGCGATTTGAGGTCCAGACTGACCGGAAGGAAGGCTTTGGTGTCGTGATCGACATTCCCTTCCAGACCGCGAAACAGCGCAAGGACAGTGCATGACGATTCGAACTATTCTCGTCGACGACGAGCCGCTGGCCATTCAGGGCCTGCAACTGAGGCTGGCGCCACACGAGGATGTCGAAATCATCGAAACCTGCCTCAATGGCCGCGAGGCGATCCGGGCGATCAAGACCCACAAGCCCGACCTCGTCTTCCTCGACATCCAGATGCCGGGGTTTGACGGCTTTTCGGTGATCCAGGGGCTGATGGAGGTCGAGCCGCCCCTGTTCGTCTTCGTCACCGCCTATCAGGACCATGCGATCCGCGCCTTCGAAGCACAGGCGATGGACTATCTGCTCAAGCCCGTCGACGAGCAGCGGCTGGCCGACACGCTTGACCGTGTACGCCAGCGGCTCACCGAGAAGCGTGGAGTCGAGGAAGCCGGGCGCCTCAAGGAAGTGCTGCAGGAGGTCGCTCCCGACGCCGCTGACAGTTTCGTCGATGGCGACGATCAGCCCGCCTCGAACCGCTTCGAGAAGATGATCAACATCAAGGATCGCGGCCAGATTTTCCGCGTCGATGTCGACACGATCGAGCGGATCGACGCCGCCGGCGACTATATGTGCATCTATACCGGCGACAATACGCTGATCCTGCGCGAGACGATGAAGGATCTGGAGAGGCGCCTCGATCCGCGCCGGTTCCAGCGCGTCCACCGCTCGACGATCGTCAATCTCGATCTGGTCCGCCAGGTCAAGCCGCACACCAATGGCGAATGCTTCCTGGTGCTCGATTCGGGCGCGCAGGTGAAGGTCAGCCGCTCCTATCGCGAGGTCGTCGCCCGCTTCGTGCATTGACGGACCTGTTCCTGCCCGGCACGGGGAGGAACAGGAGTACAGCCATGCCTATCCGCCCGCGCCGCAGCGCACTCTACATGCCCGCTTCCAACACGCGCGCGATCGAGAAGGCGCGCTCGCTGCCGTGCGACGTCGTGATCCTCGACCTGGAGGATGCGGTGGCCCCCGAGGCGAAGGCGGAGGCGCGCGCCAATGCCGTCGCTGCGGTGAAGGCGGGCGGGTTCGGCCGTCGCGAGCTGGTGATCCGCGTCAATGCGCTCGGTACCCCCTGGGCCGAGGCCGATCTCGAAGCGGTCGCATCATCGGGTGCCGACGCGATCCTCGCTCCCAAGGTCGGCGATGCCGAAACGGTACGGCTCTACCAGCAGGCGATGGCGGCGGCACCCGCGCCGACCGGCTTCTGGGCGATGGTCGAGACGACGCGCGCGATCTTCCGGCTCGATATGATCGCCGAGGCGATGGCGGCGGCGCGACCGGGTGCATTCGTGCTGGGCACCAATGATCTCGCCAAGGAGATGGGCGCGAAGCTGACCGTCGAGCGGACGCCCTTTGTCGGGATGATGGCGCTCGCGGTCGCGGCCGCGAAGGGGCACGGCCTCGCCATCCTCGACGGCGTCTATAATGCGTTCGACGACGAGGCGGGGCTGGCGCGGCAATGCGCCGAGGCGCGGGCTTATGGGTTTGACGGCAAGACGCTGATCCATCCCCGCCAGATCGAGGCGGCCAATCGCGGCTTCAGCCCCGATGCGGCCGAGATCGCCTGGGCCGAAGCGGCGGTCGCAGGTTTTGCCGCGCCCGAAAATGCCGGCAAGGGCGCGATCAGGGTGGGCGGTGAGATGGTCGAGCGGCTGCATCTCGATCAGGCGCATGCGATCCTGGCAATGGCCGGGCTGGCAATGGCAGACGACCGCTCAAGCTAAGGCTGCAGAACCTTGCGGTAAAGCCCGTAAATGTTCGGCTTCCGGCCAACTTCCACCAATGTTAGTCTGACACCTCGACCGGCATCCGCCGCCAACAGAGAGGGACAGGCAGACGCGGGCCCATGATCTGATGCTGCGCGTCTGGACGCGGATGGCCCTTGATCGCCGGACCATCGGTCTTTTGGCGCTGCTCACGGCCATCCTGGGGTTGTCGCTCGTCGCCGCTGCGCTCCGTCTCCCGCCCTTCACCCGGATCGATGCGCCGCGCCTGCTGCTGTTGCTGATCGTGGGCGGCGGGGCTGCGGCCGGGCTCGTTCAGACATGGCGCGCGCGCCCGCACATCGCGCTCCGCCTCGCGCGCGGCGAACTGATGGATGCGGTCGACATGGTGGCGGTGATGATCCTCGACCAGAAGGGGGTGATCCGCCACTGGTCGGGCGGCTGCGAAGAGCTTTATGGCTGGCCTGCCGCGCGTGCGATCGGGCGACGCCGGATCGACCTGCTCGACAGCCGGACGCAGCTGCCCCCGGCCGAACTGTGGGGCCGGCTCGCGACTCAGAACGGCCTCGTCCATGAGGTGACCGAACGGCATCGCGACGGCCATGAGCTGATCGTCCAGGATCATGTCCGGCGCTTCGATCATGGCGGGGGCTATTATTCGGCGGTGATCGCCGTGACCGACGTCACCGGTACGCGCGAGGCCGAATTGGCGTTGCGGCTCACCGAGGCGCGCCTCGCCACTGCGGTCTCGGTGCAGGGCATCTTCATCTATGAGGTCGATCTGGTCACCCGGCAGACGATCTGGACCACCCCGGGCGACGCCTTTTTCGGGCGACCCATCGCCGGCCTCGACACGCCGGGATCGCCCGCGCATTGGCAATCGGACTATTATCGGCGCATCCGCGAGATCGTCGACAAGGCGATCGCGGCCGGCCAGGATCGCATCCATTTCGACCTGGACTTCCGCCTCCCTGACAACAGCCTGCGGATCGCCGAGGGCTGGGCGCGGATCATCCGCGATGCCGATGGTCGTCCGGTCCGCCTGCTCGGTACCCATCTCGACGTCACCGAGCGCCGCGAGCGCGAACAGGCGCTGCGCGCGGGCGAGGCCGAGCGCCGGGCGATACTCGCGACGGTGCCCGACGCGATGTTCGTAAGCAGCGAGCGTGGCGTCGTCCGCGCCGCCAGCGCGACCGCCTGCCGCCTGCTCGGCTATTCGGAGCAGCAGTTGGTGGGACGGCTGGTTACAGACCTGATCGAGGACGGGCGCGGCCCGTCCGCGGTGCGACGCGACCTCAACACCGCCATCAACCGCGGCGTCGGGACCGCCTGGCCGCTGCCGCTCAACGTCCGCCGCGCCGATGGGGAGGTGGTGCCGATCTCGTTCGTGGTGGGCGACGCGGTGGTCGAAGGCACGCGGATGTTCGTGGTGTTCGGCCGCGACATGCGCCCCGCTATCGCCTCGGAGGAGAAATTCCGTCGGCTCAACAACGACCTCGCTCAGGTCTCGCGGCTGGGCATGATGGGCGAAATGGCGGGTGCGCTGGCGCACGAGCTGAGCCAGCCGCTGTCGGCGATCGTCAATTTCCTGGGCGCCGCCGACCTGATGCTCGACAATGGCGAACCGACCGATGCCCAGCGTTTTCGTCACGCAATCCACCGCGCCGGCGAACAGGCGTCGCGCGCCGGCGAGATCATCCGCCGGCTGCGTGCCTTCATCCTGCGCGGCGAGACAGACATGCGTGCAGAGCGGCTCGCCAGCCTCGTCCGCGAGGCCGCGGCGCTGGCGCTGTTCAACTCGGGCGGTTTCGGCGTCCGGCTGTCCTACGATTTCGAAAGCGAGGACCGGCAGGTGCTCGGCGACCGGATTCAGATCCAGCAGGTGCTGGTCAACCTGATCCGAAACGCCGCCGATGCGATGGCGGCGCATGGCGGCAACGGGCGCCGCGAGATCCGTATAACAACGAGCATGGCGAGGGATAATTTGATTGAGATCGCGGTAGAGGATTCGGGACCCGGGATCGCGCCGGTGATGCTGGAAAGGCTGTTCAGCCCGTTCGCGACCACCAAGCATGAGGGTCTCGGCTTCGGCCTCGCCATCTCGCGCCGGATCGTCGAGGCGCATGGCGGGCAGTTGTCGGCGGCGGTGGCCGAAGCGGGAGGTGCGGTCTTCCGCTTCACCCTTCCCGTCATGGAAGAGGATATGGCCCGATGATCAGCCGCCAAGTCTATGTCGTCGACGATGACGACGCGCTGCGCCACTCGGTAGAGGTGCTGCTCGACGCGGCGGGCGGCTTCGCGACGACCAGCTTCGCTTCAGGCGAGGCGTTCCTGGCGCGGCTGCCCGAAATCGGGGCGGGCTGCGTTCTGCTCGACCTCAACATGCCGGGGATCGACGGGCTGGAGGTGCTGCGCCGGCTTCAGAAGATCGACGACCGCTTCGAGACGATCCTGCTCACCGGCCAGGGCGACATCGCCATCGCGGTCGAGGCGATGAAGGCGGGCGCGATCGACTTCATCGAGAAGCCCTATGACAACAGAATGCTGCTCAGCGCGTTGCGCAGCGGCTTCGCCCGGATCGAGGACCGCGAGAAGGAGGCGAGCGCGATCCAGACCGCGCGCGATAATATCGATCGGCTTACCCCGCGCGAACGCGATGTGCTGCTTGGGCTGATCGACGGCAAGGCAAACAAGATCATCGCCTATGAGCTCGACATCAGCCCGCGCACGGTGGAGATCTACCGCGCCAACCTGATGGACAAGCTGGGCGTGCGCAGCGTGGCGGAGGCGGTGCGCATCGCCTTTGCGGCGGGGTTGGTGCCCGTTTTTCCCCGCTAATCGGGACCATGTTCGCCGCTCGTCGGAACCGCCGTGGCGCAACATGGTTTGACCGGTGACAGGCCATGGGGATAATCAGGCGCATGACATCCAGGCCCTTCTCCGTCCTCGTCACCGGCGGCGCCGGCTATATCGGCAGCCATGCGGTGCTGGCGCTGCTCGATGCGGGGTGGGCGGTGTCGGTCATCGACAATCTCGTCACCGGCTTCCGCCGGGCGGTCGATCCGCGCGCGCGCTTTCATGAAGGCGATATTGCCGATTCGGCACTGGTCGCGGACATCATCGCCGGGGACGGGATTGGTGCGATCCTGCATTTCGCGGGATCGGTGGTGGTGCCCGAATCGGTGTCCGACCCGCTCAAATATTATCGCAACAACACCGCCAACAGCCGGTCGCTGATCGAGAGCGCGGTGACCGGGGGAGTGCGGCACTTCATCTTCTCGTCGACCGCGGCGACCTATGGCATCCCCGCGAGCATTCCGGTGCGCGAGGATATGCCGACGATCCCGATCAACCCCTATGGCATGTCGAAGCTGATGACCGAGGTGATGCTGAAGGATGTCGCTGCCGCGCATCCGATCAACTATTGCGCGCTGCGCTATTTCAACGTCGCAGGCGCCGATCCCGACGGCCGTACCGGCCAGTCGACGGCGGGCGCGACCCATCTGATCAAGGTCGCGGTCGAGGCGGCGCTCGGGCGGCGCGCCGAGGTGGCGATATTCGGTACCGACTATGCCACCCCCGACGGTACCGGGGTGCGCGACTATATCCATGTCTCCGACCTCGCCGACGCGCATCTCCACGCCCTCGACACGCTGATCGCGGCGCCCGGTGACAGCCATGTGATGAATTGCGGCTATGGGCGCGGCTTCTCGGTGCTTGAGGTGCTCGATTCGGTCGACCGGATCGCCGATGTCGCGGTCACTCGCCGCATGGAACCGCGCCGCGCGGGCGACCCTGACGCGCTGATCGCCGACAACAGCCGCATCCTCGCGACCACGCCGTGGCGGCCGAGGCTCGCCGATCTCGACACGATCGTGGCGCACGCGCTGGCGTGGGAGCGCACGCTCACCTCCTAGATCCTCCCCGTTTCCGGGGAGGAATCAGAACTCCGCGTCGAGCTCTTCGACCTCTTCGGGTTCCCCGAGTGCGGCCTTGACCCATGCCTTCATCAGCGGCCATTCCATTATCGTCGCGGCATAGGCGCTGCAGACCGCGTCGAGCGGGATGGCATAGGTCGTGAAGCGGGTGACGACCGGCGCGAACATCGCATCGGCGACGGTGGGCGCCGCGCCGAACAGCCAGGGCCCGCCATAACGCGCGATGCAGTCGCGCCAGATCGCATGGACCCGCTCGATATCGGGGCGGGCGCCCGCGAACAGCGGAAAGCTCTCGTGCCGCGCGCGCAGATTCATCGGCAGCGCCGAGCGCAGGTTGTGGAAGCCCGAATGGATCTCGCCCGAGACCGATCGGCAATGCGCGCGGGCCAGCTTGTCGGCCGGATAGAGGCCGGCGTCGGGGAAGGTCTCGTTGAGATATTCGGCGATGGCGAGCGTGTCCCACACACTCGCGCCCTCATGGGTCAGCCGCGGCACCAGCACCGACGGGGACAGCAACAGCAGCTCTGCACGCTGCCCGGGCGTATCGATCGGCACCGGCTCCTCGACCAGGTCGAGCCCGGCCAGTTTGCACAGCAGCCAGCCGCGCAGCGACCATGAGGAGTAGTTGCGGCTTGAAATGGTGAGCACGGCGTCCGGCATCGGCATCCCCCTGATAATCTGATCATGGCACCAAATATGCGGAGGCGTCAAAATTTTATGGCGCGGTGCAACATAAAGTCGTTACATCAGCTCATGGGGCGGGAATCCGAGCCCCGGGAACCGTCGCCGCATGCTGTACCAGTTCTTCCAGACGATGACCGACCTGGCCGCTCCGATGCGGATGTTCGCGGATGCGGGACTGCGCATGCGGCCGATGCTGGGCGCGCTGGGGCAGCAGCCCTTGGCCAACAGCCTGTTCGCGGCGATGGACATGGTCGCCCACACCAAGCTCACCGCCGAGCGCCCGCCTTATGCGATCGATCGGGTGCTGTCGGGAAATATGGAGGTGGCTGTCCGTGAGGAAGTGGCCGCCGCGACGCCCTTTTGCGACCTGCTCCACTTCGTCAAGGAGGACGGCGCCGGCCTGTTGCAGCCGAAGGTGCTGCTGGTCGCACCGATCTCGGGCCATTTCGCGACGCTGCTGCGCCAGACCGTGCAGACGCTGCTGCGCGACCATGACGTCTATATCACCGACTGGAAGAACGCCCGCGACATTCCGCTTGCGGCGGGAACGTTCGGTTTCGACGACTATGTCGACCATCTCGTCCATTTCATGGAGCAGATCGGCCCCCGCGCGCATATGGTCGCGGTATGCCAGCCATGCGTTCCCGCGCTCGCGTCGGTTGCGCTGATGTCGAAGGACGACAATCCGGCGACCCCGCGCAGCCTGACCCTGATGGGCGGGCCGGTCGATGTGCGGGTCAGCCCGACCGTTGTCAACGAGCTTGCCACCAGCCACGACTATCAGTGGTTCGCCGACAATGTGATCCACAACGTGCCGTTGCGCTATGAGGGCCGCGGCCGGCGCGTCTATCCCGGCTTCCTCCAGCTCACCGCCTTTGTGTCGATGAACTCGGCCCGCCATTATGATCAGCACCGCGCGCTCTATCAGCATCTGGCCGATGGCGAGGCCGACGAGGCGCGGGCGATCCGCGAATTCTATGACGAATATTTCGCGGTGCTCGACCTTACCGCTGAATTCTATCTCGAGACGATCGACCGGGTGTTCCAGCGTGCACTGCTCGCCAAAGGCGAACTCGACTATCGCGGCCAGCGGATCGACTGCGGCCAGATCCGCCGCACCGCGCTGCTCACCGTCGAGGGCGAACGCGACGATATCTGCGCGGTCGGCCAGACCTCGGCGGCGCACGACCTGTGCACCGGGCTGCGCCCGCATATGAAGAGCCATTATCTCCAGGCCGGGGTCGGGCATTATGGCGTGTTCAGCGGCCGGAAATGGGACAACCAGATCTACCCGCAGGTGCGCAGCTTCATATTGGGCGCGTCTTAGCTTTTCCCCTCACACGGCGGGCGGCCAGCATCGGCGGGCCTTCGCTCCCTCGCTACCGCTCGGACGCGGTCTTCGCGCTTGCCTCTTCGAGCCACTGGGCATCTCCGATTACCTAGGGTTGGTTCCACCGCCGTTTCAGCTTCGCTGAAACAGACTCTAGTTGTCGAAATCCCCCCGCTCCGACGAATCTCGTCCTTTTCAGCGACTTGTCACCGCGCCGCGAGACCTGCGTTCCCGCACGCGCAAAAAAAGGGCCGATCCCGAGGGACCGGCCTTGAAAGTTTTAGGAGAGGATGCCTGAAAGGCCCTATCTTTGTGCAACTGCGAAGAGATATTTGCAAGCAAAAAAATACATTCCTGTCAGGAAAACCATCATCATATTGAATTGGCACGATATTTAACCATCAAGCCTGTAAGTTCACGCTGATCGTGCGAATCTTGCTCGCAACTGCGGGATGCGGCGACAGGGTGGATTGCCAGCCTGCGTTCCGCACGCCATGCTCGGTTCGAACGGCTCGGGAGCGGACATGGCGGAACGGATCGGCGGTGGTGCGGCCCATGCGCGCGAACTCACCCTCAGGGGCCTGATCCTCGGCGCGTTGATCACCTTCGTCTTCACCTCGGCCAACGTCTATCTGGGCCTGCGCGTCGGGCTCACATTTGCGACCTCGATTCCCGCCGCTGTGATCTCGATGGCGATCCTGCGGCTGGTGAAGAACAGCAATATTTTCGAGAATAATATCGTCCAGACGGTCGCGTCGGCGGCGGGGTGCATCGCCTCGATCATCTTCGTCCTGCCCGGGCTGGTGATGGTCGGCTGGTGGCAGGGCTTTCCCTTCTGGCAGACTTTCCTGCTGTGTGCGGCGGGCGGGATGATGGGGGTGGTGCTGTCGGTGCCGTTGCGGCGGGCACTCGTCACCGGATCGGACCTGCCCTATCCCGAAGGCGTCGCTGCGGCCGAGGTGCTGAGGGTGGGCACCCAGACGCAGGAGGGCGCCGCCGAGTCGCGAGTCGGGCTGCGGACGATCCTGCTCGGCACGGTCGCCTCGATGGGTTTCGCGCTGCTCGCCGCGACCAGGCTGGTCGCCGCCGAGGCCGCGACCTGGTTCCGGCTCGGCACCAGCTTCGCCGCGACCGGGCTGTGGACCTCGCTCAGCTTCGCCCTGCTCGGCGCGGGGCATCTGGTCGGGCTGTCGGTGGGGCTCGCCATGGGGCTCGGGCTGGTTATCGCCTTCGGAATCGCGACCCCGATCCTGTCGGCGATCGCGGCGACGCCGGGCGCGGCCGAGGATGCCGCGCGCGCGGTGTTCGGCGGCCAGGTGCGCTTTCTGGGCGCCGGGGTGATTGGAATTGCCGCGATCTGGACGATGATCAAGCTCGCCCGGCCGCTGTGGCGCGGGCTCGCCGGGGCGGTCGCGGCGTCGAAGGCGCGCAAGATCGAGGGCGCGCTGCTGCCGGTCGAGGAGCAGGATATCGGGGTCGGCTGGCTCGCGGTGATCATCTCCGGGATGGCGCCGCTGATCGTCGGCCTGCTCTGGCATTTCGCGCAAGCAGGGCCGCTCGCGCCTTTCGCACTGCCGCTCTCGATCACCTTTTATGTATATGTGTTGGTGATGGGCGCCTTCGTCGCGGCAATCTGCGGCTATATGGCGGGGCTGATCGGCTCGTCGAACAGCCCTGTCTCGGGACTCGCGATCCTCGGCGTGCTGGGGTCGGCGCTGCTGCTCGCCTTCGGGGTGCAGCCGATCGCCGATGCGGGCGCGGGGCCGCATCTGGTGGCGTTCGCGCTGTTCGTCACCGGGCTGGTGCTCGCCTGCGCGGTGATCGCCAACGATAATCTCCAGGATCTAAAGACCGGCCAGTTGATCGGCGCGACCCCGTGGAAGCAGCAGGTCGCGCTGATGGTCGGCGTGCTCGCCGGATCGGCGGTGATCCCGCCGATCCTCGATCTGCTGAACGCCGCCTATGGATTCGCCCCTCTGCCCGGCACCGGACTGCCGACTCCGTCCGATCCGCTTCCCGCGCCACAGGCGACCCTGATCGCGGGGCTCGCGCGCGGAATATTGGGCGAGGGGCTCGACTGGGGGATGATCGGCATCGGCGCCGCGGTCGGCGCGCTGCTCGTCCTGCTCGACATGGCTTTCGGACGGAAGGGCTGGATCCGCCTGCCTCCGCTCGCGGTCGGGATCGGGATCTATCTGCCGATGTCGGCAACCCTGCCGGTGGTGATCGGCGCGGTGATCGGCACCATCTATAACCGCCGCCATCCCGATCCGGTGTCGCAGCGCATGGGGGTGTTGCTCGCCTCGGGCTTCATCGTCGGCGAAAGCCTGTTCGGGGTGCTGCTGGCGGGGCTGATCGTCGCGACCGGCAGCGGTTCGCCGCTCGCGCTGATCGGCGAGGGGCATGAGGGCGTCGCGATGGCGGCGGGGACGATGCTGACGATCGCGCTGGTGATCGGGCTCTACCGCTGGACGGCGCGGCGGGCCGGGACTATCTGACAGCCGGTTCGGGCGCTAAGTGCCTGTGATAAGGCAAGGAGAGAGCATGCCGTCACATCCCGAGGATCGCCCGGCGAGCGCGGGCGGCGATTCCGCCGCGCTGGCCGAGGTGGCGGGCGCGGTGCAGGCGGCGACGCTCCAGACCGAGCGTACCGCGATCGACCTGCGCGCCCAGCTCGACGAGATCGCCACGCTCAGCCGATCCATCAGCCAATTGTCGCGGCAGACCAATTTGCTGGCGCTCAACGCCACGCTTGAGGCGGCGCGCGCCGGAGAGGCGGGCCGGGGCTTCCGCGTGGTCTCGCAGGAGGTGAAGGGACTGGCGCAGCGCGCGGCGGTTGCCGCGGCCGAGATCGACACACGGCTGCGGGGCGCGATCCGTGCCGCAAGCGCCAATGAGGCCGCGATCGCCGATCTGATCCGCGCGGTGGGCCAGGGTGTCGCGCTGGTGGGCCAGATCGCCGGAGCGACCCCGCGCCCCGAACCGACTCGCTAAACCGACGCGCCAAGTTGCCAATCGGGCCCGCTGCGGCTATTGCGCCCGCCGGCTCTTTCAAATCCTTACACTCAGGTGGACCCATGAAGATCAGCGGCGTGGACATCCGTCCCGGCAACATCATCGAATATGAAGGCGGCATCTGGCGCGCGGTCAAGATCCAGCACACCCAGCCCGGCAAGGGCGGCGCCTATATGCAGGTCGAGATGAAGAACCTGATCGACGGGCGCAAGAACAACGTCCGTTTCCGCTCCGCCGAGACGGTCGAGCGGGTCCGCCTCGACACCACCGATTTCCAGTTCCTGTTCGCCGAGGGCGACGACCTGACCTTCATGGACAAGGCCACCTACGAGCAGATCACCCTGCCACGCGACCTGCTCGGCGACGCCGCCGCGTTCCTGCAGGATGGCATGGACGTGGTGATGGAGCTTTATGACGAGCGCCCGATCTCGGTGCAGCTGCCCGACACGGTCGAGGCGCTGATCGTCGAGGCCGACGCTGTGGTGAAGGGGCAGACCGCCTCGTCGAGCTACAAGCCTGCCGTGCTGGAAAATGGCGTTCGCGTGATGGTGCCGCCGCATATCGGCGCCGGCACCCGCATCGTCGTCGATGTCTACAGCCAGGAATATGTGAAGCGCGCTGATTAACCAGCTTCCCCTCCCTGCCAAGGGAGGGGATTGAGGGGTGGGTTTCGCCGCTGGTTGCGGCAAAACAGCATGCCGCCTCGATAGACTGACCCACCCCCCGGCCCCCTCCCTTGGCAGGGAGGGGGGGAGATATTTATGGTTGCCCATTCAGGCCTCATCACCGTCATGGACCGCGCGGCGCGCAAGGCGGCGCCGCGGCTGCGGCGCGACTTCAACGAGGTCCAGCAGCTTCAGGTGAGCCGCAAGGGGCCCGCCGACTTCGTCACGATGGCCGATCGCCGCGCCGAGGAGACGCTGGTCGAGGAACTCAGGCGCGCGCGCCCCGACTGGGGCTTCATCCTTGAGGAAGGTGGCGAGATCGAGGGCGATCCGACCAAGCCGCGCTGGATCATCGATCCGCTCGACGGGACCACCAATTTTCTCCACGGACTGCCCCATTTCGCGATCTCGATCGCGGTCGAGGAGCCGCGGGCAGGGCAGACGCGCGGCGAAGTGACGCAGGGGCTGGTCTATCAGCCGCTCACCGACGAAAGCTTCTGGGCCGAAAAGGGGCGCGGCGCCTGGCTGCAGGACCGGCGGCTGCGGGTCTCGGCGCGGCGCGACCTGTCCGAAGCGCTGGTCGCGACCGGCATCCCCTTTCTCGGCCATGGCGACAGCAAAACATGGGCCGCGATCTTCGCATCGATCGCGCCCGAGGTGGCGGGCATCCGGCGCTACGGCTCGGCCGCGCTCGATCTCGCCTGGGTCGCGGCGGGCCGCTATGACGCCTTCTGGGAGTCCGACCTGAAGATCTGGGACGTGGCCGCCGGCATTCTGCTGATCCGCGAGGCCGGCGGCTTCGTCAGCGATTTCCGTGGTGGTGACCGGATGCACGAGCGCCAGGAATATCTCGCCACCAATGACGGGCTCGCGACCCGTATCCACAAGCTGGTGGCACAGGGGCTGAAGGCGGGCTGACACGCATCCCGCCGCGGCGGCGGCGGGTCCAAAAACGCTCGGCTTATTGCGATTCATTCTCACTGCCTGCCCCGCTTGCTTCGCAGGTGCAGCGGGCCTAAACGTCGCCGGAAAGGCCGGATTCCCGGCTGCTTGTTCGGAGTTCCTCCATGGCGTCAGTCGCCGCCGGATATTTGCCGATCCTGCTGTTCCTGGGGGTGGCGCTCGCCTTGTCGAGCGCGTTCGTCTTCCTGCCGATGGCGGTGGGGCGAATGACGGGCGCGCATAAGCCCAGCCCCGAGAAGCTCACCGAATATGAATGTGGTTTCCCGGCGTTCGAGGACAGCCGCGCGCAGTTCGACGTGCGCTTCTATCTGATCGCGATCCTGTTCATCATCTTCGATCTCGAAGCGGCGTTCCTCTATCCCTGGGCGGTGTCGCTCGGCGGGATCGGTTTCGTCGGCTGGCTGTCGATGATGGTATTCCTGGTCGAACTGACCATCGGCTATATCTATGCGTGGAAAAAGGGAGCGCTGGAATGGGAGTGATCCTCGACCCGGCCCGGAACCCTCATCCCACGGAGAATGAGCTTCCCGATCCCGATTTCTTCAAGGCGCTCCAGTCGGAGGTCAACGACAAGGGCTTCCTCGTCACCTCGACCGAGGAGCTGTTCCAGTGGGCACGCACCGGTTCGCTGTGGTGGATGACCTTCGGGCTCGCCTGCTGCGCGGTCGAGATGATCCACGTCAACATGCCGCGCTACGACCTCGAACGCTTCGGCGTCGCGCCGCGCGCCAGCCCGCGCCAGTCGGACGTGATGATCGTCGCGGGCACCTTGTGCAACAAGATGGCCCCGGCTTTGCGCCGGGTCTATGATCAGATGTCCGAGCCCAAATATGTGATTTCGATGGGCAGCTGCGCCAATGGCGGCGGCTATTATCATTACAGCTATTCGGTGGTGCGCGGCTGTGACCGGATCGTGCCGGTCGACATCTATGTCCCCGGTTGCCCGCCGACCGCCGAGGCGCTGCTCTACGGGATCATGCAGCTCCAGCGGAAGATCCGCCGCGTCGGGACGCTGGAACGGTGAGCGCTACGTCGATGGCATTTCCGCGTTACGCGCCCAATGACGGGATCGTCGAAGCCGTGCGCGCCGCGCTTGGCACCCGGCTGCTCGATGTCCGCGAGACCGTCGGTGAGATCGCGCTCCATGTCGATCGCGACAGCCTGGTCGAGACGCTGACCACCATGCGCGACGCGCTCGCCTATCAGCAGCTGATGGAGATCGCCGGGGTCGACTATCCCGACCGCGCCGAACGCTTCGAGGTCGTCTACTGCCTGCTGAGCCTGACGAAGAACCACCGCATCCGCGTCCATGTCGCGACCGACGAGGTGACCCCGGTACCGTCGGTGACGGGGGTCTGGCCGGTCGCCGGCTGGCTCGAACGCGAAGTATTCGACATGTATGGCGTGCTGTTCGAGGGCAATGCCGACCTGCGCCGCATCCTCACCGATTACGGCTTTCGCGGCCATCCGCAGCGCAAGGATTTTCCGCTGACCGGCTATGTCGAGCTGCGCTATTCCGAAGCGCACAAGCGTGTCGTCTATGAGCCGGTCAAGCTGGCGCAGGACTTTCGCAGCTTCGACTTCATGAGCCCGTGGGAAGGCGCCGACTATATCCTGCCCGGCGACGAGAAGGTCTCGCCGACCCAGCCCGGCGCGCCGAGCCCCGCGCCCGCGCCGGCCAAGCCGAATCCCGAGCCGGTCGCGGCCACCCCGCCACCGCCGCAACCCAAGACCACCGACAGCCCTGCCCAGACCGGTGCCGGCGCGGCCGCGAACAAGGCTGCGGCCAAGCCGCGTGCGAAGGCAAGGCCCAAGGCCGAGACGTCGCAGGACAGTGGGGGGAAGAAGTGATGCGCGCTTCCCACCTCCTTTTCGTCATCCCCGCGAAGGCGGGGATCCATAACCCATGCCGTTCCGATGGATGCGCCACGTCGCGTCTATGGATTCCCGCCTTCGCGGGAATGACGGAATTGGTTGGAGGGCAGGTATAATGGCCTCGACTTACGACAGCCTCACCCCGCTCGCCCAGCAGGCCGGCGAAATCGAGATTCAGAACTACACGATCAACTTCGGCCCGCAGCACCCTGCCGCGCATGGCGTGCTGCGGATGGTGATGGAGCTCGACGGCGAGATCGTCGAGCGGGTCGATCCACATATCGGGCTGCTCCACCGCGGCACCGAGAAGCTGATCGAATATAAGACCTATCTGCAGGCGCTGCCCTATTTCGACCGGCTCGACTATTGCTCGCCGCTCGCGATGGAGCACAGCTATGTGCTGGCGATCGAGAAGCTGCTTCAGCTCGAAGTGCCGCTGCGCGCGCAATATCTGCGCGTGCTGTTCGCCGAGCTGACCCGCATCTGCAATCATATGCTCAACCTCGGCGCGCATGTCATGGATGTCGGTGCGATGACGCCGAACCTGTGGCTGTTCGAGATTCGCGAGGATTGCCTCAACTTCTTCGAACGCGCCTCGGGCGCGCGCATGCACGCCGCCTGGTTCCGCCCCGGCGGGGTCCATCAGGACGTGCCGCTGAAACTCCTCGCCGACATTGGCGACTGGCTCGACACCCGCCTGCCGCGCCTGTTCGAGGATGCGATCAGCCTGGTCGCCGATAACCGCATCTTCAAGCAGCGCAATGTCGACATCGGCACGGTCAGCCGCGACGACGCGATCGCCTGGGGCTTTTCGGGGCCGATGATCCGCGCGGCGGGCATCGCCTGGGATATCCGCAAGTCGCAGCCCTATGACGTCTATGACCGGATGGATTTCGAGATTCCGGTCGGGACGAAGGGCGACTGCTATGACCGCTTCATGGTCCGGGTCGAGGAAGTCCGCCAGTCGGTCAAGATCATCAAGCAGTGCCTGCGCGAAATGCCCGAGGGCCCGATCGCCAGCCTCGACCGCAAGGTCGTGCCGCCGAAGCGCGCCGAGATGAAGCGCTCGATGGAAGCGCTGATCCACCATTTCAAGCTCTACACCGAGGGCTTCCACGTCCCCGCCGGAGATGTGTATGTCGCGACCGAGAGCCCGAAGGGCGAGTTCGGCGTCTATCTGGTCGCCGACGGCAGCAACAAACCCTATCGCTGCAAGATCCGCCCGACCGCGTTCAGCCACCTCCAGGCGATGGATTTCATGATGAAGGGCCATATGCTCGCCGACACCACCGCCGTCCTCTCGGCGATCGATGTCGTGTTCGGGGAGTGCGACCGCTAATGTCTGACGCAGCCTATATTCCCGACGAGGCCGAGACCCGCGCGCGCTGGGGCGATTTTGCCTGGACGGCTGACAATGCCGAACAGGTCGCGAAGATCATCGGCCGCTATCCGCCGGGGCGCCAGCAGTCGGCGGTGATGCCGCTGCTCGATCTCGCCCAGCGCCAGGTGGGTGCGGAGACGCAGACCCAGGGCTGGCTGCCGATCCCGGTGATGGAATATATCGGCGCGCAGCTCGGCATGGCGTATATCCGCGTGCTCGAGGTCGCCAGCTTCTACACCATGTATAATCTGGCGCCGGTCGGCCGCTATCATGTCCAGGTGTGCGGAACGACGCCGTGCATGCTGCGCGGATCGGACGACGTGTTCGACGCCTGTCACAAGAAGGGCCTGAAAAAGGGCGACACCACCGCCGACGGGTTGTTCACCTTGACCGAGGTCGAGTGTCTGGGCGCATGCGCCAACGCGCCGATGGTCCAGATCAACGACGACAATTATGAAGACCTGACCTTCGAGACGACGACCGCGATCCTCGAGGCGCTGGCGAAGGGCGAACAGCCGAAGATCGGCCCGCAGATCGATCGCCAGACGAGCTGCCCCGAGGGCGGCCCGACCACGCTGAAGGAAATGGTCGGCGAGAATCACGATTATCGCGGGCGCTGGGGAGCTCCGGCATGAGCGGCCTTCTCGCGATCATCGTCACGATCGTCGTGGCGGTCATCCTGCTCAAGCTGGCGTTCAAGCTGCTCGGCATCGTGATCGCGGTGGCAATCGGCGTGGCGGTCTATTTCATCGCGGCGAAGTTCTTCGGGAGGGCTGGCTGATGGGCGCCGCTCTCCTCGTCGCCCCGGCGGAGGCCGGGGCCGCCATCGTGAACCGCGCGCGCTTGCCGCTGGCGGCCCCTGCCTCCGCCGGGGCGACGATTGTTGCTGGGGGTAGCCTCCGTGCTTGACGACAAGGATCGCATCTTCACCAACGTCCATGGCTTTCAGCCATGGAATCTCGACGCCGCGCGCAAGCGGGGCGACTGGGACAATACCAAGGCGCTGATGGCGCGTGGGCAGGACCAGATCATCGAGGACATCAAGGCGTCGGCGCTGCGCGGGCGCGGCGGGGCGGGCTTCCCGACCGGCATGAAGTGGAGCTTCATGCCCAAGGAGCCCAAGCCCGGCAAGCCGAGCTTCCTGCTGATCAACGCCGACGAATCCGAACCCGGATCGTGCAAGGACCGCGAGATCATCCGCCACGATCCGCACAAGCTGATCGAAGGCGCGCTGATCGCCGGCTTCGCGATGCGCGCGCGCGCCGCCTATATCTATATTCGCGGCGAATTCATCTATGAGGCGAAGGTTCTCTTCGCGGCGGTGGAGGAGGCCTATGCCGCCGGGCTGCTCGGCAAGAATGCCGCCGGTTCGGGCTATGATTTCGACGTCTTCGTCCATCGCGGCGCCGGCGCCTATATCTGCGGCGAGGAAACCGCGCAGATCGAGAGCCTTGAAGGCAAGAAGGGCCAGCCGCGCCTGAAGCCGCCTTTCCCGGCGGGCGCGGGCCTCTATGGTTGCCCGACCACGGTGAACAATGTCGAATCGATCGCGGTCGCGCCGACGATCCTGCGGCGCGGGCCGGCCTGGTTCGCGGGCATCGGTCGCGAGGGCAACAAGGGCACCAAGCTCTTCCAGATCTCGGGCCATGTGAACAAGCCGTGCGTCGTCGAGGAGGAGATGGGCATCTCCTTCCGTGACCTGATCGAGCGCCATGCCGGCGGCATTCGCGGCGGCTGGGACAATCTGCTCGCGGTGATCCCGGGCGGCTCCTCTGTGCCGCTGGTCCCCGCCGCGCAGATCATGGACGCGCCGATGGATTTCGACGGGCTCAAGGCGCTCGGCTCGGGCCTCGGCACCGCCGCCGTGATCGTGATGGACAAGTCGACCGACATCGTCCGCGCGATCAGCCGGCTCAGCTATTTCTACAAGCATGAGAGCTGCGGCCAGTGCACGCCTTGCCGCGAAGGCACCGGCTGGATGTGGCGCGTGATGGAGCGGCTGCGCACCGGCGACGCGCGGGTCGAGGAAATCGACACCTTGCTCGACGTCACCAAGCAGGTCGAAGGCCACACCATCTGCGCGCTGGGCGATGCCGCCGCATGGCCGATTCAGGGCCTGCTGCGCCACTTCCGTCCCGAGGTCGAACGTCGCATCACCGAGCGCAATGGCGGTACGATGATGGAGGCGGCGGAGTGATGTTCGCGCGCGCCCTGATCTCGTCATCCCGGCGAAGGCCGGGACCCAGATGCATTGTCTCAATGGCTCCTGCCGCTACGTTGCGACTAGAAGCTATTGACCCGTCCTCATGGGTCCCGGCCTTCGCCGGGATGACGAGTGGGGGGGAGCGGCGGGAAGTCCAGCAGCGACACTGCGAGATCGTCCCAAAGCGGGTTTTGGCATTCGATCAGGCTGATCTTCCAGTCGCGCTTCCATTCCTTGATGCGCTTTTCCCGAACGATGGCGTCGCGGATGTCGTCATGCTCCTCGACGAAAACGAGGCGCTTGACGTCATATTGGCGGGTGAAGCCGGGAACGGCCCCATTGCGATGCTCGCCGATGCGCCGGGCCAGATCGCTCGTCACGCCCGTGTAGAGCGTGCCGTAGCGGCGACTGGCGAGGATGTAGACATGGCCACCCATCTCGCATTCAGACTATCAGATCACGACGGAATTCGCCCATGCCCAAACTGACCGTAGACGGGATCGAGGTCGAGGTCCCCGCCGGTGCCACGGTGCTCCAGGCGTGCGAGGCCGCGGGCAAGGAGATTCCGCGCTTCTGCTATCATGAGCGGCTGTCGATCGCCGGCAATTGCCGGATGTGCCTCGTCGAGGTGAAGCCCGGGCCGCCCAAGCCGCAGGCGAGCTGCGCGCTGCCCGCCGCCGACAAGCAGGAGGTGTTCACCCAGTCGCCGATGGTGAAGAAGGCGCGCGAGGGGGTGATGGAGTTCCTGCTGATCAACCACCCGCTCGATTGCCCGATCTGCGATCAGGGCGGCGAGTGCGACCTGCAGGACCAGTCGGTCGCCTATGGCAAGGGCCAGAGCCGCTTCACCGAGAACAAGCGCGCGGTCACCGACAAATATATGGGCCCGATCGTCAAGACGACGATGACCCGCTGCATCCAGTGCACCCGCTGCGTGCGCTTCGCCGAGGAGGTCTCGGGCGTCGAAGAGATCGGCGCGCTCTATCGCGGCGAGAATATGCAGATCACCTCCTATCTCGAACAGGCGGTGACCAGCGAGCTTTCGGGCAATGTCGTCGATCTCTGTCCGGTCGGCGCGCTGACCAGCAAACCCTATGCGTTCGAAGCGCGGCCGTGGGAGCTCCAGAAGAGCTATGGCATCGACGTGATGGACGCGGTCGGCACCAATGTCCGCTTCGACAGCCGGGGCCGCCAGGTGCTGCGCGTGCTGCCGCGCATCAACGAGGATGTGAACGAGGAATGGGCGTCGGACAAGACGCGCCACGCGGTCGACGGCCTTGTCCGCAAGCGGCTCGACAAGCCCTGGGTCCGCAAGGGCGGCAAGCTGGTCGAGGCGAGCTGGGCCGAGGCGTTCGCCGCGATCAAGGCGGTCAAGGCCGGTTCTTCGGTCGCCGCGGTCGCGGGCGACCAGCTCGACTGCGAGACGATGTATGCCGCCAGGGCGCTGCTCGCGAGCATGGGGTCGACCCTGCTCGAAGGCCGCCAGACCGGGATGGACTATGATGTCTCCAACCTTGCGGCGGTCAATTTCAACAGCAGGATCGCCGGCATCGAGAGCGCCGACGCGATCCTGATCGTCGGATCGAACCTGCGCTGGGAAGCACCGCTGATCAACACGCGGGTGCGCAAGGCGGTCAAGCGCGGCGCGCGCGTCTTCGCGATCGGCGAGACGGTCGACCTCAGCTATCGGACCAGCTGGCTCGGCAATGATCTCGGCCTGCTCGGCGATCTGCCGCAGGACGTGACCGACGCCTTCGCCAATGCCCAGCGCCCGGCGGTGATCGTCGGCGGGGGCGCGCTGAAGGCGGGCGCGCAGGGCGCGACGCTCGCGCTGGTCGACACGCTCGGGCTGATCAGGGAGGGCTGGAACGGCTATAATGTCGTCCATCTCGCCGCCGCGCGGATGGGCGGGCTGATGCTTGGCTATGGCCAGAAGGGCGGGATCTCCGACCTCGTGGTCGCCGCGCCGAAGCTGCTGTTCCTGCTCGGTGCCGACGATGTCGATCTGTCGGCGTTCGGCAAGAGCTTCAAGGTCTATGTCGGCCACCATGGCGATGCCGGTGCGGCAGCGGCCGACGTGATCCTGCCGGGTGCCGCCTATACCGAGAAGCCCGGCACCTATGTGAACACCGAAGGGCGCGTCCAGCGCGGCGACCGCGCGGTCTTCCCGCCCGGCGACGCGCGCGAGGACTGGGCGATCCTGCGCGCGCTGAGCGACGTGCTCGGCCACAAGCTGCCGTTCGACAGCCTCGACGGCTTGCGCGCGGCGATGGCCGCCGAGGTACCCGCTCTGGGTGGCGAGGGGCTCGCCACCTATAGCTGGGCACCGCCGAAGCTCGCCGCGACGGCGTCGGGTTCGATCGGCTATCCGATCAAGGACTTCTACCTGACCAACCCGATCGCGCGCGCCAGCGACACGATGCAGCGCTGCTCGGCCGAACTGATCCACGGACAGAGCTTCGCGGAGGCGGCGGAATAATGGGGCTGATCCTTACCGATATCGAACTGGCCAATGCGCGGGAGGACGATCTCCTGCCGATGACGGTCAGTGCGCTCGTCGATAGCGGCGCGCTGCATCTGTGCATTCCACAGCATGTCGCGACGCAATTGCGCCTG
The DNA here is from genome assembly GCA_947085315.1 of uncultured Sphingomonas sp. Lineage (GTDB taxonomy): Bacteria > Pseudomonadota > Alphaproteobacteria > Sphingomonadales > Sphingomonadaceae > Rhizorhabdus. The sequence goes on along the minus strand of CAMTVW010000022.1, from coordinate 21,175 downwards.
CCCGTGCTCGATCGCCGCGAAGTCACCGTCGCGGACGGCACATCGCAAACGGTCGATTATGTCGGGCCGGTGCGCATCCGCTTCGCCAATCGCCAGTGCCTCGTCGGCGCCCTCGTGCTGGGCGAACAGGCGTTGCTCGGCGCCATACCGATGGAAGATATGGATCTGGTAATCAGCCCGTCGCGCCTGTCGGTGACGGTCAATCCCAATAATCCGAACATCGCCGCCTCGATGGCGATGGGGATGAGGACGACCCACGCATGACCGCGCTCTTCCAGCATTGGGGCCTGCCCTATGAATGGGCCTGGTTCACCTCGACGATCATCGGCATCCTGCTGATCGCGCTGCCGCTGATGCTGGCGGTGGCGATGATCATCTATGCCGATCGCAAGATCTGGGCGGCGATGGCGCTGCGGCGCGGGCCGAACGTCGTCGGGCCCTGGGGCCTGCTCCAGAGCTTCGCCGACGGCGCCAAGGTCTTCCTTCAGGAAACGATCATCCCGGCGGCGGCGAACAAGGGGCTGTTCATCCTCGCGCCGATCCTGACCTTCACGGTCGCGCTGATCGTCTGGGCGGTGGTGCCGTTCGCGCCGGGTGTCGTCCTTGCCGACATCAATGTCGGGCTGCTTTACGTCCTCGCGGCCTCGTCGATCGGGGTTTACGGGGTGATCATCGCGGGCTGGGCGTCGAACTCGAAATATCCCTTCTATTCGGCGCTCCGCGCGGCCGCGCAAATGGTGTCGTACGAGGTCTCGATCGGCTTCGTGCTGATCTCGGTCGTGCTCTACACCGGCAGCTTCAACATGTCGGCGATCATCGAGGGTCAGCGCGCGCATATCCTGGGCGTCTTCAACGGCTATGGTTTCAATCCGCTGCTCTTCCCGATGGCGGTGGTGTTCCTGATCTCGTCGATGGCCGAGACCGCGCGTGCGCCGTTCGATCTGACCGAGGCCGAGAGCGAGCTCGTCGCCGGCTACCAGACCGAATATTCGTCGATGTCCTTCGCGCTCTACTGGCTCGGCGAATATGCCAATGTCATCATGATGTGCGGGCTCAACGCGATCCTGTTCTGGGGCGGCTGGCTGCCCCCGATCGACTGGGCGCCGCTCTATATGGTGCCCGGGATCGTCTGGTTCTTCGCCAAGCTGTTCTTCTTCTTTTTCGTCTTCTCCTGGGTGAAGGCGACCGTGCCGCGCTACCGCTATGACCAGCTGATGCGCCTGGGCTGGAAGATCTTCCTGCCGATCTCGCTGCTGTGGGTGGTCCTTGTCTCGGGCTGGCTCCAGGTCACCCGCTACGGAGTTTTGGGATGAGCCTCGGCTATTACATCAAGTCGTTCACGCTCTGGGAGTTCGTGAAGGCGCACCTGCTGACCTTGAAATATTTCTTCAAGGCCAAGGCGACGATCAACTATCCGCATGAGAAGAACCCGCTGAGCGTCCGCTTCCGCGGCGAGCATGCGCTGCGCCGCTATCCCAATGGCGAGGAGCGCTGCATCGCGTGCAAGCTGTGCGAGGCGGTGTGCCCGGCGCAGGCGATCACGATCGAGGCCGAGCCGCGCGACGCCATAAATGGTGACGGGGGCTCGCGCCGCACGACGCGCTACGACATCGACATGACCAAGTGCATCTTCTGCGGCTTCTGCCAGGAAGCCTGCCCGGTCGACGCGATCGTCGAGGGTCCGAACTTCGAATATGCCACCGAAACGCGTGAAGAGCTCATCTACGACAAGGCCAAGCTGCTTTCGAACGGGGACCGCTGGGAACCCGCCATCGCCGCCAACCTTGCCGCCGATGCGCCGTACCGGTAACGCCGGGCGCCGAGATGGGATGCTGACAAAGCCGTGATCCAGACCATAGCCTTCTACCTGTTCGCGTCGCTGGTGATTGCCTCGGGCATGCTTACCATCCTCGCGCGCAATCCGGTGCACAGCGTGCTGTGGCTGATCCTCGCCTTCTTCAACGCGGCGGGGCTGATGGTGCTGGTCGGCGCCGAGTTCATCGCGATGCTGCTGATCATCGTCTATGTCGGCGCGGTCGCGGTGCTGTTCCTGTTCGTGGTGATGATGCTCGACATCGATTTCGCCGAGCTGCGTTCGGGCTTCGCCTCCTATCTGCCGTTCGGCGTGCTGCTCGTGCTGGTGCTCGCCGCCGAGATGATCTTCGCGGTCGGCGCGTGGACCGCCGGCGGGGTCGACATGGCGGCACGCGTTGCCCCCACGCCCGAGGGCGTCTCGAACATCGAGGCGATCGGCACGCTGATCTACACGCGCTACCTCTATATCTTCGAAGGCGCGGGCCTCGTCCTGCTCGTCGCGCTGATCGGCGCGATCGTCCTCACCCACCGCACCCGCGGCGGGGTCAAGGCGCAGAACATCCAGGCGCAGAACATGCGCCGCCCCGAGGACGCGACCCGCAACGTCAAGCCGGCCGTCGGCCAGGGGGTGGAGCTGTGATCCGAGCCGATAAAATCCTCCCTGCGCAAAGCGCGGGGAGGGGGACCAGCCGCAGGCTTTTGGAGGGGTACTCCGACCTTGTAACCATCGCGTCCTTCGCGGTCCTGCCTAACCCCTCCACCATGCTACGCATGGTCCCCCTCCCCATGCTTCGCATAGGGAGGATCTGAGAATGATCGGCTTGCAACATTATCTCGTCGTCTCGGCGATCCTGTTCGTGATGGGGGTGTTCGGCATCTTCCTCAATCGGAAGAACGTCATCATCATCCTGATGGCGATCGAGCTGATCCTGCTGTCGGTGAACATCAATCTCGTCGCCTTCTCGGCCTATCTCGGCGATCTCGTCGGTCAGGTCTTCGCGATGTTCGTGCTGACCGTCGCGGCGGGCGAGGCCGCGATCGGGCTTGCCATCCTCGTCATCTACTTCCGCGGCCGCGGCACGATCGCGGTCGACGATATCAACCGGATGAAGGGGTGATCGTCCGCATGTCCCTCTCCGTCATGCCAGCGCAGGCTGGCATCTCGTGCGGCAAGGTCGCGCGCTATTCTCCTGAGATCCCAGCCTTCGCTGGGATGACGCGCTCGGGAGCCGCAGCATGATTACCGCCATCGTATTCCTGCCGCTGCTTGCGGCTATCGTCGCGGGGCTGGGCAACCGGCTGCTCGGCAATGTCGTCGCCAAGAGCATCACCACGGGTGCGCTGTTCCTGTCCTGCGCGCTGAGCTGGCCGATCTTCATCGGCTTCATGACCGGCTCGATCACCGAACATGTCCATCCCGTGCTCACATTCATCCAGTCGGGTGACCTTGCCGTCGACTGGGCGCTGCGCGTCGACACCCTGACGGCGGTGATGCTGGTGGTGGTGACGAGCGTGTCGAGCCTCGTCCACCTCTACAGCTGGGGCTATATGGCGGAGGATCCGAGCCAGCCCCGCTTCTTCGCCTATCTGTCGCTGTTCACCTTCGCGATGCTGATGCTGGTGACGTCGGACAGCCTGGTCCAGATGTTCTTCGGCTGGGAAGGCGTCGGCCTCGCCTCCTATCTGCTGATCGGATTCTGGTACCACAAGCCCAGCGCCAACGCCGCCGCGATCAAGGCGTTCGTGGTCAACCGGGTTGGCGATTTCGGCTTCTCGCTCGGCATCTTCGCGACCTTCCTGGTGTTCGGCACCGTCTCGATCCCAGAAATCCTGGCGGCGGCGCCCGGCTATGCCGATGCCTCGATCGGTTTCCTGGGACAGCGGGTCGACCTGATGACGCTGATCTGCCTGCTGCTGTTCGTCGGCGCGATGGGCAAGTCGGCGCAGCTCGGTCTCCACACCTGGCTGCCCGACGCGATGGAGGGCCCGACCCCGGTGTCGGCGCTGATCCACGCCGCGACGATGGTGACCGCGGGCGTGTTCATGGTCTGCCGCCTGTCGCCGATGTTCGAGGTCAGCGAGACCGCGCTGCATGTCGTCACGCTGGTCGGCGCGGCCACCGCATTCTTCGCGGCGACGGTCGGCACCACCCAGACCGACATCAAGCGCGTGATCGCCTATTCGACCTGTTCGCAGCTCGGCTATATGTTCATGGCGGCCGGCGTCGGCGCGTATGGCGCGGCGATGTTCCACCTCTTCACCCACGCCTTCTTCAAGGCGCTGCTGTTCCTCGGCGCGGGATCGGTGATCCACGCGATGCACCATGAACAGGACATGCGCTATTATGGCGGCCTCCGTAAGCACATCCCCTTCACCTACTGGACGATGATGGCGGGAACGCTCGCGATCACCGGGGTCGGCGTGCTCGGCGTGTTCGGCTTTGCGGGCTTCTATTCGAAGGACGCGATCATCGAGGCGGCGTTCGCCAATGGCTCGTCATCGGCGGGGATCGCCTTTGCGGTCGCGGTGTTCGCGGCGCTGCTGACCAGCTTCTATTCGTGGCGGCTGGTGTTCCTCACCTTCTTCGGCAAGCCGCGCTGGGCGGGCTCGGAGCATATCCAGCATGCGGTTCACGATGCGCACGGCCATGACGCGCATGGCGATGATCATCATGATGCCCACGCGCATGACCATGGCCATGGCCACGCGGTCGAGGGCGACCTTGGCTATCATCCGCATGAAAGCCCCCTGACGATGCTGGTGCCGCTCGGCATCCTGTCGCTCGGCGCGGTCCTCGCGGGCTGGTACTGGGCGCCTTATTTCCTCGATTCACACCACGGCGCCGCCTTCTGGGCGGGCAGCATCGCGTTCGACGAGCATCTGATGCACGCGATGCACGAGGTGCCGCTGTGGGTGAAGCTGGCGGCGACGGTGGTGATGGTCACCGGTTTCCTGATCGCGCTATGGGCCTATGTGCTCGATCGTACCGTCCCCGCGCGCTTCACCGCGCAGTTCGGGCTGCTCTACGATTTCCTGCTGCACAAATGGTATTTCGACGAGCTCTACCATTATCTGTTCATCGTCCCGGCCTTCTGGCTCGGCCGCGTCTTCTGGAAGAAGGGCGACGAGGGCATCATCGACCGCTTTGGCCCCGACGGCATCGCCGCGCTGGTGGTGAAGACCGGATCGGCGGCGCGCGCGGCGCAGACGGGCTATCTTTATACTTATGCGCTGGTGATGCTGCTCGGCCTGGCCGCCGCCGCGACCTGGGCGATGGTGGGCTGATCCTATGGGCTTTCCGATCCTGACCTTGATGATCGCGCTGCCGCTGCTGGCGGCACTCGCCTGCCTGTTCGCGAGTGCGAGGGCCGCGCGCTGGATCGCGCTGGCCGCGACCCTGCTCGATCTCGCGCTCGGCATCTTCCTGTGGACGCGCTACGAAATCGGCGGCCCGCAATGGCAGTTCACCGAGCATGTCGACCTGTTCGGCCGCTTCGCCTGGGCGCTGGGCATCGACGGCATCGCACTGCTGCTGATCGTGCTGTCGGTGTTCCTGATGCCGATCTGCATCGGTGCGTCATGGGAGGCGATCGAGAAGCGCGTCCCCGAATATATGGCGGCGTTCCTGCTGATGGAATCGCTGATGATCGGCGTATTCGCGGCGCAGGACCTGTTCCTGTTCTACATCTTCTTCGAAGCCGGCCTGATCCCGATGTACCTGATCATCGGCATCTGGGGCGGCGCCGACCGGATCTACGCCAGCTATAAATTCTTCCTCTACACGCTGCTCGGATCGGTGCTGATGCTGATCGCGATGCTGTGGATGGCGAATGAGGCCGGATCGACCGACATCCCGACCCTGATGGCCTATGACTTCCCGGCCGACGCGCAGACCTGGCTGTTCCTCGCCTTTTTCGCGAGCTTCGCGGTGAAGATGCCGATGTGGCCGGTCCACACCTGGCTGCCCGATGCGCACGTCCAGGCTCCGACGGCTGGCTCGGTGATCCTGGCCGGTGTGCTGCTGAAGATGGGCGGCTATGGCTTCATCCGCTTCTCGCTGCCGATGTTCCCGATCGCCAGTGCCGAACTGATGTGGCTGGTGATGGGCCTGTCGATGATCGCGATCGTGGTGACCAGCCTGATCGCGCTGGTCCAGCAGGACATGAAGAAGCTGATCGCCTATTCGTCGGTCGCGCATATGGCATTCGTCACAATCGGCCTGTTCGCGTTCAACCGGCAGGGGATCGAAGGCGCGCTGATGGTGATGCTGGGCCATGGCCTGGTCTCGGGCGCGCTGTTCCTGTGCGTCGGGGTTATCTATGACCGGATGCACACGCGCGAAATCGCGCGCTATGGCGGCCTGTCGAACAACATGCCCAGATATGCGCTGCTGTTCCTGCTGTTCACGATGGCCTCGGTCGGCCTGCCCGGCACCAGCAACTTCATCGGTGAGTTCCTGGCTCTGGTCGGCGCCTATGAGATTTCGACCTGGGTGGCGCTGGTCGCGACCACGGGCATCATCACTGGCGCGGCCTATATGCTCTACCTCTATGCGCGCATCGCTTATGGTGCGGCGCGCACGCCCGAGGCGGCGGCCATGCCCGACCTGACCCCGCGGGAGATGGCGCTGCTCGTGCCGATCGCGCTCGCGGTGCTGTGGATGGGCGTCTATCCCGAAAGCTTCCTGGCGCCGATGCGGGGCGATGTCGGCGCGGTGCTCGCCCGGCTCGCACCGACCGCGCCACACAGCGACTCCGCGCCGAAGATCGGCCATTCCAAACCTGTAGCCGCGCCGGGCTCGCACGCCGGCGTGGAGGGGCACCACTGATGTCGATGACCGCCTCGCTCGCGCTGACCGTTCCCGAGCTGATCCTCTCGATCGGCGCGATGGCGCTGCTGATGGTCGCGGCCTTTGGCGGCGATGGCCTGTCCCGCGCGATCGGCTGGGGTGCGGTCGCGCTGTTCGCCGCCGCCGGCTTCTCGCTGCTCGGCCCCGCGGGCAATGGCGGCCCCGGCTTCGACGGGCTCTATATCGCCGACGATTTCTCGGCCTTCGCCAAGTTGCTCATCTATATCGCCGCCGCCGTCTCGGTAATGGTCGCCCCCGGCTTTTTCGGCCGGGCCGGGCAGCTGCGCGCCGAATATCCGATCCTGATCCTCTTCTCCGCCGTCGGCATGGGGATGATGGTGTCGGCGGGCGACCTGATGACGCTCTATGTCGGGCTCGAGCTGCAGTCGCTCTCGGCCTATGTCCTCGCCAGCTTCATGCGCCGCGATTCTCGCTCGGCCGAAGCGGGGCTCAAATATTTCGTCCTCGGCGCACTGGCCTCGGGCATCCTGCTCTATGGCATCTCGCTGCTCTACGGCTTCACCGGCACCACATTGTTCGCGGGCATCTCCGATGCGCTGGCGGAAGATATCGGCACCGGTGAGCTGTTCGGCATGGTGTTCGTCTTCGCCGGCCTCGCCTTCAAGATATCGGCGGTGCCGTTCCACATGTGGACACCCGACGTCTATGAAGGTGCGCCGACCCCGGTGACCGCCTTCTTCGCATCGGCCCCGAAGGTTGCGGGCATGGCGCTGCTGATGCGGGTCGCGGTCGAGGCGATGGGCTCGGGCACCGACAGCTGGCGGCAGATCGTGATCTTCGCGGCGCTCGCGTCGACGATCCTCGGCGGCGTCGCCGCGATCGGGCAGAGCAATATCAAGCGGCTGCTCGCCTATTCGTCGATCAACAATGTCGGCTTCGCGCTGTTCGGCCTTGCCGCCGGCACCGCCGAAGGCGTGGCGGGCACGCTGACCTATATGGCGGTCTATGTCGCGATGACCCTGGGCAGTTTCATCTGCGTCTTGCAGATGCGGGGTGCCGACGGCGAGCCGGTCGAGACGATCGCGAGCCTGTCGGGCCTGTCGCGCAGCCGCCCCGCGCTGGCGGCGGCGATCGCGATCTTCATGTTCAGCCTCGCCGGCATCCCGCCGCTGTTCGGCTTCTGGCCAAAATTCCTCGTGTTCGACGCCCTGGTCCGCGCGGGCTTCTGGCCGTTGGCGATGATCGGCATCGCCACCTCGGTGATCGGCGCCTTCTATTATCTGAAGATCATCAAGACGATGTATTTCGACGAGCCAGCGCCGGCTTATGCCCCGGCGGCGTCGAAGCTCGAAAGCGGGCTGATCACCCTGGCGGCGCTCGCGGTCTCGCCGCTGGGCTATCTCGCGATCCCGCTGCTCGATGCGACCAGCATGGCGGCGGCACGGTCGCTGTTTTGACCTCTCCTGGATCCTCCCCATCGCAGATGGGGAGGGGGACCGCCCGCAGGGTGGTGGAGGGGTTTCCCCGCGCAAGGGCAACGGGGCGCTTTTGGAAAGTGCGGCGACCCCTCCACCATCCTTCGGATGGTCCCCCTCCCCACGCTGCGCGCAGGGAGGATCTTTGGTGATCCACCACATCCCCACCACCGCCTCCACCAACGACGACATGGCGGCGCTCGCGCGCGACGGCGCGCCCGAGGGCAGCTGGCTGCGCGCCGATGCGCAGACCGGCGGGCGCGGGCGGCAGGGGCGGGTCTGGCTGTCGCCACCGGGCAACCTCTATGCGAGCACGCTGGTGCGCCGCATCGCCGGGGATCCGCCCGCGCCCAGCCTGGCGCTCCTCGCGGCGGTCGCGCTCGACGAACTGCTCCAGGGCTGGGTCGGCGCCGATCGGCTGATGATCAAATGGCCGAACGACCTGCTCGCCGACGGCGCCAAGATTTCGGGCATCCTGCTCGAAGGCGTGGGTGACGCGGTGATTGTCGGGATCGGCGCCAACCTCGCCCATTTCCCCGCCGATATCGGCCGGCCCGCCACCAGCCTCGCCGCGCTTGGCCTGTCGCCCCCCGATCCGGCCGATTTCGTCGCCGATCTGGCGGCAAGCTTCGCGGCCTGGCTGGCACGCTGGCGCGGAGAGGGGCTGGGCGTGGTCCTTGCCCGTTGGCAGGCGCGCGCGCATCCGCCGGGCACCGCGCTCAGGGTCCAGGCGCCCGAAGGCGTTCTGGACGGGCTCTATGACGGGCTCGAAGCCGACGGAGCGCTTCGCCTGAAAGCTGCCGACGGACGCGTGCATGTGGTGCACGCCGGCGACATTTTCCTGCTATAGCGCCGACCGGACAAGAGGATTCGAACTTCATGCTGCTTGCGATCGACGCAGGGAATACCAATATCGTCTTCGCGCTGGTGGATGACGGCGCGATCAGGGCGCGCTGGCGCATCGCCACCGATCCGCGCCGCACAGCCGACGAATATGCGGTCTGGCTCCATCAGCTGCTCAGCCTTGAAGGCTATGACCGCACCGCCGTCGACGCGGTTATCATCGCCACCGTGGTGCCGCGTGCGCTCCATAATCTGGAGGTGCTGGCATCGAAATATTTCGGGGTCGATGCGCTGATCGCCGGCCGCGCGCCGGTCGAATGGGGAATCACCCTCGACGTCGACGAGCCGCAGAATCTCGGGGCGGACCGCGCGGTCAACGTGATCGCGGCGCATGCCCGCCATCCCAGCGACCTGATCGTGATTGATTTCGGCACCGCGACCACCTTCGACGTGGTCGACTATAGCGGGGCCTATAAGGGCGGGATCATCGCGCCGGGGATCAACCTGTCGCTCGACGCGCTGGTGGCGGCGGCGGCGAAGCTGCCCCGCATCGCGATCGAAGCGCCCGAGACGTCCAGCGTGATCGGACGGACGACCAACGATCAGATGCTGATCGGCATCTATTTCGGCTATGTCGCGATGATCGAGGGGCTGGTCGCGCGGATGAAGGCCGAAGTCGGCCGCCCGGTGAAAGTGATCGCGACCGGCGGACTCGCCACCTTGTTCGAACGCCATCTCCAGCTGTTCGACAGCATCGAGCCGGACCTGACGATCCAGGGTCTTGGCATATTATATGAACGCCACAAGGGCGTTCAAAAATGACGTAATAGCCCCTCCCCTTCAGGGGAGGGGAAGGGGGTGGGGCCTCGCCTCGGGCGCTGTGCCGGAGGATGGTCCCCACCCCAACCCCTCCCCTGAAGGAGGAGGGGCTAAAAAGACAGATTGGACAAATATTTAAGTGACAAAACCCGGCAACGAACTGCTCTTCCTGGCGCTTGGCGGCTCCGGGGAGATCGGGATGAACGTCAATCTCTACGGCACCCAGGGCAAATGGGTGATGGTCGATCTCGGCCTGACCTTCGCCGATCCGGGCTATCCCGGGGTCGAGCTGATCCTGCCCGATCTCGCCTTTATCGAACAGAATATCGATGACCTGCTCGGCGTCGTGCTGACCCATGGGCATGAGGACCATATCGGCGCGATTCCCTATCTCGCGACCGATCTCGGCGTTCCGCTCTACGCCACCCGATTCACCGCCGCGCTGATCCAGGGCAAGCTCGACGAGGAAGGCATCAGCGACAAGGTCAAGCTCAACATCATCGAGAATGAGGGGAGCTTCCAGCTCGGCCCGTTCGGTTTCACCTATGTGCCGCTCGCCCATTCGATCCCCGAGGGCAATGCGCTGCTGATCGAGACGCCCTATGGCCGCATCTTCCATACCGGCGACTGGAAGATCGACGCCGCGCCGCAGCTTGGCATTCCTTCGACCGCTGAAGAGCTGACCGCGATCGGCGACAAGGGCATCCTCGCGCTGGTCTGCGATTCGACCAATGTCTTTAACGAGGAGGCCTCGGGCTCCGAAGCCGATGTCCGCATCGGCCTCGATGCCGTGATCGGTGCCTGCGAGGCGCGGGTGCTGGTGACGACCTTCGCGTCGAACGCGGCGCGGCTCCAGACGCTGGGCCAGGTCGCGCTGGATACCGGGCGAAAACTGTGCGTCGCGGGGCGTTCGCTCGACCGGATCATCAAGGTCGCAAAGGCGAGCGGCTATCTGAAGGCCTTCCCGCCGATGATCGACGTCGACACGGCGATGAAGCTGCCGCCGCGCGAGGTGATGTTCATCGCCACCGGCGGACAGGGCGAGGCGCGCGCCGCGCTGTCGCGGATCGCGTTCGATACCCATCCGATCAAGCTGTCGGCAGGCGACACGGTGGTCTTCTCGTCGAAGCAGATTCCCGGCAATGAGCTTGCGATCGGTCGCATCCAGAATGCGCTCGCCGCGAAACGGATCAACATGGTCACGGACCGCCAGGCCGAGGTCCATGTTTCGGGCCATCCCGGACGGCCCGAACTGGCCGCGATGTACAAGTGGATCCGGCCCGAGATCATCCTGCCGGTCCATGGCGAGCTGCGCCACATGGCCGAACAGGCGCGCTTCGCCAAGGCCGAAGGGGTGCCGCGCGGTATCGTCCAGTCGAACGGCACCGTTGTCCGGCTCGCGCCCAATGGGCCGAAGGCGATCGGGCAGGAGCGGGTCGGCCGGCTTGTCCTCGACGGCGACGTCATCCTTCCCGCCGACGGATCGACGATGAACGAGCGGCGCCGGGTCAGCCAATATGGGTTGATCGGGGTGACCGTCGCGATCGACGCGCGCGGCCATCTGAAGGGCGAACCCGCGATCATCCTCCAGGGCCTGCCGGTTGAGGAGGACAAGGATGATTTCCTCGACGAGGCGCGCGATGCCGCCGCCGAGGCGGTGGCGAAGGGTGGAAAGGACCCGGCCAAGCTGCGCGAGACGATCCGCCTCGCGGTCCGCCGCCGCGCCAGCGCCTGGACGGGCAAGAAGCCGGTGGTCGAGGTTTCGATCATTCGGGTGTAAAATATTCGTCGCCCCGGCGGAGGCCGGGGCCGCTATCGATTGAAGCGCAACGTCGTCCCCCGCACATGGCGCCCCGGCCTCCGCCGGGGTGACGGAAGAGAGATCCATGAAACTCACCTCGATCATCGCGATCTACCTGCTGTTCTGGTGGGGCTGCCTGTTTCTGGTGCTGCCCTTCCGGCTGCGCTCGAGCATGGAGCCCGAGGCGCATGTCCCCGGCCAGTCGGAAAGCGCGACGCCGCGCTTCTCGGTGGGGCGGACGGTTTTGTGGACGACGATCGTCTCGGTGGCCGCGTTCGCGCTCTATTATCTTAATTACGTCAATGGCTGGCTGACCGTCGGGATGTTCGACGTTCGGACGTGGCGGTAGCGACGGTGGCTAACGCCGCAGCAGAAACACCGCATGTTCGGCGCGCAGGTTCGCGGCCGCGTCGCCCCTGCGCCGTGATCCGGTCAGGAACCACGCCTGTTCGACGGTGATGCCGCGATCCTTCACGAAGGCACGGAAATCGTCGATCGTCAGCTGGTGGATATTCTCGGTCTCGTACCAGCTGACCGGCAGTGCCTGGGTCACCGGCATGCGCCCACCCCAGGCGAGGCTGAGCCGCACCCGCCAATAGGCGAAATTGGGGAAAGAGACGAAAGCGCGGCGGCCGATCCGCATCAGATCGCCCAGCACCTTGTCGGGCGCGCGCGCGGTCTGCAGCGTCTGGCTGAGGATCGCATAGTCGAACGCATTGTCGGGATAGTTGACCAGATCGGTATCGGCGTCGCCCTGCACCACCGACAGCCCGCGTCCGACCGCGCGGCTGACATTGGCGGGGTCGATCTCGATCCCGCGTGCGTCGCAGCCCTTGGCGCGCAGTACGTCCATCAGCTCGCCGTCGCCGCAACCGACATCGAGGACGCGTGAAGCGGGTGCTACATGATCCGCGATGATCGCCAGATCGGGACGGAGCTCGCTCATTTGCCCGCTCCCGCGCGCAGAAAGCCATCGACCACCCGGTTAAGCTCGGGCACGTCAAGCAGGAAGGCGTCATGCCCGAGGGGCGAACTCAGCTCGACGAAGCTGACCGGCGCGCCGGCGGCGTTGAGCGCATGGACGATCGCGCGCGATTCCGGTGTCGGGTAGAGCCAGTCGGTGTCGAAGCTGACCAGGCAGAAGCGCGTGGCCTTGGAACCCGCGAACGCGCTCGCGAGCAGCCCGCCATGCTCTTCGGCGAGATCGAAATAGTCCATCGCGCGGGTGATGTAGAGATAGGAGTTCGCGTCGAACCGGTCGACGAAGCTGATCCCCTGATGGCGCAGATAGGATTCGACCTGGAAATCGGCATCGAAGCCGAAGCTCTTCGCCCCGTCCTTGCGGCCTGCGCGCACCTGCAGGCGGCGGCCGAATTTCTCGGTCAGCCCGGCTTCGGACAGATAGGTTATATGTGCCGCCATCCGCGCGACCGCGAGGCCCGCGGCGGGCGGGTCGTTGGTCGCATAATAATCGCCGCCATTCCATTTGGGATCGGCCATGATCGCCTGGCGGCCGACCTCGTGAAAGGCGATATTCTGCGCCGAATGGCGTGCCGCGCTGGCGATCACCACGGCGGAGCGGACCCGCTCGGGATAGGTCGCCGCCCATTGCAGCACCTGCATTCCGCCCATCGATCCGCCGACCACCGCCGCGAGCGTGCCGACCCCGAGATGATCGAGCAGCAGCGCCTGCGCGCGGACCATGTCGCGAACCGTGATCACCGGAAAGCGCATCGCGAAGGGCGTGCCGGTCTTCGGATCGATCGAGGCGGGTCCCGAGCTGCCGAGGCAGCTGCCGAGCACATTGGCGCAGATGATGAAATGGCGCGCCGGATCGATCGGCTTGCCCGCGCCCACCATCCGCGTCCACCAGCCGGGCTTGCCGGTGCGCGGATGGGTGGAGGCGACATGCTGGTCGCCGGTCAGCGCATGGCAGATCAGGATCGCATTGGCGCCGCTCGGATCGAGCTGGCCATAGGTCTCATAGGCGATCTCGACCGGCGCCAGCCGCGCGCCGCCGTCCAGCCGCAGCGGGCCGGCCAGGGTCACGGAACGGGCAAGGCCGAAACGGCTGTCGTCGGTCATGGGAGGTGGGGGCTAGGACGCGCGCGCGAGGGTGTCAACGTTCCGGCACCGGCGGTGCGCCTCCTCCATCGTCATTCCAGCGAAAGCTGGAATCTCAGGAGAGGTTCGCGCGCTGATCTCACGAGATTCCAGCGTTCGCCCGAATGACCGGGGAGGTGAGGCTTTTGACGCGCTGTTGCAGCCCCGCGCCATCAGCCCTAAAGCGCAGCCCCATGACTGACACGCTTGCGCCCAAGCCATGGATCGATGCGATCGCTCCCTATGTTCCTGGCCGATCGACCACCGATGACGGCCGCAAGGTCGCCAAGCTCAGCTCGAACGAGAATCCGCTCGGCACCAGCGAAGCGGCGCGTGCCGGTTTCATCGCCGGGGCGCAGTCGCTCGATCGCTATCCCGATGCTTCGGCAGCCGACCTGCGCGATGCGATTGCCGCCGCGCACGGGCTCGATCCGGCGCGGGTGATCTATGGGACCGGATCGGACGAAATCCTCCACCTCGCCGCCGGCGCCTATGCGGGCGCGGGCGACGAGATATTGTTCGTGCGCTATGGCTTCTCGGTCTATCCGATCGCGGCGCGCCGCGTCGGCGCCGAGCCGGTGATGGCGCCCGACAAGGATTATGCCACCGACATCGACGCGCTGATCGCACATATCACGCCCAAGACGCGCGTGATCTTCCTCGCCAATCCGAACAACCCGACCGGCACCTTTTCGCCCGCCGCCGACATCGCCCGGCTCCATGCCGCGACCCCGGCCGATTGCCTGCTGGTGATCGACCAGGCCTATGCCGAATATCTCGCCCCCGACGATGATGACGGCGGCTTCGTGCTGGCGCAATGCGCGCCCAACGTGCTGGTCACGCGGACCTTTTCGAAGATCTTCGGGCTCGCCGCCGAACGGATCGGCTGGGGCTATGCCAGCGCGCCGGTGATCGCGGCGCTGCACAAGATCCGCGCGCCGTTCAACGTCACCACCGCCGGGCAGATGGCGGCGATCGCGGCGCTGGGCGACAGCGGCTTCGTCGATGCGAGCCGCGCGCATAACCTCAAATGGCGCAACTGGTTCGAGGGCGAGATCGCCAGTCTCGGCAATAACGGCCTGCGTGCGGTGCCGAGCAAGGCCAATTTCTCGCTGGTCCTGTTCGAGGGGCGACTGACCGCCGAGCGCGCCTATGAGGGGTTGATGGAGGCTGGCTATATCGTCCGCTGGCTGCCGGGGCAGGGCCTGCCCCACGGCCTTCGCATCACCATCGGCACCGAGGAAGAGATCCGGGGGCTGACCGCCGCGCTGCGACGGCTCGTCGAGGCGGCGGGCTGATGCTGCCGTTCGCGCGGGTCACGATCATCGGACTGGGGCTGATCGGCTCGTCGATCGCGCGCGCCGTTCAGGCGACGATGCCGACGGTGCGGCTGACCGGCCATGATGCGAGCCCCGAGGTCCGCGAACGCGTCCGCGCGCTCGGCTTTGTCGATGACGTCACCGACACCGCGGGCGCGTCGGTCACCGATGCCGATCTGGTGATCCTGTGCGTGCCGGTCGGCGCGATGGGCGCCGCCGCCGCCGAGATCGCCGACGATCTGCCGCCCGAAGCGATCGTCAGCGATGTCGGGTCGTCGAAGGAAAGCGTGCTCGCCGCGATCCGTGGCGCGCTGCCGGACGCCACGATCATTCCCGCCCATCCGGTCGCCGGCACCGAGATTAGCGGCCCCGACGCCGGCTTCGCGACCTTGTTCAACGGTCGCTGGTGCATCGTCACCCCGCCCGAGGGCGCCGATCCGGTGGCGGTCGAGCGGGTCAGCGAATTCTGGCGGCGGATCGGCGCCAATGTCGAGCTGATGGACCCGAAGCATCATGATCTGGTGCTCGCGGTGACCAGCCACCTGCCGCACCTGATCGCCTATACGATCGTCGGCACCGCGTCCGACATGGAAGAGGTCACCCAGAGCGAGGTGATCAAATATTCGGCGGGCGGATTTCGCGACTTCACCCGCATCGCCGCGTCGGACCCGACGATGTGGCGCGACGTTTTCCTGTCGAACAAGGATGCGGTGCTCGAAATGCTCCAGCGCTTCTCGGAGGACCTGACCGCGCTTCAGCGCGCGATCCGCTGGGGTGACGGCGACACGCTGTTCGAACTCTTCGCCCGCACCCGCGCGGTCCGCCGATCGATCATCGAGCAGGGCCAGGACGACGCGGCGCCCGATTTCGGGCGGAGCCACTGATTTTCATCGTCGCCCCGGCGGAGGCCGGAGCCGCCACATGCTTGGGACGAGGTTGCGCTCTGCCTATGGCGGCCCCGGCCTCCGCCGGGGCGACGATAAGGGCTATTCCTCCATCACATTGATTGCCGCATGCACCCGCGCCTCGATCTCGGCGCGGGGAAGGCCCGCCGGGATCGGTTCGCCGACCCGGATTGTGACCGTGCCTGACCGTTTGAGGAAGCTGTTGCGCGGCCACAGCACGCCGCTGTCGAGCGCGACCGGTATCACCGGCAGGCCGAGGATCTTGTAGAGCCCGGCGAAGCCCGGCTGAAGCGGCGGCCGGGTCCCGGGGGAGACGCGGGTGCCCTCCGGGAAGATCAGCACCGATCGGCCGCCGTCGCGCGCGGCGGCGGCGGCGCGCATCATCCGGCGCAGCGCCTTGGCAGATCCCGCGCGATCGACCGGGATGACGCCGACATGGCGGGCGATCCGGCCGAACAGCGGGATATCGGCCAGCTCGCGCTTGAGCACCGTTGCCGGATCGCGCAGCACCAGCAGCAGGTCGAGCGTTTCAAACATCGACTGGTGCTTGCTCGCATAAAGATGCGGACCAGATGGCACCGTCCCGATCACATGGATGCGGATGCCAAGGATCCAGCGGACGCACCAGCGGTGGAAGCGCGCCCAGTGCAGCGCGTGCCGCCGCATCGGCATGTCGCCAAACGGCACGACCAGAAAGGCGGTGAGCACCGCGACCACCGTCCCCGGATAGAAGATCAGGAAGAACAGGATCGAGCGCAATGCCGTGATCATAGCCCCACCAGTCCGGCGAAGCGGCGCAGCACATATTTGTTATATTCGCGGACGAGGTCGACCAGATTGGGTTCGGTCCGAACCGCGTCGGGGACGATGTGGATCTTGTCGCCGGTCAGGCTTTCAAGGTCGTAGCGCGCGCGCCGCATATGCCAGTCGGAGGTGACAAGCCGGATCGTCCGGTAGCGCTTGCGCGCGATCCAGCCCGCCGACTCCTGCGCGTTCGAACGCGTGTCGACCGATTCATGGCCAAGGTCGACGCAGCAGTCGATCAGCCGGTCGGGCACCTTATATTCGACCGCGAGCTCGTGCGGGCGGACCCGGCGGTCGACCCCCGAAATCAGCAGTCGCCGGGCGCGCTTGTCGCCGAGCATGGCAAGGCCGCGATCGATGCGCCCGCGCCCGCCGGTCATCACCACGATCCCGTCGGTCGACAGGCCATCGGGTGCGGGCTGCGGCAGGAACATCGCGAAGGTCATGAAGCCCGCGATCCACAGCAGCAGTGAGGCGGCGACGAAGCGTATGATCATTGCCGCGCCCTCACAGCCCGCGCCTCAGCGCCATGACGATCGTCAGCCGCGCGGCGAGCATCGCCAGCAGGGTGCCCGCGACCGGCAGCAGCGCGAGCACTCCCCAGGCGACCGGCGGCAGCTCGATCGATCCGATCAGGTCCGATCCGACCTCGGTGATGCGGCCCCCGACCGCGAGGATCACCAGCGTGGCCAGGACCAGCCCGATCGTCCCGCCGAACAGCGCATCGGTCGCGATCCGGCGCTGGAACAGCTGGGCGATCTGAGCGTCGCTCGAACCCAGATGGTGCATCACCTCGATCGTCGACTGATGGGTGTTGAGCGCGGCACGCGCGGCGAGGACGACGGTGAAGGCGGCCGCCGCCGCCATCAGCACCACCAGCACCACCGCCAGCCAGCGCAGCGAATCGATCAGGCCCGCAAGCGGCGCCAGCCACTGTGCATGATCATCGATCCGCGCGCGCGGGCTGATCGCGCGGACCTCCCGCGCGACCTCGGCGATCTCGCCCTCGGCGCCCGGCACAAAGGCGACGTCGATCATCGCGGGGACCGGCAGGTCGTTCTCGGCGAGCCCCGCGCCAAGCCATGGCCGGAGCAGTTCGGAAATCTCGCGGTCGCCGATCCGCTCGACCGTCGCGACGCCGGGCCGGGTGCGCAGCTTCGCCAGGATCCGGTCGGCGGCGGCGTCGCGGCGGGGCAGGCTGGCATCGACCACCTGGATCGTGATCTGCCCCGAAAGATGCGTGTCGAGCCCGCGCGCGGCGAAGCCCAGCGCGAGCGCCGCCGCCGCCGCAAGCGCCATCAGGAACATCATGATCGCGATCACCCAGGGCATCGGCCCCGACAGCCAACCCTCGGGCAGCAGCCGGCGGCCCGCCGCGCTGGTCAGCCAGTTGCCCGATCCGCGGCCGAACAGCGCCATCAGTAATGCGTCCCCGCCGGCTCCGGCGTCCGGCCCTGATCGGTCCGGCCACCCTCCAGCCGCCCGCCGTTCAGCCGGATCGTCTGGGCGTGCGCGACACGCGAGATGAGATGGAGGTCGTGGGTCGCGACCAGAATCGTCGTGCCGAGCTTGTTGAGCGCCTCGAACAGATAGAGCAGCCGTCCGGCCATGTCGGGATCGACATTGCCGGTCGGCTCGTCGGCGACGAGGATTTCGGGCCGGCCGATCACGGCGCGCGCGATCGCCACCCGCTGCTGCTCGCCGCCCGACAAGGTCGCCGGCTTCGCATAGGCGCGGCCCGACAGCCCGACCCAGTCGAGCATTTCGCGCACCGGGGTGTCGATATCGGCCTCGGCCACGCCGTTCACGCGCAGCGGCAGCGCGATATTCTCATAGGCCGACAGATGCGGAATCAGGCGGAAATCCTGGAAGACCGTGCCGATCCGGCGGCGGAAGCCGGGGATGCGCGCGCGCGGCAGGGTGACGACATCCTCGCCGAACATGCGGATCAGCCCGCGGCTTGGCCGCTGCGCCAGATAGATCAGCCGCAGCAGCGAACTCTTTCCCGCGCCCGACGGGCCGGTGAGGAAGTAAAAGGCGCCGGCCGCAAGGTTGAAGCTCAGATCGCTCAACGTTTCCGGGCCGCCGCCATAGCGCAGCCCGACATTCTCGAACTGGACGATGTTGGCGAGCCCCGGCCTCATGCGATCGATCCCATCGCCCGAGCCATGGCACAGCATCCCGTCGCCCGCAAATGCTTGCAGCCGGACTCGCGACATGGTTTGAAGGCGAGGATGATATTGATCTGCCCCGCCTGCCAGACCCGCTATCTTGTGCCCGACGCCTCGATTGGCCCATTGGGCCGGCAGGTGCGCTGCGCGAGCTGCAAGCATAGCTGGTTACAGGGCGGTGTCCCGGCAGTGGCCGCGGAGAACGCGCCCGCGCCCGCCGCGATGCCGGCCCCCACCAGCGTCGAACCGGAGCGGCCGCGCGCGGTCCCCGGTCCCGAATTGCCCGAGGATGAGGTTCAGGCGCGCTATGACCAGCCCGGCGAGGTCTCGCCGATCCATGACAACCTCCCTGCCCTCCCGCGCAAGCGCAGGAGCTTCCGGCTGCTGACGATCACGGCGGCGGTGATCGCGCTGCTGCTGCTCGCGGCGGTGGGCGCGGTGATCGCGATCGGGCCCGACAAGCTGGGCGAGAAGCTGGGGATCGTGCCGACCGCGGTGCCGCTGCGGATTGAAATGTCGCGCACCCCCGAGCGGCGCGAAACCGCGAGCGGGAACGAGCTGCTTGCGGTGACCGGCCGGATCGTCAACCCGACCGATATGCCCCAGCCGGTCCGGGACATTCGCGCCGAGCTGCGCGACACGCAGGGCCGCACCGTGTATAGCTGGCGGATCGCCCGACCCGTACCGATGCTCGCCCCCGGCGCTTCGGCCGAGTTCGACGGCGCGGCGGTCGACATTCCGCGCGGCGCGAAGAATCTGCATCTGAGCTTCGTGGGGCCGACGGGGGGCTAAAGCGTCAGCGTCGCGGGATCGATCGATAACCCGCTCTGAACGTCATCCCTGCGAAGGCAGGGACCCATGTCTGTTACCTTCTCAGATGCCATTCCGCGTGGAGAGAGACATGGACCCCTGCCTCCGCAGGGGGTGACGAGATAGAGGAAAGAGAGACCATCATGCGTATCGGCATCCTCACCGGCGGCGGCGACGTTCCCGGGCTCAATCCCTGCATCCGCTCGATCAGCCTGTCGGCGATCGATCGCGGGTGGGAGGTGGTGGGGTTCCGGCGCGGCTGGCAGGGGTTTCTGGAAATCGATCCCGACGATCCCGACAGCGTCGCGGCGCACCGTATGATCCTTGACCGCGAAGCGGTGCGCGGGATCGACCGGCTGGGCGGGACGATCCTTCATACCTCGCGCACCGATCCGCGCACCGTGGCGGGCGGCGACCGGACCGGTCATGTCCTGCGGGTGCTCGAAGCGCTTGGCATCGACGCGCTGATCACGCTCGGCGGCGACGGCACGCTGCGCTTCTCGGCACATCTCTCGGGTCTGGGCTTCCCTGTCATCTCGATCCCCAAGACGATGGACAATGACGTGTTCGGCACCGACTATTGCATCGGCTTCTCGACCGCGGTTACCCGCTCGGTTGATGCGATCAACGCGCTGCGGACCACCGCCGAGAGCCATGAGCGGATCGCCGTGGTCGAACTGTTCGGCCGGCGCAGCGGTGAAACTGCGCTGCTTGCGGGCTTCCTCGCGCAGGTTGACCGCACCGTGATCGCCGAAGTGCCCGCCGACCCCGACATATTGGTTCCGCTGCTGGTCGCGGACCGGCGCAGCCGGCCCGGCGCCTATGCGATGTGCGTGATCTCCGAAGGCGCGACCCTGACCGGCGATGTTGCGGGTGACGATGAGCGGCGGCTGTCGGCGACGCAGCGAAGCGAGCAGGCGGTCAGCCGGCGCCTCGCGCAGATGATCGAGGAGCGCGCGAAGGAGGGGACGATTGTCCAGCAGCTTGCCTATCTGATGCGGTCGGGCGCCCCCGACGCGCTCGACCGGATGGTGGGCTTCGCGTTCGGCGGGATGGCGGTCCAGAAGATCGAGGCGGGCGAGACCGGGCGGATGCTCGCACTGCGCGGCGGCAATTATTGCCATGTCCCGATCGACACGCTGCTGGGCGGCACCAAGACGGTCGATGTCGCGGCACTCTATGATCCGCAGCGCTACCGCCCGAAGCTCGCGCATGTCGAGGGCATGCCGATGTTTCTCTACTAGGCTTTGAACCCTCGGGGATTTAGCCGTTGCGCCGGGGGGACCGCTTTGCTAGTGGCACGCGCCTACCAGCATCCCGGCCCGCCGGGATTCTACTCGGTGTGCGGTCGTGGCGGAACTGGTAGACGCGCAACGTTGAGGTCGTTGTGGCCGAAAGGCCGTGGAAGTTCGAGTCTTCTCGACCGCACCAAACAGTCAGTAAGTCCTTGTAATAACTGGATTTTCCCTTCGGGGACAGGCCCGAAATGGCGCAGTTCCG
>CAMTVW010000021.1:0-51555 GCA_947085315.1 uncultured Sphingomonas sp. | reverse complement strand
CGCTGGTGACCCCTACGGGACTCGAACCCGTGTTTTCGCCGTGAGAGGGCGACGTCCTAGACCGCTAGACGAAGGGGCCGTGCAAAGCGGAGCGGCGTCCTTATGGGGGTGGGTGGGGCAAGTCAAGGCGGATTGGGGATCGGGTGCGGCCATCGACGCAAGGCGTCTGCCGCACAGGAATATCCTCCGGTCGCTCATCGGGAAACTACGCAATGGTGTTCGCGGCGCCTCGCGCTACACGACCGCTCCATGCACGCCGACACGGGTTGGGAAGACAAGGCCGATTATCTGATCGCGTGCCATGGCGATGGTGCGATCGAGGCGCTTGTCCGTCGCATTTCCGATGCCGTCCTTCGCAGCGATGATCAGGCCGTCGGCAGCCTCGATCAGGTTCTCCAGCTGGTCGAGCAGCGGGTAGAGCAATTCTGGGCGGTGCCCTTGCGCGAAGGCGAGTTTCAGGCTTTCCGCGCGGCGATTGCCGGGGTCTAGGGCCTGAACCGCACCCGACGTCAGTGGGACAAGCGCTAGAGATATCCGCCGGCGCGCAGGCTGCAATAACCGCCCCGACCGATGATGATGTGATCGTGCAGCGTTATGTCGAAAAGGCGGGCGGCGTCGGCGATGGCGCGTGATCCGGCGACGTCGCTGCGGCTGGGCTGCGGATCGCCCGACGGGTGGTTATGCGCCATGATCAGCCCGGTCGCGCCATGGTCGAGCGCGCGACGGACGATCTCGCGCGGGAAGATCGCGGCGCTGGTAATGCTGCCCCTGGTCACAACTTCTTCGGCGATCAGGCGGTTCTTGGCGTCGAGGTAGAGCATCCGCACCTGTTCGGCCGGCTCGTGCGCCATGCGCAGCTGGAGATAGGCCACCGCCGCCCGATTGTCGGGAAGCACGGGTGCATCAAGCATTTCGGCCCTGAGCATTTCGCGCAGCATCGGGCGGATCGCAAGGATCAGTTCGACCAGCGCGGGTTCGTCGGGCAGCGACCTTGCCAGCGTGCCGCGCTGCGCACGCAGCACTGCCGCCACCGATCCGAACCGGGTGACCAGCCGCGCCGACAGCTCCGCCGCGCGTGCGCCGCACAGCGGCGCCATCAGCTGGGCGAGGTGATCCCCGTCAGGCGGCGCCGGTGCCGATATGTCGCCCGGCCGATCAGGGACAGCATTGGCCAACGCCACGACGTCATGGCGTTCGCGTACACAATGGCTGTGGCCCGTGACGTCGGCGGCATAGGATGGCCCGGCATCGCGACCCGGCGCATGGCCGCGACCCACAAACGCCAGAAGCGCCGAGACGAAAGGGCGAAGGCCAGGGGCAGGACCAATGCGGAGAAAGCGACGGCGACCGTGCGGTTCCCGATCGGCCGGAAGGTTGCGGGCAAGGGCGCCGCGGCGAGCGATGTCGGGATGCCGCCGACCGGCAGGATCAGCGCCACGCTCCGTTCCGCCCATCCATCCCTGATGATCGCATAGCCGGGGATGATCGCCATCAGCACAGCATAAAGGATCGGAAGCATCCCAGCTGCGCGGGTAAAGGGCTAGCGCCTCAGCGCCATCACCAGCGTCCCCACCGCGGTCAGCCCCGACAGGAGGATGCCGGTCGCGACCGCCAGTCCGATGATCAGGCCCAATGTCCACCCTATGCGCTGAAGGATCGAGAGATCGTTTTCCGGCCGGTGCGCGGTGGGAAAGGGCAAGGGAAAACGCCGCGATCCAGATGTGCCGGAACGCACGGGCGAGTCGTCCGGTTTCGCGGTCGCGGCAATTGCGGAATCATGCTCACCGTCCCCCCCGACAGTCCGAGGCGCCACAATGGGGGAGGAGGGCGGAAATGCTAGGTCCGGCGATTGGGGGCCCAATGGCCGGTCCATTTCGGATGAAGTTGTCGCAACCAGCATCCGCGCCGCTTCGACGCGCGATCTGACGCCCAGGACGCGCATCGCCTCCTTGATCCGCTTGTCCACGGTATGCGCGGAAATGCCCAGTTGCTGGGCGATTTCCTTCGACGATTTATGTTCGAAGACGAGGCGCAGATAGCTGCGCTGGCTGTCCGTCAACCTGTCGATCTGATCCGGCCCCATGGCCGGTCATCTAGCGGGAGTCGCGGCGGCAGGCCACCGCTGAAATAGGAAGAATGCGACCACCCGATGCGAAGCCCGATCTCGGCCATCGGGCAATCCCAACTCCCGGTGGCGCCGCCTGGCCGCCATCGGGAAGGATCGGGTGTCAGGCCGCGACCCGGTCGCGTTCCTTCATCTCCTGGTTGAGCATCTCGGCCAGCAGGAATGCCAGCTCGATGCTCTGCCCGGCATTCAGGCGCGGATCGCAATGGGTGTGATAGCGGTCGGCGAGATTTTCGTCGGTCACCGCCATCGCGCCGCCGGTGCATTCGGTGACGTTCTGGCCGGTCATCTCGGCATGGATACCGCCGCCATGGGTTCCCTCGGCGCGGTGAACCGCGAAGAAGCCGCGGACCTCGGCGAGGATGCGGTCGAACGGACGGGTCTTGTAGCCGCTCGCGGTCTTGACGACATTGCCGTGCATCGGATCGCACGACCACACGACCTGGCGACCCTCGCGTTTCACCGCGCGGACGAGCGCGGGGAGGTGCTTCTCGATCTTGTCATGGCCATAGCGCGTGATCAGCGTGATCCGGCCCGGCTCGCGCGCCGGATCGAGCGTGTCGAGCAGGCGCAGCAGCGCGTCGGGTTCAAGGCTTGGGCCGCATTTCAGGCCGATCGGGTTGATCACCCCGCGCAGGAACTCGACATGTGCCGAGCCCTCGAAGCGGGTGCGGTCGCCGATCCACAGGAAATGCGCCGAGGCGTCGACATATTCGCCGGTGTTGAGGCTGTCCTCACGGGTGAGCGCCTGCTCATAGGGCAGCAGCAGCGCCTCATGGCTCGTATAGAAATGGGTTCCCTTCAGCTGCGGTACCGTCTCGGGATTGATCCCGCACGCCGCCATGAAGTCGAGCGCGTCACCGATCCGGCTCGCCACCTCGCCATATTGCGCGGCCCAGGGGCTGCGGCCCATGAAATCGAGCGTCCAGGCATGGACCTGATGAAGATTGGCATAGCCACCCTGCGAGAAGGCGCGCAGCAGGTTGAGCGTCGCCGCCGACTGGCTGTAAGCCTTGATCATCCGCTGCGGATCGGGCGCGCGACCCGCCGCTTCGAAGCCGATGTCGTTGATGATGTCGCCACGATAGCTGGGCAGCTCGACGCCGCCGATCTCCTCCATCGGCGCCGAGCGCGGCTTGGCGAACTGGCCCGCCATGCGGCCGACCTTCACGATCGGCAGCTTCGACGCATAGGTGAGCACCACCGCCATCTGGAGCAGGACGCGGAAGGTGTCGCGAATGTTGTTCGGGTGAAACTCGGCGAAGCTTTCGGCGCAGTCGCCGCCCTGGAGCAGGAACGCCTTGCCGGCCGCGACCTGGGCCAGCGCCGCCTTCAGCTCGCGGGCCTCACCGGCGAAGACCAGCGGCGGATAGCTCGACAGCTCCTTCTCGGCGGAGGCGAGTGCCACCGCATCCGGATAGTCCGGCATCTGTACCGCAGTCTGTTGGCGCCAGCTATCGGGCGTCCAGTTCGTCGCCATGTCCAGTCCCACTTGCTTATCGGGCGCTCCCAATGCGCGCGAGCACCCGGAAAGGCAAGGGGAGGGTGGCTATCGACGCATCAAGCTGCGGTTTGCTGTCCTGCGCGCGTCGATAGTCGCGTCTTCCAACGCATGTAACGATTGGCGAAAACGCCCAGCAGCACGCCGCAGGCGAGGCACAGTGCGATATAGGCGGCGTGATAGGGCAGATATTCGATCCAGATGAAGCCTGCCGCGTAGCTGAGCGCGACACTGACCACGAAGGTCTGGAGCGAGTTCGATCCGATCACCGCGATCTGGCGCATTAGCCATGGCCGTTGCAGCTGCGGCCACACCCAGAGCAGGCTCATGAACAGCCAGCAGACCGACAGCGCATGGGCGACGCGCACCGGGCCGATCCGGATTTTGCTCTGATAGAGTACTTCGAACGCATACCAGCTCTGGGCGAGGAACAGGATCGTCAGGCCCGCGAAGATCAGCAGCGGCGGCACCAGCCAGCGCCAGTTGCCCTCCGCACGACGTTCCATCGCCGCGAGCAGGCGGAAGCGGCCTGCGGCCATCGCCCCGTAGAAGACGAGCTGCCACGAGGCAGGGTTGAAGTTCCAGCGCCAGTCGCCGACCGGCGATCCGCCCACGATATTGAACCAGGCATGTTCATGCGCGAACCAGTAGAGCGCGATCGAAGCGGCCATCGCGACGATGGGCTGGAAACGCAGCAGCAGCGCGAACAGCGGTGCCGCGGCCATCAGCACCATGTAGGTAACGAGGATTTCGAGGCAGTAGGGCTGGATGTAGAGCGTCAAAAAATCGACGATCGTCGCGGGACCGCCCCGGATGAACCAGCTGTAGAAGCTCAGCCGCGCGAGGTTGGTCGAGTAGAGGCACAGCGGCAGCAGCACCAGAAACAGTCCGAGATTGTAGAGATAGAGCTTTCCCGCGCGGTGCCATACGGTTCGCGCGAAGGCGGTGATCGAAAGGTGACGGTCGGCGCGCAGATAGACCGCGCCGACCAGATAGCCCGACAGCAGAAAGAAGACCTCGGCCGCGCTTGAAAATCCCCACAGGGTCAGCGTTGGAAACTGCATCCCCACCATGTGCATCCGGTCGGTAAAACCGGTGATATGGTTAATCGTGATGGTGAGCAGCGCCAGACCGCGCAGGATGTCGATGCTCGCGTCACGCTGGCGTTTGCGCGGTCCGCCGCTTTGGCTGATCTGGTGGGACGTCACGTGGGCGCCCTTACCGCACGGACGAAAAATTACAATCTGGCGCGCTGGCGACGTTGCTGTTCATTGATCCTGAAGAAGTCGCAGCCCATATGGTTACCACGGAGGCGCCCCCGAGGCGTTCCGAACGGAGAATAGATGACCGAGACCCTGCCCGTATTGCCGTTGCGCGATATCGTCGTTTTCCCGCACATGATCGTGCCGCTGTTCGTCGGTCGCGAAAAGTCGGTGGCCGCGCTCGAAAGCGCGATGGCCGCGGACAAATCGATCTTTCTGGTGGCGCAGCTCGACCCGGCCGAGGACGATCCCGATCGGGATGCGCTCTACGATCTCGGCGTCGTCGCGACGGTGCTTCAGCTGTTGAAGCTTCCCGATGGCACGGTCCGCGTGCTGGTCGAGGGCAAGCAGCGCGCGCGACTCGAGGAACTCAATTCCGACGATACGCACCTGACCGCGAAGGTCGAACTGATCGAGGAAGCCGAAGCCGAGGGGACCGAGGTCGCCGCGCTGATGCGGTCGGTGATCGACCAGTTCGAAAATTATGCGCGCCTCAACAAGAAGCTGCCCGCCGAGACATCGGTCCAGCTGGGCCAGATCGAGGATGCGAGCAAGCTGGCCGACGCGGTCGCCGCCAATATCTCGATCAAGGTTTCCGACAAGCAGGCGCTGCTGGTCGAACTCGACGCCGGCAAGCGCCTCGAAATGGCGTTCGCGCTGATGGAAGGCGAGCTGGGCGTGCTCCAGGTCGAGAAGAAGATCCGCAGCCGGGTCAAGCGGCAGATGGAGAAGACCCAGCGCGAATATTATCTCAACGAGCAGCTGAAGGCGATCCAGCGCGAGCTGGGCAATGGCGAGGGCGAGGAGAGCGGCGACGAACTGGCCGAGCTCGCCGCTAAGATCGCCAAGCTCAAACTGTCGAAGGAAGCGCGGAGCAAGGCGACCGCCGAGCTCAAGAAGCTGCGGACGATGGCGCCGATGTCGGCCGAGGCGACCGTGGTGCGCAACTATCTCGACGTGCTGCTGGGCCTGCCCTGGGGCAAGAAGTCCAAGCTCAAGAAGGATATCGCGGCCGCGCAGGCGGTGCTCGACGCCGATCATCACGGTCTTGAGAAGGTCAAGGACCGCATCGTCGAATATCTCGCGGTGCAGGCGCGCACCAACAAGTTGAAGGGGCCGATCCTGTGCCTCGTCGGTCCTCCCGGTGTCGGCAAGACCTCGCTCGGCCGCTCGATCGCGAAGGCCACCGGCCGTGAGTTCGTGCGGCAGTCGCTGGGCGGCGTGCGCGACGAGGCCGAGATCCGCGGCCACCGCCGCACCTATATCGGTTCGCTACCGGGCAAGATCGTCACCAACCTGAAGAAGGCCGGCTCGTCCAATCCGCTGTTCCTGCTCGACGAGATCGACAAGCTCGGCCAGGATTTCCGCGGCGATCCCGCCTCGGCGCTGCTCGAAGTGCTCGATCCGGAACAGAACAACAAGTTCCAGGATCATTATCTGGAGATCGACATCGATCTGTCGGACGTGATGTTCGTGTGCACCGCGAACAGCCTGAACCTGCCGCAGCCGTTGCTCGACCGCATGGAGATCATCCGCCTCGAAGGCTATACCGAGGATGAGAAGGTCGAGATCGCCAAGGCACATCTGCGCGACAAGCAGATCGAGGCGCACGGGCTGAAGCCCACCGAGTTCGAACTGACCGATGCCGGCCTGCGCGACCTGATCCGCTATTATACCCGCGAGGCGGGTGTCCGGACGCTCGAGCGCGAGATCGCCAAGCTCGCGCGCAAGAGCCTGCGCCGGATATTGGAGGGCAAGGACAGCAGGATCGTCATCACGCCTGATAATCTCGCCGATTTCGCGGGTGTCCGGAAATATCGCTTCGGCATTGGCGAGGAGGAGGATCAGGTCGGCGCGGTGACGGGCCTGGCCTGGACCGAGGTCGGCGGCGAACTGCTGACGATCGAGGCGGTGACCGTACCCGG
This sequence comes from uncultured Sphingomonas sp., assembly GCA_947085315.1. Classification (GTDB taxonomy): domain Bacteria; phylum Pseudomonadota; class Alphaproteobacteria; order Sphingomonadales; family Sphingomonadaceae; genus Rhizorhabdus. Next base: position 44,742 of record CAMTVW010000021.1, on the reverse strand, counting down.
CAAGGGCGGCATCAGCACCACCGGCAAGCTCGGCGACGTGATGAAGGAAAGCGTCCAGGCCGCGTTCAGCTTCGTCAAGGCGCGTGCCCCGGCTTACGGCATCAAGCCCAGCCTGATCGCGCGCAAGGACATCCACATCCATCTGCCCGAAGGCGCTGTGCCAAAGGACGGGCCCTCCGCCGGCATCGGCATCACCACCGCGATCGTCTCGACCCTGACCGGGATCCCGGTCCGCAAGGAAGTGGCGATGACCGGTGAGGTGACCCTGCGCGGCCGGGTGCTCCCGATCGGCGGGCTCAAGGAGAAGCTGCTCGCGGCGATGCGCGGCGGGATCACCACCGTGCTGATCCCCAAGGAGAATGAAAAGGATCTGGTCGAGCTTCCCGCGAACATCCGCGAGACGCTCAAGATCATCCCGGTGGCGCATGTCGACGAGGTGCTGGCGCTGGCATTGGCCAGCCATGTAACCCCGATCGACTGGACCGAAGCCGACGAACTGGCGCTGACGATCAAGGGTGCGACCAGCCCCGATGGCGGCGAGGTGGCGGTTCGGCACTGAGGTCGTAGTTATCGAATGAGGAGGAAGGGCCGGGCGGTGACGTCCGGCCTTTTCGATTCAGCTGGAGACGGCAGCGGATCGCGGTTTTCTGGAGGCGTGGTGGTTGGCGCGCACGCCAAGTGCCAGCACGATGAGCATCGGATAGCCCCATAAGGCTACTGCGTTATAATAGGTCGAAGGGAGCATCCCCGGCACCAGCGGCGCAAGATGCGCCAACAGGCCGACGCCCTGCATCGCGGCAAACCACAGGGGCCAGTATTTGCGGGATCTCAGTGCCATCAGCAGGGCGATCACGAAGAGGACGAGGTCGATCATAGCGACCTGAACCTCGATTTGACGGTATGCGCGATCCTTTGGGCTGACGAGAAGGACGCTCAAATAGGTGTTGATGACGACGCCTGCCGCCGCTGTTCTTTCGACCCAGCTTCCCCTGCGAAACGCATAGACAGTCACGGCCCACATGAGGGCGCCATAAAGCATCGATCGAAGGAGATAGACATCAATGGACAAGGTCTGTTCCGGCTCATGCGTCGATGCGAACGGCTATCCGCTCAATTGCTCACTTGTCAGGATGGGTGGGGATTATACCTTGATACCCCTGCGAACTCTTTCGAGTGAATGTTGCCGGACGGCATAGCCCAGCAGGATCAACATCGGCCAACTCCATGATGCTACCGCTCGTTGGTACATCCATGGGCTCAGATGTACTAACGGTGCGAAGTGCCCCAATATTGTCACCCCTTGAATTGCTGTAAGCCAGAGGGGCCAAAATTTCCTCGATTGCAGCGCAATGAGGAGAAGCAGGACAAGCAGCGCGCAATCGACGAAGACAACCGAGACCTCAACCTGTTGGAATTCCGTTCCAGTGGGATTGAGGAGAAGAGGCGTGAGGTAAGAATTACCTACTATGCCGACGGCAGCCAGCTTTTCAGTTCCACCGCCGCGACGGATTGCGTAGATGGTGACGGCCCACATCAGGATGCCGTAGATCATTATTCGCCACATCCGGCACACCTCTTTTCAGTCCGAATGTGACGGTTGACGATATAGCACTTGATACCTCCACAGTGCATCAGGCGCCGCGGCAAGCTAGCGTCGGAGCTCCATATTGCTCCAATGCTCTCTATGATGACGGCGGACCGCCAAACCGAGTACTATCAGCATGGGCCAACTCCATATCACTACCGCATTACGTGAGTTCCAGGGTATCATATGGGGAACGAGTGGAGCGAAGTGTGACAGGATCGTCAGGCCCTGCATGGCCGCAAGCCATAACGGCCAATACCTATTAGATCGTAGCGCGACAGCAACAAGGACTAACGCAAAGCCAATATCGACCATCGCCAGTGGGATTTCCATCTTGCGGAAATGTGTGAACGGGATGGTGATCGCGATCAGCGAGGCCAAATAAGATGCGATGACGAAGGCCGCCGCGACGATTTTTTCGTCTTTCTCACCACGTCGGAAGGCGTAGATAGCCACGCCCCACAGAAGGATGCCGTAGAGGATTGGACGGATCACCGGTCAATCCAATCTACGCACCATGCCGTGGGGTCAAGGGGTAGGCTGGTCTTTTAGGCGACCCGGCGGGGTCGGTCGCTATGTTCGATAGCTATTGCTGGCGGGATTTTCTCTCCGGGGGCAGAAACCACCGGCAGATTGAATCTGCGCTGCACCACCGCGAGCTCCCGATGGCCGGCTACGACCTGTCCGCGCGCGGCGATGATCGTCGAAAGCGAGCCGTAAAAGTGGGCGAACGCATCCTGCGCCACCTCCATCGCGAAATTGCCGTCGAGGCGAGCCTGCGGCAGTTCGGCGGCGAGCCTGGCGCCACGATTGGCTGCGATGTCCAGGGCGCGCTCATATTCATCGAGCGCAGCATAAACGCGCAGCGTTGCTTCATCACGGTTTTTGGACATGATTCTCCCCTCGCGCCGGAACGGGCGCCTCAGATCGGTTGGTGGAAGGTCCTAGCCCTTGAGGGCGAGGACGATATTCGACAGTGCGGCGAAGCCAGACAGTAGCGCGCCGGCGCCTATGCCCATCCCGAAGACCAATGCGGCGATCCAGAACAGGCGTTGGGCGATCGTCAGGTCATTGCGTGGCTTTCCCCTGGTAGGGACCGGCAAGGGGATGCTGGTGAAGCCGTGCTCCGCATAGGTCCGATAGGGAACCTGATCTTCTCGAAGCGCGCTCATCATGTCCCGTTGCCCGTCACCGGCATCGACCGGTGGAGCCATGATGGGCCTTTCGAGGTGCGAGACAACGGGCAGCGGTTGACTAGTCAACCACTGACTAGGCCCTTCGCCCTCATGGGCGGCCAGCAACCGCGCGGCCTCCAGCCGGTTTGAGACGCCCAATATCTGGATGGCGCTGCGGAAATGATTGTCGACCGTCATCGGGGAAATGCCGAGTTCGCGGCCAATTTCCTTCGACTGCTTGTGATGCAGCACCAGCCGCAGGCAGTCGCGCTGCCGGGCGGTCAGTTTGCTGATGGTCTCATATCCCATGTGCAAAAAATACCCGATCGGCTCGCTGTGTCGATGCGTAATCTTCAGGTGGCATGATCCATTGAATGCACCGGAAAGGGACAGGGGTCCGAAACGCGTCGACGATAGGGCCGGCCCGGCCGCCTACGACTCGGGGTAGGTGATGACCAGAACCTCCTGCTCGATCGCGCCGCCCGGCAGCGTGACGCGGCGGACATCGCCGACTCTGGCGCCCTTCAGTGCCAGCGCGATGGGCGAATACCAGCTGATCAGGCCACCGCTGGCATCGGCTTCGTCGGCGCCCACCAGCGTCACCGTCCGCTCGATGTCATGTTCGTCGACGATCGTCACGGTCGCACCAAAGAAGACGCGGCTGCGGTCCACCTGCCGCGCAGGGTCGACCACCTTGGCCGATTTCATCCGCCGCGACAGATGCGACAGTTCGCGATCGATCTCACGCAGCTTCTTGCGGCCATAGATATAGTCGCCATTCTCCGACCGGTCGCCATTGCCCGCAGCCCAGCTGATCACCTCGACCAGCGCGGGGCGCTCGGTCCCGAACAGCTGCTCATAGCGCGTGCGCATCGCGGTCAGCCCGGCGGGTGTGATATAGTTTGGACGCAGGTCGCTCATCGACCCATCTATCTCGGGCGCCGCTGGTTGAGCACCTCATAAGCCATCACCGCGGTCGCCACTGCGGCATTGAGGCTGTCCGCCTTGCCCAGCATCGGCATCTTCACCAGAATATCGCACTCGGCTTCGTAGTCGGCGGGCAAGCCCTGGGCCTCGTTGCCGACGAGAATGAAGGTGGGCGCGGCATAGCGGGGCGCCTGATAGTCATGCGCCGCCTTCAGGCTGGTGCCGACCAGCTGCCCCGGCCCGGCGCGCAGCCATGCGATGAAATCGGGCCAGCGCGCGGCGGCGATGCGCTGCGTGAACAGCGCGCCCATCGTCGCGCGGACCGCCTCGACCGAGAAGGGATCGACGCAATCATCGATCAGGATCAGTCCGCCAGCGCCGACGGCGTCGCCGGTCCGCAGGATCGTGCCCAGATTGCCCGGATCGCGCAGCGACTGAGCGACGATCCAGATATCGGCGGCGGTGCGGTCGATCCGCTCCAGCGCGGTATCGAACTCGCGATAGACGCCGATGACAGTTTGCGGATTGTCCTTGCCCGAGAGCTTGGCGAGAATGTCCCGGTCGGTCTCGATCGCCTCGCCGCCGTCCTTTTCGACGTCGGCGATCAGCCGTTGGGTCAGCGGATGTCCGGCGCCGTCCTTCGCATAGAAGATGAACTGGGGAAGGATGCCGCTGTCGGCCGCCTCGGTCAGGATGCGCAGCCCTTCGGCGAGGAACAGGCCCTCCTCGCGCCGGTGGCGCTTTTCACGCAGCGACCGGATTCGCTTGATCAGCGGGTTGGAAAAGGCGGTAATCTGGCGGGGCAGGGCAGCAATTCCATTTTTGTCGTCATTCCAGCGAAAGCAGGAATCTCATTTCTTGTCTGCGGTGGGAAGAAGAAAGGGAGATCCCGGCTTTGGTCGGAATGACGGCCCGAGGGATCACTCCTCGCCGAACTTGCCTTCGACCAGTTCGATCAGCGCCGCCAGCGCCTTTTCGGCACCGTCGCCGCGTGCCGAGATGGTGACGCTGTCGCCCTTGGCTGCGCCGAGCATCATCAGCCCCATGATCGAGGTGCCCGCGACCTTCGACCCGTCCTTCTCGACCTCCACCTCGGCGCTGTGCGCGCTCGCCATGGTGACGAACTTCGCGCTCGCCCGTGCATGCAGTCCCCGAATGTTGGTGATCTGCACTTCCTGCTGGACCACCATCATGCGGCAGCTTCCCCAAGGACTTCGGAGGCGACCGATATATATTTGCGGCCGGCGTCACGCGCGGCAGCGACCGCAGCCTTGATCTTCATCATCTTGCGAGCGCCCTCGAGGCGGATCAGCATCGGCAGGTTTATTCCCGCGATCACCTCGATCCGGCCCGGTTCCATCAGCGAGATGGCCAGGTTCGACGGCGTTCCACCGAACAGGTCGGTGAGCAGGATCACGCCCGATCCATCGTCGACCGCCTTCACCGCGCGCGCGATGTCGGCACGGCGGCTTTCCATGTCATCATCGGGGCCAATGCAGATCGCTTCGATCGCGGTCTGCGGGCCGACGACATGTTCCATCGCGGTCACGAACTCGGCCGCAAGGCGGCCATGGGTAACAAGCACCAATCCGATCATCTGATGAAAAACCCAACCGTCATGATCCTACGCCTGGCACCATGCTCTCCCGCACGTCCGACCTCTGTTGAGTCAAATCGCGGTGGCGGACCGTGGGCGAAAATCCCGCCTCGCGCAACCGGATTGCGAGGCGCTCGGCAAAATGCACCGATCTGTGCTTCCCGCCAGTGCAGCCTGCCGCGATCGTGACATAGCTTTTCCCCTCGGCCTCATAGCGCGGCAGCAACAGCAGGATAAGCTCCTCGATCCGCGCACAGGCCTCGGGATAGAACGGATCACCGGCGATATAGCGCCCGACCTCGGGGTCGAGCCCGGTCCTGGGCTTGAGTTCGGGCACCCAATGGGGATTGCGCAGGAAGCGCATGTCGAACATCAGATCGGCATCGCGGGGCACGCCGCGCGAATAGCCGAACGACATCACGGTCAGCATCATGCCCGTGCCCGCCGATTCGCCGAAGCGCTGACGCAGCAAGCCCTGCAGTTCGTTGGTCGTGCGGTCGCTGGTCTCGATCAGTTCATCGGCGGCCTCGCGCAGCGGGGCGAGCAGTTCGCGCTCATGGATGATACCGTCTTCGACCGCCCGGTCCTGCGCGAGCGGATGGCGGCTGCGCGTTTCCGAATAGCGTCGGGCGATCTCCGCGCCCGAACAATCGAGAAAGAGGATCGAGGCGTCACGGCCCTCGTCGCGCAGCGACTGGGCACGGCGCAGGACCCGGCGGCTGTCGAAATCGCGCGTGCGGCTGTCGATTCCCAGCGCCAGCGGGCGGGCCTCGTCGACGCTTCCTTCGGGCGGGCTGGCCGCGAGCAGCCGGTCGAGCAGCGACAGGGGAAGATTGTCGACCGTCTCCCATCCCATATCCTCGAGCGCCTTGAGCGCGGTCTTCTTGCCGGCCCCCGACATGCCGGTGACGAACAGGATGCGACGCGGTTCGCCGGCTCGGCTCATGATGCTCCTCCGAGCCCATGACGGATCAGCGCCAGTTCGGCCTTGATCGCCGCCGAGGCATCGAACGGCGACAGGGCGAGGACGGGGATGTCGACCTGTTCGAGGCGCCGGGTGGCGAGCGGCGCTTCGGGAAGGCGTTCGACCTCCGCGTCGAGATCGACCAGCAGCGCGACACGGCCTTCGGATGCGAACGCCATCTCGACGATGCCGACTCCGCGGACCTCTATCTTGCCGGCAATGGCGGGCGGGGGCGTCGCGATCAGCGCGTCTCCGCGTCGTTCGAGCCGGGTATAATCATCGGACAACAGCAACGCACCGCGATCGATCAGCCGCAGCGCGAGGTCCGACTTGCCGCTGCCGGACGGGCCGGCGATCAGCAGCACCCGACCATCGATGACGACGCTCGTCGCGTGGAAGGGATTGTCGGCGCTCACCGCCTAACGGCTCCACGCGGGCAGGCGGATGACGAAGCGCGCACCGCTCGATGCATTGTCCCGGTCGGTTGCGACGATCGTCCCATTATGCCCCTCGACAATGGCCTTCGCGATGGCGAGGCCCAGGCCGCTGTGGCGGCCGAACTCCTCGCCGGCCGGGCGGTCGCTATGGAATCGGTTGAAGATCGCCTCGCGCGCTTCGGGGGGCACGCCGGGACCTTCATCCTCCACCCGGATCACCACATCATCGCCGTCGCGGGTGGCTGCAACCTGAACCAGTCCGCCCGGCGGCGAGAATGAAACCGCATTCTCGACCAGATTTTCCATGACCCGGGTCAGCCGCGATCCGTCGCCGAAGACGACGGCAGTGCCGCGATGCGGGCGCGCGAAGGCGACGCGGATGTCGCCATTGCGGTTGCGATCCTCGCGCAACGTGAGCACGCCCTCGATCATCGTACCCAGGTCGATCGACTCGAAGCGCGCGCGGGCCAGTTCGGCATCGACGCGCGACGCCTCGGCGATGTCGGTGATCAGCCGGTCAAGCCGTCCGACATCGTCGCGGATCACGTCGATCAGCTGCTTCTGGAGATCGGGGTCGCGGACCAGCCCCAGGCTGTCGACGGCAGAGCGCAGCGAAGCCAGCGGGTTTTTCAGCTCGTGCGTGACATCGGCGGCGAAGGCCTCGGTAGCGTCGATTCGCTGCCGAATGGCGAGACTCATGTCCGACAGGGCGCGCGCGAGCGTGCCGATCTCGTCACGCCGCTCGGGCAGGCGAGGGACCTGGACCTCGCGCGCCCTGCCGAGTCGGACCCGGTGCGCGGCAAGCGCGAGCCGCCGCAACGGACGGACGATCGTGCGCGCCAGGAACAGCGACAGGCTGACCGACACCAGCACGACGATCATCAGCACCACGCCAAGCCGCAGTCGCTCGGCGCGAACGATCCGGGTGATGTCGCGTTGATTCTCGGTGGAGAGCAATATCTCGCCGCCACCGCGCGGATTGCTGATCCTGATCGCGGCGAGAATCATCGGCGTCCGGTCGGGCGCGCGCTGGACATCGGTTGCGACATCGCCGCCACGCATCGCCCTCATCGCGACCGGCCAGGCATTGAGCATGTCCTTGCCCGGTTCCTTGAAATTGCCGGGCCGATCCGCGCCGACGATCACATCGATCGCGCGATCGAGGAAGCGCGCCGCCTTTTTCTGCCAGTCTTCCAGGGTCGGGTCGCGCAACTCATAGGTGGGACGAGCGATCGCCCAGCTGTCGAAGGCGACCGGAGTCGCGGTCGAACCCGTGCGGTCATGCTGGTAGAGCCGGAGTCGCGTCTCGGTGACGGTGCCGAATTTCGCGAGCAGGGCGCCGCGTTCCGCGCGCGGTGTGGCCGCATAGGCTTCCGCGATCAGGCGGACCTGCGTTTCGGTTTCCTCAATCCGCGCGTCGATCAGTTGCGAACGATAGCTGTCGAGATAGAAAAATCCCCCCGCCAGCATCGCCAGCGCGAAGATGTTGACCGCGAGGATTCGCGTGGTGAGCGATGTTCGCGCGGCCGCCTCGGGCGTGCCCAGGGCGCTGTCATTCCTCGGCAAAGCGGTAGCCCACACCGTAGAGTGTCTCGATCGCCTTGAACTCGCCATCGACCTGGCGGAATTTCCTGCGCAACCGCTTGATATGGCTGTCGATTGTCCGGTCGTCGACATAGACGTCGTCCTGATAGGCGGTGTCCATCAGCTGGTCGCGCGACTTGACGAAGCCGGGCCGCTGGGCGAGCGCCTCGAGGATCAGGAATTCGGTGACCGTCAGCGTCACGTCCAACCCGTTCCACTGCACGCGGTGCCGTGCCGGGTCCATTTCGAGCCGGCCGCGCACGATCTTCTCGGCGGGGGGGGCGTCGGGCTGGTCCTCGGGCTGGGCGCGCGCTTCGGTACGGCGCAATATCGCGCGGATCCGGGCGATCAGCAGCCGCTGCGAAAAGGGCTTGGTGATATAGTCGTCGGCACCCATGGCCAGCCCGAGCGCCTCGTCGAGCTCGTCATCCTTGGAGGTCAGGAAGATGCTGGGAATGCTGCTTTTCTCGCGCAGCCGCCGCAGCAATTCCATGCCGTCCATGCGCGGCATCTTGATGTCGAGCACGGCCAGATCAGGGGGATTGTCGAGCAGCGCCTTCAACGCGGCCTCGCCGTCCGAATAGACCCGCACAGTGAAGCCCTCCGACTGCAGGGCGATCGATACCGAGGTCAATATGTTGCGGTCGTCATCGACTAGCGCGATCGTGGGCGACATGGGACCGGATGGCCTCCCGAATGATGTGTGTCGGCCGGCACGCCATGGCCCGAAAAATGCCCGACCTGCCTAGCGCAGCACCCATGCGCGTTCAACTATGCTGCGCACCCTTTACGATCCGCGGCTTTGAAACTATGCGCGGTCTGAAAGACAAAGGCTCGAGGGACGGCCCCCGGTAACGGGAAGGGCCGCCCCCGGGCTTCGCATTAGGAGTGCGACCTTCAATAAACGGGGGTTCACCCGAACTAGGAGATAGAAGTGCCTCAGCTCACGCCCGCCTTTGGCCTCGACAAGCAGGGCTTTGATGTCGTTGCCGGGCTTCACTGGAACCTCGGAACCGCACCGCTCGTCGAGATGGCCGTTCAGCGAGGCGAAGGCCTGCTGTCCAAGGATGGCCCGTTCGTCGTCAAGACGGGCGCCCATACCGGCCGCTCGGCCAACGACAAGTTCATCGTCCGCGACGCCGAGACCGAGGATACGGTCTGGTGGGGCAAGACCAACAAGGGCATGACGCCCGAGCAGTTCGCGGTGCTCAAGGGCGATTTCCTCGCCCATCTGAAGAGCAAGGACACGCTGTTCGCACAGGATCTGTTCGGCGGATCGCAGCCGGCGCATCGCGTCAACACGCGCGTGATCACCGAACTCGCCTGGCACAGCCTGTTCATCCGCACCTTGCTGGTGCGTCCCGAGCTCCACGAGCTCGCCAATTTCGTGCCCGAGTTCACGATCATCAATCTGCCCAGCTTCGCCGCCGATCCGGCACGCCATGGCTGTCGCAGCGAGACGGTGATCGCGGTGAACCTGACCGAGAAGCTGATCCTGATCGGCGGCACCCGCTATGCCGGTGAAATGAAGAAGTCGGTGTTCGGTATCCTCAACTACAAGCTGCCGCCCAATGGGGTGATGCCGATGCACTGCTCGGCCAATATCGGCCCCAAGGGCGACACCGCGATCTTCTTCGGCCTGTCGGGCACGGGCAAGACGACGCTGTCGGCCGATGCCAGCCGTACCCTGATCGGGGATGACGAACATGGCTGGTCGGACGAGGCGGTCTTCAACTTCGAAGGCGGCTGCTACGCCAAGATGATCCGCCTGTCGCCCGAGGCGGAGCCCGAGATCCACGCGACCACCAAGCGGTTCGGCACGGTGCTGGAAAATGTCGTGATCGATCCCCAGACGCGCGTCATCGACCTCGACGACGACAGCCTCGCCGAGAACAGCCGCGGTTCCTATCCGATCGACTTCATTCCGAACGCGTCGGCCGAAAATCTCGGCCCGGTCCCGAAGAACATCATCTTCCTGACTGCCGACGCTTATGGCGTCCTGCCGCCGATTGCCAAGCTCACCCCCGATCAGGCGATGTACCATTTCCTATCGGGCTATACCGCGCGTGTCGCCGGCACAGAGATCGGCGTCACCGAGCCATCGGCGACCTTCTCAACCTGTTTCGGTGCGCCGTTCATGCCGCGTCACCCGTCGGTCTACGGCAATCTGCTCAAGGAGCGGATCGCCAAGGGTGGGGTCGATTGCTGGCTGGTCAACACCGGCTGGACCGGCGGGCAGTACGGCGTTGGCCATCGCATGCCGATCAAGGTGACCCGCGCGCTGCTCAATGCCGCGCTTGACGGCAGCCTCAACACCGCCGAGTTCCGGATCGATCCCAATTTCGGGTTCAAGGTGCCGGTCGCCGTGCCGGGCGTGGAGAGCAAGATCCTCAACCCGCGCGAGACCTGGCCCGACGCGGCGGCCTATGACGCCACCGCGCAGAAGCTGGTCGGCCAGTTCATCGAGAATTTCGCGCAATTCGCGGAGCATGTCGATGAAGGCGTTCGCCAGGCCGCTCCGAAGGCGGCCTGACGAAGCTCCACAGGAGCCCGAACGGGCTTTCAGGAGGGCGCCCCGGCTTCGGCCGGGGCGCCCTCCTTCTTTTTGCGGAGAACCATGTTGGAAGAGACTGAAGGACCGCGCCTGTTCGCGGACGACGAAGCCGTACGCGATATCGGGCGCGGCCTGCTCGATCACAGCCTGCCCAAGGAAGCATGGACCCATGAGGCCCATCTTGCCGCCTGTCTGTGGATCGTCACCGAGTGCAGCGAGATCGATGCGTCGCGCGAGATGCGTGGCATCATCAGCAGCTATAATGAGGCCGTCGGCGGGGTGAACGACGATATGGGCGGCTATCATGACACGATCACCCATTGCTTCATCGCCGGTGTCAGGAACTGGCTCGCGCGCAGCCGTGCCGCGACGCTGGTCGAGCGGGTCAACGGACTGTTGATGGCGCCCGAGGGACGGCGCGATTGGCCGTTGCGATTTTACAGCCGCGGTCTGCTTTTCTCGGTCGCGGCAAGGCGTGCTCTGGCCGTCCCCGACATCGAAATTTTACCATGATCGCGGTACCGAAAATTAACATGCGGCGGTTATCTAAAACAGGCCATTGATCGAGTAGGTGCCATGTACGAATCCAAACCGCCTTCCTCCGCCGGGCGCAAGAGCTGGAGCCTGGACGCGCTGTTCGGTCGTTCTGACGACCCGGGAGCCGCGATGGTCCCGCTCGCACCCCTGGCTACTGGTGGAGACCCTGCTCCCCCGACCGACCTGTTCTCCCGGATCGGTGGCTTCCTGCGCGCGCACCGGCTCGACCCGACGCCGCTTTATTATGATCTCGCCTATAATTATCTGAGCGGTCATGACCCGGCGCTGGTCGCTCTGGTCGATACGGCAATCGCGCGCGACGGGCTGTTGCGCCCCGAGGTCGCCGAAGGGCTCGCCGAGGCTGCCGCGAACAAGGTGTCGTCCGAGCTGCTCGAAAAGCTGATCGATCAGGCGCATCAGAGCATCACCCTCGCCGCCAATCTGGTCGGCCAGTCGCGGACCGACGCGAGCGCCTATGGCAGCGCCCTCGACAAGGGCGCAGCAGCGCTCGGCGCCGGCGGCGAATCGGCGACCCGCGCACTGGGGCTGATGGTCGAACTGACCCGTACGATGATCGACAAGAACCAGGACGCGGAGCGCCGTCTGGTCGAGATGGGCAGCAAGATGGAAACGCTGCAGAGCAATCTTGCCGAGGCGCAGGCGGTGGCCGAGAGCGATCCGCTCACCGGCCTCGCCAATCGCCGGGCGTTTCAGGCGCGGCTTGATCGGGCGATGGCGCAGGCCGCCGCTGAAGGCACGCCGCTGTCGGTCGCCTTTTGCGATATCGATCACTTCAAGATGGTCAATGACAATCACGGCCATGATACCGGCGATCGCATCCTGAAAATGGTCGCCGATGCGCTGGTAGAGGGGGTAGGGGAAGACGCCTTTGTCGGCCGGTTCGGCGGCGAGGAGTTTCTGGTGCTGTTCGACGGGATCATGGCGCGGCGCGCGGCGATGCGGGTCGACGAGGTACGGGACGAACTATCGGGCCGCCATCTCGTCTCCAAGACCACCGGCGAGCCGCTCGGGACGATCACCTTCTCGGCGGGGATTGCCCAACTGCTGCCGCAAGAGGGCGACGGCGAGATGCTGCGCCGTGCTGACGAGGCGCTTTACAGCGCCAAGAATGGCGGGCGGAACCGCGTCGTGATCCACGGCGAGGATTGAGAGCCTTTTGTTTGCGCCCTTAAACGCCGGGCGCAGGGCATCCGTCCTGCTGGGCTACCTCGCCAAAGCTCGGACGCGCTCTTCGCGCTTGCCTCTTCGAACCTATCGAGTTCGGGTGCTTCGCGACGCTGAGGCCGACGTCGGAGCGCGCAGCGTTCCGCAAGGCCGAACGGCCGCCCGAGCCAATGCGACGATAGCCGAGGGAGCGGACGGAACCGCCGGCGCCCGAGGCAAAGCAAACTGCGCACTAGCGGTTCCTCGCCGCCCGACATATATGGCCTCGAATCCTTCACCACCTCGCGGGGATTCGACTTCATGGATATCAGCCTCGGCCTTACTTTCGACGACGTGCTCCTCAGGCCCGGCGAGTCGGACGTATTGCCGAGCCAGGCGATCACCGCGACCCAGGTCACCCGTGCGATCCGCCTCAACATCCCGATCCTCTCCTCCGCGATGGACACCGTCACCGAGGCGGACATGGCGATCGTCATGGCGCAGCTGGGCGGCCTTGGCGTGCTTCACCGCAACCTGACGGTCGAGGAACAGGCCGCCGCAGTCCGCGCCGTCAAGCGCTTCGAATCGGGCATGGTGGTCAACCCGATCACGATGCGGTCCGAACAGACCCTCGCCGACGCGCTCGACCTGATGGCGCGCTATCGTATCTCGGGGATCCCGGTGGTCGAGGCCAACGGCAAGCTGGTCGGCATCCTCACCAATCGCGATGTCCGCTTCGCGGAGAATCCGGCGCAGCCCGTATCCGAACTGATGACTCACGAAAATCTGGCGGTCGTCCGCGCCGGCGTCAGCCAGGAAGAGGCGCGCCGCACGCTCCATCAGCGCCGGATCGAGAAGCTGCTCGTCGTCGACGATGATTTCCGCTGCGTCGGACTGATCACGGTCAAGGACATCGAGAAGGCGGTCAATTATCCCAATGCCACCAAGGACGACACCGGCCGCCTGCGCGTCGCCGCGGCGACCACGGTGGGCGACAAGGGTTTCGAGCGGACCGAGGCGCTGATCGATGCCGAATGCGACCTGATCGTGATCGACACCGCCCACGGCCACAATCGCGAGGTTTCGCGCGCGGTGGAGCGGGTGAAGCGGCTGTCCAACTCGGTGCAGGTGATCGCCGGCAATGTCGCGACAGCAGAGGCGACCCGTGCGCTGATCGGCGCGGGTGCCGACGGGATCAAGGTCGGTATCGGCCCGGGCTCGATCTGCACGACGCGTGTCGTGGCCGGGGTGGGCGTGCCGCAGCTCACCGCGGTGATGGAATCGGCTGAGGAAGCCGCCAAATCGGGCGTTCCGGTGATCGCCGATGGCGGGCTGCGGACCTCGGGGGACATCGCCAAGGCGCTGGCAGCAGGCGCGGGTGCGGTCATGGTCGGCTCGCTGCTCGCCGGCACCGAGGAAGCGCCCGGCGAGACATTCCTGTATCAGGGCCGCGCCTATAAGAGCTATCGTGGCATGGGCTCGGTCGGCGCGATGGCGCGGGGCTCGGCCGATCGCTATTTCCAGCAGGACATCACCGATCAGATGAAGCTGGTACCAGAGGGCATCGAGGGCCAGGTACCCTATAAGGGTCCGGCGCGCGACGTCATCCATCAGCTCGTCGGCGGCGTAAAGGCGGCGATGGGCTATACAGGATCGAAGACGATCCCCGATCTGCAGGCGCGGGCGCAATTCGTGCGCATCACCAATGCGGGCCTACAGGAAAGCCATGTTCATGATGTATCGATCACTCGCGAGGCGCCCAACTACCCAACCCGGTGAGCCATTGATATCGCCAGCCCGTCAACGGGGGGGATGGAGAATATGACGCCCGGCGCCCGCGCGCAGGCGGCGATCGAGCTGCTCGACGAAATCATCATCGCCGCGCGTGACGGCGCCGCCGCCGCGGACACGCTGATCGCCCGCTATTTCAAGACCCGGCGCTATGCGGGATCGAAGGATCGTCGCGCTATCCGCGAACTGGTCTACCGTGCGGTACGCAGAGCGGGCGATCCCCCTAAGGATGGCCGCGCCGCGCTGGTTGGCCTTGCTCGCGAGGATGCGGGGCTGGCGGCGGCATTCGATGGTTCGCCGCATTGCCCGGCTCCGATCACATCCGATGACAAGGGCAGCTATGCTTCGGTGCTGCCGAAATGGCTTGTCGACAAGATCGACCCGTCCGAACATGCAGCGCTGCTCGAGAGGGCGCCGCTCGATGTCCGGGTCAACAGCCGCAAGGCTGATCGTGCGACGGTCGCTGGGATGCTGCCCGAAGCAGACCCGACGCCCTTCGCGCCCCATGGCTTGCGTCTTCCGGAAGGTACGTCCGTGGAAGCGACCGAGGCGTGGACTGCCGGTCTGATCGATATCCAGGACGAAGGCAGCCAGCTGATCGTCCACGCCGCGCGGGTAAGGCCGGGAATGACCGTGCTCGACCTGTGCGCCGGCGCGGGCGGCAAGACGCTGGCGCTGGCCGACGAGATGGGCGGGGAAGGGCGGCTGATCGCCAGTGACACCAATCGGGCACGGCTCAGCCGGCTCGCGCCGCGCGCCGATCGGGTGGGGGCCGGACCGATCGACATCAGGCTGCTGGATCCCAATCGGGAGCCCGAAATCCTCGAAGACCTGCGGGGCGGCTGTGACGTTGTGCTGGTCGATGCCCCCTGCTCGGGCACCGGCACCTGGCGCCGCAATCCCGAAGCGCGCTGGCGGCTGACCCCGAAGCGCCTCGCGGGGCTGGCCGAGATGCAGGCGCGCCTGCTCAATATCGCGGCCGAACTCGTCCGCCCCGGTGGCGCCCTCGTCTATGCGGTCTGCTCGCTGCTCGACGATGAAGGTGCGGGGCAGGTGACCGCATTTCTCGCCGGCAATCCTGCGTTCAGCGCCGATAAGGAGCTGTTTACGCCTGGCCGCTATCATGGCCCGGGCAAGCTGTTGAGCCCAAAGTATGACGGAACCGATGGCTTTTTCGTCGCCAGGCTGGTCCGTGCATGATAAGACGGCCGCGTTCTGCCTTGTTGGAGAAGTTGATGCGTTTCTCGCCTGTTGCGATCGCACTGTCGCTCACCCTCCTTGCGGTTTCGAGCGGCGTGAATGGCCAGAAGGCCGATGATCAGATCGACCCCAGGTCGGTGGCCCTGCTGAACGAGGGGCAGTCGGCGTTGAAGGCGGGCAATCTCGAAGGCGCGACCGACGCGCTCGAAACCTCGCTGGCGATCGATCCGCGCAATCGCGGCGCGTTTGTCGCACTCGGCCGGGTCGCCCAGGCGCAGCAGCTGCCGGGCAAGGCGATCCGCATGTATTTCGAAGCGCTGTCCCTCGAACCCAACGATATCTACGCGCTGTCAGCGCAGGGCGAGGCAATGGTCCAGAAGGGCGCCGTCGAGCGCGCCCGCGCCAACCTTACCCGTGTCCGCACGCTGTGCAAAAGCGAGTGCGCGCCTGCGGCCCAGCTTGCCGCAGCGATCACCAAGGGCCCGCCGCCTGCGATCGTCGCCGCCCAGAACGCCAGCACTGTGCCGCCAAAGGGCCAGGAACAGAGCGTCGCGCCGCCGAAGAAGTAAGGGAGGGCGGCCGGGGCGCCGATCAGGCGCTGAGTGCCCGTCCCAACGCCACGAACTCGTCCACCGATAATGTCTCCGCGCGTCGCTCGGGATCGATCCCGACTGCGCCGAGCATCTCGACCGCGCCCTTCACGGCTTTCAGGCTCTGTCGCAGCATCTTGCGCCGCTGGCCGAACGCCGCCGCCGTCAGCGCTTCGATCATCCCCACCGAGACGCCTTCGGGCTGATCGCCGGGCACGACATGGATCACCGCCGACATGACCTTGGGTGGGGGCACAAAGGCCGACCGGTGGACGTTCATCGCGATCGCCGGCCGCGCGCGCCACTGGGCGAGCACGGCGAGGCGCCCATAGGCTGACGTATCGGGTTTCGCGACAATCCGCTCGGCGACCTCCTTCTGGAACATCAGGGTGAGTGAACGCCACCAGGGCGGCCAGGCGTCGAGCGTCATCCAGCGGACGAACAGCGCAGTGCCGACATTATAGGGCAGGTTCGATGCGATATGCGCGCCGTCGCCGGCCTCGCTACGCTCATCGATCTTCATCGCATCGCCCGAAATCACCCGCAGGCGCCCGCCCGATGCCTGATTGAGCTCGTCGAGCGCGGGCAGGCAGCGATTGTCGCGCTCGACCGCAACCACCGACGCGCCGGCGCCAAGCAGCGCCCGGGTCAGGCCGCCCGGGCCTGGGCCGACCTCATAGACCGTCTGGCCGTCCAGATCGCCGGGGAT
The DNA here is from genome assembly GCA_947085315.1 of uncultured Sphingomonas sp. Classification (GTDB taxonomy): domain Bacteria; phylum Pseudomonadota; class Alphaproteobacteria; order Sphingomonadales; family Sphingomonadaceae; genus Rhizorhabdus. The sequence continues at coordinate 27,928 of CAMTVW010000021.1, read as the reverse complement.
GCGCGCGATCCGGTCGAGCAGCTGGCCGTCGAGCAGGAAGTTCTGGCCCAGTGCCTTGTTCGCGCTCAGCCCGTGCCGTGCGATCACCTCGCGCAGCGGCGGCAGGTCCGGCAAATGGTAGGTCTGGGCCCTTGGGCTCATGCGGTGATCAGGCGATTCCGTGCGGCCTCGCCGGCGAGCGCGATCGCGGCGATCATCGCGCCCGGATGAGCCTTGTCCTGCCCGGCGATACCGAAGGCGGTGCCATGGTCGGGGGCGGTGCGGACGATCGGCAGACCGAGGGTCATGTTGACCCCTTCATCGAAATGCAGCGTCTTGATCGGGATCAACGCCTGATCGTGATAGAGGCACAGCGCGCAATCATATTGGGCGCGCGCACGGGCGTGAAACATCGTGTCGGCGGAGAGCGGGCCGACGATGTCGATTCCTTCGGCCTGCAAAATCTCGATGGCCGGCAGGATGAACTCGATCTCTTCGCGGCCGATCGCGCCGCCTTCACCGGCGTGCGGATTGAACCCAGCGATGGCGAGGCGCGGCCGCTCGATCCCGAAATTGCGGATCAGGCCGCGCTCGGTGGCGCGGGCCTTTGCCAGGATCAGCTCGATGGTGATGGTATCGGATACTTCGCGCAGCGGGATATGGGTGGTGATCGGCACGGTCCGCAGCGTAGGGCCGGCGAGGAGCATCACGGCATTGGCCGAAGAGACGCCGCAGCGTTCGGCGACGAACTCGGTCTGTCCCGGATGGGTGAAGCCGATCGCATAGAGCTGTGCCTTCGCCACCGGCGCGGTGACAAGCCCGCCGACCATCGGCGAGCGCGCAAGACCGGCTGCCAGTTCGAGCGAATCAAGCGCACAGCGCGCACCTGCCAGGTCGGGTTCGCCGGGGATGATCGGCCCGGTATCCTCGATCTGGATCAGCGGCAGCGCGTCGCCGAAGCAGCCCACCGCCTCATCGGGGCTGGAGATCGGCCGGATCGGCCCGGCCCAGACGGCCTCGATCGACCGGCGGTCGCCGACCGCGAAGAATGGTGCCAGCGCATGGCGCCCGCGCGCGTCCCACGCCTTCGCGACGATCTCGGGTCCGATCCCGGCGGGATCGCCCAGCGCGACGGCGAGCGGACCTATCTCCATCGGCTCACCGATATTCGATCACCGCGTCGCGGCGAAGATCACGCAGATAGCGTTGGGCGCGGCGATTGACGCGTTCCTGTTCGATCTGCGACTGGATCTGCTCGAACGACGGGCCCGAAGCGGGCTGGGGATCGTCGCGGCCGCACAGCACCAGCGCGCGCACGCCGTCGGTGAGCGAGCCGAAGGGCGGGGTCGACTGACCGACCTGCAGGTTGAGCATCACATCCTGCAACTGCGGCGGAAGATCACGAATCCGCATCTGGTCATTGTTGACGACGTCGGCGCCGACCGTGGCCGCGATCTCGTTGACGGTGCCGCAGCCCTGAATCCGGGCGAGCGCCTTCGAAAAGGCCTCGACCTTCGGGCCGGCCTGCATCGTGGTCATGCCCGCGGGGAAGTTGACCGTAAGCTGCTTGAGCGAGAGCGATGCGTCACGCGGATCGGCGCCCAACACCTGCCGCTTTTCGATCACCAGGACGATAGAATAGCCGCCCGGCACCGGAATTGGACGGCTGATCTGCCCGGCACCGAGCTGGGCAACGACCGCCGAAAGCTGCTCGGGCAACTGCTCCGCGCGAACCCAGCCGAGATCGCCGCCGACCGCTGCGGTCGAAGCCTCGGAGAACTGCCGCGCATAGGCGGCGAAAGACGCGCCCTTGCGGATCTGGTCGATGATCCGTTCGGCATTGGCACCGGCATCGCCCATTGTCTCGGGCGTGGCCGACAGGAAAATCTCACCGACATGATATTCGTCGGATCCCTTGGCCGCATTGAGCCGGGCGATGATCGCGTTGACCTCTTCGTCGCTCACCGCGACGAACGGCTCGACCCGGCGGCTCAGCACGCTCCGCCATGCGGCCTCGCCCTCGATCTGGCGCTTGATCGAGAATTCGGACGAGCCTTGCTCGCGCAGGAACTTCGCAAAATCCTTCGGGCTCTTCTTGAAGTTCGCCGCGACCCGGTCGTAGGTCTGTTGAACCTGCTCGCGGGTGACGTCGATCTTCTGGGCCGCGGCTTCCTGAATCTGTAGGCTCTCGTCGATCAGGTTGCGCAGCACCTGGAGGCGTAACCGCTCCCGCTCTTCGTCGGGAATCCGCCCGCCATTGGCGGCGACCACCAGCGCGAGGCGCTGTTCGACGTCGGTCTGGGTAATGATCGTGCCGTTGACGATCGCTGTCGCGGTACGGATGTTCGGGTCCTTGTTTCCGAACACGGTGATATCGGAGGGAATATTGAGCCCGCCGCCGATTTCGCCTTCGTCAGGGACCGTCTGGCCGATCAGCGGCGCCGACAGCGCGACTGCACCCGCCAACATCCATTTCCAGTATCCGCCCTGGCCCAGCTTCATACAACGCACCAAATGACATCCTCGAACGATAGAGATGGGCGTTGTTGACAGTCGCCCGCTGAACGAACGCTTAGCGACCCAAATTCTTGAGCGCCAGCCGTAACAGGAAAGTATTGCCCCGGCGGGCGTCGCCGATCGCGTCATATTCGCGCCGCCAGGTCACGCCAAGTTCAATGCAGTCATCGTCATAGAGGATGCCGAGCCTGTGCCGAATCGGCTGGTAACCGTCTGAAAGAGTGAAGGCATCTTCATTGCGGCTGGTGAGATCGACGACGGTTGAGCCGAAGATCGACCAATATCGTGCGATCTGGATACGCCCGCCGAGACGAACCTCCTCGCGGTCGCGGAGATCCTCGATCCCGGCGATGATGTTCCGGTCGAGCTTCAGATAGCCGACCGTCGCATAGGTGCGGCGCGTGCCGATCGTCGCGTCGATCTCGTTGCGACGGACCGCGAAGTCGTCCTTGTCGAGGCGAAAGCGGTGAATAACCTCCAGGAAACGACCATATTTCAGCGTCGTGCGGCCGACGATGTCGGATAGCCTGTCCGACAGCCCGGTCCCGACCGGGAGCAGGCCGGGCTTGTCCGACAGGCGGTAGCTTTGCCCGACGACGGTGTTGAAGGCGATGCCGGGCAGGTCGACCGACCATTCGGCGCCATAGGTAACGCGGCTGCTGTCTTCCCAACGGTCATAGCCCGAGAAGCGATTGAGCGCGAAAAGGTTTGAATCCTCGAGGTCGATCGACCGGGCATCCTCATTCGGGAGGCTGAGGTTGCGGATGTTGGGACTCGCGACGATCTGGACGCGCGGGGTGATGCGCTGCGTCCCGTTGAGGAAATTTCCGATCAGCGGCCAGCGGACATCGGCGGCGAGCGCGGCGATGCCGCGTCCCGTCCACCCCGGATTGCCGCGATAGGAGACCGTCGCGGTGCGGCCGATCTGCGCGGTGTGATAGACATCGCCACGGCCATAGGCGGTGAGGCTGACTTCCTGGCCCAGCGCGGTGTAGCGGCGGATGTCCCACTGTGCAGCGGCGAAGGCGCGCTGCGTATCCTGGCCGGCGGGGCGGATCAGCGCGAGGCTGTTGGCCTGGAGCTGGACCATGCCGCCGATCCAGGGATCGGTCAGTCGCAGCCGATAGTCGATCGCCGGCAGCGCGATCGGCTGCTGGCCCTGCCGGTCGCTGGTGCGCAGCGTCTGCACGGCCCAGCCCTTGATCGCGAAATAGCTGTTCGGCGAAATCCGTTCGGCTTGCACCTGATTACGCAGCCGATCGTCGCGCGAAATGTCGTAGCGGCGCAGGAAGGTGCGGTCGGTGGTGCCCCGGATCGATCCCGAGACGGTCCAGTAAGGCCCGTACTGGAACCGGCCATTGGCATCGATATAGCCGCGAACATCGCGATTGCCATTAGGCACCGCCACGCCCGACGCCGCCGAGAAGCGCGAGCTGTAGGTTACCATCCCGGTCGCCTGCCATGCGCCGTTGTCGGTCAACGCGCGATATTGCGCTTCGATCGCGGGCAGCACCTTCGTGTAGACATGCGGGGTGATCGTCAGGTCGCGATTGGGACCGAGCTGGAAATAATAGGGCAGGGCGAACTCGGCGCCGTTGACCCGGCTGTAGCGCAGGTCAGGCAGCAGCAGGCCCGATCCGCCCCCGGCGCTGCCGTCGGGATGCGACAGGCCCGGCAGCCACAATATCGGGGCGCCAAGGAAGCTGATCCGTGCGCCGTCATAGCTGATGCGGTGTTTGACCGGATCGTGGACGACGCGAACCGCGCTGATCTTCCAGATCGGTTCCTTGGGGCATCCCGCGCTGTCGACGACCGCGCAGGGCGTGTAAGCGGCCTTGTCGAGCGTCGACACCCCGTCCTTGCGCGCGCCATGGACCGCCGCGAGCCGGCCCCCATCGTTGAGCACGATCAGCAAATTCTCGATCACGCCGTCGCGCAGCGAGTCGGTCAGCTCGACCGAATCACCATAGACCGTGTCGTTGCCCGAATTGACCACCGCGACATTGCCGTTGGCGCGCACCATCCCGGTCTTCTGGTTCCATTCGACCTTGTCGGCACGCAGCCGGTCGCCCTGGCGCATCATCCGGACGTTGCCGGTAGCGGTTATGAGCTCGGCCTCGTTGTCATAGGCCAGCGTGTCGGCGGCGAAGGTCACCTCCTCCTCATTGGCGGGGGTGGGGGCATCGCCCTGCAGCGGCGGACCGGCAGCCGGGGTGGCGAGGTTCTGCGCGAGCAGCGGCGAACCCATGCAGAGCAGGGGCAGCGCCGTCGCAAGCAGGAAAAATCTCGGCTTCTTCACACTTCCCCACATGTCGGGCGCAAACCGCAGGCTTCACAACGCATCGCGCCGCCTATCGTACCGCGCGCTGCGCCGCAATCCTTCGGCGGCGGTCCAAACCTGATCACACCCGTTGCGGCGCGGAAATCGTCTCCCTAGATGAAGGCAAGGACAAGATAAGGAAATCCATCGATGCGCATCCGCTTCGCCGACAGCCGACCCGCCGCCCCCCATGCGCTGGCGATCGTGGTCGCGCCCGCCACCCTGACCGGTGCGGGCCTGGCAGCGTTGCCCGAGCCGGTCCAGGCGCTGGCGCGCGTGGCGGCGCAAGCGAACCGGTTCGACGGTGAGAATGGCGCGGTCGTGGAGTTTTTTGGTGAGACCGATGCGGCGCACCGCCGCCTGTTGCTCGTCGGTATCGGCGCCAAAAGTGATTTCGAACGCGCCGGCGCCGCGCTTGCCGCGAAGCTGCTGACCTCGGGCGAAACGAGCCTGGTGGTCGATATTTCGGCGGTGGCGGGCGACGATCCCGCCGAAGCGGCGATTTCGCTCGCGTTCGGCGCGGTGCTGCGCAGCTGGCGCCATGACGTCTATCGCACCAAATTGGACGCCAAGCAGCGGCCCTCGCTGGAGACGATCACCATCGTCGGCGGCGGTGCAGCGGCCGAGACGAAGTGGAAGGACCGCGAGGCGGTGGCCGAGGGGGTGATGTTCACCCGCACCCTGATCACCGAGCCCGCCAACATCCTATACCCTGAAAGCTTCGTCGATCGCTGCCGGCCGCTCGCGGAGCTTGGTATCAAGATCGACGTGCTGGGCCCCGATGAGATGGCGAAACTCGGCATGGGCGCGCTGCTGGGCGTGGCGCAGGGTTCGGTGCGGCCTGCGCAACTGCTTGTGATGCGCTGGGATGGGACCGATGGCGCCGAACCGCCGATCGCTTTCGTCGGCAAGGGCGTGACCTTCGATACCGGCGGCATCTCGATCAAGCCCGCCGGCGGCATGGAGGATATGAAGTGGGACATGGGCGGCGCGGGGGCCGTCGCGGGCGCGATGAAGGCGCTCGCGCTGCGCAAGGCGAAGGCGCATGTCGTCGCGGTCTGCGGCCTTGTCGAGAATATGCCTGACGGCAATGCGCAACGGCCGGGCGACGTCGTGACGTCGATGTCGGGCCAGACGATCGAGGTGATCAATACCGATGCGGAAGGCCGCCTGGTGCTGTGCGACGCGCTCACCTGGGTCCAGAAGACCTATTCACCGAAGACGATCGTCGATCTCGCCACGCTGACCGGCGCGATCATCGTCACGCTCGGCTATGAATATGGCGGCATGTTCAGCAATGACGACGAACTGGCGGGGCAATTGCAGGCGGCGGGCAGCGATGTCGGCGACAAGCTGTGGCGGCTGCCGCTGGGCGATCCCTATGACAAGCTGATCGACTCGCCGATCGCGGACATGAAGAATGTCGGCCCGCGCGAAGGCGGATCGATCACCGCCGCGCAGTTCCTCAAGCGCTTCATCGACGATGGGGTCCGCTGGGCCCATCTCGACATCGCGGGCATGGTCTGGGCCTCGAAGCCCGGCGCGACCTGGGACAAGGGCGCGACGGGCTATGGGGTGCGGCTGCTCGACCGCTTCGTCGCGGTGAATTTCGAGAAATAATCAGCCGGGCAGTTCTGCCAGGTCTTCCGGTGTATCAATGTCGCGCGCGAGGCCGGGGCGCTCGATGACGGTGACCGCCAGCCCGGCCTCCGCGGCGGCGGCCTTGTGCGCCGCGAGGCTCTCGCCGCCATAGCGGTAGGGCATTGCGAACGGCTTGCGGATCAAAAGGGCATTGGTCCCGATACCCGCCCGGTCGGTGGCGATCACCACGTCACCGGCGGCGGCGAGCATCGCGCGCACGTCGTCGGCCATTAGAAAGGGCAGGTCGCTGCTCAACGTCAGCAACGACGTGGCGCCCCGGCCGGCTGCGACATGCGAGGCTTCGGTCAACGCGGCGTTGAGGTCGCGTCCGGTTTCCACCGCACCATGCGCGCCCGCGGCCCGGGCTTCGTCCAGAAGTGCGTCGGAGCGGCTGATCACGACGACGTTCGAGGTTGGAACAACGTCACGAGCGACATCAAAAACATACCGGAACATTTTGATATTAAGTACTTTTCGTTCTTCGATATTGAGGTGCCCGGCAAGCCTGCTCTTGCCTTCGTCGACAGGGCGGACGGCCATGACCACGAAACAGCTCATCCCCGCAGGCCGCGGGCGAACGCGATGCTCTCGCGAGCAAGCCGCTGCTGATCGTCGGAATTGCGCATCAGCGTATCGGTCGCGTGCAAGGCCGTAGCGGTGACCGGGACGCCGTCATCGGCACGATCGATCACGATCCCGTCGAGCAACCCGCGATAATAGGACGCGAGGCCGGCTGGTGTTGTCGCGATGCCGATCTCGGCCATGATCTTCGCCGCCGGGCCCTTGACGGCCTGACCGCCGATGAAAGGGGAAATGGCGACGATCGGAACACCGCATGTTTCGAGCTTCGCGCGCACGCCGGGCAGCGCCAGGATAGGCGCGATGCTGAGCACCGGATTGGACGGGCAGAGGATGACCGCCTCTAGCGCGGGATCGTTCAGCGCGGCGAGGAAGCCCGGCGCCGGCGCCGCCGCTTCTACACCATCGAAGCGGATCGAGCGGAAGCGCGGTTCGGTGCGGCGGCGGACGAAATAATGCTGGAAGGCGAGTTCGCCCTCGTCGGTGTCGACGATCGACCGGACCGGATCGTCGCTCATCGGCACGATCCGGTGCGCGACCCCCATCTGGCGGGCGAGATGCGCGCTGATCTCGGAGAGGCTATGGCTGTCGAGCATGCAGCGCCGGGCGGTATGGGTCGCCAGGTCGCGGTCGCCCAGATTGAACCAGCTTTCCCCGCCCAGCTTTGCCAGCGCATCCATGAAGGCCCAGCTCTCGCCGGCGAGGCCCCAACCCTGTGCGGTGTTGTTGATCCCCGCGAGCGTGTAGCAGACCGTGTCGAGGTCGGGGCTGATCGGGAATCCGAGATGCTCGAAATCGTCGCCGGTGTTGACGACGATCGTCAGTCCCTCGGGCGGCAGGACCGCCGCGAGCCCACGTGCCAGCTTCGCGCCGCCGACACCGCCTGCCAGCGCCAGAATCACAAGAAAAGGTCCATATGCTTTGGCCGGATCAGCTCGGCGGCATTGCCGTCGCGCCGGTCATAGCCGACCCCGCGCACCAGCACGACCGGGCGGCCTTCGTCGGCCTGGCCCATCACCAGCGAGGCGGCGGCGGCGACCTCGTCGGCGAAGCCGAGTTCGCTGGTTTCGAGTTTGCGGCCGTGGAGATCGCGGCGCCCGCGCAGATCGATCATCCCCGGCATCCCGGCGACGCCGATCGCCGTGCCCATCGTGCCGGTACGCCATGCGCGGCCGAGGCTGTCGATGATCAGTACGGCGACATCCGCACCGCTGCGCGCGCGCAGCACCTCGCGGATGCGTCGGGCGCTCGCGTCGGGATCGATCGGCAGCAACAGCGCAAGGGTGCGGCCGTCATGATCGACGTTGGACTGGTCGATCCCGGCATTGGCGAGAACGAGTCCGAGATTGTGCCGAACGATGATCGCTCCCTTGCGGATACGCAGGACATCCTGCGATTCCGCGAGGATCAACTCCATCAGGCGCGGATCCTTGTCCGCCTCGATCGCCAGCTCCCCGGCGCGCGGCGACGCGGTGACGGTGTCGAGGTCGATCAGTCGCCCCTCGGCTTTCGATACGATCTTCTGCGCGATCGCGATGATATCGCCATCGTCGAGTCGCAAGCCCGCCCGGTCGAGCGCCAGCAATATGATCTCGGCAAGGTCCGCGCCCTGCTCGACGATGGGTACGCCGCTCAGGGCGAGCAGGCTCAACGCAGCGGAACGATCGGTCATCGGCGCGGCTTAGGGTCCAAACCCATTTACCGCAATCAGTGAACGCGCTGCTTGCGCGGCGGCGTCAGCACCATCGGCGTCAGTTCGGCGGCGTTGAGCCCGCGCAGGCGCGTCTCCAGCGCGATCCGACCGTAGAGCGTGCTGCGCTGGCGCGGATTGCGGCCGATCGCGCGGATAAGGCCCTCCATCGCGGCGGGCGGCATTTCCTGGCCATGCTGGGTGCCCGCGGCGCGCGAGATGCTCTCGTTCATCAGCGTTCCGCCCAGATCATTGGCGCCGCCATCGAGGCAGGCGGCCACGCCCACCGGGCCGAGCTTGACCCAGCTGGTCTGGATATTGGTGATCAGCGGATGGAGCGCGAGCCGGGCGACGGCATGCATCAGCCGCACCTCGCGAAAGGTGGGGCCGTGGCGCGATTGACCCTTCACCCCCATCGGCGCTTCCATATGGACGAAGGGCAGCGGGACGAACTCGGTGAAGCCGCCGGTCCGCGCCTGGAGATCGCGGATACGGATCAGGTGGCGGGCCCAGTGCCGCGCGCTCTCAACATGACCGAACATGATTGTCGCGGTGGTGCGGAAGCCGACTTTGTGCGCGGCCGCGATCACCTCCAGCCAGCGGTCGGTGTCAAGCTTGTCGGGGCAGATGATCGCGCGGACCTCGTCATCGAGGATCTCCGCGGCGGTGCCGGGCAGGGTATCGAGCCCCGCATCCTTCAGCGCGCGCAGATAATCTTCGAGCGGCAGGCCCAGCGTGGCCGCGCCCTGCCAAATCTCGAGCGGCGAGAAGGCGTGGATGTGCATGCCGGGCACCGCCGCGCGGACGGCACGGGCGATGTTCAGATAGGTATCGCCGGTATAATGGGGGTGGATGCCGCCTTGCAGGCAGACCTCGGTACCGCCGCGTGCCCAGGCTTCCTCGGTGCGGCGGACAACCTCGGCTATGTCGAGATCATAAGGCTTGCCGCGCAAATTTTCCGACGTGTCGCCCTTTGAGAAGGCGCAGAAGCTGCACTTGTAGGTGCAGATATTGGTATAATTGATGTTGCGGTTGACGACATAGGTGATCGTGTCGCCGTTGACCCGGCGGCGCAGCGCGTCGGCCGAGGCGCAGACATGTTCAAGATCGACATCGCGCGCGCCGAACAGGGTGACGATGTCATCCTCGCCGATGCCGTTGCCGGCCATCGCCGAAGCCACGATCGCATCGATCGCCGGATCGATCGTCGCGACGCTGACAGGATCAGGCGCGCGTTCGGGCAGGGCCAGCCCCGGCGACCAGCGATCGGCGCGGCCAAAGCCCGATGTGTCGGTCAGCGCCAGGATATGCCGGTGCATCGCCTTATCCTGCCAGTGTTCCAGCCCATGCGCGCCCCAGGCGGGATAGGCGGCGAGACGCGCGACCAGAATATATCCGGCGGCCCCGGTCGCGGCGCGCAACCGATCGACATCGGGCCAGGGTGCTTCGGGGTTCACATGATCGGGGGTGACGGGGGAAACGCCGCCCCAGTCGTTGATCCCGGCATCGAGCAGCTTCGGGAAATCCCCGGCCGACAGGTTCGGCGGCGCCTGAATGTTCATATCCGGACCGAGCAGCAGCCGCGCGGCGGCGATCGTCCAAAGCAGCTCGTCCATATCAGGTTCGGGCGCGTCGGCCATCACCGTGCGGGGCTTGGCCCGGAAGTTCTGGATGATGACTTCTTGAATATGGCCATATTCGGCATGGAGATCGCGGATCGCCGCCAGCGCGTCGAGCCGTTCGGCGCGGGTTTCACCGATCCCGATCAGGATGCCGGTGGTGAAGGGGATGGCAAGCTCGCCGGCGATACGAATCGCCTCCAGCCGCACCGATGGCAGCTTGTCGGGGGATCGATAATGCGCACCGCCCTTTTCGCAGAGCCGGTCGGATAGCGATTCAAGCATCAGTCCCTGGCTGGCCGACACTTCACGCAGCGCAGCCATCTCTTCGCGGGACATGACCCCGGCGTTGACATGGGGCAGCAGTCCGGTCTGGTCGCGGACGGCCGCGCACATCTCGACGAGATAGGAGATGGTGGTCGCATGGCCGAGCCGGCTCAGTTCGTCGCGGGCCGCCGAGAAGCGCAGTTCGGGTTTGTCGCCCAGCGTGAACAACGCCTCGGTGCAGCCCGCCGCCTGGCCGGCCCTGGCGATGTCCAGCACCTGTTCTCGGGTCAAATAAGCATTTTCGCCCTTCGCGGGCGGCTGCGAGAAGGTGCAGTAATGGCAAAGGTTGCGGCATAGCTGGGTGAGCGGGATGAATATCTTGGGCGACCAGCTCTGGACGCGGCCATGCCCGGCGTCGCGCAGCCGCACCGCCTCCGCCATCAGATCCCCGGCCGACGCCGCAAGCAGGCTTTCCCGCAAGTCCATTCTCCCGCCGCGCGAACCCCTAGCTAGTCGGTCGATCGAGCACAAGCGGCGGGACCGGGGAGGGAAGGCGCACATAACGCGGAAAGATCGGTGATTTTCTCGGTTCATTCGCTCGATATACTGTTATAGCCGCCGCCGGCAGCGGGATGTTCCGGATCGCCGACAAAAGGGAACGGCCTGGCCCGGTACGGCCGCACCGCTCCAGAAAGCAGCGCGCCGACGATGGACGCTTTCGACCCCGTTTTGCTGGCCCGGATCCAGTTCGCTTTCACCGTCAGCTTTCATTTCATCTTCCCGTCCTTCTCGATCGGGCTGGCGAGCTTCCTGATGGTGCTCGAGGCGCTGGCGCTGAAGACCGGGCGCTCGGTCTATGACAATCTCTACCGCTACTGGCTGAAGATCTTCGCGGTAGCTTTTGCGATGGGCGTCGTGTCGGGCATCGTCATGTCTTACCAGTTCGGCACCAACTGGTCGGTGTTCAGCGACAAGGCGGGACCTGTGATCGGGCCGTTGATGGCCTATGAGGTGCTGACCGCCTTCTTCCTTGAGGCCGGCTTCCTGGGGGTGATGCTGTTCGGCATCAACAAGGTGGGCAGGGGCCTGCACTTCGCAGCGACCTGCGCGGTCGCGATAGGCACCTTCATCTCGGGCTTCTGGATATTGTCGGTAAGCAGCTGGATGCATACACCCGCCGGCTATGAGATCGCGGCGAACGGCCAGTTCGTGCCGGGGCCAAGCTGGGTGGCGATCATCTTCAACCCCAGCTTTCCCTATCGCCTCGTCCACACGATGACCGCTGCCTATCTGACGACATCGCTGGTGGTCGGAGCGGTCGGCGCCTGGCACCTGCTGCGCGACAATGGCAATCGCGGCGCGCGGACGATGTTCTCGATGGCGATGTGGATGGCGGCGATCGTCGCGCCGATCCAGATCCTTGCCGGCGACGCGCACGGGCTCAACACGCTCGAGCATCAGCCCGTAAAGGTGATGGCGATGGAGGGCCATTTCCAAAGCCACCCCGACGGCGCACCGCTTATCCTGTTCGGGATACCCAACAGCGCGGAGAAGCGGATCGACCATGCGATCGAGATACCCAAGCTGTCCTCGCTGATCCTTAAGCATGACGCGAACGCGCCGCTGGCCGGGCTCGACACGATTCCCGACGGTGACGAGCCTCCGGTCGGAATCATATTCTGGTCGTTCCGGGTGATGGTCGGTCTCGGATTCGCCTTTTTCGGGCTCGGCCTGTTCAGCCTGTTCGCGCGGGCACGTGGCCGGTTGTTCGAGTGGAAGCCGCTCCACCGCCTTGCTATCCTGCTCGGCCCGGCGGGTTTCGTTGCGGTGATCGCGGGGTGGATCACCACCGAGGTCGGCCGCCAGCCCTGGGTGATCCACGGCCTGCTGCGCACCGCCGATGCCGCATCGCCGCTGGCCGCGCCGGCGGTGGCGGCTTCGCTGGTCGCCTTCGTCATCGTCTATTTCGCGGTGTTCGGGATCGGCGTGTGGTACATCCTCAAACTGATGGCGAAGGCGCCGCAGCGTGGCGAGAGCGCCGAACCGGTCGAGCATGGCCCGATCCGTAGCGCCGGCATCACCCCGGCGCCGGCGATCGAGGGAGACCGGCCATGACCATCGATCTCACCCTGGTCTGGGCGGCGATCATATCCTTCGCAGTCGCCGCCTATGTCGTGATGGACGGCTTCGATCTCGGCATCGGCATCCTGTTCCCCGGCTTCCGCGTCGGCGGCGAGCGCGACATGGCGATGAACAGCATCGCGCCGGTGTGGGACGGCAACGAGACCTGGCTGGTCCTGGGCGGCGGAGGGCTGCTCGCGGCCTTTCCGCTCGCCTATGCGATCATATTGCCGGCGCTCTATGCCCCGCTGACGGCGATGCTGCTGGGGTTGATCTTTCGCGGCGTCGCGTTCGAGTTCCGCTGGCGCGATCCGGCACACCGCGCGTTCTGGGATGTCGCCTTCTGCGGCGGATCGCTGCTCGCCACCTTCTCGCAGGGAATCGTTCTGGGGGCGCTGCTCCAGGGTATCGAGGTCGATGGTCGCGCTTATGGCGGGGGCTGGTGGGACTGGCTGTCGCCCTTTTCACTGCTCACCGGGGTCAGCCTCGTCATCGGCTATGCGCTGCTCGGCGCGGGCTGGCTGATCTGGAAGACGGCGGGGCCGTTGCAGGCCGATGCGCGCAGGTTCGCCAGGCCGCTTTCTATCGCACTGCTTGTCGCGATCGGGGCGGTGAGCGCCTATACCCCATTCCTCGAAGGCCAATATTATCAGCGCTGGTTTGCCTTCCCCGGCGTCCTCGTCGCGATCCCGATCCCGCTGCTGGTCGGTGCGACCGCGCTCTGGCTGTGGAAGTCGATTGACGGCCGGCGTGACGGGCTGCCTTTCCTGCTCACTCTGGCCCTGTTCGGTCTGTCGATGATCGGCCTCGCCATCTCGATCTATCCCGACGTCATCCCCGGCCGTGTCACGATCTGGGAAGCGGCGGCGCCCGAACGGAGTCAGATTTTCATGCTGGTCGGTGCGGCGGTGATGGTGCCGGTGATCCTTGGTTACACGATCTGGGCCTATTGGGTGTTCCGGGGGAAGGTCGATGAGGAAGGCTATCACTGAATATCGTTTCCGGGTGCCGCCATTATTGCGGCGGCTCACCTGGTTTGTCGGGATATGGGCTGCCAGCGTGACGGCGCTCGCAATCGTCGCCTCGCTGCTGCGCTGGATGATCATGCCTCAAGTTTGAGGGCGTGCGCAGGGAAGCGGGCGTATGCTCCTCAGTCGATGCCGATCGCGACATAAAGGCCGATGGCGATCACCAATGCGGCGAAAGCGCGCTCATATAGCAACTTATGGCTCGCGAGCCGGTGACTTGAGAGAAGGCCGATCACCGTTCCGCCGGCGCCGCCTGCGATCATCAGGGCGGTAACAGGCCAGTCGACCTGTCCTGAGACTGTATAAGAAGTAGCGGTAGTAAGTCCAAGAACAGTAACGACAACCAGCGAGGTTCCGACGGCGATCGTGAACGGCATTGCGGTGGCGCTGATAAGCGCGGGCACGATCAGGAAACCACCACCGATTCCGAAAAAGCCCGCAGCCAGCCCGACGGCGAGCCCCAGCGGCACAAGCCGGGGCAAGAGCCGTCCCGCAGTCGCGCGTGACAGCCGCACATTGGGATCATCGTCGCGGCGCCGCTTGCGCAACATTGAGAAGCCGATCGCAATCATCAACAGGCCGAAAAGCAGCAACAGTCTTGTTCCGTCAAAGGCCTTGCCGACCTCCGCGCCGATCGCCGCGCCCAGAGCCCCTGCGGCGGCGAAGACCGCCGCGCATCGCCATTTGACCGTTCCGGCCCGCGCATGGCCCGCCAGGCTTGCCAGCGCGCTCGCCGACACCGCGACCGCCGCCGTTCCGATCGCCGAATGGACCGAGCCGACCCCGACCACATAGACAAGCAGCGGCACCGCGAGAATCGATCCGCCTCCACCGACAAGGCCCAGCACGATCCCGACCAGACCCCCGGAGGCCAGCGTCAGCAGAATTTGCAGCGTCGTCATGATTGTCAGGCCGCCATGCGCCGGTTCCAGGGCATTTGACGAAGCAGCCCCGCCATGCCGCACCAGCCGGTTGCGCCTGCCACCATGAGACCTGCGCCAACAAAGGCGGGCAGAGCAAGGAAATCGCGATGGACGAAGATGCCCAGCATCGTCCCCAGCAACACCAGTCCGCCAGCGGCAAGCTGAACCTGCCGCATCAGTTCGATCGGTTGACGCTGGTCGAGCGCGACGTCCAGTCCCGCACTGCGCCAGGCCTCGATTCCGCCGTCGATCGCGTAACAAGGCGCGCTGGCCGCCTTGGCGAGGCGCGCGGCGTTGGCCTGAGTTCGCATGCCCGAGCGGCAGTGGAACACGACTGCACCATCTCCGGCGTCGAGCCGCCCAATTTCCGCGAGCGGGACGTTCGACGAACCGGGGATATGCATGCGCGCATATTCATCGCGGTCGCGAATATCGACCAGCTTTGCTCCGCTTGCGATCAAGCGCTGCGCTTCAACCGGCGCAACGGGCATCATTCTCATCGGATCAATCCTCATGGCAGTAGAGTTTGTAAAGGGTGCCCAGCAGCGTTTCGACCCGCGGATCGGCAATCCGGTACCAGAGGGTCTGGCTCTCGCGGCGGAAGGCAACGAGCGATTCTTCCCGCATGCGCGAGAGATGTTGTGACAGCGCCGACTGCGACAGATCGGTATCCTGGGCGAGGTCGCCGACGGTACGCTCGCCATGTTCGGCGAGCTTGCACAACACCATCAGGCGACGGGCATTGCCGATAGCCTTCAGGATCTGGGCGACCTCGCCGGCCTTGTTTTCGAATGTTGCGACATCCACCGCAGGGTGACCTCACCATTATGTTAGCTATTGCTAATGTAGATATATCTAATATATTGTCAAGGAACGAATGGAGACCGCCTTGACCGCCCAGCCCGCCATCGAAGCATTTTTCGACGAACCGACCAGCACGGTGAGCTATCTGGTCGCCGATCCCGAAAAGCATGTTGCCGTCGTAATTGATCCGGTGCTCGATTTCGATCTCGCCAGCGGCGAAGCCGATACCGCATCGGCAGACCGTATTCTGGCGATGGCCGCCAGGCGAGGCTGGCGAATCGCGATGGTTCTGGAAACGCACGCGCACGCCGACCACCTGTCGGCAGCGCCCTATATCAAGGCGAACAGCGGTGCGCAGATCGGGATCGGCGAGCATATCCGCGACGTCCAGAAGATATTCGGGCCGGTCTTCAGTCTCGTCGACCTGAAAACCGACGGCTCCGACTTTGACCGGCTATTTGCGGATGGCGAACGCTTTGTGCTTGGCGGGCTGGAGGTCGAGGTGCTTCACACCCCCGGCCACACACCCGCCGACATTAGCTACCGTATCGGCGGCGTCGCGTTCGTAGGCGATACGCTGTTCATGCCCGACTATGGTACGGCGCGCGCCGATTTCCCCGGCGGTGAATCCCGCACGCTCTATCGCTCGATCCGGCGGCTGCTGAGCCTTCCCGACGAGACCCGCCTGTTCCTGTGTCACGACTACAAGGCGCCCGGCCGCGCCGATTATCGCTGGGAAACCACCGTCGGCGAGCAGCGCCGCGCCAATATCCATGTCCATGATGGTGTAAGCGAGGATCAGTTCGTAGCAATGCGTGAGGCCCGGGACGCGACGCTGGCCGTTCCGAAGCTGCTGCTGCCGTCGATCCAGGTCAACATTCGCGCGGGGCATCTTCCCGCGCCCGATGCCAGCGGCGCGCGCTTCCTTCGTATTCCGGTGAAGATCAAAGGCCAGGCCGCTCGCGCAGGGGGCGAATCTCCGGTGATGTAACCGGGATTGCCCGCTGAGGCTTCCAACGATCGGCGCCCGATAGCGCCATGGTGTAAACGCGCTTCGTTCTTCGCGATCCGGGCAACAAGTGTCGCTTGCCTTGAGGCCGCCCTCTGGCCGATACATCTCGCGATCCATTCATAACAGACGAGAGGAGAGGGCAGGTCGCCCGGCCGGGCCGGGGGGCGGAACCGTGAGCGGGGGACATTGATATGCGCGCTGTGCCGATCCTTCTGGGGCTGCTGCTGGCGGGATACGCAGCAGCAGAAACGCCCGCGAAGAAATGGGGCGGGGGCGAAATATTGTGGGACAGGTTCGGCGTTCCCCACATCTACGCGAAGACCGAGGAGGGCGGCTTCTATGGCTTCGGTTATGCGCAGGCGCAGAACCACGGTGATCTCGTCATCCGCCTGTTCGGAGAGGCGCGCGGCCGCGCCGCCGAATATTGGGGCGAGACCTTCGCCGATCAGGATAAGTGGCTGATCGCCAACGCGGTGCCGGCGCGCTCGGCGCTCTGGTACCGGCAGCAGACCCCGCAGATGCGCCGCAATCTCGACGCCTTCGCCGACGGGATCAATGCCTATGCCGCCGCGCACCCCGAGCGGATCGCGTCCGAGGTTCGTCAGGTGCTGCCGATCAGCGGCATCGACGTGGTCGCGCACAGCCACCGGCTGATGAACTATGTCTATATCGCGTCGGACCGGAAGGTGTTGGCCGGTTCCACCGCCCCGATCGCCGGCGGGTCGAACGCCTGGGCGGTGGCACCTTCGCGCTCGGCCAGCGGCAATACGATGCTGCTCGCCAATCCGCATCTGCCCTGGGCGCCCAGCCAGCTCAGCTATTTCGAGGCGCATATCATCACGCCGACGCTGACCTTGTACGGCGCGACGCAGGTCGGCCTGCCGGTGCTGCGCTTCGGCTTCAATCGCGATCTCGGCTTCACCAACACGGTGAACGTGATCCAGGGCTTCACCAGTTACCGGCTGAGCCCGGCCGAGGGCGGCTATCGCTTCGACGATAAGGTGCGGCCGTTCAAGACGCGCACGCTCAGCTACAAGGTTCGGCAGCCCGACGGCGCGCTGAAGACCGTCAGCTTCGAGCAGAAGACAGCCGTGCAGGGGCCGGTGTTCACCCTGGCGGACGGAAAGACCAGCATCGCGCTCAAGGTCGCCGGGCTCGACCGTCCGGGCATGCTCCAGCAATATCTGGATATGGGCAAGGCGCGCGACTGGGCGGGCTTCCAGAAGGCGCTGCGGCAGATGCAGGTGCCGATGTTCAACATCATCTATGCCGACCGCGCGGGGCATATCGTCTATCTCGACAATGGCATCCTGCCGAAGCATCGCGACGGCGACCTGCGCTATTGGTCGGCACCGGTAGCGGGCGACACATCCGCGACGCTGTGGAGCGATGTGCACGGCTATGACGATCTCCCCAAGCTGATCGATCCGCCCAGCGGCTTTGTCCAGAACGCCAATGACCCGCCCTGGCTGGCGACATGGCCGCGGCGGCTCGATCCCCAAGACTATCCGCCCTATGTCGCGGCGGTCGGCCCGGTGAGCCAGCGTGCGCAGATGTCGGTCAAATTGCTGAGCGGTGACGGCAAGATCGGCTTCGACGAATTCGTCGCGCGCAAGCTTACCACCACCTCGCTGATGGCGCAGCGGATGCTGCCCGATCTGATCGCGGCGGCGGCGGGCTCGACCGATCCCGACATCCTTAGCGCGGTCGCACTGCTCAAGGGCTGGGACCGCCGTTTCGAACCCGACAGCCGGGGCGCGTTGTTGTTCGAGACCTGGGCGGGGCTGTTCTCACCGCGCAACTTTACCGATCAGTCGAACTATGCCGTGAAATGGACCCTCGACGACCCGCTGGAGACCCCGCGCGGTCTGAAGGAACCCGCCGTCGCCATCGGGATGCTGAAGCAGGCGGTAGCGAAGACCATCGAGCTCTACGCCGCGCTGGACCGGCCCTATGGCGAGGTTTCACGCTTTCACATCGGCGATGTCAGCCTGCCCGGCAATGGCGGATTCGGCAATCTCGGGGTGTTCCGGACGATAGGCTGGGGGCCGATGCGGGGCGGCGAACGGACCCCGGTGCAGGGCGAAACCTGGGTCTCGATCGTCGAGTTCGGTACGCCGATGAAGGCGGTCGGCATGATGAGCTACGGCAATGCCAGCCAGCCCGGATCGAAGCACAACAGCGACCAGCTGCGCTTCCTGGCGAGCAAGACGTTTCGCACCTTGTGGATCGATCGTGCGGACGTCGAGCAGAATGTCGAGGAGGTGACGAAGTTCTGACCGCGCGCGAGATCAGGCAGGAACATAGGTCAGTCTGATCACATCCTCGCCGATCCGATCATGAGTCACGAGGCGCAGCGGTGGCCGGGGACCGGCGAAATATGGCGTGCCGCGACCGAGTATGACGGGGTGAAGGTAGATCCGATACTCATCGATCAGGCCAAGTTCGGTGAGGCTTCGCGCCAGGTCAGGGCCGGCAACTTCGATCTCGCCGGCGCGCTCGGCCTTCAGCGTGCGGATCGCGCCCTCAAGATCATCCCCCACCAGCGTGGCGTTCGGCCCGACCGAGGTCAATGAGCGTGAGACGACCCATTTCGGTTGCTTTCGCCACGCCGCTGCGAAGGCCTGTTCCGCCGCGCCCCATTCAGGATGATCGTCGTCCCAGTAGCGCATTATCTCATAGATCTTGCGACCGTAGATACTGCCCGCTTGCGCCTGAGCCTCCTCGATGAAGTGGCGGAAAAGCGTGGGGTCCGGCGCAAAGTCGATATGGTCGACATAGCCGTCGAGCGACTGGTTCATTCCGAACACAAGCTTGGCCATTCCATCTCCCGCGCGGTAGCAAAGGGCGGTATCTGGCGCGCCCGACAGGAATCGAACCTGTGACCCCAAGCTTAGAAGGCTCGTGCTCTATCCAACTGAGCTACGGGCGCGCGCTGGCCGCAGATAGCGTGGATTGCGCCGCGATGGAACGCGGTTAGTGTGTGTCCCATGACTGAAACGCCCGCCGCCGTGCCCGCCGCCCGTGATGCCGACAGCCTGAAGGGCCGGCATTTCCGCTATTTCGATTTCGTGATGGCGGCGTTCGTCACGATCCTGCTGCTGTCGAATGTGCTGGGCGCGGGCAAGGTGGCGGTGATCGACCTGCCCGGGATCGGACTGTGGCCGTTCGGCGCGGGAATCCTGTTCTTCCCGGTCGGCTATGTGATCGGCGACATCCTGACCGAGGTCTACGGCTATGCCCGCGCGCGGCGGTGCATCTGGGCGGGGACGGCGGCGCTGCTGTTCATGGCGTTCATGAGCTGGGTGGTGGTGGCACTACCCCCCGCCGCCGACTGGAAGGGGCAGGGCGCCTATGAGGCGGTGTTCGGGCAGGTGCCGCGCATCGTCTTCGCGTCGATTGTCGCCTTCTGGGCGGGCGAGTTCGTCAACTCCTATGTCCTCGCCCGGATGAAGCTGTGGACCGGCGGCAAGCATCTGTGGAGCCGGACGATCGGATCGACGATCGCGGGGCAGGGCATCGACAGCCTGATCTTCTACCCGCTCGCCTTCTGGGGTGCCGAGGGCTGGACCAGCGACCTGGTGCTCAAGGTGCTGGTCACCCAATGGATCCTCAAGGTGAGCTGGGAGGCGATCCTGACGCCACTGACCTATGTCGCGGTCAATTTCCTCAAGCGCCGCGAAGGCGTCGACGTGTTCGACAGCGGGACCGATTTCACGCCGTTCAGGACAGGGGTTTAAGCCGCCCTTGGCGCGAGCAGGATGAGCGCGCTTCCGATGATGCAGAGCGCCGCGCCCGCATAATCCCAGCGATCGGGACGGGTGGCCTCGACCGCCCACATCCAGGCCAGCGACGCGGCGATGTAGATACCGCCATAAGCCGCGAAGGCCCGGCCCGCGGCGGCGCTCTCGATCCGGGTGAGCAGCCAGGCGAAGAGGATCAGCGAGGCGATGCCCGCGACCGCCCATGCCGGCGATCTACCCAGTTTCAGCCAGGCCCAGAAGGCGAAGCAGCCGGCGATCTCGCACAACGCCGCCGCAACGAAGATACCGAGGCCCGCGACTCCCATCAGGCGACGGGCGGCGGCTGCGCCTCGACGCTGGGTATCTCGGTCGAGATGCACGCCCAGTCGGGCGCCTGGGAGGTCCAGATCGTCGCTTGCGGGCCCATCAGGTTGGGATCGTCGAGCGTGCCGATGCGCAGGAAAATGAGGTGCGGACGGGCGAGCGCCTCGCTGGTCAGCGGCGTTCCGCAGGTCGGGCAGAAGCCGCGTCGCATCGCGTTGCCGCTGTCGGCCATGCCTTCATGATAGCGGATTTCGCCGGTCCAGCTGACCTTGTCCGACGGGAAGGCGACATTCGCCGTCGCGGTGCCGCCGCCCAGATATTGGCAGAGCCGGCACCAGCAGGTCCGCGCCGCCATCGGTTCGGCGTCGATCGCGAAGCGGACCGCGCCGCACAGGCATCCCGCGCCGTGCACCTAGGCGACCGTTTCCAGCAGGCCCTCGAACAGGCGGCGGCCGTCGCTGCTGCCATGGGCGCGCTCGATCACCCGCTCGGGATGCGGCATCATGCCCAGCACATTGCCGGCATCGTTGAGGATGCCCGCGATGTTGCGCGACGACCCGTTGACCGGCTCGGCATAGCGGAACGCGACCCGGCCCTCGCCCTCGATACGGTCGAGTATGGCGGCGTCGGCGGTGAAGTTGCCGTCATGATGCGCGACCGGGAAATGGACGGTCTCGCCCTGATCATAGCGCGCGGTGAAGGTCGACTGGCTGTTCTCGACGGTCAGCGCGACATCGCGGCAGACGAAGCTGAGGCCCGCGTTGCGCATCAGCGCACCGGGCAGCAAGCCCGCCTCGGTGAGGATCTGGAAGCCATTGCATATGCCGAGCACCGGCACGCCTCGCCCCGCCGCCGCGACGATCGCGCGCATGATCGGCGAGCGCGCCGCCATCGCACCCGAACGCAGATAGTCGCCATAGGAAAAGCCGCCCGGCACCGCGATCAGGCCGATGCCGTCGGGCAGGTCGGTTTCCTGATGCCACAGCATCGTCGGTGCATGACCGGTGACATCGCGGATCGCGACGGCGAGGTCGCGATCGCAGTTCGATCCGGGGAAGACGATGACGGCGCTCTTCATCACCCAGGCTCCCTATTGGCCGCGTTCGATCCGGAAATTCTCGATCACCGTGTTGGCGAGCAGCTTCTTGCACATCGCTTCGATGTCGCTGTCGCTGACGCCGTCGTCATGATCGAGCTCGATCAATTTGCCGGCGCGGACATCGTTCACGCCGGTGAAGCCGAGCGAGCCGAGCGCGTGGTGGATCGCCTTGCCCTGCGGATCGAGCACGCCGCCCTTCAGGGTCACATAGACGCGGGTTTTCATCGCGGCCTCTTCATTGGGAAACTGCGGACCCTATGGCGCCGAAGACCGGGACGGGCAAGGGGGAGCCGGCCTAATATTCGAGCATATTCACAAGCGCGGGGCTCAGCCGCTCGCGGTCGTCCACGAAGCGCGCGGCGAGACCCTCGCGCGTCGCGATCGCGATGCCCGCCTCGGCGCCCAGCACGGTCAGCGCTGTCGCCCAGGCGTCGGCCTCCATCGCGCTGCGGTGGATGACGCTGACCGAACCGAGCCGATGGGCGATCGGGCGGCCCGAGCGCGGATCGAGCGTATGGCCGCCGCGCCGATAGTTGCCCGAGGTGGCGACCGCGAGGCCATGAAGCGCGACGCGCAGGCGCGGCAGGACGATGCCGGGCGGATCCTCCAGATCGACCCACCAGGGATCGCCGTCGGGCCGCACCCCGCGCCCGACCAGTTCGCCGCCGATCTCGACCAGCGCATGGGCGATGCCGCGCCCGGCCAGCAGGTCGGCGACGGCATCGACCGCATAGCCCTTGGCGATGCCCGACAGGTCGAGCGCGAGCCCGCCGGGCTGGAGCAGGCGGCCATCTTCGAGGCGCAGCCTTTCCCATCCGGCCGCACCGCGCGCGGTGTCGATCGCGGCGGGATCGCCGCTGGCCTGCTTTGGATCCGGGCCGAAGCCGGCGAGGTCTCCGAGCCGCCCGATCGTGGGATCAAAGGCCCCCCCGCTGGCCCGTGCGATCGTCAGTGCGGTTTCGATCACCGCGGAAAAATCAGGAGGCAACGCGATCCATTCGCCGCCGTCCGACCGATTATAGGCCGAGATCAGCGAATCGGTGCGCCAATGGCTCATCTCGGCGATGATCGTGTCGAGCCGCGCGCTGATCGCCGCCATGACGTCATCCGGATCGGAGCCGCCCGGCGCGGCGAAGCGCACAGACCAGCCGGTTCCCATCGTCTCGCCGCCCAGATCGACCAGCGGCCTAGCCGGATCGCGATCGGCGAAGGCCGCGATCGCGATGTCGCGCGGCAGGGCGATGCGCGGTTCGATCAGGGCAGCAGCACCTCGACCGTGGTGGTGTAGCTCAATCGCCGTTGGGTCGCCCTCGGCTCCGACGGATTGTTGTCGGTGAGCGAACTGTTGATCCAGTAGAGCCCGGCGGCGGGCCAGTCGATCTTCGCAACGCCATCGGCACCGGTGGTGACATCGACGGCGCCGTCGTCATTGCGATAGCGTTTGCCGCCCGGAACCACGGTCACCTTCAGGCCCGCGGCGGGCTTGCCGTCGACAAGGAAGCGAAAGCTGGCGGTCTCGCCAGCGACCAGTTCGTCGGGGTGAGTGACCGGATCGAGCTCGATGCCCTTGCCGGTCGGTTTGAAGGCCGTCGTGGTCGGCGCGTCGGCGGTGACATAGACCTCGTTGCGGCCGATCATCTCGGTCAGCTTGACGTCGGTGGCCTCGGCCGGGATGTCGGCCACCGAAACCATAGGCGCGCGAGCCGGTCCGCCAGGACCAGCGGGAGCCATGCCACCACCCGGGCGGCCGCCGACCCGGCGCTCCTCGCCATTGAGCTTGAACGTGCCCGAGACCGAGCTGGTCAGGGTTCCGATCTTCCAGGTTCCCGGCTTGTCGAGCCTGACTTCGAAGGTCGAACGATAATTGCCGGTTGAGGGATGTTCGATCCTGCCTTCGCTGCCGTCAGGCGCCCAGACCTTGACCGCGCCAAGCGGCATTGGCCGGTGATCGGCGAAGAACAGATCGTTCGAACTGGCGGCATCGATCGTCACGCCGCTGTCCGTCCCCGAAAAGACGGTTGCGCTCGGCACCATCCACTGACGGTGGGCCGATGCGCCGACGGGGAGGGTGAGCAGCGCGGCGGCGGCGAGCAAACGGGCGGACAAGCGTGTCATGATATGTCCTTTCAGCGGGTGGAGAGGGTGATGGGGCCGAGTTCGGTCTTGCCCGCCGCCCTGGCGGGCCGGGCGGGAACGCTGATCGGCATGGTCACGACTTCACGGCCGCCGGTTTCGCGCGCGGCCTCGATATTCAGGACATATTCGCCGGGCTTCAGGTCGGCAGGCAGGGGGATGGCGTGCGTGCCGGGCCCCCTGGTCGCTCCGCTGATGCCGTCGGCGGGAAGCTTCAGGCTCTTGCCGCCCTTGCGCCACCAGGAGCGCAGGTCGTGCAGCCATTTTGTGCCGGGTTCGTTGCCGCCCTTCTTCACCTCATACCAGACCGCAACCGTCCGCGCGGCACCGCCACCGGCGGGCTCGAGCCAGATCGCGACATAGGGCCGATGATATTCGGCGACCTTGAGCTGGGGGATCGTGACGTTGATCGTGCCGGCAGCGACCGCGGGTGTCGCGATCATTCCACTGAGTAGAAAGATAGGTGAATAACGCATTGAATATTCTCTCAATGAATCAGGAAAGCGACAATCAGGAGCGGGATCAGGAAACCCAGCCCCACCAACGGCCAGGTCATCGGCCGCGGCTTGCTGTGCATGTACAGCAGGAACAGGCCGGTGAGCGTGAAGAGGATGCTGGCGCCGGCGAAAATGTCGATGAACCAGCTCCACGCGCTGCCGCCGTTGCGGCCCTTGTGAAGATCGTTGAAGTAGGAAATCCAGCCGCGATCGGTGATCTCGGCGCTGATCGCGCCGCTATTGCGATCGATACTGACCCAGGCGTCGCCGCCCGGGCGTGGCAGCGCGACATAGACTTCGCCATCGGACCATTCGCCGGGCATGCCGGTCGCGTCCAGACCGATGCTGCGGTCGATATCGGCGACGATGGGCGCGGGGAGTGGCGCGGTACCCGATGCCGGCGTCGCCAGTTGCGCAATCGATGCCGCCGGAAGCTGGCCTTTCATCTCGATCGTCACCGGCGAAGCGCTGATCGTCGCGGCATGGTTGAGGGTTATGCCGGTGATCGCGAACAGCAACATTCCCACCAGCGACAGCGCCGCGCTCATCCAGTGCCAGCCATGAAGCTGCTTCAGCCACCAGCCGCGCGAACGGTACCATGGCCGGGCAACCGGCTTGCGCTTTGGCGCAAAAGTGACGGGATCGGGCGGCTGGTTCACATTTTCCGCCTAGCGTGAACCGTTCGTTGTCGCAAGGCTAATGCGAAACACTCGCAATAATTTCAGCGCTGAAATGTGGATGACGTTAGAAACTCGCTTTAAGCTCCACACCCAGGATGCGCGGCTCGTTGATCATGCCGGTGAGATTGTTGAAGTCGATCGCGCTGATGCTGCGGATCTGGTTGGTGATGTTCCGCGCGAAGATCGCGGCCTCCCAGCCACCCTCGGCCTTGTAGCCAAGCTTCAGTCCGCCCTCGATCAGTGCACGGCCCCGGAATTCGGGGGCGCTGTAGAGGAAATAGCTGATGCTGCTGCGATAGGCCCAGTCGGTATAGGCATAGACCTCGCCGCCGCCGACCGGGATCGCGTAGCGCGCGGTGACATTGCCGACATAGCGGGGTGCCTGGGGCAGGTCGTTGCCGTCGATGATCGCAAGGCCTGCGGCATTGATCGGATCGGAAACGGTGCACAGCGACCCACACGGCGCGACCGCGATCCCCGGATCACGAATTTCGGTGAAGTTCCAGCTGCCGCCGGCCGTCATCACGAACTGCGGGATCGGTTTGAACTCGACCGTCGCCTCGACGCCATAGCCGATCGCCTTTTTCGCGTTGAGCAGCCGCGCGGAATTGACGGCGCCGCCGACCGCAGTGAGCTGGAGGTTCTTCGTCCGGTACCAGTAGCCGTCGAGATCGAACGACAAGGTGCCGTCGCCGGTCGCACCCTTGATGCCGGCTTCGCCCGAGACGGTGGTTGCCTTCCGCGCGACCGAAGGCGTGCTGAAGAAGGTTACGCGATCCTGGATCGCCGGGCCGAGATAGCCGGTCGCGGCGCGGGCGTAGAGTTTGATCTGGTCGGACACCGCATAGGTCGCGCTGGCATCCCATGAGACATTGCTCGCTTTGACCCGGTTGGCCAGCGGCAGCGCCACCACGATCAACTGGCTGGCGGCACTCGACGCCGCCAGCATGGGATCGAGCGAGATCGTGTCGCGCTTCTTGTCGTGCGAGTAGCGCACCCCGGCGCGCAAGGTGAACGCTTCGCTGGCCTTGACCTCGCCCGACGCGAACAGCCCGTAATTCTCGTTCTTGTTGTCGTGGAGGATCGCGCTGACCCTGGTGCCGGTGCCGTCATAGGCGAACTCGGCATAGTCGAGCTTCTGATGGAAATAATAGGCGCCGGCCTGGAAGCGGAATCCGTTCATGTCATCGCTGGCGAAGCGCAGTTCCTGGCTGAACTCCTTGGGCTTGGTGCGCCCGCCGGTGTTGACCGGGAACAGCGAGACACCGAGGCCGAGCGCAGGGAAGCCATAGGTGGCGCCGCCATCGATGTCGCCGGTGCTTTCGACATTGGCGCGCTCATAGGCGGTCGTCGAATAGAAGATGCCGAGTCCGTCGGCGTGAAGATCGAGGCGGAGATTGGCACCGAATTGCTTAAGGCTCTGGCTGGTGAGGCCATCGAGGCTGACCTTGTCCTTCTCGAAACCTGCCGAGAAGCGGTTGCTGCCCTGACGAAACAGCCCGGCGCGGAAGATGCGTGGCGTGCCGTTGAGATCGCGGGCGTGGACATTGGCGAGCGCGTTGAAGTCCCCACCCGCATAGGCGAGCTGGAAGCGTCCGGCGAGGTCGCGATAGCCCTCGAGCTTGCTGTCGGCGAGGGTGGGAGCGGTGGTGTTGGTGACCCAGTCGTCACGGCGCTGGAGCAGGCCTGAGGCGCGGAAGCTCAGCCCTTCGCCGAGCGGGCCGGTGATCGCGGCCTCGGCATTGACCGTGTTGTAGGTACCCCAGCTGACGCTGCCATGCCCGCCGAATGTGTCGCTGGGCCGCGCCGAGTTGAGCTTGATCACCCCGGCGGGTGTGTTGCGACCGAACAGGGTGCCCTGCGGACCGCGCAGTACCTCGACACTGGCCAGATCGAACACCGGGAAGGATTTGAGCATCGGATTTTCGAGCGCGACATCGTCATAGACCACCGAGACCGGCTGCGCGGCATTGGGATCGAAATCGGTATTGCCGAGGCCGCGGATGTAGAAGCGCGGGAAGGTACGGCCGAACGAGCTTTCGATCTGAAGGCTGGGTGTGCGCGAGGACAGGAAGCGGATGTCGAGCCCGCTGGCGTTGATCACTGCGAGCTTCTCGCCGGCGATAGCCGTCACCGCGACCGGGACATCCCTGATATTCTCGGCGCGGCGGGTGGCGGTGACGACGATCTCACCTTCATCGGCGGCGTCGGCGGGGGTGGGCTGGGCGTGGAGCGGGGCCGCAAGCGCGACGGCAAGCAGGCTGGCGCCGACGATGGGGAGGATGTTGCTATGCTTGGAAGTCGTCGGAAATGGCATCGAAGCGTCCCCCTGTGGCGCGGCGCATCCATCTCCTTACAATCTTGTTACGCGATTGCTATCAGCATCCTGGCGACTGTCAAAGGCGAAGAAGCGCGCGCCCGCCGCTTTATTCCCCTCCCCGAAAAGGGAGGGGAATGGAGACTTACTGGTCGAGGAAGCTGCGCATCTTGCGGCTGCGGCTCGGGTGCTTGAGCTTGCGCAGCGCCTTCGCTTCGATCTGGCGGATACGTTCGCGCGTCACCGAGAATTGCTGGCCGACCTCTTCGAGCGTGTGATCGGTGTTCATGCCGATGCCGAAGCGCATGCGCAGCACGCGTTCCTCACGCGGGGTGAGGCTCGCCAGGACGCGCGTCACGGTTTCCTTGAGGTTGGCTTGGATCGCGGCGTCGACCGGGATGACCGCGTTCTTGTCCTCGATGAAATCGCCGAGGGGGCTGTCTTCCTCGTCGCCGATCGGGGTTTCGAGGCTGATCGGCTCCTTGGCGATCTTCAGGACCTTGCGCACCTTTTCCAGCGGCATGGCCAGCTTCTCGGCCAGTTCCTCCGGGGTCGGCTCGCGGCCGATCTCGTGCAGCATCTGGCGCTGGGTACGGATGATCTTGTTGATCGTCTCGATCATGTGCACCGGGATG
>CAMTVW010000020.1:0-35223 GCA_947085315.1 uncultured Sphingomonas sp. | reverse complement strand
CGCTCCTGCACAAATATACATAAAGCATATCAGGACATGGAACGACTTAGCTTTAACCGATAACCAGCGACCTTGAAAATCGCCAGAACCGGAGCCGCCGCCCACATGTCCCTTCATCTTTCCAACAATGAGAAAGAACCGGACAGCCCTTTACCACCCAGAGCTTTTGCCCTGGGGAGATCGCGTTTACGATCGGATAAAAGGCCTGCGAACGAACCGGAAAAACCAACTCGCCGCCGCCGGTGAGGGGCGCTTCTATGAGAAACCCTACAGAGCGTCAAGCCTTTTTGTTCACGCCCTAAATCTAAAAAGTCTGACGCTCGAAATGCCCGAAAACCGGGCGCGCCGCACCCCGGCGCCCCGCGAATCAGTTCCGGTTGTCGGTCAGAATCTTCGCCGTCAGCAACGGCGAGAACAGCTGATTGAGAATCGCGACAAACTTGCTGACCGGATTTGACGCCGAATTGGCGATGTAGATCAGGTCCTTGTCACGCATCGGGAAGTTCTGCGCGATGATGTAGCTCTCCGGCTTCATCAGATTGAGCCGGTAGATCAACGGAGGCTCCCCCGCGACGATCGCCGCGGCGTCATAGCGGAACAGGAAGACCGATCGCGGATCGGCCTGGAGATCATTGGGACCGCCGACCCGCGCCAGCGCCTCCGCCAGCGACAGGCTGGGCGACTCAAACGCGACCTGCGACACCCTTGGCGTCGCTCCGAAAGCACTGAAGCTGCGCGGTTCGGTGACGAGCTCGATCCGGTCTCCCGGGAGCAGGATCAGATCGTCGCCGCTGCCTGGGCGAATATCGCCCAGCCGCATCTCGCCGCTTTCGCCGCCGCGCGTCAGCCGCACCACCGTATCGGCGTTGCTGACTTTCGATCCGCCCGCGCTCGCCACCGCGTCGAGCAGGCGTTCGCGCGCCGCAGTCAGCGGCATCCGTCCGGTGCGGGTGACGTCGCCGAGCAGATAGACGCTGTTGCCGGGGCTGTTCACAACCGTGACCAGCGCCTGCGGGCTCTGCGACTTGCCGTGCAGCGCCTGTTCGATCATCCGCTGGACGTCATAAGGGGTCGCACCGGCAACCATCAGCCGGCCTATATAAGGGAGCCGGATCGTACCGTCTCCGGCGACCGTGACGACATTGAGCGGCTGCGAGCGGGCATTGGTATCGATCGTATCGGACATCACCGATGAACTGCCGAATCCCGCGCCAGTGCTGCCGCCGAACAGCGTCATGCCGACTTCATAAACATTGACCTGAAGCGCGTCGCCCGGCGAGATCCGGTCGACCCGGCCCTCGCGGGCAAGGCTGGCGATCTGCCCGATCGGCCGACCGGCCGGCGGCGCCGAGACCAGTTTCTGGAAAGCGGCGCCATCGAGATCGACGACCTGGAACTTCAGCGCATTTTCAGGATCGGTCGCGCTGCTCATCACCTGGCGCCCGGTCGGGCCACTCGATGGCAGGGTGGCGCAGCCCGATGTCAGGACCGCCAGCATCAGCGTGCCGGTCAGTCTGAAGCGGGCGATATTACTGGAGTGCATGAACGACCCTATATCGACAATCGAGGCAAATCTAAGACCTGGGCGCACCGCGACGTACGCCAAGGCCCGGCTGGTAAAGCCTTATTCCACTCAAACGCAAGCGCGGGAACGCGGACGATCGAAGATCATGCTGCACGCATCTGCAGTCCGTGATGGACTTCGCAGGCTTCGGCGACCGTATCATAGAAGGTCAGATTACCCCCGTAGAGCACCGCCCCGCGCTCGCAATATTGCTGCAGCATGTGCGGATCGTGCGAGACCATGACGAGCGCCCCCTGCTCGCGCCGCTTCGACAGTTCCTCATGCGAGCGCTTGCGGAAACGTTCATCACCCGCGCCCGTGACCTCATCCACCAGATAGCAGTCGAAGTTGATCGCGAGACTGATGCCGAAGGCAAGCCGCCCCACCATGCCTGAGGAATAGGTGCGCACCGGCTGATGGAAATAAGGGCCGAGCTGCGCGAAATCCTCGACATAATCGAGCGTCTCCTGCTCGGGCTGGCGATAGATGCGGGCGATGAAGCGAACATTGTCGCTGCCCGTCATCGCCGGCTGGAAACAGCTCGCGTAGCCGATCGGCCAGCTGGTCGTCATCGCACGCTCGATCGTGCCGGTGGTCGCAGGCTCGACCCCCGCGATCATGCGCATCAAGGTCGACTTGCCCGCGCCGTTGGCTCCGCAGATGCCGACGCTCTCTCCCCGCCGTATCTCGAAGGACAGGTTGCTGAACACATGCTTCTGGAATTTCCGAATCTGGTAGGTCTTCGAAACATTCTCGAACCGGATCATCGACGGCCTTCTCCAAAGCTCGCAACGCACAGCCACATGAAGCGTGGCACAAAAAGCTGGACGGTCTTCGTCCATACTGCAATTCGGACATCCATAGACGATGCCCGGGCAAACGCAAAACACACGCTTCGCGATCGACGCCCGGATGCTGGGCAGGGAAGGCACCGGTGTCGCCACCTATGCGCGCGCCCTGCTGGCGGCGCTCGAGCTTTCTGGACGGGCACCGCTCAGGGTGAGCGATCCCAGCTGCGATCGCCCGATGGAGCGGGCCAAGCGCTACGATCGGTGGTTGCGCTGGGCTGCAGCTCTGGTCGACCGGCCACGGGCGCTCGTCCGGTCCCCGGATGGGTTCACCGCGCCCGACATCTTCCGCCTCGCCCAGGTGCATTTCGATCGCCACGGAACGATGCTGCGGCTGCGGGCGCCGGGCAGTGCAGGGATTGTCCACTGGACCTATCCGCTACCGATCCGGATCGACCGATGGATCAACATCTACACCGTCCATGACGCCATCCCGATCCTCCATCCGGCGCTCAGCCAGATCGACCCGGTGCGCCATCGCCGCCTGCTCGAAGCGCTCAATGCCAGCGCCGAACATATACTGACGGTTTCCGAATCCGCGCGGCACGACATCATCGCCGCGCTCGGCAGCGCCCCTGACCGGATCAGCGCCTGTCCGCCGGGAATCGCGGTCGGCACCGCCACCGCCGCGCTGCCCGCCGGTCTCCAGGCTGGCGGCTACCTGCTCGCGGTGGGCAGCGTCGAGCCGCGCAAGAATCTGGTCCGTCTGGCCGAGGCCTATGAGCGCAGCGGTACGATGCTGCCGCTGGTCATCGCCGGCCCCGACGGCTGGCGATCGGAGGAGATCGCGCCGCGCCTGGCGGCGACGCCGGGAATCATCCGCCTTCCCTATGTCGAGCGATCGGTACTGATGGCTCTGGTTGCGGGCGCCCGCGCGCTGCTCTTTCCGACCATCACCGAGGGCTTCGGCCTGCCGATCATCGAAGCGATGCAGCTGGGCACCCCGGTCCTCACCTCGCGCGGCGGCGCGACAGAGGAGGTAGCGGGCGGCGCGACCTTGCTCGCCGATCCACTGTCGGTCGACGAACTGACCGGCCAGATCGCCCGGCTCGCCGATGACGCGCTGATCGGCAAGTTGCGCACCGCGGGCCTGGCGCGCGGCGCCGCCTTCTCTGCGACAGCCTTCGCCGAACGGCTCGATGCGATCCACGCCCGGCTAGTCAATCGTCATGGTGGCCAATCGCCCGTGCAGCCTCTAGGGGCGGCAGCGACAACGATATAAGTGGATCGAATGGCCAGGCTCACCATCGGCATTGACGGCTTCAACCTCGCGATGCCGCGCGGCACCGGGGTCGCCACCTATGGCTTCGGCCTGGCCGAGGCGGTTCGCGCGATGGGGCATTCGACCATCGGGGTCTTCGGCGTTGACGCCGGACGCGCGACTGAAACCCGCGAACTGCTGTTCTTCGACCGGATCGGAAAGCCGCGTCCCGGCGAAACCCGTCGCCAGCAGAAGCACCGGCTGCGCTGCGAATGGATCCAGATGTGCCTGCCCGCGCGGGCGCGCGACGTGCCGATGACGTCGGGCGTCGAGAAGCAGGCATTCGCCGGGAAGCTGCCCCATTTCGACCGGCTCGTCAGCTCGCCCTGGCTGTTCGAGCTTGCCGACAAACGGCTGCGTCGGACCGGCGGCTTCCTGACGGTGAAGATCGCCAATCCACCCGACATCATGCACTGGACCTATCCCGTCCCGGTGCGGATGGCCGGCACGCGCAATGTCTACACGCTGCACGATCTGGTGCCGCTGAAGCTTCCCTACACCACGCTTGACCACAAGCATGTCTATCACCGGCTGATCGAGCGGTGCATCGCGCATGGCGACCATATCTGCACCGTGTCGGAATCGAGCCGGAACGACATATTGGAGCTGTTCCCGCATATCTCCCCCGACAAGGTGTCGAACAGCTACCAGACCGCCCCCGTCCCCGCCGACCTGCTGGCGCGCGATCCCGCCGAGGACGCGCGGGTGATCGAGACGATGTTCGGGTTGAAGCCGCGCGGCTATTTCCTGTTCTTCGGCGCGCTCGATCCCAAGAAGAACCTCGCCCGGATCATCGAGGCCTATCTGCGCAGCGAGACCGCGACGCCGCTGGTGATCGTCGGCGCGCGGCACTGGGGCACCGAGCAGGAGAGCCAGATCTTCGGCGAGAAGGGGATCTCGCTCTATGGCGAGGCCAGCGCGAAGGGGCTGGTCCAGTTCGACTACCTCCCGCGCGAGATGCTGCTGCGGCTGACGCGCGGGGCGAAGGCGGTGCTGTTCCCGTCGCTCTACGAAGGCTTCGGCCTGCCCGCGCTCGAGGCGATCCGGCTGGGCACGCCGGTGATCTCCTCGACCACCAGCTCGCTGCCTGAGGTGGTCGGCGATGCGGGGCTGCTGGTCGATCCCTACCGCGCCGAGGACATCGCCGCCGCGATCCGCGCGATCGACGGCGATCCGGCGCTGGCCGCGCGGCTCTCGGCGGCCGCCCCGGCGCAGGCCGCCAGGTTCAGCGACGCTGCCTATCAGGCGCGGCTGGCGGCAATGTATGCGAAGGTGATGGGCGACTAGGCCTGCTCGGGCCAGCGCCTGCGCGCTTCGATGCCGTGCGCGTCGAGCGCCTGGAGTTCGGCGAGCAGCGGTTCGAGCCGGTTGAGCGGCCAGGCGTTGGGGCCGTCGGACAGCGCCGAGGCCGGATCGGGGTGCGTCTCCATGAACAGCCCGGCAATGCCGACCGCGACCGCGCCGCGTGCGAGCACCGGCACGAACTCGCGCTGTCCGCCCGAAGAGCAGCCCAGCGCGCCCGGCAGCTGGACCGAATGGGTCGCGTCGAACACCACCGGGCATCCGGTCTCGCGCATGATCACCAGGCCGCGCAGGTCGGTGACGAGGTTGTTGTAGCCGAACGAGGTGCCACGCTCGGTAACGAGGATCTGCGCCGGGGTGCCCGCCGCCGTGCCCGCCGCCTGCGCCTTCTTCACGACCTGCGCCATGTCGTGCGGCGCCATGAACTGCGCCTTCTTGATATTGCCCACCTTGCCGCACGCGCCGACCGCCTCGATCAGGTCGGTCTGACGCGCGAGGAAGGCCGGGGTCTGGACGATGTCGACGACCTGCGCCGCCGCGCGGACCTGCTCGGCATCATGGACGTCGGTGAGCAGCGGCAGCCCGGTCGCCTCGCGGACCTTCTCCAGGATACGCAGTCCGCCGTCGAGACCGGGGCCGCGAAACGAAGCGTTCGAACTGCGGTTCGCCTTG
Source organism: uncultured Sphingomonas sp. (assembly GCA_947085315.1). Classification (GTDB taxonomy): domain Bacteria; phylum Pseudomonadota; class Alphaproteobacteria; order Sphingomonadales; family Sphingomonadaceae; genus Rhizorhabdus. The sequence continues at coordinate 29,576 of CAMTVW010000020.1, read as the reverse complement.
TCGAACGAGCTTTTGAAGATGATCAGCAGGCCAAGCCGGTCGGCGATCGCGCGCAGCCGTTCGGCCACGCCCAGCACCAGCGCTTCGGATTCGATCACACACGGTCCCGCGATCACGAACAGCGGCTCGTCGAGCCCGACATTTCGGCCTAGCAGTTTCATGGCTGCATCTAGAGCCGGCTAGCGCCCCCGCGCAATCGCAAAGCTGGGTTCGAGCACCAGCTCGGCGGGCTCGGCCGGCCCTTCCTCGAAGCGGCGATGATCGGCGGGGGAGACGAGGTAGCCGCGACGGACCAGCCAGTCGCCAACATCGGCGCGCGCGGTAAGCCAGACGGTGGCCGGGGTGAGGATCAGCCCGACCGCGACCGGCAGCGACCAGATCGCCCCGTCGATGCCGAGCGCGATCGCCGCCATCATCGCCGTGCCGAGCACGACATGCCAGCGGTGGAAGCGCGCCACCTCCGCGAAATCGAGCCCCGCGACCTCGCGTCGCTGCGGCAGCCAACCGCTCTGACGGCCGCGTAATATGTCGATGATCGCCATCGTCTGGGTCAGCATGATCGCGGGCGCCGCGACGATCGAGACCAGCATCTCGAGCAGGCTGCCCTTGACGATGCTCGGCCAGCCGCCAAGCTGATGGCGCAGCGCGCGATCCTGCGACAGGGCGACCAGCGCCATCGCTTTCGGTCCGAACAGCATCAGCAGGGTCAGCCCGAGCAGCCAGCCCGACGAGATCAGCACGAAGCCGTCGAAATCGGCGCGCAGCTGTTCGAAGATCGCCGCCCCCAGCAACAGCAGCCACAGCGGCGAGGTGAGATAGGCCGACGCACCCATCAGCAGCTGGAGCCGGCTGACCCAGTGGAAACCGGCCGCGCCGAGCAGTCGGAGATGCTGGAGATTGCCCTGGCACCAGCGCCGGTCGCGGACCGAATGATCGATCATCGTCGGCGGGAATTCCTCATAGCTGCCCTCGGGCATCGTCACCATGTGCACCGCCCAGCCGCGCCGCCGCAGCAGCGCCGCCTCGACCATGTCATGGCTCATGATATGCCCGCCGAGCAGCGCGCGATCGGACAGTTCGGGCAGGCCGCAGCTCTCCGCAAAGGCGCGCACCCGCAGGATCGCGTTATGCCCCCAGAAGGTCGCCTCGCTGCCCGACCACCAGCGCAGGCCCGCCGACGCGACCGGGCCGTAAACCGACGCGGCGAACTGGTGCCAGCGCGCGAACATCGTCTGGCCGTTGATCAGCTGGGGCACGGTCTGCAGCAGGCCGATATTGGGCCGCGCCTCGATCGCCGTGGCGAGCCGCACCATCGCCGCACCGCTCATCAGGCTGTCGGCATCAAGGACCAGCGCGAATTCATAAGCCGCGCCGAAGCGGCGCACCCATTCGGCGATATTGCCGGGCTTGCGCGCGATATTGCGCGGGCGGCGGCGATACCAGACGCGCGACCGGCTCGCCTCACGCAGGCGGCGAAAGGCGACATATTCGCGGGCATGCGCGCTTTCATGCGAATCGCTGAGGATGAAGACATCGAAGCGGTCGGCGGCGCCGATCCGGTCGAGCGACCCGGTCATCGCGGTCAACCGGCGGAAGACCGCGCCGACATCCTCATTATAGATCGGCATCAGCACCGCCGTGCGCGCCTGCGGCAGGACAAGCCGGCCGCGCGACGGCTGCGGCGGCACCGGCCCGCGACCGAGCAGCACGAACAGCCCCGCGACCGCGCTCAGGCAGCCGAAGGCGATCCAGGCGAACAGCCCGAAGAAGAGCAAGGCGAAGCCGAGGTCGATCCAGTCGATGCCGTCGGAGCGCAGCGGAGTGAACATCTCCTGCACCGCGAGCAGGCCGAACAGGAAGCTGCCGATGATCAGGAACAGTCGCCGCTGGAGCAGCTGGCCGCGCGCGACATCGGGTCTGGCGACCGCGAGGCTCGGGGTGCGGCCGAGATCCTGGACCGGCATGGCCAGCGGCGCCTCGGGCGGCAGGTCTCCATCGGCGGGGCAGCCGAAGCCGGGGCCGCCGCCCTCTATGTTGTTATCAATGCGATACAAAATAGGAATCTCACTTCGCGGTCGGCGGCTCATGACAGAATAAGCGGCACTTCCCTTCACCTTTGCGTCAAGCTGCCCCAACGCCTCGATTAACGGCCCGGTTGCTGCGGACATGGCGATTTCTGGTGCAGTGCACAAGAGGGCGGAAGCCCACCCCCCGCCCCTCCCGCCTGCGGGAGGGGGAAGGAAGCGGGAGGGTAAGAAGACAGAAGGTGATGGAGGGAGGATCCATCAATAGAATTGCTGGATCAGCGTCTCGCTCAGCGCCTTCCCGCCCCGCTGCAGGGTCGCGCGCAGATTGGCCGGCCCGTCGCTGGTCGTGATGTCGGCGATCAGTCGCCATCGCCCCGGCTGGCCGACAACCGGATAGGCGCTAACCGAGATGAGCCGCCCGCGATCGACCGTCACCGCGGCGCTCACGCCGGAATCACGCCCCAATCCGGCGAACGCCGCGCCTTCGAAATCGGCAACCAGGCGGCGGGCGTCCTGGATCGGTTCGAAGCCGGGTCGCCCCGCCGTCCCCGTCCAGCGATCGACGACACGGGCGATCGGGGATGGCGCAGGCTCACCGCCGATCCAGCGCAGCCGATAATCGAAGGCGAAGCTGCCGCCCGCCCGCGTCGGCCCCGCCGGGGTCCAGAAGGCGACGATATTGTCGTCGGTCTCTCTGGTCGTCGGGATCTCGTAGAGCATCACCGCGCCGGGGCCCCAATCGCCTTTGGGTTCGACCCACAGGCTGGGGCGCCTTTCGTAGAAGACGCCGTCGTCCTGATAATGATCGAAATCGCGGTCGCGCTGGAACAGGCCGAAGGCGCTGCCGCCAGCGCTGTCCGCAAAACTGTTGATGGTCGCGCGCGGCGGATTGCCGAGCGGGCGCCAGATGCGCTCGCCAGCGCGATTGTGGATCAGCAGCCCGTCCGAATCGTGGATTTCGGGCCGCCAGTCGGCGCGCGCGCGCACATTGCCCTCGTCATACCAGAACATGCTGGTGAGCGGGGCGATGCCGAGCCGGGCGACGTCCCTGCGCAGCCAGATCGCCATCGAGACATCCTGGACGATCGCGTCATCACCCTTGCGGCTGGCGAAGCGGTAGGCACCGACGACGCTGGGCCCTTCGAGCAGCGCATAGATGGTGAGGCCCTCCCCGGTTCGTTCGAGCCAGAAGGCGGTGAAGACCGGAAACTCCTCCGCGCCATCGATCCCGGTATCGATCGCGAGGCCGCGCGCGGACAGCCCATATTGGGCGAGCGGCCCGGCCGAGCGGAAATAGGAGGCGCCGAGAAAGGCGAGCCAGTCCCCCACCCCGCCCCGGTTCATCACGCGGAAGCCGGCGATGCCGGGGACGATGCGCGGCGTCGCGCCTTCGCCCGGCGCGACCGCGAACATATCCTCGCTATGCTCGATCAGCCGGGCGCGGCCGCGCTCGACGATCGCGACCTGCACCGGGATCGGTGCATAGCGGCCGAGCGGGAACAGGCGCACCGAATAGCCGTCATCTGCGAAGATCGCCTTGTCGGGGCGGAAGGCGATGCGGTTCGCGGCGTCATAGTCAACGGCGTGCGCGCGGGGGTCGGCCGTGGGGGTCGGGCGCGGGCGGGCGCGGGCGAGCGCGGCGGCGTGGCGCCTGAGCCAGTCCCAGCTAAACGGTTGGCCGCCCGCCGCGCGCGGGGCAGCGGCGAGCGCCTCACCGCCGAAAGCCAGCGCCGCGCCAAGCAGCGCCAGGGTGTCGCGTCGGTCGATCATGCCATCTGGGTAGGGGTCGTTTCGCTTGCGGTCCACCGGACTAGCGGCGGACGGGTCGGTTCCATGGGTGGGCGGAGATGAACGCGGGCTGATGCGCATCTATGGTCGCGACGGCGGCTGCCGCTATGGTGCTTTTAGTAAACTGGCACCGTAACTCCAAGCCGGGCTTGGAGTTTTATTGATAATCGATATTATCATGTCAGCCTGGAGAGAAGGAGCGCAGGATGACGGACAGATTCATGGATAAGGTGGCGCTCGTCACGGCGGCTGCATCGGGGATCGGTGCGGCGACCGCCCGGCGACTGGCGCGGGACGGCGCGGCGGTGATGCTGTCCGATATCAACGTCGAGGGCGGCGAGACGATCGCTGCGGACATCCGGGCCGCAGGAGGCAACGCGCACTTCATGCGTGCCGATGCGACGCGCGAAGCCGATGTCGCGGCGCTGATCAGCGCGACTGTCGACCGCTTCGGCGGTCTCCATATCGCGGCGAATATCGTCGGCGATTCGATGGGAGACGCCAAAGGTCCCGACATGCACCTCAAGAGCGTGGAGGGATGGGACGACACGTTCGCGGTATGCCTGCGCAGCACATTCCTGTGCTTGAAACATGAGATCGCGCACATGATCGATCATGGCGGCGGGGCAATCGCCAATATCGCGTCGCTTGCCGCGATCAAGACGCTCGCGAAATCGGGCGCGGCCTATTCGACCGCCAAGGCGGGCGTGCTGCATCTGACCCGCTGGACCGCGGTGCAATATGCCGACCGGGGCGTGCGGGTGAACTGCATCGCGCCGGGCGTGACGCCGACCGCCGCTTATTATCGCAACGGCGCGGACGTGGCCGAAGCCGCGATCGAAAAGATGCTGCAGAACCAGCCGATCCGCCGCACGATCAGTGCCGACGAGCAGGCGGCGACGATCGCCTGGCTGTGTTCGGATGAAGCATCGATGATAACCGGGCACAATATCCCGGTCGATGGCGGGTGGGCCGCGCAGTAGCGCCGCCCGTACGAAATCCGGGGACCGAAATCCGGGAAATCCGGAGGGAAATCCGGACAAATCGGGGACACTAGACAAATCGGGGACACTATACTGATTCAGGAAGCCGGCAGGAATCCGGGGACACTATACTAATTGCTTCGGCTTGCGGCCTGGCCTCTGGGGGGCGAGCGTCCGGCCGAGTTGTCCTTCGAGCCGCTGGATGAATTCGGCTGTGCCGAGGGGCCGGCCGGTGCGCTCTCCGCCGCGGATCGCCTCATAGTCGGCCTGCGGCAGGGCGCTGTCGAGCAGGCCCTGCCAATCCGGTGCGCGTTCGAGAAGTGGGTGCACATCGACAAGTGCATCGCTACGCCCGGTCAGATGCGCCCGGGCGCTCGACCAGGGCCAGTCCCCCGCAGCGGCAGCCAGCCCGGCGCGCACGGGGTTCATCTCGACATAGCGCGCGCAGGCCATCAAGTGCGGCTCGTCCATCGCCACCGAGGCAAAACGGCCCTGCCAGAGATAGCCACGCCAACCTTCACGGAAATTGACGTGGCGGGAGTAGCGCCGATGCGCCTCGCCCAGCGCGGCACGCAGACCATCGCGATCGCCCGGCGTCAGGATCAGATGGACGTGATTGGGCATCAGGCAATAGGCCCAAACGCTGACGCCCGCAGCACGACAGCTGGCCGCGATCAGCTCGCGGTAGAGTCCGTAGTCGTCATCCTCGAAAAAGGTCGGTTGGCGCCGGTTGCCACGCTGGGTGACATGATGCGGAACATCGGGAACGACAACGCGGGCGAGTCTGGCCATAATGCAAACGTGCTGTCGAGCGCGAAATATGTCAATTAGGTATAGTGTCCCCTTAATGCGTGTCCCCTTAATGTAGCGTCGGACATAGTCGGCTTCGCATCGGCGAGGGGGGCGAAGCTAGCGATCGCCCTTACGCCATGATGCGCTCGAACGCCGTCTTGAAGGCGGTCATCTCATCGGGTGTGCCGAACGAGATGCGGATCCAGTTGACCATATTGCCGCGCTGGCGCGAGACGAAGATGCGCTGATCGGCGAGCTTCGCCGCCACCTCGGTGCCGGGACGGCCGACATGGACCATCGCGAAATTGGCGCGTGAGGGGATATAGTCGAGCTTCAGCCGCTCGAAGAAGGCGTAGAGATCGTCGCGTATCTTTGCATTATAGGCCTTGCGCGCGGGCAGCAGGGCGGGGTCGGCGAGGCTGGCCTGGGCCGCGACCACCGCCGCCATCGGCATGACGTTGACGCCGTAGCGCTTCATCGGTTCGAGCAGATCCTGACGCGCGACGACCAGTCCGCAGCGCAGACCGGCGAGGCCATAGATTTTCGAGAAGGTGCGCAGCACGATCACGTCCCTGCCCTGGCGGACAAGATCGATCGCCGAGGGTGCGTCGCTGAAATGGATATAGGCCTCGTCGACGATCAGCTTCGCATCGGCCGGCTTGTTCGCCAGCAGCCAGGCGATGTCGTCGGCCGAGGTGATCAGCCCGGTCGGGTTGTTCGGGTTGCAGAGATAATAGGCGCCGGCGTTTGGCGCCGCGGCGAGCAGCGCGCGCACGTCGATGCGGTGCGCCTTGTCGTGCGGGATGGTGATGGTCCGCACGATCGGCTGATTGTCGGCGCCGAAGAACCCCGAATCGAAGGTCGGCGTGCAATAGGCGAGCGGCCTCGCGTCGCTGGCATAGGTCAGCGCGGCATGGCGCAGCGGCACATAGGAACCGGGATGCGCGGTGACGTTCTCGGGCTTCAGCCCGTTCTGCGATGCGAACAGCGCCTCGAGATCGGCGGCGAAGGACATGCCGTAGCGGCCGGCGATCGGCGGTATCCGTTCGAGGGCGGCCTTGGCGGCGGCGCAGGGGCCAAGCGGGCTTTCATTGGCGTTGATGAATATTCCGTCGCCGAGCGAAGCGAGCAGTTCGTCAGCGCTGCGCGGCGCGCCCGCCACCGGATCGCCGCGACCGCGCAAAGGCGCCGCCGCTGCCGCGCCCGACAGGATCGGCGCAGCGGCGAGCGAGCCGAGCAGGGTCTGGACGATGCCCCGCCGGGACATGGCCGTGGACGCAACAGGATGATCACCGCGCATGCAAACCTCCTCAGGTTCGCCTTGCAGGATACCCGCCCCCGGGTCCGGGTGGGCGGCGCCCCCCCGATTCGCCGGGGATGATGACAAATCACGGCGGTCACGGATAGGGGGCGGGCGATTGGAGTGGGGAGGGCTGCCCGCAGCGTTGCAGTTGCGGGGGGCCTCCCGGAATGTTGCGCCCAGCCTCGATCCCCCTCCACCGCCACGCGGTCCCCCTCCCCGTGCCGGGGAGGATCTCAGGAGTTTATGCCGCCGCCTCCAGCGCTTCGTTCGCCGCCAGCCATTCGGCTTCGACCGTGTCGAGCATGTCCTGGGTATCGGCGCGCAGCTTCATCAGGTCGGACATCGTCAGCTTCGCGTCGGCGGGGGTCGCCTGTTTCGGGTCGAACATCGCCAGGTCGATCTCTGACCGCCGCGCGGTGAGATAGGCGATGCGGACTTCCAGGTCCTTGACCGACTTGCGCAGCATCGCGACCTTCTCGCGCTCCTGCGCGGCGGCCTTCTTGTCCTTCTTGCCGCCGCCCTTGCCGCCCGCGCTCCCCTCGCCCTTCGGCTGGTTCTTGCCGAGGATCAGATCGGTATAGTCCTCGAGACTGCCGCCATATTCCTGCGCGGTGCCGCTATCGACAAGCACCAGCCGGTCGGCGGCCATTTCGATCATGTGGCGATCATGGCTGACGACGACGACGCAGCCGTCGAAATTGTTGAGCGCCTGGACCAGTGCCTCACGCGCGTCGACGTCGAGGTGGTTGGTCGGTTCGTCGAGGATCAGCATGTGCGGCGCGTCGCGGGTTATGAGCGCGAGTGCGAGGCGGGCGCGTTCGCCGCCCGACAGCTTGCCGACCTTCGTCGTCGCCTTGTCGCCCGAAAAACCGAAGCGGCCAAGCTGGCCGCGCACCGCGCCGGGATTGGACCCCTTCATCAGCCGGGTCATATGTTCGAGCGGGGTATCGTCGCGGTCGAGCTCTTCAACCTGATATTGGGTGAAATAGCCGACGCGCATCTTGCCCGCGGCGGCCATCGCGCCGTCCATCGGCTTGAGCTGCGCGGCGAGCAGGCGGGCGAGCGTGGTCTTGCCATTGCCGTTGCGCCCCAACAGCGCGATCCGATCATCGGGGTCGAGCCGCAGGTTGAGCCGCTGGAGGATCGGCGCGCCGGGGGTGTAGCCGACACTGGCGAGATCGAGCGTCACCAGCGGCGGCTTCAGCCCGTCCGACGGCGAGGGGAAGTCGAACGATAGGGTCGGGTCCTCGGCCATCGCGGCGATCGGTTGCATCCGGGCGAGCGCCTTGGCGCGCGACTGCGCCTGTTTGGCGGTCGAGGCGCGCGCGCTGTTGCGGGCGATATAGTCCTGCAGCTTGGCGCGCTGGGCATCCTGCGCGGCGCGCGCGGCGGCAAGCTGGGCCAGCCGCTCGGCGCGCTGGCGTTCGAAGCTGTCATAGCCGCCGGTGTAGAGCGTGGTCTTGCCGCCCTCCAGATGGAGGATATGGTCGACGACATTGTTGAGCAGATCGCGCTCATGGCTGATCACGACCATCATCGCCGGATAGCTTTTGAGGAAATTCTCCAGCCACAGCGTCGCTTCGAGGTCGAGATGGTTCGACGGCTCGTCGAGCAGCAGGAGATCGGGCTCCGAGAAGAGCAGGGCCGCCAGCGCGACGCGCATCTTCCAGCCGCCCGAATAGCTGTCGAGCGGGCGGCCCTGCATCTCCTCGTCGAAGCCGAGGCCGACCAGGATCGTCGCGGCGCGCGCCGGCGCGGTATAGGCGTCGATCGCCATCAGCCGTTCATAGACTTCGCCGAGCCGGTCGGGATCCTCGCAAGTCTCGCTTTCCACCAGCAGCGCGGCGCGCTCGGTATCGGCGGCGAGGACCGACTCGATCGGACTGGTGGTGCCGCTCGGCGCTTCCTGGGCGATATAGCCGATACGCAGGCCCTTCGGCTTGTCGAGATCGCCGTCATCGGCCTCCATCGAGCCGATCATCACCTTCATCAGGGTCGACTTGCCGGCACCGTTGCGCCCGATCAGCCCGACCCGCGCACGCGGCGGCAAGGCGGCCGACGCGCGATCGAGGATAGTGCGGCCGCCAAGACGGACGGTGAGATTCGCGAAGTTGAGCATATCTGCGGGCCGATAGAGGATTTCTGCGGCGCAGCAAAGCCGTTGCCGAAGTTCCTCTCCGACATGGGGAGGGGGACCGCGAAGCGGTGGAGGGGGGCCGCCGCCCCGCGACCTGCGCGCCCAGCCTCCCGCCCCCTCCACCACCCTGCGGGCGGTCCCCCTCCCCGCGCCGGGGAGGAATTATGTCGCCCACGCTTGAAGCCGCGCCGCCGCTGCACCAATAGTCGCCCGCGAAGCAAGACCCGCGAGAGGCGCCCGATGTCCGATCTCTACCCTGTTCCCGCCGCATGGGCCGCCAAGGCCCGGGTGAATGACGAAACCTACAAGCGCCTCTATGCCCGATCGCTCGACGATGCCGAGGCATTCTGGCTCGATCAGGCGAAGCGGCTGGAGTGGAGCCGCTTTCCGACGAAGGCGAACGAGAGCAGCTTCGACGAAGCGGATTTCGGGGTGAAGTGGTTCGCCGATGGCGAGCTCAATGTCTCGGTCAACTGCATCGACCGGCATCTCAGCACCCGCGGCGACGATGTCGCGATCATCTGGGAGCCCGATGTTCCGACCGACGAACCCCGGCGCTTCACCTATAAGCAGGTCCATCAAGAGGTCTGCCGCTTCGCGAACGTGCTGAAGGCGCAGGGCGTGCGCAAGGGCGACCGGGTCACCATCTATCTGCCGATGATCCCCGAGGCGGCGTTCGCGCTGCTCGCCTGTGCGCGGATCGGGGCGATCCATTCGGTGGTGTTCGGGGGATTCTCGCCCGATGCGCTCGCGGGGCGGATCATCGATTGCGACAGCAAGGTGGTGGTCACCGCCGATGGCGGGCGGCGCGGCGGCAAGCTGGTGCCGCTAAAGGTCAATGTCGACGCGGCGGCGAAGATCGCGCCGGTGCTGGAGACGGTGATCGTGATCAAGGCGACCGGCGCCGAGGTCTTCATGCAGGACGGCCGCGACATCTGGTATCATGAGGCGGCCGCGACCGTCTCGGCCGACTGCGCGCCGGAGCCGATGAACGCCGAGGACCCGCTGTTCATCCTCTATACCTCGGGATCGACCGGCAAGCCGAAGGGCGTGCTCCACACGACCGGCGGCTATCTGTTGTGGGCGAGCCTGACGCACGAGATCTGCTTCGATTACCGGCCGGGGCAGATCTACTGGTGCGCGGCCGACATCGGCTGGGTCACCGGGCACAGCTATATCGTCTATGGTCCGCTCGCTAATGGCGGCACGACGCTGATCTATGAGGGCGTCCCCAACTGGCCCGATGCGAGCCGCATCTGGCAGGTGGTCGACCGGCATCAGGTGGAGATCATCTTCACCGCGCCGACCGCGCTGCGCGCGCTGATGAAGGACGGCGACGACCATGTGACGAAGACGTCGCGCGCTTCGCTGAAGCTGCTCGGCACGGTCGGCGAGCCGATCAACCCGGAGGCGTGGCGCTGGTATCATGCAGTGGTCGGCGAGGGCCGCTGCCCGATCGTCGACACATGGTGGCAGACCGAGACCGGCGCGGCGATGATCGCCCCGCTGCCGGGGGCGACCGACCTGAAGCCCGGCTCCGCCACACGGCCGCTGTTCGGGGTGGTGCCGCAGCTGGTCGATGCCGAAGGGCTGGTGCTGGATGGTGCCACCGACGGCAATCTGTGCATCACGCAAAGCTGGCCGGGGCAGATGCGCACCGTGTGGGGCGATCATGCGCGCTTCTTCACCACCTATTTCTCGACCTATCCCGGCAAATATTTCACCGGTGACGGCTGCCGCCGCGACGCAGACGGCTATTACTGGATCACCGGCCGGGTCGACGATGTGATCAACGTGTCGGGCCACCGCATGGGCACCGCCGAGGTGGAGAGCGCGCTGGTGCTCCACGGCAAGGTCGCCGAGGCTGCGGTGGTCGGCTTCCCGCACGACATCAAGGGCCAGGGCATCTACGCCTATGTCACGCTGAACGCGGGCGAGGACGGCGGCGAGACATTGCGCAAGGAGCTGCGCGACTGGGTGCGTACCGAGATCGGCCCGATCGCGACCCCCGACGCGATCCAGTTCGCACCCGGCCTGCCCAAGACGCGATCGGGCAAGATCATGCGCCGCATCCTGCGCAAGATCGCCGAGGGCGATGTCTCTTCGCTGGGCGACACCTCGACCCTCGCCGATCCGGCGGTTGTCGACGATCTGGTTGCCAATCGCGTCAAAAGCTGATTCATATCGCTGCCGAACCGTTGCGCGCACGCCCGACGAGGAGGACAGCATGACCGAAGCGGCCCTGCACTATAATCGCGTTGCCCGGAACCTGCACTGGGCGATCGGCGTGCTGATAATCTACAACATAGTCTCCGGCATAATCCATGATCCGCTGGGCGACGTCGCCGGGCGCGCGGCGGTCGTTGCCGTGATGGGCCTCCACAAGTCGATCGGCTTCCTGGTGCTGGCTCTGAGCGTCGTGCGGCTGGTGTGGCGGCTCACCCACCCCGCCCCGCCGCTGCCCGCCGCGATGCCGGCCTGGGAGAAGGTCTCGGCGCACGGCCTGCACTGGATCTTCTACGCGCTGATGATCGTCATGCCGATGACCGGCTGGATCATGAGCTCGGCGGGCAAGAACCCGCTCGGCTTTTTCGGGCTGTTCGACATCCCGAAATTCGCGGTGGAGAAGGGTTCGGCCCTCGCCGAGGGCACGCACAACGCCCATGAACTGTTCGGCTATGCCTGGGCGGCGCTGCTGGTGATCCATGTCGGCGCGGCGCTGCGGCACCATTTCATCCTGAAGGACAATGTGCTGCTCAGGATGTGGCGCGCGGCGCCGGAGACCTAACCCGCCTTCGCTCAATCGTCATGCCAGCGCAGGCTGGCATCTCGTGAGAAGTTCGCGACCTGACATCCGTCCTTGCCGAACGAGATCCCAGCCTGCGCTGGGATGACGGTGTGGGAAGACTCGACAATCGTCTCCCGATCCTTTAGGGGCCGCGCCTTCACGTCCTGAATTCGCTTATAGCGGGCGCGGGATTGTACCGTCCGAGACAGCAGGTGCCGGGAATATGCCCGGCTTAATGTCCTGCCTAGACGGGGAAAAGTTTACCGGCCTAGTGCCGGGTCTGCCGCGCTCCTTTCCGGGCCCGGCAAGGCGACCGACCCCTCGGACGGGTCATTGGACGGCGTATCTGTCCATTGGCCCAAAGCTCCTGCGGATGTGCTGCAGGAGTGGTTCTAAGGAGTAAGGCATGGATCGAGCTCAAAAAGCCGAGCTGGTCGCCGAGCTGCAGAGCACCTTCAAGGGCACGAGCGTGGTGATCATCACCCGTAATCTCGGCCTGACCGTCGCGCAGTCCACTGCGCTACGTCTGAAGATGCGTGACGCTGGTGCCAGCTACAAGGTATCGAAGAACAAGCTCGCCCGCATTGCCGTCGAGGGCACGCCCTACACAGCACTTAATGATCTGCTGGTAGGGCCGACCGCGCTCAGCACCTCTGCCGATCCCGTCGCCCCCGCAAAGGTGATCGTGGAATTCGCGAAGACCAACGACAAGTTGGAAATCGTCGGCGGCGCGATGGGCGATACGGTTCTCGACGTGGCCGGCGTGAAGGCGCTGGCCGAGCTGCCATCGCTCGACGAACTGCGCGCGAAGATCGTGGGCCTCATCCAGGCGCCCGCGACCAAGATCGTTCAGATCGTCCAGGCACCCGCCGGCCAGCTGGCCCGGGTGTTCGCAGCTTATGCGGCGAAAGAAGACGCCTGATTTTTCGATATCCTTTTCACTGACATGGTTCGGGCCGCGAGCGGCCCTGATGGAGACTTAAAATGGCAGACCTGAACAAGCTTGTTGACGATCTCTCGGCTCTCACGGTTCTCGAAGCCGCGGAGCTCTCGAAGCTCCTCGAAGAGAAGTGGGGCGTTTCGGCCGCTGCTGCAGTCGCAGTCGCAGCTCCCGCCGGTGGTGGCGCCGCCGCCGCGGCCGTCGAAGAGAAGACCGAGTTCGACGTGATCCTCACCGGCGACGGTGGCAAGAAGATCAACGTGATCAAGGAAGTCCGCGCCCTCACCGGTCTCGGCCTGACCGAAGCCAAGACGCTCGTCGAGTCGGCTCCCAAGGCCGTCAAGGAAGGCGTCAACAAGGAAGAGGCCGAGAAGGTCAAGAAGCAGCTTGAAGACGCCGGCGCGACCGTCGAACTCAAGTAAGCCTTTCGCTTCGGCGAAATTGAAGGGGCGGTCCGGCAACGGGCCGCCCCTTTTCTTTTGGACCCCACATTTTTGGAACGAGGGTGGGTCACCGGGCGTCGGCGTGACTGGTCACGCTCGTGAAGCGCAAATTGCGATAGCGTGGAACGCCTGCTAACGCTCGCTCCATGGGTGCGCGTGTCATCAGGATGTTCGTGGTAATGGCCATGTTGTTCGGCAGCATGCTGTCGCCGACGCTCGCGCATGCCGCCGGACCCGACGTCGCCCATCTGTTCGAGAGCACGCATGTCGAATTCGAACATCTGGTAGCCGCTGGCCATCACAGTTCCGAGAGCTCTTCGGGCCAGAGCTCTTCGGGCGAGAGCCCGGGTAACGCCCTGCCACACCATCATTGCGCGGCCAATCTGGCGCTGATCGTCCCCGAAGCGGACCTCGGCGTCATGTCTGTCCGTGTCTCGATGTTCCGGCCCCACCGCGCCACCGTGCTTGCCTCCTGGCAGTCGGCACTACCGATCGAACCACCCGCCGCCTGAACTGTGCCGTTGGCGCGCTGGATGCGTGCCGTGACATAGTTTCAGGAGGACATTCATGCGCAGATCCTTGCGCGCCGCCTTGCTGGCGATTGCGCTTTCCGTGGCGGTACCGGCGTGCGCCGAGCCACTCACGTTGCAACAGGCGGTCGATCGGGCGATCGCCTCGGCGCCCGCGCTGCGGGCAAATGAGGCGGCGATCGCCGCCGCCCGCGGCGGCCGCTTGCAGGCCGGGCTTCGGCCAAATCCGAGCATCACGGTGGAGGCCGAGAATTTCGCCGGGACCGGCCAGTACGGCGTGCTGAAACAGGCCGAGATCACGGCCTCCTATAACCGGACGCTCGAACGCGGGGGGAAACGCTTCGCGCGCATGGCACTCGCCAATAGCGATGTTGCGGTCGCCCAGGCATCGGTCGCGGTGACGCGGCTTGACCTGGCGGCGCAGGTGCAGCGGGCGTTTCTCGACCTGCTTCTCGCCAATGAGGGCGTGCGTATCGCCGAAGAGACGCTCGCTATCGCGCGCGGGTTGCAGAACGAGGCGCTGCGCCGGGTGCGATCGGCCAGGGATCCGCTCTTTGTCGGCACCGCCGCCGACGCCCGCGTCGCCAATGCCCGCATCGATCTCGACCAGGCGAAGCGGCGGCAAAGCGCGGCGCGCGAGATGCTCGCATCCTTCTGGGGAAAGCCCGGCGATATGGTCGAGGTCGGCGGCGATCTCCTGTCGGTGGCCCGCCTCATCCGCGCCGCGCCGCTGGCCGGGGCGGACGCCGCGCTGGTGGAGGCCGAAGCCGAACGAGCGGATCGCCAGATCGCCTATGAACGCTCCCGCGCGATACAGGATTACACGCTGAGCGGCGGAACCCGCTTCCTGCGCGGGTCCAATGATGTCGCAGTGGTCGGCAGCGTGACCATCCCGATCGGGCATTCCGATCGCAATCAGGGGAATATCGCCCGCGCCAGGGCCGAGAAGCAACGGATCGAATTCGCCGCCGAAGCCGCGCGGCTGGAGAGGCTTCGCACGCTGGCGGGCTTGCGCCGCGATGCCGATGCCGCTGTCGCAAAGGCTATGGCGATCCGCGCCGAGGTCTATCCACGCGTCACCCGTGCATTGGTGCAGGTCCAGTCCGGCTATGCGCGCGGTGGCTTCAGCTTTCGCGACATGCAGGACGCCGCCGACGGCATCTTTGCCGCCCAGGCCGACTATCTCGATGCCCTCGCCGGCCTGCGCGCCGCCATGGCGCAGATCGACCGCCTGACCGGCCGGTTCGACATCCCCAATTCCGCGGAGATTTCGCAATGACGCTTTCACCGATCAGGCGCCGCATCATCGCGGCGGCGCTCTTCCTCTTCCTGCCGCTGGCCGGCTGCGGCGGCAGTCCCGAACCGGCCGGTGAACATGGCGCAGGCGAAACTCCCGAAGCACCAAAGGGACCGCATGGCGGCAGGCTGCTCGCCGATGGCGATTTCGCGGTCGAGATGACCATCTTCGAGGAGGGACAGGAGCCTCAGTTCCGCATCTATCCGACACGCGACGGAAAGCCCGTCGACCCGAAAACCGTCGATCTCGCGGTAACCCTGAAGCGGCTCGGTGGTCAGGTCGACCGCTTCGCGTTCAAGCCCGAAAATGACTATCTCGCCGGCCAGGGCGTGGTCGCAGAGCCGCACAGTTTCGACGTCGATGTGGTGGCCACCGAAGGCGGCGCACGGCATCAATGGTCCTATGCGAGCCCCGAAGGTCGCACGCGCATCTCGGCGCAGGCGGCGCGATCGGGCGGCATCATGATCGAGCGTGCCGGCCCCGCCACGATCGGCGAAATCCGGGACCTGGTCGGCACGGTCGAGCTTGCGACCACGGCGCGTTCGGAGGTCCGCGCCCGCTTCCCCGGCAAGGTGATGGCGGTGATGAAGAAGGTCGGCGACCGGGTCCGCCGTGGCGAAGTCATCGCGCGCGTCGAATCCAATGAGAGCCTCCAGGTCTATTCGGTGACCGCCCCGGTCAGCGGGGTGGTCGCCGAGCGCAACACCAATGTCGGCGACGTGACCTATGACAGCCCGATGTTCGTCATCACCGACCCGGCGCAAACGACGGTGGTGTTCAACATCTTCCCGCGCGATCTCGAGAGCGTACGCCCCGGCCAGCGCGTCCTGATCGAGACGCTCGAGGGCAAGCCGGTCGCAAGCGGTCAACTCGGAGACTATCTGCCCGAGGGCAATGTCCAGGCGGGAACGGCGCTGATGCGCGCAAACCTTCCCAATCCGACCGGCCAATGGCGCCCCGGCATGGCGCTGCGTGGAAAGGTGTCGGTCAACGCCGTCGCGGTGCCCCTCGCCGTGCGCACCGACGCCATCCAGCGCTTCCGCGATTTTTCGGTCGTGTTCGCCAATTACGGCGAGGATTATGAAGTCCGCATGCTTCAGATCGGGCGCCAGACGCCCGAGTGGACCGAAGTGAAATCGGGCATCGCACCGGGCACCCCCTACGCCGCCAGGGGCGCCTTCCTCATTCGTGCCGACATCGAGAAGTCCGGCGCGAGCCACGACCATTGATCGGGAGGGATAGAGTCATGCTCGCCCGCATCATCGGCTTCTCGATTCGCCAGCGCTGGTTCGTCCTCGCTGTCGTCCTCGCACTCTCGGCGATCGGAGTCTGGAGCTTTACCAGGCTACCGATCGACGCCGTGCCGGACATCACCAATGTCCAGGTGCAGATCAACACCGAGGCCGAGGGCTTCTCACCGCTCGAAGCCGAGCAGCGGATCACCTATCCGGTCGAGACCGCCATCGCCGGCATACCCGGGCTCGACTACACCCGCTCGATCTCGCGCTACGGGCTCAGTCAGGTCACGGTCGTCTTCAAGGACGGCACCGACATCCATTTCGCGCGCCAGCTCGTCAACGAGCGCATTCAGGCGGCAAAATCGCAGCTTCCGCCGGGGATCGAGCCGCAAATGGGACCGCTCGCGACCGGCCTCGGCGAAATCTTCATGTTCGCGATCGAGGCCAAGCCGGGCGCGCGCAAGCCCGATGGCTCGGCATGGACGGCGACCGAACTGCGCACCTTCAGCGACTGGGTGATCCGTCCGCAGTTGCGCACCGTGCCCGGCGTCGCCGAGGTCAACACGATCGGCGGCTATGCCCGCCAGTTCCATGTCACGCCCAACCCGCAACGGCTGGCGGCCCTGAAATTGTCGCTGACCGATGTCGTCGAAGCGCTTGAGCGCAACAACGCCAATGTCGGTGCGGGATATGTCGAGCAGGCCGGCGAACAGGTGCTGATCCGCGTTCCCGGCCAGGCCGCGAATGAAGGCGATCTGTCGCGGATCATCGTCGCGACGCGCGGCGGCATTCCGATCCGGGTCGCCGATGTCGCCGATGTCGTGATCGGCAGCGAACTGCGCACGGGTGCCGCGACCGAGGATGGCGAGGAAATCGTGCTGGGCACGATTTTCATGCTGATCGGTGAAAACCCCCGCACCGTCGCCCAGGCCGTGGCTGCGCGACTGACCGAAGCGTCGAAGGCGCTTCCTTCCGGTGTGATCGCGCATCCGATGTACGATCGCACGGCTCTGGTGGATCGCACCATCTGGACCGTCCAGAAGAACCTGCTCGAGGGCGCGTTGCTGGTGATCGTCGTGCTGTTCCTGCTGCTCGGCAATATCCGCGCGGCGCTGATCACAGCCGCGGTCATCCCCATCTCGATGCTGATGACGCTGACGGGCATGGTCATGGGTCGCGTGTCGGGCAACCTCATGAGCCTGGGCGCACTCGACTTCGGCCTGATCGTCGATGGGGCGGTCATCATCGTCGAGAACTGCCTGCGGCGGCTTGGCGAAGCCCAGCACCGGATGGGCCGTTTGCTTGATCGCGAGGAACGATTCGGCATGGTCGCTTCGGCCAGTGCCGAGGTGATCCGGCCGAGCATCTTCGGGATCGTCATCATCACGGTGGTCTATCTGCCGATCTTCGCGCTGGAAGGGATCGAGGGAAAGACCTTCCATCCGATGGCAATCACGGTCGTGCTCGCGCTCTCGGCGGCGTTGCTCCTGTCGCTGACCTTCGTACCCGCCGCGATCGCGATGTTCGTGACCGGCAAGGTCGATGAGACCGAAAATCGCGTGATGCGCTGGTCGAAGGCGCGCTACGCCGCGATGCTCGACTGGGTCCAGGCCCGGGCGAAGCTGACGATCGGGGTCGCGCTGCTGCTGGTCATCGCCAGCGGAGCGTTGGCGACCCGGCTGGGGTCGGAGTTCATCCCCAATCTCGACGAGGGCGACATCGCGCTTCACGCCCTGCGCATTCCCGGCACCAGCCTGAGCCAGGCGATCAGAATGCAATCCGCGCTGGAAGCCGAGATCGCCAAAGTGCCCGAAGTCGAACGCGTGTTCGGCAAGATCGGCACCGCCGACGTGGCGACCGATCCGATGCCACCGTCGGTGGCGGATACCTTCATCATGCTAAAGGACCGCGAGGACTGGCCCGATCCCCGCAAATCCCGCGATCAGCTGGTCGCCGAGCTTACCGATCTGGTCGCGAAGATCCCGGGCAATAATTATGAGTTCACCCAACCCGTCCAGATGCGGATGAACGAGCTGATCGCAGGCGTCCGTTCGGATGTCGCGATCAAACTGTTCGGGGACGATCTCGATCAGCTGCTCAAAACCGGAGGAGCCGTCGAAGACATCGTGAAGCGCATCGACGGCGCGCAGGATGTCAAAATCGAGCAGGTCACCGGCCTCCCGGTCCTGTCGGTCATGCCCCGCCGGGACGTGATCGCGCGCTACGGCATCAACGTCGCCGACCTGCAGGATGCCGTCTCCGCCGCGATCGGAGGCAAGATGGCGGGACAGCTGTTCGAAGGCGACAGGCGCTTCGATATCGTCGTCCGGCTGCCCGAGGCGACCCGTGCCAACCTGGCCGCGCTCAAGGACCTGCCGATCCGGGTGGCCGGGGACGCGAGTGGATCCACCTATGTCCCGCTCGGGGAGATCGCGACGATCGAGCGAGCGATCGGCCCGAACCAGATCAGCCGCGAGAATGGCAAGCGCCGAGCGGTCATCACCGCCAATGTGCGCGGTCGTGACCTGGGCTCGTTCATTGCCGAGGCGCGCGAGAAGATCGAAACGGGCGTCGACATGCCGGAGGGCTATTATGTCTCCTATGGCGGCACTTTCGAGCAATTGCAGTCGGCCGCGACACGCCTTCAGATCGTCGTGCCGCTCGCTTTGCTGCTGATCTTCGGGCTGCTCTTCACCCTGTTCGGATCGGCCAGGGATGCGGCGATCGTGTTCTCGGGAGTGCCGCTCGCGCTGACCGGCGGGATCGTCGCGCTTGCCCTGCGGGGCATTCCGCTTTCGATCTCGGCGGGCGTCGGGTTCATCGCGCTGTCGGGCGTGGCCGTCCTGAACGGCGTGGTGATGCTGTCGTTCATTCGCGACCTGCGGGAGCGTGGCACCGGGCTGGATGCCGCGATCCGCGAAGGCGCGCTGACGCGCCTCCGCCCGGTGCTGATGACCGCGCTGGTCGCATCGCTGGGTTTCGTACCGATGGCGCTCAATGTCGGCGCAGGCTCCGAGGTACAGCGACCGCTGGCGACGGTGGTGATCGGCGGGATCATATCGTCGACGATCCTTACCTTGCTTGTCCTGCCGGTGCTGTATCGCCTTATTCATCGCCGCTCGGTTGCGCAGAAAGACGGCGGGGTTGGAACGGTCGCCGTTTAGGGTTTATTCCACTGGCGTAGAATCGCGGTGCCGGGCCAGGCACAGCCGGCGCTCACTTCCCCGAGGTCATCACCGTCATCTTCTTGCCCGCGCCGCCGCTCCGCAGCGTGTCGGGCGTGACCACCACGGTCGTCCCCGGCACGACCACCCCTGCGGTCGCCCTGATCATCTCCTCGGGCACGGTCAGCCGCGCGCGTTCGTCAGGTGTCACCTCGACCGGGCCGGGCAAGGTCTCGCCCGGCATAGGCAGCTTCATCCACTTATAGGTCCCACCCTCGATCGCGCCGAGCGTGTAGGCGGTGGTGCCGGTCACCTCGCCCGCGATCCGGACCGGCGCGGAGCCGATCGGGACGCCGTTGCGCAGCACCAGCATCCGCGCATCGGCCGAACTGATGATGATCGAGACCGGTCCGGTCATCTGCCGTTCGGGCTGCCACAGCATCCCGCCGAACAGATCCTCGTCAGCTTTTGCGGGCGCGTCGCTGAGCACGCTTGGCGTCGGCGCGAAGCGCGGCACGTCGGCGCCGGCGGTGACGATCACGGTGAGGCCGAGTTTGGTCACGCCGTAGAGCAGCCGGGCGAAGCCGAGCGGCAGGCGGACGCAGCCATGCGAGGCGGGATAGCCGGGCAGGTTGCCCGCGTGCATCGCGATCCCGTCCCAGGTCAGCCGCTGCATATAGGGCATGGGGGCGCTGTCATAGAGGTTCGACTTATGGTCGACATTCTTCTGCAGCAGGGTGAACACGCCGGTCGGCGTCTCATGCCCCTTCTTGCCGGTCGATACGGTCGAGATGCCGATCGGAATGCCGTTGCGATAGGCGTAGGCGCGCTGCTGGGCGATGCTGACGACGATCACCACCGGCCCCGAGGGCGCGACATGCGGCGCCCAGATGAAGTCGCCCGGCTTCATCGCGGCGACCGTCGCGCCGACCGTAGCGTCCTGCAGCGAGGGGGCGGCGAGCGCGGGCGGGGCTGCCGCCAGCACCGCCAGGCCGATCAACAGCGTGCGAAACATCCTGAAACTCCAAAGGTCATGCTGACCCTGTTTCAGCATCCGACGTTAGGCAAGCGCTGTGTTGCCGACCAGCTCCGACCTCACCGGAGACGGACTTTTTTCCGCCGCTGAAACAAGGGCATGTCTTCAATCAGGCGATCCAATTCAGGACCCATCCCACCCGACAGATCACGCGCCCCTGTCTCGAACGGGTCGCGGCGACGCTCCGGCGGCTTACACCGCCAGCCCGGCGCGGCGGCCATCCTTTATCGCTTCATCGGTCGCAAAGACGCTCCAGCGCGATTCGCGCGCATCACCGATGATCCGAACGTCGGGCATGTCCGCGATCAGGGCATGATAGAGTTGCTCCTGCGGTGGCTTCGAGGTGACGAGGATCGTGTTGTCGATCCCTTCGAGGACCGTTTTTTCGCCGGACAGGACGCCGCGCAGGTGGACGTCGTGCGGATCGATGCCGGTGATCTCGGTCGATGGCAGGAAGGTCACTTTGGGAATGACCCGGCGCGCGACGACCTTGTTCAGGCCGAGTTCGGTGACCGACATAGCCATCGCGGAGTCGATCGTGACAAGAAAGACCTCCTTGCCGCGATCCGCCAGATATTCGGCGATGCCGGGGCCGACTTCATATGACGTGTTGTCGTACACGACGATGCGATTGCCAGTCCGCGCATGTTCCAGAAGAATCTCCTCCGGGGTCAGGACGTGCGGAAGGTTCGCGCCGGGCACGCCGGTCAGCTGGCTCTTGCTCGCCCCGGTCTTCGAATAGCGCGCGCCGGTGGCAATGATCACCGCATCCGCCGAAAGCGCCCTGACCGATTCAGCCGTCGCCTCGCTTCGGGTCCGGATCTCGACGCCCGCCTTGTCGAGCTGAAGCTTCAGCCATCGAATGATGTCCGCGCGATCTTCCAGACCGGGCAGCATCGCCTGCAAGGTGACATGCCCACCAATCCGGTCCGACTTTTCCAGCAGCGTGACCGAGTGCCCGCGCTGTGCCGCGACCAGCGCGGCCTGCAGCCCGGCCGGGCCGGCGCCAACGACAAGCACCCGCTTTTTCCGCTCCGCCGGCGCAGGCGGTCCTTCATGTTCGAAACCGATATCGGGATTGACCGTGCAGCCAACCGGCTGGCCATAGCAGGACCGCAGGAAGCACCCTTCAAGATCGCCGATACAGGCGCGGATCTCGCTGGTCTTATCGTCCCGGCACTTGTTGGGCCATTCGGGATCGGCAATCACCGAACGGGCGACGAACACCATGTCGCAGCGCCCATCGGCAATCGCCTGATCGGCAAAGGCCGGTGTCAGGATGCGCCCGCCACTGACCACCGGGAGGCTGACCGCCTGTTTGACCGCTTCGGCGGCGTCGAGATGCGTCCCCTCCTGCGCCATATAGGACGACGGATAGTGATATTGCGTCATCTGGGGCTTCTGACCGCGCGCGGTGATCCGCAGCCAGTCGACCATCCCGGTCGCTTCCAGGATCTTGCACTGCGCGATGCCATCGTCGATGCCGTTTGCTCCCAGCGTCGATTCATCGGCGTTGACCGCCACGCCGATGGCGAAATCCGGGTGCACGCGGTTCCGGATCGCGGCGATGATCTCGGTCACGATACGCATGCGGTTTTCGAGGCTGCCGCCATAGCGGTCAGTGCGCTGATTATAGAATTCGGAGGTGAAGCTCTGCAGGCCACCCCCGGCGTTGATCGGAAATTCGAACCCGTCGGCCCCGGCCAGCTCGGCGTGGACCGCAGCGATCGCATGCGCTTCGATCAGCTCCTGAACCTCGGCGATCGTCATTGATCGAGGCTGGGTGTCGGCAAGCACGGTGTGGGGTGCGATGGCGGAGGCCTGTGCCTTGGTCGGATCGGCCATCATCCAGACGCCCTGGACGGCAATTTTGGCGCCATGCCTGTGCGCCGCTTCGACGATCCGCCGGATCGCGGGGATATGGTCCGGATTATAGGCCTCTATGAACCAGTTCGGAGGGACCAGCGGCGCCGGGACGACCTGGCAACTGGCAATCACCATGAAGCCGGCCCCGCCTTTTGCGCGCGCCTCGAAATAGCCAACCTGCCGGTCGGTTCCGATACCCAGGCCGACCATGCCGTGCGGCGACATGAACACCCGGTTCTTGACCTCCATCCGTCCGATCCTGATCGGGCTGAACATGGTTGGATATTTGCTCATACTGACTTCCTCCCGTTATCCCGCGATTTTAAAGACGCGCCGTCATTGCTGATCGCGGCGATTATTGTTCGTCGGTGAAATGGACAGCGAAGATCGTTTCCGCCGCGGCATGGCGGAGCGGGATCGCCTTTTGATAGCCACTCGACCGATACCACCGCATCGCTGCATCATTGTCGGCGAACTTCATGAGAACAACGCTGCTGCCAGGACAAACTCCCTCCAGCGTTTCCAGGTTCTCTCCGACAATCACCTCGAATGTCATGCCGTCCAGCGAAGCAAATCCCTGCTCCATATAGGCGCTGTATTTTTCGAGATCATGCTTGTTCATCAAGCTCATTACGTAAGAAGCCATTTGCCCCTCTCCGATCAATTGTCCGACATCATCGCCATCGCATCGGCGTAATAGGGCGCATGGTGGGCAATGCCGCCATCGGCGCTGAAGACCTGTCCGGTGACGAAGCTGCCGGCATCGGAGGCAAGCATCAGAACCGGACCCGCTATGTCGGCAGGCTCGCTCTGCCGGGGCAGAAGGACATGGCGCTGGATGAAGTCGATTTCGCCCTCGCTCATGATCTCGCGCGCACCCTTGCTGAGCACGAGTCCCGGAAGGACGGCGTTGCAACGGATGTTGTACCGGCCAAGCTGGGTGGCGACGTTGCGGGTAAGGGTGTGCAACGCGCCCTTGGAACATGAATAGGCGGGATGGAACACATCGCCCAGAATGGCGGCGCCGGACCCGGTATTGATGATCGAACCGCCACCGGCCGCGATCATGTGCGGGGCGACATGCTTGATCATCAGCATCGGACCGCGCGTGTTGACCGCGAAGGTACGGTCCCACACCTCGATCGTCATCTCCGGAATCGAGGTGTCCCGGGCCATGAAGTCGGGCCGGGTGTCGGCGGCATTGTTGTGCAGAATGTCGATGCGCCCATATTTCGCGACGACCGTATCGATCAGGGCGATGACGCTTTGTTCGTCGGCAAGGTCCAGGCTGTGGGCCATCGCACTGCCGCCGCCCGCGCAGATATCCTCCGCCACCGACCGCGCGGCGATCAGGTTGATGTCGGCGACGACGACATGCGCCCCGGCGCCGGCCAGCGCGCGCGCACAGGCCTCACCGATGTTCGCGCCCGAACCGGTCACGATCGCGACGCGACCACTTAAATCCCCAAAAAGCATCCGCTTCCTTTCGTTATTATCATGCTGGACCCGCCATCACGGTTCGTGGCGCGGGATGTGACGCATCAGTCCACGCTCAGATTGACATGGGTCGGAAAGCGCTCCGTCGGCATGCCGCCATAGACGATCGCTTCGTCGGGATCGGTCAGCCGCAGATTGGGAAAGCCGAAGATCAGCCGACCCACGATGGCGCGCGTGATCATGCGCGCCAGGCTGTTGCCGGGGCAGAGGTGCGGCCCGAACCCGAACGTCAATATGTCACGCGGGTCACGCCTGATGTCGAAGCGAGCGGGGTCGCGAAATTTGGCGGGGTCGTAATTGGCGGCGCCCAGCGCGAGGTGCGCGACCATGCCGGGGTAGATGGGCGTGCCATCGATCATATGCTCCCTGACGACGAAGCGATGGCGGAAGTTGCCCAGGCAATCGACGCGCATGCATTCTTCGAGGGCGATATTGAGCAGCGACGGGTCGTTCCGCAGCAATGCGAGCTGATCCGGGTGCCGCAGCAGCCGCAGCACCGCGTTCGACGATGTCGCGGGCACCGTGCCAAGCCCCGCCGTGAACAGCTGGACGAGGGTCGAGAACAGCTCCTCGATCGAAATCGTCCCCTTTTCGTCGTGCGCGGCGATCACCGAGCCGACAAGGTCGTCCTTTGGGTTGATGCGACGCTCCTCGATCAGCCTGCCGCAAAACTCGTAAACGGCGTTGAACGCGTCGAGATATTGCGGCGGCTTGGGCGCCCCGGGCGGCACCGTCGCCACCAGTTCCAACGCGTTGGACAGGTTGATGAAGAGCGGCCATATTTCGGGTTCGAACTCGAACACGCCACCGAGCAGAATCCGGTACATGAGCGGGCCGGCGAACTCGGTCACCATGTCGAACCGCTTCTTCTCCGCCATCTCCTTTGCGAGATCGTCGATCATCGCGTCGATCAGCGGCCTGAGCCTGGCGACGCGGCTGGGGGCGAAGCCGGGCTGCATCAGCCGGCGCATCCGCGAATGCTCGGGTGGGTCGAAGTCGACGACCAGCGGCAAGCCATTGAAATAGTCGAAAAGATCGGTCCCCCAGCCCTTGTGCGGGACGGCGCTGATGATGTCATGGGAGCGCAGCGCCCATTGGACCTGTTCATGGCGGCAGATGACGACATGGGCATGGCCCTGCACCAGCGCGTAAAATGGCGGCTTCGTCGCCCACTCCGCAAAATATGCGGGCGCGTTCGCCTTCATATCCTGGCTGAAAAGGTCGATGTCGATGAAGCGGTCGCGGTCGAGCTCCGGGAGCTCAGGTTTGGCAGGAAGCGTTTCGACGAACATGACATTCCCTCGAATTTTCAATGGCTGATGCGATCGCGGCACGCCCGGGCGGCGGCGGCACAGGCGTTGTGTTTAGGGCGCCCGGCGGCTATGGTAAAAAGCAATAATTCAACGCTTGGTCAGGGCGGAGGGATTGCCGGTAAGGAGAGGTTGAGCAATGCCATCAAGCGGCGATTGCCACTATGCCGCAGCGGGCGCGACCCGGGGCCGGCGGTCATCCAGTGCCACAACGATCACCGATATCCTCGATGCCGCGAAGCAGGAGTTCGCCGACCGTGGTTTCGATAGCGCAACGGTCGATTCGATTTGCCGGCGCGCCAAGGTTTCGAAGCAGCTTTTATATTATTATTTCGGCAGCAAGTCGGATCTCTACACCCTAATTTTGCGCGAGGCTGCCGAAGGCACGTCCAATCTGATCGAATCCACGCAGTACCGGGCGCTTCCACCCGAAGCGGCGCTTGCCAAATTCATGCAGAATCTGTTCCGCGATCATATTGACCGCCCACAGATTGCGCAGATGACGATTGATGAGGCTCAACACAGCTTCGTTCATGTCGGGAAGAAGAGTCCGCTTGCCATGGTGCTGCGGAAGCTGATCGACGAGGTTCTGGGCGAGATCGTCGAACGCGGGTGCAGCGACGGTAGTTTCCGGGCCGGCGTCGATGCGGATCAACTTTTCTGGATCATATTCAGTCTGGTCACCACCTGGTTCTCACATTTTCCGCTCGTCTCGCTTGTCCATCGAACAGGCGGCGGTGACGATATGGATGTAACCGCCTGGTGCGCCAACAGCGTCGATTTCGTATTGGCCGCGATACGAAACAGGCCGTGACGGCCTTTCAACCACGCGGCCGCCCCACCCCCTTCCCAAATCCCGCGGCCGGGCCTATATAGCCGCTTCCATTACATCGGCAGATGCTCGACGCTTTAGCGCGGGTGCCGCCCTTGACCCTCCGGGACACGGCCCGTCTTGCGAACGGACCGCGACGAATTGGAGAAGGTTTTTCAAGGGTTTCCATAACGCTGGCAGTGCGGTTCCGAACAGCCCCGGACCCGCACTTTTTGTCGTGGATCGCATCTGCGAATCGGGCTGGAATTCCGCTGCGACGCGGTAGAAATTTTGACGCGAGGGAAGATAACGCATGGCCACCCAGGCAGCTCCGCAGACCGCCAAGAAGCGCATCCGCAAGGTCTTCGGCAACATCCACGAAGTCGTGCAGATGCCGAACCTGATCGAGGTTCAGCGCGAATCCTATGAGCAGTTCCTGCGTTCGCGTCCCGCCGACAACTATGTGTCGGGCCTGGAAAAGACGCTGCGTTCGGTCTTCCCGATCCGCGATTTCGCCGGCACCGCCGAGCTCGATTTCGTCCAGTATGAGCTGGAAGATCCCAAATATGACACCGAGGAGTGCCGCCAGCGCGGCATGACCTATGCCGCGCCGATGCGCGTTACCCTCCGCCTGATCGTGTTCGAGGTCGACCCCGATACCGAAACCCGTTCGGTGCTCGATATCAAGGAGCAGGACGTCTACATGGGCGACATGCCGCTCATGACGCAGAACGGCACCTTCCTGATCAACGGCACCGAGCGCGTCATCGTCTCGCAGATGCACCGTTCGCCGGGCGTGCTGTTCGACCATGACCGTGGCAAGACCCACGCATCGGGCAAATATCTGTTCGCCGCGCGCGTCATTCCGTATCGCGGTTCGTGGCTCGACTTCGAGTTCGACGCCAAGGACATCGTCAACGTCCGCATCGACCGCAAGCGCAAGCTGCCGGTCACGACGCTGCTCTATGCGCTGGGCCTGAACGGCGAGGACATCCTGAGCTATTTCTACCGCACCCAGCGCTATGTGCGCGGCGACGGCGGCTGGAAAGTGCCCTTCGTTCCCGAGAACTGGCGCGGTCAGAAGCCGGCGTTCGACGTCGTCAACGGCGACACCGGCGAGGTCGCCTTCGTGGCGGGCACCAAGATCAGCCCCCGCGCCGCCACCAAGGCGGGCAAGGACGGCCTGCTGACCTTGCTGATCCCGACCGACCAGATCTTCGGCCGCTATTCGGCCTATGACCTGATCGACGAGTCGACCGGCCGCATCTACATCGAGGCGGGCGACGAGGTTTCCCCCGAGAATCTCGAAGCGCTCGACAAAGCGGGCTTCGATCATGTCGACCTGCTCGACATCGATCATATCTCGACCGGTCCGTGGATCCGCAACACCTTGCAGGCCGACAAGGTCGAGGACCGCGATCATGCGCTGAGCGAAATCTACCGCGTCATGCGCCCCGGCGAGCCGCCGACGAAGGAGACCGCCGAAGCGCTGTTCTCCGGCCTGTTCTTCGATCCCGAGCGCTATGACCTGTCGGCCGTCGGCCGCGTGAAGCTCAACATGCGCCTCGAGCTCGACGCCGAGGACACGATCACGACGCTTCGCGCCGACGACATCCTGGCGGTGGTCAAGACGCTGGTCGACCTGAAGGACGGCAAGGGCGAGATCGACGACATCGACAATCTCGGCAATCGCCGCGTCCGTTCGGTGGGCGAGCTGCTCGAGAACCAGTACCGCGTCGGCCTGCTCCGCATGGAGCGCGCCGTGAAGGAGCGGATGTCGTCGGTCGACGTGTCGACCGCGATGCCGAACGATCTGATCAACGCCAAGCCCGCGGTCGCCGCGGTCCGCGAATTCTTCGGTTCGTCGCAGCTGTCGCAGTTCATGGATCAGACCAACCCGCTCTCCGAAGTGACGCACAAGCGTCGCGTTTCGGCGCTCGGGCCGGGCGGTCTCACCCGCGAGCGCGCGGGCTTCGAGGTCCGCGACGTTCACCCGACCCATTATGGCCGGATCTGTCCGATCGAAACCCCGGAAGGCCCGAACATCGGCCTGATCAACTCGCTCGCGAGCTTCAGCCGGGTCAACAAATATGGCTTCATCGAAACGCCGTACCGCAAGGTCGTCGATCACAAGGTCACCAACGACGTCGTCTATCTGTCGGCGATGGAAGAGGCCAAGCACACCATCGCGCAGGCGAACGCCGAGCTCGACGGCGAAGGCCGCTTCGTCGAGGATCTGATCTCGGCGCGTGAAGCGGGCGAGTTCCTGATGGCGCCGCGCGATCATGTCACCCTGATGGACGTCAGCCCCAAGCAGCTCGTCTCGGTCGCGGCATCGCTTATTCCATTCCTGGAAAATGATGACGCCAACCGCGCGCTGATGGGATCGAACATGCAGCGCCAGGCGGTGCCGCTGGTTCGCGCCGAAGCGCCGTTCGTCGGCACCGGCATGGAAGAGACCGTCGCCCGCGATTCGGGTGCCGCGATCGGTGCGCGCCGTTCGGGCGTGATCGACCAGGTCGACGCCACCCGCATCGTGGTCCGTGCATCGGGCGACGTCGACGCCGGCAAGTCGGGCGTGGACATCTACACGCTGATGAAGTTCCAGCGCTCGAACCAGTCGACCTGCATCAACCAGCGTCCGCTGGTGAAGGTCGGCGACGTCGTCCATGCGGGCGACATCATCGCCGATGGCCCGTCGACCGAGTTCGGTGAACTGGCGCTGGGCCGCAACGTCCTCGTCGCTTTCATGCCGTGGAACGGCTACAATTATGAGGATTCGATCCTGATCTCCGAGCGGATCGTGAAGGACGACGTCTTCACGTCGATCCACATCGACGAGTTCGAGGTGATGGCCCGCGACACCAAGCTCGGGCCGGAAGACATCACCCGCGACATCCCGAACGTCGGCGAGGAAGCGCTGCGCAACCTCGACGAGGCGGGCATCGTCTATATCGGTGCCGAGGTCGAGCCGGGCGACATCCTGTGCGGCAAGATCACCCCGAAGGGCGAAAGCCCGATGACGCCGGAAGAAAAGCTCCTCCGCGCCATCTTCGGCGAGAAGGCCTCCGACGTCCGTGACACCTCGCTGCGTCTGCCGCCGGGCGTTTCGGGCACCGTCGTCGACGTGCGCGTGTTCAATCGCCACGGCATCGACAAGGACGAACGCGCGATGGCGATCGAGCGCGAGGAAATCGATCGGCTGACCAAGGACCGCGAGGACGAACGCGCCATCCTCAACCGCGCCAACTATGCGCGGCTGAAGGAGATGCTGCTCGGCCAGAGCGCGACGTCGGCGCCCAAGGGCATCAAGAAGGGCGTGACCATCGACGAGGCGCTGCTCGACGAAGTCGAGAAGCGCGAGTGGTGGAAGTTTGCCGTCGCCGACGATGCGCGCCAGAGCGATCTGGAAGCGGTCAAGGCGCAGTATGACGAAGCCGTCGGCCTGATCGTGAAGAAGTTCGAGGATCGGGTCGAGAAGCTGCAGCGCGGCGACGAGCTGCCCCCGGGCGTGCTCAAGATGGTCAAGGTGTTCGTCGCGGTGAAGCGCAAGCTGCAGCCGGGCGACAAGATGGCCGGCCGTCACGGCAACAAGGGCGTGATCAGCCGCATCCTGCCGCAGGAGG
>CAMTVW010000019.1:0-51813 GCA_947085315.1 uncultured Sphingomonas sp. | reverse complement strand
GCTCAGAAGGGCAGCCGAACGGACCACCGAAGACACTTGGCGACGCATCGGCTCCCTGCTCGACCGCTTCCCGCCAAACGAATGCGCCAGCTACATCCGAAACTCCGGATACGCTTCCACCTAAATGAAATCGACTCTAGGGCAATGCGTTCAGCCGCGGCGCGTTTCTCCCGTCAGCCATGGATATCCGGGCGAAGGCAG
Source organism: uncultured Sphingomonas sp. (assembly GCA_947085315.1). Lineage (GTDB taxonomy): Bacteria > Pseudomonadota > Alphaproteobacteria > Sphingomonadales > Sphingomonadaceae > Rhizorhabdus. The sequence continues at coordinate 51,612 of CAMTVW010000019.1, read as the reverse complement.
CGAGAGATTGCGGAAGTTGGCGCACCCGAAGGGATTCGAACCCCTGGCCTCTGCCTTCGGAGGGCAGCGCTCTATCCAGCTGAGCTACGGGTGCGTCGGGGCTGCGCTTAGCAAAGCGATCTGGCGGCGGCTAGGCCTATTTCGGTATGCCGTCGATCCGGCCGCCGTTGCGCTCAGGCGGAGGCGGGCGGGGGCGTCTTCGGTTTGAACGCGCACAGGTCGATCACCGGGCAGCGCCAGCATTCGGGCCTGCGCGCCTTGCAGATATAGCGGCCGTGCAGGATCAGCCAGTGGTGCGCGCCCTGAAGGAAGGGCTTCGGGGTGATCTTCTCCAGCTTGAGTTCGACCTGGAGGACATTCTTGCCGGGCGCGAGGCCGGTGCGGTTCGAGACGCGGAAGATATGCGTGTCGACCGCAATCGTCTCCGCGCCGAACGCGGTGTTCATCACGACATTGGCGGTCTTGCGGCCCACCCCGGGCAATTCCTCCAGCGCCTCGCGGCTTTGCGGCACCTCGCCGCCATATTTGTCGACCAGTATCTGAGCGGCGGCGATGACGTTCTTCGCCTTGGTGTTGAACAGGCCGATCGTCTTGATGTGCTGCCTGAGATCCGCTTCGCCCAGTTCGAGCATCTGCTGCGGCGTCGTGACCTTCGCGAACAGCGGGCCGGTCGCCTTGTTCACGCCGATGTCGGTGGCCTGCGCCGACAGCGCGACCGCGACGAGCAGCGTATAGGGATTCACATAGTATAGTTCGGTGACCGGCGCGGGGTCATTTTCGGCGAGCCGGCGATAGAATTCGAAGATATCGGCCTTCTTCACAGCCCCAATACGTCGCTCATGGCATAGCGGCCGGCGGGGCGGCCCTTCATCCACAGGCATGCCTTCACCGCGCCGCGCGCAAAGATGCTGCGATTCTCGGCGCGGTGGCCGAGCTCGATCCGCTCATTGTCGGCAGCGAGCACGACCATATGGTCGCCCGCGACCGATCCGCCGCGCAAGCTGGCATAGCCGATCGTGCCGGTTTCGCGCGGCTTGTCATTGCCATGGCCGATCCGGTCGAAGCGGTTGAGCGCTTGCGCCGTCGACCCGCGCCCCTCGGCCGCGGCGGCGCCCAGCAGCAGCGCGGTGCCCGATGGCGCATCGACCTTGTGGCGATGGTGCATCTCGACGATCTCGATATCCCAGCCGTCGCCCAGCCGCGCGGCGGCCTCCCGGACGAGATGCGCGAGCAGATTGACCCCCAATGAGGTGTTGCCGGTCTGGAGCACCGCGAGGCCTTTCGCGACCGCATCGTCGATCTGGGCATGATGCTCAGGCTTGAGCCCGGTGGTGCCGATCACGATCGGGATTCCGGCGGTAATCGCGGCTTCCAGATGGCCGGATAGCGCCGCAGGCGCCGAAAAATCGACGAGGACGTCACTGGCCGCAGCGAGCGACCGGGCATCGGCATGCGACCCGATCACGGCACCGCCCAGATCGATCCCGCCCGCGATCGACGCGCCCAGTTCGGCGGCGACATCGGCGATGGCCTGGCCCATGCGCCCGTTCGCGCCCAATATGCCGATCTTCGCCATGCCCAGCCTCATATCTTGGTTGCGCCGCTTCATGGAGTTCGCGCGGCGGGGACGCAAGAGCGCTGATAAGGGCTGGCTTTGCCCCGGTCGTCATGCTGAGCTTCGTTCAGCATCCACTCATCCACCAGAGCGAAAGTCAGGATGCTGGATGGACGCTGAAACAGGTTCAGCATGGCGGGAGTGACGCTTTGCGTTTGATGGTCGATGGGGTGCGGTTTCTGTTCATGGGGTTAGGCGCGTTGCTCGCGACTCCGGCGCTGGCCCAATCCTCGCCCTTCGACGGCATTCCGGGGGTCAAATTCCGCTATTATGACGTCGAGGGCAGCACGCCCGCCGACATCTACAAGTCGATGCGCGCGCGGGCGCCGCAGAAGGGCGACGGAGTCGCGCATACCGGATGGCATATCCGCGCGGGATGGGGCCAGGTTCGCCGGGGCTCGTCATGCCAGGTCTCCGATCCGCAGAGCAGCCTGTCGATCACGGTCGTCATGCCACGTCTGGTGACACGCGAACTGACGCCGATGGCTGCCGAATATTGGCGCCGCACCGTGCGCGGACTCGAAATTCACGAAGCGGGGCATGCCCGTATCGCCTATGATCATCGCAACGACTTCGTGCGCGCGGCGCGCGACGCGACCTGCGACACGATCAAGCGGATCGCCGAACGGACTCAGGCGCGGATCGAGAAGATCCAGGCCGACTATGACCGCGAGACAAGGCACGGGCTGACCCAGATACCGGGGGCGGGGGAGTGAGCGGCTGCAACTGGGCTCCGGCGGGTTTAGAGCCGTTTCAGGATACGGCAAGGCCTGGTAACCGCGACCGATCCTGTTCGTCAGGTTAACGATTCAAGGGAGTGACCAGAATGATGGATCGTCGTCACCTACTCGGCGCCGGAGCGGCAGTCGCAACCGGCGCGGCGCTGCTCGCGAGCGGCGACAGCGTGCTGGCTGCCTCTGGAAGCCCGCAACCTCCCACGCCGCTGCCCTTGCCGTTTGACCCCCGGTCGATCGCCGGAATGTCCGAAAGGCTGCTCGTCAGCCACCACGACAATAATTATGTGGGGGCGGTGAAGCGGCTCGCGAGCATCGGGGCACAGTTCGCGGCGCTCGATCCTGCCACCGCGCCCGGTTTTCTGGTGAACGGGCTCAAACGTGAAGAGCTTGTCGCGTGGAACTCGACGATCCTTCACGAACTCTATTTCGCATGCCTTGGCGCGCCGTCGAAGCCCGGGGCGTCGCTCGCCATGGCGCTGGAGCGCGATTTCGGTAGCCATGCCCGCTGGTTTTCCGAGTTCAGCAATATGGGGAAGGCGCTGGGCGGGGGATCGGGCTGGGTGCTGTTGACGTGGAGCCATCGCGATCGGCGCCTCGTGAACCAGTGGGCCGCCGATCATTCGATGACGTTGGCGAATTCCACGCCGATCCTCGCGCTCGATATGTATGAGCATGCTTATGCGATCGACTATGGCGCCAAGGCGGCAGCCTATGTCGATGCCTATATGGCGTGCATCAAATGGGCTGCAGCCGACAGTCGCTTTGCCCGGGCGCTTGCCATCGACCGCATCTGACGGATTGCGGAGATCGATATTCGGTAACAGGAATGGTGGATGCTGCTCGGATTGAACCTGTGACCGCGATCCGCAACATCGTTATCCTCACTGGTGCCGGCATCTCGGCCGAAAGTGGCCTGAACACCTTTCGCGGCCCCGGTGGCTTGTGGGAGGGGCACCGGGTTGAGGATATCTGCACGCCCGAGGCGCTGGCGCGGGATAGGGCGCTGGTGCTCGATTTCTACGATCAGCGCCGCGCGGCGCTCGCGACGGTGGGGCCGAACCCGGCGCATATCGCGCTGGCCCGGCTCGAGCGCGAATGGGTCGGCGATCTGCTGGTCATCACCCAGAATGTCGACGATCTGCACGAACGTGGCGGATTGAAGCAGGTGCTACATATGCATGGCGAGTTGATGTCGGCGCTGTGCGAGGCGTGCGGTGCGCGCCCGGCCTTTGGCGGAGCGATGCTCGAGGGGCCGGTCTGCGCAGGGTGCGGGGAGGCGGGGACGATCCGCCCCGACATCGTATTTTTCGGGGAAATGCCATATCAGATGGACCGGATCGACCGGGCGATCCGCGACGCCGATCTGTTCGTGTCGGTCGGCACATCGGGCGCGGTCTATCCGGCGGCGGGCTATGTCCAGCAGGCGCGCCATGCGGGTGCGCGGACACTGGAGCTCAATCTGGACCCGTCGGCGGGAAGCGTGTTCTTCCATGAAACGCGGCTTGGCCCGGCGAGCGTGCTGGTGCCCGAGTGGGTGGCGGAGGTGCTTGCCTCTCAACCTTAGGCGTCATTCCAGCGAAAGCTGGAATCTCAGGAGAGTTGCGCATCGCTGGAACGGAAAGAGATTCCAGCTTTCGCTGGAATGACGAATGGGAGGCCGTGAGGCCAGCCCGGCTCAATCCACCCAGTCGAGCCCGATCTCGCGGTAGAGGCCGCGGTCGTCTTCCCACTTCTCGGCGACCTTGACGTGGAGGAAGAGGTGGACCTTGCGTTGCAGCAGGCTCTCGAGCTGCGCGCGTGATCGCGAGCCGATTTCCTTCAGCCGCACCCCGCGCTTGCCCAGGACGATCGCCCGTTGTGTGTCGCGCGCGACCAGGATCTGCTGGTGGATCGCGACCGATCCGTCCTTGCGCTCCTCATATTTCTCGGTCTCGACCGCGGAGTCATAGGGCAGTTCGGCATGGAGCTGGAGATAGAGCTGTTCGCGCGTGACCTCGGCGGCGAGCATCCGGTCGGTCGCGTCGGAGACCTGCTCCTCGGGGAAATGCCATGGGCCCTCGGGCATGCGTTCCGCCAGGGTCCGGCGCAGATCATCGACCCCGTCGCCGGTCGTCGCCGAGACCATGAAGATCGCCTCGGGGCTCAGCTTTTCCTGGAGCCGCACCGCCAGTTCGAGCAAGCTCGACTTGGCGCAGATATCGACCTTGTTGAGGATGACGATCTTGGGCTCGCGCCGCGTGGCGAGCGTATCGAGCAGGTCGGCGATGCGGTGGGTGACGCCGGTCTTGGCGTCGATCACCAGCGCGATCAGGTCGGCATCCTGCGCACCGCTCCACGCGGCGGCCACCATCGCGCGATCGAGCCGGCGGCGCGGCGCGAAGATGCCCGGGGTATCTACCAGCAAAATCTGGCTCTCACCCGCGATCGCGACCCCGATCAGCCGGGTACGCGTCGTCTGAGCCTTGGGGCTGACGATCGCCACCTTCTGGCCGACGATCGCGTTGACGAGGGTCGATTTGCCCGCATTCGGGGCGCCGACGACCGCGACGAAGCCGCAACGTTGGTTCATGCCAGTTTCTCCAACAATGCCTTGGCCGCGGCGGTTTCGGCTTCCTGCTTCGACGCGCCCTCGGCGCTCGCCTCTTCCTTGCCGGGGATGGCGACGGTGACGGTGAAGCGCGGCGCATGGTGCGGGCCGATACGACTACCCGTCGTATAGACCGGCGGGCGGCAGCGATGCGCGGCGGCCCATTCCTGCAGCGCCGACTTGGGATGTTTGGGGGCCTGCGCCTGTCCGGTGACGCGCTCGGCCCAGACGGTCTGGACGAAGTGCTGCGCGGCCGCGAGACCGCCTTCCAGGAACAGCGCGCCGATCAGCGCCTCGACCGCGTCGCCCAGCACATTGTCGCTGTCGACCGCGCCGTCGTCGCGCGCCTGCTTGCCGAGCAGGAGGTGGGTCGCGACCTCGATGTCGCGGCCGATCGCGGCGCAGGTTTCCCGGCTGACGATCGCGTTCAGCCGGCGCGACAGCTTGCCCTCCGGCTCGTCGGTGAACAGCTCGTAAAGCCAGGCCGCGGCGATGATGCCGAGGACGCGGTCGCCGAGGAATTCGAGCCGCTCATAATGGTCGGGCGCGTAGCTGCCATGGGTCAGCGCGCGCCTGAACAGCGCGAGGTCTTTCGGGGTGTGGCCGAGCCGGTTTTCGATCCAGGCGCGAAGCGCGTCGTCATTCATCGCGCGGCCCTTAAAGCATCGCGGGGATTGCGTCACCTCTGTGGCGAGGGCAGGGTTTCGCGATGGGCGATGTGGTGAACCTCAACAGGGCGCGCAAGGCGAAGGCGCGTGACGGCGCGCGCGTCACGGCCGAGGCGAACCGCGCGAAATTCGGGCGGACGAAGGCTGAGAAGGCGCGCGATCTGCTGGACAAGGCACGCCTTGAGAAGGCGGTGGACGGCGCGAAGCTGGAGAAGGACGAAGCTTAGTCACCTTCTCGTCACCCCAGCATAGGCTGGGGTCTCGTGAGATGGGGAGTTGAGGTCGAGGCAGGGATCGCCTGAGATTCCAGCTTTCGCTGGAATGACGAATTGGGACTTGTGGTCCTTACCCCGCGAATACCATCATCGTCGTGAGTGCGATCGCCGATCCGCCCCACAGCAGCATCGCCAGCCCGACAAAGCGCAGCAGCGCGCGGCGGCGTTCGGCCGGGTCGGTGATGAAGCCGTCGGCGGTGCGTTCGGTCAGAAGCTGCTGCAGCGCATGCGCGGGCGAGGGGACATGTTCGGCGACGATATCGCTCGAAAAGGCGACGACCTTGCCGCGCACGCGCCGTTCCTTGAACGGTTCGGTTTCGGACTGATGGTTGAACAATGCCATGATCGCCTCCTGCGGCCACATCATGCGGCCGGCAGCGTTAACAGATCGTAAAAATCAGGCGATCTGCGCCCAGGCCTCGGCGATCCCTTCGAGATAACCGCGCGCGGTTTCTACCAGCTCGGGACGATTTTCGCGGCCGCCCTGCTGCACCAGCCGCCGCGATTCGCGGTAGACCTTTGCCAGGTTGGTCGCGATCTCGCCGCCCTTCTGGAAATCGAGGCTGGTTTCCAGGCCGAGCAGGATGTTCGCCGCGCGCGCCTGTTTGTCGATCATCTTGACCCGGTTGCCTGCGCGCTGCGCCGCCAGCATGATCTCGATCGCCTTCATCAGTTCCTCGAACATGATGCCGACCAGCCGATGGGGCGAGGCGCCCTCGACCTGGCTCTCGATATCGACGCTCTGATAGCGCTGTTTCGCGCCGCCCATCGCGCCATAGCCATTGCTCATGAACATCTCGATCAGCCCTCTTGGTCGCGGGGTTTGGAATTAATTGCCGTCATTGGTCCACATCTTAATCTGCTGGGTCAGGTAGCTCTGGGTTGAATTATAGGCGAGCAGCGCGGTCTGCATCCGGGTGAACTGCAAGGTCAGCTGGTCGCGATAGGCGGTGTCCTTCGCAGTCAGCTTCTCCTTCTCGCTCGCGATCGTGGCCTTCTCGTTCTCGAAGCGCTTCTGCGAAGAAGTGAGCTGGCCCGCCGAAGCAGTCAGGTCGTTCTTGATCGCATCGAGAGCGCCCTGAAGGCCAAGGTCGATCGTGATCGTCGCGCTGGAGACCGCGCCGAGAATATCGAACGACAGCCCCGCCGCCTCCGACAGGAAGGGCGCGGTTACGCCGGTCGCCCCCGATGGCAAGGTATAGCCGCCGTTGAGCGTGGCTGTGGCCGCGCTGCCGCTGGTGCCGGGGACGGCATTGGTGACGGTATAAATGCCGCCCTTCACCCTGCCGACCGCGCTGGTGATCTGAAGCAGCGGATTGCTGCTGCGCTGGCCGGGGTTGAACATCGCCTCGACCGCGTCGGGGTCGCGGGCCATCACCGTGGTCAGCTTGGCCGCGTCGAGCGTCAATGTGCCGTCGCGGTTGGTGGAGACGCCGATCTCGGCGAGGGTGGTGGGGCTGCCATCGGTGTCGAAGGTCAGCCGGGTCGAAGGGATCGCGCCGAGCCTTTGAACCAGCGCGCGGATGCCCGCGTCGCTGCGCAAGGTGCCGGTGGTGCTCGTCATGCCCGCCAGCGTGGCCTTCATCTCGTTATAGGCGGCGACGAAATCGGTCACGGCGGTCTTGATCGCATCGACGGGCTGGGTCGCGCCGATCGAGATCGTCGTGCCGGGAAGCGCCGAGACGAGGTCGATCTTCACACCCGGCAGCACGTCGCTGAAGCTGTTGGTCGCCTTGCTCACCGCGACGCCGTCGACGGTCAGTTCGGCGTTCTGCGCCTCCTGCTCCAGCTTCAGGCCGGTGATCGCCTGTGGATCGTAGGTGTTGGGATCATAGACGAAGCGGTCGAGCTCGCCCGGATTGCCGCTGGTCATGGTCAGCGCAAAGGCATTGGCCTCGCCGGTCGAACCCTTGACCACCAGCCGCGCGCCGGTCGAGTCGGTGACGATGCTGGCGGTAACGCCAAGATTGGCGTCCTTGATCGCCTGGGCGAGCCCGGCGAGCGAGTTGTTCGCGGCGTTGATGGTGATCGTCGCGTTCTGGCTGCCGACGGTCAGCTGGAGCGTGCCGAGACCCACCGTGGCGGCAGCACCGCTCAGCGGGGCGGCGGTCAGCGTCTGCGCGGTCGCGAGCTGGCCGACCTCGATCGTCGCCGAAAGCCCGTTGAGCCGCGAGCCCGGCACCGCGCTGACCTTGGCGATATTGGCATTTGAGCTGGTTGGCTGCGTGTACAGCGTGCCACCCGAGATCAGCGTCGCCAGCGAGGTCGAAAATCCGGTGATCGAATTGATCGCGGTGGCGAGGTCGGAAACCTTGGCGGTATTGGCGGTTTCGCGGTCTTCGAGAGCCTTCTGCTTCGCGGCGATTGAGGCGTTGGCGAGCGAATCGACCAATGCGCCGGTGTCGATGCTGGACTTACCCAGTCCGGTGAGAATCGACGACCCGATCGACGTAACCATCTGAACAACCACCTCGCTGCTGCCGGTAACGGCGCATTTGAAAGGGTGTTTAGGGGCGAAGTCCTTTAATTTTCCTAACGTTATTTGTTTGCCTCAATCGCCGGCGGTCGCATCCGCTCCCTTGGCTTCCCTTGCTGGCGCTCGGACGCGCTGTTCGCGCTTGTCTCTTCGAACCAAGGATAGCGCGCGGATGAGCCCGGCGTCGGAGCCTGCCAAGGCTCCGCAAGGCCGAACGGCCGCCCGAGCTTATGCGAGGAAGCCAAGCGAGGCGGATGCCTCGCGCCCGGCATCTGAGGGCCGATCAAACAACCTTCCGCCCCTCCTCATCGAACCTCGCCCCTTCGGGCACCTGCACGTCGGGCTGGACAATCCCCTCCGCCATCGCGCGGTCGAGGTTGAAGACGAAGGCGAGGATTGCCGCGACCGCGATGAACAGATCGTCGCGGATCAGCTGGCCCGAGCGGGTGGTGTAATAGATTGCGCGGGTCAGCTGCGGATATTGGAGCATCGGCACCGCATTCTCGGTCGCCAGTTCGCGGATCGCATCTGCCGTGGCGCCGCGCCCGCGCGCGAGGACCACGGGTGCGACATCATAGCCGGGGCGATAGCGCAGCGCGACCGCGAAATGGGTCGGGTTGGTGAGGATCACGGTCGAATCGAGCACCGCCTTGCGGGTCGATCCCTTGGCCATCTCCATCTGCTTCTGGCGGATATGGCCTTTCAGTTCGGGCGAGCCCTCGGTCTGCTTGCTCTCGTCCTTGACCTCCTGCTTCGACATGCGCAGCCGTTTGGCGCGCTGGAAGATCTGGGCGGGGACATCGACCCCGGCGACCAGCGCCAGCGCGAGCGTCATCACCAGCACCGCGAAGATGAAGGTCGCGCCCAGATTGTCGAGCGCGGTGCGCAGGTCCTGCTGACCCATCGTCACGATCGACGCGATCTGGTCCATCAGCAGCCAATAGCCGACCGCGCCCAGCGCGATCACCTTGAGCAGGCCCTTGCCGAGCTCGATCAGCCCCTGCATCCCGAAGATGCGCTTCAGCCCGGCGCCGGGGTTGAGCTTGCTCGCCTTGAATCCGATCGCCGACCATCGGAAGCCGAGCGACCCGAGCATTGCGGGCGCGGCTATTGCGGCCGCAAATGTCAGCAGGAACAGCAGCGCGATCGGCATCGCGACGGTGACCAGCATCGTGAGGATCGCGGCGACCGGGTCGAAGCGCTCGATCGCACTGCTGTCGAACGACAGCGCGCTGGACAGCATCTGTTTCAGTGCGGCCATCATCCATGGGCCCGCCACCGCGATCCAGCCCGCACCGACGATCATCACCAGCGCGGTGCCCAGCTCCTTCGACTGAAGGACGTCGCCCTTCTCGCTCGCATCCTCACGCCGCTTGGCGGTCGGGGCTTCGGTTTTCTCGTCGTCCTCGGGACCCTCGGCCACATTCTATCTCCCGAGCGCGAGCTGGCGCGCTTCGGCCAGCCCGCGCTGGAGCGCGGCGGTGATGCCGTCGCCCATCACCGGGGCGGCGATGGCGAGCAGGACAAGGCCGGCCATCAAGGTGGCGGGCAGGCCGACCGAGAAGATGTTCATCTGCGGGGCCGATCGCGCCAGCATCGCCATGACCAGCTGGACAAGGATCAATGCGAAACCGACCGGCAGCGCGATGGCGAGGCCAGCCGCGAACAGGTCGCCGCCGAACAGGACGAGCCCCTGGATGCTTTTCGCGCCCAGCCATGCCTCGCCGGGTGGCAGCGCGCGATAGCTTTCGACGATGATCGCGGCGAGCTGGAGATGGCCACCGGTGGCGAGGAAAAGGAAGATCGCGATCAGCGACAGATATTGGCTGAGCGCGGGCGTGGGATCGCCCGTCGCCGGGTCCATCATCCCGGCAAAGCCCAGGCCCATCGCATTGCCGATCACCTCACCCGCGATCAGGGCCGCAGAAAAGCCGATCTGGACCGCGAAGCCCAGCGCGAGCCCGGCGAGGACTTCACCCGTCACCAGCAGGACGCCTTCGATCGACACCACCCCACCCAGCGGCAACACAAAGGGCGTGCTGGCAAGCGCGGGCACGCCGATCGCGAGCGCCACGACAGCGCGCAGCTGGAGCGGCACCTGCGGGGCGCCGAAGACGGGGGCGGCAATGAAGGCGGCGCCGGGCCGGATCATCGCGATCATCCACAGCCAGAGCTGGGTCTCCAACCCCGCCAGGCCTTGAGGAATCATCTCAACATGTCCGGGATGCGCAGAAAGATGTCGCGGGTGAAATCGACCAGCAGCATCATGATCGCGCTGCCGAACAGCGCCAGCGCGATGCCGACGACGATCAGCTTGGGGACGAAGCTCAATGTCTGCTCGTTGATCGACGTCGCCGCCTGGATCATCCCCAATATGATCCCCGCGACCAGCGCCGGGATCAGGATCGGCGCGGAGATGAGCGCGAGGACCCACATCGCCTGCTGCGCGACGCCGATGAAATAGTCGGGGGAGGCGGCGCTATCCATCGATCTGAATCATGATCATGTCGCGAAGCTTCCCGCCAGCGAGCCCATCGTCAGTGCCCATCCGTCGACAAGAACGAACAGCAACAGTTTGAAAGGCATGGATATGATCGCAGGCGAAAGCATCATCATGCCGAGCGACATCAGGGTCGATGCGACGACCAGGTCGATCACCAGGAAGGGCAGGAAGATCAGAAAGCCGATCTGAAAGGCGGTCTTCAACTCGCTGGTGACGAAGGCGGGCAGCAGGATCGAGAAGGGGATGTCCGACGCGCGGGCGAAGCGCGGCGCCTTGGCGAGGTCGGCGAAGAGCTTTAGGTCGGTCTGGCGGGTCTGGAGGACCATGAAACGGTGGAGCACGGTGCCGCTGCGCGTGATCGCTTCCTCGATCGTGATCTGGCCCGCGCCATAGGGCTTGAACGCGGTGGCGTTGATCTGGTCGATCGACGGCTTCATCACGAACAGCGACAGGAACAGCGCGAGGCCGACCAGCACCTGGTTCGGCGGGGTCTGCTGCAGTCCCAATGCCTGGCGAAGCAGCGACAGGACGATGATGATCCGGGTGAAGCTGGTCATCATCAGCACCAGCGACGGCAGCACCGTCAACAGGCTCATCAGCACCAGGATCTGGAGCGACAGCGACAGCGGTCGGCCTTCGCCCGAGATCGTCGTCATCGCCCGGTCGAGCGCCCCGGTCTGCGCCGGGCCGGCGGTCGAGGCGATGGCGGGGTGGGCGAGAAGCAGCAGTGCGGCGAAGGCCAGAATCGACCCGAGAGATAAGCGGCGCAGGGCTGTCATGACGGGGTTTCAGCACTTGAGCCGGTTAACTTCAAGCGTGTTCCGTTCCGATTCACGATCAGAGAAAACTATAGGGATCGACATCGACTGCCACGCGCACGCCGCGCGGCCATATGAGCGGGGCGAACCAGTCGCGGATCACCTGCTGGACGTCGAGCGAGCGCCGCGCATGAACCAGCAGCCGCTGGCGGTGGCGGCCGCGCAGCATGGCGAGCGGCGCGGGGGCGGGGCCGTAAACCTGCATCCCTTCGACGGCGGGCGAGGTTCGGCCGATCAGCCGTGCAGTGGCGACGGCCTCCTCCAGCTTTTCGGATGAGATGATGATCGCGGCATAGCGTCCGAAGGGGGGCGCGTCGGCAAGCCTCCGCGCCTCGGTCTCGGCCTCGTAAAAGCTTTGCGCGTCGCCCGACAGCAGCGCCTGAATCACCGGCGCCCTGGGGGCGTGCGTCTGGATATAGACTTTGCCCGGCTTGGCACCGCGGCCGGCGCGCCCCGCGACCTGCGCGATCTGTTGAAAGCTGCGCTCGGCGGCGCGCAGATCCCCGCCCGCCAGGCCGAGATCGGCGTCGATCACCCCGACCAGGGTGAGTTCGGGAAAATGATAGCCCTTGGTGACGAGCTGGGTGCCGACCACCACGTCGATATCGCCCGCCTCCATCCGCTCGACGAACTCGGCGGCGCGCGCGGGGGTGGAGAGCGTGTCCGAGGTCGCGATCGCGATCCGCGCATCGGGGAACAGCGCTTTCACCTCGTCGGCGATCCGCTCGACCCCGGGGCCGCAGGCGACCAGGCTGTCTTCCTCCTTGCACTCGGGGCACTCGGCGGGAGGCGCCATGCTGTGCCCGCAATGATGGCATTGCAGCCGCGCCAGCAGCCGGTGCTCGACCATCCAGGCGGTGCAGTTGGGGCATTGGAATCGGTGCCCGCAGGTTCGGCACAGGGTGAGCGGCGCATAGCCGCGCCGGTTGAGGAACAGCAGGCTCTGTTCGCCCTTTTCGAGCCGGTCTTGCAGTGCCTTCACCAGAACGGGGGCGATCCAGCGGCCGCGTGGCGGCGGATCGGCGAGCAGGTCGACCGCCTCGATCACGGGCATCTCCGCGCCGCCATGCCGCGCGGTGAGCTTCAGTTCGACATAGCGGCCGATCGCGGCCTGTTGGCGGGTCTCGATCGCGGGCGTGGCCGATGCCAGCACGATCGGGATCTCCTCCAGCTTCGCGCGCATCACCGCGACGTCGCGGGCGTGGTAGAGGACGCCGTCCTCCTGCTTGAAGCTCGTCTCATGCGCCTCGTCGACGATGATCAGCCCGAGGTTGCGATAGGGCAGGAAGAGTGCCGATCGCGCGCCGACCACGACCCGCGCTTCGCCATTGGCGATGCCGCGCCAGGCGCGGCGCCGCTGCGACTGGCGCAACTCGCTGTGCCAGGCGACGGGCAGATGGCCGAAGCGCGCCTCGAAGCGCTTGAGAAAGGGTTCGGTCAGCGCGATCTCGGGCAGCAGCACCAGCGTCTGGCGGTCCATGCGCAGCGCCTGGGCGATCGCCTCGAAATAGACCTCGGTCTTGCCCGAGCCGGTGACCCCGTCGAGCAGGAAGGGCTGGAAGGCCCGCGCCTCCACCGCTTCGGTCAGGAGCCCGGCGGCAAGCTGCTGTTCCTCGGACAGGTCGGGCGCGGCATGGGCGGGATCGGGCGGGGTCCAGGGCGTGTCGATCGACACGGTCACCGCCTCGATCGCCCCCGATTTGACGAGGCCGCGGATGACGGCTTCGGAGACATCGGCGATCGTCGCGAGTTCGCGGATCAGGCCCTGACGCTGTCCGATCCGGTCGAGCGCCTGTTCGCGCTGCGGCGTCATCCGCCCCGGCCGCTCGCCGGTCACGCGATATTCGATGATCGTGCGCGCGCCGTCGAGTGCGCTCGACGAAGGCAGGGTCATGCGCAGCACCGCTGCGGGCGGTGCCAGATAATAATCCGATGTCCATTCGATCAGGCGGCGTAGCGGTGCCTGGATCGGCGGCACATCATAGACGCCGAGCAGCGGGCGGAGCCGGTTGTCGCCGACCTGATCGGCCGACGGCAGCGTCTCTTCCTCCCACACCACGCCGACGATCTGGCGGGGACCAAGCGGAGCCAGCACGATGCTGCCGGGCTCGACCGGATGCTCCCGGTCGGCCCGGTAGTCGAGCGGTCCGAGAGCGGGATTGAGGAGAAGGACATGGGCACGGGCCATCGGCCGTGCTTAGAGAATGCGCGGCGGTGGTGGAAGCCGTCTGCCGGGTGAGCCGCGACCCGGCCGCGCAGCCTTTTGTTCCGCTGCCCCGGTTCAGTCCCTAGGCGGATGCGGTGGTCGCCGTTATAGGCGGGTTCAAAGCTATCGCGTAGCCAAGGGGCGCTTCATGAAATTCTTCGTCGATACCGCCGACACCGCCGAAATCGCCGATCTCGCCGCCACCGGACTGGTGGACGGGGTCACCACCAACCCATCGCTGATCGCCAAGTCGGGCCGCCAGTTCGTGGAGGTGATCAGGGAGATTTGCGGGCTCGTCGACGGCCCGGTCTCGGCCGAGGTCGTTGCGCTCGATCATGCGACCATGATGAAGGAAGCAGAGATTTTGCGGAAGGTTGCCGACAATGTCTGCATCAAGGTGCCGCTGACGATCGACGGCCTGAAGACCTGCAAGGCGCTGTCCGATGACGGCACCCTCGTCAACGTCACGCTGTGCTTTTCGGCCAATCAGGCGCTGCTCGCGGGCAAGGCGGGCGCGGCGTTCATCTCGCCCTTCGTCGGGCGGCATGACGATATCGGTTTCGACGGCATGGGCCTGATCGCCGACATCCGGCAGATATACGACAATTATGACTTCGGCACCGAGATACTGGTCGCCAGCGTCCGTCATCCGATCCACGTCCTTGAATCGGCAAAGATCGGCGCCGACGTGATGACCGCGCCGCCGGCGGTGATCAAATCGCTGTTCAACCATCCGCTGACCGACAAGGGCATCCAGGGTTTCATGGCCGACTGGGCGAAGACCGGCCAGAGTATTTTGTAGGTCGCCCTCGCAAACCGAAAAGCGCCATTGCCTGTTAACCATAGCGGCGTAGACTGCCGCCATGGGCAGTGTGATCGATTTCGAGGGCGGCGCCATGGCTTCCCTCAAGCGGCGGATGGCCGAGGTGGAGGAGGCGAATCAGGACCTGATCGCCTTCGCGCGCGGCCATTCGGGTGCGGTTTCGTCGATCCACAGCGCGGTGCTCGCGGCGACCGAGGCCGACGGGCTCGATCATCTGATCCATATCGTCACCCAGATGTGGCCCGACCTGCTCGGCCTCGACGCGGTATCGGTGGCGCTGTTCGTCGGCGAACGCGGCCTGCGCGCCGATGCGTCGGGAATGCAATTTGTCGAACGGCGGATCATCGAGCGGTCGATCCAGGATATTGACGGCGTCACGATGCGCGGCGTCGAGCGCGGCCATCCGTTGTTCGGGCCGGCATCCGACCTGATCCGCGCCGAGGCGTTGATCCGGCTGCCGTCCGAGCCGCCCTTGCCCGGCGGCGTGCTGGCGCTGGGCCAGCGTCGGCAGATGGGCCTCGACACCGGTGCAGGTTCCGAATTGCTGGGCTTCCTAGGCGCGATGCTTTCGCGCATGATCGGGCGGTGGTTGCTGCCCTGAACTTTGATGAACATCCGGCCCGCACCCTCGCGGTGGAATGGGCCGATCATCTGCGCCGCGATCGGCGACGCTCCGACCATACTGTCCGCGCTTATCTTGCCACCGCGCACCGGCTGATCAGCTTCATCGGCCGGCATCGCGGCGCGATCGTCGATGGCGCGCTGCTGGCCGGGCTCGATCGCGGCGATCTGCGCGGCTTTCTGGCCGAGCGGCGCGGCGAAGGGCTGGGCAATGTATCGACCGCGCGCGAGCTTTCGGGGGTCCGCAACTTCCTCGACTTCGTCGCCGACCGCGAAGGCGGTGCCCGACCCGTCAAGCTGAAGGGGCCGAGGATCAAGAAGGGCGTGCCGCGCCCGGTGGCCCCCGACGATATCGAGGCGATTACCGAGGACGCGGCCGAGTCCGCGAGCGAAGCCTGGATCGCCGCGCGTGATGAGGCGGTGCTGCTGCTGCTCTATGGTGCGGGGCTGCGGATCGGAGAGGCGATGGCGCTGACCGGCGACATATTGCCGCTGGGCGACCGACTGAGCGTCACCGGCAAGCGCGCCAAGACACGGATCGTTCCGATGCTTGAGCCGGTCAAGGCCGCGATCGAACGCTATGTGGCGCTGTCGCCTTACGGCGCGGCGCCCGGCGAGATATTGTTCAGGGGCGCACGCGGCGGCCCGCTGGCGCCCGAGCTGATCCGCCGCGCCGTCCGCGCCGCGCGGGTGAGACTGGGGCTGGGCGATCGCACCACCCCGCATGCGTTGCGTCACAGCTTCGCCACCCATTTGCTGGGGCGGGGCGCCGACCTGCGCTCGCTTCAGGAACTGCTCGGCCATGCCAGCCTGTCGTCGACGCAGGTCTACACCGGCGTCGATGCCGCGCATTTGCTCGACGTCTATCGCAACGCGCATCCGAGGGCCTGATCGCATGGAGCCAAACATCGTCATCCGGCCCGCCGTCCATGGCGATCTGCACGAACTCCATGCGCTGGTCGAGCGCGCCTATCGCGGCGATGACGCCAAGGCGGGCTGGACGCATGAGGCCGACATCATTCGCGAAGGCCAGCGGACCAGCCACGACATATTGGCGGCCACCGTCGATGACGACAATGAGCGGCTGCTGGCGGCGTTCGACGGCGAGCGTCTCATTGGCTGCGTCCAGGTCAGCGACCGCGAATATGGGACCGCCTATCTCGGTTTGCTGACAGTCGATCCGTCCTTGCAGGCGGGTGGCCTGGGCACGAAGCTGATCAAGGCGGCAGAGGCGATCGCGGTGGCCGCGTTCGAGAGCCACCTGATGGAAATGACCGTGATCGCCGAGCGTAGTGAACTGATCGCTTATTATGAGCGGCGCGGCTACCGCCAGACGGGTGAGCTACGTCCCTTTCCGATCGCGATGGATCCGCCGCTGACGATGGTCGTGCTCGAAAAGGCGCTCGATTTGTAGGTTTGGGGTAACTAATCGCAACGCCGAGCTGCCCAGTCGTCAGATGAAATCCGCAAGATCGATTGATGCGGGATTAGAAAGGCTATGGAGTCTTATTGCCTCCAACGGCGCCAGCGGGCTCGTGTCGTAAAAGACGTAACTATCGGTACCCACGCCGATGACGACGACAGTCGACGATGCCTGCTGATCCAACATTTGCCGCGCCGCTTCCGCCGCGGCCGTGAAATTCGAAAAAATCCCGCCCTGTAGCACAGCAACGGGCTGATTCCGGCTCAGCTGGATGTAATCGTTCCCATCGCTGAAATCGCTGATAGAGTCCGTCATATTGGCCATAGCGCCGATCGTCGCAAAGCTGGCGTCGCGCGCCACGAAAGAGAAGACGTCCGCGCCATCGCCTCCGTTAAGCACGTCGATCCCAGTGCCGCCCGCCAGGCTGTCCGCACCAAGGTCCCCCTGCAATATATCGTTCTCGCTGCCTCCGCTCAGGCTGTCATTGCCTTGGCCGCCGCGTAGCGAATCATTGTCGCTGCCACCGTCGAGAGTGTCGTTGCCGAGATTGCCGTTGGCGGAATCGTTGCCTGCGCCGCCGAAGATCACGTCGTCGTCCGCACCGCCCATGATCCGGTCAGAACCGTTGCCGCCGCTGAGCTGGTCGTTTCCCGCATTGCCCTGAAGATAATCCGAACCGTCGCCAGCCTGGATCGTGTCTGCGCCATCCGGCCCGCCATTGGCGGACTGGCCATACATATGATCGTTACCGCCGAAATCGGTGATAAAGTCAGCGCCCGCGCCGCCATAGACGAAATCGGCTCCGTCGCCGCCCTGTATCCGATCGTCGCCCCCGGCGCCCGACAGATTGTTGCTGCCGATTCCGCCGTTGATCGTGTCGCTGCCTTCCGAGCCGAAGATCGTATCGTTGCCGCCAAGGCCGTCTATCAATGTGCCGACCCCGCCGGTTCGAGCCGGTCCGGCAGTCAGGCTATCAGCATTTTCGGTCAGCGCGATGCTGCTAGCATATTCGGCATTGGCGATGCTCGTCGTGCCGATCAAGGTCACGCCCCCACTTGCAAGGCCACGCAGATCGACCACAATGGCGCCGGGAGCGCTCTGGCGGAAATCGAGCTGGAGCGTGTCGAAACCATCGCCGCCATCTATGACGTCGCCATAGCCGATACCGATCAAATCATCGCCGTTGCCGCCGTTCAAAGTGTCGACTTCGACGTCGCCGAGAAAGTCGCTGTAGCCAAAGCCAAAGCCCGAAATGCTATCATTGCCTTCACCGCCTACCACAAGATCGCGGCCCTCTTCGCCCATCAGCCAATCGTCGCCGGTAGCGCCCTGAAGCGTGTCGTTACCGCGGTCACCAACGACAAAGTCGTTACCTGAGTCTCCGTTCAGCACATCGTCGCCAAAGCCGCCGTCCAGATTGTCGATGGCGAACCCTCCAGAGAGGGTGTCATTGCCAAGTTCTCCCCTGAGCGAGTCACTTGCTTCCCCGCCGACCAGCAGGTCGTCACCATTGCCGCCGTTTGCGTCGCCCCCCTGGAACCCGACATAGATCTGGTCATTACCGTCTTCGCCGTTAAGACTGTCGCGCCGTCGGGGAGTGATCGGAGCGGGGTCGGTACCGCCTAGGCCGTATATGATGTCGTCCCCGTTGCCGCCAAATATCGAGTCGACCTGATCAGTGCCGGTGAGGGTGTCATTCCCGCCCAGGCCTTTGATCTCGATGCCGGTTGGCCCCGGCGCTACCGGGCCTGCAATTACATTGTCGGCGAAGTCGGTCAGTTCGACGGAGCGGAGATATTCGACGTTGATGATGGTTGTGTCGGAGAACTGGAGCGCTGCGCCACCCGCCAAGCCGCGAAAATCGGCAGTGACGCCTCCCGTCCCGCCGTCATGAAAATAGAAGGAAAGAGTGTCGGTTCCATCGCCACCATCGATTTGGTCACCCAAGCCGGCAAGCAGAATATCATTTCCATTTCCGCCGAGCAGCGTGTCGCCAGCATCGAGCGTGGCAAAATCTCCGTTGCGGCCGTCAATCGTGTCATTCCCGTCGCCGCCATCGACAAAATCGCGCCCGCGTCCGCCGGCGACAAAGTCGTTGTCCGCCTCGCCAAAGAGCGTGTCGTTGCCGTCGCCCCCCGACAGCCCATCGTCGCCATTGCCGCCACTGAGCAAATCCTCGGATGTGACATCTTCACCGCTCAGGCGGGCTCGATCGCCCGCGAGCTCGTCGTTACCGTTACCGCCCTCGAGCGTATCGCGACCGGCTTCGCCATTGAGGCGGTCGTTTCCGAGGCCGCCATACAGCGCATCATTGCCGATATTGCCCGCCAGCCTGTCGTCCCCGGCATCTCCATATAGGCTATCGTCGCCATTTCCGGAGAAGGGAACCCAGTCATCGCCGTCGCCCCCGTGGACTTCGTTGTTGCCTTGACCGGTATAGATGGCGTCATTTCCGCCATCTCCGAATATGACGTCGTCGCCATTCCCCACGAAAACCATATCATCGCCGTCACCCGCATAGACTAGGTTATTGCCCTGGCCGGCGTCGATATAGTCATTCCCGGCATCGCCGTAGACTTGGTCCGGGCCGGGACTCCCCAGAAGGGTGTCATTGCCGGCAAAGCCGTGAACTTCGTTGCTGCCGCCGCCGCTGGCGTCGATACGATCCGCACCAGGAGTGCCATTGAACAGAGCCACGCAATCGCCTTTCTACCGAGCTCGGCCAAAAGCATACAGACCAGGGCGCTGCTTGGAGTTATACGAACTTGGGTGCGATGTCGTCGCTGTTGATCCAAAATGGCGCCAATTCAGCGCGCTCTCGGATCGTCTCCTCCTGCTGATTGGCGGGAGGCCATGGGCGATCGGCGCTTGCTTCCGCCGAGTTACCGCTTTGCCGGTACCCAGTCCGCGAAGGTCGGGGTGTCGCTGACCTTCCAGACATTGCCCTTCGAGTTCAGATAGAGCCGCTCCATCTCGCTCCGGCGGAACGGACGCGATCCGACGCGGCCGAAGACCGCCATCTGGTTCCCGCTCTCATCGACGCCGCGGTCGCGGTCGAGTCCCTTGGACAGGGCGAGGGCGGGGGTGGGGGTTTTCGCCCAGGCGATCAGCTCGGGCTTCGGCGCCGGAGAGAAGCCGTAGAAGTTGGGCTGGGTCGCGGGCGAGGTCAGCTGGATCACCTTCAGCCCGTTGCGTCCATCGGCGACATAGGCGAACAGCGAGGCGTTGGTGGTGCCGACGATCACGTCCTCGGCATCGTTGAGTTTCCCGCCGAACGTCACCTTTTCATAGAGCTTCGGCGCACGCGGGCGGGTGATGTCGATGATCACCAGACCGTCCTGCTTCGCCGCGACATAGGCGTAGGTGCGGGCGAGATAGATGCGCTGCGCATTGGCGAGCGGCACCGTCGCACCTGGTACCAGCACCGGCCGTTCGAGATGGGTCACGTCGATCAGCTGGAGGCCCTCCGCCGTCGTCACCCACAGATAGCGGAACTGCAGCGCCGAGGCGCGCGCATCGGTCAGCGGGATCGTCGCGGCCAGCTTCGGCGCCTTGGGATCGTTGAGATCGACGACGACCAGGCCGACATCGGCGGTGATATAGGCATAGTTGCCGCCCAGCGTGATGTGGCGGGCGCCGGCAAGGACATTGCCCGCATTCCACGTCACCGTGCGCTTCAGGAAGTTGTTGCGCGGCTCGCCATCGGCCAGAGTCTCTACATTGACGACGATCAGCCCTTCGACGGCATCGGTGATGAAGGCATAGCGATAGATCTCGCCCATCTTCTGCTCTTCATTCTCGGGATAATATTTGACGATGTGATCGTTGCGCAGGGTCGAGATATTCTGGTTGGTCGGCAGCGCCATGCACGTCGCATTCTTGCTTTGCACATTGGTATCGTGGCCGAGCGGCGAGAAGGGCCCGGTCAGGATGCGCTGCGAGGTGCCCTTGTTGGCGATCGACGCGACGTCATAGACCTGGAAGCCGCCCTTGCCCTCGGCAACGAACATATATTCGCCGCGCAGCTGGAGGCAGCGGGCAGCACCGCCGGTCGGATGGTGGGTGTTCGCGAACTCCTCCAGCGAGTCGGTCTCGCCCGAGAAATTCTTGTCGAAGCGCGTGCCGCGCACCCATTCGATCAGCTCGCGATCATGGCCGAGATGCTGCTTGTACCAGTCGGGATAGGCATATTTGTGGAGGTAGGAGCCGATCACCGCCTGTGGTTCGCTCCACTCGGTGACGCGGATCGCCTCGATCCCCTTCTCCAGCCCCGTCCAGGCGTTGAAGCCGACGAAGTTGACGAAGTTGGTGCCGAGCAGGTTGAGCTGCGCCATGATCGCATTGTTGTCCTCCTGCTCCGACAGGTGGCAGTCGGTGCACGTCTTGGTCTCGGTCTTGCGGACCGTGTGCGGGAAGTGCGGCGCGAAGGCCTGGCTGGAGAAACCGGCGGACGAGAGCGGCGGCTGCTGGATATAGATCCGCTCGCGGCTGACATTGGTCGAGGACAGCACCAGCGCCGATGTCGACCGGACCGGGGCGATGATATTGCCCTTGGTGGTCTGGTGAATGCCGAGCTGGAACATCTCGTCGCGCGCGACCTGCGGATTGTAGGTCGCGAAGTTGCGGGTCTCGACCCCCTCATATTTGTGGGTGGTGGTCTTCCAGTTCGCCTCGATCGGCAGATGGCAGCCGCCGCACGAGGTCGTCCACGAAAGGTGGCAGGTGAAGCAGGCCATCTTGTCGGTGTCGTGCGCGCGGTCGTCCTTGGCGACGCCGGGGCCCCAGTCGAACTTGCCGGTCTCGACCCCGCTCTTGCCCATCAGCTTGGCGCGGGCGGCGAGGGGGTTGAAATGGGCGCTGCCGCGGTCGACGGTTTCCTTGACCAGCGACACCTTCCACTCGAGCTTGGGATCGACGATCGAGCGCTGGATAAGCACGCGTTCGCCATTGGCGTCGACCGACCATTCAAAGCGGCGCTGCCCATCCTGGTTGCGCAGCAGCGACAGATCGGTGCCGTTCGGCGGAGCGGCCGGGCCCGAGGTGCGCAGCGTCGGGAAAGCGTCAGGCGTGCCGTGGCAGTCCTTGCAGCCGATCTCGACGGCGTTGGCGACCTCGCCATAGATCAGGCCGTTGCCATGGCTGTCCTGCGCGAAGTGGCAGTCGGCGCATTGCAGGCCCTTTTCGGCGTGGATGTCCATCATATGGACCGCCTTGCCCTTTTGCTCGCCGACCTTGGCGAACATGCCTTCGCCTTGTTTGCGGAATTTCTCGGGATCGTCGGGCGAGACGATCTTGCCGTCGGCGTCGAGCAGATTGCCCTCGCGATCGCGCTTGTAGATCGCGCGGAAATTCCAGCCATGGCCGTGATAGTCGGCGAACTGGGTGTCCTTCGCCTGCGGATTGATGTCGTCGGCGACGTTGCGCAGGAAGTCGAGATCGCCCCATTTGCCGATCGCGGCGGCGGCCTCGGGATTGCGATCCTGAACCGCGAAACGCTCGGCGATGGTCGGGTGCTTCTGCTTCTCGGGCCACATCAGCGGCGCATCGGATTCATAGTCCCACATCGTGTAGCCGAGGTAGGAGTTCAGGAAGATGTTGGGCTGGTGCATGTGGCAGTTCATGCACTGTGCGGTCGGGATCGCCTTGGTGAACATGTGATGGATCGGGTGACCCTTTTCCTTCATGTCGCCGATCGGATGCCCGGGAATGTCGGCCGCGCCATGATGCGTGCCGTCGGCATGGCCGGGGCGATCATGTTCGGGGGCGGGGGGGGCATGGCCGGTTGCGCCATGGCCGCCGCCGCCGCCATGGCCGCCGCCCTTGGGCTCCAGCTTGTCCCTGATCGTCGGGTCGATCGTCGCGGTCTGCCCGTCGCGGCCATATTTGGCGTAGGTCAGGCTGTGCTTGGGCTCGCGGTCGTTCGCATAGACGACGTGGCAGGCGGCGCAGCCCGAGTTGCGATAGTCGCCGGGCTGATCATTGGTGCCCATGAACCAGGTGAACGGGTCGTTGAGGCGGGTCTTGTGGATATTGAGCACCGGAATTGCCGTGCGAAGGCCGGTGCCGGGTCCGCGATTGGATTGCTTCAGGTCGGGCCGGCCCGGCTCTTCGAGGCGCTGGATGTTGCCCAGCGAGTTGGGAAGGCCGACTTCGGCGAAACCGGTGTTGATATTGCGGCCGCCACGCTCGAACACGCGGAAGATGTCGCCCGGCGGGATCACGTGCCAGGTCGGCAGCGGATACATTACCGGCAGCGCGCCGCGCGCCTTCTGCTCGGGTGTCACCGTGCCCGGGGTCACGCCCGGCGACTTGATCTGCGCGGGCTCGCCCTTGCTGGTATAGGCCTCGCCGAAGATGTAATTCTTGTAGGGAACGATGCCGTTATTATAGGCGCCGCCGCCCCACAGCATCGCGCCCGTCGCCATCAGCGAGCGTTCGGCCGCCTGGATGATCTCGATATGGCAGGCGCCGCACGCCTGCCGCGCGACGCGGTAGTCGGACGGATTCACGAAGCGGATATATTCGGGCGCTTCCTTGTTGAGCAGCGTGTAGCTGCGCTTCGGGTTGGCCGAGGATGGCCAATGCCAGCTTTCCGGATATTTGGGCAGGACGTGGGCGGTGTCGCGCGCCTTCACATAGGCGGCATCGGTTGCCTTGAGCCCGGCCTGGACCTGCACGGTACCGTCACCGCCATGGCAATCGACGCAGCCGAGCACGACCGCCTGGGTCTGGTGCATCGTCTTGCGGTCGGTCGCTGTGTGGCAGGAGACGCAGCCTTCGTTCTTCTTGTCGGCTTCGGTCCATTCCTGAGTGCGCGGCGCGTCGGCGAATTTCGGATAGATGCGTGCGACGGGTTTCTCCGCCTCGGACGCCGGGGCGGAAGAGGGGGCGGTGACGAGAATGACGACCGCTGCCGCCAGCGCCATCGCGCCGCGGGCCGCCCATTCTACCGTCCTGTGAAACCCCAAAGCCCGCATCATCATCCTCAGTAAGACAGGATCGCGTTGAACAGCACCGAATAATAGCGGTCGTCACCCTGCGAATTGGCGAAGAGATCCGAAAAGCCCTTGCCCGGATCGAACACCGCGCCCGACAGGCGGAAAACGATGTTCTGGATCATCGTCGGCCGCCAGATGATCGCACCCGACAAATCCCAGCCGATCGACTTCGGGATGCTGCCCTCGTTGCGCAGTTCCTTCAACGTCGCGGTGTTTTCAAACCACAAATGGTTGAGATTGCTCGATAAGCGCAAAGTCGGAGTGATGTCGAAATCGGCACCGACGCCCAGCAGCATCGTGCCCGGATTGTTGAAGTTCGACTGGCCTTCCTCCTTCGAGGTGCGCAGGTCGTTGAGGATGCCGTTGCGCGGCGCGATCGCCACGTTGACGCCGCCGCCGGCGAAGGGAACGACCTGGCGTATCCAGTAGCTGGTGTCGGCGCCCGCGAAGATCGGATTCTCGAAGATCGCGGAGAAGCCGTTCTCCTTGTTGTCCTTCGGATTGCTGTCGCCGGTCGCGTAAAGGCCCGACAGCTTCACGCGAATCCAGTCGAGATCGTAGCTCAGCTCGCCGGCGGCGAAAAAGGCGCGGATCTTGGCGGGCTTCGAGGTGAAGAAGCTATTCCGGTCCTCACCGAACACCCCGTAGAGGCTCGATGTCAGGTTGAAGCGCTTGAGGCGGCCGTCGAGGCTGTAGCCGACATAATAGGCTTCATATTCGTGCGGCCGCTGGTCGCCGAGCAGCGCGGGGCGCACCGGGAACCCGTTATGGTCGAGCTCGCGGCGCTTGTCGTGATTGACGTTCGCGGTGAACGACGCGAGCGAGGTCAGCCCCTGCAGCGGGAAATCCTGCGCGAACAGGTTGGCGTGGAAGATATAATCCTCGCGCGGCCTGCGCGTGATGTCGTTGAGGCCGCTGTTGGTGTCCTTCTCCAGCCGCCAGATGAACTGGACATTATACTGGTAGCGATTGTTGTCGCGGTTGCCGAAGAAGCGGATACCCAACTGGTTGTCCTGGAACAGGAAACCACGGAAATCGAACTGGAAGGGCTGGATACCGATCCTTACCGAATCGAAGTCGAACCGGTCCGAGACGTTGCCCAGATGCTTGTCGATGAAGGCTTCCTGCAATGCGAAGAAGCTGTCGGTGCGATGCGTCGGACGCGAGGATTCGACGTGCAGGACGCGACGTTCCTGCACGTTCACATAATTGACCTGATAGGCGAGCGCGACGCGATATTCGACGTCCGGCGGCTTGTAGGCGGTCGAGCCCTTGGTCAGGCCGAGGCCCAGGATGAAGGTCTGCGCGGCGACCAGGCTCTTGTCGCGGCCGAACTGTCCGATCGCGCCCGGATTGGTGCTCGTCTGGTCGGCGACCGGGGTCGGGAAGGAGCGCGGCTCGAAGACCGAGTCCGAGATCAGGTTGAGGCCGAAGAACCAGTCATTGCCGGTGATCGGCAGGAAGAAGGGCTTCTTGTCGATCTGGATCGGCCGGTCGGCCTTCAGCGGGTTCTGATGATAGGGGTCGAAACGCGAGTGGCAGACCGCCTGGAGCCCGGTGAAATTCTTGTCCGGGCAAAGCGCCGTGACGAGCCGCCAGCGATCGGGGATAGGGAACTCATCGGTGGCGAACGCCTCGGGCGGCGGCGCTCGGACCGCTCCGGGATTGTTCTGGATGACCGGCGCCGGAAGCTCGCTGACATAGCCGGGGCGGCGGCGGCCATCGATCATCGGATCGTCGACGGTGCCGCCGGGCTGGGTGGGCGCTGGCGCGGCTGCCGCCGGTTCGCTCGATGTCGGCGCGGTTTCGGTCGCGGGCGCGGGGGCTTCTTCGGGCGCGGCCGATGCCAGCGCCACCGCATGGAGCAGGAGGGAGGAGAGCGCCGCCGACATTATTTACCGTCGCACACGACTTGTTCGGAGGTGTCGAGGAACGGCGCGAACGGACAGTTCACATAGCGCAGCCGTACCCCGGCCCCGACGTTCACGACCAGCGTATCCGCGCGGATGCCGGTCGGCGCATGGCCGACCCCGCTGACCCGCGCGCCGCCGTTGAACAGGCCGAGGAAGGAAATCATGTCATCCTGATCGATACCGTCACCCGAAACGCCGATCGCACCGACCAGCGTATTTCCACGATAGATCGGGACCCCACCCGGGAAGATCTGGATGCCGTTCTGAAGCCGGTTCTGTGCCTTGCCCGCGACATCCGGGGTGGAGGTGCAGCGCTGCGGCGTATCGGTGGGCGCGGCGCCCAGGATGAAGCCGACATGTGCCGCGACATTGCCGACGATCAGCGCGCTCTGCAGCCCGGTAGAGAAGGGGCTCCAGCGGCCGAACGGGCGCGACAGCGGGCCGTTCGACCGGGCGGCCTCGCCGTCGGGGAAGAAGGGCCGGGCGATATTGCCGATCGAACGCGCCGCAAAGGCGGTTTTGCCGGTCAATGCGGTCTGGTCGTTGAAGAAGGTGCGGGTGCCCGCGACGAAGCTCTGGACGTCGGTGCTCGGATTGCCCAGCAGGTCCGATGCGGCTGCGGCGTTCGAGAAGAACGCCACGGTGCGCGCCTTCTGCAGTGATACGTCGGTGCCGAAGATCGGCGCGTCGGGCGAGCGGGCGAGGCCGAGCACGCTGCCGTCGGTGTCCACGATCGAGATCGTCACCTGCGCGGGGCTGTCGAGCGGCTTGCGGATCTGCGCGCGGGCGCGGCTCATGATCTTGAAGGCTTCCTCGAGGACCGCCTTCACCTCTGCCTGGGTCAGCGGTGCGGTGACGCGCGCACCATCTGTCCCGCCGCGCAGCGGATAGCGGTTCGCGCCCGATCCGTTGGTGAGGATGAACGCATCGACATTGTCGATGGTGTTGCCCGAACTCCGCTCGGTCGCGGTCGCCGCGCGGTAACCCGAGGCTTCGCTGCCATAGGCGTTGCCGCCCAGCACGGTCGGCGTCACGCCCTGCGCATAATAGCCCGGTATGGAAGCGAGCGATCCGGTGGCGGGCCCGAAGGACGAGAAGGCGCGGGCGCTGGCGGGATTGCTGCGCAGTCCGGCGACGGTCGCGTCGCTGTAGCGCAGCTGGACCACCGCCTGGATATTGTTGGCGCGGATCGCCTCGGGCGCGTCGAAACCGACGGTCCCGGCGAGCGCGATGAACTCGTCATCATCATTGTCGATATCATCGATGTTCGGATCATAGCCGTAGAGGCCGTCGGCCATCACCCCGATGCCGCCGACGACAACGCCATTCTTGTAGAGCGGAAAGCCGCCCGGATCGGCGGCCAGGCCCAGCGGCGAGCGCTTCGGCCCGATGAAGGCGGCCGATCCGCCGGTCGGGATGTAGCGCTGCGACAGATCCGAGCAGGGCAGCTGGCTGAACTGAACGCCGAACAGCGGTCCGCCCGGCAGCTGATTGTTGCCAGCCGGATAATGTTCCTGGACGATGAAGCTCGCCGTTCGGGTCGAAAAGGCATTGCCCGCCGACGAGAGGTAGGCGCCGGTCACCGCCTTGGCGATCGCCCCCGCAGCGAGCGGATTGGCGGCCGGGGACCCCGCAATGACCAGACCTTCGATGTCGGTCGGCGTCACCGGGCGGTGCGTGGTCGCGGCGCGGAATGTCGTGGGCGTGCCGGTCATCTGATAGACCGCAAGCACATTGCCGACCCGGTCGACGACCGAAATGATCGCCGGCTTGTTGCGCGCGGCGGCTTCCTCGATCGTCTGGGCGAGGATCTTCTGGACATCGGCGGCGGTCAGCGATTCCTGCGCGGGAACCCCGAAGACCGGCGTCTGCGACGGCGTGGTCGGGGTGGCGGGAGTCGAGCCGCCACCGCCACCCCCGCCGCACGATGCGAGCAGGAAGGCGACACTGGTAAGAGCAGCTACAGCACGCGATGCCAGGGTCATTTGAGCGCCCTTATCGACGCCGCTGCCTGACCCAGCGCCGCCCGGAATTCCGCCGGACGATAGGCATTGGCATTGCCCACCGCCTTATAGGCCCGGTCGATCGCGCCGCGTGCGTTGCGGGCGTTGCCTTCGCTGACATGGCCCTGGTGGACCAGCGCGTTAAGCAGGGTATCGACCGCCATCACCGCCTGCGCCGAGCCCTCATAATCGGTGAAGCGGGCGGAAATCGCGCCGCTGGCGATCGAGTCGATGATCGCGAAAGTCTCACCACGCCCGAAGGACTGGCGGCCGAGCGAGTCGGCCAGCCCTGCGGCCGAAGCCCCCAGCCGGCGTGCGGCGGCGACGGCGGTGCCGCGATCGCTGGCGAGTGCGGCATGGAAGGCCTTCGAGTCGCTGTCGAACTTCGCCGCCATGCCCGGGGCTGCGACACGCGCCGCCGCCGAGAGCATGATCATATTCTCGTCGTTGAAGGGGGGCATGCCCGACGGGATCGGGCGGCCCGGATTGGCGGTCCAGTTGGCGCGACCATTGGGCCCGTCGACGATCTGGCGGTGGCAGCTGTGACAATCGAAGAAGTAGATCTCCGGGAATATGCCGTCGGTGCCGAGGCGCGGATTGGCGAACAGGCTGGTCGCACGGCTTACCGCGGTCGCCTGGCCGACCGCCCAGAGCTGGACATTGTCGGTGCGGCGCTTGCGCTGGATGTAGTCCGCGTCCTCGTCATGGTGCTGCTGGAGCGCCGAGAAGAGATCGACTTCGAACGTGACGCGAGGATGGCCGGCGGCCATGATCCTGTGAGAGACGAACTGGCCCGGCTTGTCGCTGCCAAGGTGGCAATCGAGGCAGCGCTCGGCGCGCGCGCGGGGCTGCTCGAGCGGGTAGAGGCCCCTGGCGACATTGGCGGCATGGGTCTGACCGACGGCATAGTGGCTGGTCAGCCACTGTTCTGCGCCGCCGTGGCAGGATTCGCAGCCCACACCGTCATTGACGTGCCAGCGCGGCCCCTTGCCGCCCGGAGCCGGATCGGCATGACAGCCCAGGCACTCGCCCGCCGACGTCGCGGGGCCGATGCCCATCTTGGCGGCGATCGCCTGGCCACGCGGCGAACCGAGGACGGCAAACGCGCGACTATGCGCACCGCTGCGGGCCGAATCGCTTTGCCAGTGGAGGATCTCATCCTGACGGACGACCTTGCCGGTCGGTTCGCTGCGCCCATGGCAGGTGGAGCCCGCGCACGACGCGACGCCGACATGGAGATTGGCGGCGCCGCCCGAAGCCGAGGAGGCGACGGCGCGCTCGGCCGTGCTCGTCATCGCGAGGAACAGCAGCGCGCAACCGATGATTGCGGCGCCGAACAGCCCGCAGACAAAGGACAGCCTGTCCGAGACCTTACCCCCCAATTCGGCGCTCCCTAACTGCCGATCCCTGATCGCGACACCACTTTAGCCCCATGGCCGTCACGATCCTGGAAAAACTATCCCTCTTTAACCGCTCAAGTGCAATCATTCAAAAGCTTATCAAGCGCTTCGACGACGAATCACGAGATTACGGATCTCGGTCATGTCCTCCATCGCAAAGCGGACGCCCTCGCGACCGATGCCCGAATCCTTGACGCCGCCATAGGGCATGTTGTCGACCCGGTAGCTCGGCACGTCGTTGACGACGACGCCGCCGACGTCGAGATCGTCCCAGGCATCGAGGATCTTGAAGATGTCGCGGGTGAAGATTCCGGCCTGCAGGCCGAACTTCGAATCGTTCACGATTTTCAGCGCTTCATGCCAGTCGGTGAAGCGGATCAGGAAGGCGACCGGACCGAAGGCCTCTTCGCGGTTGATCTTCGTGTCGAGGTCGACATTCTCCAGCAGGGTCGCTTCAAGCATCGCGCCTTCGCGCTTGCCGCCGCACAGCAAGGTCGCGCCCTTGGCGGTCGCTTCCTGGATCCAGCTGTCGAGGCGCGCGGCCTCCTTCACGTCGATCATCGGTCCGACGAAGGTTTTCTCATCGTGCGGATTGCCGGCGATCAGCGTCTTCGTTTTGGCGACCAGCTTGGTCTTGAACGCATCATAGACCGCGTCATGGACCAGGATGCGCTGAACGCCGATGCACGACTGCCCGGATTGATAGAAGGCGCCGAACACGGTGCGGTCCACCGCATCATCGAGATCGGCGTCGGCGTCGATCACGACGGCGGCGTTGCCACCAAGTTCGAGAACGACCTTCTTTTTGCCGCACCGCGCCTTCAGGTCCCAGCCCACATCGGGCGAGCCGGTGAAGGAGAGCAGCTTGAGCCGGTCGTCGGTGGTGAACAGATCGGCGCCGTCGCGCGCCGCCGGCAGGATCGAGAAGGCGCCCTTCGGCAGGTTCGTCTCGGCCAGGACTTCGCCCATGATGATCGCGCCGAGCGGCGTGCGGCTCGCCGGCTTCATCACGAACGGGCAGCCGACCGCGATCGCCGGGGCGATCTTGTGCGCGGCGAGGTTGAGTGGAAAATTGAAGGGCGAGATGAACGAGCAGGGGCCGATCGGCACCCGCTTCCAGATCCCCTGATAGCCCTTGGCGCGCGGGCTGATGTCGAGCGGCTGGACCTCGCCGGTCATGCGCACCGATTCCTCGGCGGCGATGCGGAAGGTATCGATCAGCCGGCCGACCTCGCCGCGCGAATCGTTGATCGGCTTGCCGGCCTCGATGCACAGCGCATAGGCCAGTTCGTCCTTGCGCTCGGTGAAGCGATCGACGCAATGCTGGAGGACAGCCTGCCGCTCATAGCTCGCCATCTTCGCCATCGGCTCGGCGGCCTTGACCGCCCATTCGATGCCCTTGTCGATCGTCTTGGCATCGGCCAGCGCGACGAGGGTCGCGACCTCGCCGGTGAACTTGTCGGTCACCTTCAGGTCGGTGTTGGGCTGCTGCGCCTCATTGGCGAGGTAGAGCGGGTATTTATCCTGGAGCTTCATCGCGATCGTCCTTGAATTCGTCGCCCCGGCGGAGGCCGGGGCCGCCAGTCTCCCCGGGACGCGAATGTCGCTCTGCGAAACATGCCGGCCCCGGCCTCCGCCGGGGCGACGCCATCCCTTACGAGACCTTCTTGCTGAGCGCCTTGATGTCCTTGTTCAGGATCTGGTCGTTCTCGGAATAGTCGACCGGGCAGTCGATCAGATGGACGCCCGGCGTGTCGAGGCAATATTTGAGCAGCTTGGTCAGATGATCCGCGCTTTCGACGCGGTGGCCGAATGCGCCGTAAGCTTCGGCATATTTGACGAAATCGGGGTTGCCATAGGTCAGCCCCCAATCCTTGAAGCCCATATTCGCCTGCTTCCAGCGGATCATGCCGTAAGACGAGTCGTTGAGGATCAGCACGGTGATGTTGAGGCCGAGGCGTACCGCCGTCTCCATCTCCTGGCTGTTCATCATGAAGCCGCCGTCGCCGCAGATCGCCATCACCTTGCGGTCGGGATAGACCATCGCCGAAGCCATCGCCGACGGCAGGCCGGCACCCATCGTCGCCAGCGCGTTGTCGAGGAGCACGGTATTGGCCTGGCGCGCGTTGTAATTGCGGGCGAACCAGATCTTGTAGACGCCGTTATCGAGGCAGATGATCCCGTCCGACGGCATCGCGGTGCGGATCTCACGGACGAGATGCGGCGGGAAGATCGGGAAGCGGGTGTCGCCGTCGAGCGATGCGGTATGCTCGACCTCGGCCTTGCGCGCCTTGAACATGAAGTCGAAATTCCACTTCCCCGAGGGGACGATGTCTTCCTTCATCTGCCAGATCGCGTTGGCGATGTCGCCGATCACCTCGACCTGCGGGAAGTAGACCGGATCGACTTCCGCCGTCTTGGTGCTGACGTGGATCACCGGAGTGCCGCCGGTCTTCATGAAGAAGGGCGGCTTTTCGATCACGTCATGGCCGATGTTGACGATCAGATCCGCATGCTCGATCGAACGGTGGACGAAGTCGCCCGCCGACAGCGCGGCGCAGCCGAGGAACTTCGGGTGATTCTCGTCGACCACGCCCTTGCCAAGCTGGGTGGTGACGAAGGGGATGCCGGTCTTCTCGACGAACTGGAGCAGCATGCGGCCGGTGAGCTTGCGATTGCCGCCCGCGCCGATCACCAGCACCGGCGACTTGGCGTCCTCGATCATCTTGACCGCGGCGCGGATCGCCTTGGAGTCGGCGGTCGGGCGCCGTGCCAGCGAGGCCTTCAGCGGCACCTCGTCGGTATGCTCGTCGGCGATGTCCTCGGGGAACTCGATATGGGTCGCGCCCGGCTTTTCTTCCTCGGCGAGGCGATATGCTTCGCGCACCTTGCTGGGAATATTGTCGGAAGAGGCGAGCTGATGGGTGAACTTGGTGATCGGGCGCATCATGTCGACGACGTCGAGAATCTGGAAGCGGCCCTGCTTGGACTTCTTGATCGGCTTCTGCCCGGTGACCATCAGGATCGGCATGCCGCCCAGAAAAGCATAGGCCGCCGCGGTCACGAAATTGGTGGCACCCGGCCCGAGCGTCGCCATGCAGACGCCGGTCTTGCCGGTGTGGCGGCCATAGGTCGCGGCCATGAAGCCGGCGCCCTGTTCATGGCGGGTGAGGATCAGCTTGATCTTCTTGGAGCGCGACAGGCTGTCGAGCATGTCGAGATTCTCTTCGCCGGGAACGCCGAAGATATATTCGCAGCCCTCTTCCTCCAGACACTGGATAAACAGATCTGATGCCTTGGTCGCCATGTTTTGCTCCCCCTCAGTGCGTCGCGCCCCTGCTGCGACCCCGCAAGATAGTGGGATTGCTATGTCATTTCGGCGACGGGGAACAGGGTTTTTTACAATCCGTTGCGGATTGATTCCGCAATATTCTTGCTGGCTCGATCGTTTCTGACCGATTCACCCGTCCTCGGCAATATCGGCCGCAACCATCTGAATACAGCGCATTTCGCGGGATCGGAGTAACCCCCGCGGCGCGGATGGCGCTTCAGCCGTCAATCCTGGAGATCGAGAATCCAGTCCCAGCGCATCGCGCTGCCGCCATCCATTGCCGCGACGCCGCATTCCGCGAGTTCGTCGCGGATGCGATCGGAGGCGGCATAATCCTTCGCGGCGCGCGCGGCCTGTCGCTCTTCCAGCCGGGCCTCGATCTCGCTTTCGCTGATCCGGGCATCATCGGGACGCAGGCGCAGATCGATCCGCCTGATGGCGAGCAGGTCGAGCCCCAGTGCCAGATCCATGCTGGCGACGAGGCGCAGCTTCTCGCCGGGCGGGATCGATTTGTCGGCGAGCACGGTTTCGATCAGCGGTAGCGCCTGCGGCACCATCAGGTCCCCGCTCAGCGCCTCGTCGAACTGGGCGAGCAGGGCGAGTGCGCCCTTGCCCAGCCCGGCTTCGATCGCGCTGCGCTGAAAGGCGAACGACGCGCCCTTGCTGGCCGTGCTTTCCCCGATCAGCCGCAGCCAGTCGGGTGTGCCGGCCTTGTCGCGCAGCTGTTCCACCGCGATCACGAGCCGCTGCAGCCGGGTCAGTGCGGCGGCCAGCGCCTCGGGTGAGAATTCGAGTTCGGACCGATAATGCGCCGACAGGCAGAGCAGGCGGTAGGCGAGGGGGTGGACCCCCTTGTCGATGACGCTTTTCAAGGTCGCGAACCCGCCCCTGGACTTCGACATCTTGCCGCCGCGATCGACGAGGAAGTTGTTGTGCATCCAGAAATTGGCACCTGACTCCGCGGTGCGGGTGAAGGCCTGATTCTGGGCGATCTCGTTGCAATGATGGATTTCGCGGTGGTCGATGCCGCCGGTGTGGATGTCGAACCGGGTGCCGAGATATTTCATGCTCATCACCGAGCATTCGAGATGCCAGCCCGGCGCGCCTGGCCCCCAGGGCGACAGCCATTCCATCTGGCGCTGTTCTCCCGGCGCCGACCGCCGCCACAGCGCGAAGTCTGCGGGATTGCGCTTGCCCTCGACCTCGGCGATGCGGCCCACCGTCTCGTCACCGCGCGCACCGGCAAGCCGGCCATAATCGGGCACTTTGGCGGTGTCGAAATAGAGCCCGCTGTCGAGTTCGTAGCTCGCCCCCGCATCCTCGATCGACCGGGCAAAGGCGATCATGTCCTGGATATGATCGGTCGCGACGCTCCAGATCGTCGGCGCGGTGATGTTGAGCGACTTGAGGTCGGCCTTGAAGGCGTCGGTGAAGAAGGCGGCGATCTCCCAGATCGTCCTGGCCGCTTTCTTCGCGGCCGCCTCCATCTTGTCGTCGCCCTCGTCGGCGTCGGAGGTCAGGTGGCCGACATCGGTGATGTTGATGACATGATTGACCGGCCAGCCCTTCCAGTTGAGCGTCCGGCGCAACGTGTCGGTGAAGACATAGGCGCGCAGATTGCCGAGGTGCGCGAAATTATAGACAGTCGGCCCGCAGCTGTAGAGCCGCACCATCGCCGGATCGATCGGCGCGAACGCGCGGGTGGCGCGGGTCAGGCTGTCGAACAGCATCAGCGGGGCGGAATCGGCGGGGTCCGTCATGAAATATCCAAATCCGGTAAGGCGCGAGGCTGTGATTTTTCCATATGTGATAATCGCTGCGGCTCTAGAGCAATTTATCGACCTAGGCCAAGTCACCAGCCGTCATTCCCGCGGAGGCGGGAATCCATAACCTCCGAACCGCAAGTGGTTCGGGCGTTGGAGAATATGGATCCCCGCCTTCGCGGGGATGACGCTCGGGGGCAAAGGTAAGCCGAAAACGAGAAAGGCCGGCGGGATCGCTCCCGCCGGCCTTTGCTCATGACGAGGTCGCCGGGTTCAGCCTTGCGGGCTGCCGGCGGGCAGGGCGACCGTCTCGATCAGCAGGTCGAGCTGCGCGTTGCAGCCGGCCTTGATCAGCGACTGGGCCATGTCCTCCAGGCCGGGCGAGCCCGGCTTGACGACGACGAACTTGAGGTTCGTCGGCGCCTTGGCGCCTTCCCAGCTGAGCTTGAACGCGCTGCCGTCGGTGACGGGCAGGCTTGCCGGCCACAGCGCGGCCGACTGGCCGGCCGGAAGCTCGATCGTCGCGGTGCTGCCATCGGTCTTGGTGACCGTTACCGACGCCGCCGTGGCGGCCGAGGGCCGCCAGACGGTGACCGACGAGGTGTCGGCGATGCACATGTTCGCGCTACGCGTCACGTCGACATACCAGACGTTCGGGTTCTTGCCGGCGTTCTTGTCGATGCCGCTGGCGCTGCGCACCGCTCCGATCCGCGCGCGGCGTTCACCGCCGCCCGCGACCAGCGCGCCCAGCGTCGAGCCCGTGGTCGCCGCCGCCACCGCGGAAGCGCTGGCACTGAAGGTGCCTGGACCGCTCAAGGTGCGGGTGCCGCGGCCGTCGAGCAGGACGACGGTATCGCCGGCCTTGAGTGTGAGCTTGGCGTTGTCGGCCAGAGCCTTGCCGGCCGGGTAGGTCTTGGCCGAAGGACCGGCCGAACGCACAACCAGCGGCGCCGCGACGGCGGACCCCGCCAGCATCATTCCCACAAGTACCGCAATTGCAGCCTGCGGCGGGCGCTTATTTGTCGAGTGCACTATACCCTCCAGGTCCAACCTCATGAAGACGCTTTATCAGATTAGCGAGCGCCTTATCATCAGGATTCGTTAAGGCCATTTCTTCGAACTGGGCCAACACAGTAACATCACCATCGTCGAACTTACGCAGCATGTCTGTGAACTGTTGCACAGCCTCCGCAGAAAAATCGGGGACGGGTTCGTAGATGATCATCGGGGTAGAGCGCCCCGAAACCGCGATCCGGCCCATTGGACGGAAATAACCCAGCGTCGATTTTTCGACGACGGTGTCGCTTACCAGGGTCTTGGTCTTGAGATATTTGTTGGCGCCTTCGAGACGCGCGGCAGTGTTCATCGAGTCGCCCAGCGCGGTATATTGGATGCGACCTTCGCCCCCGAAATTGCCGACGATCGCTTCGCCGCGGTGGACGCCGATCCGGGTCACCCCGATCGGGGGGACGCCTTCGGGCGCCTCGCGACGGAACTTCTCGCCAGCCTCATACATCGCGACGGCGCATTTCACCGCGCGATCGGCATCGTCGGGTCGGCTGATCGGCGCCCCCCAGAAGGCGACCACCGCATCGCCGACGAATTTGTCGATCGTGCCGCCATATTCGAGCACCGTTTCGGACAGCACGTCGAGATAATGGTTGAGCAGGAAGGCGACCATTTCCGGCTCGATCTGATGGCTGAGCTTGGTGAAGCCCTCAAGATCGCTGAACAGCGCGAAGATTTCGCGCTTCTCGCCGTGCAGCTGGAGCCGCTCGGGATTCTTCATGATGTCGGCGGCGATGTCGCGCGGCAGATATTTGCCAAGCGCCGACGCCGCGAAATTGCGCTGCTCCGAGCCGATGCTGCGTGCCGCGGTGCCGACCGCCGAATAGGAGAAGATCCAACCGATCACCCAGCCCACCACCGGCAGCCCCTGGGTATCGACCCCGTTGAACTGCCAGACGAAGGGCACCGCCGCGACCGCCGCGAGCTGGAAGATCAGCAGCAGGGTGAGCTTCCAGATCTTCATGTTCGCCACCGCCGTGAGCGCGCCGAGCACGATGATACCGATGCCGATCAGCCACAGCCCCCAACTGGGGATCTTCTTCGGGGTGATATTGTCGAGCATCTGTGCCAGCAGGGTGGCGTGAATCTCCAGCCCGATCGTGGTCTCGCCGCGCTGGATGCGCGAGGAGGGGGTGATGAACTGATCGACATCGGGAATATCGCCGCCGATCATGATGTAGCGGCCCTCGATCTGCGGGCGGAACGCCTCGATCAGGTCGGGATTGGCGATCACCTCGATCGGGAATTTGTCAAACACCGGCCGGTCCGCGAACATCGGCAGCCGGTAGCGGATCGATCCCTGGAAATCGCGGAAATGCTGGTAGCCGCCGGTCAGCGAATTGGCCATCAACGGCGGCAGTTCGCGGGGCTGGTTGGGCCAGCTGCGCATCACCCCGTCATCGTCGGCGAGCAGTCGGATGCTGGTCGCATGGACATTGCCGGGCTTGGTCTGCTTCAGGAAATCGCGCAGGAAATTCTCCTGGTCGAGCGTCATGAAGGTCGCATTGGTCGCGTTGGACGCGAAGCCGACATAGGTCGGGGTCTTCATCGTCCGGAAGGCGTCGATCAGGATCTGATCCTCGGGTGTCGGCTGATCGATCAGAATATCGATGCCGATCCCCTTGGGGTTCATCTGGTCGAGCGCCAGCAGGCCCTTGGCGAGCATCGAACGGTCGAGCGGTGAACGGCGGCCGGTGAGTCGCAGCGTATCCTCGGTGAAGGTCACCATCGCGATGCGCGGGTCGGTCTCGACGCGGGGCGATGCGAGCAGCAGCCGGACGTCGAACAGCGCGCGTTCGAAATCCTTCACCAGGAAGACGTTCCAGCTGTAGCGCGCGACGAGCAGACCGAAGATCAGGAAAATCGCGGTGGCGGTCAGCCGGGTCGGGCCGATCTTCTTCGTCGCCTTGCGCAGCTCCGTCCAATAAGAGCTTATGCGCGCGCCGATCGACACGGGCCCAGCGCTATTCGGCATACGACATCCCCCGATACTACCCCGTCGCCGATACTAGCCTGTATGGCGCCGATGGGAAGCATGGAGTTTGCTTGCAATCGGCGCGGTGGCGCGGCACGGTTCGCCTAATGTTCCAAAGGATCTTGCGATGTCGTTGACTGCCGCGCTGGCGCTTCCCTTCTGCCTGATGCTGGGCCTGGCGCTGGGCTGGCTGCTGCGCAGCCGGATCGCGGCGGCAGGCTCGGCCGATGTGGTCGAGCTTCGCAGGGCGCTCGATTCGACCCGCGACGCGCTCAGCCGCTCGGAGATCGAGCGATCAGGGCTGCAGGCCGAACGGCAGGCGCGCACCGACGCGTTCGAGGCGCAGATCAGGCAACTCCAGGAGGCGAAGGAGCAACTGTCGGCGCAGTTCGCGGAGATTGGCGGCAAGCTGCTCGAACAGGCGCAGCGCCAGTTCCTCGAACGCGCCGACCAGCGCTTCCATCAGGCGGGGGAGAAGAGCGAGGCACAGCTGAAGGCACTGCTGACCCCGGTCGAATCGACGCTGAAGCGCTATGAGGAAGGATTGCAGCGGGTCGAGAAGGACCGGGTCGACAGCTATGCCGGCCTGCGCGAGGCGGTCGATCAGGTGCGGGTGGGGCAGGGGCAGGTCCGCGACGAGGCCGCCAAGCTCGTCAATGCGCTGCGCGCCAGCCCCAAGGCGCGCGGCCGCTGGGGCGAACAGTCGCTGCGCAACGTGCTCGAACAGGCGGGTCTCTCGCCCTATGCCGATTTCCAGACCGAGGTGTCGGTCGATACCGAGGACGGGCGGCTGCGGCCCGACGTGATCGTCCGGCTGCCCGGCGGGCGCAAGCTCATCATCGACGCCAAATGCTCGTTCAACGCCTATATGGATGCGACCGAACAGGTCGATGATGCCGCGCGGCTGACCCTGCTCAAGGCCCACGCCGCCGCGCTGCGGCTTCACGCCACCCAACTCGGCCAGAAAAGCTATTGGGACCGCTTCGGCGACGCCGCCGACTATGTGGTGATGTACATCCCCGGTGAGCATTTCCTGTCGGCGGCGATGGAACAGGATCATGAGCTGTGGGAGTGGGCGCATGAGCGGCGCGTGCTGATCGCGACCCCGATCAATCTCGTCGCACTCGCCCGCACCGTCGCCAGCGTCTGGCGGCAGGAGAAGATGGCCGAGGAGGCCCGTCAGATCGGCCAGCTCGGCAAAGAGATGTTCGAGCGCCTCTCGGTCGCCGCGACCCATCTCAAGCGCGTCGGCGGCGGGCTCAACAGCGCGGTCGAGAATTACAACAAATTCGTCGCGAGCTTCGAGGGCCGCGTGCTGGTCACGGGCCGCAAATTCCGCGAGCTCAACATCGAAACCGGCGGCAAGGAGATCGAGGAACTCCCCGCGATCGAGACGCGGGCGAGCGAGCCGGTGGTCGATATGCTGGTGGCGCCGGAGGATGCGGCGAAGGGCCTGCCGAATTAGGACCTTCCACGGAGATTTATGATCGTATCATCTCCAGATAGTGAGGTTCACGTGCTTCGGGCCGCGCTTTCAGGCTGCCTGTCGCAGGCTGACGAAGAATCTTTTATTGCCATGTTATGGGCGCTGAATGCTCTTCAAACCGACCGCCCTTCACCTGCCTCAGGCTTCTTTCGCGCAATGCCGCAAGGAGCCGCTGCGAACGGGATTTTGGGTCCGCATGCGATTTATCCGTGGGAACTGGAGACGTTAGGAAACGAGCTTTTCGCTTCGACTAAAGCTTCAATTTATCGGACGTTTGATTGCCGTGATTGGGCCACCATTGCAAACACTGTGAATATTCTCCGGCACCTAGAGGGGGCAGAATATTCGATTCGTCGGAACACACTAAATATTTTGCATGAGGTGGGGAGGATCGGCGCACGCCAATTCGAATGGCAGCGCGGATTTCTGAACGCTGCTACTTTTTACCGCAGTGCCCGGATTTATGGCCAAGGCGAGTGCGCCCGATATTTTTCGGAAACGCACGGTATTTCCATTGAAGATATGACCTTCGTGGGATTCGCTCTTATGGCTGCGTTTTTAGGCCAGCCGGTGTTGCGGCCTCATTCTGACCTTCGGATTCTAGAAGAAATGGGAGTTGCCCCTGATAAATTGGAGAGAGTACTTTCTCGCCTTGCGCGCCCTTCTGCCCACGTGGCGCGTGAAGCGCGCGAATTAAGAAGTACTGGAGAAGCAGTTGCTTACAAGCCTAGCATTTTCCGTCAATACCCCTGCATTTTGATGGGGCCTAAGGGACGCAGAATGTATGCACCTCTTCCTGATCTGATTGTAAATCGAGTTACGACAGGATTATTTTACGATGTCATTGGGGGAGGCGGACCGGTTCGCGCCGACTATGGCCGGCGTTTCGAACACTATGCATATGAACTTCTCGCTACAATGCTGTCCGAAGTTCGGTTTGAACGGGAGTGGCCATACAGGGTGTCGGGCACGCTATTTGACACGCCGGATATTATTGCTGCCGATCGTGAGGGCGCCGTGACCCTCGTGATTGAATGTAAAGCGTCAAAAATGAGCTTGGCCGCGCGCTTTGGCGAAGATTCGTCCGATGAACGAGGGTATGAGGAGATGGCAAAGGGTGTCGTGCAACTTTGGCGTTTTTACTCTCATTGTCGGCGAGGATTTACAGGACGAGAAGCCGTGCAGCACGCTAAAGGGCTGGTCTTGGTGCTGGATGATTGGTTCATGGTTAGAGCGCATATGGCGGAGAAGGTTCTGCAACGGGCGGCAGATTTGGCCGATAGGATGGATACAAATATCTTAGCAGTGGACCGTAAGCCGGTCGGCTTTACTTCCATAGCTGAGCTTGAAGATGTTCTTCGGACCGCGACGCGAGAATCTTTTTTTGCTACGCTAGATGTCGCGACCTCGGCTGATCGGCGGGGCTGGTTGTTATCATCTCTGCATCAAGAAGTTGACGAATTGAAGGCTGAACACCGCGCATTTCCTTTCGATGAGGAGCTACAGGGCATATTGCCTTGGTGGGGTCTTCTTCAAGATAGTGCTTCCAACCTGCGTTAGTTGTAACCCATACGTACCTATTTGTTTCACACGCCGATCGCCCTCATGCCGTCTTCGACCTATTTCCTCGGTGCGACCGGCCCGTAATCGACCGGATCATTCGCCGTCACCGACAGCATCGCCGTCCACGCCGCGACATTCTGGCGAAGCTGGACCGGATCGACCTTGTCGAGCGTGTCGTCGGGTGTGTGGTGCAGGTCGAAATAGCGCGTTCCGTCCTGGCTGAGCGCGATCGCCGGGATGCCGAGCTTCTGGATTTCGGAGATGTCCGACCCGCTGGCGTCGCCATTCCTGCCGCCCTGGACGATCCCGAGCGGGGCGAGCGCGGCGGCGAGTGGCTTCATCGCGGGCAGGGCGGCGTCCGAAACCGACGTCTGGAAGCGCCAGACCTTGTCGGCGCCGAAGTCCGATTCGGCGAGCAGCTGGTGTTTCTCGTCCCTGTGCTTTTCGCGATAGGCGACCCCCCCGTGCAGCCCGATCTCCTCGGCGCCGAACCAGACCAGCCGGATCGTGCGCAGCGGTTGTCCCGCGTCCATGATCCGCTTGGCGGCGGCGGTGGTGATAGCGACGCCGGCGGCATCGTCGATCGCGCCGGTGCCGAGATCCCAGCTGTCGAGATGGCCGCCGACCAGCACCATGCCGAGCGACGGATCGCGCCCCGGCACCTCGGCGATGACATTGCCCGACATCCGCTTGCCCGCCTGGCGCGCGGTTACCATCAACGACAGGGTGACGGGCTGGCCGCGCTTCAGGATACGTTCGAGCTGATCGGCGTCGGGATTGGCGAGCGCCAGCGCGGGGATCGGCACGGCGCCGTCGGTGAAGGCCTGCGATCCGGTGTGCGGATTGCGGTGCTGATCGGTCCCGATCGAGCGGATCAGGATCGCCGCGGCCCCCAATTTCGACGCGATCGACGGTCCGGTGCGCCGCACCACGCCGACCACGCCATAATGCGATCCGTCCTGCGTCGCGGCCATGCGGTGGGTGATGAAGACGATCTTGCCCTTGATGGTCGCCGGATCGGCGGCCTTGAGCGCATCGATGCTGTCGAAGCCGATCAGTTCGGCCTTCAGCCCCTTTGCCGGAGTGGCACCGCTATTGCCCAATGCGGCGAGGGCGAGCGGCTGCGGGAAGGGGGCGACGATCCCGGCGCTCGCCTCGCCGCGCTCCCAATAGGGAATCTCGAACGGCTCGATCCGGACATTGGCGAAGCCCAGCGCCGTCAGTTTCGCGACCGCCCAGTCGCGGGCGCGGGCTTCGGCGTCGCTGCCGGCCATGCGCGGGCCGATTTCGGTGGTCAGTCCCTCGGTGATCTCCCAGGCGAGCGAATCGGACAGCGCCGCATTGCGCAACGCGGCGGTCTGCTCGGGTCTCGCCTGTGCGACGAGAGGGGCGGAAAGGGCGGCGGAGGCGGCAAGCGCCAGCTTCAGAATTTGGATCATGGGGTTGGAGGCTATCGGGGTCGTCCCCATTTGCCAATTGTCCTGTCGTCGGCTAGTGGCGGCGGCACTTTCCAGCCCTGATTTCAGCCCTACGAGGTCCGCGACCGATGGCCGTGCAATATAGTTTCGTGATGAAGGGTCTGACCAAGACCTTCCCCGGCGCCAACAAGCCGCTGTTCAACAACATCCACCTGCAGTTCCTGCCGGGGACGAAGATCGCGATCATCGGCGTCAACGGCGCGGGTAAGTCGACCCTGATGAAGGTCATGGCCGGCATGGACACCGAATATGTCGGTGAAGCCTGGGCCGCCGAGGGCCTGACGGTCGGCTATCTGGCGCAGGAGCCGCAGCTCAATCCGAAGAAGACCGTCAAGGAAAACGTCATGGACGGAGTCCGCGAGGTCGCCGACATGATCGAGCGCTTCAACGCGATCTCGGCCGAAATGGGCGATCCTAAGGACGATACCGACTTCGACGCGCTGATGGAGGAGATGGGCGTTCTTCAGGAGAAGATCGACGCCGCCGATGGCTGGACGCTCGACAACCAGCTTGAAATCGCGATGGAAGCGCTGCGTTGCCCGCCGGGCGACCTGCCGGTCACCGATCTGTCAGGCGGTGAGAAGCGCCGCGTCGCACTGTGCCGACTGCTGCTCGAAAAGCCCGATATCCTG
The DNA here is from genome assembly GCA_947085315.1 of uncultured Sphingomonas sp. Lineage (GTDB taxonomy): Bacteria > Pseudomonadota > Alphaproteobacteria > Sphingomonadales > Sphingomonadaceae > Rhizorhabdus. The sequence continues at coordinate 9,250 of CAMTVW010000019.1, read as the reverse complement.
CTGCTCGACGAGCCGACCAACCATCTCGATGCCGAAAGCGTCGCCTGGCTCGAACAGCATCTGATCGACTATGCCGGTAACGTCATCCTCGTTACCCATGATCGCTACTTCCTCGACAATGTCGTGGGCTGGGTGCTCGAGCTCGATCGCGGCCGGGGCATTCCCTATGAGGGCAATTATTCGTCCTGGCTCGAAGCCAAGTCGAAGCGGATGGACCAGGAGGAGCGCGAGGACGCCGGTCGCCAGAAGGCGATCAAGGAAGAGCTCGAATGGATCCGGCAAAGTCCCAAGGCGCGCCAGACCAAGTCCAAGGCGCGTATCCGCGCGTTCGACGAACTGGTCGAGAAGCAGAACAACCGCGCGCCGGGCAAATCCCAGATTGTCATCCAGACCCCCGAGCGTCTTGGCGGCAAGGTGATCGAAGCGAGGGGACTGACCAAGTCCTATGGCGACAAGAAGCTGTTCGACGGCCTCGATTTCACGCTGCCACCGGGTGGGATCGTCGGGGTGATCGGCCCCAACGGCGCGGGCAAGACCACGCTGTTCCGCCTGATCACCGGCCAGGAAACCCCCGACAGCGGATCGATCGACATCGGCCCGACGGTCAAGCTCGGGTTCGTCGACCAGAGCCGCGACGCGCTCGACCCGAAAAAGAATGTCTGGGAGGAAGTGTCCGAGGGCCATGACATCATGACCGTCGGCAAATTCGAAATGTCGACCCGCGCCTATGTCGGCGCGTTCAACTTCAAGGGTGCCGACCAGCAGAAGAAGGTCGGCCAGCTTTCGGGTGGTGAACGTAACCGCGTCCACATCGCCAAGATGCTCCGCAAGGGCGGAAACGTCCTGCTGCTCGACGAACCGACCAACGACCTCGACGTCGAAACCCTGCGCGCGCTCGAAGAGGCGCTGGAGAATTTCGCGGGCTGCGCGGTGGTGATCAGCCATGACCGCTTCTTCCTCGATCGCCTCGCCACCCATATCCTCGCCTTCGAGGGTAACGGCCATGTCGAATGGTTCGAGGGCAATTTCGAGAGCTATGAGGAAGACAAGCGCCGTCGCCTGGGCGAAGCGGCCAATCGGCCGGGTGCTGCGGCGTACAAGAAGCTGACGCGCTAAGCGATTCCGTCGCCCCGGTTTCCGCCGGGGCGACGACGCGCTTACATATATTTCATGGGATCGGGCGTCGGCAGGTCGCAGGCGCTCTGATAGCCTTTCTTGCACATCTCGACCTGCGCGCGCCAATCGCGCATCGCGGTCGCATAGGCGTTTTGCTGGCGCATGAAGGTTGCGTCGGTGGACAGCACCTCGCGCTTGTGCTGGCGCATCGCCTCCTCATACGCCGCCTTGTCCGCGGCATATTGCGCCTGATTGATCTCGTTGGTTGCCTCGGCGACCGCGTTGGCAGTCTGCGCCTGCGTAACCGTCGAGTTGACCTGGTTGTTCAGCGTCTGGGTCTGTGGGACTTCGCGGGCGTCGGCCGCCTGGTGCGCGGCATCGCTCTTGTTGCCGCTTTGCGCCGCGAGCGGGGCGACGGCAATCAGCGCCGTGATGGCAAGGATCGAACGGGCTAACATGGACAAGCTCCTCAACCTGATAGTTGGGGGCTTAACGATTGGTCGCCCGGCGCGTTCCGTGGACTTGCCATGGACGCGGATCAGGCGGGCGAGAAATTTCCGGTCGCTTCGTCGAGAATATGGAGGATGCCGTCCGCGACGGCGAAATAGGCACCGTGGATCCGCAGTCGTCCGGCGCGTTCGCGCACCGGGACGCAGGGGAAGGTGCGCAGATTCGCGATCGAGACCTTTACGGCCTCATGTTCAAGCGCGCGGACCGCGGCGTCACCCTCGCCATATTGCGCCACGACGCGCTCGCGCGCTTCGTCGAGGAGTGACATCCAGTCCGATATGAAGCGCCCTTCGCCATGCGCCTTGTCGTCGAACCGCTGGGTGAGCGCCGCCGCGCAGCCGCCGCAGCTTTGATGACCGAGCACGACGATCTCGGGAATCTCCAGCTGGGTCACCGCGAACTCGAGCGCCGCCGACACGCCGTGATGGCCCGGAGTGGTCTCGAACGGCGGCACCATGTTGGCGACGTTGCGGACCATGAAGATCTGCCCCGGCGAGGTGTCGAAAATGAGCGTGGGGTCCACTCGGCTGTCCGAGCAGGCGATCACCATCAACTGCGGGTTCTGGCCTTCGGCCAGTTGTGCCCAGCGCTCACGCTGCTGCTTCCACCCATTCGCCTTGAAGCGGCGATAACCCTCGATCAGCCCGGAAAAATCGCTCATGCGCTCAGCCCGTAAAGATGACGGCGGGGGCTGGCAAGAGTGCGCCTGATCGCCTATTTGCCAGCGCATGAGCGAACCCTTGCCGATCCCCGCCGCACCCAAACTGCGCAAGCCCGACTGGATTCGGGTCAAGGCGCCAATGGGCCAGGCGTTCAGCGACACCAAGGCGCTGATGCGCCGCCTGAATCTCGCCACGGTGTGCGAGGAGGCCGCCTGCCCGAACATCGGCGAGTGCTGGACCAAGAAGCACGCCACGGTGATGATCCTGGGCGACACCTGCACGCGCGCCTGCGCCTTTTGCAACGTGAAGACGGGGATGCCGCGCGCGGTCGATGCGACCGAACCCCAGCATGTCGCCGACGCCGCTGCCGAACTGGGACTGGAGCATATCGTCGTCACCTCGGTCGATCGCGACGATCTGCCCGATGGCGGAGCGAATCAGTTCGTCAAGGTGATCGAAGCGCTGCGCCGGACCACGCCGACCACGACGATCGAAATCCTGACCCCCGATTTCCGCAACAAGGCCGATGCTGCGATCGAAGCGATCGTCGCGGCGCGCCCCGATGTCTACAACCATAATCTGGAGACGGTGCCGCGGCTCTACCCGACGATCCGGCCGGGCGCGCGCTATTATGCGTCGCTGCGCCTGCTGGAGACGGTCAAGCGGCTCGACCCCACGATCTTCACCAAATCGGGGATCATGGTCGGGCTTGGCGAGGAACGGCTCGAGGTGCATCAGGTGATGGACGATATGCGGTCTGCCGGGATCGATTTCCTGACGATGGGCCAATATCTTCAGCCGACTCCGAAACATGCGAAGGTGGCCGAGTTCGTCGCACCCAAGACGTTCGAGGCCTATGCTGCGATCGCGCGCGCCAAGGGCTTCCTGCTCGTTGCCGCGACCCCGCTCACCCGGTCGAGCTATCATGCCGGCGACGATTTCGTGCGGCTTCGCGACGCCCGCAACGTCGAGCTGGCGCGCAAGGCGCTCGCAAACGCCGGCTGAGATGCCCCGCCACCACGAAACCCGCACGCTGCCCTACAGCCCCGAGAAGATGTACGATCTTGTCGCCGACGTCGCGCGCTATGGCGAGTTTCTGCCCTGGGTGTCGGCGGTACGGATCAGATCCGACGGCGAGACCGAGATGGTCGCGGACCTGGTGGTCGGCTTCAAGGCGTTGCGCGAGAAATTCACCTCGAAGGTGACCAAGGCCCGTCCGGCGAGCATCCATGTCGACTATCTCGATGGGCCGCTCAAATATCTCCGCAATGACTGGAGCTTCGCGAGCGACGGCAAAGGCGGCAGTCTGGTCGACTTTTCGATCGAATTCGAGTTCAAGTCGCGCATCTTCGAGATGATCGCGGGCCAGATGTTCGATCGCGCGCTTCGGATGATGATCGGCGCCTTCGAGGAGCGCGCCGCGAAGCTTTACGGCGCCTCGACGATCGTTGCCCCCGGCATCAGCAGTTCGAGCGCGCACAGCGCCGCCTGAAGCCGCACGCCGCCGCGCCCGAGATCGCCGAAAAAACGCTTGTCGGCGGCGATGTCTTCAGGGTCCGCGCCCTTTTCCGCCATGCCGAACACGACGGTGCCCACCGGCTTCTTGTCGCTGCCGCCGCCCGGGCCGGCTACCCCGGTGATCGCCACCGCGACATCGGCGCCGCTCATCTCCAGCGCGCCGCGCGCCATCGCCCAGCCGACCGCGATCGACACCGCGCCGAAGGTCTCGATCATCTCCATCGAGACGCCGAGCAGCGAGACCTTCGCCTCGTTCGAGTAGGTGACGAACGACGCCCCCAGCACGTCGGAGGACCCCGGAATCTCGGTCAGCGCCGCCGCGACAAGGCCACCGGTGCAGCTTTCGGCGACCGCGATCTTGCGGCCGATGGCGCGATTGGCGTCGATCACCTTGCGGGCGGCCTCGACCAGTTCGGCCGGCAATATGGTATCCTGATGGTCGGGCACGATATTCCTGATCCCTATATCGATGGCACGCGGACGGTTGCTGTCGCCTGCGCGGCGATGCCTTCCCGCCGCCCGGTAAAGCCGAGCTTTTCGGTGGTGGTGGCCTTGACGCTCACCCGATCCGCTTCGATGGCCAGCAGCCCGGCGATGCGGGCCCTGATCCCCTCGCGGTGCGGGCCGACCTTGGGCGCTTCGCAGATGATCGTCAGGTCGACAAAATCGATGATCCCGCCGGCGGCCGTTACGAGATCGCGCGCATGGGTGAGGAAGATCGCCGAACTGGCCCCCTTCCAGCGCGCATCGCTGGGCGGGAAGTGGCTGCCGATGTCGCCCGCCGCGATCGTGCCGAGCAGCGCGTCGGTCAGCGCGTGGAGCGCGACATCGGCGTCGCTATGCCCGGCGAGCGTACGATCATGCGCAATCGTCACGCCGCCAAGCTGGACCGAGGTGCCGGCGGCGAACGCGTGGACATCATAGCCCTGAGCGGTGCGACTGATCATCGTCATTTGTGCGGCAGCTGTATCGAAATCGGCCGAAAAGGTAAGCTTTTCGAGCGCGCGATCACCCTCGACGATCGCGACGGCCAGTCCGTGGGCGCGTGCCACCTGCGCGTCGTCAGTCGCCTCGCGGGCGGGGTTCCAGCCACGATGCGCGGCGACGATCGCATCGCGGCGGAAGGCCTGTGGTGTCTGGATCCGGTAAAGCCCGTCGCGTGCGACGCTATCGCCAAGCAGCACATCGCCCCTGGCCAGCGTATCGGCGACGGGCAATGCGGGCACAGCTCCGTCGGCGGCGTCGAGCGCTGCGAGCAGCCGGTCGATCACCGCGATCGGCAGGAAGGGGCGGGCGGCGTCATGGATCAGGACGATGTCGGCGTCGATCGTGGCGAGTCCGGCCAGCACCGAATCGCGCCGCGTTTCGCCTCCGATCACCGGAACGGGCAGGCTGCGCGCGCCGATCGCCTCGACATAGAGCGCTTGCTGGTCCGCGCCGATCACGACCTGGACCGCATCGATCGCCGGGTGCCGCATCAGTGCGTCGATCGCATGGGCGAGCACCGCCTTGCCCGCGACCCTGCGATATTGCTTCGGCACGTCCCCGCCGCTGCGCACGCCCTGGCCGGCGGCGACGATCAGTGCGGCGATCCTGGGCTTCCCCGTCATCGCGGCGCATCTAGCCGAGGTCGTCCTTGCCCGCCAGCGGCTTTACAGCTAGAGCGGTGCCGCTTTTTTAGGCAATGTGGCTTATATGACTCCCAGACTGCGTCCGATCGACATCGGTCCCGTGAGGATCGAAAATCCCGTGATTCTCGCGCCGATGACCGGCGTGAGCGATCTGCCGTTCCGCAAGGTCGTGCGCGGCTATGGATCGGGGCTCAACGTCACCGAGATGATCGCCAGCCAGGCGGCGATCCGCGAAACGCGCCAGTCGGTCCAGAAGGCGCTGTGGGACCCCGCCGAGGAGCCCGTATCGATGCAGCTGGTCGGCTGCACCCCCAGGGAGATGGGTGAGGCGGCGAAGCTCAGCCAGGATCGCGGCGCCGCGATCATCGACATCAACATGGGTTGCCCGGTCCGCAAGGTCGTCAATGGTGACGCCGGCTCGGCGTTGATGCGCCAGCCGGAGCTCGCAGTCGCGATCGTCAGGGAGACGGTCAAGGCGGTCGATGTGCCGGTCACGCTCAAGATGCGGATGGGCTGGGACCATGACAGCCTCAATGCCCCCGAGCTGGCGCGGATCGCGCAGGATGTCGGGGTGAAGATGATCACCGTCCACGGCCGCACCCGCTGCCAGATGTACAAGGGTTCGGCCGACTGGGCGTTCGTGCGCAAGGTGAAGGACGCGGTTTCGATCCCGGTGATCGTCAACGGTGACATCTGCTCGATCGACGATGCAGTCACCGCGCTCGACCAGTCGGGCGCCGACGGGCTGATGATCGGGCGGGGGGCCTATGGCCGGCCCTGGCTGCTGTCGCAGGTGATGCATTATCTGGCGACCGGTGATGTGCGGCCAGATCCCTCGATAGAGGAACAATATCACGTTATTCTCGGCCATTACCATGCAATGCTGGAACTCTATGGCAAGGAAGTCGGGGTCAATATGGCCCGCAAGCATATCGGTTGGTACACCAAGGGGCTGACCGGATCGGCCGAGTTTCGCAACAAGATCAACCAGGAGCCTGACGCCGCGCGCGCGATTGCGATGCTCGGCGACTTCTATGCGCCATGGCTCTCCCGGGCAGCGGCCTGATCCGGCTCGCGCGGCGGGCACCGGCCCCGGGACGGGCCATTGAGGCTCCGACGGCGGCGGAGATCATGGCAGCGATGGGGACTGCGGTGATCGTCATCGATCCCGAAGGTGAGGTCGTCGAGATCAACGCCGCGTGCGAATCGCTGTTCAATCTCAGCCGCAGCCAGATCGTCGGCCGCGCGATCCTCGATGCGATCGGTCATCCGCTGACGACAATCCCCAACGACGCGCCCTTCGCCGCCTATGACATCGAAGTGACCCTGCCGGGGCCGCGCCGGATGCGGGTCGACCTGATGGTCGCGCCCTTGCCCGATCGGCTTGGCTGGCGGGTGGTGTCGATCCACAGCCATGCCCGCAGCGCGCTTGGCGCTCGCTCGATCGATCGTGAGGGCGGCACCCGCACGGCGGTCGCCGCCGCAGCGATGCTCGCGCACGAGGTGAAGAACCCTCTGTCGGCGGTGAGCGGCGCGGCGCAGTTGCTCGAAAGCAGTGTCGACGACGAATCGCGGCCGCTTACCCGGCTGATCCGCGAAGAGGTCGATCGCGTCGCGGCGCTGATCGACCGGATGCAGGGCTTTACCGACACCCGCCCGATCGAGATGACGCCGCAGAACATCCACGCGATTCTGGGCCATGCCCGCGAGGTCGCGCTGAAAGGTTTCGCGCATGGCCGGACGATCCGCGAGGTCTATGATCCTTCGCTTCCGGCGGTGCTTGGTCACCGCGATTCGCTGATCCAGATCCTGATCAACCTGCTCAAGAACGCCGCCGAGGCGATGGGCGATGAGCCGGGAACGATCACGCTCACCACCGCCTATCGCCACGGCGTCTCGATGCGTCGTTCGGACGGCAATGCTCGCCAGCCGCTGCCGATCGAGCTTTGCGTGATCGACGAGGGACCCGGCGCCCCCCCGGATATTGAGGGCCATTTGTTCGATCCTTTCGTCACGACCAAGCGAACCGGCAGCGGGCTTGGCCTGGCCCTTGTGGAGAAATTAGTGTCGGATCAGGGTGGAATCATTGAATATGCGCGTGAGGGCCGTCCCGCGAAGACGGTGTTCCGCCTGCTTCTGCCGCGCGCACGGGTGACGGCATGACCGGTGGCAGGGTGTTGGTGGTCGATGATGACGGCGCGATCCGCACCGTCGTGCGCGAGGCGTTGCGCCGCGCGGGCTATGTCGTCGAGACTGCCGCCTCGGTCGCTGAGCAGCGCCGGTTGTTCGCAAGCTTCGATCCACAGGTGCTCGTTACCGATGTGATGCTGCCCGATGGCAACGGGCTCGACATCATCCCCGAGGTGCTGGAGAAAAATCCGGGGCTGCCGATCATCGTGTTGTCGGCGCAGAATACCTTCACCACCGCGCTGCGCGCGACCGAACAGGGCGCGTTCGACTATCTTCCGAAGCCCTTCGACCTGGGCGAACTGACCCGGGCGGTTGCCGACGCGCTGGCGGCGCGCGCCGCCAGCGGTATCGCGCTGCGCGATTATGAGACCGCCGAGGATCTGCCGCTGATCGGCCGTTCGCCGCCGATGCAGGAGGTGTATCGCACGATCGCCCGCGTCGTCGCCAACGACCTGACCGTGCTGGTGCTGGGCGAGTCGGGAACCGGCAAGGAACTGGTCGCGCGCGCGGTCCATGATTTCGGGCCGCGCGCGGCGGCGCCGTTCGTCGCGATCAACATGGCCGCGATCCCGCGCGAGCTTATCGAATCCGAACTGTTCGGCCATGAACGCGGCGCCTTCACCGGCGCGCAGGCGCGTACCGCCGGCCGTTTCGAGCAGGCGCAGGGCGGCACTTTGTTCCTCGACGAGATCGGCGACATGCCGATGGAGGCGCAGACCCGGCTGCTGCGCGTTCTCCAGGCTGGCGAGTTCACGACCGTGGGCGGTACCCGGTCGATCCGCGCCGATGTCCGCATCATCGCGGCGACCCACAAGGATCTGACCCGGCTGATCGCCGAAGGCGGCTTCCGCGAGGATCTCTATTACCGCCTCAACGTGGTGCCGATCCGCCTGCCGGCGCTGCGCCAGCGCGGCGACGATATCGGCGAGCTCGCGCGCTTCTTCCTCGATCGCGCGGCCGCCGACGGGCTACCGCGCAAGATGCTCGATCCCGGCGCGATCGCACGGCTGTTGCAATATGGCTGGCCCGGCAATGTCCGCGAACTCGAGAACCTGATGCGCCGCCTCGCGGTGCTCAGCCGCGAGGATGTGATCACCGCCGCGTTGGTCGAGCAGCAGCTCCAGCAGCCCGCCGTGGTCGAACTCTTGCCGTTGCCCGGCGGTGGAGGCGGCGGGCTGGCCGAGGCGGTCGAACAGCATCTCGCGCGCTATTTTGCGACTTTTGGCCGCGATCTTCCGCCCGACGGTCTCTATGATCGCGTCCTCGCCGAGATCGAGCGTCCGCTGCTCGAACTGAGCATGGCCGCCGCAAAGGGCAACCAGCTTCGCGCCGCGCGTCTGCTGGGCATCAACCGCAACACGTTGCGCAAGAAGCTCACCGACCTGTCGATCGACGCCGGCGCGGCGCGGCGGGCGGAGTAGGGGCAACATCATCGTACCGAAGTGGGATTTGAAAAGACCCACCTCCTAGAGTTTGTTCCACTGACGTGGAATCGCGGTGGCGGCCCCCCCCCCCCCCCCCCCCCCCCCACGACTCTGAATCGGATTGTGAAGGATCGCCTGTGTCAGACGTTTCTCCTGAAAGTCTCCAACGCACTTCGTTGCACGGCCTGCATGTCGCCCT
>CAMTVW010000018.1:0-58044 GCA_947085315.1 uncultured Sphingomonas sp. | reverse complement strand
GCGGTGGCGGCGGTGGCGGCGGCGGCGGCGGTGGCGGTGGCGGTGGCGGTGGCGGCGGCGGCGGCGGCGGCGATGCGAAGTTGTCGCTGATCGGCGAGCAGGCACTGGCCCCCACGGTGCAGGTCGTGCGCACGATCTGACCCTGCGCGTTGTTCCGGAAGAAGTTGACCGGGATCGTGCCGTTCACGGAGAACGTACCGCCCAGAGTCAGCGTGCCGCTGGCGGCGGTGACGAGCGAGACGTCGCTGCTCGGGGCCGTGCCCAGCGCGGTGATCGACGTCGTCCCGCTGATGGTGAGCGTGCCGGTGTCGACGAGAAGCCTGAAGTCGCCGACGGTCGACGCGCTGTCATAGCCCGAGATGTTCGCCGACAGCGACCCGATGTCGAGGATGCCCGGCGATACCGGTGTGAGCATCACCGGCGCGCCGGGGAAGGGGGGCGAGTTGGTCGTATCGACGCGAAAGGAAGCATTGACGACGAAGTCGCCGCCCTGCGTGGTGCCCTCTGCGCCCGGCATACCCGCGCTACCGCCGCCGGTGCCGCCGATGGCCGCACCGGTCATCGAATCGCCGGCATAGAGGTTGATCGAGAGCGCGTTGAACGACACGTCGGCGCCCCGCGAGGTTATGTTGGCGAAGCCCCCGATCGCATCGCCACCGGCGCCGCCATTGCCGTCGCTACCGCTGGAACCGGCAGCGGCGCCGTTGCCGCCGCTACCGCCAAGGCCGAAGGCGTTGATCACGACGCTGCCGAAATCGGCGGTACCGGGCGAGGTCGACGAGTTCGGGCCACTGAACATGCCGATGTTGATGCTGCCGCCTTCGCCGTCGCCGCCGACCCCGCCGCTGCCGCCGGCGCCGGTGCTCCCTGCCGCGCCGCTGCGGCCATTCGCGCCGAAACCGAACGCGTTGAGCGTTGCGCTGAGCGGCGAACCGGGCGTGTTGACATGGCCGAAGCCGGCCGCGCCGCCGACAACGATCGTTCCGCCAAAACCGGAACCGCCGCTACCGCCGCTTGTACCGGGGACGCCGGGGTTCGAGTTGATGGAACCGCCCTGCCCGTTCGCATTGCCGTTCAGTGTGCCGATAACGAGATAGCTCTGGTCGGTGCTGTTGCCCGCCTTCAGCGCCTGCGCCTCGACATAGCCGCCGGTGCCATCGCCCGAGAAGCCAAAGGCTCCGCTCATATCAGCGGTGGCGCTTCCGCCCGTGCCGTTGGAGATGAGGTTGACCGTCGGCAGGGTCAGCGTCCCTGAAAAGGCGTTCGCGAACGAACCGAAGAAGTTGACGCCGAAATCGATCGGATCGCCGCCGAAGCCGCCACCGCCAATGAAGCCGGGTCCACCGAGGCCGCTGCTGTTCGCCGTGACGTTCGAAGTGACGGTGAGGCTGCCGAGCGTGGCGGCGACACCAGCGCGGCCACCCTCGCCGACGCCGCCGGTGGCGTTCGCCATCGACGAGCCCTGGACGCTGCCGCCATAGCCCTGCGCGCCGAGGGTCGCCGTCGCGCCCGTGGCCGTGCCGGTGCCGTCGGCGGCGACGACGGCAATGCCGCCCTTGCCGATACCGCCGATCGTCATGCCGGCGCCGCCCTGACCATCGGCGGTGATCACCGCCGTGCCGAAATACAGCGTGCCGGTGGTGGAGTGCAGCAGGCCGTCGCCGCCCTTGCCGAGGCCGCCGACGCCGCTGCTGTTCGCGCCGCCGCTGCCGGTGAGGGTGACATTGATATTGAGGACGTTGACCTGGGTGCCGAGCATGCCCGAACCCGAGGCGTTGCCGCGAAACACGCCGCCGGTGCCGACGCCCGGCGTCGCGCCGAAGCCGGCCGTTGCGGTGGCCGTGCCGGTATAGGCCTGGTTGAGCCTGGTGATGCCGCTGCCGCTGTTGGTGATCTCGATCACGCCGCCAAAGGCGTCGCCGCCGATGCTTCCGCCGCCCGCGGTGACCGCATTGGCGCTGGCGGTGACGGCGCCGTTGATGGTCAGCGCGTTCGAATCGGAACTGGAACTGGCGATGCGCGCGACACCGGCCCTCGCTTCGCCCGACTCGGTGGTGCCCGCACCGCCCGCTGCATTCGACGCCAACGCGACGGCTCCGGTCTGCTCGAACCGGCCGCTGCCGGACGAGCCGATCGCGACGAATGCAATCGGGTCCGCTGGCGGGCTGGTCGCCCCTGCCACCGCGATGGCGGTGCCGCCGATCAGGCCGCTGCCGCCCACCGCGTCGGCGGTCAGGCTGATCGCGCCGTTCGACGTGATGCTGCCACCGGCGGCATTGAGACTGATGAAGCCGCCTTCGCCGTGGCCGCCATTGCCGGTCGATTGGCCGGTACCGCCGAAGCCGCTCGCCGTGGCGGTTATTCCGGCCGGGAGCTGAATCCCGCCGCCCGACGAATCGACGCCGAGGAAGATTCGGCCGCCGCTGCCGGTGTTGCCGCCCGCGCCGCTCTGGCCGCCATAGCCATCGGCGGTGATCGAGAGGGTGTCGACGAAGTTGACGTGCGACCCGCTATTGCCGCCCGCCGTATATATGTCGATCCGGCCGCCCTTGCCGGTGCCGCCCAAAGTGGTGACCCCGGCGCCGCCCCGACCAGTAGCCTGCACATTGAGCAGTTGAATATCGACTTCGCCGGTATTCGAGCTCGGAATATTTCCACCGCCACCGAGGTTCAGCGTTCCTGCGATTGCGTCGCCCGCCGCGATATTGCCCGAGCTGGCACCGCCCTGTGCGTTGAGCCGGACATTGAAGAGGTCGCCCGAACCATTACCGATTTCGACATCGGCGCCCTCGTTGGCGAAGACCTGAACCCGTCCGGCGGTGGCGTTGCCGCCGGTGGGGTTGTTTTGATTGCCCATATAGCCGGGGTTCATCGGATCCTGGTTTCCGATGAACGCCTGCGCCACGGCCGTAACGTCGTCGTTCAGCACCAGTCGGCCGAAATTATTGGCGTTGAGGCGAATGGTGCCCGCGCGCGCATTGCCTGATGCGCCGGTCGAACCGGTACCGCCCTTGGCATTGGCCTCGAGGAAGGTAATCCCCTGCGAGGTGATCTGGCCACCGCCCGCGCCGATCGAGACTTCGCTCAGCGCATCGACCGTGTTGAACACGCCATCGACCGAGATCGCGTCGCCGCCGGTCGCGCCATTGCCGCCGAACGCGCCGGCGCGCATGAGGATTTCGCCTGTCGAGGTGATCGTGCCGGTTTCGGCGAATATATTGGCATAGCCGCCGGTGGCATTGCCGCCGGCGCCCGTGGTGCTGAAGCCACCAAAGCCGCCGGCGTAGATATCGACGTCATTCAGCGTCATCGTGCCGCCGCTGACCGCGCCCATATTGGTATAGATGCCGAGATTGGCGCGACCGCCGAAGCCGGCGCCGCCGCCGCTCGACCCCTGGCCCCCGCTGCCTTCGAGGATCATGTACACATCGTCTTGGAACGCCAGGTTGCCGTTGGTGTCAGAGACCGAAATGTTCGCCGTGCGGGCGGTACCATCGCCGCCGAAGCCACTGCCCGACTCAGCGCCCCGTCCACTAAGGTCGACCAGCAGCGAAGCAAAGCCTTCCCCGCCGAAACCCATATTGAAGAAATCATCCTCGGCGCTGGCGATAGACACCGCCGAATTGCTGGCGTTCAGGCTGAAGGTGCCGCCGATGCCGTCGCCGCCATTGCCACTGCCCACGCTGTCGGCCTCGCCGAGCGACGAGACCTGGATGCCGAAATCGGCGAAGAGCTGGCTGCCGCCACTGGCGCCGATCTGGACCGCACCGCCGGTGCCGTTGCCGCCCGCGCCGCCGCGACCGCTGGCATCGATGGTGAGATCGCCTTCGAAGGTGAGCATCGACGCGCCATTGGCGTTGATCGAGACCGCGCCACCGGTGCCGTTGAAGCCCACCGCGCCACGGCCGACCGTCCGGATGCGCACATTGCCGGTGAACAGCAGGTCGTTGCCGCCGCCGGCGCTGATGTTGACCGCGTTGCCGATCGAATTGGCGCCGGCGATATCCTGGCCGGCGTTGATGAACAGATCGTTGTTGAAGGTGGTGTTGCCGTTGAAGGCGTTGATCTGAACATTGACCTGACCAGCGCCCGATGATTGCGTTCCGATATTGTCGATCGCACTGCCGGATACATTGCGTCCGGCCGCGAGCACGATGCCCTTCTCGTCGGCGACGACGCTCATCGCCTCCTGAATGGTGAAGCTGCCGCCGAGCAGCATCGTCATCACCTGATTCTTGGGGACCGCGACGAGATAGATCGCGCGTGCGCCGACATTCTCGGTGACGTTGGTGGTGTTGGTCCCGCCGATCGTCATCGCATTGCCGGTTTCGGCCGAGCCGCCATTGGCGGGGATCGAGATGTTGTACAGGTCGCCCGCGACGGTGATGTCGGCCTGGGAGGCGACGATATAGGCGATGTTGCCGCCCGCGGTGACGGTGCCCGACTGGCTGACCTTCGGCGCGAACGCGACGACATAGTCCGACGTGCTGATGTTGGTCGACTGGAGGTCGAGATGCGCGCCCGCATTGCTGGCGCCGGTGTGGACCTCCGTGACGTCCCCGTCCATGTCGAACAGGACATCGGGGCTACCCAGCGAGGCGATCGGCGCGGTGGTGAACAGCAGGCCGCCCACATCGAAGCTCGAACCCGTGCTGGCGAGGATACCGCCCGGGCTGTAGAACCAGATATTGCCGCCCTGGCTGCCATTGACCCGGCCGATGATCGAGCCGTTGAGCGAGACCATCCGGCCTTCGTTGCCGGCACCCGGCAGCAGCCGGTTGAGAACCGTGAAATTGCTCGCGCCGGAGAAGGTGGCGGTGTTGCCGCTGGGCAGGATGTTGATCGTGCCGGTGCCGCCGGTGCTGCCCGCTTCCCAATCGATGACGGCGGTGGGCGCGGTGATCGTGATGAGATCGGTGTTGGGCGAGCGCGCGACCGTATAGCCCGTGCCGGTGTAGAGCGTGTTCATGTTGCTCGGCGTCGCGTTGAGCGGCGTCGCGTCGAACGCGCAGTTGATGCAGCTTTGCGCGAACGATTCGCGGCTCGGCAGCGCCAGGATCGTCGCGACCGCGAGAACCGAGGTCAGCGTGCGGACGTGCCGCAGAGTCTTGCGACGATTGCGCCGGGCGAACGGATCGGAAGCTACACCACGCATATCATTCACCATCCCAGGGCCAGAGCTTGCTGGTGAGAGAAACCAGGAAACGCGGGTCATGATTGTGGGTCTGAAGACCCGCCGCCTTCAGCGGGACGGCGATCGTTCCGCCCAGCTGGAAACGATTGTTGAGCAGCGCGCGGAAGCCGCCGCCGACCGACACCGCGAAATCGCGATCGGTGCCTGTCCCGGCGGGAAGCAGCTTGTCCCAGGTCAGCGCGAGGTCGGTGAACAGGAAGGGCAGCACCGACAGGTTGACCTTCGGCAGCGGCCGCGTGGCCGGACCGCGCAGTTCGAACGAGCTGCCGACCCCGCTGTCGCCGACGATCACGCCGGGATCATAGCCGCGTCCGATCGAGAAGTTGCCCGCCGAATATTCCTCGAAGCCGAACAGCCGGGTGAAGGCATATTGCGCGCGCGGCTGCGCCGCGATCCAGTAGCCCTTGCCGAGATTGAGCTCCATCGACGCCGAGGCACGGATCAGGCTTGATGTGCGGTCGCCGTCGGGTCGCGATGGCGTGACCGTGTTCCCGTTCGACTGGACCAGACTGGGCGGCGAGGCGTCGAAGATGTTGAGGCCCTGACGAAACTCGATCGAGCCCGATGCGCGCCATAGCGGGGCGCGCTTCTCGGATACGTCGGCGGCATCCATGTCGAGCCGGAGGAACCCGACGCGCAGCCTGTCCTTGGTCAGATCGAATTGGGCGCCAGCAGTCGGCTTCAGCCTGACCGCCTGATTGAGGAAGTCGAGCCCGGCCGCGCCGACGAGGCTGAAGCCCTGGGTGCGGATCCACGGATAACGGACCTCGCCGGTCGCGAACAGCGTCCGCGCGGTCAGACTGTCGAAACCCGCCAGCACCACGTCGGGCTTCGACCAGGCATAGGTGAAGCTGCCGCCGATGGTCAGCCCGTCGCCGCCCAGCTTGGTCTCATAGCCGAACTGGACGAGCTGCTGTTCCCTGAAGTCGGCGGTGCTCGATACCGTCGCGGTCAGCCGGTCGCCGCCGAGGATGCCGTACGCCGCGCCGGACAGCGCGCCGCTCCAGCGGCCCGAGCTGCGCGATGAGAAATTCTGGATGCTGGCGTTGAGCTCGACCGGGGTGTGAAGGACGCTGACCTCACCCACCAGTTCGCCCGGACCGGTGCCCGCGGGCTTGAGCGAGAGGCGGACCTCATAGCCGGGGACGTCGCGCGACAGCAGCAGATAGCGCTCGGCGACATAGCGGTTGAACACCTTCTGCTCGGTCAGATGCCCGAGATAGGAGGCGAGCAGCCCTTCGGCGGGGCCCGCATCGCCGCGCACGCGGATCGCGACGATCTTCGCGAACAGCACCTCGAAGCGGACGACGCCATTTTCGATCCGCTGCACCGGCACCTGGACGGCGGCGAGATAGCCGCGGCGGCGCAGTTCGGTGGCGGCCGCGTCGCGGATCGTGCACAGCGTGCTGATCGGCCGGTCGACACCGAGCAGCGAGGCATAGCTCGCCTTGAGCTCCTCGGCGCTGATCCCCTGGAGGTTGTTGAACTGCGCGTCGGTGACGGTCACCTTGATGTCGGCATAAGCGGGATTGTCGAGCGCGCAGGGCGCGCGTTCGATGTCGCCGTCAATCGTTAGCCGCGCCGAGCGCGGGGCCTGTTGCTGCGGCTGGGTGCGATCCAGCTCCTCCCGGGTCGGAGCGAGCTGGAGCTGCTGCGGCGAGGGCGTGGTCTGCGCCATCGCAGCTTGTGACGCCAGTGCGAAGAAAAGTGCCGCACCATAGGCAGCTGAAAAGCGAGACCTGAGCAAAACGCCCCCCCGAAAACCCCGTGACGACGAACCCCTACGTCGCTTTGCCGCTCTTATCGCTCTTTTGGTCGAATGTCATCGCCATAATCTGAGATGCATCAATGCGTTGCGTAACCGACCGTAACGGTTCGCCCCATCGAGCGGTACCGCTCAGATGCCTGTGATTCGCCTTCGACGAAACGCCCTGGCGCACACAGGTCGCGCCGCGCGACCGGCCGTTGCTGCGGCGCAACGAAAAGCTTGCCTAACGCCGCCTCCCAGCATAGAGCGCGCCCCGCAACAGGTTCCCGGAAACGGGAAAAAGGGAATATCGGAAGCGGGAACCGTCCCGCGTGCCGAAGCTGCCCCCGCAACTGTGATCGGTGAGCGATCGTCCAACATGGTCACTGGATGCCCAGGCATCCGGGAAGGCCGGACGGAAGCGAAGACCCGAGAGCCAGGAAACCTGCCTGTCGCGGTCGTTCCATCATGCGGGCGGGGTGCACCACATGAACGAGGCAAAACCTCGCGAGGCGACGTTCGACTGGGGTCGCGCGCGGGGGGCACATCTTCCATTTCCGCGTGAGGCCCCGATGGCATGATCCATTGGAGGGTTTTACCCATGCGGACGTTTAACAAATATCTGATCCCGGCGCTGGCGCTGTTGCCTGCCGCCGCCCATGCCGATGAGGCCGACATCGGTGCCGACACCATCGTCGTCACCGCGACGCGCACCGAAGCCAAATTGTCGGAGGTGGGCAAGTCGATCTCGGTGATCGACCTGCCGATGATCGAACGGCGCCAGACAATCGCGGTCGCCGATCTGCTGCGGACGCTGCCCGGCGTCACCATCCAGCGCAACGGCGGCGCCGGTTCGGTCACCAGCGTCTTCATTCGCGGCGCGCAGGCCGACCAGACCGTCGCGCTGATCGACGGCGTCAAGCTCAACGATCCGGCGGCACCCGGCGGCGGCTTCAATTTCGCCGACCTGATGACCGACAATCTCGACCGGATCGAGGTGCTGCGCGGCCCGCAATCGGTATTGTGGGGCAGCCAGGCGATCGGCGGCGTCGTCAACATCCTCACCCGCACGCCAACCGACAAGCTGTCGCTCAACGCCACCGCCGAATATGGCCGCCATGAAAGCGGCCGGCTGAGCGGCAACATATCGACCAAGGTCGGGCCGATCGCGCTGAGCGCGGGCGCGGGCTATATCACCACCGACGGCATTTCGGTGGCCGACAGCGGCGTCGAGGATGACGGCTATCATCTGTTCGGCGCCAATCTGAAGGCGGCGGTCACGGTCAGCGCGGCAGTCTCGCTCGACCTGCGCGGCTATTATACGAAGAGCAAGGTCGACCTCGACGGTTTTCCGCCGCCGACCTTCTCGTTCGCCGACACCGCCGAATATCAGCGCCAGGAACAGGTCGTCGGCTATGCCGGAATCAACGCCGCGCTGTTTGACGGACGGCTGAAGAACCGGCTGGCGGCGGCCTATACGCTGATCGACCGCGGCAATTTCGATCCGGTCGGTGTGCCGGTGACGAATTTCGATTCACGGGGCCGTAACCTGCGCTTCGAATATCAGGGTATCGCCGATCTCGGCATCGCCACCGCGACCTTCGGCGCCGAGCATGAGCAGGAGCGCTTCCGCACGGTCAGCACCTTTTCGCCGCTGTCGCGCAAGACAGCGAACACCGACAGCGCCTATCTCGATCTGCACGCCCGGCCGGTCACCGGGCTCACCTTCGGCGCGGGCGTACGCCATGACGACCACAGCCAGTTCGGCCAGTCGACCACCGCCAGCACCGACCTCGCCTACACCCCCAATGACGGCGCCACCACGGTCCGCGCCAGCTATGGCGAGGGGTATAAGGCCCCGTCGCTCTACCAGCTCTACGGCGATTTCGGTACGCCGGGCCTGCGCCCCGAAACGGCCAAAGGTTGGGATGCCGGGGTGACCCAGCAGCTGTTGGAAGGCGCGATCACCGTCGGCGCGACGATCTTCCGGCGGCGCGTGATCAACCAGATCGACTTCGACCTCAGCACCTTCACCTATGCCAATATCCAGCGCGCCCGCGCGCGCGGGGTGGAGATCGAGCTGCGGCTGACGCCGACCGAGGCCTTGCTGGTCACCGCCAACTACACCTTCACCAACGCGCGCAACCGGCAGCGCACCGACCCCAATTTCGGCAATCGGCTCGCCCGGCGTCCACGCCAGACGGTCAATGTCACCGCCGATTATGACTGGGGCTTCGGCCTGACCACCGGCGCGACGATCACCCATGTCGCCGACAGTTTCGACGATGCGGGCAATGTCGTGCCGCTCGACGGCTATGTGCTGATCGACCTGCGCGCCTCCTGGCCGGTGACCGATCAGGTCGAACTGTTCGGGCGGATCGAGAATCTGTTCGACGAGCGCTACCAGACCGCCGCCGGCTACGGCCAGCAGCGCCGCGCCGCCTATGGCGGGGTGCGCCTGCGCTACTGATCGGTCGCAACGAAATGGGACAGGGCCGGCGGTGGGTAGCCGCCGGCCCTGTCAGCCGCTTTCGGGGTCGCCGCTGACGCAGGCCGCTTCGATCGGGGGGGGGGAAGCAGCCCGCACGGCAAGCGCGGCAGCGATATTCTATAATTACGGCGCCGACGCGGTGCCATCGCGTGAAAATACGGTAGGGCGAGCCGGGGAGCGGGCCGGCACCGCCGTTTCAGCTTCGCTGAAACAGACCCTAGCCGTGAACGTGCGGCCAGCCGGCGATCGTGACGGTGCGCATCGCGACCAGGATTGACGATGCCTCGATCGTGGCGAGCGCGCGGGCGCGGTGAACCTGGACAGCGCGCGCATCGAGCCCAAGCTGCCCCGCGATATCCTGGTTGGTCTGGCCACGGATCAGCCCCGCCAATATCTGCGCCTCGACAGGGCTGAGCCGCGCCAGCCGCGCTCGCGCGGCGGCGACCAGTTCGGGCGGCTCGCCGCCATGTTCGAGGATATGGAAGCCGCGATCGATCGCGTCGAGCAGCGGACGCATCGCATAAGGCTTGTGGAGGAACTCGACCGCCCCGGCACGAAATGCCTCGATCGCGGTGGGAAGGTCGCTGAAGCCGGTTACGACGATCATCGGGAAGCGGTCGGACCGCTGCTGGAGGGTCCGCATCACGCTCATCCCGCTCGCTCCGTCGAGCTGGAGATCGAGCACCACACAGCCCGGATCGACATCGTCGAGCGCGGCGAGGAAAATCTCGGCGCTGCCATATTCGCGACAGTCATAGTCGCCATGCGCCTGGATGAGGCTCACGATCGACGCGCGAACGATCGCCTCGTCATCGACGATGTGAAGGAGGCGCCGCTCCGTCATGGTGTGCCCGAACCCCCGCGCACCATATGTCTTGCTCCAAAAGCCCTGCGTTTCTAGTTGGTTATCGCCTGCTTCTGGCAACGCAACAAAAAACGTCAAAAAATCTGTTTCGTGGTTGAAACATTGAAGATCAGTGGATGCTCAAGCCGCCGTTCTGGCCGAAATGATCAAGCATTTCACGCATCTGTGGCCGCAATGAAGCTTTTGGGGAAATATACCAGCGGACGTTCCGGCACTCAGGACCCGCTCGTTCTGTATGAATACTATTATAATCGGTATGTATAATGCCGTTTTTCGTAATTTTGTAACAAGCTCGCCGCCACTCGTCCTGGTCTGACCAAGATAACTGATCTTGATATCATGGTGAACGCGTTCGACCTGCTCAATCGCGGCAACGCCATCGGTGGCGAGGAGCTGATTGAGCCCGATCGCCGAAAGGAGCATCTCCATAGTGGCGCGCACGGCGCTGTCGTCCTCGACGACCAGGATCCGAAAGGGCATCGCCGAACCATTGGCGGCCTATAATCGAGCCGCAGCCCCCTGCGCCCCCGGTCTTCTACTTATCGCGAATCACGCCGCACACGCCCGGCCGACCGCCGCGATCCAAAAAATTCGCTTTCATGGCCCGCCGGGGCGGTCCCGGAAACGCGGCGTTAACGGCTTTCGCGTAGCTGTCGGCGATGGGCTTTCCGGGATTGTCGACTTGCGTCGCTGCCAGGACGGGCCCCGGGCTTTCACCATGGGATTGCACGCGTGTCCAAGACGATTTTGACGGTGGACGATTCAGCCTTCATCAGGAAGCTGCTCCGCGTGGCGCTTTCGGGCCAGGGTTTCACCGTCGCCGAAGCCGAGGACGGGGTCGCCGCGCTGGAATGGCTGGCGGCCAATGCGCAGCCCGACGTGATGATCACCGATATCAACATGCCGCGCATGGACGGCTTCGAGCTGGTGCAAACCGTCCGCGCGCAGGCGTGCCATGACGACATGCCGATCCTGGTCCTGTCGACCGAAAGCTCCGACGACAAGCAGTCGCGCGCGCTCGACGCAGGGGCCGACGGCTGGATCGTCAAGCCGTTCGACCCGGCCCGCCTCGCCAGCGCGATCGCGAGCGTGTCCGCATGAGCGCACCGAACAGCAAGGCCCGCGTTCTGATCGTCGACGATTCGATCACGATGCGCGCCTTCTTCAACGCGCTGCTCGAACGCCATAAGAGCATCGAGGTGGTCGGCACCGCGGCCAACGCCGATGAAGCGCGCCGGATGATGATCGACACCCGGCCCAATGTCGTGACGCTCGACGTCGAGATGCCGGGGATGAGCGGGCTCGAATTCCTCGCCGAGATCATGCGCGATCGGCCGACCCCGGTGATCATGCTCTCCTCGCTGACCCAGAAGGGCGCCGAAACCTCGTTCGAGGCGCTCGAACGCGGCGCGATCGACTGTTTCCCCAAGCCCACTTCGACCAATCGCGACGAATTCGGCAAGAAGCTTTCGGCGCTGGTGATCGCGGCCGCCAACGGCGCGGCGCGGTTCGCGCGCTATGCCAATGGCGACGAGCCCGCCCCGGCGGCGCCGCGCCAGCTGTCGACGACGCACGCCGCGTCGTTCGACTGGAACGGCAATATCGTGACGATGAGCGCTTCCACCGGCGGCGTCGACGCGTTGCTGCAGCTGCTTCCCGCGCTACCTTCCAACTGCCCGCCAATCCTCATCTCGCTGACGATCGAGCCCGACTTCGTGGCGCCACTGATGCAGCGGCTGAACACGCGCTGCGCCGCCCGCGTCGCGCTGGCGGAGGAAGGCCAGGCGCTCGAACGCGGGCTGATCCAGATCGCCTGCGATCCCGGCACCCATGCGGTGATCGGCCGCTGGCCCGACCCGGTGGTCCGCCTGTTGCGGTCCGACCCGGTGAACGGCGCCCGCCCCTCGGCGAGCCTGCTGTTCGCAACCGCCGCCAAGACCGCCGGCACCAATGCGGTCGGCGTGATGCTGACCGGTATGGGTACCGACGGCGTTGCCGGACTCAAGGCACTGCGCGCCGCCGGCGCGCGGACCATTTCGCAGGATTCACTGACCTGCCTGGTCGACCAGGCCCCCGCCGCCGCGCGCGAGGCCGGAGCGGTCGAGCTCGACCTGCCGATCGACGCGATCGCCGCGGCGATCCTCGAAAGCTGCCGCCGCATCGCGGATGCAGCCTGAGGCTATCGGAAGGGAGCCGGCAATGACCATAAGTCAGGATGCGCTGCTCGCGATGCTCGCCGACGAGCTCGACGCCGCGCGCCTCCAGCTCGAGGAGATGGGCGACCTGCTGATCGGTGATCCCGACGTCGTCGCGCGCCATATCAGCGCGCTCCAGGCGCTCGACCATGTCGGCCAGCGCTGCGCCTCGGTCGCCGCGATCCTGCGCGCCGAAGACCGCCACTCCGCAAGCCTCGCCGCAAGCCTGGAAAGCATCACCGAACGGCTGGCGGTGCTGGTCGGGGACTGAGCCTCACGCGTCCCCGAACAGCGCGATCAGGTCGAGTGCGATCCGGTTGATGTCGTGCCGCGCGACCACGCGCTTGCGGCCCTCGCGGCCCATCTTAGCCAAGCTCGCCTTACTCGCCGCCATCGCCGCGCGGATCGCGTCGGCCAGCCCGGCCGCGTCGCCGGGCTCGACCAGCCAGCCGCACGTCTCGTCGACCAGCTCGGGGATGGCCGCGATCCGGGTGGTGATCACCGGGCGACCCATTGCGAACGCCTCCATGATCACGATCGGCAGCCCTTCGGCGTGGCTGGGCAGCAGCAGCGCGCGCGTCTCGCCGATGCGGCGGCGGACCTCGGCGTTGCTGCGCCAGCCGAGCAGCTTGATCCGCCCGCCGGTCGCGGTTCCGGTGATCTCGCGCTCGATCGCGGCACGGCTCTCGCCGTCGCCGATCAGCACCACCGACAGCCCGGGATATTCAGGCACCACCGCCGCGATCGCCGCGGGAATCCCGACCTGGCCCTTTTGCGGGCAGAGCCGGCCGACCGAGAGCAACCGCGCGCTCATCGGCGGCGGGCTCGGCTCGCGCGGATAGTCCGCCAGATCGATGCCGCAGGGGATCACCCTGATCCGGTCCCAAAGATGCTCGGGCAGATGCGCGATCAGGCGATCGCGGCAATGGTCGCTGATCGCGACGACATCGCGCGCGTGCTGCACCTTTTCGGTGACGCTGTTCTCCACAAGCTGGTCGAGCTCTTCGGGGCCATGCACGGTGAAGCTGTAGCGCGGTCCGCCGAGCAGATGGCACAGCATCGCCACAGTCGCCGCGTTGGTCGAGAAATGCGCGTGGACATGGCTGATGCCAAGCTGTTCGCAGCGCTTTCTGAGCCGCACCGCCTGCGCGATATAGGCGGTGTGGCGAACGAAGCCCCCGCCCGCCGCGCGGTGCAGCTCGCCGGTCATGTCCAGCGCCTCGCCGAAGCTGCGCGGATGGAAGATGGCGTGGCGCGCGAGCCCGCCGATCAGCCGCTTGCCCCGGCCGCTGAGCAGATATTCGGTACGGTTGCGCTCGGACATGTCCTGCGGATCAACCAACCGTTCGGACCAGTGGCGCACCGCGAAACGCTTGACCGGTACCCCGGCCTTCTCGATCGCGGCGATCTCGCGCCGGATGAAGGTGGTGCTCGTCATCGGATAGCTGTTGAGCAGATAGGCGAGCGTCATGCCGTCCGCGCCTCTTCGACCAGCCGCGCGACGGCGAGCGTGCGACCATGGGTGACGACCGGGCTCTCGATCGCGCCGCTACGGTAGAGCGCGGTGAAATGCGCGATCTCATGGCGCCAGGCCGAGCCGGCATGCGGATGCCAGCCGCCCGCCCCCCTGGCGCCAAGGTCCGCCAGCCGACGGACGATCGGATTTTGCCGCAGGCGCCGCCACAGGGGCGAGGGGCGCGGGCGGCCGGGCGCGAGGAAACGGACCCTTTGCGCGGCAAGGAGCGGCGGCATCACCTCGACCGCGCCGGCCTCGCCCTCGATCCGCAGACCGTTGTCGAGCCGCTCGGCGATCGAGACCGCCAGCTCAGACCGCGCGCCACCTTCATGGTCAAGCAACAGCCTGGCGGCGACATCGAGCCCGTCGCCGTCCCGTTCGACCTCGACATCGGCGAGCCGCGCGGGGCCGAGCGCGATCAGCGCGAGCATCAGCGGATAGACCGCGCGGTCCGCCAGCACGCCGCCGTCGCTTTCGAACAGACGCGGGTGCGAGGCGCGGCTGGCGCGATAGCCGAAGCTCGCCTCGACGCGGCGGAGCGGGCCAAGCCGGCCCGACTGCGCCATGTGCAGCGCCGCAGCGACCGCAGGGAGGAAGGGGGTGGCCACCGCCTCCATATAGAGCAGGCGCTTTCGTTGCGACACCGCAATCACCTCTGCCGCCTCGGCCGCGCGCATCGCACAGGGCTTTTCACAGAGCACCGCCTTGCCCGCATCCAGCGCGGCCAGCGCTTCGGCGACATGGTCGCGATTGCGGTTGGCTATATATATGGCGTCGGCCTCGTCGCGGCCGACATCGCCGACCAGCGCGCGCATCGCGGCGGCCATCGGCCCCCGGCCGACGATTGCAAAGCGCAGCGGCGCCATCAGCCGTCCCACACCATCGGCGCGAGCGGCGCGAAGCTGCTGCGGATCGTCCGGTCACCGCCGGCCTGGATCGCCAGTGCCACCTCGGTCAGGTGGAGCGCGAAGTCGCCGGCGAGGCGCGGCGCGCGTCCGGCGGCGATCGCGATCGCCATCTCGGCGACGCCGAGCGCGAAGTTCATCGACGCGGCGCCGCGCCGGCCGACGATCGGATGGCGCCCCCCGGCGGGCCGCACCCGCGTCGCGAACGGGCTGTTGACCAGCCGACGGCGGATCACATGGCGGCGGCGGATCCGCACCGGCGCGGCATTGGCCCAGGCCTTGTCGACCTCGAGCACGCCATCGTCGCCGAAGATGCGCAGCCGGTGATCGTGCCGCGCCACCACCGAACAGGTCAGCCGCGCGACCATCGCGTCGAAGAACAGGCTGGCCGAAGCAAAATCGGGCGCCGCGTCGGCGACGCCGCTCTGCACGGGGTCGAGCAGCCGCGCCGATCCCCCGACGACCCGCCGCACCGGCCCGAACATCGCCATCAGCCAGGACAGATAATAGCCGGCATGTTCGAGCGTGCAGCCGGTGGCGAACTCGTCCGCCGCCGGCCACGGCGCGCCGCTTGCCGAGCGCCAGCGGGCATGCGGTGCCTGCGCGATGAAATCATCGTCGAGCTCGGCATAGACGAGGCGCGGCGTGCCGATCCGTCGGTCGCGGAGCGCGGCCCAGACGGTCTGCGCCGCCTGGCCGAGCAGGCTGCACGGTGCCGAGGCGAGGTGCAGGCCGCGGGTCCGGGCGAGCGCGGCGAGCGCTTCGGCTTCGTCGAGCGAGAGCGCGAGCGGCTTTTCCGACCAGACGTGCAGCCCCGCCTCCAGCGCGGCGCGGGTCACCTGCGCATGCGCCTGGGGATTGGTGAGGTTGAGCAGGATGTCGGGCGCGCGGCTAGCGAGGTCGGCGAAGCTCGTTGCGGCGGGGATGCCCCAATGGTCCGCGAAGGCGGCGAGCCGGACCGGATCGACATCCCAGGCGCCGACGATCGCGAGCCCGGGGAAGCTGCGCAGCGACGGCAAATAGAGGTCGGCGACATAGCCCGTCCCGACGATCGCGATTCGGGCGGTCGCCCGGTGGTCCCCCGCTGCCATGCCATGCAGCCTAGAAGTGGCGGCGGCCGTTCGCAATGGCCGGCGGACCGCCCTCAGCAATGCCGCTATGATTCGGAATCTGAAGCCGAATCCTCCTTCAAGCGGCTGCCGGCGCGCATCGGTCATCGTTGTTTCACGATCGGCGCGCATCCTGTCGCAGCGTCGGGTTTTACACAGTCGAGGTTTGACGATATGATCGTCACCATGGAATCGGATCGCATCTCAAAGCTAACCGAGGCGCAGCGTGTCTGCCTGCGCATGGTGCTGATGCATCTCTCGTCCAAGGATATCGCCCGCGAACTGGGGATTTCGCCCCATACGGTCGACCAGCGGCTGCGCATGGCGATCCAGGCACTGGGCGTCGCGAACCGCTTCGAAGCCGCGCGAATCCTGGCCAAATATGAGAGCCCGAACGCATATCAATCAGCCGTATATCAATCGTCGCATGTTGCCCCGAGCCCCGTCCATGCCACTGTTGGCCTGTCCGACATTCATGGGGTTCGGCAGACAGACGGAGGCTATCAGGCCAGTGCGGTTCGGGAAGAACAGATTGCGTTCCGAACACCCGCATTTGCCACCGGCGCGCCAGGACTTGGCACCGGCGGTGGTTTCGTCAACCTGCCTGTCCCCACGCCGGGGAGGGAGCGTAATGACTTAAATGCGGTGCAACGGCTGGGCTGGATCGTTTCGATCGCTATTGCCTCGGCCCTTGCCTTCGGCGGGCTTCTCGCCGGCCTCGACGCGCTGAAGCGCCTCTTCGCGGCCTAACCGCCTCTACCAGTTTCCAGCGTTCGTCCAACAGGGACGCGTGGCCTGCGACATGGCTGCGCGAAGGGAGAATCACATGTTCAATCGCCAGACCATTCTCAAGCGCCGCGAAATCGCCCAGGGCGTTGCCGATCGACTGATGGCAGCCGAACACGCGATCGATATGGCGATCGCCCGCACCGCCGAGCTGACCGGCTACATGCCCGCCGCGCGTGCCGAAGCCGATCTCGCCTGCGAAGTCGGCCAGGAAGCGCTCGAATATGCTGCGGAAAGCTTCTCGGCGCTCGTCAAGGCGCGCGCCCAGATCATCGCCAGCCACCGCGAGCTCGCCGCGACCAAGGACGATATCGGCCTGAAAACCTATGGCTTTGGCGGTCTCGTCGGCAAGCCCTACGAATCGCGCATCGGTCATCTGACCGAGGTCGCGGCGGCCTGATGTGACGGGGGCTGGTCCACGACCGGGGCCGACCATGCTTGACCGGATCATCCAACCATGATTCGGTCCTGCCATGGCCCTGTTCAACCAGCTCCTCTTCCTGGTCGTCCTCGTTTCCACCTGCAGCTACGCTGCATGGCAGGGGGGATGGCCCGAACGCTGCGGCGCGGCGATCATGGTGGCGGCTTCGCTGCTGTCGGTGGTCGCCGCGATGTCCTTCTACCCGGGGTGGGAGACGCCCGAGGCAGGTATCTTCATCGTCGACCTGCTGATGCTCGCGGCTCTCATAAACCTCGCTCTGTATAGCGATCGATATTGGCCATTATGGGTAACATCCTTCCATTTGATCGCGGTGACCATACATGTGGCCAGCCTCGTCGATCGATCGGTAGCCGCACTGGCCTACGCATGGGCGGCGGAGTTCTGGGCCTATCCGATGCTGCTGACCTTGGCGGCCGGAACCTGGAACCACCGGCGCCGACAGGCTTCGCGCCCCACGGGGAATGCCGCCAGATATTAGAGGCGCTGCTGGCGCCGCTGGCGCTGGACCATTGCGGCGCGATCGTCGACGAACTGCTCGACGAGTTCGGCACGATGGCAGCGGTGCTCGCCGCCGAGCCCGCCGCGCTCCACGCCTGCCTGCCCGAAGATGGCGCGGTCGCGGACTTCCTGATCGCGATGCGCGTGGCGATGCTCCATTCGCTGCGCATCGAGCTGGGCCAGGCGCCGATCCTTTCGACCTCGGAGGCGCTCGTGAACTATCTGTTCGCGAGCATGGCCTATAATCAGATCGAGCATCTGAGGGTGCTGTTCCTCAATTCGACCAACCGGCTGCTGCGCGACGAGCTGCTCGGGCGTGGAACGGTCAACCAGGCGCCGCTCTACCCGCGCGAGATTTTGAAGCGCGCGCTGGAACTGGGCGCGACCGCGATCATTGTCGTCCATAACCATCCGTCGGGCGATCCCACCCCCTGCCAGGCCGACGTCAAGGCGACGGCGCATCTGGTGGCGGCCGCCAGGACCCTCGACATCGCGGTTCACGATCATCTCATCGTCGCGCGGACGGGCTGGCGAAGCTTGCGCGCGGAAGGGTTGATCTAGGGGATGGCCCAGTCGTCGGAGAAGAAGAGTAGCGTAATGGAGACCAGCATGATCCGTGACTTTGCGAGGCGGGTGATCGACGATTTCGGCGATCAGACCGACAGCTATGTCGCCAGCCGCATCGGCGTGCTGATCCGCGACGGCGACAGCTATGGCGTGGGCCTGTGGAAGGCGGTCGCATCCGAGATAGACCGGCTCCGCGTGCCCGAATCGAATATGCCGCGCAGCCGCCACTGAGCGGCGCGAACGAGAACGAAGAACGCAACGACGAGATTTGGCCCAGGAGCGATTTCAAGGCGGATGCCTGCATCCGCCGGCTCGGAAATCGCGGTAGATGAATGGGCCGATACGAGGTACCCGGCCGGCTGTCCTCCCCCCGATCCAGCCGGCCGGGGACACACAGGGAGGTTATTTTCCAGCCCCCACCAAGGGCGGCGGACCGGCAAGGGGCTTGCGGTCCGTCGCCCGACTGGGCTGACCCTCGAAATGTCGAGTCCCGCGCGTATCTTCGATATATGCGCTCGGATTTTCGGGATATTTCCGATCTGAAGCTGGAGGTTTGGAGCGCCCGAGGCGCTACCCCTCATCCCCCATCCGCAGCGCGGCGATGAACGCCTCCTGCGGGATGTTGACGTTGCCGTACTCGCGCATCCGCTTCTTGCCCTCTTTCTGCTTGTCGAGGAGCTTGCGCTTGCGGCTGGCGTCGCCGCCATAGCATTTCGCGGTCACGTCCTTGCGCATCGCCGCGATCGTCTCGCGCGCGATCACCTTGCCGCCGATCGCCGCCTGGACCGGGATCTTGAACAGATGGCGCGGGATCAGATCCTTGAGCCGTTCGCACATGCCCCGCCCGCGCACTTCGGCGGTGCCGCGGTGGACGATCATGCTGAGCGCATCGACCGGCTCGGCATTGACCATGATGCTCATCTTGACCAGATCGCCCTCGCGATAGCCGATCTGGTGATAGTCGAAGCTCGCATAGCCGCGGCTGATCGACTTCAGCCGGTCGTAAAAGTCGAACACCACCTCGTTGAGCGGCAGTTCATAGGTGATCTGCGCGCGGCCACCGACATAGGTGAGGTTCTTCTGGATGCCGCGCCGGTCCTGGCACAGCTTGAGCAGCGAGCCGAGATATTCGTCGGGGACATAGATCGTCGCCTCGATCCACGGCTCCTCGATCATGTCGATCCGGTTGGGATCGGGCATGTCGGCGGGGTTGTGAAGCTCGATGACCTTGGCGTCCTCGGTCTTCGAATGGCTGAGGTTGAGCCGGTAGACCACCGACGGCGCGGTCGTGATCAGGTCGAGATCATATTCGCGGGTCAGCCGCTCCTGGATGATCTCGAGATGGAGCAGCCCGAGGAAGCCGCAGCGGAAGCCGAAGCCCAGCGCCGCCGAGCTTTCGGCCTCGAAGCTGAACGAGGCATCGTTGAGGCGCAGCTTGTAGAGGCTGTCGCGCAATTTCTCGAAATCGGCGGCGTCGACCGGGAACAGCCCGCAGAACACCACCGGCTGGACTTCCTTGAAGCCCGGCAGCGCCTCGGCGGTCGGCTTCCTGGCGTCGGTGATCGTGTCGCCGACCCGGGTCTGGCTGACCTCCTTGATCTGCGCGGTGATGATCCCGATCTCGCCCGCCGCGAGCTCGGTCAGCTGCTCGAGCTTGGGGCGCATGCACGCGACCCGGTCGACCAGATGCAAGGTGCCATGCTGCATGAACATGATCTGCTGGCCCTTTTTCAGGATACCCTCGACCACACGCACCAGGATGACCACGCCGAGATAGGGATCGTACCAGCTGTCGACCAGCATCGCCTTCAGCGGGGCGGTGCGGTCGCCCTTGGGTGGGGGGATGCGCGTGACGATCGCTTCAAGGACCTCGTCGATGCCGATGCCCGATTTGGCGCTGGCGAGGACGGCATCGTCGGCGGGCAGGCCGATGATGTCCTCGATCTCCTTCCTGACCTTGTCGGGCTCGGCGGCGGGCAGGTCGATCTTGTTGATGACGGGCACGATCTCATGATCATGCTCGATCGACTGATAGACATTGGCGAGCGTCTGCGCCTCGACCCCCTGCGCGGCATCGACCACCAGCAGCGCGCCTTCGCAGGCGGCCAGGCTGCGCGACACTTCATAGGCGAAGTCGACATGGCCCGGCGTGTCCATCAGGTTGAGGACATAGTCGAGGCCGTCCTTCGC
This sequence comes from uncultured Sphingomonas sp., assembly GCA_947085315.1. GTDB lineage: Bacteria > Pseudomonadota > Alphaproteobacteria > Sphingomonadales > Sphingomonadaceae > Rhizorhabdus. Next base: position 37,539 of record CAMTVW010000018.1, on the reverse strand, counting down.
GGTGTAGTTGAGGCGCACGGTCTGCGCCTTGATGGTGATCCCGCGTTCCTTCTCGATATCCATATTGTCGAGCACCTGCGCCGACATCTCGCGGTCGGTGAGGCCCCCGGTGCGCTGGATCAGGCGATCGGCGAGGGTCGACTTGCCATGGTCGATATGCGCGATGATCGAAAAATTGCGGATACGGTCGATCGGAACGGTCACTAAAATCTCGATCAGTCAGGAGAGAAGGTCGCGCGCGCCATAGCAATGCACGGCCCGCGACGCAAAGATAGTGAAGGGCAGGCGTGCGGCACACCCCGGCAACCGCGAATGTGCGATTCAGCATAGTCACCCAAAAGTTTTTGCGGAATTGTCGCGCCGTCATCGGGGCCTGATTCGCGTTGGGGAGCGCATGGGGCACCGGTCCAAACAGGAACGGGGGTTCACCATCATGAAATATGTCCTTCCGGCGGCCATTCTGGCTGTCGCGCTGTCCGCCCAGCCGGCTTTCGCCGCCGACGCGCCGGTCGAGCTCACCAAATGCGAGAAGCCGATCGGCAGCATCGCCGTGGTCGACGGCGAAACGCAGGGCTGGACCAAATATGGGCTGTCGAGCCCGCGCGACCTGATCGCCGCGATGGCGGTGCAGAGCGGCTGCTTCACCCTTCAGGCGAACAACAGCGGCAAGCCCGCCGACTTCCTGATCAACGCGATCGCGGGCGACAAGGAAGAGGTCGATCAGGGCATGAATCTGGCCAAGACCGCGCTGACCGAGGGCATCGTCCGCTCGGGGATCGCCGGCCGGCTGGCAGGCGGGATGCCGTTCGGCGGCCAGGCGCTGGGCATGCTCGGCGGCTTCGGCGGCAAGAAGAAGACGATCGCCGCCGGCCTCAAGGTGATCAGCCCGGCCAATGGCCAGGTGATCGTCAGCGGCTCGGGCCAGCAGACCAAGACCCAGGTGTCGATCGGCGGCTTCGGCCCCGCCGGCCTGGTCGCCAGCAACCCCTGGGGCGATGCCGCGAAGGCGCAGATGGCGGCGATGGGCTATGGCGATCCCTATGCCGCCGGTGCCGGCGGCTATGGCGCGTCGAAGGACGGCCAGATGCTGGCGACCGCCTTTGTCGGCGCGTTCAACAATGTCGTGGCGCAGCAGGCCGCGCTGGTCGCGGTGAAGCCCGCGGCAAGCGCCGCCGCCACTGCGGTCGCCACAGCGCCCGCCTACACCACCGCGATCGATACCAAGCTCTATGCCAAGCCCGCCAAGGGCGACACGGTCCGCGCGCTGCGCGCGGGCACCCTGCTCACCCCGTCGGGCGGCCGCGAAGGCCTGTTCGTCGAGGTCAGCGATGCCTATGGCACCAAGGGCTGGGTCTCGGTCGAAGATCTGAAATAACAGTCGGGGGAGCCACTCTCCCGCATTGTCGAAAGCCCGGTCCGGCCCGCGCCGGACCGGGCTTTTCTTCGTCCAGCCGGCGGGCCGGGCCGGCATAGTTTACATTGGCCCATATTTGCAGCGATCCCGCCGGGTGCTACTCGTCGCGGCGGGGGAACCATGACGCCAGCGAACCAACCTAGCCCGCGCCCGTCGCTCGCCGCCCGGCTTGACCGCGTCTGGATCGCGCTGGCGCTGGTCGCGACCTTGCTGGTGACCGTGCTCGCGCTGGGGCGGTTCACCGAGCGGCTCGATTATATCGTCTATGATCATGCGCTGGCCGCTTCCGATCGTCCGCCGCCTGATGACATCGTCATCGTCGCGATCGACAATGCCAGCCTGGAGGCGATCGGCCGCTGGCCATGGCCGCGCAGCGTCCATGCCCAGCTGCTCGACCGGCTCGCCCCGGCGCATCCGCGCAGCGTGGGATATAATGTGCTGTTCATCGAGCCGACACCCGACGATGCGCTGCTCGCCGCGGCGGTACGGAGCAACCGCACCTATTTGCCGCTGGTGATCGATGTGCCGGGCAGCAACGGCGCGCCCTATGACATCGCGCTGCCCTCGGGCCCGCTCGCCGCCGCCGCGACCGGGATCGCGCATGTCAATCTCCACTTCGACGGCGACCGGGTTATCCGCCAGGCGCATCTCGAAGAAGGCGACGGTACGCGCGCCTGGCTTCAGCTCGGCGCGGCGATGGCCGGGCTCCAGGTCAGCGGCGATGCCCGCACCGGGGCACCGGGGTTGCGGCAGGAGCGGCCGGTGCTGATTCCCTATGGCGGGACGACCGGCCATATCCCCTCGATCTCGTTCGTCGACCTGCTCGACGGCCGGGTGCCGCCCGAGTTCGTCGCCGGCCGCCATGTCCTGATCGGCGCCACCGCCGATGGCCTCGGCGACAGCTATCCCACGCCGAGATCGGGCGCGACCAGCCAGATGACCGGGGTCGAGATCCAGGCGCATCTGCTCGATGCGCTGCTGCGCGGCGATGCGATCACGCCGGCCGCGCCGGCCTGGGTCGCGGGCGCGGGGCTGGCGGTGGTCTGGACGCTGCTGGCCGGCCTGTTGTGGCTGCGGCCACGCGGGATCGCGATCATGACCGTGATCGTCGCGGTCGCGATCATGCTGCTAAGCTTCGGGCTGTTCCGCTTCGCCCAGATCTGGCTGCCGCCGATCACCCCGCTGGCGGGGCTGTTGTTCGTGATCTCGGTCGAGGCCTGGCGCGAGCGGGTGCGGCTGCGCGACACGCTGATGCGCGAGCGGATCGCCGCCGCGGCCACCGAGGGCGAGCTGCAGGCCGGGCGCACGATCCAGCTGGGGATGCTGCCGCCGCGCGCCGACCTGTCGCGCTTCGATCCGCGCCTCGACGTCGACGCGCTGCTTGAACCCGCCAAGTCGATCGGCGGCGACCTGTTCGACCTGATCCGCATCGACGCCGACCGCGCCGCCTTCCTGGTCGGCGACGTCACGGGCAAGGGCGTCCCCGCCGCCCTGTTCATGGCGCTCTCCAAGGCGCTGGCGAAGAGCGTCGTGCTGCGCGGCATCCCCAGCCTTGCCGACGCCGCCGCGATCCTCAACGAGGAACTGATGCGCGACAATAGCGAGTCGATGAACGTGACGATGCTGATCGGCATCATCGACCTGTCGACCGGCGCGGTGTCCCTGATGAGCGCGGGGCATGAGGACCCGCTCCACATTCGCGCCGGGGGCGGCATCGCGATCCATAAGCTCGACGGCGGCCCACCCTTCTGCATCGTCGATTTCCCCTATCCCGACGAGCCGATGAAGCTGGCGCCGGGCGAGACGCTGGTGCTGATCTCGGACGGGGTGAGCGAGGCGCTTAACGCCCGCGACGAGCTGTTCGGCCATGACCGGCTGCTCGCCGCGCTGGACGGCAAGCGGAGTTCGACCGCGATCGTCGAGGGCATCCGCGACGCGGTCCGCACGTTCGAGGACGGGACCGATCCGACCGACGACCTGACGGTGATGGCGGTTCGCTATCTGGGATAGGATGTCCGCGCGGAAGCCGGATTTCAGCGCCTCCGCGCGTCGTTCGCGGCGCTCGCCGGCTTGCCGCTGGTGCGCTGCTCCGCATCGAACCGCGCTTTCGCCGCCTCGATCTGGGCACGATGCGCGCTGAGCGAGCTTGCGACACTCTCCATCTGGTGCAGCAAGCCCGCGCCCGCCTCGGTGATGCGATAATGCGTGCCCAGCACTCCGTCGACGCCAGACTGGCGCACCACCAGCCCGTGCCGCTCCAGTAGCCGCAGCTTCGCCGCGAATGTCGGCTGCGCGACGCGTACCTGCGACAATGCCTCGACGATCCGCTTGAGGGTTGCGCGGCGCCAGGCGCCGGCGCTCAGCGCGGTCAGCAGCAGGCGGGTCCAGTCGTTCCGCAGCAGCGCAAACCACTCCCAGATTTCAGGGTCATGCTGTGGCTCGCCCAGATCGATATGGGCCGCGATGTCGGCCAGGCGCGTCCATGCCTCCGGGTCCCCCCGATCGCGCGATGCGGCGCGCGCGCCGCATATCCTGTTAATCATCCGTATCTCCGCTATCGGCGGGGCAAACGAGGCGTGTTCGAAAGGGTGCGCAGCAGGCCTTCAGGACATGATCGCATCCAGCTCGGGCCTTTCCCGCGATGCGGGCTCCTCGAGACGCTTGATGTTGACCGGGATCGCCGACATGCGCGGCATCGCGTTGATCGGGTCGAGGTGCCGATCGGTGCTGATGAGGATTCCGGTGTTGGAACCATCGACCTTGAAATCACTCTCGCCGGGCAGCCCTCCCCAACCGTGGCTCATCGAAATGACACCGCGGCGGATCGTCGGATCGGCGCTTACCACCGCCGGAATGCTGCCGGTGTCCGAGGTGATTTCAATCGAGTCACCGCTGGAGAAGCCCAGCTCGGTCAGCTCTTCGGGATTCATATAGGCATAGTTGAGCGGCATTCGCTTCTTGATCACCGGAACATTATGCCCCGATGAATTGAGCACCTCGCGGAGCCTGCGCGAGGTCAGCCGGTGGGTGAAACGCCGGCCATCGCTGAACGCGAAACCCGGCTCGACCGGCTCGGCCAGCACCTCCGTCAGTTCGGCCGCGACGTCGGCCGGCATGGTCGTGAAGCGCGCCTGATTATCGGGGTCGGCCGGCGCGATCACCTGCGCGGTTTCGTTGAATATCTTGCCCAGCGGCATCGCCTTGAGCTCCTCGAACGACACCGGCGCGTGGCGGACGATGATGCGGATCAGATCGTCGGTTTCTGGCCGCTGCTCCATGTCGAGCCCAACGCCATCGAATATCAGCTGAACGCCGAGCCGCCGGGCCAGCTCCCACACGACAACCCAGTCGTCGACCACCTCGGATCCGGCCGGCGGCAACGCGGCGGGCTCCTTATAGCGGGCATAGGGTTCCGAATACATGATCTCGGCCGCGTACATCCAGTGCGTCAGATCGGCCCGCTCGTAATGCAATGTCGTCGGGAATATATAATCCGACATCCGTGCGGTCTCGTTCATATAGGGCTCGATGCTGACGAGCAGTTCGAGCGATTTGAGCGCGCGGAACGTCTTCGCCTGATCCGGCACGATGTTGATGATGTTCGAGCCGTGATTGATCAGGCAGCGAACCTGCCCCTCGCCCGGAGTCAGGATCTCATCGGCGAAGATCCCCGTCATCATCTCGCCGAACCGGGTACCGATCGTCGTGGTCAGCGTGCCATAGCCGCCGATCCGGCTCTTATAGCCATCCTCCCACCAGCGCTGCGCCGGGATGACTTGCGCCTGCCGGGTCCAGCCTGGCCGCAGCACCGAAGGATTGGGGAAGATCTCGCCGGCGCGCAGATATCGCCCGCACACCACGTTGAGACATTCGATCAGATGTTCGGCAAGGTTGGAATGGGGTGACATGTTGGGGCCCGTCCCAGTGCCCGCGCCGCCGCGCTTCGATTCGCGCGCGAACAGCGTGGCGGCCCGCCACAGATCATCCGCCGCGATGCCGGCCCGATGCGCGACATAGTCGGGGGTGAAGGGCTCGACAGCGGCGCGCAGTTCCGCGAGGTCGGCGACATGTTCGGCGCAGAACGCCTTGTCCTCCCAGCCTTCGGTGAGGATGATTCGCAGGAAGCCTGCCGCGATGCTCACATCCTCGCCGGGATAGGGCTGCAGGAAAATATCGGCGAATTCGGCCGTTTCGGTGCGGCGGGGATCGATCACGATCATCTTCATGCCCCGCGCGCGGGCATCCTTCAGCCGCTTCGACGGGTTGGTCATGTCGAGATAGCTGCACAGGATCGAAACGAGCGGGTTGATCCCGAAGAACATGCGCATGTCGCTGTCGCGCAGGATATCCCGCCCGGGCGGCCAGATGCCCAGCCGCCCCGCCGAAATATTCTTGGCCGACTGATCGATCGTGTAGGGCGAGAAGCTTTTGTGCGAGCCGATCGCTTCGAGCAGGTTGTGGACGATCAGGCCCGCGGTGGCATTGACGACCGCGCCGCTGCCGCGAAATCCGGCGATCGCTTCGGGGCCGTGCCGATCGATCGTCTCGCGCAGCTTGGCGGCAACCTCGTCGAGCGCCTGTTCGAACGGGATGCGCACGAACGTCCCGTCGGGCATGCGCTTGAGCGGATGCAGGATGCGATCGTCGGCATAGAGCAAGGCCGGCGCCTCGACGCCCTTGATGCAGGCATAGCCCGCGCTCATCAGGTCTTCCTTGTCGCCGCGAACCTGGACGATGCGGCCGCTATCTTCGTCGATGAGCAAGTTCGTGCCGCAACAGGCCGAGCAGATCTGACAAAAGGACTTCTTCTCGATCAATGCCATTGTGAACCACCTCGACGGCAGACAAGCATCTTCCACCGCCTTCGCCCACCTGCCGCCTTGTAGGCGAAGCAACAAAGGCTGTTGTTGAGAAGCGTTTGGCGCGGCGCAGAGCATTTTGGAGTTTCTCCGCGGGACGCAGGCGGTATCGAAGCGCATCCCCATGAGAAGGCAGCATCCGCATGGCCCGCACTCCCCAGCCGAACGATTCATCGCCACAATTCGCGGGCAAGGTGCTGTTCGTGACCGGCGGCGCGGCGGGGTTCGGGCGCCATTTCGCGATGGGCTTTGCCGCGGCCGGCGCTGCGGTGGCGGTGAGCGACGTGAACCTGGAAGGCGCCAGGGCGGTCGCCGCAGCCATAACCGCAGCCGGCGGCCGGGCCTGTGCCGTCAAATGCGACGTCGCCGACGAACAGGCGGTGCAGGCTGCGGTCGCCGAGGCCGGCGACGCGCTGGGCGGGATCGATTTGCTCATCAACAATGCCGGCCGGCATCTGCTGAAATATAATCAGCCGTTCGGATCGCTGCGGACGAGCGACATCCGCGATCTTTTCGACGTCAATCTGATGGGCACGATCCACTGCACGCTGGCCTGCAAGCCGATGATGAGCGCACGCGGCGGGGGCGCGATCGTCAACATCGCATCGATCGCCGCACATAATGTCCAAAGCCCCTATGGCGTCAGCAAACTCGCGGTGCGGGGACTGACGATGGCGTTCGCCCATGAGCTCGCGGAGCAGGGCATCAGGGTCAACGCCATTTCCCCCGGATTGATGGCGACCGAAAGCGCGCTGGCCGAACTGCCGGAAACAATGGTGGCCCATGTGCGCGATCAGCTGCAGCTCATTCATCGAACCGGTGAGATGGCCGACGTCACCGCGGCCGCGCTGTTCCTGTGTTCGCCGGCTGCGAGCTTCATCACGGGTGAGACGATCAAGGTTTCCGGCGGTTATCCGATGTCGATCTGAAAACCTCATCTGATCAACAGGCTTTGTCAGTTCGAATACAGCATCGCGTGTCGCGCCTCGCCGCATTGCTGGGCGATACCGATGAGCGCTTAATCGCGCGTTGCAGCGCGCTATTCCGGGACGTTTCGACACGCCCGGACCATTGCGCCAAAAGATATGGGAGGATGACTGATGGCCAGGAATGAGCAGGCACTGCTCGTGCTGACAACCACCATAGCCGTGTTTCTGATCGCCTGCTTCTTCATCCAGGGGCACCTCGCGGGAACGTTCGGAGGGCGGCTGCTATGATTGGACTGGAACTTTACGAGTTCGGACGCTGGGCCCTCGTCAATATTGCGCTGATCGCCTTCTGGCAGTTCATCGCGAGCCGACTGGTCGCTCCGCTGCGGGAAACCTGGCCGGCCTCGGTTGAGGTCGAACGCAAGCCGATGCCCGATCGTAAGCTGCACCGGTACATCATCACCTTCGCGATCATCTGCGAACTCATGCTGATGGCCGACTCGCTCGCGCTGATCACCTCCGCACTCACTCGCTATGGATGGGCACAATGAGCACAGTCCTGACCCCCTCGAACGAGGGCCACAATAATCCACCGGATCAGCGCTTCGGCCTTCACAAGACCGATCCCTGGATCCTGGTCGGTTCGTCGCTGTGCGGAACGATGCTGCTCGGATTCATCGGCGTCATCCCGCTGATCTACGTCCTGATGAAGGAACGGCAGGCGGTGAAGGAGGGGACCAACCTGCGGCCGCTGTCGGTCACGCTGGTCGGGCTGCTCTGCTTCCAGGACGGCTTCGCCAATCTGCTGTCCTACTCGCTCGATACCTGGGCCAGCCACACCGTGATCGGCAAGACCTTCCTCGTGAACGGCTATGGCCGGCATTTCGATATGGCCTGGGTGAACGGCTATAATCAGGGGCTGATCCCGGGCGTCGAAAACACCGCGGAAAAGGTCTGGCAGCTCGTCTGCATCTTCATCCTGTTCCCGCTGCGGGTCGTCGCGACCTGGGCCTTCATCCAGATGAAGTCGTGGGGCCTGCATTTCCTGCGCATCACCAGCTGGCTCTATCTGCTGGTGTGGATCGGCTATCTGCTGACGATCACCATCGATTCGCAGTGGCGGATGGCTGACAGCGATCTTGGCGTGATCGGATGGTGGGTGTTCAATTTCCCCTTCACCGTCGTGCCGCCGCTGACGCTGGTCTATCTCTACTCGATCGACGATCGCTACTGGAACCGCTGAGGCACGCGCCAGCGTTCCGGGCTTCCCGAGCCGACAACCCCCGTGCCACATGCGGCACGGGGGTTTTTTTATCCAGGAGAGCATCATGAAGGACGATCCTTTCGAGCGCGGCCGTGCGGTCTTCGAGCAGGTCTATGGACCGGGTTCGTCGGACACGCTGGTGGGGCCGGACCGTTCCGCCTTTGCGACCGAGACGGTGTCGCATCTGTTCGGCGACATCTGGAGCCGGCCCAATCTCTCGATACGCGATCGCCGGATGCTGTTGATCGGCGTTACCGCTACGCTGGGACGCGCGGACCTCGTAGAGGTTCAGATCAAGGCGGCGCTGACCAACAAGGAGCTGGATGATGCGCAGCTCGAGGAGATGAGCCTGTTCCTCGCCTTCTATGTCGGCTGGTGCAACTCGGGACCGTTATATGCCGGGATTTTGAAGGGCCAGAAGGCGTTTCGCGAGGCGGAGAAGGACGCCGGCTAACGGGCGCGCTGGGGGTAGCCTGTCATCATCAGCGCCCCTCCCAGGCTCAGCACCGCAGGGAGCAGCCCGAACAGCAGGCGCAGGCCCATCACCGCGTCTGCGTCATTCCGGGCCCCGGGGGCCGGATCATAGGCGATCAGCGACAGCAGCACGAACAATATACCGATCGGGATCGCCTGGCCGAGTTTCCACACCGCAAGCAGCATCGAGAAGAGCAGTCCGGCCTGGTCGGCCCCGTCGACCTCTCTGCGGTCCGCCGCGCAATCGGCCATCATCGCGCGCGGGAACAGGGTGATGGCGCCCGTGGCGAACCCCGCCCCCGTCATCAGCAGCATCGCCAGCAGAACCTCGCCCTGGGGCAGCAGAACCACCGTCGTCTGAAACATCGCCTGGACCGCCGCGCCGACCATCAGCGTGCGGCTCTTGCCCCAGCGCCGTGCGACCCGGACCCAGACCGGCGTGGAGAGCAGCGCACCGACGAACTGACAGATCAATATGATCCCGATATCGGCGCGCGATACGCCGACCGCGCCGATGAAGAAGAAGATCGCCATGGTCGCCGAAACCCCGCCGGCAAGACCAAGCAGCATTTCCGCACCGAGCAGCCGGGCAACCGCCCGGTCGGTGAGCAGGCCGATATAATCGCGAAAATGGGCATGGCTGGCGACCGGCGCAGCGAGATTGCGTTCGGGAACGTATCTGAGGGTGGCGCCGATCATCAGCGGCGTCAGCGCGACGATCAGGATCGCCATCGCCGTCATCGCCGTCTTCGCGCCCGGATGCCCGAGCAGCGCGAGCAGCTTGGGCAGGAGCATCACCGAGATGACCCCGATATAATAGCCGCCCTGCCACCATCCGTAGATGCGTGAGCGCTCCTGCGCGGAGGATGACAGGTTCGCGGCGAGGGCGAGCTGCGACACGCTGACGATCGACCAGCCCGCATAGGCGACGATGAGGAAGGTCGCGAGATAGGCGGGCCCGACGCCGGGCCGTGCCATGAACAGCATCGCCACGCCGATCATGATCAACGGGGCACCGATCGCGAGCCACAATTTATAGCGCCCGAAGCGCGAGCGCGTTCGATCCATCCAGCCGCCGATCAGCGGATCGCAGACCACGTCGAGAATGCGGATCGCCGTGAACACCGCGCCGACGATCGCGAGGTCGAGCCCCAGCGCGCTCGAATAATGTTCGGGAAGATAGACCACCAGCGGAAGTGCGAAGGCCGAGAGCACGATGCTCGGCGCCGCAAGCGCGGCGAGCTGCCATCGGGGCAGTGCTGCCGGGTTGGTCGGCATGGCTGCGTGTACTCCCAATGGCGGTCGTGGACTGAGGTAGAAAGGAAAAGAGCAGGCGCGATGGCCGTCGCGCCTGCTCTGTCAGTCAGATCAGAAGTTGATGCGGCCAGTGATCCCATATGTCCGCGGCACGCCATAGGTCGCCGACAAGATGAAGATGCTGCTGGTGCTCAGGTTGGTGCTGGCGATATATTCCTTGTCGAACAGGTTACGAACGAAGAACGCCAGATCGAAGCCGGTCGACATGATGTTGTTCCACTCGGCCCGGGCGTTGACAACGTCGTAGCTCAGGATCTTGTCGCCCGTATAATCGACCGTGCCATTGTGGTAAAAATCGGCCCGCAACAGGATGTTGCCGAGATCGTCGGGCAGGGTGTTGGTATAGGCGGCCCCTGCCAGGAAGGTGTATTTCGGCGTGTTGCGGAATGGGATGCCACCGCCGGGGATATAGGGCAGGAGCGCCGCCGGGGCACTGATCGATCGCGTCTTGGTGTCGATATAGGACGCGCCATAGTTGATCGCGAAGTTGCGCGACAGCCACAGTCCGCCGTCGAGATCGATACCCGAGACCTTGCTCTTGCCGATATTGGCGAGCAGCGTGAGCGCGGCCGGATCGTTGGCGACGTCGCAGTCGCCATCGGGCGAGATGCCCGGCGGGTTCACGATCGCCGGATTGCAGGTGGGCTGGGTGCGCAGGCCGGTAAGCGCCGCCTGCACCTTGTTGTACCAGCCGCTATACGCCGACAGGTTGACCCGAAGCTTGGTCTCTCCGCCCAGATGCCAGTCGGAGCGGACGCCGACTTCGACGTCGGTCACGGTCTCTGGCCCGAAGGTCTGGAAGGGCACCAGCCGGCCGGTGAAGGTCGGTCCGTTGATACCGCCCGAACGATAGCCGCGCCGCTGGGCGACATAGGTGAACAGGTCGGGCGTGACCTGCCAGTCGAGGCCCACCGTCCAGGTCGGCGCGCTCGACGAAGTGCGGTTGGTGCTGACCTTGGTGATGAGCGGGTTGGTGGCAACGCACTCGCCCGGCTCCACATCGGTCAGCACGCCGGCAACGCCCGATCCGGTGCAGGCGCTGAACTTGTCCCAGGAATAGCGGAAGCCTGCGTTGAACTTCAGCCCTTCCGCGACGCCATCGAGGTCGAGGCCGATATGCGCAAACAGGGCCTTCGACGTTTCGGTGAGGAAGCCGTAGTTCGACGGCGGCACCGCGGCACCGACCCGCAGCAGCGCTTGCGCGATGCTCGCGCTCGGGCCCGACGGCTTGCTCTTCAGGTAGAAGGCGCCGACCAGCCATTCCAGCTTGTCGTCGAATGCCCTGCCTTCAAGCTGCAGTTCGTCCGAGATCTGATGGGTGTTGTTGCTGGCGCCCGCCAGCAGATATTCGAACCGCAGACCGGCTGGAAACAGGCCGGTGCCGTCGCTGGTGATGAAGGGCATACCATCGGCGTCGACCAGATAATTCCAGGATGTCGAGCGATAGCCGAAGATGTTCACCAGCGTCAGCGCGCCGATTTCGAGTTCGGAACGGTTGATGATCGCGGTGCGCTTGACCCGCTGATATTGCGGCACCGAATTGTTGATGACGAACGGCCCGCGCGCCTGCTGCGCGGCCAGCTGCGCGGTCACGGCGGTCCGCAGTCCCAACACGTCGAGCGTGCCCCGGCCCGGCGCGATCTTGGTCAGGATCGTCGACTGGCCATTGTCGTAGTTCCGGTAGAAATCGTAGATCGTGGTCGATTTGAAGCCTTCGAACGGCTCGATCAGCAGCGAAACGCGGATCGCGCGCGAGTTGACATTGTCGAGGTCTTTGCCGGCACCGAGCTGTTTCGTGTAGCCGTCGCGCTTCTGATAATCGCCGGCGATGCGGATCGCGACCTTATCCTGAATGATCGGCGCGTTGATCACCCCCTGAAACTGGCGGTTGTTGAACGTGCCGTAGGTGGCCTCGACATAGCCCTTGAATGCGTGCTCGGGCGTTGCCGGGTAGAAGAGCACCGCGCCGCCCGTCGTGTTGCGGCCGAACAGCGTGCCCTGGGGGCCCTTCAGCACCTGGATCGACGCCACGTCATATTGCGGCGACGCGCTTCCCTGGACCGGATCGGGGACGTCGGCGAAATAGCTCACGACACCGGGCGAGCTCAGCCCGGATACCGCCTTGCTCTGTCCACGGATCGCGTAATTGACATTCTGTCGACCGCCGACGCCGCTGAGGAACACGCCGGGCGTGGCCAGCTGGAGATCTTCGGTGGTCTTGATCGAACGCTGCTTCAGGCTTTCCGGGCTGAACGCGGTGATCGACACCGGAACCGACTGGATATTCTCAGCCACGCGCCGCGCGGTGACGACGATCTCGCTATTGTCGACGCTCGCTGCGGGCTGACCCGCCGCGTCGACGGCAGCCGCGTCCTGAGCCACCGCCGCCGAAGCCATGAGGCCGAGCAAGGAACACGCCGCGCCTCTGAGCAAAAGCTTCCTGGTTTCGCTTTTCATTAAATTTAAGCCTCCCTCTCTTTTCATTTTTCGCCCTGCCTGTCGCGGCGGCACATCTCGGGGATGCGCTTCACTCGTCGGTCAGGCCTTTGTCTGATCGTTCCGCCCATTTCCCCCACCATATGGCCGGAGCTGGATCTCAAATTATCAACGGCGATTTACTTGAATTAAAATCGAGGGCGCGACAGCCTTTAGGCTTTGGCTGAAACGCAAACTTATGTGTACCAATCGCAGGTAGGGCGTAACCTCACATTTGAGAGGTTCATCGCATGTCCAATTATGCTTTGATCTCAATGAGATAACTTCAGCGTTACCGTAACAGCGGGCGACGGGTGCCGAAATTGACACACGCCCGGCAATATACGACCGCATGGCCATGGTCTTCGCGATTATCGTGACGCTGGTGACGCTCCCGCTGGGGTTGTGGATGGCGATCCGCCCGATCGGCGTGATCCGCGTGAGCCGGCGGCTGCGACGTCCCCCCGTGAACGGCAGATATGTCAGGCCGAGCTATTTCACGGTCAATTTCATCCGGCTGTCGGGCTTCTTCATTGCCGCGTTCGCGCTGCTGCTGCTGGGCGAGACGCTCCTGAAGCAGCACCTGCAGCCGGCCGCGCAGCAATCGCATCCGTCAGCCACTGGCAGGAAGGTATCGGAATGAGCATCGAGCGGAACAAGGCGCTTGTCGGACGCTTCATCGCATTATTCTCCGAATCCCGCGTGGACGAGGCCTTCGCCCTGCTGTCCGACGATTTCCACTGGCAGACCTGGGGCTCGCTCCCTTTTTCGGGTCGCAGCGACAAGGCCACGGTCCGCGCGGCGGCGGACGGACTGCGCGATGCGTTTGCGGTAAAGCCGGCCTGGATCGTCGATCATATGATCGCCGAAGGCGATGAAGTGGCGGTGCAGTGCCACACGGTGGGCGACACACGCGGCGGCTTCGAATATCGCAACCATTATCATCTCGCGGTCACCATCCGCGATGAGCAGATCGTCGAGATCCTGGAATATATGGATACGCAGCACTGCATGGAGCTAGTCCAGGCGGTCGAAAGGGAGAGCTGAGGGCGCGGCGCCTTTCGCATATGGCGACCGCTTGTTGATCTACAGCCGCGACGATAGCCTGATCGTCCACCCTGTGGAATCGTGATCCGAGGTTCGGCGCCGAGCGGCAAGGTAGCCGCGTCCCGGCCCATGGGGAGATAGGGAATGCGTCTGGGATTGGCTTTGCCGCAAATGGGTCCGCACGTCACCAAAGAGGCGGTCCACAAGTTCGCGACCAGAGCGGACGCGCTTGGCTATGACAGCCTGTGGGCGCAGGATCATCTGTTCTACCCGCTGAAGCCGATCGACGATCTGGGCCTTCCCGGGGGGCTTTGGCCGGCGCCCTATCGCCATCTGATGGCGCCGCTGGAACTGCTGTCCTATGTCGCCGCGATCACCGAGCGGATCGACATCGGCACGTCGATCCTGGTGTCCGCATATCACCGCCCGCTTGCGCTCGCGAAGCAGGCGGCGACAATCGATGTGCTGAGCGGCGGGCGCTTCATCCTTGGTCTGGGTCTCGGCTGGAGCAAGGCCGAATATGCGCTGATGGAGACGCCCTATGAGAAGCGCGGCGCGCGATCGGACGACTTCTACAAAGCGCTGCGCGCCTGCCTCGGCCCGAACCCGGTCGAATATGACGGGCCGTTCTTCCAGGTGCCGGTGAGCGAGACGAGTCCCAAGCCGGTCGGCACCGACGAGAGCGGCCTGCCGCGGCTGCGCCTGCTGGGCGGCTTCTGGTCCGAGCCCGGCATGCGCCGCACCGCCGAGTTTTGCGACTATTGGGTCGCCGGTCCGCACACGATCGAGCAAGCCGCCGCTGCCGGGCGCGAGGTGAACCGCATGGCCAGAGAGGATTTTGGCAGAGGACCCGTGAAGACCATATTGCGCGTCATGGCCTGCCCGCGCCTGCCGGGCATAACGACGCTGGACAGCGCCCCGGTTGCCATCCCCATGCAATATTGGCAGGGCGATGTGGAAGATATGCTGCCGCAGCTTCTCGAGGCCAAAGCGGCGGGCATCGATGAGATCACGATCGACGTGAACTATTTCGAGGGCCTGCCCGGCCCCCAGAGCTGGATCGACCAGCCCGATTTCTTTGCGCCACTGCTGGAAGCCGCGCATCGCTGAACGCGATCAGCCTGATTTTATCGAGGAACCGAGGATATGAACCACCCTGTAACCCTGAACGGCATCCCGGATCATATCCCGCCGGAGATGGTCAAGTCGTTCGTGCTGAACTCGCGCGAGACCGTCTGGGAAAACCCGTTCGACACCGTCATTCCCGAGCTGCACCGCGGGCCCGACGCATTCTATGGCAGCAATGCCATGGCGGGTTACTCCGCCTGGGTGTTTCGCAAGGCGGCGCATCTGCGCGAGCTGTTCGCGGATATGGAGAATTTCAAGAAAAAGGGAAATACCGGCTTCTCGACGATGATCGGGGACGACTGGAGCCTGATACCGAGCGAGCTCGACGCCCCGATGCACATGCAGTTCCGGCGCGTGCTGAATCCCTATTTCGCTCCCGCGAAGATCGCCGAACTGGAAGCCAAGGTCCGCATGCGGGCGCGGTCCTATGTCGACGCGTTCAAGGATCGCGGCCATTGCGATTTCATCAGCGAGATGGCGACGCCCTATCCCGTATCGATCTTTCTGGACCTGCTGGGGCTACCGGCGGAGGAGATGCCGCAATTCCTGTCGTGGGAGCAGGACCTGTGCCATTCGCCGGAACTGGAAGACCGGCTGGTCGCGACGCGCGCGGTCAAGCATTACCTGCTCGAGCAGATCGAGGATCGCCGCAAAAATCCGAGGGACGATCTGATCAGCAACGCGCTGCAGCTTGAAGTCGACGGCCGCAAATGGACGTCCGACGAGGTGTTCGGCCACTGTTTCAACCTCTATATCGGCGGCCTGGACACGGTGTCGTCGAACATGGGGTGGCACTTCTACCATCTCGCGAGCCACCCTGCCGACCAGCAATGGCTCCGCGACAATCCGGGCAAGGGCGCGCAGGCGGTGGAGGAGCTGCTCAGAGGCTATGGCGCGGTGACGCTCTCGCGGATCTGCGCGAAGCAGATCGACATCGGCGGGGTCACGCTACGGCCGGGCGACCGGGTGGTGCTGTGCACCCCGCTCGCTTCGCGCGATCCCGAATGGTGCGACGAGCCCGAGGCCATTCGCTTCGACCGGCGCGCGACGCATCTGACCTTCGGCTGGGGCGAGCATCGCTGCCTGGGCGCCCATCTCGCGCGTCGCGAATTGCTGATCGCGATGGAGGAGATGCTGGCGGCCCTGCCCGAATTCGAAATCGCGCCGGGCTTTCGGGTGCCATTCTTCCTGGGCAGCATCCTCCACATTCCCGAGCTGCAGCTGACCTGGAAGGTTTGAGGGCCGGGCCCGGAAGGTTGCGCCGACGGCTGAGGCCGTCGGCCAATCGACCCCGCGCTTATCGATCCCCCGGTTTACTGCACGGATGTGCCGTGATGCCGGAAGTTGCGGAACTCCGAAGGTGTCAGCCCGGTGCTCCGGCGAAAAGCCGCCGCGAATGACGCCGGATCGCGAAATCCGCTTTCATAGGCGACCTGCTTCGCCAGCATGTTCTCATCGAGCAGCAGGGTCTGGGCGCGGCGGATCCGCGCCTGGGCGACATAGGTGCGCAACGTCATGCCGGTGGAGTTGCGGAACATCTGCGAAAGCTGGCGGGTGCCCATGCCCAACGCCTTTGACAGCGCCTTGAGCGATGCCGTGGCCGCGATATTCTCCTCGATGATGTCGCGGAGCGTCAGCATCTGGGCGTTGGTCAGCTTGCCACGCTCAATCCCCACCTCGCCGCCGCGCTTCTGGAAATGCCGCCGCAGCTCGAGGAAGAGGAACATCAGCGTATATTCAATCTGGAGATCGCTGGCGAAGCCGGGGCTTTCGACTTCCTCGGCTATCCGCTGCATCGCCATTCGCAGGTAGGGATTGCGAATATCCAGCCCGGCACGGATGTCGGCCGCCCCCCAGTCCCAGTCGAGTTCGGCCAGATGCGACAACTGATCGACATCGAACACGCATGCGACCGTATTCTGGCGTCCGGTGCCCCAGTGACAGTTCAGCGCGGCACCGGGCGGAAGCCACATGACGTCTCCGGCCAGGCGGTAGGCCGGCTTCATCGCGTCGCCATAATAACATTCCAGGATCGGTACGGGCGTGAGGCTGGCAACCAGGAAATGGCCGGGCGGACTGAATATGCCGTGCGCGTCCATCCAGTTGAGCGAAAGGCTGACGGCCTCGCAATGCTGGTTAGCGAGAATTCCGTTTACCTGTGCCGCTGGTGGCACTTCGGTCTTGAACAGGCCGAAATGCGCCTTCCAGTCATCGGGTGCGATGCCCATCCCCCCATCTCCTTCAGCCCGGCATGCCCGAGTCTGTAAATAAACCAGCTATATTGGAACCAGCCTACATTAGTGCAGTCGCTGATACTATACGGCTAAGGTTTGTGCCACTCGCTATAGGCCATGCTGCATTCCATCTATGCCCTAACGCCGTTCACATACAGCCTCACCGGCTTTCGAACGCCCCGCCCGATGTAGAGGATGACGTCGGCCGGCGATCGAGCGCGAGGCTCGGCGACAATGACATCGAAAGGCTTATATGGAGCGGGCTGCCCCCGACGAGCGCGTGGTCAAGCGGGTTTGCCCATTTTGCGAAGGCATGTGCGGTGTCGCGGTAACGGTGCGCGACGAGACCGTCGTCGCTGTCCGGCCGGACCGGGATAATGCCTGGAGCCAGGGGCATGTCTGCCCCAAGGGCATCATGCTCGGCGAGGTCCACCACGATCCGGATCGGTTGCTGCAGCCGGTCGTGCGGGATGGTGACGGATGGCGCCCCGTGCCTTGGGAAGAAGCGTTCGCGCGGGTGCGTGAGCTGGTCGACCGCGTCCTGCCCGACCATGGGCACGAGGCGATCGCGGGCTATATCGGCAATATGAGCGCCAAGGGATATGGGTCGGCGCGCTATGCGGGACGGCTGTTCGGGCTGGCGAAGATTCCAAACGTTTACTCGTCGTCGCTCACCGACCAGCATCCCAAGAACATCGTCTGTCACCTGATGTACGGCGCGATGTGGCGGATACCGATCCCCGACATCGACCGGACCGACCTGTTCGTGATCATGGGCGCCAATCCGGCGGCGTCGAAGGGCAGCATTTTCAGCCACCG
Source organism: uncultured Sphingomonas sp. (assembly GCA_947085315.1). Taxonomy (GTDB): domain Bacteria; phylum Pseudomonadota; class Alphaproteobacteria; order Sphingomonadales; family Sphingomonadaceae; genus Rhizorhabdus. The sequence continues at coordinate 19,579 of CAMTVW010000018.1, read as the reverse complement.
CGATGTGCTGGGCGGCATGCGCGACCTGCGGGACCGCGGCGGGCGGATCGTCGTCGTCGATCCGGTCCAGACAGCGACCGCGCAAAAGGCCGATCAGTGGGTCGCGATCAGGCCGGGCACCGATGCGGCCTTCCTGCTCGCGATCGCGCACACGCTGTTCGCCGAAGACCTGGTCAGGCCGGCGCATCTGCTGCCGCTGCTCACCGGACTGGACGAAGTGCGCGCGGTCGCCGAACGCTTCCCGCCCGAGCGCGTCGCCGAATTCTGCGGCGTCGACGCGGCGGGGATCCGCGCGCTCGCCATCGAGATAGGCCAGGCGGATCGCGCCGCGATCTATGGCCGTATCGGGCTCTGCACCCAGAGCTTCGGCACGCTGGCCTCGTGGCTGATCGAGGTCATCGCGATCCTCTCGGGCAATCTCGATCGCGAGGGGGGCACGCTCTGGAGCACCCAGCTCGCCGATCACCAGGACCTGACCGCACCCTATTCGACCGACATACCGCTGGTCACCGGCAAAAGCCGGGTCAGCGGCGTTCCGGCCTATCTGGGACAGCTCCCGGTCGCCTGCCTCGCGGAGGAAATCGATACGCCGGGCGAAGGCCAGCTGCGCGGTCTGCTGACCTTCGGCGCCAACCCGATGCTGAGCAGCCCGGGTTCGCAACGCCTGGGCGCGGCGCTCGGCCAGCTCGATTTCATGATCAGCATCGACAATTACATCAACGAGACCACCCGCTTCGCCGACATCATCATTCCGGCCCCCTCCGTACTCGAGCAGCCGCATTGGGACGTGTATGCATGGCCCTTCGCGCTGAAGAGTGGCGGCCATTATTCGCCATCGGTCTTTGAGCGGACGGATCGCCCCGAAGAATGGCAGGTCCTGACCCGGCTCGGCCTGATCCTCGGCGGCGATCCCGACCGCGATCTGGACGAAGCCGATGCTGAATATTTTGCGCGGATGTGCGAGATTCGCGGCGTCGACAAGGCAACCGCATTCGCCGCTTCGCCGCACAGCGGCCCCGACCGCATCCTCGACCTGGCGATCCGCAGCGGCCCCTTCGGCGATCGCTATGGCGCGAATCCCGGCGGAGTGACGCTGGAGGATTTCAAACAGGATCCGTGCGGCAAGATCGTCGCCGATGCGCGGCCGCTGGGCGCGAGCGTGCTGAAGACCGCTTCAGGCAAGATCGAGATGGCGCACCCCCATTTCCTCGCCGATGTCGACCGTCTCGAACAGGCGATGGCCGAGGTCCAGCCCGCCATGGTGCTCGTCAGTCGACGTCAGCTGGCGTCGCTCAACTCCTGGCTGCACAATGTCGACAGTCTGGTGCGCGGCAAGAACCGCTGCACGCTGTACATCCACGCCGATGACGCGGCGCGGCTCGGCCTGGGCGAGGGCGAGCTGGCGCGGATCGAGAGCGCGTCCGGGGCGATCACCGTGCCCGTCGAAATCCAGGACAGCATCCGGCCGGGCGTGGTCAGCCTGCCCCATGGCTGGGGGCATGACGCGGAGCAGAGCCAGCTCGCCGTGGCCAGGCTCCATCCGGGCGCCAACAGCAACCTGCTCAGCCCGCGCGAACTGCGCGACACGGCGTCCGGCAATGCGGTGTTCAACGGTATCCCGGTGGCCGTGACCAGAGTCACGCCAGCGGCCGGCGACCCTTCCACAACATATCGGGGTAACCCATCATGACCGCTGACCTCACCCGCGGCCCGGCACGCGCCGACGATCTTGGCGCCTATATCCTGCCGGGGAAGATCACCGATCCTCGGGCCCTGATCGATCAGTCGATCGCCGCCGAACAGGTTGGGATGGGCACGATATGGGCGGCCGAGCGCTGGGAGAACAAGGAGAGCGCGGCGATCTGCGGCGCGGTCAGCGTCGTCACCAGTCGCGCGCGGATCGTCACCGGCGTGACCCACTTCATCACCCGTCACCCGCTGGTGCTCGCCGGCATCGGCGGCACGATCCAGGGGCTGAGCGAAGGCCGTTTCGCGCTGGGGTTCGGCCGGTCATGGGGACAGCGCTGGATCGATATGGGGCTGAAACAGCAGACGCTGGCCGCGATGGCCGACTATGCGCAGCTGCTGCGGCGGCTGTGGGCGGGCGAGAGCGTCTCCTATGAAGGCCCCGCCGGATATTATCCGAAGATCCAGATGGCCGACGTGCCCGCGACGCCGCCGCCAATCTATCTGGCGGCGATCGGCCCGAAGACGCTGGCGATGGCCGGCCGGCATTTCGACGGGGTGGTGCTGCATCCCTTCCTGACCACCGCCGCGGTGAGCCGCGCGCGCGACATCGTCCACGAGGCGGCGATCAAGGCCGGGCGCAAGCCTTCGGACGTCAAGATCTTTGCCACCCTGGTCGTCGCGCCCGATCTGCCCGAGGACGAGGCGCACAAGGCCATCAATGTCCGCGCGGCGACCTATTTCGTCCATCGCTGGCTGGCCGAGCCGGTCGCCCAGGCCAATGAGTGGGATATCGCCGACGTCGAACATCTTCTGGCACTGCCGTTGCAGGACGCGGAGATCGTCAAGCACAGCGCCGAGGAAGTACGGCGGATATTCGATCAGGCGAGCCGGATGCTGCCGCAACATTGGGTGGAAGGCGGATCGGCGAGGGGCAGCGCGGCGTTTTGCGCCGAACGGCTGCGCGACTATCGGCGCGCCGGCAGCGACGAGATCCTGATGCACGGGACGACGCCCGACCGGCCGCAAATGGCCGGGCTGATCGACGCCTATGTCGCGCTCGGGGCCTGAGCGGTTTGGCCGACAAACATGATTCAAAGGGTCTTGGATGAAGATTGACTGGGGAAAGCGCGACCCCGAAGAGGGCCGCGCGCAACTGGCACGCTGGCTGGGCCAACAGCCGGAGGTGAGCGAGGCGACGGTTTCGAGCTGGCGGGTGCCGGGTGCCGGAAGCTCCTATGAGACAGTGTTCTGCGACGCCCGCTGGACTCAGGATGGGCGCGCGCGCGAAGAGGAGCTGGTCGTTCGCGTCCAGCTTAACTATTCGCTCTTCCACGACGCGGACCTGTTCCTCCAGGCCGATGTGATGCGGGCTATGGCGCGCCATCCGCTGGTGCCGGTTCCCGAAATCTATTGGGCCGAGCGGTCGGCCGAGCCGCTGGGCGCTCCCTTTTTCGTGATGAGCAAGGTCGAGGGGCAGATTCCCCCGGATCTGATCTCATATCGCAAGGGCAATTTCGTCGATTCGCTCACCCCGGCTGAGCGCACCCGGCTTTATGAGGCCGGGCTGGGCGCCATGGCGGCGATCCATCAGGTGGACTGGCGCGAGGGATTCGCTTTTCTCGACGGCAAACTGCCGGGCACGACCGGGCTCGATCAATATCTGAGCTGGGTCGAGCAATGGCATGAATGGGCGGCAAATGGCCGGCGGCTCGACGTGATCGAGACAGGGCTGCGCTTCCTGCGCGATCATCAGCCCGATGCTCCGGGCGTCGGCGTCGTCTGGGGCGATGCCCGCGCGGGCAATATGATCTTCGGCAGCGATCTTCGCCCCGCTGCGGTGATCGACTGGGAAATGGCCGCGCTCGGGCCCGCCGAAGTCGATCTGGGCTGGTGGGTGATGTGGGAGACGATCTGGCTCCCCGAGGGTGCCCGGCCCCAAGATGAGGGATTCCTGACCCAAGACCAGATGGTCGCCGCCTATGAGCGGCAGCTCGGGCGGACGGTGCGCGATTTCGACTATTATCTGCTGCTCGCCGGCGTGCGTTTCGCGATCATGATGACGGTCGGCGTCGACAAGCGCATCGAGGCGGGAATCCTCCCGGCCAACACGACCGCGGGCACGCATAATGTCGCGACCCGCTTCGTCTCCAGGCTGCTTGGATTGCCGCTCCCGGAGCTCAGTCCGGACCTTGGTCAGCTGGCCTCGGAGATGGGCGACTCCTGAGCGGCGAAGCCCGCCGCACGCCGATGGCTGCGCCTGCCATCGCCGCCGTAATGGCGTGGTCCAGCGCGGCGCGCAGCCCGGGCGCCATCCAGATATGCTCGACACAATGGCCCAGATGCGGCCGTTCGTCGGTGTATATGAACTGGGCGCTGTCCCCCATATCCCCGCCGAACAGCTTCGGATGACGATCGAAATCGATCGCGGCGACATGGCGATGCCAGTCGTCGAGAGTCCCTTCGATGAAGATCGCGACGTGATGAAGCCGGGCGACCGGACCCGACCGATCGGGCAGCGCGCTCCGGAATATCCCGGTCGCGTCATGCAATGGCTGGATCACCTCCACTTCGACCCCGCCGATCCGCGTGAGCGCGACCAGCAATTCGGGGCTGCCGCCTTCGTGGATATACTCCACCCGGTGAAAGCCGGTGGCGCCGTAACAGGCCGTGAACATCGCGATCGCCGCTTCCAGATCGGCCGTGACATAGGCGATCTGATTGTAGCGCGCGTTGGGAAGCGCGAACATCAGGCGAGGTCCAGCGATGAGGGATTGTTGGCGAACTTCCCGCCGTCGATGATGATCGTGTCGCCGCTATGGTAGCTTGAGGCGTCACTGGCGAGGTAGACGATAATGCCCTCCAGATCGCGCGGCGTGCCAGCGCGCTCGAGCGGTATGCGTTTCACCACCCCCGCCATGAATCGTGCGGCGACGTCGGGGTCTTCATCCCCCAATTCGGTGAGGATGAAGCCCGGCGCGACGACATTGCAGCGGATCTTATGCGGTCCAAGCTCCGCGGCAAGCGCTTTCGCCAAGGCGTTGAGCCCGCCTTTGGCGATGCCATAATGCGCCAGCGTAGGCACTCCCTGAAAGATCGCTCCGCTGCCGCAGATGATCATCGACCCGCCGGGATCGCCCGCCTCGGCCCGGGCCGTCATGTGCCGCGCGGCTTCGCGCAGCGTATAGACCGCACCATGGAGATTGATCGCGAGCAGCTGCTGATAGAGGTCGGTGGGCATGTCGGCGAAGCGCGCGCGCGACGCGATCCCCGCATTGGCGACCACGCAGTCGAGGCGCCCCATTTCGGCCAGCAGCGCTTCCATCCCGGCTGCCACCTGATGCTCGTCGCTGACATCGACCGGCTGCGCCATGACCCGGCCACCATAGGGGCGAAGCAGCGCACAGGCGGCTTCATTGCGATCCGCGCGGCGCCCCCAGATCACCACGTCCGCACCGGCCTTCGCAAGGCCGGTCGCGAAGCCCAGCCCGAGCCCCGAATTGCCGCCGGTCACCAGCGCGACCTTGCCGGTCAGGTCGAACAGATTGATCGCCATCAGAGCTCCACGACCAGCGGCATGACCTCCTCCGCCACCCAGCGGAGGCGATCGAGATAGGCGTCGAAATCGTCCAGCGGCGGCAGGGGGATGATCGTCTCGGTCACGCCGAGCCGCGACAGCCAGCCACACAGGTCGACGGTCTCCTGGGCATTCCAGGACCCGACGGTCCGCTCGGAGGCGCGCGGCAGATGCCCCTCCCCGATCTTCATGAACTCGATCGGGAAGAATATCTCGATCGGCCGGCCGCTATAGTCCCGGTGCGAACGGATATAGTCGAGCGAATCGGGAAAGCGTTCCGGCGGGGTCAGGAACGGCTCCCAGCCGGTGCCCCACTTCGCCACGCGGCCCAGCGGCCCCTTTGCGTCGCCGCCGAACCAGATCGGCGGATAGGGCTTTTGAAAAGGCTTCGGCGCGAAACCCGCTTCGCGAAAGCTGACATAGCGCCCCTCGAAACTGGGCTGGTCCTCGGTCCACAACAGGATGATGGCGGTGATATATTCGTCGGAGATCCGGCCGCGCTCCTCGAAGGAGACGCCCAGCAGTTCGAACTCCTCGCGCAGCCAGCCGACGCCGAACGCGGGCACCGCGCGGCCACCGCTCAGCCAGTCGAGCGTGGCCCAGGCCTTCGCCTGTACGGCGGGATGCTGCAGCGGCAGGATGCTGATCGAGGACGCGACCTTCAGCCGCCGGGTCTGCCCGGCAATCCCCGCCAGCATGACCGTGCCATGGTGCCAGAACCCGCCGCTATTATCGAGATGGTCGGTGGGCATGATGAAATGCTCGCCGAGGATCGCCTTGTGGAATCCCAGATCGTCCGCGAGCTGCATGGCGATGCGCACGTCATCATGGCCAAGTTCATATTCCCATGCCTGCGTCATCGCCGGGATTTCGAGCTGATGGGGGACCGCGACGTTGAGTTTCATTGCTGGCGCCCTCTCCGGAAAGCACGCTTGGAAGATCACGCTTTCACTGCGGGCCGCATTTGCCAAGCAAGGAGACATGGCCGGCGGTTGATCGACAGCCTTTTGCGCGTTGGGATACATGCCGGCCGCAGCCCCGGCAGGATCGGGCAACCGGCTCTCCCGCCGCGCCTGCGCCGGCATGATCGGAGCCCGCGGCGATTGATCGCCAGCGATTGGGATTTCGCCGATATAGGCGCCGCTTGCGCGCTGCCGTCGCCCGCCCGACCCTCCTGACCGCATGATTCCATCTGGCGCGCGCGCGGGGCTAAGAGATGACCGGTTCAACCTATAATAATCCGCCTCCGCTCACGCTCAATTGCGCGCGGCTCGACGGCCGCGTGATCATGGTCACCGGGGCTTCCAGCGGGATCGGCGCGGCGGCGGTGCGGCGCTTCGCGATGGAAGGCGCGATCGTCTACGCGGCCGCCCGGCGGGTCGACCATATGGAGGCGATGGCCGCGCAGCTCGCGGCGGAAGGCCTGGCCGTCAGGCCGCTATATTGCGACGTGCGGTACGAACCATCGGTCGTCGCGGCGATCGCGACGATCGTCGATCAGGAAGGCCGGATCGACGGCGGGTTGAACAATGCTGCGATCACCGGCGATTTCACGCTGCTCCACGAAATGGACACCGAATCGTTCGACTCGGTGATCGCGACCAACCTGCGTGGCGTGTTCCTGAGCATGAAGCACCAGATCGCGGCGATGCTGCGCGGCGGCCATCGAGGATCGATCGTCAACACCTCCTCGACGGGCGGCCTGATCGGATCGGCGTTTACGTCCGCCTATAGCGCCAGCAAGTTCGCGCTGGAGGGTCTGGTCCGCTGCGCCGCGCTCGAATATGCGCGCAACGGCATCCGCATCAACGCGATCGCCCCGGGACCAACCGACACCGAGATGCTCCGGGCGATGCAGCCCGACGAGGCGTCACGCGCGCTGCTCGCCAGCCAGACCCCGATGAACCATATCGCCCATCCGGACGACATCGCGCGCTGCGCGGCGTTCCTGCTCTCCGACGAGGCGCGCTGGACGACCGGTGCTACCTTGCCGTGCGAGGGCGGGCTCGCGGCGGGCCCGCAGACCAGCCCGATCGGCGCGGGCGGTCAGGGCTGAGCATCTTCCGATCAGGTGGGACGGCGGCGCTCGAACAGGCCGCAAGCCTGTCCCGCAAACGCTGCGGCGCTTCGAAGCCATTGCTTCGAGCCTGTCCATCAGGACTTGGGTGGTGCGCCACGCACTCAAGGGCGGACCGCTCTCACCGGGAAAATCCCGAATTTGCGGGAATCTACCGGGAAAATCGCGCGAAAATGCCTCTGCACGCGATCGTAAACCCGCAATGCGTGGGAGTTCTCCACCGCAAATTCCCGTGGCGGGGTCATGGGAAATGCGCTGGTGACCCCTGGGATTTTTCGGGGCCCGCAGACCGACTTATCCACCAGTTTCTGTGATCCCAATGTCGCGGCCGATTGCGGACAGTTTCAGCCGTGATATTCAGATCGCAGGCGAGCCGCTCCTCTAAGCTCGCTCCACTCCTCCGTTCTGCGGAGCTAACGCCGGAAGATCCCGGAATAGCTCGAGATCGGCGCGAACTCCGCCGATGGAAGGGTGCTGCGGTGACGAGGCTCCGCGATGCGGACTTCTTCGTCGAATGTAGCTAGCTGTCGGCCTCACCCAGAGCGAAAGCAAAGTATCGCTGGAGTTCACGGACCCCGGCAACCCGGCCGCGCGGGTCCGCGACGAGGCGCGATATGTGATCGGCGCGGACGGCGCACGCAGCGCCGTGCGTGATCTGCTCGGTCTCAAATATATCGACCTCGGCTTCGCCTATGACTGGCTGGTCGTCGATGTGATCCCGCACGAAGTGCGGGAGTGGAAGCCATATGTGATGCAATATCTCAATCCCGCGCGTCCGACGACGTTGGTCGGCAGCGGCCCGGGGCGCCGACGCTGGGAATTCATGCGGCTTCCCGGCGAGACGATCGAGCAGCTCAACACCACCGAGACGGCATGGGAACTGCTGGCACCGTGGGACATCACGCCTGAAAACGCCTCGCTTGAACGGCACACGGTGTACACCTTCCGCGGCTCCTGGGTCGACCAGTGGACGCATGGGCGGGTGATGCTAGCCGGCGATGCGGCTCACCTGATGCCACCATTTCTTGCACAGGGCCTCTGCGCGGGCCTGCGCGATGGGCTCGCGCTGAGCTGGCGTCTGGCTGCCATATTGGGCCAGGGGGCGAGCGAAGACCTGCTGGATTCCTACGGACCAGAGCGCCGCGAGCATGTGGTCGAGATCATCCGCCAGGCGGTCGAGGTTGGCAGACTAATCTGCATGATTGATCCTGACGAGGTTGCAGAACGGGATGCCCGCATGGGCTCGCGCGACCAATGACGCCCAGCCATACGACACGATCCTCGAGAACTTATCGCTACTATGTGACGCGGCCCGACGAAATCGCCGAAGAACCGGCATGGCGCGTGTCGGCACCCGACATCGAAGCTCTGGTCTGCTCAAAGCTGAGTGAATTTCTCGCTGACCAACAGGAGATCATCATGCTCGCCAATACCGATGCGGCGAGTGCCGAGCTTATTCATCGGGCAATAGGCGCCGCTCACGGCGCAGCCGCGACTTTGATGGCTTCGTCCGCGCTGCCAAAGGAAACGCTGCTGCGTCAGCTCGTTCGCCTGATCCGGCTCCACGAGCAGCAAATCTCCGTTGAACTGTGTCCAGCAGGTTTGTCCCTGCTGCTTGAGCTGGCAGAACCGGCAACGGATCCCATCATCCTCGCAACGCAAGCAATCCGCGTCCGTCGGGGTCATCAGATTCGACTTATTATTCCCGGGAGCCGACCAGCAGAGAACCCTGTTCGGGAGCGTGATCCGAAGCTAGTCGCCCTCCTCGCTGAGGCGATGGGTGCCCGGGATCTGGTCCTGACGTCACCTGGCAAGTCGATGCTGCGGATTGCCACCGAAGCCGGACGATGCCGAACCCGGCTTCAGAAGCTGGTCGCGCTCACATGTCTGGCGCCGGATATCGTGACCGCCATCGTCGAAGGGCGCCAGCCCATGACACTCACCGCCAAGAACCTGCTCGCAGCGAATCTGCCGCTGGCCTGGGGTGATCAGCGAGCCCTTCTCGGATTCTCGTAACCATACGACTGCAGTCAGACTTTGGGCCGCCTGAGACGCGGCCCTTTTCTTTCGGTGACAGCCGGTCAAATGTTGCGTCTCTCGACCGCAGCACCAGGCCCCGGAGCGCCGAAATCGCCCGGAACTGCGCGCAAATGAAGAGCCCCGCCGAAGCGGTGGCCCATTCACTGCGTCTCTATGGACTGTTTGGTGCGGGACGTAGTCTGCCGCTATCCCGTCTCACGTCCAAATTCCCATAAATGCGGGAATCTAACGGGAATTTCGGCGTTCTGCCGCCGGTACGCGGCGGCGATAGCTAGCAAAACCGGCCGCTAGAGACCGCAATTCCCATGTCGCCTTAACGGGAATTGCGCCGGACAGCTCAGGGAATTTTCGTAGCTAATGACCGATCGAACGGCGAAGTTTCCGCGTCCTTTCAAGCAGCTGTTCGAGCTCGCGTTCCAGCTCGCCAAGATCGACAGCCAGGGCGACGTTCTCCTGTCCGGTCAGACGCAACACGACGGACAGCACCGCATCGCAATGTGCGGACAAGGCAACGAGATGCAGGCCGCTCGGCGTAGAGCGACCTTGCAGCCACGCTCGTGCTGTATGATCGCTCACGCCTGTCCAGCCCATCACCGTCTTGGTCGCTCGGCGACTCGCACCGAGCTCTCCCTGGAGTGCCCGCCCAATTGCATCCGCAAGCTCCGGTTCGGATAGCTGGAATGTCGATTTCGGAAGCCGACCTCTGGTTTTAGGAACCATACTTCCGCGCCTTCTAGGCTAAGCCTCGGAAATCATCGGCATTGTTGCGCAAGTGGTCCGACTCACCATGATTGTCGATTGGAGCCAAGGCGGTGCATCGGGAGGCCCTTCGGTGGAGACGCCGAAAATCCGGGCGGCAGAATATGTCCGCATGTCCACCGAGCATCAGAAATACTCCACCGACAACCAAGCCGCGGCGATCAAGCGCTATGCTGAGAAGCGCGGTTATAGCATAGTTCGGACCTATGCCGATGAGGGTAAGAGCGGGCTGAATATCGGCGGCCGGGCTGCCATTCAGCAATTGCTTGATGATGTCGAAAACGGTCGCGCGGACTATCAAGCGCTTCTCGTCTACGACGTCAGTCGCTGGGGTCGTTTTCAGGATCCGGACGAAGCCGCGTCCTATGAGCTGCGATGCCGCAAACGCGGCATCCAAGTTCACTATTGCGCCGAGCAATTCGAGAATGACGGCAGCATCGGCTCATCGATCATCAAAACGGTCAAGCGAGCGATGGCCGGCGAATATAGCCGCGAGCTCTCGGTCAAGGTCTTCGCCGGACAGTCAAATCTCATCCGCTTGGGATTCCGACAGGGTGGCCATGCCGGTTTCGGATTACGGCGCGTCTTGGTCGATCAGACCGGCGCGCATAAAGCCACTCTGACGCACGGCGAGCAAAAGAGCATCGCGACCGATCGTGTCATCCTGATCCCAGGACCGTCGGAGGAGATCGAGATCGTTCGCGAGGTCTATCGGCTGTTCGTCAACGAAGGGCTTCTCGAAGCCGAAATCGCGGTTCGCCTAAACTCGAGGAGCATATTGACCGACCTCGGACGGCCATGGACGCGCGGTTCGATCCACCAGCTTCTGATCAACGAAAAATATATCGGCAATAATGTCTGGGGCCGAACGTCGTTCAAACTGAAGTCAGCCCACGTCCAAGTCGAGCCCGATGCCTGGGTTCGAGCAGACGGCGTTTTCGAAGCGATTGTCGATCGCGATGTGTTCGAGAGGGCACGCGCAATCATCGCGGCCCGCTCGACCCGGTTGAGCAACGAACAGATGCTCGCGATGCTCTCCCAGATATTAGAGCAGCGCGGCTACCTTTCAGGCATCATCATCGACGAGATGGAGGGGCATCCGTCGAGCGCGAGCTATCGTCATCGTTTTGGTAGTTTGCTGCGCGCCTATGCGCTCGTGGGTTTCGCGCCCGATCATGATTACCGATATCTCGAAACCAATCGCCGCCTGCGCGACCTTCATCCCGCGATCATCAAGGAAGTGATTGATGGCATTGAAGGCGTTGGCGCCACCGTCGTGCAAGATGCAGCAACCGACCTGCTGACGATCAATCACGAGTTCACAGCGTCGATCGTCATCGTGCGGTGCTTCGAGACAAGCGCAGGATCGCTACGTTGGAAACTTCGGCTCGATACACCGCTCAAGCCGGACATCACGATCGCGGTCAGAATGAGCGCCGGCAACGAGATGGCCAAGGACTATTATCTCTTACCGCGGCTCGACATGGCGGACGCCGTGCTGCGCCTCGCCGAGTATAACGGCTTATCATTCGACGCGTACCAATATGACGAACTCGCCGCCTTCTATAAGCTCGCCGCGCGTGTTCCATTTGAATGGGCGGCATGATGTCGGGACAGCCAGCACAGCGCGTCCAGATGATCGCGATTGATCGCATCACGGTCGTGAACCCTCGGGTGCGGAGCAAACGCAACGCGGACGAGATGATCGAGAACATCGCGCAGCTTGGTCTCAAGAAGCCCATTACTGTCACTCTGCGTGCTGGCGATGGCGATCCATCCTACGATCTGGTTTGCGGCCAAGGTCGGCTGGAAGCGTACAAAGCCCTGGCGCAGACCGAAGTCCCGGCGCTTGTCGTCTCCGCTGATCCCGAAGATTGCCTCATCGCTAGCCTCGTTGAGAATTGCGCGCGGCGACAGCATCAAGCGATCGACCTCCTTTATGATATTCGCGGGATGCAGCTGCGCGGATTCTCGTCGCCTGAGATTGCGCGCAAGACCGGGCTATCGCTTGAGTATGTAACCGGCGTCGCGCGGCTCATCAGTCAGGGCGAGCAACGGCTGCTGCGATCGGTCGAGGCAGGGACCATCCCGATTAGCGTCGCTATCGATATAGCTGAAGCTGATGACCACGACGTTCAAGCTGCTCTGTCTAACGCCTATGAAAACGGGCTGCTCAAGGGCCGCAAGCTACTCGCCGCCAAGAAGCTCGTCGATACGCGAAGGCGCCGGGGTAAAGGCTTGGCATCGACCTCTGTAGGTTCGCGCTCGCGACAGCCGATGTCAGCGGCAGCGCTGGTGCGGATTTATCAGGAGGATACCGATCGCAAACGCGCGATGATCCGACGAGCAGGCGCAACCCAGAGCCGATTGGTTTTCATCATCGAGGCGCTTCGGAAGCTTCGGCGCGATGACCGCTTCATCAACATCCTCAAGCATGAGGGCATCGATACCGTTCCCGAGAATATCCTAGCGCGCCTCTCCACGGGGAAATCGTGATGACGGCTGGAACGCCTGAAGGGGCAGTGGCCCTCGCGTTTGAGATGACCACTATGCGTCTGGCGCTGTCGGATATCCTGCCGCTCCGGGACATCACCGAAGCAAAACGCCGTTCGATCAAATATATCCAGATTGCCGCGTCGATCGAGGAAGTCGGCATCATCGAGCCGCCCGTTGTTATCCGCGATCAGCGGGATCCGGAGCGTTACCATCTGCTCGACGGTCACCTGCGCCTCGATATCCTAACCACGCGGCGAGCCGCTGAGGTCGTTTGCCTCGTCGCGACCGAGGACGAAGCCTACACCTATAACCGGCGGCTTAGTCGCCTAGCGACAATCCAAGAGCATCGCATGATCCTCAATGCCATCAAAAAGGGGGCATCGGAGGAACGCCTAGCACGGGCGCTCAACGTCGACATCGACAGCATCCGTCGCAAACGAAATCTGCTCGTTGGGATTTGTCCTGAAGTCGCCGAGCTTCTTCGCGACAAGCACCTACCGATCAATGCCTTCACCGAGCTCAGGCGCCTCAAGCCAATTCGCCAGATTGCCGCCGCCGAAATCATGATCGCTATGAACCGCTACTCCCTGTCCTATGTTCGCTCGATTGTGACGGCGACACCGGACGATCAGTTAGTGGAGTCCAGGAAGAAGCCTGGTCACGGACTAACCATGGATCAAATCGCGCTTATGGAGCGCGAGTCGGAAGGGCTGGATCGAGAGATCCGACTGATCGAGAAAAGCTACGGCATCGATCACCTCGATCTGGTTTTAGCAATTGGGTACGTCACCCGGTTGCTCGGCAATGCGCAGGTCGTGCGGCACTTGGCACAGTACCACGCCGAGCTTCTCCACGAATTTCAGAAGATCATCGAAGTCCAGCAAGCAGCATGATGGGGACCCGGACCCGATAAGCGCGGGGACCGCGGGAGACGCCGCACTAAGGGGCGGATCGATCGCGGTGGTGGGAGCGGCGGCGACCCCGCATCAGGCCCACTAGGCTGACCGGCATATGGTCAGTTGCGCCGCGCATCCTCGAGGGTGCGCGGCGGTCTTTTTGGTGTTCCCACATCGATGGCGTCGGCGACACCAATGCCGAGCATCAAGCGCGAGCGCACGGAAAAATCGAAAGCGTTGACGAATTGCGCGAGCGTCGTTTGCGAAGCTCGCGTTAGCGCGACGATCGCGTTGTCGTTCGTGTTTATAAACGACGGCAACATCGCATAGGTTTTCGAATAGAAGTTGGATACGTCGTCTATTTGGAAGATCAATTTGCACGATCAGTCGCAGATTGTGATGAATAGTATTTCGTTCAAAACGATCAAATCGAACAAGCAATGGTTTAAATTGTCGAAACTCGAAGATTTCTGATCTGTCTTACGACCGTATTTATTCAAATACAGGTGCCAAGAACTATAGATATTTAGAAAATCATCATTTTTACTATTGCACCAGCACAAATCTGTGATAGCCCGAGCTGGTCAGGCGAGCAGTTTCCGCCTGACGCCGCGCTCCCGTAAGGCGGGAGCTAATGGCGTAACGGCGGGTAGGGCCCGTACGACGACACGGATCGCCCTGGGGGCATGGACTGCGAACGGTTTTACGCTTCCGGCAGGGCCGGCAGCGCAATCCAATATTCGTCCGCCCGGTCAGGCCTGGTGGGCACACCATCCCGCATCCGCTGGCGCGACTTCGCGTACGGCTCTCAGGAGCTCGTCATGTACGAACTTGTCATCACCTATGTGCTGTTGAATCACCTCGTCCCCGCGCCGCGCAATGTTCGGCGCCACTCGAAAAAGCAGATCAGAAAGCTCGCGCGAGCGATCGAAGAGTTTGGTTTCAAGGTCCCCATTATATGTACCCGCGATGGCACGATCATCGCCGGACATGGCCGGGTTGAAGCTGCCAAGCTGCTCGGTCTGGAAAAGGTCCCGGTGATCTATGTCGATGACCTGAGCCCTGAGCAGGTCCGCTTGTTCGCGCTGGCCGATAACCAGCTGCACGATTTGAGCACGTTCTCGACAGACGATCTCAAACTTGAACTAGCCGAGCTACTGGACTCCAGTGTCGATCTCGATTTGACCGTCACCGGCTTCGACGTCGGCCAACTCGATTTGCTGCTCGCCGATGACGACGGTCGGCCGAACGAGGCGATCGAGCCGGACATTCCGCTCATCGATCGGTCGAAGCCCGCTATCTCGCGCGAGCGCTACATCTGGAAGATCGGCGAGCATCGCATCATCTGCGGCGATGCGCGCAGTGCTTGGACGTATTCGCTCCTTCTGGGCGCCGCGCTAGCCCAGATGATTATAACTGATAGTCCGTTCAATGTTCCGATTAAAGGGCATGTGACATCGTCCAATCATGCCGAATTCGTGATGGCGTCGGGCGAGATGACGAAAGCCGAGTTCACGACGTTCCTACGCAGCGTTTTTGAGCAGCTCGCGCGCTTCTCCGTCGATGGATCTGTCCATTTCCTCTTCATGGACTTTCGCCACATGCGCGAACTTCAGGATGCGGCTGACGGCGTATATTCGCGGCTGCTCAACCTGTGCGTTTGGGCCAAGCGATCAGGTGGGATGGGATCTCTGTACCGGAGCCAACACGAGCTCGTTTTCGTCTACAAGTCGGGCAAAGAGCCACATATCAATAATGTCGAGCTGGGCAAGCACGGCCGCAACCGCACGAATGTCTGGCGCTATGCCGGGATGAACAGTTTCAGCAAGGGACGTGGCAAGGCGCTGGCAGCGCACCCCACCGTCAAACCTGTCGACCTGGTGGCGGATGCCATCCTCGATTGCTCCGAGCGTGGCGGCATTGTCCTCGATGCCTTCCTGGGCAGCGGTACGACGATCCTGGCCGCTGAGAAGACCGGGCGCCGCGGCTACGGTATCGAACTCGATCCCTACT
Source organism: uncultured Sphingomonas sp. (assembly GCA_947085315.1). Taxonomy (GTDB): domain Bacteria; phylum Pseudomonadota; class Alphaproteobacteria; order Sphingomonadales; family Sphingomonadaceae; genus Rhizorhabdus. The sequence goes on along the minus strand of CAMTVW010000018.1, from coordinate 4,035 downwards.
ATGTCGACATCGCGCTAGCGCGGATCAGCGAGGCCGTGGGCGAGCCCGCCATTCTCGTCGCGACAGGTCAGACCTTTGCTGAGGTCGCTGCGGCGCAATCATCCGAGGGAGGCGGCCAATGAGCGATTCCGATGATGATTATAAGGTCGGCTACAAAAAGCCGCCCGTCCACAGCCGCTTCCAGAAAGGTCACAACCGCAGCCGAGGGGCGGGCCGCAAGATGGGCAGTCGCAACCTCAAAACCGATCTGCTGGAAGAGATGGCCGAGCGTATCACGCTCAGTGAAGGCGGCAAACCTCTTCGGCTCACCAAACAGCGCGCCCTGCTCAAAGCTATGATCCTGCGCGGCATCAAGGGCAATGAGCGGGCAGCGGGGCGAGCGCTGGAGCTGCTGGCTCGGCTGACCGTGGCTGATGATGAGCCCAATGCGCGCATGCCGCTCGAGGAGGAGGATCTCGAAATTATCCGTCGAAGTCTCGGCCTCGATGACGACGATCCCGATCAAGGCGGCTCCGATGACGGTGCATGATCGAGAGGTCTTCAACGCGCTGCTGCGGCGAGATTTTGTCGCCTTCCTGTCGAAGAGCTTCAATTATCTCAGCCCCAGCCAGCAGTTGCACCTCGGCTGGCACATCCGTGCTATTGCCTGGCATCTGGAGCAGGTGCGGCTGGGGCGGATCCGACGGCTCGTCATCAACCTGCCTCCGCGGCACCTAAAGTCGGTGATCGCATCGGTAGCCTTCCCCGCCTTCCTGCTGGGGCATGAGCCGGCGCGGAGGATCATCTGCGTCAGCTATGGCAGCGACCTGTCAGAACTAACCGCGCGGCAGACCCGTCAGATCATGATGTCGCCCTGGTATCGGGAGGCGTTCCCGGTCACGCGGATCAGCCGTGATAAGAATGCTGTCGCCGATTTCACCACAACCGGCGGCGGCAATCGGTTGGCGACATCGACGGGTGGCACGCTGACCGGCCGCGGTGGCGGATGCATCATCATCGACGATCCGTTGAAGGCCGACGATGCGATGTCGGTCACAAAGCGCAAGAGTGCGGCTGAGTGGTTTGACAACACGCTCTACACCCGGCTCGACGATAAACGCAGCGATGCGATCATCATCGTCATGCAGCGCCTCCACCAAGAGGATTTGGTTGGACACGTCCTTGCGAAGGGCGAGCCTTGGACAGTGCTCAGTTTACCTGCCATCGCCGAGATTGATCAAAGGATCCAGATCGGAGCCAACCGGTTTCACGATCGGCGAGCAGGCGATTTACTACAGCCCGAACGCGAGCCATTGGCGGTGCTGGAGGATCTGAAGCGCACCATCGGCACGTTCAGTTACTCGGCGCAATATCAGCAGGTACCGATCCCCGAGGACGGTGAGATATTCAAATGGACCTGGTTCAATTTCTACGATGAGGCGCCAGCACGCGGATCCGGTGATCAGATCGTGCAAAGCTGGGACACCGCGTCCAAGGTCGGCGAACTCAACGATTTTTCGGTGTGCACGACCTGGCTGGTCAGGGGGCAAGAATATTACCTCCTCGACGTGCTCAGGAAGCGAATGATCTTCCCGGAGCTCCGGCAGGCCGTCATCGATCAACAACGGCGGTGGCGGGCGAACGCGGTCCTCGTCGAGGACAAGGTGTCAGGCACGCCGCTGTTACAGGATCTACGGCGGCCCGATCCTCGCGGTACGGTACATGCGATCGGTATCGAACCCGAGGGCGACAAAGTCATGCGTGCCTCGCTCCAATCCGCCGCTGTTGAATCCGGACAGGTATTTTTGCCGAAGTCCGCCCCCTGGCTGGCCGACTTTCGCAATGAGATCGCGCAGTTTCCTAGCGGCAGCTTCGATGATCAGGTCGACAGCATGACTCAGTTTCTCGGCTGGCAACGCCAGCCGAGAAACGGCGCGAGCATCGTTAAACTGGGGGGCGTCTGATCGGGCGTTCTCCCACCCCATAAGCTGCAGATCCCGTCACGAGCCGTGCGGTCATCGGCCAACTATCGGCTACAGAGTTTTGACCATGAGCGCTCGAACTCTGTAGCGGACATGTTCTCAACCTCGATCGCAACGGGCATCGCAGCTGCAGCCCCAGCGATGAACCGGCGGTAGCCTGTTTTGCCGCCGAAGCCGTTCGTGCCATTCACCTCCCCGCACATGTAGCCTGCGCCTTGAGGGATATAGGTGTTGCGGATGTCAGCGGCTTCCGGGTCGCGCATGGCAGCTCGCACTTTCCGCTCGGCCAACGTCATCACTGCCAGCTTGCTCGGCCCCTTTGATTGAGCTGGCTCGCTCGATGGCGCAGACGCGCTGACCGGTGGCGTGTCGGGGATCGGTTCGGGCCCTGGATGGCCAAAGATCGCGTTTTTGATCATGATCAGGACGACAATGCCAGCAAAGGCGACGGCTACAGCTTTTCCCATGCCCAGACTTAGCGGTGGAAGGTCGCCATGGCAGAAGCGGCAGACGCTGGCGGCGTTTTGGACCTTTTCGGCACAGCGTGGGCAGGTTCTCTTCGACCGCCCCCTAAATATAAGCCACGCTAGACCGATGATTACGATAGCGGCGATTATCACGACGTCCCCCTTTGATGGGCGACGCCGGCCTCGGCTTCCTCGTCGCTCCTATGTCCTCTCGGGGCGACGGCCAAAGCCGGATGTTGGAAACCTGGTCAAAGATCAGGCGCATGCGCCTTTACCGGCAAGCCGGCTGGACATGCGCGCATGCCACCCGGCCGCGAATTTCTTCGGCGGTCGGGTTCTTTGACGAGGTTTCCACGCCCCACTCCCGAGTGTCGCGGGAGCCAAGCCAGATTGCGTGCTTCGCGTGTCGAAGCAAGTCGAATGTGCAAAGTCGGTGGTCGCGGCGCGGGTTCGGAGACGCGGCGCCCTCGAGGTCAAAATTCACTCTACCAATGTAGGGAACGAAATGCGAACATCTTGAACGAATCGGAACAAGGATGTTGGACATGCTGCTGTCAGATGGATCGTTGCTCATGGGCGCCGCCGCGCTGATCACGAGCCTCGCCAATCTCATTGCGGTGTTGCAGCGACGAAGGCCGCAATGTGATATCGCTAGGGAGGGCCCTGGGCAGGAATGTCGGCGCTATGATTGATGACAAGGAAATTTGGGCCTGTGCCCACCAGGTAATGAAGCAATATGGCGATGTTGCCTGGTTTCATGCGGCACAGCGCGCAGATGAGCTGCTCGAAGCGGATGATCAGGATGGGCACAAAACCTGGATGCGCATCCTCCATCGGATCAAGGAGCTTGAACAGCTGACGCCTCTCGGGGCGCTGCAATGATCCGGCGCGATCTTTTCCCGCTGTTGATTGGCGTGGTGATCGGCACCCTGCTGGCAGCGGTCTATTTTGCCGCTACATCCGGCAGCTTTATCGGCAGCCCAATCCAACGTGCTCGAGGCGCAGCTGCGGTCGCGGCCCTCTATGCCGTTCCGATTGCCGCAATCTGCGCACTGCTTTGGCGCGTTATGGCATCGATAAGACGCGAGGGGTTCATAGATGCTGCCGCTTTAGGTTTTATAGTCACCTTGCTCGCGTGGGTCAGCACGAACTACGGTAACGAGCCCTTAGATGCATTAATCTCGTTCGCTTGGCCGTACGCGATTTGTGGCAGCCTAGCCGCTATTGCTACTTGGCTCGTGGGGCAGCGAACAGCGGCCCGCAGCTAAATGGGCTTCGCGCCCGGCGAGCCGCACTTTGCAAATTTACCCTTGGCATCTTTGCAGACCTGCTTCTTGACCGGTTTGTCGGCGCATTTGATAAATTTGCCGGTCTTTGGGTCCTTGCACGGCGCAGCTATTAAAGGCGCCGCAGTCGAGATTATGAACGCAGCAGCCAAAGCGAATGAAAGGGCCTTCATCTTCCGTCTGTGAATCGGCGTGGAATATTGACCCCGTACAGGGCGGATCGGCGTTGAAAATTGACCCCCTGAACTGACGTGGTTCACGCTCGTCGCTTTTGGGCGAGGGCGGTCGGGGAGAATGCTGGTCGTGGAGACGGTGGCGCGG
>CAMTVW010000017.1:0-80211 GCA_947085315.1 uncultured Sphingomonas sp. | reverse complement strand
TACGCGATGCTCTCGTTGGTGACTGGAGTTCAGACGTGTGCTCTTCCGATCTATCTTCAGCGCGGCCTTGGCGGTGCGCTTGCCCGCGCGCGTCTGGAGCATCCACAGCTTGCCCTGCTGCACCGTGAACTCGATGTCCTGCATGTCGCGATAATGCGTCTCCAGCAGGTCGAACACCTTGGAAAGCTGGCCGTAAACCTCGGGCAGCGCCTCTTCCATCGACGCAGGCTTGGCGCCTGCCGTCTCGCGCGCCTGGCGGGTCAGATATTGCGGCGTGCGGATGCCGGCGACGACATCCTCGCCCTGCGCGTTGATCAGGAACTCACCATAATATGCGCGGTCGCCCTTGGCCGGATCACGGGTGAAGGCGACCCCGGTAGCCGAAGTTTCGCCCATATTGCCGAACACCATCGCCTGGACGTTGACCGCGGTGCCCCAGGCGGCGGGAATGTCGTTCAGCCGGCGATAGACCTTGGCGCGCTCGGACTGCCACGATCCGAACACCGCGCCGATCGCCCCCCACAACTGTTCATGGACATTCTGCGGGAACGGCTTTTCCCAAAGCTCGACGACCAGTTCCTGATAACGCTTGACCAGCCCTTCCCAATCCTCGGCCTTCATCTCGGTATCGAGATAGTAGCCCTTGTCTTCCTTCGCGATTTCAAGCGCTTCCTCGAACGCGCTATGATCGAGTTCGAGGACGACATCCGAATACATCTGGATGAAGCGGCGATAGCTGTCCCAGGCGAAACGCGGATCGCCCGACACCTTTGCAAGGCCGACCACGGTCTGGTCGTTGAGGCCAAGGTTGAGGACGGTGTCCATCATCCCCGGCATCGAGGCACGCGCGCCGCTGCGCACCGAGACGAGCAGCGGATCGTCAGCCAATCCGAACCGCTTGTTGGTGATCGCCTCGATATGCGCGATTCCGGTCGCGACTTCAGCCTTCAGGCTGTCGGGGAACACCTGTCCTTCGTCATAATAGAGTTGGCACATCTCGGTCGAGATGGTGAAGCCCGGCGGCACCGGCAGGCCGATCGAGGCCATCTCCGCAAGATTGGCGCCCTTGCCGCCAAGGAGGTTCTTGTCCCCCTTGCCGCCATCAGACACGCCGCCGCCGAAACGATAGACATATTGCGTCGTCATCAAGCCGTTACTTTCCCTATCACGACCCGTCCCCTGTCAGGGACGCGGCAATCGACTCAGGCCTCTATTTTCGAGAAGTCGGCGACATTGTGCACCGCAACACGAATTTTTTCAAGCAACGCGAGACGGGCACTGCGTTTCCCGACGTCGGGATCGTTGACGGTGACCTGATCGAAAAACGCGTCGATCGGCCCGCGCAGCGAGGCAAGCGCCGACATCGCACCCGCGAAATCCTCGGCCTGCACCGCCGCTGCGGCGCGCGGTTCGGCCTCGTCGAGCGCGGCCTTCAGCGCGGCCTCGGCGGGTTCTGGATCATAACCGCCCAAATCGATCGCGCGTTCGTAGGTCTGGGCTTCCTTCTTCAGGATATTCGTCGCGCGCTTGTAGCCGGCGATCAGGTTGGTCCCGTCCCCGGTCTCGACGAACGCCTGCAGCGCCTTCACCCGCGCGAGCAGGCGGACGAGATCGTCCTCTCCGCCCAGCGCGAACACCGCGTCGATCAGGTCGTGGCGGACACCGGCCTCGCGCTGCTGGACCTTGAGGCGGTCGGCGAAGAAATCGAGCAGTTCATGGACATCGAACTTGTCGGCCCCCGGGATACAGACCTTCGCCTGCTCGATCGTCGGGCCCAGCCGCATCCGCGTGCCATTGATCAGGATCGTCTGGATGATCTGGAGCGCGGCGCGGCGCAGCGCGAACGGATCCTTCGAACCGGTAGGCCTGATACCTGCTGCGAAGAAGGCGACAAGCGTGTCGATCCGGTCGGCCAGCGCGACGCAGGCCGGAATGCAGCCCTCGACCGCCGCGACATATTGCTGCTGTAGCGCCGAGACGATCCCGGGCTTCTCCCCGCCCCGCTCGGCATAATAGCCGCCCATGATACCCTGTAGTTCGGGAAACTCGCCGACCATCGCCGTGGCGAGATCGGCCTTGGCGAGCAGCCCGGCGCGGTGCGCGGTTTGGGGATCGCGCTCGGGGAAATGGCGGCGCGCGATCCAGGCCGCGAGATTGGCGATCCGGTCGGCCTTGGCGCGCAGCGTACCCATGCCTTCGTAGAACAGCATCGCTTCAAGCTTCGGCAGATAGACTTCGAGCGGAACCTTGAGATCCTGTTCCCAGAAGAACTTGGCGTCCGACAGCCGCGCCGCGAGCACCTTGCCATTGCCCGCGACGATCGCGCTGCCGCCATCCTTCGCGCTGATGTTGGCGGTGCAGATGAAGGCGGGCGCCAGCTTGCCGGCCGCGTCGTTGAGTACGAAATATTTCTGGTTGGTGCGCAGGGTCAGCTGGATCACCTCGCGCGGCACCTCCAGAAAGGCCGGATCGAAATGGCCGAGCAGCGGCACAGGCCATTCGGTGAGCCCCGCATTTTCGGCAACCAGCCCCTCATCGGGCACCACCGTCAGCCCCGCCCCGGCCGCCAGTTCCGCGGCGCGCGCGCGGATCATGTCGCGGCGCTCGGCCGGATCGACGATGACATGGCAGGCGCGCAGCTTGGCGGCGTAATCGTCGGCATTGCCGATCGTGATGATGCCGGGATGGTGGAAGCGGTGGCCGACCGTCGCGGCACCGCTGACGACGCCGTCGACCTCCAGCGGCACGACATCGTCGCCGAACAGTGCCACGATCCCCTGCAGCGGCCGGACCCAGCGCAGCGCGCTGGTGGAAGTGGAAGCTGTGCCCCAGCGCATCGACTTGGGCCAGGGGAAGGCACGGACGATCGCCGGAATCGCCTCGGCCAGCACCGACGCGGTCGCTTGGCCGGGCTTCTCGACAACCGCGAAATAGACGCCATCGCGCTCAACCAGCTGGTCCTGGCTCAGTCCGGTCTTGCGGAGAAACCCTTCCATGGCCTGTGGCGGCGCGCCGACCTTGGGCCCCTTGGTCTCCTCTGACGCGGGAGCGGTTTCGACCGGCAACCCGCGCGCGATCAGCGCGAGCCGGCGCGGGGTGACATAGCTGGTGATCGCCTCGGGCGTGATGCCGGCCTTCGCCAGCTCCTCGGTGAACAGCCGCGCGAGATCGGCCGAAGCCTTCTCCTGCATCCGCGCCGGGATTTCCTCAGAGAGGAGTTCGATTAGGAAGTCGCTCACGCTTCCCACCCGTTATGCGTCATCCACGCCGCGCACGCGCCCTTGGTCAGTTCGCGCACCCGGCCGATATAGGCCTGGCGCTCGGCGACCGAGATAACGCCGCGCGCCTGAAGGGTATTGAAGATGTGGCTCGCCTTGATCGCCTGGTCATAGGCCGGCAGCGGCAGCGGCGTTTCGCGCTCCAGCAGCGCGCGGCACTCGTCGGCGGCCTGGGTGAATTGCTTAAACAGCAAATCGGTGTTCGCGGCCTCGAAATTATAGGCGCTGAACTGCTTCTCATTCTCCAGGAAGACATCGCCATAGGTGACGCCCCCCTGCCCATCCTGGGCGTCGTTGAAGGCGAGATCGTAAACGCTGTCGACCCCCTGAATATAGCTCGCCAGCCGCTCCAGCCCATAGGTCAGCTCGCCTGACACCGGCTTGCAGTCATAGCCGCCGACCTGCTGGAAATAGGTGAACTGGCTCACCTCCATCCCGTCGCACCACACTTCCCAGCCAAGGCCCCAGGCGCCCAGAGTGGGGCTTTCCCAGTCATCCTCGACGAAGCGGATGTCATGCGCCAGCGGGTCGATCCCGATCCGCTCGAGGCTGCCCAGATACAGCTCCTGTAGATTGGGCGGCGATGGCTTCAGGATCACCTGATATTGATAATAATGGCCGAGCCGGTTGGGGTTCTCGCCATAGCGGCCGTCGGTGGGCCGGCGGGACGGCTGGACATAGGCCGCCTTCCACGGATTGGGCCCCAGCGCGCGCAGGGTGGTCGCGGGGTGAAAGGTGCCCGCGCCCATCTCCATGTCATAGGGCTGGAGGATCACGCAGCCATGATCGCTCCAATAGTCATGAAGCGTCAGGATCAGGCGCTGGAATGAGAGCGGCTTTGTCGCCAAGGCGGGAGTCCTTCGGAGGCGGTACTGGGTTCGGGAGCCCTTTGCGGCAGGGGCGCCCAAGGGTCAAGAAAGACGGCCCAGAAGTTCCTCCCCGTGCCGGGGAGGAACTTTGAGGCCTCGCAATCCGGCCGCCTACCTCTTACACCCACCCCATGCGCTTCATCCGCCGCGTCCTCGCCGCCGTCCTCGCCTGTACCCTCGCCGCTCCCGTCACCGCCGCCCCCGCGCTGTGGAGGTTCGGGGACCACGACACGACGATCTATCTGTTCGGGACGATCCACGCGCTGCCGCCCGGGCTGCGCTGGCAGGACGCGCGCATCCGCCGGGCGATGGCGGCATCGGACACGCTGGTGATCGAAACCGTGATCGACAAGGATCCACAGGCGCTCGCCCGCCTGTTTCCCGCGCCCGACCCCAGCCTGCCGCCGATCGTCGATCGCGTCCCCGAGGCGAAGCGCAAGGCCTTCACCGCCTTGCTCACCAGATCTGGGCTGAACATCGTCGCGCTCGATCGTATGCCGACCTGGCAGGCCGCCTTCATGTTGATGGGCGCGATGATGAAGGATCTCGGCATTCAGAAGGCCGCCGGGGTGGAGGACAGCATCGCCCCACGCTTCGCGCCCGCCCCCGCCGGGCCTGCCGCGCCCAAGGCGAACAGCCGGCCGAAGCGGATCGAGGGGCTGGAGACCGCCTCCGCCCAACTCGCGCTGTTCTCCAGCCTGTCCGAGACCGACCAGCGCGAACTGCTCGCCGACTTCGTCGACGGGCGCGACGATGCGCGGTCGGACTATGCCCGGCTGCTGCGCGCGTGGATCACCGGTGATGAGCGCGCGATCGCGAAAGCCTTCGCCGATGACGAGGATCTGACCCCGCATCTGCGCGACGTACTGCTGAAACGCCGCAACGAGAATTGGGCAGCCTGGCTGAAGACGCGGCTCGCGACCCCGGGCACCGTCTTCGTCGCGGTCGGCGCGGGGCATCTCGCCGGGCCGCTGTCGGTCCAGGCGATGCTCGGCGCGCAGGGTGTCAGGGTGCAGCGCGTCTCGAACCCGAAGATTCGCCGCGCCGTTGTCAGCCGTCCCGCAACGGCCGCGCAAACTCCGGTTCGGGCGCGGCGATAACTCCCGAAATCGACACGAATTTTTTACCTAAGTAAAAATCACGAATGGCCTTTAAGAGCGCGTTAACCTTTTACCTTCATTAACGACATGGTTAACAGAGGTTCACGGGTAGCGGGGAGCGGGAAGCTCCTTCCCCGGGCAGGTAGCAGGAACAGATCCTATGCGCGTATTGCTGATCGAGGATGATCCCACCACCGCCAAGAGCATCGAGCTGATGCTGGGCGCCGAAGGTTTCAACGTTTACACCACCGATCTTGGCGAAGAAGGCCTCGATCTGGGCAAGCTCTATGATTACGACATCATCGCGCTCGACCTGAACCTGCCCGACATGCACGGTTATGATGTCCTCAAGAAGCTGCGCACCGCCAAGGTCCAGACCCCGGTGATGATCCTCTCGGGCATCGGCGAGATGGACTCGAAGGTCCGCGCGCTCGGCTTCGGCGCCGACGACTATGTCACCAAGCCTTTCCACCGCGAAGAGCTGGTCGCGCGTATCCATGCGATCGTCCGCCGTTCGAAGGGCCACAGCCAGTCGGTCATCCGCACCGGCAAGCTGGCGGTCAACCTCGACGCCAAGACGGTCGAGGTCGACGGTGCCCGCGTGCACCTGACCGGCAAGGAATATGCGATGCTCGAGCTGCTGTCGCTGCGCAAGGGCACCACCCTGACCAAGGAAATGTTCCTCAACCATCTCTATGGCGGGATGGACGAGCCCGAACTCAAGATCATCGACGTCTTCATCTGTAAACTGCGCAAGAAGCTCAGCCTGGCCTGCGGTGGCGACAATTATATCGAAACCGTCTGGGGCCGCGGCTATGTGCTGCGCGATCCCGAAGAGGCCCAGGTCGCGGCCTGATCTTTCAACCGAATTTGCTACAGGGGCAAATGCAAGGGGCCGCGTTCCGAAAGGAGCGCGGCCTTTTAGTGTGTGGCGGCAGCACAATCGGCGATATAGGCCTCGCCATGACCTCGACCACCGACCTCGCCATCCGCCTGCGCCGCGCCGCATTCAACCGCGCGCTGGCCGGCGCCGACCTCGCTGCGATCGGGCCGATCCTGGCACCCGATGTCGTGATGGTCACCGGTAGCGACAGCGCGGTGATTGCCGGTCGCAAGGCGCAGCTGCTCGCTTGGAAGCGCGAGTTCGCCCCACCCGCGCGGACGATCTACACGCGCACTCCGGAGGCGATCATCGCGTCGCCGGTCGAGCCGATCGCCTTCGAACATGGCCGGTGGGAAGGGGTTGGCGCCGCGGACGGCAAACTCCAGGCGACCGGCAGCTACACCGCCAAGTGGCGCGATGTCGGTGGCGATTGGGTGATCGAGGCGGAGCTCTATCTGACGCTGGGGTGAGCGTGGACGGCTTCGCGTCCTCCTGCGTCATGCTGAACCTGTTTCAGCCTCACCCGCACGGAGGCCGGGGACGCCGAGAATGGGCCATGACCTAATATAACAAACCGCCCGGAGCGACCCGCGAGACCAGTCGGTCATCGGACCAGATCTCGATAAAGGGCGCGTGGTCCAGCCGGACGGCTTCCGCAACCGCCTGCTTGTCGTCGTCAGCGACGATCTTCAGGGTCTGGAAGATGCCGCCGGCCAGGGTCATCCGCTCTAATCGATAGTCGGGCATGAGTGTCTCCTGCTTTACGCGGGAGCACCACCGTCTCTCAGTCATCGATATGCTGGGTACATCGACGATAGCATCCTATACCGATTGGACGGGGATTTGTTCCTGCCGAAACATTCCCGGGCTCACCCCCAGCACCTCGATCACATCCGCCTTACCGCCGAAATCCGCGAAGTCCCCTTCGCCCGCCCCGATCAGCGCCCGCGCCAGTGGCGACGAAAACGACACCAGCCCCGCCGCCGGGTCGGCCTCGTCGTCCCCCACGATCGAAATCGTGCCTTCCTTGCCGTTCAGCCGGTAGCGCACCGTCGTCCCGAACGCCGCCTCGTCGCCGGTCGCGGGCGGCTGCACCTCCATCGTCGCGCGGCGGGTGTGCCAGTAGCGCAGGTCGCGCTTGCGCTCCTTGAGCTCGTCCTCGGTGCCGCCCGCCGCAATCGCCGTCTCGATCTCGGCGATCTTCGCCTCGATCAGCGCTGCGCCGCGCGCGGTGACAAGGTTGGGGCCGGGCGGGATCGGCAGTTCGAACTTGGGTTCGAGATGTTCCTCGTCGCTCTCGCGGCGGAACGCGACGCTCATGCCCCCACTGGCTCCTGCGCTACGATCGAATAGCCGTCGCCGCCGGTCGGCACATGGCGGCGGATGCCGATCCGCTTTAGGAACAGCCACAGCGCTTCGACATGGATGCCCGCGACCACCTTCAGCGAAAGCAGCGGGTGGCGCAGGAAGGCGCCGAGCAGCGCGCCGTCGCTCAGTTCGCGGCGTTCGCCGGAGAAGGCGGCGACGATCATCGGTCCCTCCCCGTCCGCCCCGGCAACGATCACGCGGGTCTTTTCCATCGGCGGCTCGACGGTGAAATCGTAGCGCATGTCGAGGTCCATGAACGGCGAGACATAGAAGCATTTGTCGCACGCCTGACGGATCAGCGGGTCGCGGCCCTGCGCGCCTGCCACCGGGATCACATAGCTGTGGCGTTCCCTGAAGGTGTTGGTCACCTCATAGATGATCGTCGCAAGGCTGCCGTCGCGGCGGTGGCAGAACCACACCGAAAGCGGATTGAAGACATGGCCCAGCATGCGCGGCATGGTCAGCAAACGGATCGCTCCGCCATCGGGTTCCTGCCCGGTGCGGCGGACCAGCGCCTCGATCTGCGGGCGCAGGGGTGCCCCCGAACGGTCGCCATAGTCGCGATCGTGAAACGAGAAGAGATTGAAGCGATTTCGCGAGAAGAGCCGGAAGCGCTTTGAAATATGGTCGATTTCGTCAAGATCGAACAGGCATTGGAACAACCGGTAGCGCAGCTCATGCACACGTGGGCGAAAGCGCCGGTGGAAGACGCTGCCCGCGTAGATCGCCGATTTCACGCCGCCGCCTCGCGCGCACCCGCCGCCGCCGGGGCCAGCGTCATGTCGAGCCGGCCATTGGGCGCATCGACCGTCCAGGGCCGCGTGGCGCCGAGCATCTCGGCGACCGCGAGCCCCGATTGCAGCCCGTCCTCATGGAAGCCCGCGCCGAGATAGGCACCGCAGTAAAAGGTGTTGCGCTGGCCCTGGATCGCCCAGATCCGGCGCTGCGCGTCCATCGCCGCGCGGTCGAAGATCGGATGATCGAAATGGGTGCGGCTGATCTCGCAGCCCGGCGCGATCGCGCGGTTGGGGTTGAGGGTGACGACCAGTGGGCGTTTGGTCGTGTAGCCCTGCAGCCGGTTCATCCAGTAGCTGACGCACAGGTCGCCGGTCGCGTCATTTGCGTGGCGGCGGCCGAAATAATTCCACGCGCCCCACAGCGCGCGGCGCTTCGGCAGCAGCCCGGCATCGTCATGCAGGACGACAAGGTTCGACGCGTAGCGGAACGCGCAGAGCAGTTCGCGTTCCTGCGCGCTGGGATCGGCGAGCATCGCCAGCGCCTGATCGCCATGCGCCGCGATCACCACCTCGTCGAAAAGATCGGAATGACCCGTGCGGTCGGTGATCGTCACCTGCCCACCCCTGCGCTCGACCTTCGCGACCGGGGTGGACAGGCGCAGTTCGCCCGCGAAATCGGCGAGCAGCTTGTCGACATAATTGCGGCTGCCGCCGACGACGGTGCGCCATTTCGGACGGCTGCCCAGATTGAGCAGGCCGTGATTGTCGCAGAAGCGCACGAACGCCTCGGCCGGATAATCGAGCAGCAGCTGCGCCGGCGCCGACCAGATCGCAGCCGCCATCGGCAGCAGGTGATCGTCGCGAAAGGCGTCGCCATAGCGGCCACGCTCGAGCATCTGGCCGAGCGTCATGTCGCCGAAGCTGCCCATCTGCGCCGCCGCCTCGCGGTAGAAGCGGACAAGGTTGCGCAACATCGACCAGAAACGCGGCGAGAACAGGTTCGAGGGCTGAGCGAACAGCTGCCAGATGCGGTCGCCTGCGGCATATTCGAGCTTGCCGTCGTCGAGCGACACCGCGAAGCTCATGTCGGTCACGCGCGCCTCGACATCCAGATGCGCGAGCATCGCGATCAGGTTGGGATAGGTGCGATCGTTGAAGACGATGAAGCCGGTATCGACCCCCAGGGTTCGGCCGCCGTCGACCGGCACGTCGATCGTCCGGGTGTGGCCGCCGGGGCGGTCCTCCGCCTCGTAAAGGACGACGTCATTCTGCTTCGACAGCAGCCAGGCCGCCGAAAGCCCGGTGATGCCGCTGCCGATCACCGCGATCCGCTGCCCCTTGCGGATGTTCGTCATGCCTATGCCCCTGTCATCTTGTCGCCTCGCACCGTCTGCTGCCAGATACGGCGCCGCGCGCGGAGGAGTTGCGCTGTCCCCTGCTAAACCGCGTTGTCGAAATCGCAATGCGTTATTGTTGGAGGGGACCGCCTCTCCTCCATCGATCGTCATTCCCGCGCAGGCGGGAATCCATATTCTCTGAAGCCCGAACATCTTGCGGTTCGAGGGTATGGATCCCCGCATCCGCGAGGATGACGGAGGATAGGTTGCGCGAATAATCCATCGCCACGCAACAGCTTGGCCGAATCCCCCGTATAGGGTTAGTGAGACGGCGTGGGGGCCAGCATCATATGAATCCGATTACCGGCATCATCATCGCATCACTTATCCTGTCAGCGATGGTGATGGGCGCCTGGGCCGTGCAGAAGGCCACCCATCAGTCGGGCTGGGCCGATGTGTTCTGGTCGTTCGCGATCGGGATCGGCGGGCTGATCGTCGCGCTGATGGTGGTGGGCGATGCGCCGGTCGAGCGGGGCTGGCTGGTCGGCGCGATGGTCGCCTTCTGGTCGATGCGGCTGGGCTTCCACATCCTGTCGCGCACGGCGGCGGCAACCTATGAGGACCCGCGCTACGCCGACCTTCGCTCCGAATGGGGCGATAATTTCCAGACGCGGCTGTTCCAGTTCCTCCAGATCCAGGCGCTGTGCGGGGTCGGGCTGGTCGTCACCGTCTATGCCGCCGCGCACCGGCCGGGCCCGGCGCTGGCGGTCGCCGACTATCTCGGCCTCGCGCTGCTGATCCTGTCGGTGGTCGGCGAAGGTGTCGCCGACCGGCAGCTACGCGCCTTCGCCGCGGACAAGGCCAACCATGGCAAGGTCTGCGACCGGGGGCTGTGGTCATGGTCGCGCCATCCCAATTATTTCTTCGAATGGCTCGGCTGGGCCGCCTATCCGGTCATCGCGATCTCCTTTGCCGGTGACTGGTGGCAGGGGTGGCTGGCGCTGATCGGGCCGGCGATGATGTACTGGCTGCTCGTCCACGCCTCGGGCATCCCGCCGCTCGAAAAGCATATGCTCAAGAGCCGCGGCGACGCCTTCAAAGCCTATATGGCGCGGACCAGCGCCTTCTTCCCACTGCCTCCGCGCAAGAACTGACGGATCACCACCCATGGATTTTATCGCCGCCGCCACCGCAGCCGTCGAACGGCTGCCGCTTCCCGACGCCGTCACGCTGGCAGGGGTCGAATTCCTCGTCGGGCGCACCGGCCGCAAGCTGGCCCATGAGCCCGGCAACAGCGAAGCCTTTGCCCGCACGATGAAGGATTTCCCGATCGCGGTGCATACCGATGAGGCCAACGCCCAGCATTATGAGGTGCCGGCGGCCTTCTTCGACCTCTGCCTCGGCCCGCGCCGCAAATATAGCTGCTGCTATTATGACGGCCCGAACAGCACGATCGCCGAGGCCGAGGAGGCTGCGCTCGCGCAGACCGCCGACCATGCGAAGCTGGAAGACGGACAGGAGATTTTGGAGCTCGGCTGCGGCTGGGGCTCGCTCAGCCTCTACATGGCGGCGCGCTATCCGAACGCGCGGATCACCGCGGTCTCCAATTCGCACGGCCAGCGCCAGCATATCGAGAAGCTTGCGGCGGCGCAGGGATCGACCAACCTGACCGTCATCACCTGCGACATGAACGACTTCCAGGCCGATGCGCGCTTCGACCGGGTCGTCTCGGTCGAGATGTTCGAGCATATGTCGAACTGGGAAGCGCTGCTGACCAAGGTGAAGGGCTGGCTGAAGCCCGACGGCTATCTGTTCATCCACATCTTCACCCACGACAAGGCCAGCTACCGCTTCGACCATGCCGACAAGGCCGACTGGATCGCGCAGCATTTCTTCACCGGCGGGATCATGCCCAGCCATGATCTGCTGCGCCATTTCCCCACCCTGTTCACGGTGGAAGAGGAAAGGCGCTGGAACGGCACCCATTATGCGCGCACCGCGTTCGACTGGCTCGACCGGTTCGACCGGAACCAGCCGGTGATCGCGGGCATCTTCCGCGAAACCTATGGAAGGGACGCGAAGCTGTGGGAACGCCGCTGGCGCCTGTTCTTCCTCGCGACCGCCGGGCTGTTCGGCCATAAGGGCGGCGTGCCCTGGGCGGTCAGCCACTACCGGCTCAAGCCCGCGGGCTGAAGGCCGCCTTTGGGCCCGTCGGCGCATTTGCCCGGACCGGGTTCGCGGTTCCGGAAACCTTCCCGCCCGGATTATGCCAACGCCACGCCTGCCGATGGGTCCGCGCTATAATGGGCGAGTCGTGAGACCAGCGAGCCGACATGCAATTCCAGCTGATGGCCATCGGGATCGAGAAAATAGAGCGAACGGCCTTCGCTTCCATTCTCCTTCCATATCGTCGCATGCTCGCGCACCCGGGAGGATAGAGCTTCGAAACCGTCAGACGCCACGTCGAATGCATAATGGGTATAATCTTCTCGATGCTGGGACCTCGCTTTGGGGTCAAGCGAGAGGCACAGCCATAGAGAGCCCGCCTCGAGATACGCGCCTTCGTCCCAACGGGCGCGCAGGTCGCAGCCGAGTATGTCGCGATAAAAGGTGATCGACCGATCCAGATCAGCGACCGCAAGTGTCAGATGGTTCAACCCCCGCACTCTGGCCAGGTTCATATTCCCTCCTGTCTGTGCCCATCGAAGGCGCGGGGACCAGTTGCGCTACTTCCCCGGCACCGTCTCGCCCTTGCCCCAGTCGCGGCCCTCGAACGGGGTGATCTTCACGTGCAGATCCTGCCAGTCGTCGATGCATCGCAGCGAGATGCTGATCCCCTCGGGGTGCGAACGCGGCCGGTAGAAGCTCTTGATCCCGCATTGCGAGCAGAAGATGTGCCGCGCCTTCCCGCTGCCGAAGCGGTAGGTGGTCGTTTCCTTCTGCCCCTCGATCAGGCGGAATCGGCTCTCGGGGATGATCAGGTGGAGATAGCCGGTCATCGAACAGATCGAACAGTTGCAGTCGAGGATGTCGATCGGTTCGTCGCCGACCTCGGCCTCGAACCGCACCAGCCCGCAATGACAGCCGCCCTCTACCTTCATCGCGTCACGCTTTGACGAGCTTGCGGGTGACCAGCATCCCGCCCGCCGAACTGACGCCCGACAGGAAGGTGCCCCAGATCATGTCGGCGATCGTGATCTTGGTCGACCAGATCAGCAAGGTCGCCTGGTTGGTGAGATCATAGGTCGCATAAGCGAAGAAACCGAACAGCCCGCCCTTGATCAGCGCCGTCCGCCATCTGCCGTCCGCCAGCGCCGGCAGCACCGCGAAATAGAGCAGTCCGGCGATATAGAGCAGATAGAAGAGGATCGCGGGCGCCAGCCGGAACTCGGGGATCAGGATCGGGCCGAGAATCGGCCGGTAGAGCAGGTCGGCCGAATTGATCAGCCAGACAGCATCGACGGCGGCGAAAGTGATAAGCGTCGCGAAATAGGCGATGACGATACGGGTCATATTTGCCTCCCCTGTTGCGCGCCCTTCATGGACGAAGCCGGCGCGCCCGTCATCCTTGTCTTTTGATGGACGAACGTCGATGAAGCGGGCACGGCGCGGCCTTGCAGCGTCCGGATTCGGGGAATGCATGTCGGTTTCAGCGCGTGGCCGGGGCAACGCCACCATCTTCATCATCGCCACCATCCTGATCGATGCGATCGGCTTCGGCATCATCATCCCGGTCCTGCCGCGCCTCGTGATGGAGGTTGGCGGACTGAACCTGGCCGAAGCGACCCGGATGGGCGGATGGCTGGCGGCGGTTTATGCGGTGATGCAGTTCCTGTGCGGGCCGCTCGCCGGCAATCTGGGTGACCGCTTCGGGCGGCGGCCGGTGCTGCTGATGTCGCTCGCCGGGCTATCGATCGACTATGTGCTGATGGGCTTCGCGCCGACGCTCGCCTGGCTGTTCGTCGGGCGGCTGATCGCGGGCATATTCGGCGCCTCGTTCAGCCCTGCGACCGCGGCGCTGGCGGACATGACCGCGCCTCAGGATCGCGCGAAGCGGTTCGGGCTGGTCGGCGCCGCATTCGGGGTCGGCTTCATCATCGGCCCGGCGCTCGGCGGGCTGCTCGGCGAGTTCAGCCACCGCGCGCCCTTCTTCGCCGCCGCTGCGCTCGCCGCGATCAATTTCGTCTTCGGCTATTTCTACTTTCCCGAAACGCTCGCCCCGGAAAACCGCCGCCGCTTCAGCCTTGCCCGCGCCAATCCGGTCGGCGCGCTGCTCGCCGCACGCAAGCTGCGTGGCGTGCTCGGCCTCGCGGCCATCCTGCTGCTCTGGAACATCTCGTCGATGGTCTACCCCGCGACCTGGGCCTATTTCGCGATCGCGCAATATGGCTGGTCGAACGGGATGATCGGCGCCTCGCTGGCGCTGGCGGGCGTGTCGATGACGATCGTCCAGGCGGCTATCCTGGGCCGGGTGGTCAGGAAGCTGGGCGAGCGGCGTACCGCGATGATCGGCGTCGCCGTCGCGGCGGTCGGCTATCTCGGCTATGCGGTGGTGCCGTTCGCCTGGTTCGGGCTGCTGATGATCGTCGCGACCGCGCTCCAGGCGCTGGTCCAGCCGTCGGTGACCGCGCTGATGTCGCAGCGCGCGCCCGCCGACGCGCAGGGCGAGATGCAGGGCTTCATCGGCAGCCTCAACGCGATCGGCTCGATCGCGGCACCGCTGCTGCTCAATCCGGCGCTGGCCTTCTTCACCGCTCCGGATGCGCCAGTGCATTTCCCGGGTGCCGCCTTCGTGATCGCCTCGGGCTTCGCCTTCGCCGCCCTGTTCGCGCTGGCGCTGGCCCGGCGCGAGCGCGATCAGATGCCGTCGACGACCGGCGCGTAGCCGAGCAGGATCAGCCCGTCGCCGATCGCCGCGATGCAGCGGTCGACCACCGCGGGATCGGTCGAGCGGACGACGAAATTTGCGCCGACCCTGCCCTCACGGAAGAAGGGATAGCTGCCGATCTGCGATCCGGCATGGCTCCGTTCGGTATCGCGCAGCAGGTCGGCAATCTCGCTTTCGGCGACCCAGCAGCCGATTGTCCGCGACACGATCGGCCGGCCACCCTCCAGCTGGTTCGACAGCGCCTCCAGCATCAGCGCGGCGATGTGCGGCACGCCTGCGAGGATGAAGATATTGCCCATCCTTATGCCGGGCGCGCCCGACAGACGATTCTCGATCAGTTCGGCGCCGTCGGGCACGCGCGCCATCCGCAGCCGCGCATCGGTGAGCCCGCCGCGCGTCGCATAATAATCGTCCAGCACGGCGCGGGCACGCGGATGGATGACGACGGGAACGCCCAGCGCCTGGGCGATCGCATCGACGGTGATGTCGTCATGGGTGGGGCCGATGCCGCCGGTGGTGAACAGATAGTCGTTGCGCGCCTTGAGCTGGAGCACCGCCTCGCCGATCAGCGCCATATCGTCCGCGACGACACGAACCTCGCTCAGCCTTATGCCCTGAAGGTTGAGCCACAGCGCCACCTGCGCGACATTCCTGTCCTGGGTGCGCCCGGACAATATCTCATCCCCAATGATGAGCAGGGCTGCGGTCCAGATGCGGTCTTGTTGGTCCGGCGCGATCATGGCGATTGCCATAGTGCGAGATTCCCCGGGGTGGAAGCCATCGCGGGAAGCTGAATGGCCGACGCGACGGATCGAGCCGCGACCCGGCTCGCAAAAGCGCCGCGCTTGCAGTATATGGGCGGCATGACGACCTATGTGATTGCCGACGAGGCTACCGCGAACAACCCGCGCACCGGCGCGATCAAGCTCCATGGCGAAGCCGGCTTCGCCGGCATGCGCGCCGCGGGACGACTCGCCGCCGAGATTCTCGACGCTCTGGCGCCGCATGTCGTGCCGGGTGTCGAAACCGCCGAACTCGACCGTCTGGTCCACGACCTGACCATCGCCGGCGGTGCCGTGCCCGCGACGATGAACTATCGTGGCTATACGCACAGCTCGTGCATCAGCATCAATCATGTCGTCTGCCACGGCATCCCGGGCGATCGGACGCTGAAGGACGGCGACATCGTCAATATCGACGTCACCCCGCTGCTCGATGGCTGGCATGGCGACAGCAGCCGGATGTTCCTGGTCGGCGATGTCGGGATCAAGGCGCGGCGGCTGGTCGACGTCACCTATGAATGCCTGATGCTCGGCATCGAGCAGGCGAAGCCCGGCAATCGCATGGGCGACATCAGCAACGCGATCCAGAGCCACGCCGAAAAGCATCGCTACGGCGTCGTCCGCGATTTTTGCGGGCATGGGCTTGGCCGCGTCTTCCATGACGCGCCCGAGGTCGTCCATGTCGGACGGCCCGGCACCGGCCCGGAGCTTCGCCCCGGCATGTTCTTCACGATCGAGCCGATGATCAATATCGGCCGGCCCGACGTGAAGCTGCTCGACGACGGCTGGACCGCCGTCACCCGCGACCGGTCGCTCTCGGCGCAGTTCGAGCATTCGATCGGGATCACCGAGAGCGGCTGCGAGATCTTCACCGCCAGCCCCAGGGGGCAGCATCAGCCGCCCTATAGCTGATCAGACCATGCCCATTTTTCGGGCATTTTAACGATATTTGCCGCCTTTTGCGGCAACGCGGCAGATTATCGGTTACAACGCCCGCAGCGTCCTTGCGACTCGCGTTCTGGCACGCTTATTGAAGGCCCGCAAAGCGCGCTGGCCGGGGAGGGCACAGGTGAAAAAAATCGAAGCGATCATCAAGCCATTCAAGCTGGATGAAGTGAAGGAAGCCCTCCACGAAGTGGGTGTTTCCGGTATCACGGTGACCGAGGCAAAGGGCTTCGGCCGGCAGAAGGGTCATACCGAACTGTACCGCGGTGCAGAATATGTGGTCGACTTCCTGCCGAAGGTAAAACTCGAGGTCGTGGTCGAAGATAGCCTCGCCGACCGCGTCGTCGAGGCGATCGCAACGGCGGCGCAGACGGGTCGCATCGGCGACGGCAAGATTTTCATCCTGCCGGTCGAAGGCGCGGTTCGCATCCGCACTGGGGAGAGGGACGCCGACGCGATCTGATCGGCTCCGGCGGCAAAGGCGGGGCGCAACGACGCCCCTGGACATTCACGGATTTTCTCACGGGGAAGGCAAAGCATATGGCGAACAAGGCCGCTGATATTCTTAAGATGATCAAGGATCAGGAGATCGAGTGGGTCGATGTCCGTTTCACCGATCCCAAGGGCATCTGGCATCACCTGACGATGTGCTCGAACGTGATCGACGAAGATTCGCTCGAAGTTGGCCTGATGTTCGACGGATCGTCGATTGAGGGCTGGAAGGCGATCAACGAGTCGGACATGATCCTTCGTCCCGATCTTGATGCGGTGTTCGTCGATCCCTTCTCGGCAACGCCGATGCTGATCCTGGTGTGCGACATCGTCGATCCCGTTGATGGCGCGCTCTATGCCCGCGACCCGCGCTCGACCGCCAAGCGCGCCGAAAGCTATCTCCGGGCGACCGGCCTCGGCGACACCGTCTATATCGGCCCCGAGCCCGAATTCTTCATGTTCGACGACGTGCAGTTCGATACGACCTACAATTCGAGCTATTACAAGCTCGACGACGTCGAACTGCCGACCAACACGGGCCGGCCCTATGAGGGCGGCAACATGGGACACCGCCCCCGTGCCAAGGGCGGTTATTTCCCGGTTGGTCCGGTCGACACCACCACCGACATCCGCGCCGAAATGACGTCGACGATGATGGAAATGGGCCTGCCCATGGACAAGCATCATCACGAAGTCGCCGGCGGCCAGCATGAACTGGGCCTTACCTTCGGCGAGCTGGTCGAGACCTGCGATCGCATCCAGGTGTACAAATATGTCGTGAAGATGGTCGCCCATGCCTATGGCAAGACCGCGACCTTCATGCCGAAGCCGATCAAGGCCGACAACGGTTCGGGGATGCACACCCACATCTCGATCTGGAACAAGGGCAAGAACACCTTCGCGGGCAATGGCTATGCCGGCCTCTCGGACACCTGCCTCTATTTCATCGGCGGCGTGATCAAGCATGCCAAGGCGCTCAACGCCTTCACCAACCCGACCACCAACAGCTACAAGCGGCTGGTGCCGGGTTACGAAGCCCCCGTGCTGCTCGCCTATTCGGCGCGCAACCGTTCGGCATCGTGCCGCATCCCTTATGGTGCGGGCGAAAAGGGCAAGCGCGTCGAGTTCCGCTTCCCCGATCCGCTCGCCAACCCCTATCTGTCGTGTTCGGCCATTCTGATGGCGGGCCTCGACGGCATCCAGAACAAGATCCATCCCGGCGAAGCGATGGACAAGAACCTCTATGATCTTCCGCCGGAAGAGCTTTCGCAGGTGCCAACCGTGTGCGGTTCGCTCCGTGAAGCGCTCAACTCGCTGACCGCCGATCACGACTTCCTGCTCAAGGGTGGCGTGTTCACCCTCGACCAGATCGAAGCCTATATGGAACTTAAGTGGCAGGATGTCGCCCGCTGGGAAATGACGCCGAGCCCGGTCGAGTTCGACATGTACTATTCGGGCTGATCGCACCCGCGAGACCGATATAAGGGGCTCCGGAGCGACCGCTCCGGAGCCCCTTTTCTTTTGTTTCCCATTGGCCCGATGAACGGCTATCGCCCACGCTGCTTCCAGGACATGTGATGAACGCCCCCCTTCCCGACAGCCCCCTCCCCGACGGTGGAGACCGTGCCAAGCACGGTCTGCCTTTCCGCGAGTTCGTGGCGATGATGGCGGCGCTGATCGCGGTCAACGCGCTCGGCATCGACATCATGCTGCCCGCGCTGGGGCTGATCGGCCGCGATCTGGGCGTCGCGGTCGAAAACCATCAGCAGCTCGTCATCGTTACCTACACCGTGGGTTATGGCGTCGGTCAGCTCTTCTGGGGACCGCTCGCCGATCGCTATGGGCGACGTTCGGTGCTGCTGGTTGCGATGGTCGTCTATATGCTGATGAGCGTCGTCGCCGCGCTGGCAGGCAGTTTCGAAATGCTGCTCGTGGCGCGGATGCTGCAGGGGATAAGCTCGGCCTCAACCCGCACCCTGTCGATCTCCATCATCCGCGACTGCTATTCGGGGCGGCGCATGGCGAAGGTTTCCTCGCTGGTCTTCATGACCTTCCTGGCGGTGCCGATCATCGCGCCGACGCTGGGCCAGGCGGTACTGCTGGTGGCGCCGTGGCACTGGATTTTCTACGCGCTCGGCGCCTACAGCCTGCTGGTCGCGCTATGGGCGTGGCGGCGGCTGCCTGAAACGCTCGATCCCGCTGATCGCATGCCGATAAATCCGCGCGCGCTTGGGGCCGCGGCCCGGCTGCTCGTCACCAATCGGGTCTCGATCGGCTATACGGTCGCGGGCGGCGTGCTGTACGGTGGCCTTCTCGCCTTCCTGAACAGCGCGCAGCAGATATTGCTGCATGTCTTCCACCGGCCCGACCTTTTCACCCTGTGTTTCGCGGCGATCGCAAGCTTCATGGTGATGGCCACGCTGATCAACGCGAGTTTCGTCGAACGCTTCGGCATGCGGATGATCTCGCATATCGCGGTCGTTACGCTGATCATCCTTTGCCTGATCCATCTCACCGTGCAGCTGGCGGGATATGAAACGCTGCTGCTCTTCACCCTGTTCAACGGCATGGGCTTTTTCTGTTTCGGCCTTGCCTCCTCGAACTTCAGCGCAATGGCGATGGACCCGATGGCGCATATCGCGGGCACCGCCTCTTCGATCCAGGGGTTCCTGTCGACCCTCATCGGATCGCTGGTGGGCTTCGCGATCGGTCAGGCCTTTCACGGCACCACCCTGCCCCTGACGCTCGGCTGGGAAATCAACGCGCTGGTCGCGCTCGCCATCATCCTGTGGACCGAGCATGGCCGGCTCTTCCATGGGCATTATGCGTCCGCGCGGGCTTAGGTTCGCGGTACTATCAGCCAGGTCGTGCCGATCGATGAACGACCTGAGATTTCGACCGGCGCACTGCCGAGGGGACCGAAACTGACGTAAATATGATCGGGTGCCAGCACCGATCCTTTCCTAGACATGGCGGCCATACCCCGCATCCTCGCCCTGCGACTCAGCCATTGCGCCCGCGCGCTGACGGGAATCGTCGTCGCCGGCGCCGCACCGCTCGCCGCCCAGACCGGCGGCGCTCAGGGGCAGCTGGCCTATCCCGCCGCCTTCTTCGCACCCTATTCGCCGTCAAACGCGCTTGAGATCGTCGAGCGCGTTCCCGGCTTCGTGCTGGAGGAGGTCGAAGAGGACATTCGCGGCTTCAGCCAGTCGGCGGGCAATGTCGTGATCAACGGTCAGCGGCCCAGTTCCAAATCCGACAGCGTCGATGTGATCCTGGCGCGGATTCCCGCGAACCGGGTGCTGCGCGTCGAGGTCGGGTCGGGCGAACGGTTCGGCTCCGAATATGCGGCCAAGGCGCAGGTGCTGAACCTCGTCCTGAGCGATGCCGGCGGCATCGCGGGCACCGTCGAGGCGAGCGCCCGGCACGATTTCACCGGCCGCTTCCTGCCCGAGGCCAGCGCCTCCGCCCTGCTCAAGCGTGGGCGCTCGACGTTCAACGTCTCGGCATCGCTGGCCAATGATCAGTCGAGCGACGAGGGGCCCGACGTGATAACCCTGCTACCCGGCGGAGCGCAGCGCGAACGACGCGACAAGGTCAACCGGATCAAGGAACCCAGTGCCTCGCTATCGGGCTCCTGGGCCTATGACGACGGTGCCAGCCGCACTGCCCACCTCAATACGCGCTTCTCGCGCACGCGCTTCGCGCTCGACCAGACCAACAGCGTCTTCCCCGTCGCCACGCCCGCGCGCAACGACCGGCTCACCCAGCGCTACCGGCGCCGCGATTTCGAGATTGGCGGCGACATCACCAGACCGCTCGCCAGCGGCGGCATCAAGCTGATCGGGCTCGTAACGCGGCGGCGGCGCGACAATGACGATGTCGTGTTGCAGCGATCGGCCGGTGCCGATCTCGGCGGCTCGGAACAGTCGCTCGAGGATCGCAGCGCGGAAAGCCTCGCCCGGCTGGTCTGGAACCGCGGCAATCCGGGCGGCTGGAGCATCGAACTCGGGACCGAGGCGGTGCTCAACCGGCTGGAGAGCGACGTCGGCCTGTTCAGCGTCGCGCCGGGCGGAACCCGCAGCCGGATCGACCTGCCGATCGACCAGGCGGTGGTCCGCGAGAAGCGCGGTGAGCTGTTCGTGAATGTCGGGCGGCCGCTAAGCTCCAGCCTGCGCCTCGATCTCGGCATGACCTATGAGGAGTCGCGGCTGACGGTGCGCGGCGATGCCCGCGCCGACCGTTCGCTCGGCTTCCTGAAGCCGAAGGCGATCGCCGACTGGCGCCCCGGCGGCGGCTGGCACGCGCAGCTTTCGCTGTCGCGGACCGTGTCACAGCTCCAGTTCGAGGATTTCATCAGTTCGGTCACCCTGTCGAGCGACCAGGTCAACGGCGGCAATGCCGAACTGGTGCCGCAGCGCGCCTGGGAGCTGCTCGCGACGATCGAACGGCCGATCCTAACCGATGGCCTGATCAAGCTCGAACTCGGCCACAACCGCATTTCGAAGGTGCAGGACCGCATTCCCACCCCGGAGGGTTTCGATGCGCCCGGCAATCTGGGCGGCGGCCGGCAGTGGATCGCGCGCGCGAAGCTCGACGCGCCGTTGCGGGGGCTGGGGATCAGCGGCGGGCGGCTGACGCTCTACGGCTCCTATGTCGGCAGCAGCGTCACCGATCCCTATACGCTGCGTCGGCGCCCCTTTTCGGGCGATTCGGCATTCGCCTATGAGGTCGAGTTCCGCCAGGATCTCGGCAGCTTCGCCTGGGGCGCCGATGTCGAGGGCTTCACCCATTCGACCACCTTCCGGCGCAATGAGCTCGATCGCTATTCGGAACGCCCGACGCTCGACCTCTTCGTCGAATATCGCCCCACCGCGCGGACGACGGTCAGCGTCACGCTCGACAATCTGCTGCAGTCGAGGATCACCCGCCGCCGCAGCTTCTTCGCACCCGACCGGACCACCCCCGATCCCAGCCTCCTCGAAATCCGCCACCGCAACCGCCATGTGCAGCCGTCACTGAAGATCAAGCACAGTTTCGGCTAGAGTCTGTTTCAGCGAAGCTGAAACGGCGGTGCCGGCACGGCGATTCCACGTCAGTGGAACAAACTCCAAGCGGGACTCAATAGTCGCGCGACACCTTCACGCTCGCGCTCTGCCGGCCGATCGTCGAGATGCTCGACAGCAACGACAGCCAGCGGGTGATCTGGAACTCGACCCGCGTCGCCGAATAGCCCTGCCCGTCGCTGATCACTTCGACGAAGGTGCGCCGCCCGATATATTTGCCCGCCGCGATCGCGGTGCCGGTGCCGATCGTCGGATCGGCGGGCAGGATGCGCAGCCGGTCGAGCCCGGCCGCACGGCGTACCGCGTTGATCGGGTTGAGCCCGCCGCTGCCACCGCGCAGCGATCCCACCGCCGCCGCCAGCTGAAGCGCCTCGGGCGCCGACAGGTTGGTGATCGAGGTACCGAACAGCAGCCGCGAGAGCAGTTCGTCCTCGGGCAGCGCCGGGATCGATGTGAAGCGTATCTCGGGCCGCTGGCCGGTGCCGGTCACCCCGATCGTCGCGCTCACCCCGTTGAGATTGGCGTTGGCGGTGATGTCGAGCAGCGGATCGGGCGGTGTCTCGCCGAGGAAGCGGATCGTGCCGCGTTCGAGATCGAAGCGCCGCCCGGCAAACTCATAGCCGCCGCGCACCAGATCGACCCGCCCGGTGATCGCCGGGTTTTCGACCGTGCCCCCCAGATCGAGCTTGCCGCGCCATTCGCTGTCGAGCCCGAGCCCGGTGACCGCAAGCTGGTTGCGCGAATCGACCTTGATATCGAGCCGCCACGGCGCGCGCCGGCGCACCTCGCCATCATCGTCGGGGCGATTGATCTCGACGGTCTCGAACTGCGGGATCGCCGCCACCGCCGCTGCCCGTCCCAGCTGGAATCGGCCGCGATCGAGCCGGACATCGCCCGCGATCGTTCCGCCATTGCCGTTCGAGATGATCGTCAGCGGGCCGCTGACCGTCGCGCCGATGTCATCGCGGCTGAGCAGTTGGGCCCCCTTTGCGTCGACCGCGACGTCCATGCCGATGCCCTGCTCGGCGGCGAAGTCGAACGACGCCCGCCCGCTGACCGTGCCGCCGCCGCGCGTCTGGCCGGACAGCTTCTCGATCAGCAATCGCGATCCGTTGAACCGCCCGGTCGCGGCGATATTGCTGATCACCGTGCCCGTCACCGCGCTTTCGAGCCGCGCCTGGGTGGAGCTGAGCGATCCGCGGATCAGCGGATTGGCGCCCGAGCCACTGATGTCGGCGCCGATCGAGACTGGGCCGGACAGGTCGATCGTCTCGATCCCCACCAGCCGCCAAAGCGTGTCCGCCGGACCGGCATAGCGCAGCTGGCTGAACAGCTTGCCGCTCTGCAGCCGATCGGCGAGCGCTCCCGTGGCGGGCAGGTTGCTGATCCGCGCCTGGGCGCGGCCGATCACCTTGCCTCCGCTCGACATCACCGCGCGCGCTGCCGCGACGTCGGCGGTCAGCACCGCCGAGAGTGCGACGTCGGCGGGCCGCGAGGTGAGGACGAGGCCCGACCGCGACAGCCCCCTGACCTTCAGATTGGCGCGCCCGGTGGGAATCCGCGCGCCGCGCTCCAGCCGATAGTCGACATCGCCAGTCGCGATCCCCGACAGGCCGAGCTGGGGATAGAAAATGTCGAGCACCGACAGCGGCATCCCCTGCACCCCGGCCTTGATCTCGTTGGCGGCCTCGCTGAAGCGGCCGGCCAGGGTCGCCTTGCCCCCGGCAAAAGCAAGCCGGGTCGGATCGAGCCGCCAGGCCTCGCCCTCGCGGTTGAAGATCGCCGGGGTCTCCAGCCGGATCGGCCGCCGGTCGATCGCGCCTTCGGCGGTGATCGTGATCGTCTCGGGGGTGAAGCGCGTGACCGTGGTCAGCTGGAAGCCGCGCCCGCGCTGGCCCGAAAGATTGGCGGTGATGCTGCCGCTGCCGCCCTTCATCGCGATCGTAGCGCGGCCCCGCCCCAGCGTCACGCCGCGCATCTGCGTGCCGAACAGCGCGGCGGTAGCGTTCATCTCAACCCCGGCCGGATCGAGCAGCAATGTGCCGTCGAGCCGGCCACGCCCGATGGTGAACGGCAGCGGGCCGTCGAGGCTGGCACGGCGCGCGAGCAGATGCGCCTCGATTTTCTGGAGTCCACGTTCGACCGAAAAGGTCATCGGCCCCGTGATCGTTCCGCCGGCCAGGTCGATCCGCCCGGTGAATCCGCCCGGATCGGAACGCACGCTGCCGCTGCCCTTGGCGCCGCTGACGGCGAGGTCGGCAACCGCGATCGTCGCGGCCTGGCCCGCAGGCAGCAGGATCGCGCCCCGGCTGCCCCACGCTCCCAGCCGCGAGCCGCCGGTAGCGCTATAGCCGAAACCCTGCGCGGTCGGGTCAAGCTTCACCGCGACATTGGTCAGCCCCAGCGCCTCGATCGGCTGCGCGAGCACAAGATCGATCTTCGGGCGGCTGATATTGCCGTCGAGGGTCAGCTGAACCGCACCATAGCGCGCCTGGGTGCCGCTGCCCTTGAAATAGAAGGTGCCGTCGCGGCGTCGGAAGCCGTTGCCGCTGATCCGTATTTCGGGGCCGGTCAGTATCAGCCGGTCGAAATGGAGCACGCCGTCGGGCCCGCGCCGCAGACGCGTGTCGATCGCGGGCAGCCCGCCCGCCAGCGATCGCAGGAAAGCATTGTCGAAGCGCCGCACCCAGGCCCGGCCGCGCCCCGCCACCATCGTCCCGCGTCCACCCGCGCCGGGGACGACCTTCAGTTCGGAATTGACGTCGACGATGCCGATGCCGGGGATCAGGTAGCGTAGCAATTTCCCCGCCAGCGCAACATCATATTGCCCGGTCCTGAGGTCGAGGTTTAGCGAAAGCCGGCCGCCGAGCTTGTCGGACGACAGCTTCAACCCCTCGCCGGTTACCTTGATCGCGGTGACGAGCAGCACGCCATCGACCTTGAGGTTGCTGAGGATTCCGCCCGCGACGTCGCCGATCCCGGTCACCCGGCGTGCCGACAGGCGAACCGGCAATCTGATCGGGGGATCGGACAGCTTGCCCCTGCCCTCGGCGCGAACGACGTCGAAGCCGGTATTGTCGAACGCGACATGGTCGGCGGTCAGGCCATAGCTGAACGCAGCGGTGTCGAACGCACCGTCAAAGGTGGCGCGCAGGCGGATATTGCGCCCCGTCATATTGGGAAACAGCGCGGGCGGCCGGAGCAGCTGCGCGTTGAGCACGACGCCGTCAAAGGCATTGCCCGCAAGATCGAGCGCGCCCGCCGCCGCGATTTCGAGCGACGGCGTCCTGATCGCGATCGTGCCGTCGAGCCGGCGGTCGATGAGGGTCGCGGCGCCGTCGATCGCAATCCGGGGTGCAGTGAGGCGCTGAAGCTTGCCCTTCAGGAAGTCGCTCGGTGCCAGCAGCCCACGCAATTTATAGGTGCCGCGATCGACTGCGAGCGCGAGTTCGACCAGCCGGATCGCGCCGACGTCCATCGTCGCCCGCCCCTGCCAGCGGCTCCAGCGCCCGCTGCCCGAGATCACCCCGTCGACGGCCTGTTTCCAGCCGGTGACCCCGGCGATCGCTCCGTTGGCCGGACCGATCAGCTTGGCGTCGATGTCGAAGCGGTCGCGGTCGGGCTCCGAATCGAGCTGAAGCGTCAGCCGGTCGCCGACATTGGAGGCGCTATCAAGCTTGAGCAGCACCCTGCCCTTGTGGATGTCGGCGCTCGCCTCGATCCGTGCCAGCAGCCGGCGTCCCGCGATCGGCGGTTCCAGCCGCAGCCGATCGATCCGGAGCCGTCCGACATGGATGTCGAAGCCGGGCAGCAACGGCCCCTTCTTCACCGACGGTTTCAGCTTCGGCAGGCGGTGAAGAATCAGCAGGTCGGTTTGGGCGCTGCGTATCCACAGCTTGTTGGCGACCCAGGCGGTCGGCCGCCAGTCGAGCGCGATCTCCGGCGCCTCGAGGAACAGGCCCTGATTGTCATAGAGACGCAGGTCGCGCAGCGTCGCGCGGTTCCAGATCGAACCATCGATCCGGCCGATCCTGATGCGCAGTCCCGATGAAGGCTGAAGCGCGCCGATCCGATCGATGATCAGCCGGTGGCCGGGGCCGCTGTCGAGCAGCCAGATCGCCGCCGAGAGCAGAAGCATCAGCGACAGCATGCCGATCGCGATCGCGCGCAGGACCGGGTGCTTCCGCCGCCAGGCGAACACCGTCCGCTCGACCATCTCGCGCTCGCCCGCCATCAGAAGGCCTGCCCGAGCGAGACATAGACCGCGACCCGCGAGTCGCCACGCCGCCGGTTGACCGGCGTCCCGACATCGACGCGGATCGGCCCGAAGCTGGTATAATAGCGGGCCCCCAGGCCCGCGCCGTAGCGCATGTTGCGGAAGGTCGGCAACCGGGCCGAATAGAGGTTCCCCGCGTCCAGAAAGGGCACCACGCCGAAATCGCCAAAGCGGATGCGGGCCTCGATCGAGAATTCGGCAAGGCTGCGGCCACCGGCGGGATCGCCATTGACGTCGAGCGGGCCGATCTTCTGATAGCCATAGCCGCGCACCGATCCGCCGCCACCCGCGTAGAAACGCCGGGTCGGCGCGATGCGCTCGGCCGATGCGCCAAAGATCGAGCCGAGCCGGCCGCGTGCCGCGATCACGGTCCGCCCGGCGATCGGCAGATAATAGCTGCCGTCGACCTGCGCCTTCACATAGCCGAAGGCGCTGCCCTGCAGCGACAGTTCGGGCGAGATCCGCGCCGCCAGCCGAAAGCCGGTGGTCGGGTTCAGCAGGTCGTCCGACCCGTCATAGGAAAGGCCCGAGGGGACCGCGCCGGTGAAAAATCTGCGCCGCCGCGGCGCACCCGTCGCCTTGACGGTGTCGTCCTCCTTGGAGGCGGTCAGCTCGACCCCGTAGAACCAGGTCCATTGCTTTTGCCAGATGATGTTGGTCTGACGCTCCAGCCCCGCCGACAGGGTGACGCTGCGCGCCTCGAATGCGTCCTGGTCGAGATGGCTGACGAAGACCTGCCCGGTCAGCACCCGGTCGCGTGCCTTGTAGTTGTTGCGGCGCAGCGTCGCGCCAAGCGCCTGTTCCTGGGTACCCAGCACGCCCCGGAAGGTGACCGCGCCCTCTGGCCGGTTGAGGTTGCGATGCTGCCAGCTCGCCTCGATCCGATAGCCTTCGCCGGTGCCATAGCCCACCGCGCCCGCGATCGTGCGCGGCGGCGCAGGCTCCAGCGTCACCGATATGTCGACGATGGCGGGATCGGCGGTGGGGACCGGCTTGATCGTCACCGCCGAAACAAGGCTGGTCTGGATCAGCGCGCGGCGAAAATCCTCCATCATCGCCGCGTCATAGACATCGCCAGGCCGGAAGCGCGCGATCCGACCGAGATGCTTGGCACTGAACAGCCGCTTGCCGTCGATGACGAGCCTGCCGATCCGCTGCACATTGCCCGGATCGACCGCGATGGTCAGCTGAACGCTGTTCTCGTCATGATCGATCGTCAGCCTGGGCTCATCGAGCCTCGCAAAGACGAAGCCCTCGCGCCCCAGCTCGGCCTTCAGCGCGGCATGCGCGGCGGCGATCCGGTCCGAATCGGCCGGCACTCCGGGGGCGAGGCCGAACGCCCGCCGCAGTCCTTCCGCCTTGTCGCCAGCCCCCTCGATCCCGATCAGCTCGACCCGCGTCAGCTTATAGCGTTCGCCGGGCTGGACGATCAGCGTGACCGCCAGCCGACCGCCGGCCTCGTTCGTGATACGGGTATCGATATCGGCGTCATGATAACCCGCCGCGCGCAGCAGTTCGCGTAGCACCGCCTCATCCTGCCGGGCGCGGCGGTCGATCTGGGCGGTGTTGCCGGTGCCATTGCCGGTCTCCAGTGCCGACAGCATCCGGAAGCGGCTGCGAATCGACAGGTCGATCTCGGCCGGAACGCCATCCTGTCCCGACAGCCCCTCGATCACGACGCTATAGCGACGATCGGCCTGCGGTTCGGCGGTTGGCGTCTCGACGGCGGCGCCCGGTTCGGCGGCAGCGCCGGGAGCGCCCTCGTCGCTCGGCTCGGGCCAGTCGACCTCCATGCCGGGCAAGGGCGCCATCTCGGTCGAGGGATCGAGGTCGGGAAGGTCCGCGCCTTCCACCGGCGCGCCGGGGTCCGCCAGCGGCTGGGCCTGTGCCGGCGCAGAGGCGCACAATAGCGCACCCATCACGATCAAGGGTGCACGGAACGTCGTGCGAGCGGCACTCATGCGCGAACCCTAGAACGGGATCGCGCTAGGGGAAAGCGCTTTGCGCGCCCACCCGGCGCGTGAATCAGGGTCCAATCAACCGCTTGGCGATCTCAGTGAACGGTACCCACCGCGCAATCCTGGCTCAGCACCATCAGGAATCGCTCGATCTGCCGCCATTCGCAGAAGCGAATCGCATTCCCCAGATCATGGTAGCGCCTGCTGCGCGCCGCGGCCTCGTCGATCGCCAGCATGCCATATTCGGCTAGCAGCTCCTGCGCCTGGGAGATGCTGCTGCGGTCCGCAATATAGAAAAGCTCTTCCAAGATTCGGGTCCCTTATCAGTTGGCCCCTTCTACGCACCTGATGTGCCATCTTTGAAAAATCCTTTATATTTCAGGACTTTGATGATCTACAACCGGTTAACCCAATCCCTGCGAGGGACAGAGCGTCCCGCGATGGCACGACCGAGACAGATGCTGGCGCAAGCCGGTCCGGCATGGCATGGGACGCACATGGAACAGCAAGGCGGCAAGTATTCGCGGGCCGGCGGGGCGATCATCGCCGTCGCCATCCTGATCGGCGCGATCGCGGGGATGCGCATGGGGCAGGCCTCGATCGGATTTCTGACGGGGGCGGCGATCGGCATTGCGATCGCGGTTGCGCTCTACCTCTACGATCGCCGCCGCGGCGGCTGAGCCACGCGGCGGCCGCACCACAGCACCCGGCCGATGATCCTGACCAGGGCCGGATCGGAAACCACGATCTCCGGATGTGCCGTATTGTCGCTGCTGATCCGGAATGGCGGAATCCGGGCGCGATCGGGCGTCAGCCGTTTGACGACCAGCATATCGTCTATCCGCAGCACATAGATCCCCTCCGCGCGCGCGGCGTCCACGTCCTGATCGACCAATATGTCGTCGCCGTCGCACAGCGTGGGCTCCATCGAATCGCCCGCGACGCGAATCACCGAAAGCGCCGCCGGTCGACGGACCCCCAGTTCACGCAGCCAGCCCGGATCGAAGCCGATCGGCCGGCCGCGCTCCTCGATCTCGGCGATCCCACCCGGCCCCGCCGACGCGCCGATCTCGATCCGGGCGACCGCTATCAGCCCCGCCTCCATGCCCTCGGCCGGATCGGAACGCCCGCCCAGTCGCGCCTCCGGCACCCGGAAATAGGCCGCCAGCTTTAGCCGGTCCTCCTCGGCGAGCCGCTTCGGCGTACCGCGCTTGATGAACTGCTGGATATAGGCGGGATTGCGACCGAGCAGTTTCGACACCGCGCTGTAATCCTCGCCGCGCTCACGGATCAGCGCGTCGAGCGCGTCGCGGGGGTCTTCGGACATTGCTCCATTATCGATAGGATTTTTCCTAGTGACAAGTAGGAAATGAATTGGAACATAAATAGAACAAACGAGTCGCGAGGAACCTGCCATGCATTTGCTGTCCACCATCGAACGCTATCTGCGCGAAACCGGAACCCCGGCATCGCGCTTCGGGCGCGATGCACTGGGCGATCCGGGTTTCGTCGCCGGCCTGCGCCGGGGGCGCGAGCCCCGCGATTCCACGATGCTGAGGGTGGGCGCCTATATCACCGCCGCGCGCGACGGACAGCGGGACTCGCGATGAGCGATCCCGTCAGGATCATCGCACGCCGGCTGGGCCGGTGCTGCGCGCCGCTCGCGATCGCGACGCTCGACGACCGCCGCAGCGAACCGTGGCAGAGCCTGTTGTTCGACGGCGGGCGACATAGTTTCGCGCTGCGCCTCGACGGTGCGGGACTCGACGACGCGGTCGCCGCGATCCGCGATGAGATCGCGGCGGATTTCGCGGTCCCCGGCCATGTCGTCGCCGACATCCGGGTCGTCGGCGTCGATCGCGACGACCGGCAGGCGGTGGTCAGTTTCGAGGCGCTGACGATCGAGGATCGTCCTGGCAATTGGCCGGCCTGAACCGATTGTCGCGAAGCTCCGATGGGTCCGACAGGCTCCGATGGTAATACGGACCGCACCACTCTAGGTCGGCGGTAGCTTCAACATAGTTCAGGTAACCGCATGAACCGCAGACAGTCGAAACGCGATCCCTATGGAGAGTTGCATCGCGAGGAGGAGGCTCCACCGGCGGTGATACCCTGCTGGCTATGCGGCCGGCCTGTTGGCAAGACGATCGTCTGGCACCATCCCGTGCCGAAGAGCCGGGGCGGACGCGATGTCGTGCCCATGCACTCGATTTGCCAGCAGACGCTGGTCGCCAATTTCACCAATTCCGAGCTTCAGCGCCACGGGATGGACGTCGATGGCCTGCTGGCCAACCCCAATGTGCGCAAATTCGTCGACTGGGTCGCGAACAAGGACCCCGATTTCACCGCGACCATAGCGAAGAAGCAACGCTGATCAGGCCTGATCGGACTGTCGGTCCGCCACCTATCGCTTAGCGGCGCACCATGTTGCGGAGCTGATCGAGCGTCATGTGGAGCGGTTGATCGAGCAGTTGATCGCCATTCTGTCCCGGAATCGGCGCAGCGATCGGCGCAGGCGTTACAACCGGCGCAGGCATGGGAGGCGCCGCCGGAGCGAGCGACGGCTGCGGAAAAGGTGCCAGACCGGGCAGTGGCTCCAGCGGGGGAAGGTCGAACGCCGGGCGCGGCGGCGCGGCGATCTCGCGCGGGGCCGAATAGGCGGCGGGCGGTTCGACGCGGCGCGACGGCATCGGCGTGGCGGCCGGCTCGGCAGGCGCAACCGGCGCCGGCTGAACCGGTACAGGCTGCGCGGGCGTAGCGGCGCGCGGCGGTGCGGCTTGCGATTGGGCGGCTTGCGATTGGGCGGCAGCGGCACGGCGGCGCTTCACCGTCTGCTCCAGCTTGGTCAGCAATTGCTCGATCTGGGCCGGGTCGAAACCCAGCCCGCTCGGGCGGGCCGCAGGCGCGGGCGCGGGTGCAGGCGCAGGCGCAGGCTGGGGCGGAACGGCGGCGACAGGTGGCGGGGCGACCGGAGCGATCGCCGCTGGTGGCGCGACAGCGACCGGCTCGGCTGCCGCGGGAATCTCGGCGGGCCAGGCCGGCTCCGGCTCGGTGATCGGTACGGCCAGCGTTTCGCGCCAGCGCGACTGGGGCGCAGGATTGGCCGGCGCATCATGGATCAGCGGCGGAGGCACCAGCGGCTGCGGCGGGAACTGCGCAAAGGGCGGCTGCGCGGGTTGGAGCAGCAGCGGATCGGGTTGCTCCGCGACCGGCACGGGCATTGGCGGTGCGACCGGTTCGCGCCTCCAGTCGGGCTGCGGCACGGCTTCGGGCGCTGCGTCGGGCGTGGCATCGGCCAGCGACGGCGGAAGCTCGATGCCGATCGATGGCGCGTCAGGCCGCGCGCCGGGCGCTGGCAGCCAGCTCGGCATCCCAGCGCCGGCCTGGCCCGCAGCGGCGTGACTCGTTACCGGCGCCCCAGTCGGGGCTTCGCCCGGCATTGGGGCGAACACCGGCGCTGCCGGCGCGAAGGCGGGCTGGGGAAAGCCCGGCTGCAATGGCGGCGGGGTGAGCCCTGATCCGGGAAGCATCTGGTCGAGCGCCGGCAAGGGCTGATTGATCCCCGGCATTGCAGGGGGCCGCAGGCCGAACCCCGCCCCCGGCAGCGGCGGATCGCCGATATCGGTCCGCGCGGACAGCGGGCGGCGCGCATCGCCGCCATTTGCGGACGGCACCCATTCATTGCCCCCTATGCCGACCGGGGAGACGAGATCGAGCGGATCGGTGGGACGATAGAGATCGTCATCCTCATCCTCATATTCGTCCTCGCGGGTCCGGATCAGCGCGCTCAGCCCGGCGCGGCCGAACATCAGCCAGTCGATCAGCACCCAGCCGATCCCGGCGGTCAGAATTCCCGCGAGCACCGACAGCAGCGTCTTGTCGCTGGGCGAAATCGGCGGTTCGGCCTGGACCATCAGCGACGACAGATGCGTCGTGGTGGTCACCGTTTCCAGCATGCGGGTCGGCATCGCGAGCAGCAGGAACCCCGCCGCCACGCCCAGAAGGACAGCCAGCAGCGTGCCCATGATCAGGCTCGATCGACGTCGCGCTTTGTTTTGAACCATTGGAACGCCCATATCCGTACCGTTATCGCCTAATAATGCGGCAAAATTGGGATTCCGTTACTTTCGGCCCACCGCGTGGTTCCGTACGCACATATATCTCAATGCGATGGCAGGCCCGTCAATCGCTCATAGACAGGCTGATACCGCGCGACATTTACGCCCCAGTTGCGTTCGCGTTCCACGAAAGCACGCGCGACATCGCGCCGCTGGTCCCAATGCGCCCGATCGGCCAGCAGGTCGCCCAGCGCCTGCGCGATCGCGGCGGGATCGTCGGGCGCGAACAGCGTGCCGGTGACCCCGTCGGCGATCAGTTCGCGATGACCGCCGACATTCGAGGC
The DNA here is from genome assembly GCA_947085315.1 of uncultured Sphingomonas sp. Taxonomy (GTDB): domain Bacteria; phylum Pseudomonadota; class Alphaproteobacteria; order Sphingomonadales; family Sphingomonadaceae; genus Rhizorhabdus. Next base: position 47,830 of record CAMTVW010000017.1, on the reverse strand, counting down.
CGCGACCAGCCGCCGCTGCGCCATCGCCTCCAACGGCTTGAGCGGCGTCACCAGATCGGTCAGCCGCATCGACTTGCGCGGATATGCCAGGATGTCGATCAGGCTGTAATAGCGCTCGACCTCGTGATGCGGCACCCTGCCGACGAAGCGGATCCGCGACGCGGCGGGCGAAGCCGCCGCCTGCGCGCGCAAGTCATCCTCCATCGGCCCGCCGCCGACCAGCAGCAGCGCCGCCTTCGGCCGTCGCGCGAGCAGCAGCGGCATCGCCGCGATCAGGTCGTCGAGCCCTTCATAATCGTAGAATGAGCCGATGAAACCGATCATCTCGGCATCGTCGAGCCCGATCTGGGCAGCGAGCGCCTGATCGGGCGGCGGCGGATCGCCGAACAGGTCCAGATCGACCCCGTTGGGGGACACCATGATCTTGTCCTCCGCAATGCCGCGCGCGATCAGATCGCCGCGCAGCCCTTCGCAGATCACCGCCACCGCGTCGGCGCGGCGCACGACATGGGTTTCGAGCATCCGGGTCAGCCGGTACATCGCCGATCCCTCGCGGCCGGTACCATTGCCGACCGCCGCATCCTCCCAAAAGGCGCGAATCTCGTAAAGAAAGGGCAAGTTGAGCCGACGCGCGGCGCGCAGCCCGGCCAGCCCGACCAGCGCGGGCGAATGGGCGTGGACCAGATCGGGCTGCCATTCGCGGGCGACCGCAACCGCCCGATCGCTCAGCGCGTTCACCTCGCGCCATTCGCCGATCGGCGCGCGTGCCGGACGGACCGGCGGGGTGCGGCGGAAACGCAGCCCCTCCTCGTCCGCCGGATCGGGTTCGGGCGCGTTGTAACGCGGGCCGGTGACGCCGAGCACCTCCCATCCCATCGCCTGCTGGGCCTTCAGGATCGCGCGTGTACGAAATGTATAGCCGCTGTGGATGGGCAGGCTATGATCAAGAATATGGAGAACCTTCATGCTCCGCGAACGCGCATGAAGCGGGTTTGAATGTCAACCTTTATCGGGGTGGGTCCGACGCCATGATCGACACGCTGTCGCTGCTGCTGGCGCATTTCCTGCTGGGTTTCGTGGCCGTCCGCATGCTGCTCCATCCCGACCTCAACCAGGAACCGATCTCGTCGGGCCGCCACTTCAAGAATATCCTGCCGAAGAAGCAGCCCCCGAAACGCGCCGGTGTCGAAACCGGCGAGAACCGGCCCGGATCGCAGCGTGCGTGACCTATTCCTGATCGGCTTCCTTGTCGGCATCCTGCTGATCGGATTCCGGCGGCCCTTCCTGTTCGTCTGTACCTATATCTATGTGGACATCGTCTCGCCGCAGCGTCTGTCCTATTATCTGCTGAGCTCGATCCCGGTATCGCTGATGGTTTTCGTCGCCGCCTTCCTTGGCTGGGTGATCGGAGACGATAAATCGCTGGCAAAGCCGACCCCGCGCCAGATCATCCTGATCGTGCTGCTGCTGCTGTGCGCCTTCACCACGCTCACCGCCGCCCATCCCGAGGCCGCCGCCGAAAAATGGGCGTGGGTGTGGAAGGCGCTGGTCTTCTCGATCTTCCTGCCGATGACGCTCACCACGCGCATCCGCATCGAAGGCGTGATCCTGTTCATGCTGCTCTGCCTGTCGTCGATCGCGGTGGTGGGTGGCGCCAAGACGCTGGCGGGCGGCGGCGGCTATGGCACGCTCAACCTGATGGTCGCGAACAACAGCGGCATGTATGAGAGCAGCACCATCTCGACCTTCGCGATCTGCTCGATCCCGCTCATCCTCTACATGGCGAAATATTCGACGCTGGTACCGCCCAGCATCTTTTCGCGGATCTACTGGTATGCGCTCGCCTTCGCCTGCCTGCTGATCCCGATCGGCACCCAGACCCGCACCGGCCTGCTGTGCATCGTGCTGATGGCGCTGCTCGAACTGCGCGCCGCCCGGCGGCGGATGCTCTATCTGGCGATCATGGCCGGGATCGTGATTGGCGGCATCCCGTTCCTGCCGAAAAGCTATACCGAGCGGATGGATACGATCCAGGGCTACCAGGCCGACGCTTCGGCCTCGACCCGCATTGCGGTGTGGAAATGGACGATCGATTACGCCGCCAATCATCCGCTGGGGGGCGGCTTCAACGCCTATATCGGCAACCAGCTCGAAATCGACATGAGCTACAAGACCGCCGATGGCACCGTCGTCAAGGTGATCGGCTATGATGTCGGCCGCTCGTTCCACAATGCCTATTTCGAGATGCTGGGCGAACAGGGCTATCCTGGCCTGGCGCTGTTCCTGGCGGTGCATCTGATCGGAATTTTCCGCATGGAGATCGTCCGAAGAACCTATCGAAAACATGAAGGCGAACATGCCTGGGTGTCGCCGCTCGCCGCCGCGCTCCAGCACGGCCATCTGATTTTCATGCTGGGCTGCTCGTTCGTCGGCATCGCCTTCCAGCCCTATATCTACTTCCTCATCGCCGTCGAAATCGGCTTCGACCGCTATGTCCAGATGTATGTCAAGAAACGCGCCTGGAACCCGTTCCGCAAGCGCAAGCGCGAGATCGAGGCGGATGCGCACGCCGAGGCCGAGGCGGCGCTCGTCGCACAGCAGGAAGCCGAGGCCGAACCCGAACCGGTGCTGTCCGCAGCGGCGGAACGCCGACGCGGCCAGCCCCGTTGGGGCAGTGTCACCGGCAAATGATGGAAGGGTGAATGAGGAGCAGCATGAACGTCGCGGCCGTCGATAACGGCGCGCCGCCGATCCAGTCGCTCGCCGATGTCGGGCAGTTGTGGGACCAGACGCTGGCCTGGATCGCCAGCCATTATCTGAGCATCGCAATCGCCTGCGCGATCGGTGCGGTGATCATCGCCGTCCTGTACGGGCTTCGGATGCTCGGCACACGGCTGTGCCGGCGCGAGCATCCGGGTCACTGGCCGCGGATCATCGGCCGGGCGATCGCGCGGACCAACCTGTTCTTCATCGTCATGCTCGCGGCACGGCTGGTGAGCAGCTATGCGAGGCCGCCGGCCGAAGTCACGACGACGATCGGCTTCCTGTTCACCGTCGCCGCCGCCATCCAGGCCGCGCTGTGGACGCGCGAACTGATCATCGGGATCGTCGAGCATCGTGCCGGCGACGAAGAGACCAGCGCCTCGACGCTGGCGTCGGCGATCGGCATCATCCGCCTGCTGGTGACGGCGGTCTGCTTCATCGTCGCGACCTTGCTGATCCTCGACAATATCGGGGTCAACATCACCGGACTGGTCGCCAGCCTGGGGATCGGCGGCATCGCGATCGGCCTCGCCGCGCAGGGCATATTCTCCGACCTGTTCGCCAGCCTCGCGATCATCTTCGACAAGCCTTTCCGGCGCGGCGACATCGTGCGCTGGGACCAGACAACCGGCACCGTCGAATCGATCGGGCTGAAGACAACGCGGGTCCGCGCGGCGACCGGCGAGGAGGTGGTGATCTCGAACACCAACCTGCTCAACAAGGAATTGCGCAACCTCGCCCATATGGTGCGGCGGCGCGCGACGCTGATGCTGGGCGTGACCTATCAGACCCCGCCCGAGACCTGCCGCAATCTGCCCGAGATCGTCAAGGCGATCGTCAACGCGCATGACAAGGCGGTGTTCGTCCATTGCTGCATGGTCAATTTCGCGCCGTCGAGCCTCGATTTCGAGGTCCAGTTCGACGTCCTCGACGAGGATGGCGAGACCTTCAACGCCGCCCGCCACGACATCTGCATCGCGATCCTCGAACGCTTCGCGGCCGAGCGGATCGCGTTCGCCTACCCGACCCAGACCAGCTTTACCGCCGCGCCTGACGGAACGATGATCATGCCCTATCCCACGGGCTTGGCGGAACCGAAACCGGCCTGATCCTTCGCCGCCGCAGCCTCGGCGGCGGCCATCACACGCAGCAGGTTGCCGCTCCAGATCTTTTCGATGTCGCGCTCGCCATAGCCTGCCTGGCGCAGCGCGGCGGTGATCCGCGGCAGGCCCGATATGTCGTCCATGCCGATCACACCGCCGCCGCCGTCCCAGTCCAGCCCGATGCCGACATGGTCGGGGCCGACCAGCTTAAGCGCGTGGAGGAGGTGCGCGAGAATATCATCGAAGCTCGCCCGCTCGGCCGGATAGCGGGCGCTGATCGCGCGCCGTTCGGCAAGATGATCCTGATATTGCGCGACGGTGAGCGAGGGCCCGTCGAGCCGGTCGCCCAGCGCCGCCAGCGCTTTGTCGCGCTCCGCATTGCGCTTCAGCGCGCGCAGATAATAGCCGAAGCCGTTGATCTGGATCACCCCGCCCGCCGCCGCCAGCTTGCGCAGCCGCTCATCGTCCACATTGCGCGGATGGTCGAACACCGCCTTGCATCCCGAATGCGAGAGGACCAGCGGCGCCTTTGACAGGCGCAGCAGATCGTCGAGCACCGCATCGGAGGCATGCGATGCGTCGAGCATCACCCCGAGCCGGTTCGCCTCGGCGACGAGCGCCCTGCCCTCGTCGCTCAGCCCGCCCCATTTCGGCCCCTTCGGATCGGTCGCGCTGTCGGCGAACTGGTTGTTGGCGAAGTGGACCAGGCCCAGCATCCGCACCCCCATGCCGTGAAAGGTGCGGAGCAGGCCGACGTCATGGCCCAGCGGATAGGCATTCTCGACGCTCATATAGACGACGCGCTTGCCGGCGGCCGCGATCCGCGCGGCATCGGCAGCCGTGAGCGCGAGCGTGAAATGCGCCGGATCGGCCGCAACCATCTCGCGGATCGCCAGCCCGCGCAGGATCGCGAAGTCGCGCGCCTTCGCCAGCCCCGCCGCATCGATCGGCCCCTGTGGCGTATAGATCGCCCAGAAGCCGCCATCGAGGCCGCCCTTGCGCATCCGGGGCAGGTCGACCTGGGTGAAATCCTCGGCATAGCTGTGGCGGTCGGCGATCCTCCATCCCGGCCGGACCAGCGAGGCCGGCGTATCGAGATGGCTGTCGAGCACCAGCATGCGCTGATGCGCGCGATCGGCGCGCGCGGGTTGCGCCGATGCCAGTATCAATGCGGGCAGGATCAAGGCGGTTCGGACGACGAAAGCGACCATGGCAGTCCCCTGGCTTTGGGTGAACATGCCTCTCCATCTTGTGGTTGTGGCGCAAGCAGACCAGCATCCGCGCCGCCTGTCCAGTAGCAGCCCGCCTCAGCGGCAATAACTCCATCCGCCGCGCGGTGCCTGGTCGAGGTGGAAATGGTCGCGGTGCGCCGCATTATAGTCTGGCGACAAAACCGTGGCGAACATCGCGCAGGCGCCGTCGCGGACCTCGCGAAGGAAGGCCGCCTCCTTCCCCTCCCCCGTCCAGTCGCCCGCCACGCCGATGCGCCGGCCGTCGCTCAGCCGGAAGGCGGCGATGTCGATCGCATTGGCGCGCGCATGTTCGCTTAGCCGACCGGCCCGCCCGCCGCGCACCGCGCGGCAGGCATAGCTGCCGAAACTCTCGATCCGCGCCACCTTCTGGCCGAAATGCCGCAACGCCGCCGGCTCGACGACCTGCTTTTCCCAAAGGAACAACCCGATCGCGACCGGGCAGGCGATTTCCGCGCGCGGCGCGTAGCTGAAGCCTGCCGACGCGCTCAGGCGGACGCCATCGGCATAGCCGCACGCCCCCGCCCCGCGCACCGGCGCCATCACCGCATAATCCTCGCCCCCGGCATCGAGCAGCCGACGGCATGCCAGGAAATCATCGCGCAGCGCGGCGATCTTGTAATTGGTGAAGCGTCCCGCACGGTCGGCCAGCGACAGCGGCGTCCAGGGCAGGTCCTGCGGATTGCCCTTCCCCCAATGATAGAGCGCGAGGCCGAACGCCACCGCGATCACCAGCAGGAACAGGCGGAAGGCGAAGCGGGCGAAAACCATTCCCGCCTATACGCGCCGGACGGTCAGCGGTTGCCTGCGCCGGGGCCGGTGCACAGCCTGCGCCACTCGCGCAGCAGCGCGGCGTCCACCGCGCCCTGGATAGTGGCGCAAGGCCGCCCCTGCGCGTCGAACGCCATCGCCGCCGGCAAACCCGCGCTCCCGCCCGGCATGAACGCCATCACGTCGCCACCATTTGCCGGGAATCGCACCCGCGCCGGATCGAGCCCACCCAGCAACGTCCGCGCCGCGCGCGAAGCGTCGGTGGCGACGATGATGACGGGCATCGGCGCCGCCGCCTTGCTGAGCGCATCGATCTGCGCGACCTCGGCCCGGCACGGCGGGCACCAGGCGGCCCAGAACAGGATGATCGCCGGTCGAGGCAGCGGCCGGACCATCCCGGCGCCGTCGCGCAGCGGCGGTTCGGCCGGCACCGCCGACGCTGCGCCAATCAGCCATCCGAACACCATGATCGCCAATACCCGCCGCATGCACCGTTGGTAATGCGTAACATCGGGATTCTACAAGCTGGCGCTTGATCCGGTCCGTGCGTTGAATAGGGTCGCGAAATCGGGGGAAAGATGATGCTTAGTCTCATATTCGCGGGATTGCTGGCAGCGGATGTTCCCGCCACGTCGCCACCTGCTGCGCCTCTGTCGCCGCAGGCTGCGTTCGACGCGGCAACCGATGCCAATGATGCCGGCCGTTTTGAAGAAGCCGCGCGGGGATTTGCCGCGCTGGAGCAGTTGCCCGGGGTCCGGCGAAACCCCGTCGTGCTGAGCACGTTGCTGATGCGCAAGGGCCGTGCGTTGGTCGTGCTCGATCGCGACGACGAAGCCGAGGCCGCACTGCGTGCAGGGTTGAAGCTGGTGCCGCTCGATAGGACCGATCTTCGCAACGATCGCTTCCTGGCCGAACTTGCACTCGGCAACATCGCGCTGCGGCGCTTCAACTATGCGGCCGCCACCGAACATCACAAGGCTGCGCTCGCGCTCGCCGGCGAACCATCGACCAAGGCGCGCGCGTTGCTTGCCCTCACCCGATCGACGATGTTCGATCCGGGGGTTGAGGCACTCCAATATGCCGATCAGGCGCTCGCGCTGCTCGGACCGATCAACATGCATGATGAGAAGGAAAAGGCTGCCTTCGCCTCGATCCAGACCCTGCGCGCCCGGGCCCTTCTGAACCAGCAGAGATATGCTGAAGCCTATACGGTGCTGAAGAAAGCGGTTGAGGACCAGGGCGGACTCGATCTCAAGGTCACACTGGGCGAGATTATCACCCGGTCCGATCTCGCCATCGCGTCGCTCCTGTCCGGCAACAAGGAGGATGCGCGGCGTTACATGGCATATACCGGTGCGGGACGGATGAAAGAGCCCTTCGACCTTGCCGCCAGCCTGGCGGTTCCTCCGTGCGGAGGACCCGCGCAGCTCCGGCCCGACGATGTCGCGGTGGTCGAGTTCGGCATCCGTCCCGATGGTTCGATCGCTTCCGCCGAGCCGATCTATTCTTCGGTCAAGGGCCAGGCGGTTCTCGAATTCGCCAGAGCCGTGTCGGATTGGTCATGGCGGCCCGATGCCGTGGCTCAGATCCCCGATGCCTTCCGGCTGGTGACCCGGGTCGAATTGCGCTGCTCGACCAGTGCGGAGCGCCCGCGTATCGATCAGTTGCTCACCGCCGAGCTTCTCGACTGGTTCGAACAGTCAGGCTTTCCGCGTCCGCAGGGCGCCGCCAGCGATGCCGGCGAGCTGCCGATCCTAAAGGCCGAGCTCGCTCGCCGCGAGGCTGCGGGCGACGGTCCGGCGCTGATCCCGGTCCTGACCCGGCTCGGAGGGAATGCGGTCGCCTCGAACGAAGATCGCTCGGCCTGGCTGATACGCGCTCGGGACATGGCGATTCGCGCCGGCGCCCCTCTTGCCGCGGTGATCGCGCTGGAGGTTCGGTTGCCGATCGACGGCAAGGGCAGAGACAGCGCGGACGTGCGGGCCTATCGGAACCATCTGCGCGCGCTTGCCGCGCGACCGGGCGTCAGCGAGAATCCCCGCGTCGCGAACATTCTCCGCATAATGACCGCCGATCCAATCTGGCGAGAGCGAGCCCCGGCCGATGCGGAGTCCCTGCTCCGGCAGGTCGTCACCGACCGAAGACTTGAGCCACGCGATCCGTTGCGGGTGGCCGCGCTGATCCGGCTGGCGGCGATCCGCGCGGCTGAAGGCGATCGGCGGGGAGCGGCTGACAATTTCGCCCAGACCGGATTGAGCGCGCAGCAGTGCGCCTTGCTTGATGCCAAGCCGAGGCTCATCCGCAATAATGTCGGGTCGAGCGATTTTCCGATGGAAGCGATGCGGTGGGGCTTCGAGGGCTGGGTCCGGATCGAATATGATATCCTCGCGGAGGGCCGGACCGCGGCGCAGCGGGCGATCGTCGCCTATCCCCCCTTCGTTTTCCGGGATGCTGCGGTGGGCATCGCTCAGAATCTCACCTACGCCAAAAGCTATAGGCCCGACGGCAGCGCCGGCTGCGGCGGTGCCCAAGAGAATGTCCGGTTCCAGATACCGTGATCGCTCAGCGGCGGGAGTCGCCCGCGATCGAGGACCAGCCGGCGATGCCGATCAGAAAGATGAAATCGGCGGCGAGGATGCCCATCGCGGCCGATTCGGTGGCCTGCGCGGCGGCGTAGCCTGGGATGAACAGCAGCGCAGCGCCGGCCAGTACCGCCGACAGCCGGATCGCCAGCCGGTATGACCGCGGCCTGGCGATCGGGGCGTCGCGCACCACCGGTACGACCGGTGGCGCTACAGCAGCCCGGGCCATCGCACCGACAGGCGCTGTGGAGGGTGGTATTTCGGACTGCAGAAACGCCATCGCCTTGCTCCAACTTCGCCGATCGCGGCCTCTCGCGATCATCGTCGGCACCCATATGGGGATGCCGCGTACCGAGCGGTACCCCCCTATGTTGCAACACAGCGTTCACAGTTTTTAACGATTCGCGCAGTGACGCCGCTCACAGGTGAAACGGAATCCTAGCAGCTCGGCCTTGCCGAACCGTTAAGTACGACGATCAGGCCGGGCCGATACCATTGACGGTGATCAGCGAGCTGCCGATCATCACGCCATCGATATGCACGCGCTGGTCAAGCAGATGCTGCGGGATGAGATCCATCTCCAGCCAATATTCGCCGCCGTCTTCACACGCCAGCGCGAAGCAATTGCTCTTCGAGATCAGCCGCCCGGTCTCATGACAGGGACGATGTTTGCGGTCGTCGATCATAACTGCCCCCTGCCCGTTGGAAGCACATCTCCCGCGAGGGAGGATATGCTGCCTTGCAGCATGCACAAGCGGCAATCGTTGCTGTCGGCCGTTAAATGCGGCAGTTCAGCGCATATTCTGTGACGCTGCACCGCAACGCCACACTCTGCTGAACATGGATCGGTGTCAGGCGGCCTTCGTTCCGCTGTCGTCGCCGCCCGAAAAATGCGGACGAAGCTCGCGCCATTCGCTCGGTCGCTGGCCGGTCCATCGGACGAAAGCCCGCGAAAAGGCGCTGCTGCTGGAGAAGCCCAGCAGATAGGCGATCTTCTCCATGGTGAGGTCGGCGCGGCGGAGATAGTCGTAGGCAAGCTCCTCGCGCAGCCGGTCGAGCACCTCCTGAAAGGTCGTGTTCTCGTCTCGCAGCCGCCGCAACAGCGTCCGCTCGGTCATCGCAAGGAGCCGGGCGGTCTCCTGCTTGCTGGGCTCCCCATTCGGCAATTGCCCGATCAGCGCGTCGCGCACCTTCCGGGCGAAGCGGCTGGCGAAGCGATAGGCGAGATATTTGGCCGCCATTTCGTCGAGCAGCATCGCCAGTTCCTCATTGGCCGAGGGAACCGGCCGATCGAGGTCCGCGGCGCGGAACAGGATGCTGTTGGTGGGCTGGCCATAGCTGATCGGCGAACGGAAGATCGCCTGATAATCGCTTTCGTCGGCCGGGCGCCGATGCCGGAAGCTGACCTGTGCGGGGATGACCGGCGCGGTCTGAATCCACTCGCACAGCATCAGGAAACCGGCCAGGATCGTGTCGAGCGTCTGATAGATCGGCTGGCGGCCGCCGGTGTTCAGGTCCACCGTCAGCCGATAATGATCGGGGCCTTCGGGGACGAACTGGACCGCCGCCGCGTCGGAGATCAGCCGCGCCGAATGGGCGAAACGCTCGGCCGCCCTGCGCAGGGTGGCGCTGCACGACATCGCATAGCCGACGACATGAAAGGTCGAGGGGCGGATATGCCGCGCGACCTTCAGCCCGAAGTTCGGATCGTCGGTGGCGGCGACGGCGGCGATCCAAAGGCTGGTGACCTGCTCCTGCGAGTAGCGATGATGGAGGTCGCCCACCTTCTCGGGCGCCATGCCGATATCGCGCAGCAGCGCTTCGTAATCGACGCCGGCATCCTCCAGCGCGCGAACGATGGCAAAAATCCAGGCGGACAGCCCCGTCTGCAATCCGGTCGCTCCTCTGCCTAGCATGGAGCCCGCCGTTCATCGACGACAACCCCGCCGGCGGCCTGCATCCCGCCCCGGGTGATGATGTCCCGCCCCGTCTCCGAATGCAATGTCGGGTAGCGGGCGCAACGCTTCGCGCCGCCGCCGCCAGTTGTCCGGACTTCTTTCAGCCTGCGGCCGGTTCGGTTCGCTTTCCAGGTCAATCGTATCGCCGCGCCGCCACCAATCACGAAGATGGGGGACAGGTCGCCCTGCCCCCTTCGCATCACGCCTAGAAGCTGAGCCGTGCCTCGAGCCCGTAAGAGCGGGTCGGGCCGCGATAATTGACGGTGAAGAAGCCGAGGAGCGGCACGACTTCCTGATAATATTTCTTGTTGAACACATTGTCGCTCCAGGCGGAAATCTCCCAGCCGCCGGCTGACTTCAAGCTCAACCGGGTATTGACCAGATCGAGCGGATCGCGGCGCGTGCCGGGGGTGTTCGCGACATCCCACCAGATCGACCCGTAACGATTGTATTCGACGCGCGGGATGAGCGAGTAGTTATCGTTCAGCGCGATGGTCTGGGTCGCTCCGAGGGACAGCGTATATTTGAACGCCCCCGGGGCGACATTCCCGACGAACGCGGGATTGCCGGAGAACTGCTTCACCTTGCCATCGGTATAGCCGAAGCCGCCGAACAGGTTCAGCCCCATCGGAAAGGTCGCGTTGAAGTCGAAATCGAACCCCTTCAGCTTCACCTTGTCGATGCCGATCGTGGTTTGCAGGCCTACGCTGGGATAGAATTCGAACTGCTGCACCCCCTTTATATCGGTGCTGAATATCGCGCCGTTGATCGACAGGCGACGATCGAACAGCCGCGCCTTGGCACCGATCTCCCACGAGGTGGAGACTTCCTTATCGAACTGGTCGAGAACATAGACCGAACTGGCCGGAAGTCCCGCCGCAACGGCCGCGTTGATTAGTGTATTGCGCGATCCGATCGGATTGAACCCGCCTGATTTAAAGCCCTTGCCGTAGCTCGCATACATGCTCGCATTGCGCGTAAGGTCATAGGAAATGCTGACCTTCGGCTCGAACTGCTTGAAGGTCCGCTTATCCTTGCATTGATCGACCGTGACACCGGTGAGCGCGACACAATTATTATAGCTGGCGCCGGTAAGCGGATTGATCGCCGCCGACGCTACCTCGCGGATCGTACGCTTTTCGATGTCATAGCGGCCGGCGGCGTTGATGTGGAGCTGATCGGTGACGTCGAGCTGGACGCTGGCAAACGGCGCAAGGCTGGTTGTCCGGTATTTTGGGACGCTGTAGGCCACGGTCGGATTGGGCGATCCGGGAGGGTCGATGCCGTCGCCACGCGGCGCCAAGCCGGTATTGTCGACGTTGATCTTGCTGGTCTGGTCACGCACGAAACGCAGGGCGTAAAAGCCGATCTGGTAGCGGAACGGGCGATCACCGGGCGAGGTCAACCGTATCTCCTGCGAGAAATTCTCATCCTTGTAGGAATAGCGCTGCACGGTATCGCCAGTGCCCGAGTCCGACAGATAGGGCGGCGAGTCAGAGCCATATTTCTGGTCGAGCCAGTTGCCAGCCGTGATCGACGTCAGATTTGCAAATCCGAGATCGTAATCGATCTTCAGCTGGGCGTCGTAGAAAGACTCCTTGAAATAGGTGAAGATGTTGCTCTGGAAGGGGATATCGGTGTTGTTGGCGTCGAGTGCGGTCGCCGGAAAACCACCGAGAGGCACGCCGACGATTTGCGCATTATAGGCCGTCGATGCTCCCTTCGAACGGCGTGCGCCCACCTGCAGATTGACAGTCAGACGATCCGTCGGCTCAAATACCAGTCTCGCGCGGCCATTGGCCGACTTGAGCTCCGCCACATGCTGGCGATTGACGATGCTGCGGAAGGGACCATCGGTGTCGGTCAGCGAGCCGGACAGGCCGAACTTCATTGTGTCGCTGAGCGGACCGCTGACGCCGCCGCTCAGGCGCTTGGTATTGAAGTTTCCATAGCCTGCGCTCACCCGGCCTTCCAGCGCGTCGCCAGGCTGCTTGGTGGTGATCACGATCGCGCCCGCCGCCGCGTTGCGGCCGTACAGCGCGCTTTGGGGCCCCTTGAGCACTTCGATCTGCTGAAGGTCGAACAGGTCGTTGTTGAAACCCTTGGTGCTCGACAGGGTAACGCCGTCGATGACGATCGCGACGTTGGGATCGGAATTGCGCACTGATGTCTGGCCGCGGATGTTGATGTAGGCCTCGCCGGCATTATCTTCGATGAATGTGACATTGGGCGTGCTCGACAGGAAGTCGGCGGGACGATTGATGCCGGCTGCGGCGATCGCCTGCTCGGTGAAGACACTGACCGCGATCGGCACCTTGACGAGATTCTCGTTCCGCTTCGTGGCGGTGACGACGATCTCTTCGACACCGGTGCCGGCCGCTTCGTCGGCGGCCTGCGGCGCGGCGACGGCCGCATCCTGCGCCAAAGCCGAAGAAGCGCAGGCCAGCGCGGTGAGCATGGCAAGGCTCGACGCGGCGAGCTTGTATCTGTGGAGCATGTCTTTCCCCTCGAACGATTATGTTTTGCCGCGAACATTTGCTGTGCGCGGCGTTGAGCCTCTATGCGCGCAGCCCTCGAGCTTTTTAATGCCCGTGCGTGCCAGTCATTGTCCGAGCGCGACAATAGGAGCACGTTCGAAACCCCCGAATTCAGGGAGCATGCGGCCTTGTAGATTCCACGCACGCGCGAGAGAGCGACATTTTTGGCACGAAATGTCGTTTGAACGCCTGTCGGGCCATGGCTGGAGAATCGCGCCCGGCTTATCCCTCGGCTAAGCGCTGATCAGGGGCGGCGGGCCGCAACCGGCCCACCCGCACCCTTCGGCGACTTCAAGGCGATCCGCCTCAAGGCGATCCGCCATCGATGCTGGAGAGTGATGATGAACCGTGACTGGGCGCAATATTGGATCCAGCTGTTTGCCAATGGCACCGACGAGCTGATGACGCTCTACGATCCTGACTTCGAGTTCGAGGATGTTAATTTCGATCTGCGGATCAGCCGCGACCTGCCGGCGCTGCGCAAATTCTTCGAAGGCTTCATCATCGCCGACCCGAGCAAGAGCTACAACAAGTTCGACGTGTTCGACTATGTCGGCGACGACAGGCTCGGTTCGTTCCAGTGGACCTGGGAAACCAAGCATGCCGGCGATTTTCTGGGTGTGCCCGCTGCAGGCAAGATCACGAAGACGCGCGGCGTCACCGTGATGGGCTGGCGCAATGGCAAGATCATCCTCGAGCGCAGCATCTGGGACGCGATCCCCGTGTTCCAGCAGCTTGGCGTCGTTCCCGCTTTTCCAACCGCCGGCGCCTGAGGCCATATGACATATAACCCACTGGATCCGGCGGTCACCGCCAACCCCTATCCACATTATGCGAAGCTGCGCGCTGATGAGCCGGTGAAATGGCTGGAGATGATGCAGGGCTTTGCCGTGTCACGCTGGGATGACGTCCGCGAAGTGCTGAGCGACGGCAAGACCTTTTCCTCGTCGCAATTCTGGCCCGCGCTGCTCGGCGAATATGATCCCGTGCCCGAAGTTCAGCCGATGATCTCGCTCGACCCGCCGGGGCATGTCCGCATCCGCAAGCTCGCCAACAAGGCCTTCGTCCCCAGCAGGGTCGGCGCGCTGAGCGAGCGCATCCGGTCGGTCACGCATGAACTGATCGACGCGATCTTCGCGAAGCACGGCAAAACGGGCGAGTTCGATTTCGTCTGGGAATTCTCGGCGCTCGTCCCGGTCAGTGTGATCGCCGAGGTGCTGGGAGTCGACATCGCCCGGCGCGTCGATTTCAAGCATTGGGTCGACGATCTGCTCGCCGCGGGCAACCGCGCCGTCTATGGGCCCGAGCGGCTCGCAGAGATCGACCGCAGCTCGAAGGCGATCCGCGCCTATTTCGAGCAAGTCTATGAGGACCGTGCGGCCAATCCGGGCGACGACCTGATCAGCGGCTTCATCCAGGCCGAGGTCAATGGCGAACGGTTGACCCGCAGCGAAGTGCTCAACATGGCGATCCTGCTCCTGATCGGCGGCGTCGAAACCACCACCAATCTGCTCGGCATCACCTTCGCCCATCTGCGCAGCCACCCCGACATCGCCAGCGCGGTCTGGGCCGATCCCGGCCGGATTCCCGCGCTGATCGAGGAGATGCTGCGCTTCGACGGGCCGGTGCAGATGCTGTTCCGCCACACGATGTGCGACACCGAACTGGCCGGCGTCGCGATCCCCAAGGGATCGCTGGTGCTGCCCCTGCTCGGCTCGGCCAATCATGACGAACGCCAGTTCGACCGTTCGGAGGAACTGCTCCTCGATCGCAATCCCGGCGAGATCATGTCGTTCGGCCAGGGCCCGCATTTCTGCCTCGGCTCCTATCTCTCGCGGATGGAGGCGCGCAGCGCGCTCGAGATTCTGGTCGAGCGCTTCGAATCGATCGAGGTGATCGATCCGGACATCCGCTGGATGGACAGCTATTTCGCGCGGGGTCCCAAGACCCTGCCAGTGCGGTTCAAGGCCCGATGAGCGCGACACTCCATCGCGTCGGCTCGGCTGCCGCCGTGCGCTCAGGCCAGCCGGGCAAGGCGACCGTCGCGGGCCAGAAGATCGCGCTGTTCGCCGTCGGTGGCGAGATTGTCGCCACCAACGGCCGCTGCCCGCATGCCCATGGCCCGCTGCACAACGGCGAGGTCGAGGGCGAAATGCTGACCTGCCCCTGGCATGGCTGGAGCTTCAACCTGCGCAGCGGTGCGTGCGACGAGGATCCCGAGCTGGTGCTCGAACGCTTCGAGGTCGTCCTCGACGGCGACGACATCATGGTGCGGCTGTGACCATGGCGGAGCCCGGCGCAGCCGAGGCTGCCCCGGTATCGCAGGCGCTGATCGACCGGCTCAGCGCGATACTCGGTCCCGGTGGGGTATTGACCGGCCAGGACGTCCAGTCGCGCTATCCCGGATTCTTCATGGACCAGATCGGCGCCGATGCGATTGTGCGTCCGCGTACCACCGAAGAGGTTTCGCAGGTCCTCGCGCTGTGCAACGAGGCCCGGCAGCCCGTCGTCGTTCAGGGCGGCATGTCCGGCTGGGTCCGCGCGACCCAGACCAGGTCCGGGGAAATCGCGCTGTCGCTCGAACGGATGAACGCGATCGAGCAGGTCGATACCGCGAACCGGACCGCAACGGTGCAGGCGGGGGTCATCCTCGAAGCCTTTCAGGACCATCTCGAGCAGTTCGGCCTCACCTTTCCGCTCGATCTGGGCGGGCGCGGCTCTTGCCAGCTCGGCGGCAATGCGGCGACCAATGCCGGGGGCATGCGGGTGATCCGCTACGGCATGATGCGCGACCAGGTGCTGGGAATCGAAGCGGTGCTTGCGGACGGACGGATCGTCACGTCGATGAACCGGATGATCAAGAATAACACCGGCTATGACCTGAAGCAGCTGTTCATCGGCAGCGAGGGGACGCTGGGGGTCATCACCCGGCTGGTGCTGCGGCTGCGGGAGCAGCCCGTCAGCAGCAACACCGCGCTGGTCTGCGCCGACAGCTTCGACAAGATCGCGTCATTGCTGCGCCATATGGACGGCGCGCTGGGCGGGATGCTGAGCGCGTTCGAACTGGTCGACAACAGCTTCTACCGGATCAACACCGAGGCCGGGCGGCATAAGCCGCCGCTGCCCGCCGACAAGCCCTTCTATGCGATCATCGAAGCGCTCGGCCCCGACCAGGAGCGCGATGCCGAGCTGTTCGAGAAGGCGCTGGCATCGGCCGCCGAAAAGGGCCTGTTCGACGACGCCGTCCTCGCCCGGTCGGAACGCGACCGCGAGGGCATATGGGAGATCCGCGAGGATCTCGAACATATCATCCGCGAGTTCCAGCCCTTCTACGCCTTCGATGTCAGCCTGCCGGTCGGCGACATGGAAGCCTATATGGTCGAGGTCACTCGCCGCGTCGCGGCGGCCTGGCCGGCGGGGCGGATCGCCTTTCTGGGCCATGTCGGCGACGGCAACCTCCACATCGCGATCGGCGCGGGTGTCGCCGATGACCGCGACGCCGTCGAAGCCTGCGTCTACGAGCCGCTGCGCGCCATCGGTGGGTCGGTTTCCGCCGAACATGGCATCGGGCTGGAGAAAAAGGCGTGGTTCGCGGTCAGCCGCAATGACGCGGAGCGCGGGCTGATGCAGGGGGTCAAGCGGATGCTCGACCCGAACCTGATCCTCAATCCTGGCAAGATCTTCGATACTGCGGGGGCCTGATCGCCGAGCGCGCCGATACAAGACTGAAGTGAGAGGAACGACATGACCAAGATGCTGATCGACGGAGCGCTGAGCGACGGCACCCGCCGCATGAACGTCATCGATCCCAGCGACGAGACGATCGCCGGGGTCGTTCCCGACGCCACCGTCGCCGACGTCGATCGCGCGGTCGCCGCGGCGAAACGGGCCTGGCCCGCCTGGCGCGATACCGCCCCCGACGCGCGCGGCGCGGTGCTGAGCGCAATTTCGCAGGCGATCGCGGACAATGGCGACGAGCTTGCCGAACTGCTGGTCCGCGAGACCGGCCGGCCGATGGGCCTCGCCCAGTTCGAACTGATGCTCGCCCGCCAGTATCTCGATTATTATGCCGCGCTCCGGCTTGAGCCCGAGGTGATCGTCGACGACGCGACCCGCCGTGTCGAGCTGCACCGCAAGCCGCTCGGCGTGGTCGGCGCGATCGTGCCTTGGAACGCACCGGTCTATATCGCCGCGAACAAGATCGCCCCGGCGCTGATCGCGGGCAACACGGTGGTCGTGAAGACCGCGCCCACCACCCCGCTGACGACGCTGCGCCTTGGCGAGCTGATCGCCGACAAGGTGCCGGCAGGCGTCGTCAACATCCTGTCGGGCGGCAATGACGCGGGCGCGCGCCTTGTCGCGCATGAGGATGTCGCCAAGATCAGCTTCACCGGATCGACCGGCACCGGCCGCGCGATCATGGCCGCCGCCGCGCCGACCCTGAAGCGCGTAACGCTCGAACTGGGCGGCAATGACGCCGCGATCGTCCTGCCCGACGCCGATCCGAAGGCGGTCGCCCCGGCGATCTTCGCCTTCGCCTTCTTCAACAGCGGCCAGGTCTGCGCCGTGATCAAGCGGCTCTACGTCCATGACAGCCTGTACGACGCGATGTGCGACGAGCTCGCCGCGATGGCGAACGGCGCGCTGGTCGCGGGCGGGCGCGACCCCGCCGCGCAGTTCGGCCCGATCCAGAACAAGATGCAATATGACAAGGTGCTCGCCTATCTGGAAGGCGCGCGCGCCAGCGGAAAGATCATCGCGGGCGGCGGCACGATCGACGGTCCGGGCTATTTCGTGCCGCTGACCGTGGTCCGCGACGTGGCCGAAGGCGATGCGATCGTCGATGAGGAGCCGTTCGGCCCGATCCTGCCGATCATCCGCTACAGCGACATCGATGACGTGATCGCGCGCGCCAACGCCTCGCCCTATGCGCTGGGCGGTTCGGTCTGGTCGAGCGACCTGGCGGCGGCCGGCAAGGTCGCGGCGCGGCTCGAAAGCGGCAGCGTCTGGATCAACCAGCATTGCGCGCTCGATCCGCTGGTCCCCTTCCCCGCCAACAAGCAATCGGGCTACGGGGTCGAGGGCGGCGTCGAAGGCCTCTATCCCTATACCGCGCTCCAGACGCTCAATATCGCCAAGCCGGTGGCCGCATGACCGCGCTGACCGAACGGCTCTTCTCGGTTGCGGGCAAGACCGCGCTCGTCACCGGCGGCGCGCGCGGCATCGGCGCGATGATCGCCCGCGCGCTGGTCGAGGCGGGCGCGCGCGTCATCATCATCGCGCGCAGCGAAGGTGACGGGTCCGGCTTTGCCGGTCCGGGCGAAGCCCATTTCTTGCAGGGCGACCTCGCGACGGTCGAGGGTGTCCGCGCCGCCGCCGCCGCGGTCGCCGCGCTCGCGCCGCAGCTCCATATCCTCGTCAACAATTCGGGCGCCTTTTCGGCGGGTCCGATCGACGATACCGATCCGGGTCGCTGGGACGCCGACATGGGCCTCAACCTGCGCGCGCCCTTCTTCCTCGCGCAGGCGCTGCTCCCCAATCTGCGCGCCGCCGGACGCGCCGACGATCCCGCGCGGATCATCAATATCGGCTCGATCGGCGCGCTGTGGGGCAACAGCAGCGGCGGCGCCTATGGCTATGGTGCGGCGAAGGCGGCGATCCATCAGCTGACGAAGATGATGGCGGCCGACCTCACCAGCAGCGGCATCACCGTCAACGCGATCGCCCCCGGCTATTTCCCGAGCGACATGACCGACGGCTTCTTCGCGGCGGTGCCGGGCCTGCGCGAACAGGTGATCGCCGGCATCCCCGCCGGGCGGCTGGGATCGGCCGACGATATCGCCGGCGCCGTCATCTTCCTGGGCTCGCGCGCCGGTGCCTATGTGTCGGGCACCGTCCTGCCGGTGGAGGGTGCGGCATGGCAGGCCTGAACCTGGGCCGAAAGGAGAGGATATGACGGACGAACAGGCGATCTGGCGCTTCGAGATCATGGACATCATCCATCGCTATTGCCATGCGGTGGACCGGCGTCGCTGGGGGCTGATGGACCATGTCTTCCACCCCGACGCGACCTATAAATTCTTCTCTATCGAAGGCACGTGGCGCGATTTCGTCGGGGCGGCCAAGGGGCTTATCGATCCGATGGGGCCGACCCATCATCAGGTCAGCAATATCACCGTCCGCTTCGATGGCGACACCGCATGGTCCGAAACCTATCTGCGCGCCTATCATCTGGTCCCGGCCGGCTATCCCGCCGGAACGATGCTGTCGATCGACGGTGGCGGAACCGTCCTCGTCGGCGGCCGCTATATCGACCGTTTCGAGCGGCGCGGCGGAGCATGGCGGATCGCCCATCGCCACGGCCTGCTCGACTGGCGCGAGGAGCATGAGACGCGCGACGGCGGCCTGTCGGCCACCGACCCGACATGGCGCGGCCGTCATGGCGACGAGGATCCCTCGCACGTCGTGATGGCGGACTGGCTGTGAGCGGCGCCGTCGCCACGATCGCGCTGATCGAACGCAAGCCCTCGATCAGCCGTTCGCTCTTTTCGCGCTACTGGCGCGACGTCCACGGCGTGATGGCCGCGCGCATCCCGGGCTTCGACCGCTATGAGCAGAACCATGTATCGCCGATGGCCGAAGCGCCGCTGTCCGAACCGTTCGAGGGCGTCGCGGTGGTCGGCTTCCAGAGCGAGGCGGACCGGGCCAGCCTGATCGAAAGCCGGATCGCCTCGTTCATCCACCGCGACGAGCAGAATGTCTTCCGACGCGCGCTGCTCTACAATCTCGGGGTCGGCGATGTCCGGCGGATCGCCGATGGCGGCGGCACCGCCGAGGCGTTCGTCGCCATCGCTGCGGGCGCCGACGTCCGCGCGATCGCCGATCGCATCCGCGACGAAGGCGCCGTGCGCGTCACGCTCTATGATCTGACCGCGGGCGATCCGTCGGCGTGGAACCAGACCGATGTCGATGATGGCGGCGCCGGCCGCCGCTTCGTCGGGCTGGTCCACTGCGCCTGGGACGATGACGCGGCGCGGTCGCGCGGCATCGCCGCCGTCGTCGCGGTCACGAACGGCGCTGTCGCGGCCTATCAGCTCGACGAACGCCATGTGATGGTCGACCATGGCCGCCCCACCACGGTCGGCCTGCGCGGGCTGGACGCGGCGCGGACGATCACCGAAGCGGGCGCCGACAACCAGCTTGAGCCCGAGGTGGTCGAGGCGATCTACGGGATCAGCCGCTAGGCTTTCGCCCTGCCCGCAACGCCATCTGCACCGCGGATGGCAGCAGCGCGCCCTGCTCGACCGCTTCGGCCCGAAGCCGCACCGCGGCCTCTTCGTCGCTCATCGCCAGCAGCCGCTTGGCGGCGCGCATCGCCTCGCGCTTCTGTCCCGCGATCGACCGCGCGAGCGCGAGCGCCTCGGCGTGCGGATCGTCGGCAACGCGCGTCGCCAGCCCGATCGCGACCGCTTCGTGCCCGCCGACGATCCGCGCCGTATAGGTCAGCTCGCGCAGCACATCGTCGCGCACCAGCCCACGCAGCAGCACGGTGCCCGCCATGTCGGGCACCAGCCCCCATTTCGCTTCCATGATCGACAGTTGCGCGTCGGGCGCGACGATCCGGATATCGGCGCCCAGCGCGATCTGCAGTCCGCCACCGAACGCCTGACCATGGATCGCCGCGATCACCGGACAGGGCAGCGCCCGCCAGCCCCAGGCGGCCTGCTGGAACAGATTGGCGGGGCCATGCGTCCGCCGGCCAAGGTCGACCGCCGCCACCTGCTCCAGCGCGCCCAGATCGATTCCCGCGCAAAAGGCCGCGCCCTCGCCCGAAAGCACCACCACGCGGACATCGTCGCGCGCCGCCAGCGCGCCGATGGTCGCCGCGATCGCCTCGAACATCGCGAGATCGATCGCATTGCGCTTGCCGGGGCGACTGAGCCGAACCTCGGCAATGCCATTGGCGACCGCGAGCGAGACACGCTCCGACATGGTCAGGACCAGCGCCCGGATTGGAAAGCGGGGAGAGGATCGATATTCACGATCCCGGCTATGCCAGCGGCGCGGCCGCCCCTCCACCCTTTTCGGGCGGACCTGGCGGCTTGCGCTTCACATCGGCCCGCTGCGTCGACGGCTCGGCGCAAGCCGCTGGTGGAGCCAGCGTGCTTCATCCATCTTCGCGGCGTTCAGAACGACGCGGGAGCAACCTATGCGCACATCATGGAGCCGCGAGCATCTTATCCGCCGCGTCGACCGTTATTATCTTCTGGCCGCCGCCGCGAAGCTGCCCGACCTAAGGAAACACTATCTGAATTACGCGCGCCACTATCGCCGGATGCTGGCGATGAAGTTCGCATCGATCGCCTGACCGCCTGGTCGCCCGCGCGGCGCCATCACAGCTATTCTATACAAAAAGCCCTCGCAAGCCCTTGATTATCTGGATTTTCGAGGACGAATCAATTCCGGCACAAGCGTGCGGGACCGCCGGATCTGATGCGATGGCCGCCGTGGATGCCCCGTGAGGATTCGAACCTCAATTAACGGAGTCAGAGTCCGTAGTCTTACCTTTAGACGACAGGGCACCAAGGCAGAGGCGGGCAAATAAGGGTCGACTCGCGGCCTGTCAACAAGGCTGGGAGCGCGGCCTTGCCGTTCGGCGCATGACCGATTAGTTTCATCGCCAAGTTCCATGCGGTTTTCCGCCGCATGGCGAATGACGAGACTTGAAATATGTCGCACGGCCCGCAATCGGCCGCGCCGCGTCCTCCGCACGATGGGGGGCGTCGCGCGCATCCCTCTTCCGCCTATGGCCAGACGCGCAGCAGCTACGCCGCGCTTGATCTGGGTACCAATAACTGCCGGCTGCTGATCGCACGGCCGTCCGACGACGGCTTCGTGGTGGTCGACGCCTTTTCGCGGATCGTGCGGCTTGGCGAGGGGCTGGCGGCAACCGGCAAGCTGTCCGACCTGGCGATGGACCGCGCGGTCAGCGCGCTCTCGGTCTGTGCCGACAAGCTGCGCCGCCGCCGCGTCGCGCTGGTTCGCTCGGTCGCGACCGAGGCGTGCCGCCGCGCCGCCAACGGCCTCGAATTCGTCCAGCGCGTCTATCGCGAGACCGGGATCGCGCTCGAAGTCATCACCCCCGAACAGGAGGCCCGGCTCGCCGTGCTCGGCTGCCATGCGCTGCTCGAACCCGGTGAGGGCAATGCGCTGGTATTCGACATCGGCGGCGGATCGACCGAGCTTATCCTGATCGAGTCGAGCGATGGCGCCCCGCGCGTGATCGACTGGTTCTCGGCGCCGTGGGGCGTCGTCTCGCTGTCGGAGACCGAGCCGCATGTCGGCGCCGATCGCGAAGCGCTGCTCGGCAGCTATGCGCGGATGCGCGACCGGGTGACGCAAAGCTTCTCGCATTTCGCCACACGGCTCGGTTCGGGGCTCGCCCCGGGCCGGCTGCTCGGCACCAGCGGCACCGTCACCACCCTCGCCAGCGTCCATCTCGACCTGCCCAGCTATGACCGCCGCCTGATCGACGGGCTGATCGTGCCGGTCCCCGCGATGCGCGAGATCAGCGCACGGCTGGCGGGAATGACCGTCGCCGAGCGCGCCGAACTGCCGTGCATCGGCCAGGAGCGCGCCGATCTGGTCGTCGCCGGCTGCGCGATCCTCGACGCGATCCTCGACATCTGGCCCGCCGAACGTCTCGGCGTCGCCGATCGCGGCATCCGCGAGGGCATATTGCGCTCGCTGATGGCACGCGACCGCACCCGGGTGCCGTCATGACGCGCGGCATGGGGCCCGGCCGCCAGCGGATCAAAACCGCCAAGGGCCGCAGCGCCTCGTCGATCAAATGGATTCAGCGCCAGCTCAACGATCCCTATGTCCGCAAGGCGCAGGCCGACGGCTATCGCTCGCGCGCGGCCTATAAGCTGATCGAGCTCGACGAGCGCTTCCGTTTTCTGAAGGGCGCGAAACGGGTGATCGACCTCGGCATCGCCCCGGGCGGCTGGACCCAGGTGGTGCGCCGGATCTGCCCGCAGGCGGTGATCGTGGGAATCGACCTGCTGCCGACCGATCCGATCGACGGCGCGATCATCCTCGAAATGGACTTCATGGACGACGAGGCCCCCGCCCGCCTGTCCGAGGCGCTGGGGGGTCCCGCCGACATCGTCCTGTCGGACATGGCGGCGAACACCGTCGGCCATCCCCAGACCGATCATCTGCGCACCATGGCGCTGGTCGAGGCGGGCTGCCAGTTCGCAAGCGAGGTGCTGCGCCCCGGCGGCTGCTATGTCGCAAAGGTGCTCGCCGGCGGCGCCGACAACAGCCTCGTCGCCGAACTCAAGCGGCTGTTCACCACGGTGAAGCACGCCAAACCCCCGGCCAGCCGCAAGGATTCGTCCGAATGGTATGTCGTCGCGCAGGGGTTCAAAGGACGCTAATTCTCCGGATGCGAGCCCGCCAACCTAAAGGCCATTCAATTGGCACGATCCCTTTTTCGCAGAAATTGAAGAAATGCGATGAAGAAAACCACGGCTGCGGCGATAGGAAGATTAACAAGTACCTTAGCCATAGAAGCTGGATCATTGCGCATAAGGAGATAGGCAAACGCAACAGACACAAGCAACGCGCTGAATACGCTTAAAAATTCCAGCGGAAGGCCAGTCATTTGACCTCTAATCGGAAATCGTAAGAGCAGCGCCAAGACTGAGATGACAAAATAGCAAATGACAAACAACAACATAGCTGCCCCCTAATCGCCCAATGTATTATATCATTCCGAGTGCGATCTCAAAAGGTGCAGCTACCGGATATACACTGACTGTCCCCCGGAGGCACCGCGCCGCAGCCGAGCCGGACAGCTCCGCCGCGCGAAGCTCTTGTCGAGGCAGACCCACACCTCTTCCAGCCAGCCCGCCTTGCTGACGTTCAGCCGCATCTGATCGGGCGTCATCCCTTCATTCGCCGCGGCGAACACCGTCTGGAAATCCGCCGCCGTCATCCTCCGCCCCCGCAGCTTGTCCATCTCCGGATAGCGCAGCGCCTCGTACAGCGTCGCGCCCTTCGCGAAATAATCGGCCGGGGTCTTCGCCATGCAGGTGCCGTGCTTCTCCCATTCATGCTGGATCAGCTGCGGCGACGGCGTGCTGCACAGATGTGCGCGGATCACCGGCTCGGGCACCAGCCGGGTCGGCGCGCAATATTGCGGCCATTGCTTTCCCTTGCCGTCGGGCCACAGGCCATGGAGGGTGAAGCCGAAATCATTCGCACGTCCGCAGCGGATGCGGTCCTGCGGATTGGTGCTCCGGTTGACGCAATATTGCGGGGTCCAGCTCAGCGCGAGCGTATAGCCACCGATCGGCAGCAGCCGGCGCGGCTCGTCGCGGGTCGGACCCTCGAGCCTCGGCTGCGGGAGCTGGACGGGAATCTCGCAGGCGGGCCCGTCCTTTTTGGCGCAGGCCGGGGTCACCAGCAGCGCGATCAGGCCAAGGAACAGCCCGCTCCGCATCACACCGCCCGGAAATCGAGACCGATGTCGGCCGCAGGCGCCGACTGGGTGAGCCGGCCGACCGAGACATAGCTGACCCCGGTCTGCGCGATCGCCCGGATCGTATCGATCCGCACCCCGCCCGAGGCTTCGGTGGGCACCCGCCCGCCGACCAGCGTGACCGCGCCGCGCAAGGTGGGCGGGTCCATATTGTCGAGCAACAAATGGGTGGCGCCTGCCGCCAGCGCGGGCTCGATCTGGTCGACCCGGTCGACCTCGACGATGATCCGCGCGATCCCGGCGGCGACCGCGCGGCGCACCGCCTCGGCGATGTCGCCCGCCACCGCGACATGATTGTCCTTGATCATCGCCGCATCGTCGAGCCGCATCCGGTGATTGGTGCCGCCGCCCATCCGCACCGCATATTTCTCCAGCACGCGCAGGCCGGGGATCGTCTTGCGCGTGTCGAGCAAGGTCGCCCCGCTCCCCGCGATCGCATCGACATAGCTTCGCGTCAGCGTCGCGACCCCCGAAAGATGCTGGACGGTGTTGAGCGCCGACCGCTCGGCGGTCAGCAGCGCGCGCGCCTTGCCGCGCAGCCGCATCAGCGCCGCGCCCTTGGCGACCTGCGCGCCGTCCTCCGCCAGCATCTCGATCGAGACATCGGGGTCGAGCGCGCGGAAGAATGCGGCGGCGATCGGCAACCCGGCGACACTGATCGCGTCACGGCTCGCCATCTCGCCCTCGAACAGCGCATCGGCGGGGATCGTCGCGGCCGAGGTGATGTCGCCCCCCTGCCCCATATCCTCGGCCAGGGTGGCGCGGACGAAGGCGTCGAGGTCGAAATCGTCGAGGGTGAAGGTCATGTCGATCCCCAATTCGTCGCCCCGGCGGAGGCCGGGGCCGCCAGAGGCGATGGCGCGCGCTTGACAATGGCG
Organism: uncultured Sphingomonas sp.; assembly: GCA_947085315.1. GTDB lineage: Bacteria > Pseudomonadota > Alphaproteobacteria > Sphingomonadales > Sphingomonadaceae > Rhizorhabdus. The sequence continues at coordinate 22,440 of CAMTVW010000017.1, read as the reverse complement.
GCCCCGGCCTCCGCCGGGGCGACGACTATTTCAGCTTGGGCCGCCCCACATCGGGCCCCACCAATCCCCCGGTCATCTCCAGCATCCGATCGAGCGAGCGCTTCGCGGCGATCCGCGTCGGTTCGTCGACCTCGATCTGCGGGGTCAGGTCGCGCAGCGACAGATAGAGCTTCTCCAGCGTGTTCAGCGCCATATAGGGGCACATATTGCAGTTGCAGTTCCCGTCCGCGCCGGGGGCGCCGATGAAACGCTTGTGCGGTGCCGCCTTCTCCATCTGGTGGATGATGTGCGGCTCGGTCGCGACGATGAAGGTCTCGGCGTCGGTGTTCAACACATAGTCGAGGATGCCGCGCGTCGACCCGACATAATCGGCATGGTCGAGGATATGGACCGGGCATTCGGGGTGCGCCGCGACCGGGGCACCCGGATGCTGCAGCTTCAGCTTGACCAGTTCGGTCTCCGAAAACGCCTCATGGACGATGCAGCTGCCTTCCCACAACAGCATGTCGCGCCCGGTCTTGCGCGCGAAATAGCCGCCCAGATGGCGATCGGGGGCAAAAATGATCTTCTGGTCCATCGGGATCTGCGACAGGATCATCTCGGCCGACGACGATGTGACGATGATGTCGCTATGCGCCTTCACCGCCGCCGAGCAGTTGATATAGGTCAGCGCCAGATGATCGGGGTGCGCCGCGCGGAAGCGGGCGAACTCTTCGGGCGGACAGCTATCCTCGAGGCTGCAGCCCGCGTCCATGTCGGGCAGGATCACGGTCTTCTGGGGCGACAGGATCTTCGCCACCTCGGCCATGAAGCGCACCCCGCAGAACGCGATCACATCGGCATCGGTCGCCGCCGCCTTGCGCGACAGATCGAGGCTGTCGCCGACGAAATCGGCAAGATCCTGAATCTCGGGGGCCTGATAATAATGCGCAAGGATCACGGCGTTGCGTTCCTTGCGCAGCCGGTCGATCTCGGCGCGCAGGTCCAGGCCGGTCAGGCTCTCGACGGGGGCATTCATAGGATGTGCTCTCCAGAAGCTGCTAAGCCGCGAGGCTCCATAACGCCTCGTCATGACGAACGATACCGCGCGTTTCGAGGTCGATCAGATGCGCCAGCACCGACAGCCCCGCCGCCGGGTGAAGCCGCTTGTCGATCCCGACATACATCTGCTCGACCATCGCCGGGATCGCGGCGACATTCTTCTCCAGCAGCCGCAATATCTGCCCCTCGCGCTGCTTGCGGTGGCCGATCAGCCCGCGCACGAAGCGCTGCGGCCGCTCGATCGGGTCGCCATGCGCCGAATAATAGACCGCGTCCTGATCGCGGCGCATCAGCCGCTCCAGGCTGTCCATATACTGCGCCATGTCGCCGTCGGGCGGACTGACCACGGTGGTCGACCAGCCCATCACATGATCGCCGGTAAACATCGAAGCCGCCTCGGGCAGCGCGTAACAGATATGGTTGGAAGTGTGGCCGGGGGTCGCGATCGCCTCCAGCGTCCAGCCGTCACCCGCGATCGTCATGCCGTCGCGCATCGCCTCGTCGGGGGCATAGGTCCGGTCGAAGGCGGCATCCGCGCGCGGGCCGCTGTCGTCCAGCACCAGCGGCGCGCAGCCGATGATCGGCGCGCCGGTCCGCGCCTTCAGCTCGACGGCCGCCGGGCTGTGATCGCGGTGGGTATGCGTGCAGACGATCGCCTTGAGCGTCGCATCGCCGATCGCCGCGACGATCGCATCGATATGTTCGGGAATGTCAGGCCCCGGATCGATCACCGCGACATCGCGCGTGCCGACCAGATAGGTCTGGGTGCCGCTGTAGGTGAAAGGGCTGGGATTGCCCGCCAGCAGGCGGCGCACCAGGGGATGCTGCATCTGGGCAACGCCGACGGCCTGCTCGCTCATGCGCTGCATGTGGCATTGGCGGCGGGCAATGTGAAGGGTCTCCGGTGCGGAGCGCCAGCTAATCATCGTCACACCGGCGAAGGCAGGGGTCCATGTCTCTCGCCACCCGAATGCCACCCGGGAGGTAACAGACATGGATGCCAGCCTGCGCTGGCAAGACGGTTATTGGGTGAAAGCTTCCCGCGCCTTCACCGCCTCAGCCGGGAAATCGCTGAACAGCCCATCGACACCATAGCTCAGGAACCGCCGATACTCCGCCGCCGCATCGCCATGCACCGCCTTGTCTGCGCCAACCCGATCCCCGGCAGCCAGAAACACATTCTCGCTCCGGAACGTCCACGGATGCACCAGCAGCCCGGCGGCATGCGCGTCGGCGATCAGGCTGGTCGGCGCCAGCGCCCTGCCCTTGTCGTCCCGCGGCTCGATCAGCAGCTTCGACGGACCGATCGCATCGGCATAGCGGGCGATATCGCGGAGCCCCGTAGGGCGCATCATCGCGGCCACCGTCAGGCCCGTGCCCGCCGCAACCTGATCGAACGGCGGGAGTTCAAGGTCGACCAGCTGGACCAGCCGCAGCTTCGTCACCTTTCGCAGCGCCTTGAGGTTCGAGACCTCGAACGACTGGATGAACACCGGATCGCTGGCGCGGGTGAACCCCGCCCGCTTCAACGCCGCGAGCAAAGGCTTCTCCAGCGGCTTGCCGATCGAAGCGAAATAGCTCGGATGCTTGGTCTCGGGATAGATCCCCACCGGGCGCGATGCGGCACGGATCATCGCCAGCGCCTCGTCAAAACTCGCGATCGGCTCGTCGCGCCAGGCGGTATTGGCGGGGCGAAGCTCGGGCACGCGCTCCCGCGCGCGCAGCGTCTTCAGCTCGGCCAGGGTGAAATCCTCGGTGAACCAGCCGGTCACCGGCGTGCCGTCGATCGTCTTCGTGGTCCGCCGCCCGGCGAATTCGGGGTGATCGGCGATGTCGGTGGTGCCCGAAATCTCATTCTCGTGGCGGATGACGAGGATATTGTCCTTCGTCATCACCAGATCGGGTTCGATGAAATCGGCGCCCTGATCGATAGCGCGCGCATAGGCCGCGATCGTATGTTCAGGCCGCTCACCCGAGGCGCCGCGATGCGCGATGACCAGCGGTCGGGCGAGCGCCGGCGTCGTCATCGCCAGCGCCGCGAGCACCAGGAACAGGCGGCGCATGGCCCCGGCTCAGCTATGCGCGACACCCTTCTCTTCGAGCATCTCGCTCAACTCGCCGGCTTCATACATTTCCATCATGATGTCCGATCCGCCGACAAACTCACCCTTCACATAGAGCTGCGGGATCGTCGGCCAGTCCGAAAACTCCTTGATGCCCGCGCGGATGCCCGGGTCCTGCAGCACGTCGATCGTCGCATATTCGACGCCGAGATGTTCCAGTATGGCGATCGCCTTGCTCGAAAAGCCGCATTGCGGGAAGAGCGGCGTGCCCTTCATGAACAGCAGCACGTCGGCCGAGCCGACCGCCGTTGCGATACGCGCCTGAACGTCGTCACTCATCAAATCGCTCCTCAATCGGGGGTCGCGGTGGTGAGCTGGAGCGCATGGAGCACCCCGCCCATGCGACCGCCCAGGGCTTCATAGACACGCTGGTGCTGGCGCACGCGCGGCAGACCGCGAAAGCTCTCGCTCACCACGCGCGCGGCATAATGATCGCCGTCGCCGGCCAGATCGGTGATCTCGACCAGCGCATCGGGCAGCGCCGCCCTGATCATCGTCTCGATCTCGTCGGCCGCCATCGGCATCGCTTATTTGCCTTCCATCAGCTGGCGGCGCGCCTCGACCGCCTTCGCCTCCAGTGCGGCACGGATGCGGCCGTCGTCCATCTCGACACCGGCCGAGGTCAGGTCGCCGAGCAGCTTACGGATGACATCCTCGTCGCCGGCTTCCTCGAAATCGGCCTGGACGACCGACTTGGAATAGCTGTCGGTTTCTTCCGAGGTCAGCTTCATCAGGCTGGCCGCCCATTGGCCGAGCAGCCGGTTGCGGCGCGCCGTGATGCGGAACGCCATGTCCTGATCATGCGCGAATTTGCTCTCGAAGCTCTTTTCGCGATCGTCGAAGGTTGTCATCTTATCCCCTGTCCGCGGATGTTTCAAAAATCAGATAGGCATGGCGGCGACGCCACGCAACCACATAGAGACCGGGCAAATCACGGTCGGGCACTTATCCCGGGCACATGCCTGATCACTGGGCGTGCGACACCGCGAAGGCCGCGAGGCATGCCTCGAGCTCATCGCTCCGGAAAGGCTTGGTGAGCCGGGGCAAATCCGGCGCCACATCCTCGGCCTCCGCATAGCCGGAAACGATCAGGATCTGCATGCCGGGATGCTCGGCGCGCAACGCGCGCGCCAGCTCGGTGCCGCTCAGTCCCGGCATCAGGTGATCGGTGACCAGCAGGTTGGGGCGCATCCCGTCGCGCATGAGGCGGATAGCCTCTTCGGCTGATCGTGCCTCGCTCACCTCATAGCCGAGATTTGCAAGCATGTCGGCAATGCTCAGGCGAACGATGTCTTCGTCATCGACCAGCAGCGCCCGGCCGGCCGACCGCACGACCGGCAGGGCCGCATTGCCTTTGCTGGGCTCGGGCAGAGCAGCCGCGCTGACCGGCAGCCAGAGTTCGATATTGGTGCCGACATTCAACCGGCTCTGAATCGTCAATGCGCCGCCGAGCTGGGAGGCGAGGCCATGCACCATCGACAAGCCAAGACCCGTGCCCTTGCCAACCCCTTTCGTCGAGAAGAACGGTTCGATCGCGCGCGCGATTGTCGCCTCGTCCATCCCGGCCCCCGTATCCGCCACCGACAGGCGGATATACGCGCCCGGAACCAGCCCGGCGGGGTGGTGGGCGCCAACCATGATCTCGGATGCGGAAACCCGCAGCGTGCCACCATCGGGCATGGCGTCGCGCGCGTTCACGCAGAGGTTCAGCAGTGCCATTTCAAGCTGATTGGCATCGGCGACCGCCGGTCGCATCGTCTCGCCAACTTCGGTCACCACCTTGATCTGCGGGCCGGTGGTGCTTTCCATCAATGCTGCCATGCCGGTCACCAGCGCGGCAACGTCGATCGCCGTCGATTGCAGCGGCTGCCGGCGCGCAAAGGCAAGCAGGCGCTGTACCAGTACCTTGGCACGCTCGGCAGCTTCCATCGCCCCGGCAATCAGGCGCTGCTCGCGCTCGCCGCCCAGCGCCTTGCGCTGGAGCATGTCGAGTGATCCCACGATCGGTGTGAGCAGGTTGTTGAAATCATGTGCGACGCCGCCGGTCAGCTGCCCCATTGCTTCCATCTTTTGCGACTGTCGAAGCGCCGCCTGCGCCTGTTCAAGCTCGGCGGCAGCTTGCTTCCGCGCGGTCACGTCGCGCGCAACCGCATAGATCACCTCGCCTTCGGGCACGGCGGTCCAGGAAAACCATCGATAGTCGCCGCTCCTGGTGCGGAAGCGGTTTTCGAATCGCCGGGTCGTGTCGCCGCTGACGATGTCGTCCCCCTCATTGCGCGTCCGGTTCCGATCGTCCGGGTGCTCCATCCATTCAGGCGTCCGCCCCAGCAACTCCTCTTCGGTCCAGCCGAGCAATTCCGTCCACACCGGACTGATGCTCAGCCAGCGCCCGTCCCGATCGGTCACAAGGAACGGGTCGCGCGACAATGCCCACATGCGGTCGCGCTCCCGCGTGCGCTCATGTACGCGCTGTTCAAGCGTCTCATTGACCCGGCGCAGCGCGGCCGCGCTCTCGCGCCGCAGGCGCGCCATCGCCAGCGTGGCATCCACGCGCGCGATCAGTTCGCGCGCGGCGAACGGCTTGGTCAGATAGTCGTCCGCGCCCGCATCGAGCCCCTCGGCGCGGACTTCCTCCCCCGCGCGCGCGGACAGCATGATCACCGGGAGATCGCGTAGCTCAGCGTCTTCACGGATCGCGCGAAGCAGGCCGAATCCGTCAAGCCCGGGCATCATCACATCGGTCACGATCACATCCGGCCGCATCGCGCGCACGGCGTCGAGCGCGGCGATACCGTCCGCGACGGCGTCCACGACATAGCCACGGTCGCGCATCAGGCGGGTCACATATTGCCGCAGGTCGGCATTGTCGTCGGCAACCAGTATCCGCGCTCCGGCATGCGGGCTGGTCGCGGCGGGCTCCGGACCTGCGGCGATGCTGACGGGCGGGCTTGTGCCGCCATGTGACGGGGCGTCGGGGAGCCATAGCATCGCTTCCTCGACGACGGCTTGCGCACGCAGCGGGAACGCCTGTGTCACCTCCCCGCCCTCACCGGCATCGGCCGTCGCGACCTGCTGACGCGGAATCTCGATTCGGAAGGTCGTGCCCCGCCCGACCTCGCTTTCAACCGAGATGCTCCCGCTGTGCAGCGATACGAGCTCGCGGACGAGCGCGAGACCGATCCCAGACCCTTCGAAGCTGCGCCCCCGGGCGCCTTCGACGCGGTGAAAACGTTCGAACAACCGGGGCAGTTCGTCAGCGGCGATGCCGGTGCCAGTGTCGCTGACGGTCAGGACAGCATGATCGCTCGTGCCCGTCAGGCTGACCGCGATAACCCCTTCGAACGTGAACTTGAAAGCGTTGGAGAGGAGGTTGAGGACGATCTTCTCCCACATGTCGCGATCGACCATGACCGGCGCGTCGAGATCAGGACAGTCGACGATCAGGTCCAGCCCGGCCTTTTCGGTGGCCGAACTGAAACTCGAGGCAAGCTCGGTGGTCAGAGCTGACAGATCGGTCGGGACAAATTGAACCTGGCTGCGGCCGGCCTCGATCCGCGAAAAGTCGAGCAATGCGTTGACGAGGCGCAGCAGCCGCAGGCCGTTACGATGCGCAACCTCGACAAGGTGGCGGTCGGAGGTGTCGAGCGCGGTTTCCGACTTCGCAAGCGCCTCCTCGAGCGGACCGAGCATCAGGGTCAGCGGGGTGCGGAATTCATGACTGACATTCGAGAAGAACGCCGTCTTCGCGCGGTCGATCTCGGCAAGCGATTCAGCCCGGGCGCGTTCGCGCTCGAAGTCGTCTGCGCGCGCGATCGCGGCCGCGACCTGTCCGGTCAATAGATCGAGAAAGCCGGCATAGTCCGCGTCGAACGCGCGATGCGGATTAAGTCCTAAGGCGATCCGCCCGATCGCCGCACCGCCTTCCGGCCCCGCGATCGGCAGCACCACGGCCTGATGCGGCGGCTGCTGCCAATGATCGAGCGACCGGCGCCCGACATCACCATCGGCCAGCGGGATGACCGTCGTCCGATGTTCGGCGGCGCCGGCTGGCCACACCGCGTCGACGGCGCCCAGATCGATTGTCGCGACGACGCGCGGCGCTTCCCGGTCGGCGCCGTGGACGGCGGCAAGCCGGGCCGAGCTCGCTTCCGCTTCCCGCAGATAGACCAGCGCGAACGGCACGTCGGCGGAGTTGACCGAGAGGCAATCGGTCAACGCTCGCATCACATCATTACGGCTGGAGGTGGCGCCAAGGCGCGTGCCGAGATCACGAAGCGTCGCAAGCTGCCGCTCTCCGATAACACGGTCGGTCACCTCGGCAACCACGCACAGCATGCCGACCGTCCGGCCGCCATCATCGGCCAGCGGCGAATAGGAGAAGGTATGATAGCTTTCTTCGGTAAAGCCGCGGCGTTCCAGATAGAGCAGCAACGCCTCATCCCAGGTCGCCTCGCCCGTGCGGAGGACGTGATCGATGCGCGGGCCGATGTCGGGCCAGATTTCGGCCCAGACATCATCGGACCGCGCGCCCAGAACCCAATCGCCCTTGATGCCGACGGTCGGCAGATAGGCGTCATTGCAAAAGAATATGAGGTCAGGTCCCCACGCCATCCACATCGCGAAACGCGACGTCAGCATGATGCGGACCGCGGCTTTCAGGCTATGTGGCCATGTGCGGGGGTCGCCAAGGCCGGTCGCCGACCAGTCGAGCGAGCGCATCCGGCGACCCATCTCGCCACCACGGTTCAGAAAAGACAGATCGGGATCGTCGGCGACAGCGTCCAATGCTTCTTCCTCGATACTCTACGCCGTTATTCCCGCCAAATCGTCGATCCGGCAAGGGCGGAATCCAGCGTGCCGGCCCGGAATGAAAATCGTTCGCGATCCGGCACGATCATGTGCAACCGCCAAACCTCGAAAAAGTTCTCGGCAAAACCGTTTCCGGCCGGGAAAATCCCGACATGCGCCGATCATGGTCGCGACGATGCCCGCGACCTCACGTCCCGGCGCCAGCGGGCGCCGCGATCGCTTTCACAGCCAGGGCCGCTCCGCCGCCATCGTCCGTTCGAACCCGGCAATCGCGACATCGCGCGCCAGCGTCATGCCCACTTCGTCGAGGCCGTTGAGCAGGCAATCCTTGCGGAAGGCGTCGATCTCGAACGTGAAACGATCCTGGAACGGCGTGGTGACGCTCTGATGCTCAAGGTCGATCGCGATCCTGTGGGTCTTCGCGACCTCGATCAGCCGGTCCACCGCCGCCTGCGACAGGACGACCGTCAATATGCCGTTCTTGAACGCGTTGCTCGAGAAGATGTCCGAAAAGCTCGGCGCGATCACCGCGTCGATGCCAAGATCGTTGAGCGCCCAGGCGGCATGCTCGCGGCTCGACCCGCAGCCGAAATTATCGCCTGCTATCAAGATGTTGGCACCCGCATATTCGGGATCGTCGAAGACGTTGCCGGGCTGCGCGCGGATCGACTCGAACGCGCCGCGGCCAAGCCCCTGGCGGGTGATCGTCTTCAGATAATGCGCAGGGATGATGATGTCTGTGTCGCAATTTTTAAGGCCGAACGGAATTGCCCTGCCCTCGATCTCGTTGATCGGCTTCATCATTCGGCTCCTTGCGGAAAGGCGGGCAGCTTCGCGACGTCGCGCGGATCATGCTGGATGATCAGGATCGCGCCGGTCGACTTGGCAAGCTTGCGGAACCGGTCCATCGCCGCCAGCGAATCCGCGCGGTCGACGTTCATCGTCGGCACACCGTCGCTGTCGAGATTTTCGCGGAAATGCACGACATCGCCCGACAGCAATACCGCACCCGTCCTCGGCAGCCGGACGAGCAGGCCATGATGGCCCGCCGTGTGGCCGGGCAGCGCGATCATCACCGCACTGCCGTCGCCGAACAGATCCTTGTCGCCCTCGATCGCCTCGACCCTGGCGCCCTCTGCCATCCACGGCGCAAGCGCCTTCGATGCCGCTTCGGTCTTGCGGATGATCGCCAGGTCGCCCGCGCCGATCACCAGCTTCGCTTTGGGGAAATCAGCCGCCTGGCCGATATGGTCGCCATGATGATGGCTGATCCCGATCAGCCCGACCTGCTCGGGCTTAACCCCGATATCGGCGAGCTGTTCGACGATCGTCCGGTCGACCGTCGAACTGGTCGGCTTGGTGCGATCGATCACGGCGCCCTTCTGCGATGCCGGAAAGCCGGCGTCCCACAGCATATAGGCGTCGCCGTCCCTGATCAGATAGCAGCTCGCAACCAGCTCGCGCGACTGGCCGGTATAGGCGCGCGTGTCGGAAAAGCGGTTTAGGTCCGACACATGATTACGCCCGCAATCGAGCCGCCACAGCTGGTCGACCGTGCCGGGAACCGGTGCGGCCGGTGCGGCGCCCGCCAGCAGCAGCCCCGCCGCCGCGATCACGCGCCTCATGCCACCGGCTCCAGCGTGCGGACATCGGCAAGGTGGCCGGTCACCGCCGCCGCCGCCGCCATCGCGGGCGAGAGCAGGTGGGTGCGCGATCCCGGCCCCTGCCGGCCGACGAAATTGCGATTCGAGGTCGATGCGCAGCGCTCGCCCGGCGGCACCTTGTCGGGGTTCATCGCCAGGCACATCGAACAGCCCGGCTCGCGCCATTCGAAGCCGGCATCGGTGAAGATCCGGTCGAGCCCTTCGGCTTCGGCCTGGCGCTTGACCAGCCCCGACCCCGGCACGATCAGCGCCTGACGGATATTCGGCGCGACATGCCGCCCGCGCACCACCGCGGCGGCGGCGCGCAGATCCTCGATCCGGCTGTTGGTACAGCTACCGATGAAGACATGCTCGACCGGCACATCCTCCATCCGCGTCCCCGGGGTCAGCCCCATATAATCGAGCGACTTGCGCGCCGCGACCTGCTTGGACGGGTCGGCGAAGCTCGACGGATCGGGCACAACGCCGGTGATCGGCACGACATCCTCGGGGCTCGTTCCCCAGGTCAGGCAGGGCGCGATGTCGGCGGCGTCGATCACCACCACCTTGTCATAGCGCGCGCCCGCATCGGTCGGCAGCGTCCGCCACCAGGCGAGCGCCTTGTCCCAGTCGGCGCCCTTCGGCGCCATCGGGCGGCCCGCCAGATAGGCGAAGGTCTTCTCATCGGGCGCGACCAGCCCGGCGCGCGCGCCATGCTCGATCGCCATGTTGCAGACCGTGATCCGCCCCTCGACCGACATTTCGCGGAAGACGTTGCCGGTATATTCGATCACCGATCCGGTCCCACCGGCCGCGCCGATCACCCCGGTGATGTGGAGGACGACGTCCTTGGGCGTTACGCCCTGACCCAGCACGCCCTCGACCCGGACCTCCATCGCCTTCGACCGCGCCAGCAGCAGCGTCTGGGTCGCCAGCACATGCTCGATCTCCGACGTGCCGATCCCGAAGGCGAGCGCGCCGAGCCCGCCATGCGCCGCGGTATGGCTGTCGCCGCATACGATCGTCGTGCCCGGCAGCGAGAAGCCCTGCTCGGGCCCGACGACATGGACGATCCCCTGCTCGGCCGCGACCGCATCGATATAGGGCACCCCGAACGCCGCGACATTCATCTCCAGCGTGGCGAGCTGCTCGGCCGATTCGGCATCGGCGATCGCCAGCCGCTTGCCCGCCGCGTCGACCCGCGCGGTGGTCGGCAGGTTATGATCGGGCACCGCGAGCGTGAGGTCCGGCCGCCGCACCTTGCGCCCGGCGATGCGCAGCGCCTCGAACGCCTGCGGGCTGGTCACTTCGTGGACGAGATGGCGATCGATATAGATCAGGCAGGTGCCGTCGTCGCGACGCTCGACGACATGCGCGTCCCAGATCTTTTCGTACAGGGTGCGGGGCTTTGCAGACATGCGCGCCGTCCTACCCAACGCACCGCCAATGTCAAAGCAGAGAGGGCTTTGCAGGCGAAAGCTCGGCTATTCGCCTCCCCCTCCAACTCCAACGATGCGCGGTGTCCCGGCCGCCAGACTCAGATGAAGACCATCCCCTCGCTCATGGTCGGCTGCATCAGCACTTGATGCTCGAACGATTCCGAGATGGCGAGCATGACCTGGCCGACGCTGGTTCCGCTGTTGAGCTGATTGACGTAGCCGCCGACTTCCTGGGCAGTGCCATCGCGTTCGAGCGCATTGCGAATGAGGAATTCGACAATGTCGCGATTGTCGAGGCCGGTTGTGAGGAACTTGAACTCGGGTGAGGTGGCGAATTGGGTCGCCAGCTGGTCGACCGTCATGGCTCCTCTGTCAAGCTCGTGCGTAAAGCCGCTGAGCGGGCCGGCGTCGGGCAGTCGATCGGCGAAGGTGTCATAGAGCGAAGCGACGATGGCAGCTTCTTCATCGTAGATGAAAATGCTCTTATCGACCTGCGCCTGGGTCAGGAAACGGTGCTCGAAGCATTCCGAAAAGGCGAGGACGAGATCGCCGCGATCGATGGCCCCGCTGTTCAGCGCATCGTTCCAACCGGCCTTGCCGGCAGGGTCGGACGCGCGCCCAAGCGCGTTGACATACAGATATTCGACAAAGTCGGCATTGTTGAGCCCGCCGGTCGCCGCCTGGAACTCGGGCGCGTTGGCAAAGGCCAGCGCGACCTGCTTCAGGCTCAACCCATCCTCGATCGCATGGACCCAGCCGTTAAGGCCGGCGCTGTCGGGTTCGCGGTTGAGCACCGCGTCATAGAAGCGGAATACCACGGCAGCGGTACTATCGACGTCGGTTGTGCGATAGCCGTCTCGGAAAGTGATGGTTTCGACCAGCTCCAGCCTGTCGTTCACGTTGTTGCGCTCGCCCTGCCGCATCACCGTTCCGAAACCGGCCTCGAGCGTCGATGAATATTGGCGGGTCAGACCTTGATAGGAAACCGTGTCGCTGCCGGGTCCGCCGATCAGCAGATTATTGCCATCGTCAGTGATGAGCGGCTGGCCGCTGATCAGGAGATCGTCGCCAAAGCCGCCCTGGAGCGTGTCGTTACCCTCGCCCCCGGTCATCGTGTCGTTACCCGCGCCGCCATAGAGCTTCTCGTCCTGCGCGGTGCCGGTGACGGTAACCGCCACCGCCGCCGATCCATCGGGCGCCCAGCCCAGATTGGCGGCGGTCAGCGATCCCTGTGGAACATTGGCGAAGACGAACTGGAAGGGCGAGAAGGTCTGGCTTCCCTGCAGGCCGACCGAGAGAACCGTGTCGTTGCCCTGCGTGCTCAGCCGAAGATAGCCGGCCTTGAACGGGTTGGTGATGCCGTCCCATCCGATAAAGGCCTTTTGCGCGAGATCGGTGAGGTCGAGGACATCGCCGTCGGATCCGCCCTGGAAATTTAACAGGAAGTTCGGTCGGCCCGGCGGGACGCGGTCGTAGCTCAGCCTGGAGAAGAGGGTGAGCACATCGGAGTCGCTGTCGTTGCCGAAATCATAATTGAATCCCTGCGAGCCGATGAAATAGTCGGTGCCATAGTCGCGCCCTGCGCCGAGCGAGAACCCACCGGTGCCATCGACGCGAAATGAGAGCAGCCGATCATTTCCGTCGCCGGTGGCAAGCGCGTCGAAGGTGCCAGCGCCACGGAACAGGATCACGTCGTCGCCAGCGCCGGTGTTCACCGAAGTGGTGGAAGCATTTTCGACGGTGATCCGGTCGTTGCCGGCCCCCGTGACGATGCTGAACGTCTCCGATCCCAAGGTCGGACGCGAGACCGATATGCTGTTGTCGCCCTCGCCGCCGTCGATGCTCGTCCTCTGCGTCCCTCCCGGGACGGGCCCCGACACGGTGATGACGTCATTGCCGTTGCCGCCATCGAGCGTATCGCTGAAACCGGTGTCGCTGATCGAATCATTGCCGTCGCCGCCGACGATGAGATCCGCGCCGGCGCCCCCGATCAGCACATCCCGGCCCTCGCCGCCGTCGAGGCGATCGGCGCCGAAGCCGCCTTCGAGCCGATCATCGCCGGCCGCGCCCGCCAGCGTATCATTCCCGCCGGTTCCGGCCAGCGTATCGGCGCCCGCCGTGCCGGTCAGGCTGACGCCCGCCGCGCTCTGACCTGCGGGATCATAGCCGGTGATCATGTGGCCAATCGTCAGGCCGCCATTCGGGTTCTGGTCGAACAGGAGCAGCTCGACGGGCACGAACGCATCGCCCCCGGCATCGAGATCGACGTTGATCGTCGCCAAAGTCTGCACGGTCCGTATATAACCCGGGGTGATCCCGAGATAGCCCGCGGCGAACGGATTGGTCACGCCATCCCATCCGATCAACTTCGCCGTAAGGAAGGCCGAAAGGTCGATGCGATCGATGCTTTCCGCGCCCTGGATATAGATCGGGCTGATCGTCGCGTCAGACAGGATGACGAACCTGTCGGCGCCCGCGTCGCCCCGCAGCGTGGGCCCGTTGACGTTGTACGCGGCGGCCGTCACGGCGCCGCCCGTCGTGATCATGAAGACATCGTCGCCGTCGCCGCCATGGGCGGTCGCGACGCGGCCGCCGTCGATGAAGATCCGATCGTCGCCGGCGCCGCCTTCGATCGTCGCGCGATCGATCAGCCGATCATCGGAAAAGCGGAGCTCGTCATTGCCGTCGCCGCCGTTGATCGCGACGTTCGAGGGGGGCGTGGCTCCTTGGCGCGATACGACGATGATATCGTCGCCGGCATTGCCATCGAGCTGATCGCCACCACCGAGGCTATCCGTCAGCCGGTCGTTGCCACCCAGTCCTTCGAGCAGATCAGGGTCGGCGGTGCCGGTCAGGGTGTCCGCGCCGTTGGTGCCAGTCAGCTGTGCCATATGGGGTCCTCAGATAGATCCGGATTGCGTCCGCAGATGCGCCCCCACGCACCGCCACCGAAATGATTCTCTTTATATCAGATGGTTAGAGCCACTTTCTAGCGAGCCCAACCTCTCGTGCCAATCCTATGCAGGACGGAGTCGCAGGCCCGTGGCCTTGTCACCGTCATGCCCGGAGCGGTATCGCGGAGCCGCATCCTGTGCAGCCCCGACGGATTCGGCTCCGACGATCGCAAGCGGAAGCCATTATCATCAATAGCAACGCGGCAGAGATAGCGGTGGTCGTCGCGTTCATGGAAGGTTTCTGCGCTGCCCGCCCTCGTTCAATCGACCAATTGCGGAGGCAGATTGGTGGTGGAACCCGATATCGGCCGTTCCGTCCTGGATCACCACGAGTTTCCCTACTCGTCCAGTTCCATCCAGTCCTTCGCCGGCTGGCGATACAGCATGTCGAACACCTCGAGCTGCATCCCCGTCGGCTCGATCGCATTCGAGTTCCACAGCATCGCCACCCCCGCCTTCAGCAGCGGATCGAACAGGATCAGCGAGCGATAGCCGTCGACCGCGCCGCGATGGCCGATCACCTGGCGGCCGGCATAGTGCCAGATCCGCCACCCCAGCCCATAGGACGCCTCCTTCAACGCCTGGTCGAGCTCGCGCTGGCGGTGGATCGAGAAGGTGCGGATGCGCGGGCTATGGATGTCGCGCAACAGCCGGCGCGACAGCACCCTCGGCGCCCCGCCCATCTGCGCGCGCATCCAGATTCCCAGGTCGATGATCGAGCTGTTGACCCCGCCCGCCGCCGGGGTGCGGTAATAGGCCTCGGCCACCTCCAGCTCGCGGCGCCCCTGATGCGGCGGCGCCCAGTTGGGTGAGGAGACCAGCCCCTCGCGCGTCGTCGTGGCGGATTGCATGCCCAGCGGCGCGAACAGTTCGCGGCGGACGAGCTCGGCATAGCTGGCGCGCCCGGCCTTCTCGGCCGCCTCGCTCGCCGCGTCATAGGCGATGTTCTGATAGCTGTAGCATTTGCCCGGCGGGCACAGCAGCGGGATCTGGTTGAGCCGGCTGCGGATCTCCTTGGGGTCGTTGCCGTCCTCCAGATCCTGGTCATAGGCGTTCTTCCAGATGCCCAGGCTCTGCGACAGGAGATTGTCGATCGTGGCGATATTCTGGGCATTTTCGGGCAGCTTTAGCGACGGTG
The DNA here is from genome assembly GCA_947085315.1 of uncultured Sphingomonas sp. Lineage (GTDB taxonomy): Bacteria > Pseudomonadota > Alphaproteobacteria > Sphingomonadales > Sphingomonadaceae > Rhizorhabdus. The sequence goes on along the minus strand of CAMTVW010000017.1, from coordinate 7,293 downwards.
CCCAGCGCGACACCGGGTCCTTCAGCGACAGCTTCTTCTCCTCGGCCAGCCGCGCGAGCAGGGTCGACGCCACTCCCTTCGACACCGATGCCCAGCGGAACACGGTATGCGCGTCGACCGGATGCCCGGCGTCGCCGTCGGTGGTGACGCCATAGCCTTTCGCGAAGCTGATCTCGCCATTCTCGATCGTGACGATCGATACGCCGACGACGCCCTTCTCCTCGGCCAGCCGCCGCATCCGCCGGTCGAGCCGGGCATAGTCGATCCGCAGCGGGCCCGACTTGCTGATTCCGATCCGGCTCAGGTCGACCGACAGCCGCTCGGCGCCCGGCTTCGGCGCGTCCTGCACCTTGCGCAAATAAAAGCCCCCCGCCGCGACGAACGCGATCAGCAGCGCGAACAGCACCGCGCCCGCGACGACCAGACCATGCTCGATCTGCACGACGGTCGGGACCGGGGTTTCGCGGGGCGCCCTGGGCTGGGGTTCATGTTTAATGTCGGGCATCTCGGCGGGGGTCGAATCTACAGGATGGTGGATGGTAGCCATAGCAGCGCACGCTTCAGCCGCCCGCCACTATCGCCCCGCCCGGCGCATCACATGCACCATCCGGCGCGGCTCGGAAAGACCGGCGGCGCCAGATATTTCGCGGTGCCCCGGCGCGCGCGAACCGGGGGAATCCGGGCCAATTCATGCTGCGTTGCAGCATTAAACACCTGAAAACGCGCTATTATTGCCACAGCGTCGGTTTTATGACACCCATCGGAGCAGAAGTCCGCAGGGGGGCGTTGACCCCTTCCAAGGCTTGCGACAAGCACATCGCAGCAGGAGAGTCCGGCATGATCAAGGAACTGGCGGAGATCGACATCAGGCCCGGTGACGAGCAGGCGTTCGAGGCCGCCGCCACCATCGCCCGCGATCTGTTCCTTCGATCGAAGGGCTGCCACGCCTTCCGGCTCCACCGCTCGATGGAACAGCCGGGCCGCTATCGCATGTTCGTCGAATGGGAAACGATCGAGGATCATATGATCGAGTTCCGCAATTCGGACGCGTTTCTCGAATGGCGGCGGCTGTGCAGTCCCTATTTTCAGAACCCGCCGCGCGTCGAACATCTCGTGATCGTCGTCGAAGGCCGCCGCGACGATGAAGAGATGGCGCCGGTTCGGGCCCTCGCCACCGGCTGACCGCCCGGACCGCTCGTCGGGACACGGCGTGGCGTATCAGCCGAACTGCGCGGCGATCTGCATCGCGGCCAGCCCGACCAGCACCGGGATCGCCGCGACATGCGCCATCAGCATCGATCGGAACAGCCGCGGCTGGCGTGAGCGGTCGATTCCGTCCGGGCCATAATGGGCATAGCCGCGGCGATGGATCGCCACCGCATGGCCCGCGACCAGCAGCGCGAACAGCATCAGGGATATTCCGAGGAAGATCATGCCATGTGCATAGCATGAAGCGGCAGTGCACATAACCGCAGTGCAGCATGCGCCGTCCGGGATAAAGCACGCGTCAGCGCCGCCCGGCGATGGCGGCGATAAGCCGGCGCGGCATGGTAAGCGCGTGGCTAACCGCATATCCTCATGCGTTCTTCAGTCGCATGGCGAAAACTGAGGGTGATCACGACCAGAAGAGGGCTTGTCCCGTGCGCCATGTCATAAGCCTGTTCCGCGAAAATCGGGGCGCCGCCGCCATCGAATATGGCCTCGGCCTCGCGCTGGTCGCCGTGCTGTCGATCACCGCCTGGGGCGCGGCTGGCAGCCAGGCCTCCCCGCCCGCCGTCGCCGCCGCGACGATCGCGACCCCTCCCTTCCCCGCCGCCTGAACCGGCCCGCGGCCCACCCGAATCGGCGGCCCGGCACCGCCCGGCCTTCGCTGCGCGGCAGCATTGTTTCCCATCGGCAACGATGAATGGTGCAGATCAAAAGCCGGCTGCTCCGCGCGGCCGGTGGAGCGCGATAGGCACCGTGCCGCGGCTGCCATATGATGGCGCGCAGAGGGGTTGATCATGCAGTCCGACGACCAGTCCTATTATCTGCGGCGCGCCGAGGCGGAAATCGCGCTCGCGCAATGCGCCGCCCACCCCCTGGCGGTGCGCGCGCACTATCATCTCGCCGGCCATTATCTCGACCGCGCCTATGGAGCCGAACATGGCGGCAGAAAGCGGCCGGCGCATGACAAGGTCATCGCCGGGCCGCCGACAAAGACGACGGCCCGCGACAACGGATTCGTCATATTGCGCCGTTAGAGTCCATAACTGGACAGTAGATTCGGCGGATTCGCGTCATATTATGAGCGCCCGGCCCGACCATGGTAAGGAATGTCCACCTCCTCCAGCATGCTCCAACATGGGAGGTAACAGATGTTGCTCCAGATAGACCGCAAGACGACCGACCGCGAATATCACCTCCGGCGGAAACGCGAATGCGAGCGCATGGCGCTCGAAGCCGCCAACCCCGCCGCCCGGCACGCGCATGAAACGCTCGCTGCCGAACATGCGAAACTCGCAGAAGGCCGCGGGTGATCGGATTGCGATGCCGGATCGGATAAAGCCGGTCCGGCGGTGTCGGTCCTGGCGTTGCCCGGCCCGACAGGGCCCATAAGCGCACCCTGGCCCTCATCCCACCATCCTGATCCAATCCGGTCATGATTGGCGTGGACAGCGCCATCATCCTGTGCAGGCTGTGACCACCACCGGGGGGGACGCGGCATGCTGACAGATTCGCTTGGGTTCGACGTGCGTACGATCGGGCTTCCCGACTTCGGGCCATATAAGCCCCGGACCGCGCAGGCGGCGATCGCATGGGGCACCGGCGACAAGCTGCTCGACACGATGCGCCTGGCGGGCGACCTGTCGGCCAATGATGCGGCGCTCACCGCCTGCTCGCCGACGATGTCCACCGCCGAGCTGACCCGCATCCGTAACAATGTCATCGCCCAGTACAACGCGCTCAGGAACAATTATACGAATGTCGGCGGGTCGCTCGATTCCGACGCCGTCGTCGCGCAATATGAGACATTCTTCGCGGCGACCGAGGGCGGCGACTATTGCCACTATACCAGCGACGCGCAGCTGGTCCGCGATATCCGTGCCGCGATCCAGGGCGCGAACCAGGTGCTGACCAGCGCCTATAACCAATATGCCGCCAATTTCGCGAACCGGATGGTGACGGTGCGCAACGCCCACCTCCAGCTGCAGGGCGCGGTCGCGAACGCCGCGCTGTCGGTCGATCCCGTGCTCAACGCCTATAAGGCGCTGCTGGCCGCCAATTTCCCGTGGAAGCTCCATTCCGGTCTCAACGGCACGCTCGATGGCCTGATCAGCGAATATGAACTGATCTTCAACGGGTCCGACGCGCTGTTCGAACAGGGCATCGCCCGCGTCCAGGGCGGATTCGAGGCCGCGTACCGCCAGGCCAATCTGGTCTTCGCCGGCTTCGCCAGGGCCTATGATCATTGGGACAAGACCGATGGCGCGGCCGGCTATGACATATATGTCGCCAATATCACCGCCTATGCCGCCGAACTCGCCCGGGTCAGCCAATATTCGGTGGTCGACAACCCGCTGAACCGCCAGATCTCCGCCGAATCGCAGCTGCACATCGCCGAGGTGAAGACGCAATTCGCGAAATTCCCCGACTTTGTCGCCGCGCAGCCCACCACCGGCTTCGCGCTCGACGCGACCACGCCCGCGAAGAAATTCTTCGCCCGCCAGCTGACCCTGAACCTCGCCCAGGCGGCGGGCGCCCATTTCAACGCGCAGATCGCCCCGGGCCAGAGCCTGATCGGCACCGGCTTTTCCTATCAGCACGGCGGCAAGATGCCGCCGCATAGCGAGCATAAGGATGGCAGGGACTGCGATATCTTCTCGGTCTATTTCAAGGTCGGCGGCGCGGGATATGACGAGGACAGGGCGATCGCGATGGCGACCTGGCTGCTCCAGGCCGGCGTCTCGCGCCTGATCTACACCAACAGCGCGGTCGTCACCGCCGCCAATGCGGCGGTGCCGGGCAACGCGGTGGCGGTCACCGGCAGCGGGCATGACACGCATATGCATTTCGATGTCGAGCTGGCGACCTGAGCGCTTTTTAAAGGTCGCTCGGCGCGACATGGCTTGCCGGATCCGCTGCGACGTCGATCGATCTCATGGCATCATCCGCAAAGCCCGGCTGGGCTTTTCGGCATGTCGCGCATCGCCTGTCCAATATCGGCACGTCCCATCGCACCGCCTTGCCCGCCCCTGATCGCTATGCAATGGCCCCGCGCCTTGCGAAAGGCCGAGGCAGGGAGGCGCGCGGTATGAACGACACCAGGGTCGCGAGCGCGCTTGGGCTCGACTTCGGCACCACCAACACCGTCGCGGCGCTGGCGGACGATCGCGGCGGTGCGCAGCTGGTCGATTTCGCCAGTCCCCGCGAAACCAGCGCGATCTTCCGCTCGGCGCTGTGCTTCTGGGAGGAGGATGGCGCCAAAAACGGTATCGCGCATGACGCAGGTCCCTGGGCGGTTGCCGAATATCTGCAGTCGCCGCTCGACAGCCGTTTCATCCAGTCGTTCAAAAGCGTCGCCGCCAGCCCCCTGTTCGAACGCGCGCTGATCTTCAACAGGCCGTTCCGTTTCGAGGATATGGGCCGCCTGTTCCTGCAACATCTTGTCGCGCATGCGGCCGGCCGGCTGGACCAGCGGCCTGCCCGCGTCATCGTCGGCCGGCCGGTCGAATATGCCGGCGCGCGCGCCGATCCCGTCCTCGCCCGCCAGCGCTACGATCTGATGTTCGAAGCCTTCGGGGTCGAGCTATATCATGTCTACGAGCCGCTCGGCGCCGCGCACAGCTATGCCTCGCGGCTCACCGAAGCCGCGACGATCCTCGTCGCCGATTTCGGCGGCGGCACCACCGATTTCTCGATCGTCCGCATCGCCGAGCCGGGCGCCCCGCGCCGCTGCGTGCCGCTGGCGTCATCGGGCATCGCGATCGCGGGCGACCGCTTCGATTACCGGATCGTCGATCACCTCGTCCTGCCGCTGCTCGGCAAGGGCGGCAGCTATCGCTCGTTCGACAAGCAGCTCGAAATCCCCGGCGGCTATTTCACCGACTTCGCCGACTGGTCGCGCCTCGCGATGATGCGCAACCGCCGCACCCTCGACGAGCTGCGACGGCTGCACCGCGACGCGGTCGACCCCGACCCGATCGCCCGGATGATCGCGCTGATCGAACATGAACAAGGCTATCCGCTCTACGAAGCCGTCGGCCAGCTGAAGCGCGCACTGTCCAGCGATGCCGAGGCCGCTTTCCACTTCACCGGCGGCGGCATCGACATCAGCGCAACCGTGACCCGCGCCGACTTCGAACTATGGATCGCCGAAGACCTGCGCCGCATCGAGGCGACGATGGACAGCGCGCTCGCCAGGGCAGGTATTGCGGTGGCGGACATCGACCGCGTCTTCCTCACCGGCGGCTCCTCGCTGATCCCCGCCGTCCGCGCGCTGTTCGACCGCCGCTTTGGCACGGAGCGTATCGCGACGGGCGATGAACTGACCTCGATCGCCAGTGGGCTTGCGCTTATTGGTGCTGAGCCGGACCCATCGGAGTGGGCTGCGTGACCCGTCCGCAATAGCCTAAGGTCGACACCCAAGCCGATGCCCAAAAGCCCCTCTCCCTCAAGGGAGAGGGAGGGGCCCGCCGCGTAGCGGCGCACGCGGTTTCGGCTAATCCAGCGCTACAAGCTGAACAACACCATCTGACCACTACCGAATCATTGCGAACGGGGGCCGTTCGGGACGAAGATGATGCTACCGGGTCAACCGCGACGGACTGATCCAATTCGTCATATCGCTTCTTCCGTGGAAGTTGCTCAGCCACATCAATGCCATGGATAGCATCTTTGGCTTATTGCGATTAGAGCGCGACATAGCCGCAACGGAATGGTATGTTCCTATTTTGTTCTCCCGCAAGGAGGTGAACGGATGACTCAGATGAGCAAGATAGAATGGACCGACGTGACATGGAATCCTGTCGCAGGTTGTACCGTCGCCACCGCTGGTTGCACCAATTGCTACGCCATGCGGATGGCCGCGCGGCTTGAAGCGATGGGAACGCCGAAATATCAAGGGCTGACCCGGAAGAGCGGCGATCGGTATGTATGGACCGGTAAGGTGGTACAGGATGAGAAGGCGTTGACCGCTCCACTATCGTGGAAAAAATCGCGGGTGGTATTTGTTAACAGCATGTCTGACCTTTTCCACCCGGCGGTCGAGACACAATTTATCGCCAAAGTCTGGGCAGTGATGAAGGCCACCCCACAACACACTTACCAGGTCCTAACGAAACGCCCTGACCGCATGCGCGAGATTTTGTCAGCAGGCGGTGATTTTCCGATTCTGCAAAACGTGTGGATTGGAACGAGCGTTGAGGATGACGCAGTTCTGGATCGTATTGTCGATCTGCGCAGTACTCCCGCTGCGGTGCGTTTCGTATCATTCGAGCCGCTTATTGGTTCGGTGGCAAAAGCCGACCTGACGGGCATCGATTGGGCAATAATCGGAGGGGAAAGTGGACCCCGTGCGCGGCCAATGCCTGAAGAATGGGTGTCGGAGATCGAGGAATTGTGCCGCGATACGGGTACCGCGTTCTTTTTCAAGCAGTGGGGAGGGCGCAATAAAAAGGCGGCGGGCAGAACCTTTAATGGCCGGACTTACGACGAGATGCCCCGAGGCCATGTTTCTTCAGAACCCATGTCACTCCCTTCTTAATTAGACCTATGGCTTTAGGCGACGCGCTATTTGACAAACAGAACAGTGAAAATAACTGTCGGCTGCTATCACGCAACAATGGCAGCGGCTCAGACACCTCGGCGAAAATGGTGCGCAATCGAGCTTGAGCGTAACGCTCGATCTGACCGCGATCGAACCGCCTAGTCGTCGTCGTGATTGTCTCAGCAAACAAATCCTGCGTCGTCTCAACCTCATAAATGTCGTCGCGCCATGTCGGAGTTCCAAATACTTCGTCCAAGCGGCGCTGCTTGTACTCGTCGACTCGATCGAAATTGCCCGCCAGCTGTCGGGACACAGCCTCCAGGGGAAATAGGTACCATACGTCAACAGCGCGGGTGTCGGCGAGCAGCTTCAAAGTCGCCCAATCTACATTCATACCGTATGGGTCTAGAGTCGATTTCTGATTGATTGAATCGGAAGGGGATTCCCTTTTGGTCCGGGTTCTGATTCAACCTTGTGGTGGTTGAGGAGGGAGCGATGGCGAGACCGTATTCAAATGATCTTCGTGACCGTGTTGCGGCGGCGGT
>CAMTVW010000016.1:0-133504 GCA_947085315.1 uncultured Sphingomonas sp. | reverse complement strand
GGAGGGGGCGGTGGCGGCGGTGAAGGCTCCACCACCACTGGTGGTGGAGGTGGCGAAGGCTCGACCACCGGCGGCGGAGGGGGCGGTGGCGGCGGTGATGGTTCCACCACCAACGGCGGCGGAGGTGGCGGCGGCGGAGGAGGTGGCGGCGGCGGAGGTGGCGGCGGCGGAGGTGGCGGCGGCGGAGGTGGCGGCGGCGGAGGTGGCGATGTTGGGGGCGATGGCGGCGACGGCAGCGAGCAGGCCGAGCCGTTCACCGTGCAGGCAGGGATGGCGAGCGTGCCATTGGCGCCGAGCACGAAATCGATCGGGGTGGTGCTGGTCAGCGCGAAGGTGCCGATCGAAATGGTGCCGTCGCTTGCCGAGACATTGGCGGTGCCAGGATCGACCGGCGGCGGCGCCGTGCCCGACGCGGTGATCGTGGCGGCGTTGGTGACGGTGAGGTTGCCCCCTGAGGTGGCGATCTTGAAGCTGCCCGCGGTCGTCGTGCTGCCGGTGCCCTGGACATTGCCGGTCAGCGCGTTGAGCGTCAGCGTGCTCGGATCCTGCTCATCCGCCGCGTCGTCGACCACGACGGTGAACAGGCCGCCGGCGCCGGTGCCCGCGGTGCCGCTGCTGGAGCTCCCCCCGGCGCCCCTCGCTTCCAGCGTGAAGCTCCCGCTAGAGAACTGGAGCAGGCCGCCGTTGAGCGAGCGCAGGCTCACCGTGCCGCCGGACGCCTGACCGCCATTACCGCTGGTCGAGCTCCCGCCCGTCGCCTGGGCATCAAGCGTGCCGGTGCCGGTGCTCTGGATCTGGCTTCCGTCCGCCGTCATCACCATGCTGCCGCCGGTCGCCGTGCCGCCGGTTCCGCTCGACGAGCTGCCGCCGGTGGCGCGCGCCTGAGCGGAGAGGCTCGCGAACTGCATCGTCGCGGTGGCGACAACCGACAGGTCGACCGATCCGCCAAGCCCGTTTCCGCCTGCGCCGCCTGCCACATCGGCTCCGCCGGCACCATTGGCGAAGATGGACACGGTGTTCGAGAAGGTGATCGCGCCGCTGCCCGACGCGCCGAGATCGACATCGCCGGCCACGCCGTCTCCGCCTCCCCCGTTCCGGCCCTGCCCGCCTGTTCCGGAGGCGTTGAGGCCCGTCGTGCCGGAAACGGTGATCCGCCCGCCGGTGCCGTTGGCCCTGTAGGTCACGCCACCCGCCGTAGCGTCGCCACCGCCACCGCCGCCCGTGCCGTTTGCACTGCCCCCCACGCCGTTGGAATTGAGCGTGGTGTTGCCGGTGACGGCGATCCGGCCGTCGCTCCCGCCGGCGACCAGATTGGTATTTCCGCCGAAGCCCGCCCCGCCGACCGCGCCGCCGCTGCTGCTGCTCACGCTGCCGCCCGTGCCGGGGGCGTTGAGGGTCAACGTCCCCCCGGTCTGGATCAGCGCGGTGTCGATGGCCGAGGCGCTGCTCGTCCCTCCGGTCCCTACCCCGCCGGTGCCGGTCGTCGTCGCCGAACCGCCCTGACCGCTGGCGCCGAGCGTGAACGTCCCGGTGGTTGAGACCGTCGCATCGTCGGTGGGGGAAACGCTCGCCGTGCCGCCAATGCCCGCGCCGCCGGTGCCGGTGGTGGACGCGCCGCCGGTGCCGTCCACGGTCCCGGAAAGGCTGGAGAGCTGGAACTGGCTGGTATTGGCGGCGGTGAGCGTCAGATGGCCGCCGGTGCCAAGGCCTCCGGTACCGGATTGGGCGGTGCCGCCCGTCCCTGAAGCCGTCGGGTTCAAGGCGGTGGCCGTGACCTGGCTGGTATGCGCGGTGGCCAGCGCAATCGTGCCGCCATCGCCCGCGCCGCCGCTGCCCGAGCCGATATCCGCCCCGCCGCTGCCGCTCGCTGTGAAGGTGGCGGTGTTCGAGAAGGTGATCGTCCCGCTGCTGGCCGCGCCGAAAAGGATTTCGCCGCCCTCGGCAGCGCCGCCGCCGCCGTTCCGCCCCTGCCCGCCCGTTCCGATGGCGTTGAGGCTCGTTGTCGAAGAGACGGTGATCCGCCCGCCGCTGCCCGCCGCCATATAGCTTATATCGCCGGCCGCGCCATCGCCGCCACGGCCGCCACCGGTGCTATTTGCATTGCCTCCGGTGCCGCTGACCGTGAGGGTGCTGGTACCGGTGGTGACGATCCGGCCGTCGCTGCCGGCCATCAGGCTGGCGTTTCCACCGATGCCCGCACCACCAATCGCGGCGCCGCTGCTGCTGCTCACGCCGCCGCCCGTGCCGGTTGCGTTGAGCGTGAACGCCCCGGTCTGGATCAGCGTCGTGTCGATCGCCGAGGCGCTGCTCGTCCCTCCCGTCCCCATGCCGCCGGACCCGGTCGTCGTCGCCACACCGCCCTGGCCATTGGCGCTGAGCGTGAAGGCTCCGGTCGAAGCGATCGTCGCATCGTCGGTGGGGGAAACGCTCGCCATACCGCCGATACCCGCACCGCCGGTGCCGGTGGTGGACGCGCCGCCGGTTCCGTCCACGGTCGCGGAAAGGCTGGTCAGCTGGAACTGGCTGGTATTGGCAGCGGTGAGCATGAACGTGCCGCCGGTGCCCAGGCCTCCGGTACCGGACTGGGCGCTGCCACCTGTACCCACGGCGGACAGGCCGAAGCTGGTGGTGGTGAACTGGCTCGTCTGCTCGGTGGCCAGAGCGAGCGTACCGCCGCTACCCGCGCCGCCGTTGCCCGTGCCGACATCGGCCCCGCCGGTGCTGTTGGCCGCGAAGCTCGCGACGCTCAGGCTGATCGTCCCGCCGCCGGACACGGCGAAATCAATATCGCCGGCCTCGCCGTCGCCGCCGCCGCCGTTCCGTCCCTGCCCGCCGTTTCCATCGACGTTGACGTTGGTGGTACCGGTAGCGCTGATCCGGCCGCCGGTGCCTGTGACCGTGGTAGTCGCGGTTCCCCCCGTACCGTCGCCACCGCGGCCGCCGCCGGTGCCGTTCGCGGCGCCACCGTTGGCATTGCCCTGGAGGGTGAGGCCGCCGGTGACGGTGATCCGGCCGTCGCTGCCGCCGGCCATCAGACTGGCAGTTCCGCCGATGCCCGCGCCGCCGATCGCGCTGCCGCTGCTGCTGCTCACGGCGCCGCCAGTGCCGGTGGCCACGAGCGTGAACGCCCCGGTCTGGATCAGCGTGGTGTCGATTGCCGAGGCGCTGCTCGTCCCTCCCCTTCCGAGGCCGCCCGACCCGGTCGTCGTAGACGAACCGCCTTGGCCGTTGGCGGTGAGCGTGAAGGCTCCGGTCGAAGCGATAGTCGCATCGTCGGTAGGGGAAAAGCTGGCCATGCCGCCCACGCCCGCGCCGCCGGTGCCGGTGGTGGACGCGCCACCGCTGCCGTTCACGGTCGCGGAAAGGCTGGTCAGCTGAAACTGGCTGGTATTGGCGGCGGTAATGGTCATGATGCCGCCGGTACCGACTCCTCCCGTCCCGGACTGGGCGCCACCGCCCACCCCGGTCGCGGTAAGGGTCACGCTGGTGGCGATGAACTGGCTCGCCTGCTCGGTGGCGAGCGCAATCGTGCCACCCGTACCCGTGGCTCCATTCCCGGAACCGGTGTGAGCCCCGCCCGTGGCGCTCACGTTGAGGTCGGTGCTTTTCAGGTTGATCTTGCCGCCATTCGGGGCGTCCATGTGGATCTCGCCACCGACTGCGGTACCGCCTCCGCCACCACCCGCGCCGCCGCTCGCGTTTGCCGAGATCGAGGTCGTGCCCGTGGTCGTGACGATCTGGCTGGTGCCGCCCGTCGAGGCGAACGTGACCATGGCGCCCGTCGCGGCTCCGCCGACTCCGGTCGAGGATGTGTTGCCGGCGACGCCCACGCCCGGGCTGAAGCTGCTGAATTTGATCTCGCTGCTGTCCGCGGCGGTGACCGACACCACGGCGCCCACCCCGCTGCCGCCGGTGCCCGATTGCGAGGTGCCGCCCGCTCCGCTGTTGCTGGTGCTGAAGGCCCTGAAATAGATCTTGCTCGTATCAGCCGCATTCATCGTTAGCGCGGCGCCCCTCCCCGTTCCACCGGTCCCCGAACCGCTCGCATTGCCGCCCTGCGAATAGTTGGTGGTGTTGAAGGCACCCTGAAAGTCGATCGTTCCGCCGCCCAGGGCCTCGAAGTTCAACGCGCCGCCGGTGGACTGACCGCCATTGCCTGTCGCCCCGGACGCATTGCCGCCAAAGGCGTAAGAGACGAGGTCGACCCCGCCCGCTACGGTAATCGCCCCGCCATCATGCGCCGCGACATTGAAAGCAGCGGCGGTGACCGCGCTGGAGGAGCCACCGGTCGAGCCACCGCCGAACACATAACCAATCGTGTAAATCGAGTTGCTGGCGGTGCCGGTGCCGATGATCGCGCTATCGGTTCCATCGGCGAGAAGCGACAAGGCGCCAGCGGTCGTCACGCTCGAATTGCCATTGGCGGCGCCTGCCGCAAACAGACCCGAGCCGCCGTACAGTGCGTTGAACCGGATCTTGCCCGCCGTCCCGGCCGAGACCAGCATGGTGCCACCGGTGCTCGCACCGGCATTGCCGCTGCCCCGTCCGGCGCCGCCGTTGCCGGACGCCGCGAAACTCAGCGTGCCCGCGGCGTTGATCTCCCCCCCATTTGTCGCCTCGAATGTGGGCGAACCGGACACACCCTCGCCGCCGGCGCTGTCAGCGCTCACGCCGCCATTCGCGCTGGCGACCAGGTTCAGTGTCCTGGACGCGGCGACGGTCAACTCGCTGCCGCTGCCGTCCGCCAGCGCGCGCAGCGTGCCGCCGAGACCGCCGCCGCCAACCGTCGTACCGCTACCGTTGTCGTTGCCGCCATTAGCCGTCGCCAGCAATGTCATGTCGGCGCCGACACCGACCGTCCCGCCGGCCAGGGCCTTCAGCTCGACCGTGCCGCCCGTCGCCATTCCGCCACCGCCGGTGCTCCCGGCGCCGCCCGTCGCCGCAGCCTGGAATGTGGACGCGCCCTGGAGGCTGAGCGTGCCGTCGCCCGTCGCAACGGCCTGAATCTCGCCACCCTCGGCATCGCCGCCGGCCGCCCCGTTTCCGTTCCCGCCCGTTGCGTTCGCGAGGAAATTGGTCGTTCCGCGGGTAATCGAAGTAGCGCCCCCGGCGCTGATCGTGATCGTCCCGCCGGCACCATCGCCGCCCTCGATACTGGCGGCCGAAGCATTGCCGCCGGTACCGTTCTGATTGCTGGTGAGCGTGCCGGTGAAATCGAGCGCGGCGGTACCCGTCGTACTTATGTCGAGCGTTCCGCCGATCCCCGCGCCGGCCTTGGTCCCGCTGCCGAGCGACCCGCCGACGCCATTCGACGTCAGCGTTGTCGTTCCTGTGACGGTGAGTTTGCCATTGTCCGCAGCGGTGATCGACAGGCCGCCGCCGGTCCCGATCGCGCCGCTTCCCGCGACCGCCGTTGCACCGACGTCGATGCTCAGATTGCCGCCGATCTGAATCTCGCTGCCGGTGCCGCCGATGTCGATGAAGCCGCTGCCGCCGGTGGCGGGGCCGGCTCCCGGGAAGGTACCGCCCCTTCGCGAGGCCGCGCTGGCGGTGACATTGCCGTCGATATCGACGAGGCCCCCGCTGAGCGCCTCTATCGAGCTCTGGCCACCCGTGGCGGCGACCACCTGCGAGCCGAACAGGCCCTCGCCATCGGATTTCATCGTGAGCGCGCCAGCGATATGCAGCGTGCCGCCATTGTCGGCGAAGGTGCGCGTCGTCCCGCCGGTGACCGGACTGCCGCTGACCGAGGTGAGCCGGCTGGCGTCGAGCGACACGGCCCCGCCGACTTGCATCGTCACGCCGCTTTGACGAGCGCCGATGCTCGCGCTGGTGCCACCGGTGAAGGTGACATTGCCGAGGAACCGGGCGGTCCCCGATGTCGATGCGGCGCTAACATCGGTGGTCGATCGCGCGGTGAGATGGCTGTTGTAGGTGCCCCCGCCGATGTCGGTGCTCGCGGCGAAAGACGACCCGGCGCTGGCACCGATCGCGCCCCCGCTGACGTTGTAGCCCGCCGACAGCACCACCGAGCCATCGGCCGCGACATGCGCGCCGGTCGCCGCGTCGAAGCCCAGCCTGGTGCCGCTGGTCAGCGCCATGGTGATCGCATCGTTGCGGGGGACCGAGACCAGAAAGACCCGCCGGTTGATGCTGTCTGTATTCGACTGCTGCCACTGGCTGATGCCGTCATGCTCGACCGGCGTGTCCGAGCCGGTCGTGATGACGATGTCGAACAGTCCGCCGTTGATCGTCAGTGACGCCGCCGCCGCTGCGACATAGCCGGCCGCGCCATTGACGTTGACCGTCCCCGACTGCTCGACGAGCGGTGAAACCATCGCGACATAGGCCGCACTCTTCGAGCCGCCGGACGTTTGCTCGGTCGCCAGCGCGTTGATGACGGCGCCCGAGTTGACGATCACGCCGTTGGTCGACCCGCTCGTCGTCATCGATATGGCGCCGGTCGGGCCGATCGCGGTGCCGCCGCTCGTCGAGGGGTCGCCGGTGGTCAGCAGCAGCCCGCCGACATCGAACACCGCGCCGCCGCCGATCAGGATGCCGCCGGGGCTATAGAACCAGACATGGCCGCCATTGCTGGTCTCGGTGCCACTGCTGTTGAGGAGCCGGGTGACGACATGGCCGTTGAGCGCGATGCCGCGGCTGCCGTCGGCCGGGATGATCCGGTTGAGGACGGTGAAGCCGCTCTGGTTGCTCGTCGCATTCTGGAAGATCGCAGTGTTGCCGCTTGGCAGGAAGTCGATCGCGCCGCCGCCCATCGCCGCATCGGTCGGCGTCCAGTCGATCACCGCGGTCGTATTGTTGACCGTGATCGTGTCGCTGTTCGCATCGCGCGAGATGCTGAATGCGGGGCCACTCGACGGCGTGCCCGCGAACCCGTTGGCGCGCACCTGGCTGCTGGCGAGGGCAAGCACCGTCGCGATCGCCAGCATAGACGAAACCATGTGACGCGTGCGCAACGACGGGCCAACAAACGACCACGTCTGCATGTTACTCCCCCCGCTTCCATGGGCGGGCCCTCGCATCAGCGCATATGCTGCGCGGTTGCGAGGTCCTGCCCACGGCCCCGAGCGGTTGCTACACCATTCGTTCGATCGCCGACAGTTCAATCTGACGTCGAGCATGTCCGCTACTGGCAGGTAAAAGGCGAGCGCCAACGACGTGCATTGGGTGCGAAGCGGTGCCCTTCCCCCGCCAGACCTTCTCCATCACTTTCCTTCGGGCGAGGCCGTCGACAGCTTATCGAGATAGCGGGTTTTGCGGATGATGGGTGCATCCTCAAAGTGATTGATGCACTGTCGTCACACCCGATGAAGAAGGCATATCCATGGACGACAGGATCATAGAAACCCCCGATGGTCCGATGACGTGGGGCGAGTGGAAGAAGAAGAATCCGACGCAGATCCCGTCGCGGCGGACGAAGGGGAAGAAGCTGCCGAACAAGGTGAAGCTGCGGACCGATGAATGATTGCGGGAGGCGGCGGGATCCCGGATCAAGTCCGGGATGACCGGGTGTGGGGGCGGCTCGTCCTGCCCCGAGGCGTGTCCTGCCCCGACTGATCATGACCCAAAACTGACGGAAATCTGCCGCAAATCGGCAACGAACCTTTGGCTTGTCTGAAACATCGAGCCCCTAGGTCGCCTGCAGGATCAGCCGGAAGAGGCTGGTCTATCCAGGGGAAAATCATGACAAGCACACGCAGCCGGCTGGCCGTCGCGGCCTCCACTCTCATGTTCGTTGCGTTCCATACCGCGCCGGTGTTCGCGGCTGCGGCCGAGTCGGAGGCTTCGCTCGATGACAGCGGGCTGGCCGAGATCACCGTCACCGCCCAGAAACGGCCGGAAAATCTTCAGGCGACGCCGATTTCGATATCGGTGATGGGCGGCGAAGACTTGACCAATCGCCATGTGACATCGCTGCTCGACCTGGGCGACGGAGCGATCCCCTCGCTGAAGATCGCACCCTTCTATTCGCGCGCTTCGGCGCTGATCGTGAATATTCGCGGCATCGGCGTGCTGTCCGACGGCAACCAGCCGGCGCGTGACCAGGGCGTCGGCGTCTATGTCGACGGGGTCTATCTCGGCCGAGCGCAGGGGCTGGGCACCGCGCTGTTCGACATCGCCAATATCGAGGTGCTGAAAGGACCGCAGGGCACGCTGTTCGGCCGCAATACCGAAGGCGGCGCGGTGAATATCGTGACGAAGAAGCCGACCAGCGAATTTCATGTCAACGGCACCGGCGGGATCGGCAATTTCGGCAGCTATAAGGCCGAGGTTCATGTCGACCTGCCGGCGTTCAACGATATCGCGCTGAAGATCGACGGGGTGATCGCGCACCGCGATCCGCTGGTGAAAAATCCGCTGGCGGGTTCGGAGGGGTTCAATGGCTATGACAAGCGCGGGCTGCATGTGGGGGCCTATTGGAAGCCTTCGCCTGACTTCAGCGCCGACTATGGCTTCGACATATCGAAGGACGAGTCGACCTCGCAATATCTGAACCTGATCGCGCCCGGAACGAACCGGCAGGCCGCGATCGCAACGGTCCAGCCCGATCGCGTGCGCACCGCCAATGTGGGCGTGCCGCAGCGGCCCAGCGTGGGCCGGGTCCATGGCCATCGCCTGACGCTCGACTGGCAGGCGGTGCCGGACATCCTGCTTAAGTCGATCACATCCTACCGCAAACTCCATCAGACCCAGTTCGACAATGGGTCGGCCGCGACATCGATGTCCGCAGCACCGGCGGTGCTGGCCGCCGCGGGCTTCACCAATTTCCAGTTCGCCCGCGACAGCCTGGCGCTTTTCAAACAGAATCAGTGGAGCCAGGAACTGCAGGCGATCGGCGACATCGGCCGGGTGAAGTTCGTCGCCGGCGCGCTCTATTATCGCGAGCATGTGTCGGACAATGCGCAGGCGTTCAACACCAACACGTTCACCGATGCGGCCGGATCGACCTTCACGGCAGTGCTGGTCGATCCGGCGACGCGGCCGATCGACCGCGCGAGCCATGTCACGACCAGAAGCATCGGCGCTTTCGGCCAGGCGACGTGGACGCCGCCCGTGCTGGACGACGCCGTCCACCTGACCGGTGGCCTGCGCTGGACGCGCGACAGCAAGCGCGGCGAGTTGGAGATCGTCAACAACGCGCTGCCGGTGAACCGCGCAGGCGTGGTGGGGCCGATCGGGCTGGACGCGAGTTGGTCAAGGGTGGACCCGATGGTCAACATCGCGGTCGACCTGAGCCGCGACGTCCATGTCTATGGCAAATGGTCGACCGGCTATAAATCGGGCGGCGCCAATGCGCGCAGCCAGGAATATGATCCGTTCAACCCGGAATCGGTATCGATCTTCGAAATCGGCGCGAAGACCGAGTTTTTCGACAATCATGCCCGCTTCAATATCGCCGCCTACACCGGCACCTACAAGAATATCCAGGTCGATTTCCTCCGCCCATTCGAAACCGGGACGATCCGCCTGACGCGCACGACTTTGTCGACGGTCAACGCCCCCGGCAATGGCGACCTGCGCGGCGTCGAGGCGGAACTGACCGTCAATCCGATCGAGGGGCTGACGCTGTCAGCGTCCTATGCCTATCAATATGTCCGCATCCCGGCGGCGGTGAACCCCTATCCGAACGCGGCCGGGGTGATCAGCACGCTCGCGGTGCCGATCTACCAGACCTACACCCCCGAACATTCGGCGAGCGGTTCGATCGACTATGAACTGCCGCTCGATGGCTTCACGATCCGGGCGCATCTGGATGGCAATTATGATGGCGGCTATTACTCCACCGCCGCCGATCCGCGCTATGTGGGCCCGGGCAATCCGGCGAATGTGCTGCAGCTGAAGACCGACAAGGCGTTCATCGTCAACGGCCGCCTCGCGGTGGGCGATATCGCCATGCCCGGCGGCAGCGACGCGACCGTGACCTTCGCGGTCTGGGCGCGCAACCTGCTCAACGAACAGCATCTGCGCTACGCGACGGTGAACCTCGCATCGGGCCGGGGCGGCTTCTTCAACGAACCCCGCACGATCGGCGCGGAGTTCAATATCCGCTTCTGAGGGGGCCGAAAGGATGCCGGTGCAAGGCCGGCATCCACCCCCGCCCGAGCGCATCAGGCAATGTCATCGCCCGGTCTTATCCCTGATATAAAAGGACGTTCCGATGAACCCGAAGATCATCTTGCCGTTCATGGCGCTGCTCGTCGCGGGTACGGCCCACGCAGCGTCGATCGATGCGCCAACGGTGACGAGAACCGCACCTGATTCGCTGACCGTAAGCTGGGCGGGCCAAAGCCCGGTCGACGTCTTCCTCTCGGACGATCCCGCCGCGGCGGCGCACCAGGCGAAGCTGATATCCGCCGCAGACCGCGACGGCACCGAAACGGTGAAGGCCGCGCCCGGACAGCGCAGCTATTTCCTGCTGAAGGATCGCACATCGGGCGAGACGGTGCGCGTCGCCGAACGGCTGTTGCCGCTGCAGCAGGGTTCCAATTTCCGCGACATCGGCGGTTATCCGGCGGCCGGTGGCAAGCATGTCCGCTGGGGGCTTATCTATCGCTCGGGCGGCCAGCCGCTGCTTTCCGATGCCGATGTCCGGCAGGTCCAGGCGCTCAAGCTCACCAATATCGTCGATCTTCGCTCCAGCGAAGAACGCGTGATCGCACCGACGCGGGTCGATGGCGTGCCCTATCAGGCGATCGGCTACCCGATGGCGGCCTTGTCCGCCGGACGCGCGCCGGGCAATGGCGAAGGCGTCTATCGCCGGTTTCCGGTGTTCCTGGCGCCGCAGGTGAGGCTGGTTTTCCAGGATCTGCTGGGGCGCAAGGGCCCGATCGCCTATAATTGCTCGGCGGGCCAGGACCGGACCGGCTTTGTCACGGCGATCGTCCTGTCGGCGCTGGGCGTGCCGCGGGAGACGATCGTCGCCGACTATCATCTTTCGACGACCTATCGGCGTCCCGAATGGGAAATGCCGAAGATCGATACCGTCGCCCAGGCGAATAATCCGGTCGCGATGTTCTTCGCCAAATATCAGGTGAACGCCGCCGCAGCCAAGCCGACGCCGCTCAAAGACCCCGATGGCACCTCGTTTCTGAGCTATGCGTTCAGCGAGATCGAGAAGCGTTGGGGCTCGGTGGATGCCTATCTGGAGCAGGCAGCGGGTGTGACCCCGGAGGACATCGCGACGCTGCGCGCGCATTATCTGGAGTAGACGAAGCGCGGATCGATCGCCTGCGATGACAGCCGTCAAATTATGACGACTGTCACCGCCTACATGAAGCACACAAAGCAGATCGATCTCTCAACATCGGCCAATCAGAGCCGAGCCCGCCGACAAGCCCAGGCCTGATCGGCGGCGCACGGGATGCCGCAATGGAGCGACATATATCTGCTCCGAGCGACGGTCTATCGCCGGTTGGGAAAGCCGGAATCCGCTTTTTCCGAAGCCCGGGCGCTGGTCGCGGCGCAACCCGACAACAGCCATGCGCACGCCACCGCCGCGTATATCTATAGTCACAACGGGCGGCAGGAAGACGCTATGCGCGAGATCAGCCGCGCAATCGAGATCGAGCCCGCCGCCAATCTCTATCTCGAACGCATGGAGATACGCCTCCACGCCGATATCACCGGCCGCATCGCGGACGCCGACGCCGCGCTTCGGCTGGACCCCAAAAATCTTGAGGCGGCCTTCGAGAAAGCGCTGCTGCAACGGCGCGCCGGCAATTTGGGAGCGATGACAACCACACTGACGACAGCGCTGCGCGCGCTACCAGCAAATGTCGCGCTGCTGTCGCTGCGGGGGAAGCCCGCCCTATTCGGTCAGGTCTTCCCACATGCCCTTCAGCCGGGTGAAGAAGCCGCTCGACTGGGGGCTCTCGTCGCCCGTCTCGGTCGCGCGGAATTCTTCGAGCAGTTCCTTCTGCCGTGCCGACAGCTTGGTCGGCGTCTCGACATCGACCTGGATCACCAGATCGCCATGCCCGCGCCCGTTGAGCACCGGCATGCCGGCGCCGCGCTGGCGGATCTGCTTGCCCGACTGGATGCCGGGCGGGATGCGGATTTCGTGGCGGGCCTTATCGAGGCCGGGGACATCGATCGTGCCGCCCAGCGCGGCAGCGGTGAAGCTGATCGGCGCGCGTGCGAACAGGGTCGTGCCGTCGCGCTGGAACAGCTGGTGCTCCGACAGGTGGATGAAGATGTAGAGGTCGCCCGGCGGGCCGCCGCGTGCGCCCGCCTCACCCTCACCGGTCAGGCGGATGCGGGTGCCCTGATCGACCCCGGGGGGGACGCGCACTTCGAGCGTCTTGGTCTTTTCGATGCGGCCCTCGCCGCGGCATTCGGTGCACGGGTCGGAAATCACCTCGCCCGCGCCATGGCATGCGGGGCAGGCCCGCTCGACCAGGAAGAAGCCCTGCTGCGCACGGACCTTGCCCTGGCCGCCACAGGTCGTGCAGCGCGCCGATCCTGTGCCGGGCTTCGCGCCGGTACCGTCGCACGGCTCGCACTGCGCGGCGACATCGACGGTGATCGATGCCTCCTGGCCGGCATAGGCGTCTTCGAGGCTGATTTCGAGATCATAGCGCAGATCGGCGCCGCGCCGGACGCTCGAGCGCTGGTTGCCGCCGCGACCGCCGCCCATGAACTCGCCGAAGATATTCTCGAAGATGTCGGAGAAACCCTCGAAGCCGCCGCTGCCGCCGCCACCGGCGCCATTCTGGAACGCGGCCTTGCCGAACCGGTCATAGGCAGCGCGCTTCTGCGGGTCCTTCAGGCAGTCATAGGCTTCGCTGATCGCCTTGAAGCGCGCCTCGGCCTCCTGATCGCCGGGGTTGCGATCGGGGTGATATTGCATCGCCAGCCGGCGATAGGCCGACTTGAGGACCTTGTCGTCGGCCGTGCGTTCGCACTCGAGCAACTCGTAAAAATCAATGTCGATCGACATCACGCCCCCACGCCGTGACCCGGCCCCGCCAGTGATTGTGGCGAGGCCGGGAACGCATCACGCCTACCTGTCTTACTTCTTGTCGTCGACTTCCGAGAATTCGGCATCGACCACATCATCGTCCTGGGGCGCACCGTCGGGCGAAGGCGAGGCGGCGGACGCCTGTTCCTGCTCGTAGATCGCCTGGCCGAGCTTCATCGCGACCTGTGCGAGCGCCTGCGCCTTGTCGGTCATCGCGGCGGCATCGCCACCCTCGACCGCCGATTTGGCTTCAGCGATCGCCGCTTCGATCTCGGCCTTCAGATCCGCGCCGACCTTGTCGCCATGCTCCTGGAGCTGGCGCTCGGTCGAGTGGATCAGGCTTTCGGCATTGTTCTTCGCCTCGGCGTCGGCGCGACGCTTCTTGTCTTCCTCGGCGAACTGCTCGGCATCGCGGACCATCTGATCGATGTCGGCTTCCGAAAGACCACCCGACGCCTGGATCTTGATCTGCTGTTCCTTGCCGGTGCCCTTGTCCTTGGCGTGGACATTGACGATGCCGTTGGCGTCGATGTCGAAGGTGACCTCGATCTGCGGCACGCCGCGCGGCGCCGGGGGAATGCCGATCAGGTCGAACTGGCCGAGCAGCTTGTTATCGGCTGCCATTTCGCGTTCACCCTGGAAGACGCGGATCGTGACGGCGTTCTGGTTATCGTCGGCCGTCGAATAGGTCTGCGACTTCTTGCTCGGAATCGTCGTGTTGCGATCGATCATCCGGGTGAACACGCCGCCCAGCGTCTCAATGCCCAGCGACAGCGGGGTCACGTCGAGCAGCAGCACGTCCTTGACGTCGCCCTGAAGGACGCCGGCCTGGATCGCGGCGCCCATCGCCACCACCTCATCGGGGTTGACGCCGGTGTGCGGTTCCTTGCCGAAGAAGCTCTTCACGACTTCGCGGACGCGCGGCATGCGGGTCATGCCGCCGACCAGCACGACCTCGTCGATCTGGTCGCCCTTCATCTTCGCATCGGCCAGCGCCTTCTTGACCGGCTCGATCGAACGCTGGATCAGCGGCTCGACGAGGCGCTCGAGATCGGCGCGGGTGATCGCCTTGACGAGATGCTTGGGGCCGGTCGCGTCGGCGGTGATGAACGGCAGGTTGACCTCGGTGGTCTGCGCCGACGACAGTTCGATCTTCGCCTTTTCGGCGGCTTCCTTGAGCCGCTGCAACGCGAGCCGGTCCTTCTTCAGGTCAATGCCCTCGGCCTTCTGAAAATCCGCCGCGAGGAACTCGACCACCTTGGCGTCGAAATCCTCGCCGCCGAGGAAGGTATCGCCATTGGTCGACTTCACCTCGAACACGCCGTCGCCAATCTCGAGGATCGAGATGTCAAAGGTGCCGCCGCCGAGATCGTAGACCGCGATCGTCTTGCCGTCATTCTTGTCGAGGCCATAGGACAGCGCCGCCGCGGTCGGCTCGTTGATGATGCGCAGCACTTCCAGGCCCGCGATCTTGCCGGCGTCCTTGGTCGCCTGGCGCTGCGCGTCGTTGAAATAGGCCGGGACGGTGATCACGGCCTGGGTGACGGTCTCGCCCAGATAGCTCTCGGCGGTCTCCTTCATCTTCTGCAGCGTGTAGGCCGAGATCTGCGACGGCGAATAATCCTCGCCACCCGCCTTGACCCAGGCGTCGCCGTTCGGGCCCTTGACGATGTGATAGGGCACCAGTTCGGTGTCCTTCTTGGTGATCGGATCATCGAAACGGCGGCCGATCAGGCGTTTCACCGCGAAGATGGTGTTGTCGGGATTGGTCACCGCCTGGCGCTTCGCCGGCTGACCGATAAGCCGCTCGCCATCCTTGGCGAAGGCGACGATCGAAGGCGTCGTGCGCGCGCCTTCGGCATTTTCGATGACCTTGGGCTTGCCGCCTTCCATGACGGCGACGCAGCTGTTGGTGGTGCCCAGATCGATACCGATTATCTTAGCCATTCCAGTCCTTTCAAACCCCCATATGACGATCCCGGGCATGCCCCCAGTTAACGAGGCGAGCATGCGGCTGATCGCAATGAACGGGGGCGATATAGGAGGGGATTCGATTGCTGCAAGACGCAACAGCGCCTAATTGCCCTGCTGAAATAATATGGAGTTTTCGATGCGTCGCTTCGCCGCCACTGCGCTGGCCCTTCTGATCCTGGCCGGATGCGGCCCAAAGGGCGGGGATAAGCCTGCGATCAAGGATGCCTGGGTGCGGCTGGCAGTGGTGCCGGGGCGGCCCGCTGCGGGCTATTTCACGGTGAAGGGATCGGTCGCCGACGATCGTCTGCTGAGCATCGACAGCGCAGTGGTAGACAAGATAGAGTTGCACGAAGGGGGACTGAGCGGTGGCATGATGACGATGCGGCCAATGGCGGAGATAGCGGTGCCGGCCGGTGCGACGATCGAGTTCGCGCCCGGCGGCAACCACGCTATGCTGTTCGGCATTGACCAGCGCATCACCCCCGGCACCGCGATCCCGATGCTCTTCACCTTCGCGAGCGGGGCGCGGATTTCGGCGGAGGCGAAAACCGTCCCCGCAGGTGGGGATGACGATATGAGCGGCATGCATCATTGATGGCCGGCACTGCGTCCCCCGCTTCTCCGGTCTTTCTGATCGCACCGGCGCGATCGGGGGCGGCGGCGCTGCGCCACCTGCTCAATGCGCACCCGGCGATCATCATCGCGCCCGAATATGATTTCCTGATCGAGGCGATCAGCGCCGAGGGCCGTTTCATGAAACGCGAGGCCTTTCTGCGCTCGGTGGAATATAACAGCCGCTTCAAACGGCTCGGCCACCAGATCCCGACCGGGATGGCCTTTGCCGGCATCGCCAACAGCCTGCTCGACCAGGTCGCAGCCGCCAAGCCGGGCGCGGTGGTGGTCGGCGCCACGCTTCAGCATGACTTCGACCGGATCTTGTGGCTGTGGCCCGAGGCACGCTTCATCCACCTCGTCCGCGACGGGCGCGATGTCGCGATGGCGACGGTCCGGGCGCGTCAGGCGGGCAATTTGTGGCACGGCATCGCCGGATGGGTCGACACCGAGATTTTGTGGGACCGGATGTCGCACAAACTGCCGCCCGACCGGCAGTTCACGCTGCGCTACGAGGTGCTGGCCACCGAGCCCGAATATGAACTGCGGCGGATCTGCGATTTCCTGCGGCTGCCTTTCGATCCGGCGATGCTGCAGCAGGTCGGCGTGCTGCGCGACAATGACAGCGGGCGCTGGCGCAAGACCGAAAGCAGCGAGCAATCCGCCGCCGAACACCGCGCCGCGCGCTGGCTTCTCCAGAACGGCTATTTCCTGAGCGGAACGGTACGTCGGCTCACGCCACTGCGCCGCGTCGCGCTGGGCCTGCAGAACCGGATCGCGATGGCGAACCACCGCCGCGCGCTGCTCGGCACCGGACTATGGCTGAAGGGCATCCTGATCGATCAGCTTGGCAGCCGCAAGGCAAAGGCGCGCATGCGCCGCCGCCAGTACGACATCCTGTCGCGGCATGATGATTGACTTCCCCCCTCCCTGCCAAGAGCTTCATGCCGGGGGCGTGACCGGCCTGAAGCTCTTGGCAGGGAGGGGCTTAAATCAGTCCGCGGCCTTCGCCACGCCGACCAGCGCCGGTCGCAGCAGCCTGTCCTTGATCATGTAGCCCGCCTGCATCTCCTGGATCACCGTGCCGGGCTCGGCCTCGGCGTGCGGCAGCTCGACCATCGCCTGGTGGCGGTTCGGGTCGAGCCTGGCGCCCATCGCATCGATCCTGGTGATGCCATTGCGCTGGAACACATTGTCCAGCTCCTTGGCGGTCATCTCGATGCCGGTCAGCGTCGCCTTGAGCCGCTCATCCTCACGCAGTTCTGCGGGGATCAGCGCCAGAGCGCGCGCCAGATTGTCGGCGACCGAGAGCATGTCGCGGGCGAAACCCGTCGATGCATAGGTCGAGGCATCGGCCTTTTCCTTCTCTAGCCGGCGACGGACATTCTGCGTCTCCGCCTGGGCATAGAGCACCTCGTTGCGCAGCTTCTCCAGCTCGCTCTCAAGTTTGGCAAAGGGACTCTCGTCCTCCGCGCCCTCGGCCTCGGCCTCGGCCGTCTCCGGGATCTCCACGTCCTTCTCGCCGATATTGTCTTCGTTCATGCCATCTTCCGGTCTGTTCGCGGGTCGCCCCCGCCATCGTTTCGCGGGCTGATATAGTCAAACAAAGGCGATCGACCAGTGGTTCAGTATTTTTTGCATCAAATCGGCGGAGCCGGTACGGGACCGCCATGACGATCCTTGATGCCCATCGTGCGGCGCTGGAACAGATCGCGCGGCGATCGCGCACCCGCTCGCTGATCCCGCGCGCCGGGCATGATTTCGCGTCAAACGACTATCTGGGCCTTGCCAGCGCGCCCGAACTGCGGTCGGCTGTGGCCGACGCGCTGGGCCGGGGCGTGGCGATCGGCGCCGGCGGATCACGGCTGCTGCGCGGCAATGATCCCGAACATATCGCGCTCGAAAGCGAGGCGGCCGCCTTCTTCGGCAGCGAGGCGGCGCTGTTCTTCTCGACCGGATTCGCCGCGAATAGCGCGATCTTTTCCACCCTGCCCGCCGGCCGCGACCTGATCGTCCATGACGAACTGATCCATGCCAGCGCACATGAGGGGATGAAGCTGGGCCGCGCCGCCACCGTCGCCGCCCGCCATGGCGACGCCCAGGCATTCGCCGACGCGATCCGCGACTGGCGCGCGGCCGGCAATAACGGCCGGGTCTGGATCGCGGTGGAGAGCCTCTACAGCATGGACGGCGACATCGCCCCGCTCGCCGACCTCGCGGCGCTGGCCGAGCGCGAGGACGCCTTCCTGGTGATCGACGAAGCGCATGCGACCGGAGTCTTCGGCCCCGATGGGCGCGGCCTGGCGGCGGGGCTCGACGGGCGCGACTATGTCATCACCCTGCGGACCTGCGGCAAGGCGCTGGGGTGCGAGGGCGCGCTGGTCTGCTGCCCGCGCGTAGTCGGCGACATTCTCATCAACAAGGCGCGCGGTTTCATCTTCTCGACCGCGCCATCGCCGCTCGCTGCGGCTGCGGTGCGCGCCAGCCTCAAGCTGGTCGTCGCCCAGCCCGAACGGCGCGAACGGCTGGCGGCGCTGGTGGCGTTTGCCGGCACCCGCCTACCCCCCGCCCGATCGCAGATCGTGCCGGTGATCATCGGCGACGACGCCCGGACGATGGCGATCGCGGCCGCCCTGCAGGCGCGCGGCTTCGATGTGCGCGGTATCCGCCCGCCGACGGTGCCGCCCGGTACCTCGCGGTTGCGCGTATCGCTGACGCTCAATGTCGATCAGGCGACCGTCGCCGCGCTTGCCGACGCGATCGGGGCGTTGACCACATGACGCACGCGATCGTCGTCACCGCGACCGATACCGATGTCGGCAAGACGGTGTTCTCGGCCGGCCTCGTCCGCGCCATCGACGGCTGCTACTGGAAGCCGGTCCAGGCCGGGCTCGACGGCGGCACCGACAGCGATACCGTCGCGCGGCTTTCGGGCCTGCCCGCCGGCCGCATCCTGCCCGAGGCCTACCGCCTGAACACCCCCGCCTCGCCCCACCATGCCGCCGCGATCGACAATGTCGTGATCGACCCGGCCCAGCTGACGCCGCCGCCCTGCGACCGCCGCATCGTCATCGAAGGCGCAGGCGGCTTGCTGGTGCCGCTCGGCGGCGGGCTGCTTTTCGCCGACATCTTCGCGCGCTGGCGGTTCGAGACGGTGATCGTCGCGCGCACCAGCCTGGGCACGATCAACCACAGCCTGCTGACCATCGAAGCGCTGCGCGCGCGCGACATCCCGATCCTCGGCATCGCCTTTGTCGGCGACGCGAATGAGGAGAGCGAGCGGACGATCGCCGGAATCGGCCGGGTCAGGCGGCTGGGCCGCCTCCCCCGCCTCGATCCGCTCGACGCGGTAAATCTGGCCGCCGCGTTCGACGCGGTGTTCGACCTTGCGGATTTCGCGCCATGAGCTCGCCGGTCTGGCACCCGTTCACCCAGCACGGCCTGAACGAGGAGATTCCCCGCATCGCGCGCGCCGAAGGCGCCGCGCTCTACGCGACCGACGGACGGCGGTTCATCGACGCCATCTCGTCCTGGTGGGTGACGACCCATGGTCATTGCCATCCGCGCATCATGGCCGCGATCCGTGCGCAGACCGAACAGCTCGACCAGCTGATCTTCGCCGGCTGGACCCACGAACCCGCCGAGACGCTGGCGCAGGGCCTGATCGCCATCGCCCCCGCCCCGCTCGCCCATGTCTTCTTCTCCGACAGCGGATCGACCAGCGTCGAGGTCGCGCTGAAAATGGCGCTGGGCTACTGGCTCAATCGCGGCGAACCGCGGCACCGCATCGCGGTGATGGCGCACAGCTATCATGGCGACACGATCGGGGCGATGTCGGTGGGCGCGCGTGGGGTCTATAACCAGGCCTATCAGCCGCTGTTGTTCGACGTCGATACGCTGCCCTTCCCGCATGGCGACGGCGCCGCGACGATCGCCGCGCTGGAGGCCGCCTGCCGGCAGGGCTCGCCGCCCGCCGCGCTGATCGTCGAGCCGCTGATCCTGGGCGCGGGCGGGATGCTGATCTGGTCGGCGGAGGTGTTGAAGGCGCTCCGCGCGATCTGCGCGCGCGAAGGGGTGATCTTCATCGCCGATGAGGTGATGACCGGCTGGGGCCGCACCGGCACGCTGTTCGCCTGCGAACAGGCCGGGATCGCGCCCGACATCATGTGCCTGTCAAAGGGTCTGACCGGCGGCGCGATCCCGCTCGCCGTCACGCTCGCGACCAAAGATATATTCGATGCGCATCTTTCGACCGACCGGGCGAAGATGTTCTTCCATTCGTCGAGCTACACCGCCAACCCGATCGCCTGTGCCGCCGCGAACGCCAATCTCGCCATCTGGCGCGAGGAACCCGTGCTCGCCCGCGTGACCAGCCTCGCGCGCCGCCAGGCCGAACGCCTCGAACGGCTCGATCATCCCTCGATCGTCGGCAAGCGCCAGATCGGGACGATCACCGCGATGGAGTTTGTCGATCCCTATGGCGACTATCTGTCGGCGATGGGGCCGCTGCTGGGGGAATATTTCAGGAAGCAGCGGCTGCTGCTGCGGCCGATGGGCAATATCGTCTATGTGATGCCGCCTTATTGCATCGACGATGCCGACCTTGATGCAATCTACAATTCGATCTTCAGCGCGGCGGGGGAGTTGAGCGCGTGAACAAGGAGATCATGGGCGAAGTCTGATCCGAAATGGGTCCATAATCGATTTCATATGTCCATTTCTCACGCTAGTCAGGTCACGCGAGAGCCTGTCGTAGCCCGGCAATTGGGGATAATATTGTGGCCACTGTTACCATGACCTATCCATCCGGATTTGGGCAGTCGGTCTCCTCTTTCATCTTCTCCGCCCATTTACTGGCAAACGCCGACATTGATGGTACGTCCGGTAGCGGCTTCACGCTCCACGCCGCCTATACAAGCATTCTCAGCGGCTATGTCGGCTACAGCCTTGCCGTACGGGGGGTGGGCATCCGCTATGACGCCAACGGCGCACCATCATCTGGTGTAGTATCGCAGATGGACGTCGTTCAAGGCGACGTGGCAACCTTCCGAATCAGCGGCCTCAACCTGAGCGTCGCCGAAGCCTTTCAATGGATCACGGCGAACCAGTTCAACAGCATAGCGCCAAATCCGCTGTTCAACGGCGATGACATGATCCTCGGTGGATCGGCGATCGAGCATTTCTCGGCCGGCAACGGCCATGACGTCCTGATGGGCGGCGCGAACAGCGACATTCTGTCGGGCGATGCCGGTAATGATCATATCTACGGCCAGTCGCCCAACGGCGGCGTGGACGGCAACGACACCCTCCAAGGCGGCGATGGAAGCGACTATATCCAGGGCAATGCCGGCAATGACAACCTGTACGGCGGTGCAGGATCGGACCGGATCAACGGTGGCGCCAACGACGATTTCATCGAGGGCGACGACAGCAACGCAGAACGCGGCAATGACAGCATCAACGGCAACGCCGGAAATGACTACGTCGACGGCCGGGCGGGCAACGACATGCTGCGTGGAGGACAGGGCAACGACATCATCGTCGGCGGCGCCGGCGATGACGTCATATCGGGCGACCGGGGCGCGGACACGCTGGGCGGTGGCCTGGGTGTCGATATGATGACCGGTGGCGAGGGCGCGGATGTCTTCCTGTTCCGCGATCTTTACGTGCCCCAGAATGATGAGGCGTTCACGACGACCGGCCCCAACGCCTATCTGATCGATGTCGTTACCGATTTTGAGATCGGAATCGACGCGTTCGGCAAGAATTCGTCATGGCCAAATATCGCGGCAGGAACCGCAAGCGATATCCAGTCGGCCTACACCGTCGCGCAGAATCTGTTCCGTTCGCCGGGGGCCGAGTTCGCAGCGGTCTCGGTCGGACCGGACAGCTATGTTTTCTCTTTTGACAAGGGCGCCCTGAAGCTGCTCAACGTTTCGGCGTTCGAGCTGAGGGATCGCACCAGCGGGCAACCCGTCACAGGCGGCAGCGGCAACGACAATCTTTCGGCGACCATCTATCCTGACCTGATCCGCGGCGGCGCGGGCGCCGATCGATTTATCTTCAATCGCGGCGACGCTGCCACAACACCGGTGTCCTATCAATATCTTACGGTCCAAAACTTCCTCTCCGATATCATCTACGATTTTCAGGACGGCGCCGACAAAATCTATCTCCCGAGCGGGATCGGCAGCAATCCGGGCGACGTTCTCCACATCACGGCCAATAATCTGCAAACTGCGATCAGCGCCGCCACCACCGCGCTGCAACAACATGTCGGCGCGCATGACATCGCGGTCTTCGGGGGCACCGGCTATGCGTATATCCTGTATAATGACGCCGGCGGCAGCGCGGTGAACTCGGTCATCCGGATGATCAATATCGACGCTTCGCGGATTAACTATACCGACTTCGTTGCCACCCGCGACGGCGCATTGTCCCGACCCGCTGTCACGAGCAACGGTGGCAACGGCAATGACACGCTGACGGCGACCGGAGGCGCCGACACGTTCACCGGTGGCGGCGGAGCCGATCTCTTCCAATTTGATGAGGGCTCGGCTCAGCCGGATGTAGGCGCCGATCCCGACACGATCCGGGACTTCGCCGTGAGCATCGATCGGATCAAGCTTCCTGGTGGCGCGGGTGCAGGCGCCGACAATGTCCTGCCGGGCCACCATTGGGACAGGTACGAGGATGCCTTCCGCATTGCCCAGGCCGATCTGAACAACAGCAGCGACCCGAAAAATGTGGTGGTCAGTGAGGTCGGCAACGATACCTACATCTTCTACAATGATCTGGGCGGAACTCCGGTGAACTCGGTTATCCGCCTAATCGGTATCAATCCGGATGTGATCACATCTGCCAGCTTCGCTCCGGCCTGACCTGTGAAGAAAGAAATCGTCGCCGCGCTTCTGCTGCTCATTCTGCTGCTGCCGATGTATGCGGGGATAAGGCGGATCAAGAATCTGCCGCGCGACCGCAAGGATGACGACGAGCCCGCCTGATCCTTAGCCTCAGACCTTGGTCTAACCGCGCTCTCAACCTTTCGTTAACCAGGATCGACGACAATTAAGGGGTGTTAACAAGGCCCCATCCATGACCGTGCCTAACTTCGGCAACCGCATCGAACGCGAAAGCGGCGTGCGCGGTGCGATCCAGCGCGCGGCACAGCGGGTGGGCGTCGATTTTTCCTATCTGCTCAATCAGGCGAAATCCGAAAGCGGGCTCAATCCCGACGCCCAGGCGCAGGGCAGTTCGGCGGGCGGGCTGTTCCAGTTCATCGACCAGAGCTGGCTTGGCGCGGTTAAGATGTACGGCACCAAGCACGGACTCGGCTGGGCCGCCGATGCGATCAGCCGGCGCGGCGACGGCAGCTGGAAGGTCGATGCCTCGGCGCGCGATCAGGTGATGGCGCTGAAGAATCATCCCGAAGCCTCGTCGCTGATGGCCGCCGAGTTCGCCAGCGACAATGCCGACGGGTTGAAAAGCTCGCTCGGCCGCCAGCCGCGTTCGGCCGACCTCTACTTCGCGCATTTCCTGGGCCTTGAAGGCGCCACCAAATTCCTCAAGGCGGCTGATGCCCGCCCCGATGCCAGCGCCGCTTCGCTGTTCCCGCGTGAGGCGCGCGCCAACCGCTCGATCTTCTACGACAATGGCGGCGGCGCGCGATCGCTGTCCGAAGTCTATGCGCTGATGGCGAAGAAGATCGACGACAAGGGCGCACCGGTGAACGCGGTCCCCGCTACCGGCGGCACCGACGCCTTCGCGGACGACACGCTGCGGCTCGCATATGCGCGCCAGGTATTCGAAGGCGACGGCAAGGCCGCGCCCGACACCGCCGAGATGCTGGCGATGATGGGGTCGACCCAGCGCCTCAACCTGCTCAGGCCGAGCCCCGCGAACGCGATGCTCGCCTATATGATGCTCGCCTCTGACGGCGACGGGACGATCAGCGACGCGTTTGACGGCAGCCGGGACGCCTAGAGGAAAAGGCCGTCATCCCAGTGCAGGCTGGGATCTCATTCGTCAGGAACGGACATAAGCTCGCGAACCTCTCTCGAGATGCCAGCCTTAGCTGGCATGACGGATTTCACTTCGCGTCTCAGTGCTTCGCCGGCTTCGCCGCCGCCTGCGCCATCGCCTCCGCCGGCATCGCGGTCGGATCATGCGCGCCGCCGCCGGCCATCAGATCGACCGGTCCGCGCGGGGTTTCTTCGGCCGAACCGCCGCCCGATCCGCTCCACGCGAGCGTGACAGACATGCGGCGGTTGCGCGGGTCATAGGGGTCGCCGGCGACATAGGGTTCGCGGTCGGCGACGCCCTCGATCCGCAGGAAGCGGCTGTTGGACACGCCATAATCGGACAGCGCGCGGCGGGTCGCCTCGGCGCGGGCGGCCGACAGCGTCCAGTTGTTGACGGTGCGGCCCTTCGAATAGGGCATGGCATCGGTATGGCCGCGCACGATCACCGTATTGTCGGCGAAGTTGGTGACCTCGGCGACCTGCTTCATCAGCGCCAGCGCCTGTGACGACAGCTGGTCGGTGCCCGACTTGAACATCGCGAAATCGGCCTGGTCGACCAGATCGATGCGCAGCCCCTCACGGGTCTCGATCATGCGGACGTTGCGCGCCATCGCGGCCAGCTTCGGATCGCTCGCCATCTTGGCCTCGAGCATCGCCTTGAGCTTCTGGAATGCCGCGCGGTCGCGCGATTTCATCGCCGCGCCGCCTTCCTTGTCGCCGCCGCTCGCATCCTTGGGGATGGTGATCGACTTCGATCCGGTCTGCGCCGCGCGGTGCGGATAATTGTCCTTGTCGACGATCGACTCGCCGCCGAACAGGCCGTTGGAGCCGGCGCTCTTCTGCTTGAGCTGGACCATCGTCGGCGTGAAATAGTCGGCGATGCCCTTGCGCTGCTTCTCGGTGGTGGCGCCCAGGATCCACATCAGCAGGAAGAACGCCATCATCGCCGTCACGAAGTCGGCATAGGCGACCTTCCAGGCGCCGCCATGATGGCCGCCATGCCCGCCCTCGATAATCTTCTTGATGATTATCGGCCTGGGTTCAGGCTCGTTCTTGCCGCGCTTGGTGGGCGATTGCGCCATGGGATAAGCGTTCCTTGCCGGATCTGGGGCTTAGCGGCCGCGCATGCCGTCGAATACGTCGGCGAAGGCGGGCTGGTTCGAATGGCTGATGCCCGAGCGGGCGGCCTCGATCACCAGCGGCAGCGGGTGGCCGTGCAGCGACGCGATGATGATCTGCTTGACCACGCCATAGATCGCCGAGTCCGCCTCAATCACCTGACGGCAACGACCGGCGAAAGGCGCGACGATGCCATAAGCGAGCAGAATGCCCAGGAAGGTACCGACGAGCGCCGAGCCGATCATCGCGCCCAGGATCGCCGGCGGCTGATCGATCGAACCCATCGTCTTCACCACGCCCAGAACCGCCGCGACGATCCCGAGCGCCGGGAGCGCGTCGGCGAGGCCCTGCATCATGTCGGCGGGCTTGATCTCGTCATGATGGTGGGTCTTGAGCGCGTTATCCATCACATCCTCGACCGCCATCGGATCGAGCGTGCCCGACGAGATCACGACGAGGCGCAGCGTATCGGTGATCATGTGGATCAACGTGCTGTCCTTGAGCAGCTTGGGATATTCGGCGAACAGCGTCGAAGCCTTGGGATCCTCGATATGCGGCTCGAGCGCGACGGGGCCCTCGGTGCGCAGCTTCTTCATCAGCGTGGAGACGAGGAAGATGACGTCGAGATAGTCCTTCTTGGCGTATTTCGGCCCCTTGAAGACCTTGGCGAAGCCGCCGCCGAACGCCTTCAACTCCTTCATCGAGTTGCCGGCGATCAGCGCGCCGACCGCGGCGCCGCCGATGATCAGCATTTCGTGCGGGATCGCGTGCATGATGGGCCCGAGATCGCCGCCGGTTATGGCGAAGCCCCCGAAGACCATTGCAAGAAGGACGACTAGGCCGATGCCTGCAAACATGAACGCTCACTCCCGCGTGAAATCCGGACGGGGCATATGCAGGCCAAGCGCCTTTCCCCATCACCGTTAACGACCGGATAAGCACAGGCTTTATCCAATCATCGTGAGAATTCCCTAACCGAGAAAGTCAAACAAAGTGTTGCGATTGACCTTGGCGAAGGCGGCCTGGGCCGCCTGGAGGGCGAGGGTTTTCGCATTGAGCTTCATCACCGCCACCGCGACGTCGGCATCCTCCAGCGAGCTGCGCTCCTCGGACAGCTGGATGCCGCTGTTTTCGATGGTCTCGGCGGCTGCGTCGAGCTGCGCGCCGCGGATACCCTGTGCGGC
Organism: uncultured Sphingomonas sp.; assembly: GCA_947085315.1. Lineage (GTDB taxonomy): Bacteria > Pseudomonadota > Alphaproteobacteria > Sphingomonadales > Sphingomonadaceae > Rhizorhabdus. The sequence continues at coordinate 107,612 of CAMTVW010000016.1, read as the reverse complement.
GTGCTGGCTGGTGACATGGATGACCGACCGATCGATGTCGCCAAGGCTGATGTCGGCGAAGGTCCGTCGCTGGGCGACATCGTCGAGCGAGATCGCGTCGATCGCGTCCTCGATCACCGAATCGAGCGTGCCCGTTCCGGATCCGAGCGTGATCCCTTCGAACACCGTCGAACGCTGCGCGGTCGCCGGCAGCCGCTGGGTCGCCGAGGTCGATATCTGCAGCGGTGCATCGGTCGGGAAAAGCGCCTGCCCGGTCGGCGTGGTCGCGGTCTGGAGATTGGTGAGCTGCGTGCGCAGCGAGGTCAGTTCCTGGACGATCGCCGTCCGGTCATTGGCCGATACCGATTCGGTGGCGCCGGCCAGGGTAAGCTCCTTGACCCGGTTGAAGATGCTGGCGACGCCCTCGAGCGCCGTGTCGACCTGCGCGGCGACCGACTTGGCGGTCTCGATATTGCGCCCCCACGCCACCTGATCGGCCTGCGCCCGGCGGATCTCGACGACGCGAGCGGCCGCGATCGGATCGTCCGACGCGCGCTCGATCCGCTTGCCGGTGGAAATTTCGGACTGCGCGCGCGCGATTTCGGCGCCAAGCTTGGCCTGCCGGTTGATTTCCGCCAAAGCGCGGTATCGGGTTGCGGTGATCACCGATCGTTCCTTCAGTTGAACAGATTCATGATTTCCGCGAGCGTGTCTCGCGCCACCTGGATGATCCGCGCCGAGCCGCTATAGGCCTGCTGGAAGCGCAGCAACTGGGCCGCCTCGACGTCGAGATCGACGCCGGTGACCTCGTCGAGCTGCTGAAGCGCGCCGTCGCGCTGGGTTTCGGTGGCGGACTTTTCCGCGTTGGCCCCAGAGACACCCTGAGCATGGGTCGAAACCAGCTGGGTCCAGCGCGCCTCGGGCCCGCTGCTGTTACGATAATCCTTGAGCGCGAGGGCATTGCCATTGGCAACACCAACCGCGCCGGCCGCGATCAGGGCAACATCGGTCGCCGTGACGGCGATCGTACTGGCGGTGGTACCGCTCAGCAACGCCGCACCGGGGTTACCATTCCGGTCGATGCCGGCGGAGTTCCAGCTGTTGAGCACGCTCGTAAAACTGGCGGCGACATTGTCCAGTTCGGTGCGCCGCCCGGAAATTATGTTCGAGACATCGACAAGGCCGGCCAGCGCGCCGGAGCGCGGCGTGATCGCCAGTTCGCCATCGGCGCCCGATGCGAGCAGCGACAACCGCCCGTCCGCACCGCGCAGCAGGCCGACATAGGCGGGATAGATGCTGTCGGGATTGACCAGCGTGGTCGTGTCGTCGCCCATCAGCTTGACCTCGGCAGCGCCGTTGTCGCTGATCCGCACGTCGATGCCGACGGCACCGGAAATGTCCTTCAGCAGCGCATCGCGCTGGTCGAGCAGCAGCGCCTGTCCCGCCGATCCGGGATTTGCCCGCTGCACGGCCAGATTGACCTGCGCCAGGGTCTTCAGGTCGGCATTCAGCTTCTCGACGGTGTTCGCCGCCAGATTGCCGATCCCCTCCGAGGCGGCGGCAAGCGCGCTGGCCGTGGTCGCGAACTGATCGGTGACCTGCCCCAACGCGGTCAGGAAGGTGCGGCGGTTGGTGTCGCCCTGCACGTCGGTGCTCAGCGTTTCGGCAGCGGTGAACACCGCCCCCATCTTCACGCCCAGCCCAACCTCCGAATCGTCGAGCGCGGCTTCGCCGATGCCCAGCCAGGTCGCCTTGGCGCCCGAACGTCCGGCTTCCGAATTGGCGAAGCGCATATAGGAGGATTTGTAATTATCGAAGATGCGCGTGACACTGCCGACACTCACGCCGCCAAAGATCGCGGATGAGCGATATTTATAGTCGTTCGCGCTGGAGACCGCCGATTCCTGAAGGTTCACGCTGCGGCGCGTATAGCCCTCGGTCTCGGCATTCGAGACGTTCTCGCCGACCGTCGACAGCGCCGCGCGATAGGCGATGACGCCCGATCGACCGATAGTGAGAAGATCGCTCATGTGCCCGTTCCATCAGACTTGGCGGCAGCGGCGGACGCGGCCGGAGCCGCCTTCGCGATCCGCGCCTCGAACTGCTTGACGAGCAGGTCGCCGATCCCCAGCGCGCCCTTTCCGGCAAGCTGATCGGCGAGGTTGGCATGCTGCATGTCGCGGAACTGATCGGTGGCATCGCTGCCGAACAGATCGTCCTCGCTCAGCTTGGCATCGCGCATCGACTTGAGCATCTGGCGCGTAAAGATCGCCTCGAACTGCTTCGCGGCGGCCTTGAGCTGGTCGAGCTCGCTGGCTTTCGGGTCGGCGAGCGCGCCGGTCTTGATGGAAACGCCGTTGATCATAGCACCACCAGCTCCGCTTTCATCGCGCCCGCCTGCTTCAGCGCTTCGAGGATCGCGACAAGATCGGCCGGTGAGGCGCCGATGGCGTTGACCGCCTTGACGATCTCGGCGAGCGAGGCGCCGGGCTGGAACTCGAACATCGGGCGCGCTTCCTGTTCGACCGAGATCGCGCTCGACTGCTGGACCGCGGTCTGCCCCTTGGAGAAGGGTTGCGGCTGGATGACCTGCGGCTTCTCGTCGACCTGGACGGTCATCTTGCCGTGCGTGACGGCGACCGGCGCGATCCGGACCGCGCCGTTGATGACGACCGTGCCGGTGCGGGCGTTGACGACGACGCGCGCGGGCGCATCGGCGGTGTCGACATCGAGATTTTCGATCCGGCTCATCAGCGTGGTGCGCGATTCGGCGCCCGGGACCGCATCGATGGTGATGGTGGTCGCGTCGATCGAGCGGGCGATCGGGCCGAGGCGGAGGTTGATCGCCGCGGCGACGCGCTGCGACGTGGTGAGGTCGCCCTCGGCGAGGTCGAAGCGAAGCTGCGGCGAATTGGCGAAGCCGGCGTCGACGCTGCGCTCGACGGTCCCTCCGCCCGGGATACGCCCGGCGGTGGGCACGTTGATCGTCAGTTTCGAGCCGTCGGCGGCGTCGATGCCAAGGCCGCCAACCGCAAGATTGCCCTGCGCCATCGCATAGATCTGGCCATCGGCCCCGAGCAGCGGCGCCATGATCAGCGTACCGCCGCGCAAGCTCTTGGCCTTGCCGAGCGCCGAGATGGTGACGTCGAGCCGCTGGCCGGGCTTGGCGAAGGCGGGCAGTTCGGCTGTGAGCATCACCGCGGCCGCATTCTTCAGCGCCGGGTTGACGCCGGCGGGCAGTTGCAGGCCGAAGCGCGAAGCGACGCCCTTCATGCCCAGCGTCGAATAGTCGAGGCTGTCGTCGCCGGTGCCTGCCAGGCCGACGACGATGCCGTAGCCGGTGAGCTGGTTGGCACGGAGACCCGCGAAGGTTCCGATGTCCTTGATCCGCTCGGCATGGCTCGCGCTTGTCAGCGCAACGCCCGAAAAGCAGACCAGGAAGGTGATCAGGGCGCGGATCATTAACGGTACATCCTCAAAATTCTTAATTAGAATGGACTCAAGATGGCAAAGAAACGGTTAAGCCATCCCTGTTTCGAGCTCCGCGCGATCTCGCCGCGCCCCGCATAGGTGATCCGGGCATCGGCCACGCGGGTCGAAGGCACCCGGTTGTCGGGGCCGATATCGGCGTAGCGGATTAGTCCGGTGATCGAGATATTCTCGTCACCGCGATTGAGCGTGAGCTGCTTCTGGCCGCGCACCAGCATCGTCCCGTTGGGGTAGACATGCGCGATCGTCACACTGATCTCGCCGTTGAGCTGGTTCGACTGCGCAGCGGTGCCGGTGCCCGCGAAATTGCTGCCGCCGCTCGCGCCGATATCGGTCGGCATGAAGAAGGAAGCCGGGCCGGTAGTCGGAGGCGTGAGGCCGATTTCGCCCGATCGGTCGGTCGCGGCGCTGTTCGACTTGGCCGCCTGCGTCCGCTCGACCAGCGTGATGGTGACGATGTCGCCCACCGTCGCCGCTCGCGCGCCGTTGGTAAGCGCCGAATAGCCGTTCGCCTGCTGGAAGATCGCGCCATTGGCCTGCGGGGCCTGCGAAGGGATAGCATAGCTCGGCGCATAGTCGGGATCGACTCTGCGCTTGCCCGCCTGAACCGGGTCGGCGGCGGCACCGACGAACAGCGTCGCGCACAGCCCGAGGGCGGCGAAAGCGTTCATGCGGGACCTAGAGGTTCTGATTGACATATTGCAGCATCTGGTCGGTCGACGAGATCATCTTGCTGTTGACCTCATAGGCGCGCTGGGTCTCGATCATGTCGACCAGCTCCTCGACGATATTGACGTTCGAACCTTCGAGCATCGCCTGGCGAATGACGCCGCGTCCGTCGGTGCCGCCGGCGCCAACCTGGGCCTGACCCGACGAACCGGTCTCGGTGAGGATGTTGTTGCCTTCGGACTGGAGGCCCGCCGGATTGACGAAGCGCGCGATCTCGATCTTGCCGACCTCGTTCACCTCGGTCTGGCCCGGCATCGCGACGCTGACGGTGCCGTCATTGCCGATCGTGATGCTGGTGGCCCCTTCGGGTATCTGGATCTGCGGCTGGAGCTGATAGCCGTCGCCGGTGACGATCGTGCCGTCCGCCGACAGGTTGAAATTGCCGTCGCGGGTATAGCCGGTGCGGCCATCGGGCAGCGTGATCTGGAAGAAGCCCCCGCCCTCGATCGCCATGTCGAGCGAATTGCCGGTCGACTGGAGCGAGCCCTGCGTGTCGATCTTGGCGGTGCCGTTGATCTGGACGCCGGTGCCGAGATTGGTGCCGGTGGCGAACTTGGTCGACTCCGACGACGCCGCGCCCGGCGCGGTCATCGCCTGGTAGGCGAGCGTCTCGAAACTGGCGCGGTCGCGCTTGAAGCCGGTCGTGTTCACGTTCGCCAGGTTGTTGGCGATCACCTGCATGCGCATATTCTGGGCGTCGAGGCCCGTCCGCGCGACGTGCAATGCTGCGTTGCTCATCGGATCATTCCTTCTTAATCAAAGCGCATCAGGTCGGACGACGCCTTGTCGATATCCTGTGCGGCACTCATCATCTTGACCTGCATGTCCCAGTCGCGGCTCGCCTCGATCATGTCGATCAGCGTGGCGGAGACGTTGACGTTCGATCCCTCGATCGCGCCCTGGCGAACGCTCGCCTGCGGATCGGGGGCCAGAGTGCCGCCATTGCGGTCGCGGAACAGGCCATCGAGGCCTTTCGCGATCGAGGCGCCGTTGACCGCCACCAGTTTCAGCCGGTCGATCGTCTGGACCTGCGTGGCGTCCGCACCCTGCGGCACGATCGAAATCGTGCCGTCGGCGGCGATCATCAGCTTGTCATAGGGCGGCAGGGTGATCGGGCCGCCATCACCCAGGACGGGCATGCCGTCGCCGGTGGTCAGCAGACCGCTGTCGCTGAGCTGCAGGTCGCCGCGGCGGGTATAGGCCTCGTCGCCCTCGCGGCTCTGCACCGCGAGCAACGTGTCCTTGCCCTGGACCGCGATGTCGAGCGGCCGGCCGGTTTCGCTGATCGTCCCTTCGGACATGTCGGCCGAGGTGACCTCGCCCGAATTGGTCGCGCGACTGTCGAAGCCATCCCCTTTGAGCCACAGCGCCGTGCTCGAGCTCATCTCGCCGCGAAAGCCGGCAGTATTGACGTTGGCGAGGTTATTCGCCGTCATCGTCTGCCGCGCCATCGCCGCGCGCATCGCCGAGAGTGAGCTATAGATCAGCTTGTCCATGGTCTGGCTCCGCTAGTCCCTACGCCGATCAGGACCGCAGGTTCACGATCGTCTGGGTCATCGTATTTGCCGCCTCGATCGCCTTGGCGCTGGCCGAATAGTTGCGCTGCGCCTGGATCAGCGCGACCAGCTCTTCGGTGATGTCGACGTTCGACTGCTCGAGCGCGCCCGACTGGATGATGCCGGTGCCATTGCTGTTCGCTTCGTTGAAGATCGGATCACCCGAGTTGCCGGTGGCGCTCCACTTGCTGTCGCCCATCTGGCGCAGGCCTTCGGGGTTCGAGAAGGTGGCGAGGACGATCTTGCCGAGCGCCTGGCTGTCGCCGTTAGAGAAGGTCGCGGTGACGAGGCCGTCGACGCCGATCGAGACATTGTCGAGCTGGCCGGCGGCGAAGCCGTCCTGCGCGAAGCTGGTTAGCGCGAACGGCGCCGGCAGCACGCGGGTGCTCGTGCCATAGGCAACGTCGAAGGTCAGTGCCTCGGCCGAGCCGGTCGGGGAGACAGGGCCTGCGGTGACGGCAGCGGCGGGAGCGGTCAGCACGCCGGTCGCGTCAAACGTCATCGTCAGCGGCGCCGGCTGGGTCGCAGCGGCACTGTCATAGGTGAGCTCCTCATTGCCAACGAAGGTGCGCACGGTCCATTCGGAGCCCGTCGCTGCGGTTTCCCGCGTGTAGTAGGTCGTCATCGGGAACGAGGTGCCCGCAACGTCATAAACTGTCGTGGTGGTCGAGAAGTTGTAGCTGTTCGCGTCATTGCGATCGAACGCATAGGGATTGGTGACCGTATAGACCGAGCGGTCTTCCGGAATGTCTGCCGTCGACGGCAGGGTCACCGACAGGTTGACCTCGCCGGTGGCCTCCGAGCTGCCCGAGGTCAGTGGAAGCTGAAGCGAGCGCAGCGAGGTCAGGCCGGTCGCAGTGACGGCGCCCGACGTGTCGGTCGGCAGCACCTGCAGATAATTGCCCGACGAATCAGTGACGTTGCGATCGGAGTCGACGCGGAACGCGCCGCTGCGGGTATAAGCGATGCTTGCAGCGCCGGTCGGCGTCTTGGTCACGAAGAAGCCCTGGCCCGACAGGGCGAGATCGAAGGCGCGCTCCGAGCTCTCAAAGCCACCCTGCGTGAACTGCTGCGAGATATCACGCAGGCGGACACCCTGGCCGGCGACGGCGCTGCTCTGGCCCGGCGAGGCGGATACGAGATCGCCGAACTCGGTGATGCTTTTCTTATAGCCGACGGTGCCGACATTCGCGACGTTGTTGGCGATCACGCCGAGGTCAGTCTGGGCGGCCTTCAGGCCGGAAAGTGCGGTGAAAAAGGACATGTTTGGACTCCTCTGGCGAGATCAGGAAAGTTGAAGGGCTTCGGCGGGATCGATCGTGCCGAGTGGGGTGACGATTTTGGTGGCGCCGCTGGCGGGCGACTGGACGCCGGTGACCGTGGCCCAGCTGGTCGAGACCGAGTCGATCGACTCGCCCGCCGCATCCTTGGCGAATACCGAGATGGTGAGTGGACCGGCGACGGCATTGCCCGCGTCGTCCTTGCCGTCCCAGTAGAAGGGGATCGCTCCGGCCTTAACGTCGTTCGCGCTGCCGGTGTAGACGATCTTGCCGCTGCTATCGACGAGGTTGATGTCGACCCGCGAGGCATCCTCGCCGATCGTGACATTGCCTGCGAAAGACCCGTCGCGCAGTGCCGAGGCGGTTCTGGATTCGACCAGCGCGGCCTTGCCGATCCAGCTCGCCGCGTCGCCGACCCGCGAGGAGGCGAGCGCCGTCGAGATGCTCTTCAGCGACTGGTTCATCTCGGCGATGCCGGTGGTCGATGAGAATTGCGCCATCTGGGCAACCATCTGTGTGTTGTCGACCGGATTGAACGGGTCCTGGGTCTGCATCTGGGTGGTGAGCAGCTTCAGGAACGCGGCCTGGTCGAGCGCACCGTTGCTCTTCACGGCGGTGCTGCCGGTCGACGTGCCGTTCAGGCTGTCGACATAGCTATTTCCAGTGTTGATTGTCATTTGCCGAGCCTCAGCGTGTCGAGAGTGAGTGCCTTTGCGGTCTGCATGACCTGGACATTGTTCTGGTACATCCGCGCGGTCTCCATCATCTCGACCAGTTCCTGCGCCTGATCGACCCCGGCTTCCCAGACATTGCCGTCCTTGTCGGCCTTGGGATGATTGGGGTCGTAGCGCTTGGTCGGTTCGATGTTGGAGGCGACGACCTCGTCGACCTTGACGGTCGCGACGCCGGGGCTGTCTGTGACCGACGAGAAGACCGGCTTGATCGCGCGGAAGGCTTCGGCCTTGCTGCCCGCGACCGAACCCGCATTGGCGAGGTTGGAGGCCGAGGTATTGAGCCGCACCATCTGCGCGGACATCGCACGTCCGGCGATGTCGAAGACGGAAAGGTTACCCGCCATGTCTTATTCTCCCCGAAGCGCCGTCATGACCGTGCCGATCCGGCCTTCCAGGAAGGACAGCGTGGCCTTGTAGCGCAGCGCGTTCTCGGCGAACTGGTTCTGCTCGGTCGACATCTCGACGGTGTTGCCGTCGAGCGAGGTTTCGAGCGGAACGCGGAAGCCGATATTGGTCTGTGCCGCCTGGGCGGCGCTGACGCCGCTGTTGCCGGTCGCGTCGGACAGCGCCTTCTGAAAGTCGATGTCGCGCGCCTTGTAGTTCGGCGTCGAGGCGTTCGCGATGTTCGAGGCCAGCATGGCAAGCCGCTGCGAGCGGATCTCCAGTGCCTTGCCATGTATGCCGAAAAGCGGATCAGCCATTTTTCGCTTCACTCTCTAAAAGTCTGTCAGCTGCCGCCGTTAATCATGTTCGAAGAGGCTCGACGGCTGCCTTGGCCACCTCCCAAGCAACTGCCGTGCCAAACATGGTTAATGGGGCCCAAACCCCCGAAATTCCTGTGATCTGACGCTGCATCGGCACGTTTCTGCCGGGGGCGGCAATTTGTTGCCGGTGCTTTTTGCCGGGTCCGTTAGCCATGTCAGGCAACGGTCCCTTGACCACTTCGCGGCATAGGGAATGCGATGATCCTGCTCGAACAGATCACCCGATTCATCGATCCCGTCGCGCTTGCGATCGTGTTTGGCGGCACGTTCCTGACCACCTTCCTCCGGTCCACCCGCGCCGACATCGGCCGCGCGCTTTCCGCGGTCGGATTGCTCGGCAGCGCCGACCCGGCCGCCGACGCCGCGGCCGCGCGGGTATCGCTCAGCCGCATCCGCGAACTGGCCGAGGTCCGCAGCATCGCCTGCGTCGACCGGGTCGAAACCGCGCAACGCTTCCTGCTGCGCGCCGCGCGCCAACTGTCCGAGGCCCGCAATTCGGGCGAGTTCGTCCGCTGGGCGAGCGCCGACATCGATGCCCGGCGCCAGCGTCATCAGGGGGTGATCGGCGTGTGGCGCGGCATCGCCGAGGCCGCCCCCGCGATGGGCATGATCGGCACGATCGTCGGCCTCGTGCAGATGTTCGCCCATATGGAAGATCCGGCGGCGATCGGCCCGGCGATGGCGGTGGCGATGCTCACCACCCTATATGGCGTCTTTCTCGGCTCGGCCGTCGCGGCGCCGATCGCGGGCCGGCTGGATAACATCTCAGAGGTCGAGCTCGCCTGGCAGACCGCCGCGTGCAAGCAGCTTGAAATCCTCGCGCGCGAAGAACTCGACAGCCTGCCCCCACGCACCGCCAGGCCCAATCTGAGGACGGTGTTGTGAAGCGCGAGATATCGCAGCGCTGGGTGTTGAGCTTTGCCGATCTCGCGCTGCTGCTGCTCGCCTTCTTCGTGATGATGCAGGCGCAGGTGAGCGACCGGCTGAAACTGGCGGCGGGCATGCGCGGCGCCTTTGGCGGCAATGGTGATGGCGCGGGCGGGGACGTGACGATCACGGGCTTCACCGCCGCGCAGATCTTCGAGGCCGGCGAGGCGATCCTCAGACCCGGCGAGGCCCAGCGCCTGAAGGCGATCGGCGCGGCGGCGGCGAAGGCGAAGCGCCGGGTGATCGTCGCAAGCCAGGGCCGCGACGGCCAGTCCGCCCGGCTCGACGCCTGGGAACTGTCCGCCGCACGCACCACCGCGGTCGCGCGCGCGGTGCGGATGGGCGGCCTGCCCGAAGCGATGATCGAGATCGCCATCCCGCCGATGCGCGCGAGCGAACCGGCAATGGGTCAACGCATCTCGGTGCAGCAGATGGCGGGAGGCGCCGGCTAGGCACCCACCGATCGTCACTCCAGCGAAAGCCGGAGTTCCGGAAAGGCTCCTGTCCTGTGCTGGCCGCAGGAGCCGACCCGGGACTCCGGCCCTCCCTGGAGCGAGAGGCGTAAGGTAAGCGTCGCGTCCCTCCCCGTTTCTGTCATTCCCGCGCAGGCGGGAATCCATAACCTCCGAACCGCAAGAGGTTCGAGCGTTGGAGTATATGGATCCCCGCCTGCGCGGGGATGACGATAAAGAGGGGGGCCGAGAACAATATGGTAAGCGTCGCGTTAACCATTTGTTTGCGGTTGGCGGCCTAGTTTCCGGAGGATGAACCGGAGTCCCGCACAGATGCGTATCGTCCTACTCTCTCTCGCCCTGGCCGCCGCCGCCCCCGCGCTTGCGCAAAGCGTGCTGCCGCCGGCCCAGAATCTGGAGGTCCTCGAAAATATGGTCGTCGCGACCCTCGGCGCCGATGTCGGCCAGCCGGGCGGCCCGATGGCACCGATCGACCGCCGCATGAGCCTCGCCGCCTGCATCTCGGGCGTGCAAATCGATCCGCCGACAACGGGTGCCGTCACGGTCCGCTGCCCCAGCGCGGGCTGGCGGCTGCGCGTGCCGCTGATGCGCGCGAACATGACCGCGAGCGCCGGCTTTGCCTCGTCCACCGGTCCGTCCCCGGCCGCCTCATCCAGTAGCGCGGTGCGCAAGGGCGACCCCGTCCAGCTCGTCGCGCAGGGCCGGTCCTATTCGATCAGCGTCGATGCGACGGCGATGGAAGACGCCGATATCGGCGGCCGCGTCCGTGTCGCGACCAGGACGAAAGGCTCGACATTGTTCGCCGAGGTGGTTGACGTCGGGCGGGTCCGACTGGTCGGATTTAAATAATTTGGAAACTTGTCGTTATCATCGACAGAGGTGAGTTAGGCCCGCAAGGGCCAGGAGTGAAAGGACAAGCAATGATCAATGGGGTAGGTTCGTCCGGCCCGGCCCGCATCGGTCAGCTCAAGGACGACAAGGTTGTTCCGTTGGCGCCAAAAGCGCCGGTGGAAAGCAGCATAGGGGCGGCCAGCCCCTCGCTGGTCGTTGCGCTTGCCGAGGCCGGTCCTCCGATCAGCAATGAGAAGATCGACGCGATCCGCAAGGCGATCGCGGCCGGTCAATATCCGATCGACGCAAAGGCCATTGCGGCCCGGATGATCGCGCTCGACCTGCCGGCGCCGCGCGTCGACTGAATGACCATCGACCGATGAACGCGGCCGCCGTCGAAACCATGATCGCATCGAGCGAGGCGTTGATCGCCGCGCTCGATGCGCATGATATCGAGGCGATCGAAGCGGCGCTGCCCGCCTTCGGGCAAAGCGTCGAGGCCCTGAAATCCCCCGGCGACTGGCACCAGGCGCCGGGGCTTCAGGCGCGCCTCACCCATGCGATGAAACTCGCCGAATCCGCACGCACCCGCGTCCGCTACCTCGCCGACCGCAACCGCCAGCAGATCGACATGCTCGCAACCGCTGCGGGGCGGTTTGACGTTACGCCGGCGACGTATAGCCGGCCGGGGCGGTGAGGCGCGGCTGCGGTTGCAGATGACCGGCGTCAGTTCCAGCGACGCGTCTTACCAAATTGGGGAGTCCTCGAACGAAGCCCGGGGACCGAGTGCGCGGTCATCCAAGGATCGCGCCGGAAAACGTCAGAATCACGCATGTTGGGTTGATGACAAGTTGCACACGCAAAATCTTGTGGTATCCTATCCCTGCGGACCATATTTGACCCCAGCACGGATGGATCGGCGCTTGGTAGCGGACGTCACATCGAACCGGTTGGAAGCTTGCGACGCGGCCGAAGCAGCCGGGGAGAACCTTGTTCCGCTCTTCGCGCCGACGCTATTCGACTATGCTGGCGTCCAATCTCCTTTTCAACACCGAACCAAGCCCGTGATTGAGTGGTCCGAAGTCCATCTGGATCTGCGGACGGGCTGGACGGTTCACGCCAGCGTCGTCAATGCGGAAAAGGTGGTTGAACCGACGTCGGAGCTCTCGACACAGTATTTCTTTGGCTTCCGGTCTTCGGTTCCAAACGTGTCGGCAATTATATCCCCGGCAAGTCGCGTATTCATGAACGCGACCATCCGCAGCGTTTTTCGTGCTTCGCGCGCGCAATGCGATGGAGCGCGTCGCCTAATGGAGCAGGATATCCTTTACCTCGGCGACCTTACGCGCTTTTCGCGCGACGAGATCATTGCCCGTTTGGGCCAATATGCCGCGCTCATCGATGCGATAGATCTGAGATTGACCGACGCGGGGCTCGCATTCGCTACCCCCGTGAAGTGGTGGAGCCGCCCCACGGACTACTATCGGCAAGCACTTTAACGCTTCTCTTCCCGTCTTGCCGCTTCGGCAATGTCATCTTCCTTGACGTCGATATGCTCGAAGGTCGACGGATTGTATTTGCGTTTGGGGTAGTGGCGGAAGTCGACTTCGCCGAGATCGGCATCCGGGACATTCTGTCGGAAAAAGCGCAACGTACGCTCGGCCAGCTTGTGCGTTACGGTCTTCTTGTTGGCGGTCATGTCGAGGAAGACGTCGTTACCAAATTGTCCCGTCCACTGTCGCAGCACCGCCTTCTGTGGCGTCGTCAGCGTCTCAATGATGCCCTGATGAAAATTATGGATGAAACTTAAGGCGGGCTCGATCCGCATATGGCTGAGCACGTCATCGGCGGTGGGCCCAGAGCCGTGCTTTTGGCGAAGGCCTGTCGCAATCACCTCGCACAGAAGAATGATCTCGGCTGCCTTTTGGAAATTCGGCGCATAGGATTTCGTCGGCGACGCCGCATCGATAAATTGCCGACCGCCGAACGTGCTGGTCCAACTGAAGTGCGTTGCCAGCCAGGCCGTCCGCTTCCCCAGTTCCGCCTTCATGTCATCAATATAGAGGGGACAATCGGTGACGTTAAGCCGATCGTCCAAAACCGTATCGCGAAACCAGGTGAATCCGCGTACATAAAAAGCGTTCTGGGTCGCCGTGTTACGCTCCCAACCATCCGCCCGGACGTCGGTCACAAGCAAAGCGAACACATCCTCGCGAACGCGCTGAGCGATATCTTTCCCAGGCACTTTCACGTCCCCCCGCGTCTTCGTGGCCATTGTTCGCCCCCGCAACTGTTGACAATAGAGTTACAGATCAACGTGGCTAACAGCAATAGCGTACAGTGACGATCAGCGGGCTATTGTTGGGCTCAATAGCCAACAATGACCAACATCATCCCACAATCGGTAACGAGCGCCGCTCGCCCTGCGCGCTCGCCCGATGCCGGCCTGAGCGGTCTTCAATCCGCAACCGAAACCGATCGCGGCCTCGCGCATGCCCGCAACGATACCCAACGATCAGCGCGGGCGGGCATCGACAAACAGGGCCCAGACATGCCTTTCAGGTTCGCGCAAACGGCCACGAAAGCACGCAGCCGGCAACGGAATGACTGTTGGAAATCGCGCATTTCCTGTGCAACTAGAATAGCCGGTTTTGACAAGCGCAAGGGCTTGGAAAATGCGGAACTCGGTACAGCTGATCGAACTCGCTGCCACGGCCGGCACGGCCGGCCTGTTTGGCTACGGGTTTGCACATTGGGGCGACGCTGGCTTCAGTGCCACGGTTGCAGCGTCGATCGCTGGCGGAGTGATCGGCAATTGCGCTGATAGGCTGATATGCCGCGGAAGCGATCTGGTGAGCCGCGCGTTGGGCGCACGCGCTTTTGGTGAGTTGCCGCGTAACCATGACGTTGCGCGGGCATTGAGGCGCGCACAGCTCAACGCGATCGCTGCGATTGCCGCGGCTTCCATCCGTGAAAACAGCCAGCGGCATTGTGAGCATGACCGTAGTGCAATGCTGCAATGCGAACGCGATGCGGCGTTCTGTGTCGAGCTCAAACGGTGGGTGAGCCGCCAGCGGCGTAAGAATGAGCGGAGTCATTGGACCGCCGACCTTCCTCCCGCAGTGTCAATCCTGGCGGATCGTATCCCGGATTTGTTAAGCGAAGATCTGGACTGCACCGCGATCTTCCCCGCGTCCGCCGCCGCTTCGATGGCTGAACTTGCGGCCGCAGGGATGACGTATCTCCCCGAGCCCTTCATCGACGCAATGAGCGGGCGGGATGACAGTTTGGTGCCTGCTTGGGACATCGCGATGCGGAGCTATTTCTGGGAGGAGATCAAGACCCGGACTGCAGTGCATCGCGTGATCAGCCTAAGGATCATGCTTCGTCGGCGGAGCGACGGGGGTGATGATCGACGGCCCTGGCGACTTACCCGTGCCAGATCTGCAGCGGTGAAGCAGATTACCGCGCTTGGATGATTGGACTGATTTGGCCCTTTGGTGCACCCCACGGCCGCTTTCGGGGCGCCTTTGTCGCGGTTGGGCAGCGCGCCTCGGGCACCGCCCTCGCAGCCACACCGCCGACACCGCGGCCCGCTGATAACGACCGCTTCCCCGAAAGTCTTAACGCGGACCGTGAAAATCAATCATCCCTAACGCAAAATTAACCACAGTCCGGGCATGTCAGGCCTCGTAACCACGCGAAGGCTTTCGAGAAGACCATGCCCAGAGCAAGATTTTCCGCCGATTTCCGGACCTTTCCGCGCCTCGCGATGCGGGAGGCCTGAGTCATGGCGGCGCCGGCAGCGGTCACGAAGAAATTGTGGGCCTCCGCCGGGCGCGGGGCGATCCTGCCATTCGCGACGCTGGCGCTCGTCGGGCTGATGGTCATCCCCGTCCCCGCCTTCATCCTCGATGTGGGCTTTATCGCCAACATCATGATCAGCCTTGCGGTGCTGATGGTCGCGCTCAACGCCGCCAAGCCGCTCGATTTCTCGTCCTTCCCGACGGTGCTGCTGTTCGCGACCCTCTTTCGGCTATCGCTCAACGTCGCGTCGACCCGCGTCGTCCTGGTCGACGGCCATCTGGGTCCTGCCGCCGCCGGCCATGTCATCGAAAGCTTCGGCAATTTCCTGATCGGCGGCGACTATGCCGTCGGCCTGTTCGTGTTCGGTATCCTGATGGTGATCAACCTGGTGGTGATCACCAAGGGCGCCGGCCGCGTCTCTGAGGTTTCGGCGCGCTTCACGCTTGATGCGATGCCCGGCAAGCAGATGGCGATCGACGCCGATCTCAACGCCGGCCTGCTCACCCCCGAGGAAGCCAAGGCCCGCCGCCAGGAAGTCGCGACCGAAGCCGATTTCTACGGTTCGATGGACGGTGCGTCGAAGTTTGTGAAGGGCGACGCGGTCGCGGGCGTGCTGATCCTGGTGATCAACATCCTCGGCGGCCTGATCCTGGGCACGCTCAGCCACGGCCTCTCGCTCAGCGAAGCCGCCTCGACCTATATCATCCTGGCGATCGGCGACGCGCTGGTCGCGCAGGTGCCGGCGCTGCTGCTGTCGATCGCAGCCGCCTCGATCGTCACCCGCGTGTCTTCGCCGCTCGACCTTTCGGGCCAGATCACGTCGCAGTTCGGCTCGGCCCGCGCCTGGACTCCGGTTGCCGTCATCCTCGCGCTGCTAGGCCTGATGCCCGGCATGCCGCACTTCATGGTCCTGTCGGCCGCCGGCCTTGCAGGCTTCGTCGCGTGGAAGCTGAGCAAGGCCAAGAAAGTCGAGCAGGCGAACGAGATTGCCGCGACCGAAGCCGCCAACGCCCCCGCACCGGTCTCGCCCAACAGCATCGACTGGAACGAAGTGTCCGACGGTTCGGCGCTCGGCCTCGAGCTCGGCTATGGCCTGGTCGGGCTGGTCGATGAGCGCAAGGGCGCGCCGCTGATGGCGCGCATCACCGGCATCCGCCGCCAGCTGTCGCGCGAACTCGGCTTTGTCGTTCCACTGGTCCGCGTCCGCGACAATCTCAGCCTGCCGCCCAACGCCTACCGCATCACCGTCGCGGGCGTGATCATGGGCGAGGACGAGGCTTTCCCGGATCAACTGCTCGCGCTCGACAGCGGCGATCTCGAAGGCAGTGTCGAGGGGCGCGAATGCCGCGACCCCAGCTTCGGCCTGGAAGCGGTGTGGATCAGCCCCGACAAGCGCGGCGATGCGATCGTCGCAGGCTATACCGTGGTCGACCCCGCCACCGTCGTCGCGACCCACCTCAACCAGATCATCGCCGCCGCCGCCGCCGACCTGTTCGGCATGGACGAGGCGCAGCGCCTGCTCGACGCGCTCAAGGAAGCGGCACCCCAGCTTGTCGGCGGGCTCACCCCGCAGCCGCTCAACCTGGCGCAGATCGCCTCGGCGTGCCGCGCCCTGCTCGCCGAAGGCGTGCCGCTCAAGGACTTCCGCCGCATCGCCGAAGCGATGGTCGATGCCGCGGGCCAGTCCGCTGACGCCGCCGCACTGGTCGAGAATATCCGTGCCAGGATCGGCGCGCTGATCGTCCAGACGCTGGTGCCGGTGAAGATGCCGCTGCCGGTCGTCACGCTCGACGCCGGGCTTGAATCGCTGCTCGCACAGGCGGTGCGCACCTCACCCGGCGCCGCCCACCCGTTCGAACCCGCGCTTGCCAACCGCATCGTCTCGGCGATCGCGGAGGCGTCAGCCCCCCTCGTCAACTCGGCGACGCGCTTTGCGATCGTCACCTCGCCTGTCGCGCGCCGCGCACTGGCGAGGCTGCTCAAACCCCATCTGCCGGAGACTCCCGTCATGTCCTTCCTCGAAATTCCCGATGGAAAGGCCGTCGAGGTCGCAGCGGTGGTCGGCGGCGGACCCGCCAATAATGGTAGCGCGGGCGCACTCAGCGCCCGGCCGATGGAGACGGCCCAATGACCCTTGCCTGGCCAAACCTCACCGATCTTCCCGGCACCGCTTCGCAACAGCGCAGCGCCCGCGTGATCAGCATCGCCTGCGGCCGCAGCGGCGTCGGCAAGACGACGATCGCCGCAAACCTCGGCTTCTCACTCTCGAAGATGCGCCGCCGCGCGATGATCGTCGACTGCGATCCCGGCCCCACCGACGCCACCCGCTCGATGGGCTTCGATCCGCGCGAGTCGATCAATGACGTGATCGGCGGCCGGCTGACGATCGACCAGATCGTCGTCGACGGCCCTGAATCGCTGTTCGTCGTGCCAGCCGGCCCGGTCGATGTCGCGGGCCGGGTCGACCTTGCCGCGCGGCTGAAGCTGGCCGACGCCTTTCGTCCGCACCGCCGCTCGCTCGATTTCGTGATCGTCGACACCCCGGGCAGCGCCGATCCCGACACGCTCGACATGGTTGCTTCGGCCGATCTGCCGATCGTCGTCCTCGCGCCCGATCAGGACCGCTTCATGGATGCCTATGGCACCGTCAAGCTGCTCGCGCTCGACCACGGGGTCCGCGAGATCGCGATCGTCACCAACCGCATCGCCGACGAGGCGATGGGACGCGAACTGTTCCGCCGCTTCCGCGAGGTTTCTGGCCGCTTCCTGACCGATACCACGCTCAGCTATCTGGGCGGTATCCCCAAGGATGAGCGGGTGCTGACCGCCGCGGCGCGCCGCCGCCTGGTCGTCGATCAATATCCGCATGCGCGCGCCGCGCAGGCGATCGAGCATCTCGCGCGGACGATCGACACGCTCGACATCCCCGCCCATGCCGGCGGCGACTGCTTCTTCGGGATGGAGGCCGTGCTTCGTGCTCGCTGAAACCAGCACCTCGCAGACCCACACCTACGGCCGCACACCGCAAAAGCCGCGGGCCGAGGATCTGGCGCGATCGCATA
Organism: uncultured Sphingomonas sp.; assembly: GCA_947085315.1. Classification (GTDB taxonomy): domain Bacteria; phylum Pseudomonadota; class Alphaproteobacteria; order Sphingomonadales; family Sphingomonadaceae; genus Rhizorhabdus. The sequence goes on along the minus strand of CAMTVW010000016.1, from coordinate 89,981 downwards.
TGCAACTCGTCCGCAAGATCGCCTGGCATGTTCATGGCCGGGTCTCCTCGGCGATCGACATCGAGGATCTTATCCAGATCGGCATGATCGCGCTGGTCGAGGCTGCCAATGGCTATGAGGATCGCGGTCACGCCTTTTCGACCTATGCGTCGATGCGGGTGCGCGGGGCGATGATCGATCACCTGCGCCGCCAGGCCGCGATGACCCGTTCGGCGATGACCAAGCGGCGTGAGCTGTTGGGCGCCAAGGCCAATTTCGAGAAGCAGCACGGTCGCGCACCCAGCGAGTCCGAGCTTGCGCAGGCAATGGGCCTCGACGGCGCCGCGCTGCGCGCGCTGATCGACGAGACCGCCGCCAGCTATCAGGAGTCGCTCGACGAGGTCTATTCGGACCAGTCGATGTGGTTCGCCGATGTCGAGGAACGCGCCGACCAGGCGCTGGAGCGCGAGCAACTCGCCGAGGCACTGGCCGAACATATCTCGGACCTGCCCGAACGCGAGGCGATGGTCCTCCAGCTCTATTTCGTCGAGGAAATGAACCTTGAGGAAATCGGCCGGACCCTCAGCATCGGCGCCGCGCGCGTCTGCCAGATCAAGAAGGCCGCGCTCGACAAGCTGCGCGGCTCGCTGAAGGAATGGGGCTGAGCGCCCGGCCTCGGACTCGGTCGCCTAATTCCCCGCCTCGATCCGTTCTAGCTTCAGGCTGAATTCGTTGAAGCGGGCATTGGTGTCCGCCTGCCCCGACCGGATCACACTCACCACTTCATTGACCGGATCGCGCTGGACCAGCGCCGCCTGCAGCACCTCCAGCCGATGCTGAAGCTCCTCGCTGCTGACCGGCGTGGCGGCAAGCTGCGCCTGCTGCGCCCTGAGCAGTTCAACCTGCTTGTCGCGGACGATCTGGAGTTCCTGAATCAGCTTCGTCGACCGTTCAAGCTGATGCTGGCGCTCGCGCGCATCGGCGACGACAAGCTGCGCGGACATGATCGTCCGCTCGGCGACCACGAGACCCGCTGCGGAAACCATGCTGGAAAACAGGCCGAGGCCGATCGCCACCTTGCCGAACAGGCCGGACCTGGGGGCAGGCTGCGGCGCGGCTGCGATGGACGCCGTGACGGCCGGGGCGGCCGGATGGACGGAGCCCTCGACGACGTGGCCGGCCGGGACGGGAACGACTTCCTGGGCTTCGACGATCGGACTGGCGGCGATGGCCGTAGCCGCTTCGAGCGCATCGTCTTCGTCGAAGGCGATCGCGGCGATCGCGACCGGGGCGGATTGCGCTGCGGTCGCGGGCTGGGGGTCGCGGGTCTCGGCAACCGTGGTCTCGAGATCCTCCAGCGCCTTGAGCGCCGCATCGAAACCGTTTCCGCTGTCCGTGGCATCCATCGAACTGATCCTGTCGAACTCTGGAATGGGGCAAGGAAAAGGCCCCCGGCGCGGGGAAACTTAGCGCCGGGGGCCCTTCGGACGGCCGAGGTGTTTAGGCCGTCCTGGTCTTAGCGAAGCAGGCTAAGGACGCTCTGGCCGCTCTGGTTCGCCTGAGCGAGCATCGCGGTCGAAGCCTGGGACAGGATCCCCGCCTTGGCGAGAGCCGTCGATTCCGCCGAGAAGTCCGCGTCCTCGATCCGCGAGCGGGCTTCGGACAGGTTGTTGACGTTCGCGGTCAGCACGTTGACGGCGGCGTCGAGGCGGCTCTGGATCGCACCGAGACCGGCACGGACGGTGTTGACCTGGGTCAGCGCGGTGTCCGAAGCGGTGATCGCGAGCTGGGCTTCCGCAATCGAGTCGACCTGGATCGTCGTGGCATAAGCCGCAGCGACGCTGTTCAGGCCACCGATCGAGATCGTGGTGGTGTCGCCCGAGTTGATGCCCGTCTGGATCCCGAAGGTGGTCGCCGTCGAGGTCGCGGAGAACAGGGTGTTCCCGTTGAACTTGGTCGAGGAAACGACGTTCGAAATCTGGTTCTGCAGGGCCAGAACTTCGGTCTGCAGATTGTCACGGTCGCTCGTCTGGTAGGTGCCGTTGCTCGCCTGCACGGCCAGCTCACGAACACGCTGCAGCATGTTGCTGACTTCGCCCAGGGCGCCTTCAGCAGTCTGTGCCAGCGAGATACCGTCGTTGGCGTTGCGGATCGCGACGCTCATGCCCTTGACCGAAGCGGTCATGGACGAAGCGATTGCCATGCCGGCGGCGTCGTCCTTGGCGCTGTTGATGCGCTTGCCGCTCGACAGGCGCTCCATGGCGTTCGCCTGCATCTTGTCGGCCAGACGGCCGGCGTTCTGCGAACGAAGCGACGAAACATTGGTGTTGATGACAGCCATTTAAGTAATCCTTCCGCTTTTACTCGGCGGCTCCGGCACGCTGACCGTTCTCGCCACGATCCGGTTAACGACGCCCTGAAAGCGCCCTTAAGGAAGAAAGGTGGTTAACGCGGATTCACCATAAATTAATTTGGTGAATGGCCCCGTCCCTCACGCGGGCGCGCGGAATGCATAAGTATTTCCGTGGTTTAGTGGACCGATCAAAGTGGCGGGCGATCTGCGAGGGCAAGGGTTGCAGGCCGCAACAGGCCCATCCAGCGAAGACCGGGATCGATGTCTCGTCCGCCCGCTCCGCAGGCCATGGCAATGCGAACAGCGGGCCGATGGCGCGGGCAGCAGAACGCCAAAAAGCCGAAACGGCCCCCGATGCGATTGCACCGGGGGCCGTCTCGGCCAGCAATTGATAAGCGGTTACTTGAGCAGGCTGAGCACGTTCTGCTGAGTCTGGTTCGCCTGGGCAAGCATCGCCGTGGACGCCTGGGAGAGTATCCCTGCCTTGGCGAGGTTGCTCGATTCCACCGAGAAGTCGGCATCCTCGATCCGCGACCTGGCTTCGGAAAGATTGGTGACGTTGGCGTTCAGCACCGCGATGCTGGCTTCCAGCCGATTCTGGTTCGCACCGAGATTGGCCCGCACATTGGCGACCTGGCTCAGCGCGGTGTCGACCAGTCCAAGCGTGGTGCCGGCCTCGGTCACGGTGTCGACCTGAACGGTACTGGCATAGGCCAGGGCAACGCTGTTCAGGCCACCGATCGAGATCGTCGTGGTGTCACCCGAGTTGATGCCGGTCTGGATTGCGAAGGTGGTCGCCGTCGATGTCGCCGAGAACAGCGTGTTGCCGTTGAACTTGGTGCCGGTGACGACGTTCGTGATCTGCGACTGTAGGGCGGCGACTTCGGTCTGAAGATTATCGCGGTCGCTGGTCTGATAGGTGCCGTTGGCGGCCTGCACCGCCAGTTCGCGGATACGCTGCAGCATGTTGGCGGCTTCGCCCAGCGCGCCTTCCGCAGTCTGCGCCAGCGAGATACCGTCGTTGGCGTTGCGGATCGCGACGGTCATGCCGCGGATCGAGCTGGTCATCGAGGAAGCGATGGCAAGGCCGGCGGCGTCGTCCTTCGCGCTGTTGATGCGCTTGCCGGTCGACAGGCGGGTCATCGCGCTTGCCTGCATGGCGTCGGCGGTGCGGCCTGCGTTCTGCGCCCGGAGCGAGGAGATGTTGGTGTTGATGACGGTCATGGGATCAGTCCTTGTTTCTAAAACCAAGTTTAAAAAGCAGGCGACGATCCGGTGCTGGCCGTTCTCGCCTCGATCCCATTAACGGCCGTGCTTACCCCCGCTTTAACCAGGAAAATTCACTACGATCGGTTTTTACGGTAGTTTCAATATAACACGTTGTTTTTGCTATATTATTTTTTATGCATTTTTTGCTTAAGCACGCATTTCCGCGATGGTTGCGCTACCGTACGGATCCCGAAAATGGCCCGCGGCAGCTTTTTGCCGGGTTAGACCAAAGAATGAGCAAGACATTGCCGCCCGGGCGGAAAGCCCGTTTTCCCGGTAATATGGATACCGCGCGCATTATGCGCGCGCGGGCGCATGTGCGTTGGGCATGCCCCCGGGGGCGCACCTCGCGCGGTCTATTAAGACTTTCGTAGTTAATTCGCCGGTAAGGATGTCCGTGAAGGAATTGGCGTGGCTGGCACGCTGAACCGCGAGGACCGCAATGACCATGATCGGCATCAGCGAGAAGGCGCAAGGTTCCCACCCGACGCTTGTCGCCTGGCTGGCGGGCGCGGGGATCGAGACCGCTCGGGTCGATCCGGCCACCGCCTCCGCCCGTGACGCTCAGCGCATCCTCCATGTCACCGAGATCGCCCTCGCCCGCCAGCACGATATCCTGATCGACTTCGCCGATGGTGCCCCCGTGCTGCGCCGCGCCAAGATCGGCCGCCCCGCCACGATCATATTCGGTTTCGAGGATATGGCCTTCGGCCATGCCCTGATCGCCGAACTGCTCCGCCCCCGGATCATGCCGGCCTGCGGCGAACCCGAGAGCGCACGCTTCCTGGCGGTTGCCGCCCGCATCGCCCGCAGCGACGCCACCATCCTGCTGCTCGGCCAGACCGGGACCGGCAAGGAAGGCGTCGCCCGCTTCATCCACGCCGTCAGCCCGCGCGCCGACAAGCCCTTCGTCGCGGTCAACTGTGCCGCACTGCCCGAGACGATGCTGGAGGCGATGCTGTTCGGCCACCAGAAGGGGGCCTTCACCGGCGCCGTCGGTGCGGGTGAAGGCCTGTTCCGTGCCGCCGAGGGCGGCACGCTCCTGCTCGACGAGATCGCCGAGCTGCCGCTCGCGCTCCAGGCCAAGCTGCTCCGCGCGCTGCAGGAACGCGAGGTCCTGCCGGTCGGTGCCACCGCCTCGATCGCGGTCGACGTCCGCATCATCGCCGCCGGCAATCGCGACCTCGCGGTCGAGGTTGAGGCAGGCCGCTTCCGGGCCGATCTCTACTGGCGCCTCAACGTCATGCCGATGACCCTGAAGCCGCTCGGCGAGCGCCGCCAGGACATCCGCGCGATCACCGCCGCACTGATGCTCCGCCACACCGGCGAGCAGGAAGATCTCCCCTGGCCCACCGCCGCCGCGCTCGACGTGCTGATGGCGCATGAATGGCCGGGCAATGTCCGCGAGCTCGAAAATGTCCTGCAGCGCGCGAAGCTGATGCGCGACGGCGTGCGGATCGAGGCTGACGATCTGATGATCGACCCAGCCCGCACCCCCGCCGCCGCGATCATCCGCGTCGCCGCCAACGAGACCACAGCCGCGCCGATCGCCGCTGCGGCGGCCGACAACGCCCCGATCCGCCTCGCCGATGCCCGGCGCCTGAGCCAGGCCCGCGCGATCGAGGAGGCCCTGGCCGCCACCGGCGGCCACCGTCTCCGCGCCGCGCAGCGGCTCGGCATTTCCGAACGGACCCTGCGCTATCGCATGGCCGACCTGCGCGCGGCTTGAGGGAGGGCTAGATGACCACCATCAACACCAGCAACCTCATGGCGATGCGCAACGCCATCCTGCAGCAGAACAGCGCGCTCCAGAAAGCGGCCGCGCCCACAGATAATCCCATCGGCGGCGCTATCGGAGGCCTTGGGGGCCAGGTCGGCAGCGCCACCAGCGCGCCCGAGGGCAGCTTCCTGTCGACGATGCGCGGTGCGCTCGGCGAAGTGAACAACATGCAGGCCAAGGCCGGCGCCGCCACCGAAGCCTATGAGCGCGGCGAGACGACCGACATCGCCGCCGTCATGATCCAGCGCGAGCAGGCGAGCGTCGGTTTCCAGGCGACCCTGCAGGTCCGCAACAAACTCCTGTCCGCTTACAAGGACATCATGAGCATGCCGGTATAACCTATGGCTGACATTGTCCCCTCCCCCGCCCCCGCAATGGCCTCCGCTCCGCTTGGAGCGGGTGGCGTCGGCACCTCGGCCGTCCTAGAGCGCGTCAGGGGCTTCACCGCCCAGCCGGCGATCCAGCGCAGCCTGCCGATGATCGGCCTGATCGGACTGCTCGGCGCCGCCGCGCTGCTCTGGTCGACCATGTCGGGGGCTCCCCAGCGCGACCTGTTCGCCGGCATGAGCGATTCCGACAAGGCCGCCGTTGCCGACTCGCTGAAGGCGGCGAACATCTCGTATGAGATCGACCGGAGCACCGGCGCGCTGACCGTTCCCGAGACCAGCTTTTACCAGGCGAAAATGCTGCTCGCGCAGCAGGGGCTGCCCAAGTCCGCGCCCGATGGCGACGCGATGATCTCCTCGCTGCCGCTCGGCGCCAGCCGCGCGGTCGAGGGCGAGAAGCTGCGCACCGCGCGCGAAATGGATCTCGCCCGCACGATCGAGGCGATCGACGCGGTCGAAACCGCCAAGGTCCATGTCGCCGCCGAACAGCCCAGCGTATTCCTGCGCGACGACGCCAAGCCGCAAGCGTCGGTGATGTTGCGCCTGCGTGCCGGGCGCGCGCTGGCGGACTCGCAGGTCCAGGCTATCGTCCATCTCGTCGCCTCGTCGGTGCCAAACCTGTCGCCCGACGGCGTGTCGGTGGTCGATCAGGCCGGCCGCCTGCTCTCATCCTCGGGCAATGATCCGATGAGCCAGGCATCGACCCGCCAGGTCGACATCCAGAACAAGATCGAGCAGCGCTATCGCGACGCGCTCAACAAGATCCTGACGCCGATCGTCGGCCCCAACAATTTCACCGCCGAAGTCCATGCCGATGTCGACTTCACCGAGACCCAGGCGACCCGCGAAAGCTTCCCGAAGGATACCGCCGTCGTCCGCACCGAACAGGGCGCATGGACCGGCGACAAGAACGGCGGTGAAGCCTCCGGCATCCCCGGCGCATTGTCTAATCAGCCCCCGGCAGCAAGCCAGGTGACCGCCGCACCGAACCAGACGGTCGGCGCCCCGCCGGCTGCCGGCACCACCGGCGCGGCAAACGCCAACAAGACCTCGGAAAACTACAACCGCACCTATGAGCTGGGCCGCGAAGTTTCGGTCACGCGCAATCCGGTCGGTTCGGTCAAGCGCCTGTCGGTCGCCGTCGCCCTGCGCGAAGGCAGCCGCAAGTTCAGCCGCGCCGAACTGGCCTCGATCGAGACGCTGATACGCGGCGCGATCGGTGCCGATCAGGCGCGCGGCGACGTCGTGGCCCTCTCTGCCCGCAGCTTCGCGGTCGCCGAGGACGTCGAGGTCAAGCCGAACTGGTGGGAGGCCCCCTGGGTTTCGACCCTGGCGCGCAACATCTCGGCGCTGCTTGTTGTCGCGCTGCTGGTTTTCGGTGTCGCCAAGCCCCTGCTCAAGCGCCGCGCCGCCTATGCCGACGAGAAAAAGGCCGCGCTCGATGCCGCGTTCGCCTCGGGCGGCCGCATGCCGCAGAACACCAACCCGGCGATCCGCAACGAGATCGCGTCGGCGCTTGCCCAGCAGGCGCTGCATGATCCGAACAAGCCGGTGACCCTCGACATGATCGAAGCCACCCCGGGCTATGCCAATCGCGCCGAGCTGATCCGCAATTTCGTGAAGCAGGACCCCGACCGCGCCGCGCTGGTCGTCCGCGACCTGATCCGCGCCGACATGCCGGGAGCCTGAGGTCATGGCCGACGAGACCCCCATCGATACCGAAAACGCAACCCCCGTCGGCCCCAAGGGCAGCGAGGCGGCGGCGATCCTGCTGATGCTGTTGGGCGAGGAAGAGGCCGCGACGGTGCTCAGCCGGCTCGAACCCGACGAGGTTCAGCATCTCGGCGGAGCGATGTTCAACGTCGCCAATATCTCCGAAAATGAAATTGACGGCGTGTTCGACGTGTTCCTCGACCGCGCCAAGGTCCGCACCACCCTGGGCTTCGGCGTCGAACGCCAGATCAAGGGCATAATGCACAAGGCGCTGGGCCAGGACAAAGCCGATCAGGTGCTGCAGCGGATCACCCCGGTTCAGCACACCAACGCGCTCGAAAACCTCAAGTGGATGGACGCACGGCAGATCGCCAACCTGATCGAGTTCGAGCATCCCCAGATCGCGGCGATCGTGCTCGCCTTTCTGGAAGCGCAGCGCGCCGCCGATGTACTGGCGTTGCTGCCCGAAGAGATCCAGGCCGCCCTGGTCTACCGCGTCGCCACGATGGGCCCCGTCACCGAGGCTGCGCTGGAGGAGCTCGACGATCTGATGAGCCGCCCGGCCACGGCCCAGTCAACCGGCACCACCACGCGCCGCGGCGGCGCTGGCGAGGCCGCCAAGATCGTCAACAGCTCGCGAAAGGCCGCCGAGCAGCGGATCATGAAGGCGATGCAGAAGCTCGACAAATCGGTCGCGCGGACGATCGAGGAGGAGATGTTCATCTTCGACAACCTGATGGCGCTGACCGAGAAGGATCTCGGCGCGCTGCTCCGCACGGTCGACAACGACATCCTCGTCGTCTCGCTCAAGGGCGCCGACGAGAAGCTGCGGGCCAAGATTTTCGGCTGCATGTCCAGCCGCGCCGCGCAGTCGGTGCAGGACGAAATCGCCGATCGCGGCCCGATGCGCCTGGCCGACGTTCAGGAAGCGCAGAAGGCGATGCTCGCCATCGCGCGCAAGCTGGCCGCCGAGGGAACCATCAGCCTGGGTGGCAAGGGTGACGATTTTGTCTGATATCTGGACCAGCGACCTGAGCGACGCCGCTACCCGCGCCGATAGCTGGGCACGCCCGGCACCGAGCGGCAGTTTCACCGCCTGGGGCAGCAATGGTTCCCGCCCGATGCGCCGCGCGAGCGATTTCGCGCCCACTCCGCGCCCGAGCGAGCCGACCACCGACATCGAGGGCCTGCGCGCCGAAGCCTTTGCCGAGGGCTTCGAACAGGGCCGCCAGACCGTCATGATGGAGTTCGCCCGCGAGCGCGAGGCGCTCGCCGCACTGCTCCGCTCCGCCGAGGCGCTGCAGCCCGAACCGACCGGCCCGCTCGCGGCCGTGCTCGCCGAGACGGTCACGCGCATGGTCCGCCAGATTGTGGGCGAGGTGAAAATCGACCCCGCGATGCTCAAGGAGCGCGCCGAGACGATCGCCGAGATGGTCACCGCCGAATCGGGCCCTGCCCGGTTGCGGATGCATCCCGACGACATCGCAATGCTCGACGGCGTCGACCTCGGCCTGCCGCTGGCGCCCGACCATCATCTCAGCTCGGGGACGATCGTCCTCGAGAGCGGCGAAGGCTGGATCGAGGATGGGCCGCAGGTTCGCCTCGCCCGCCTGCGCACGCAATTGGACAATATGGGCCTACCGCGATGATCAGGATCATCGCTCATATGGCGATACCGCGATGATGGGCCTGGCCGCGCGCGCCGAAGCCATGCTCGGCACGATCGAGATCGACCATGCCGGCCCGCGCCGGATCGGCCGGCTCGCCTCCTATGACGGGTTGATGCTGGAGGCGACCGGATTTCCGATGCCAGTCGGCTCGAACGCGCGGGTGATCGATGCCGATGGCCATGCCGCGCTCGCGGAGGTCGTGGGCTTCCGTGGTAACCGCACGCTTCTCATGGCGCTCGACGCCGACGCACCGCACAGCGCGGGCGCACGGGTCGAGCCCGATCGACGCAGCGGCGCGGTCGATGTCGGCGAAACGCTGCTTGGCCGGGTGATGGACGCGCTGGGCAATCCGATCGACGGGCTCGGACCGATCGCCACCGCCGAGCGCTGGCCGCTGGCCGGCAAGCGCGGCAACCCGCTCGACCGCGCCCGCGTCACCGAACCCTTCGACATGGGCGTACGCGCGATCAATGCGCTGCTCACCGCCGGCGTCGGCCAGCGCATCGCGATCGCCGCCGGCTCGGGCGTCGGCAAATCGGTGTTGATGGGCCAGATGATCGCCGGCGCCGATGCCGATGTGATCGTCGTCGGCCTGGTCGGCGAGCGCAGCCGCGAGGTCACCGACTTCCTCGCCACCAAGCTGTCGGGCGCCGTCCGCCAGAAGAGCGTGGTCGTCGCGGTTCCCGCCGATCATCCGCCGGTGCTGCGCCTGCGCGCCGCGATGCGCGCGACCGCGATCGCCGAATATTTCCGCGCACAGGGCAAGCGCGTGCTGCTGCTGATCGACAGCCTCACCCGCGTCGCCCATGCGCAGCGCGAGATCGGCCTGTCGTTGGGCGAACCACCGACGATGAAAGGCTATCCGCCGTCCGCGCTGGGCCTGATCCCGCGCCTGATCGAGCGTGCCGGATGCGATGCCACCTCCGGCGGATCGATCACCGCGCTCTACACCGTTCTCGCCGACGGCGACGACACCGACGATCCGATCGTCGATACCGCGCGCGCGATCGTCGATGGCCATATCATCCTGTCACGCAGCCTGGCCGAACAGGGCGTCTTTCCCGCGATCGACGTGGGCAAGTCGCTGAGCCGGGTGATGAACGACATTGTCAGTCCGGAGCATCAGCAGGCCGCGCAGATCCTGCGCCGCCTGTGGGCGGTCTATGAGGAAAATCGCGACCTGATCCTGATGGGCGCCTACCGCGCCGGCAGCGATCCGATCATCGATATCGCAATCGCACGGCACGACCATATCCTGGAGTTCATCAGCCAGGGCCAGAAGGACCGGGTCGACTATGCCGAATCCGAGCGCGCGCTGCTTGAAGCGTTCGGCGGATGAAGGCGCTGGTCGCCAAGCGCGCGCGGATCACCCGCGTGAGAGCGGTGCAGCACCTGCTCGCCGCCTCGGCGGCGGCAAGCGCCGAGGCGCAGGTCGAATCGCTGGAAGGCAATGCCGCCAAGCTCGCGACGTTGCGCGACAGCCTGACGATCCCGGCCGGTACCACCACCGGCGCGATCCTCCAGAACCGGGCAGAGCTCGCCAATCGACTCGACAATGCGCGCCACGGCCTCAACCGCGCGATCATGAGCGCCCGGACCACCGCCGAGCAGAAGGTCGCCGAGCGGCTGGAGGCACGGCAGCGCCAGGAAAGCGCGGCCAAGCTCGACGCGCGCGCCGTCCAGGCGCTCGAGGCGTGGAGCGAGGCGCGGATGGCCGCCAGCTATCGTCCAAAAATGCCGAAAAACAGCGAAGGGAAATATTGAGATGGCCGTTGCCGCGCTTTCGACCGCCGCGCTCGCCTTGACCGCAGGTCCCGCGCCGACGCCCGCGCCCTCGCAAGGTGCGGAGAGCCCGATCGGGTTCGCCAGGCTCGTCGCCGAAGCCAAGCCCGACGGCAAGGCCGCGCAGGATGGGGCGAGTGCCGAGGCGGGCCCCGATGGCGAGCCCGACGCCGGCATCACCGCCGAGGACAGCGCAGCGCCGTCCGATGGCGAGGCCGCCGAAAAGCCGGCGGACAAGCCCGTCGACCTGCTTGCCCAGATCGAGGCGATGGTTGCCGCAGCCAGCCAGCTGACCGTGCGCCAGCCTGCCCCCGCCCCGGTCATTGTCCCGACCGCTTCCGCACCCGAAGCGGCGGCGGTCGAGCCGACGATCGTTGCGACGACCGCTGAGCCCGCCATCGCAATGCCGGCCTCGCCGCGATTCGCGCGTCAGGCGACGATCGTCAGTCCGACAACCCCCCAGGCTGCGGGGCCCGCCCCCGTAACGCCGCCCTCCGCACCCATGGCTGCCGAAGTCGTCGTTCAGCCCGGCCCACAATCCGGGCCCACCGAGACCGGGCAGGCACCGGTCGCAGCCGGCACGCCTCCGGCGCCCGCCTTGGGAGCCGCCGAACCTGGTGCCGCCACCAGTGCCGGACCCAAGCCCATTCCCACCGACATCGCCGCGATGATCGCTTCGCTCAAGGCTGCTTTCGAACCGGCACGGAGTGAGGTCAAGCCGGCCAGCGCCATGCCGGCCCAGCCAGCCATTCCGGTCGCGGCCGCCCCGGTCGCTGCCGCGACCCCACCCGAAGCCGTCATCACGATCACGACCACGCCGCCGGCCGCAGCCATTGCCGCCGCGCCCGCCGCAATGGACGTATCCGCGCCCCTCGCAATGACCGAGCCTGGGCCGGTCGCGACGACGGAGTTCGCGCCCGTCGCGACGACCGAGTCCGCGCCCGTCGCAACGGCCGAGCTGGCGCCCGCTGCTGCGCCGATGATGGCTGAGCGCGCCCCCGCGTCGATTGATCCGGCCATCATAAAGGCCATCGCCGCCGGGATGCAGGCCGCCCCCGCCCAGCCCGCCGCGGCTGAAACCGCGGCGACGAACGCGCCCGCCACCAAGCGTGGTGACACGCCGGTGACACCGCGAGCCGACATCATTCAATCCACCGTCGACACGGCCGCACCCGCCATCGACCCTACAGCCCAGCCGGCTACGAAGGCGGCCGAGGCGCCAGCAACCCCGACCGATGCGCCCGCTGTGGATGACACGCCGGAATTGCCCGCCACGACCTTGCCGGTCGAAGCGCTTGCCGCTGCGCCCGTCACCCGCCCGGTCGATGGCATCGCCACCGCGCCTGATGGCGCCGTTTCCGCACCGACACAGACCGATCTGAGCGTCGAGCGTCATCTCGATCTTGCGCGCGACAGCCAGTGGCTCGACCGGCTCGCGCGCGACATCAGCCAGGCCGCCACCCAGCAGGGTCATCTGAAGTTCCAGCTCAACCCCGAGCATCTCGGCGCGCTGACCGTCGAGATTGCGAACAGCGCGGCGGGGAGCACGATCAAGCTGACCGCCGAGACCGACCAGGCCCGTCAGATTATCGCCGACGCCCAGCCGCGCCTGCTCGCCGAGGTCCGTGCGCAGGGTCTGCGCGTCGCCGAATCGCATGTCGATCTCAACCAGCAGGGCGGCGGCAATTCCGCCTTCGCCCAGGGCCAACAGCGCCAGTCGTCAGAAGATCATAAACCTTTTGCGCGTACACAGACCGTGATTCGCGAGGATGCCGGTGATTCGGCGCCTGCTGAGGACGGCGAACTTTACGCCTGATGATGGGATTTGAACGATGAGCAGTGCCGCCGCACCCGCCGCTGACGCGCCCAAGAAGAAGGGCAAGATGAAGGGCATCATCATGATGCTTCTGATGGCGATCGTCTTCGCCGGCGGCGGCGTCGGCGCCGGGCTGTACGCGGCCGGCGCGGGCCTGGTCGGCGGGCACAAGCCCGAGGTCGAGGAAGACCCCAACGCGCCCAAGCTGGTCCCCAGGGACGAGCATGGCGAAGCGAGCAGCCACGGCGAAAAGAAAACGATGCCGATGGGCTTCGAGACCGAAAAGCCGGTCGATCCCACCAAATACAAGGCGAGCTATTATACCTTCGAGCAGCCATTCACCGCCAATCTGCGCGATTCGGACGGCTTCACCCAGATCGGCCTTGGCGCATCGACCTTCTACGACCAGAAGGTGCTCGACAATCTGAAGGAAAACGAGCTGCCGATCCGCTCGGCGATCCTGATGGCGATGGCGCAGCAGGACAGCTTCACCATCTCGACCCCCGAGGGCAAGCTCAAGCTCCAGAAGGAGCTCAAGGACTCGATCAACGATGTGCTGAAACAGCGCACCGGCTTCGGTGGGATCGACAATGTCTATTTCACCAGCATGGTCGTTCAGTAGGTTTCACGTTTCAGTTCAAGCGATTAACCCCCTGGTCACGGTCAGGGGGTTTTTCTTTGTCCCGACGCCCTGCTAGACGAAGATGATGATCGACCCTGATCGCCGTTCCCTGCTTCGAATAGGCTCGGGCCTCGCCCTTTCCTCGCTCCTCCCCAGCTGGGCTGCCCCCACTTCCGCTGGTGTGCCGGATTTTTCGGGGCATGAAATCCGGCTGAGCATCGATCATCTTTCAATGACCGTCGACGGGCGGAAGAGCCATGCGATCGGGATCAACGGCAGCGCACCCGGCCCGCTGATCCGGCTGCGCGAGGGGCAGCGCGCACGGATCGCGGTGACCAACAATCTTCACGAGGACAGCTCGATCCACTGGCACGGGCTGTTGCTGCCCTTCCAGATGGACGGAGTGCCGGGGATCAGCTTTCCCGGAATCCGGCCGGGCGAGACGTTCGTATATGAGTTTCCGGTGAACCAGTCGGGCACCTACTGGTATCACAGCCATAGCGATCTGCAGGAGCAGATGGGCTTGTACGGGCCGCTGGTGATCGACACCGCCGACAATTCGCCTCCCGGCTATGACCGCGAGCATATCGTGATGCTGTCGGATCACAGCCGGCTCCACCCGCATGAGATCTTCCGCAGGCTGAAGCTCGATCCGGGCGGGTTCAACCGGCAGAAGCAGACGCTGTCCGGGCTGCTCGCCGGCCGCGACCAGCGGCTGGGCGATCGCCTCGCATGGGGTGCGATGCGAATGGACCCGACCGACATCTCAGATGCGACGGGCGCGATCTATACCTATCTGATCAACGGCCATGGCCCGGCCGATAACTGGACCGCGCTGTTCACACCCGGAGAGCGGGTGCGGCTACGGGTCATCAACGCCTCGGCGATGACCAATTTCAACGTCCGTATTCCCGGCCTTCCGCTCACGATCGTCGCCGCCGACGGGCTCGACATACGGCCGGTGACGGTTGACGAATTCCAGATCGCGGTCGCCGAAACCTATGACCTGATCGTCCGGCCGGGGGACGCCGCCTGGACGATCGTCGGCGAGGCAATCGACCGTTCGGGCATGGCCCGCGCCACCCTGGCGCCACGCCCCGGCATGACCGCTGTGGACCCGCCGCTGCGCGCACGCCCGATCGCGACGATGGCCGATATGGGGATGGCCATGGGTGGCGACGGGCACGGCCATGACGGCCACGCGATGTCGATGCGCGACGGCGCCAACGCTCCGCAGGTCAGGCTCGGCCCCGGGGTCCAGACGATTTCGCCGATGCCGACCGACCGGACCGGCGAGCCGCCGCAAGGCCTGGAGGACACCGGGCACAGGGTGCTCGTCTATCGCGACCTTGTCGCGGCACAACGCAATCCCGACCTGCGCGCGCCGTCGCGGTCGATGGAGATCCATCTGACCGGGAATATGGAGCGCTATATGTGGTCGCTCGACGGCGAGACGCTGAGCGACGTCACCGCGCCGATCCCCTTTATCGCGGGCGAACGGGTGCGGATCACGCTGGTCAACGACACGATGATGAACCACCCGATCCACCTTCACGGCCATTTCTTCGAACTGGTGACCGGCCATGGCGACCACGCGCCGCGCAAGCACACGGTGAACGTCGCCCCCGGCGGCAAGCTGACCTTCGATCTCACCGCCGATGCCCCTGGCGACTGGGCCTTTCATTGTCACATGCTCTATCACATGCACGCCGGCATGTTCGAAGTCGTCACGGTGCGGGCGGCATGAGGCCGACCATCCTCCTGATCGCCCTGCTGACCGCCGCGCCCACGCTGGCGCAGGAAGTGGACCATAGCGGGCATGGCGCCGCCGTCGCGCCGGCCGACCCCCATGCCGGCCATCAGATGCCCGCGCCGGATACGTCCGTGCCGACGCCGCCCGCAACCGACCCTCACGCCGGACACCGGATGCCGGCTCAACCCGCTGCCGAGGGCAAAGCGCCCGCGCCGCCGACCGACCGCGCCGCCGACCGCTTCTTCCCGGCCGCCGCCATGGCGAAAGCCCGCGCGGCGCTCCACCGCGACCATGGCGGAATGGTCATGCGTCAGACAATGATCGACCTCGCCGAATATCGGCCGGGCAAGCATGGTGACGGCTATGCCTGGGACGGCGAGGCGTGGATCGGCGGCGACATCGACCGGCTTGTCCTGGCGAGCGAAGGCGAAGGCGGCGCGAGCCTCGACCATGCCGAGTTGCAGGCGCTGTGGAGCCATGCGCTCGATCCCTATTGGAATCTGCAGGCGGGCGTGCGGCAGGACATCCGCCCCCGCCCCGGCCGCAGCTATGCCGTGCTGGGGCTGGAAGGGCTTGCCCCCTATTGGTTCGAGGTCACAGCGACGCTGTTTCTCTCGAGCAAGGGCGACATCTCCGCCCGGCTGGAGGCCTATTATGACCAGCGCATCACCCAGCGGCTGATCCTCCAGCCGCGTATCGAGCTGGAGGCCGCCACGAGCGACGATCGCGCGATCGGCATCGGCGCCGGCCTGTCCAGCGCCGAACTCGGCCTGCGTCTGCGCTATGAGGTCGATCGCCGCTTCGCGCCCTATCTGGGCGTGGTCCAGGAACGACGCTTCGGACGAACCGGCCGCTTCGCCGTCGCCGAGGGCGAAACACGCCGCGAAACCCGCGCGGTGCTGGGCGTGCGCGCCTGGTTCTGAACAGCCCACGGAACAGCCTCACGCTACCGGTCGTTTAGGCGGGACCAAGGCAGGAGGATTTCATGGCGGACATCAACAAGGACGAGCGCGTCGTCGTCGAAAAGAGCAGCATGAATGTCGGCGGGATCATCGCCGCGATCGCATTGCTGCTGCTGGTGCTCGGCGTGCTGAAACTTCTGGGCGTTTCCCCGATTTGATTCGCCCATGACCACGCCCAAATGGTCGCAGCAAGTCGGAGAAACCTCAGACCCGCTGACGCTCGACCGGGGCGTATTCCTGAAAACCGACCCGGCCGAGATCGCACGGTCGCTCAAACAGTCGGCCGAGCATAGCCGCCGGCGGCGGGCGACACCCTTCCGCTCGGCGATGTCGGTGCTGACCTTCTACATCAACCGCGCGGGCAAGGACCTGCCCGACAAGCAACGCAAGATATTGGAAGCCGCGAAGGACGAATTGCGCAAGGCATTCGGGAAGCTGTAACTCTTCAGCCCAGCCTAGGCCGGGCTGACGATCATCACATATGGATGGGTTTTCCCGTTACCGCCATCGCGGCTTCCTTGATCGCTTCCGAATGGGTCGGGTGCGCGTGGCAGGTATAGGCGATGTCCTCGCTGGTCGCGCCGAACTCCATCGCCTGCGCGGCCTGGGCGATCATCGTACCGGCAACCGAAGCGATGATGTGGACACCCAGCACCCGGTCGGTCTTCGCGTCGGCGATGATCTTCACGAAGCCGTCGGGTTCGTGATTGGTCTTGGCGCGACTGTTCGCCATCATCGGGAATTTGCCGACCTTCACCTCGCCGCGCGCACGGGCATCCTCCTCGGTGAGGCCGACGCTGGCGATTTCGGGTGCGGTGTAGACCACGCCCGGGATGACATCATGGTTCACGATGCCGGTGAGCCCTGCGATATTCTCGGCGACCGCAATGCCCTCATCCTCGGCCTTGTGTGCAAGCATCGGACCCGGAACGACGTCGCCAACCGCCCAGATGCCGGGCACAGCGGTCGCGAAATCGTGATGAATCTCGATCTGGCCGCGCTTGTTGGTGGTCAGCCCGGCGCGCTCAAGCGCCAGCCCTTCGGTGTTCGGCCGGCGGCCGATCGACACCAACACCGCGTCAGCCTCCAGCGTTTCCGCGGTGCCGCCCGCCGCCGGCTCAACCGTCACGGTCGCCTTGCCACCCTGGACGGTGACGCCGGTCACCTTGGTCGACAGCTTAAGCACCATGCCCTGCTTCTTGAAGATTTTGGCCGCTTCCTTGCGGACTTCACCGTCCATGCCGGGCAGTAGCTGATCGAGGAACTCGACCACGGTGACCTTCGCGCCGAGGCGCTTCCACACCGAACCCAGTTCGAGCCCGATCACCCCGCCGCCGATCACGACAAGATGCTCGGGCACCTTCGCCAGTTCCAATGCTCCGGTCGAGGAAACCACGACCTTTTCGTCGATCTCGACGCCGGACAGCGGGGTTACGCTGGAGCCTGTCGCGATGACGATATTCTTCGCGCGGTAGCTCTTTCCCGCAATCTCGATCGTGTCCTTGCCGGTGAACGCGGCGAGGCCCTTCAGCCATTCGACCTTGTTCTTCTTGAACAGGAACTCGATGCCACCGGTCAGGCCCTTGACCGCATCCCGGCGCTGGCCGTGCATCGTGTCGAGGTCAAGTTCGACCGTCGCCTTGATGCCGAGCTTGGCGAGCTTGCCGCTCGCCGCCTCGTCATAGAGCTCGGAAGCGTGCAGCATCGCCTTCGACGGGATACAGCCGACATTGAGGCAGGTGCCACCCAGCGTCTCGCGGCTTTCGGCGCAGGCCACCTTCAAACCCAGCTGCGCGGCGCGGATCGCGGCGACATAGCCGCCGGGGCCGGCGCCGATGACGATCACGTCGAAATCAAAATCGGACATCATCTCGTCTTTCTTGTTCCGTCGCCCCGGCGGAGGCCGGGGCCGCGAGCCGTAAGGGCAACGCTTCAGGCGCTGGCGGCCCCGGCCTCCGCCGGGGCGACGTGGATGTTACAGATCGATCAGCAGCCGTGTCGGATCCTCGATCGCATTCTTGATCGCGACGAGGAAGGTCACCGCCTCGCGGCCGTCGATCAGCCGATGATCATAGCTGAGCGCGAGATACATCATCGGCCTTGCGACGATCTGACCGTCACGGACGACCGGGCGTTCCTCGATCCGGTGCAGCCCGAGCACGCCCGACTGCGGCGGATTGATGATCGGGGTCGACATCAGCGAACCGAACACGCCGCCGTTGGAGATGGTGAAGGTACCGCCCTTCATCTCGTCGAGCTTTAGCGTGCCCGCCTTGGCGCGGGCGCCGAAATCGCCGATCGTCTTCTCGATAGCCGCGACCGACAGATCCTGTGCATCGCGGATCACGGGCACGACCAGGCCGTTCGGCGCGGATACCGCCACCGACACGTCGACATAGTCGCGATAGACGATCTCATCGCCCTCGATCGACGCGTTGACCGCGGGCACGTCGCGCAGCGCCATGCAGGCCGCTTTCACGAAAAAGCCCATGAAGCCTAGCCGGACGCCATGCTTCTTCTCGAACAGGTCCTTATATTTGTTCCGCGCCTCGATCACCGCGGTCATGTCGACATCGTTGAAGGTGGTCAGGATCGCCGCACTGTTCTGCGCTTCCTTCAGCCGGCTTGCGACGGTCTGGCGGAGCCGGGTCATGCGGACTCGTTCTTCCTTGCGCCCCGAGCTCGACGTCACCGGAGCGATTACGGCGGCGGGCGCCGCCTGATCGGCGGGCTTCGGTGCGGTACGCGCAGCGGCGATCACATCGTCCTTGGTCAGGCGGCCATCCTTGCCGGTGCCCCTGATCTTCGACGGATCGACGCCATGCTCAAGCACTGCGCGGCGCACCGACGGCGACAGGGTGACGGGATCGCTGTCATCGTCGATCGGCGCCGCAGCGGGCTCGGCTGGGGCCGCCGCCTCGGCCTTGCCGACCGCCGTCCGGTCCTCGACCGCCGGGGTCGCGGCGGTCACCGCGCTGGCCCCCGCCTCGATTCGCGCGATGACCGCGCCGACATTGACCGTGTCGCCCTCGCCCACCACCAGTTCGCCAATCACGCCCGCGACGGGCGACGGGACTTCGATCGCGACCTTGTCGGTTTCCAGGCTGGCTATCGACTCGTCGGCCTTGACCGCGTCACCCGGTTTCTTGAGCCACTGGCCCAGCGTCGCTTCGGTGATCGATTCGCCGAGCGTCGGCACCACTACGTCGGTAGCCATCTTACTTACCCTTTGATTCGTGGCCGAGCGCATCGGCGATCAATGCCGCCTGCTGGACGGCATGGTTACGGGCGAGGCCGGTCGCGGTCGCGGCGGCCGCCTTGCGGCCGGCATAGACGGCGCGCGCGGGCTTGCCGCCATTCTCGGTCAGGACCTTTTCGATATAGGGTTCGACGAAGGTCCATGCGCCCTGGTTCTTCGGCTCTTCCTGCGCCCACACGACGGTTTCGAGGTTGGGCATCCGGCTGAACGCGCTGATCAGCGCGTCGGCCGGGAAAGGATAGAGTTGTTCGACCCGCAGGATCATGGTGTTCCTGTCCCCGGCGGCATCGCGCGCCTCGGCCAGCTCGTAAAAGAGCTTGCCCGAAACCAGCACCACCCGGCGGACATCGGCTTCGGCGGGGGGATTGGTGTCGCGCAGCACGCGCTGGAAGCGCGTATCGCCCATCATCTCTTCTGCCGTCGATACCGCCGACTTGTGGCGGAGCAGCGACTTCGGGGTCATGATGATCAGCGGCTTGCGGAACTTGCGGACCATCTGCCGGCGCAGGATATGATAATAGTTGGCCGGGGTGGTGCAGTTCGCGACCTGCATATTATCCTCGGCGCAGAGCTGAAGGTAACGCTCCAGTCGCGCCGAGCTATGCTCGGGCCCCTGCCCTTCATAGCCATGCGGCAACAGCATCACGAGGCCGTTGACCCGCAGCCACTTGGCTTCGCCCGAGGAGATGAACTGGTCGACGATGACCTGTGCGCCATTGGCGAAGTCGCCGAACTGCGCCTCCCACATAACCAGCGTGTTCGGCGCCGCCGAGGCATAGCCATATTCGAAGCCGAGCACGCCGAACTCGGACAGCGGACTGTCGAGCACCTGAAAACGCCGGTCGAGCGCCGAGAGCGGGATATATTTGTGCCCGTCCTTCTGATCGACCCAGACCGCGTGACGGTGGCTGAAGGTGCCGCGCCCCGAATCCTGGCCCGACAGACGGACGCCATAGCCTTCGGTCAACAACGAACCAAAGGCGAGCGCTTCGGCGGTCGCCCAGTCGAATCCCTTGGCCGAAGCGAACATCTCTTTCTTGGCTTCGAGGATGCGGCCCAGCGTCTTGTGGATCGTCAGTCCGTCGGGAACCGTCGTCAACTGGCGCCCGAGATCGCCCATTGCCTCCGCCGAGATGCCGGTAACGGCCGCACGGCGTTCGGTGATCGACTCGCGCGGTTCGGCAAAGCCGGTCCAGTCGCCTTCGAACCAGTCGGCCTTATTGACCTTATAGCCCTTCGCCGCTTCGAACTCGCCTTCGAGATAGGCGACGAAATCCGCTTCGGTCCTGGCGGTCCATTCGGCGTCGATCACGCCTTCCTGGACAAGCCGCGCACTGTGAATTGCGCTGATCGGCGGATGCTGGCGGATCGCGTCGTACATCAGCGGCTGGGTAAAGCCCGGCTCGTCGCCCTCATTGTGGCCGAAACGGCGATAGCACCACATGTCGATCACGACATCGCGCTTGAAGGTCTGGCGGAACTCGGTCGCGACCTTGCAGGCGAAGGTCACCGCTTCGGGATCGTCGCCGTTCACGTGCAGGATCGGCGCCTGCACCATCTTGGCGATATCCGACGGATAGGGCGACGAGCGCGCGAACTGCGGCGAGGTGGTGAAGCCCACCTGATTGTTGATCACGAAATGGACCGTGCCGCCGGTATTGTAGCCGCGCAGGCCCGAGAAGCCCATGCACTCCATGATGATGCCCTGCCCCGCGAAGGCGGCGTCGCCGTGCAGCAGGATCGGCAGCACCTGCGAGCGCGCGAGATCGTCGAGCTTGGTCTGCTTGGCGCGCGCCTTGCCGAGCACCACCGGGTTGACGCATTCCAGATGCGACGGGTTCGGCGCAAGGCTGAGGTGGACCTGATTGCCGTCGAACTCCCGATCGGTCGAGGTGCCCAGGTGATATTTGACGTCACCCGAACCGCCGACATCCTCGGGATTGGCGGAACCGCCCGCAAATTCGTTGAAAATCGCGCGATAGGGCTTTTCCATCACGTTCGAGAGGACGTTGAGGCGGCCGCGATGGGCCATGCCGATCACGACCTCGTGAACCCCGTAGGCGCCGGCATATTTTAGCACGGCTTCAAGCGCCGGAATCATCGATTCGCCGCCGTCGAGGCCGAAGCGCTTGGTGCCGACATATTTGCGGCCCAGGAACTTCTCCCACTGCTCGGCGTGGATCACCTTGGTGAGGATCGCCTTCTTGCCCTCGGGGGTGAAGCTGATCTCGGCGTCCTTGCCCTCGATGCGGGCCTGGAGGAAACGCCGCTCCTCGACATCGCCGATATGCATATATTCGATGCCGACACTGCCGCAGTAATTCTTGCGGAGGATCGCCACGATCTCGCGCGGGGTCGCCCATTGCAGGCCCAGGAAGCCCGGCACATAGACCTTCCGGTCCATGTCGGCCTCGGTGAAGCCGTGCCATGCGGGGTTCAGATCCTCGGTTTCCTCGCGCTGCGAAAGGCCGAGCGGGTCGAGATTGGCAAGCAGATGCCCACGCACCCGATAGGAACGGATCAGCATCACCGCGCGGATCGAATCGAGCGCACGCCGCTCGATTTCGGCGAGGTCGGGCATGGCAGCCGGCGCGGGGGGCGTTGCCGCCGCCTTGGGTGCCCTGGCCGGAACCTCCATCTGGGTGGGATCGAGCGCTGCCGTCAGCGCGTCGGTGCTGCTGGACGGCCAGTCGGGCCGCGCCCAGCTGGGGCCGGTCACGCTCGCCTCGACTCCGGCGAAATAGTCACGCCAGCTCTGGTCCACACTCGAACTGTCGGCGCGATATTGCCGATACAGGCCTTCAACGAAGGAAGCACTGACTCCCTCCGGTCCGTCGAAACCGACGCCTTCGATACCCATCTCACCATCCTTGTCTGCACCCACCCCGGGACTCAGGCCCGAAGCGCAGCAACGTGGGTTGACACTATGTCCGCTGAACGTGGCGTTAAACGCCAACTCTCCCGAAGGAGAGCTTGCTCACATCAGCCCTTGAGCACTTCCGCCAGGGTGGTGCCGAGCTCCGAAGGGCTCGCCGCCACCTTGATTCCCGCAGCTTCCATCGCCGCGATCTTATCGTCGGCGCCGCCCTGGCCGCCCGAGACGATCGCCCCGGCATGGCCCATGCGACGGCCCGGAGGCGCGGTACGGCCCGCGATGAAGCCCGCCATCGGCTTCTTGCGGCCGCGCTTTGCCTCGTCACGCAGGAACTGCGCGGCTTCCTCTTCGGCCGATCCGCCGATCTCGCCGATCATGATGATCGACTTGGTCGCATCGTCGGCCAGAAACAGTTCGAGCATGTCGATGAAGTTGGTGCCGTTGACCGGGTCACCGCCAATGCCGACAGCGGTGGTCTGGCCCAGGCCGATCGCCGAGGTCTGAAACACCGCTTCATAGGTAAGCGTGCCCGACCGCGAAACAACGCCCACCGAGCCCTGGCGGAAAATCGAACCCGGCATGATGCCGATCTTGCACTCATTCGGGGTCAGGACACCCGGGCAATTCGGTCCGATCAGGCGCGACTTCGATCCCTGCAAGGCACGTTTCACCCGGATCATGTCGATCACGGGAATGCCCTCGGTGATGCAGACGATGAGGGGAACCTCGGCGTCGATCGCCTCCAGGATCGAGTCCGCCGCGAAGGGCGGCGGAACATAGACGACGCTGGCATCGGCACCGGTGGCAGCCACCGCCTCATGGACGGTGTCGTAGTTCGGCAGGCCGATATGGGTGGTGCCGCCCTTGCCCGGTGTCACGCCGGCCACCATCTGCGTTCCATAGGCGAGCGCCTGCTCGGTATGGAAGGTGCCGGTATTGCCGGTCATGCCTTGCGTGATGACCTTGGTATTCTTGTTGACCAGGATACTCATACCCGTGCGTCATCCCTTCATCGTCGTTCCGGATGCCGGCCTGCGCCGGCATGGCGGCAAAATATTAGGCCAGCGAGTTGTCGATCGCCTTACAGGCGACCAGCAGTTCCTTGACCGCCTCGACCGAGACATCGAGGTTGGCCTTGGCCTCCGCCGAAAGCTCGATCTCGACGATCTTCTCAACACCGCCGGCACCGATGACGACGGGCACGCCGACATAGAGATTGTCGACGCCATATTGACCGGTCAGGTGGACTGCGGCGGGCAATACCCGCTTCTTGTCCTTCAGATAGCTCTCCGCCATCGCGATCGCCGACGTGGCCGGCGCATAGAAGGCCGAGCCGGTCTTGAGCAGCGCGACGATCTCGCCGCCGCCGCTACGGGTGCGCTGAACGATCGCGTCGATGCGCTCCTTGGTCGACCAGCCCATCTTGATCAGATCGGGGATCGGAATGCCCGCGACGGTCGAATATTCGACGACCGGGACCATGGTGTCGCCATGGCCGCCCAGCACGAAGGTCGTGATGTCCTGAACCGAGACGTTGAACTCCTCGGCGAGGAAGGCGGCGAAACGCGACGAGTCGAGCACGCCGGCCATGCCGACGACCTTGTTGTGCGGCAGGCCCGAAAATTCGCGCAGCGCCCACACCATCGCGTCGAGCGGGTTGGTGATGCAGATGACGAATGCGTCGGGGGCGTTCGCCTTGATGCCCTCGCCGACCGCCTTCATCACCTTCAGGTTGATGCCAAGCAGATCGTCGCGGCTCATGCCCGGCTTGCGGGCGACACCGGCGGTGACGATGATGACGTCCGCGCCCTTGATGTCGGCGTAATCGTTGGTGCCCTTGAGCTTCGCGTCAAAGCCTTCGACCGGCGCGCACTGCGACAGATCGAGCGCCTTGCCCTGCGGGATACCTTCGACCACGTCGAACAGGACGACGTCGCCCAGTTCCTTCGATGCGGCTAGGTGCGCGAGCGTTCCGCCGATATTGCCAGCACCGATCAGCGCAATTTTTGTACGAGCCATTCGACTCCTCCGGTATGAAAATCGCATAGGAAAGACAGTCACGCCGTTGCGACCGCCCGAAAGTGCGGTGCCCGCTTAGCCCCGCGATCCCAACGGGGCAACCGTTGGAAGTGCGGGACGCGCAAGTTTTTTAGGGGTCGTCCCAAGCTCGGGTTGCCGCGCGCCCTCGATGGCGATCCCGCGGCGGTTCGCGCTGCCCGTCAGCGAACCCCCGCCAGAGCGGCAACCGGCGGGAGTTCGGCTCCCTTCAGCTGGACGCCGATCATGGCGGCCAGCGTCGGCGCGATCGATCGCATGTCGACCTCACCAAGCGAGCGGCCCTGCGGGACACCCTGCCCGATGATCATGAAGGTAGAGCGCAGGTTCCGGATCGCCGGGAAATAGCCATGCGTGCCCTTATACTTCGGCGTGCCCCGCAGCGGAGCTGAAGGATCCCCCGCCGCCGCCGCGTCGGCCATCATGTTCACATAGAAGCTCGCTTGCGGATTGCCGCCCATGCGGGCGATCTCCGCCCGATCGGCTATGGCGGCGATCGCGTTCGCCGGATCGGCCTTCATCGCGGCGAGCAGCGCCGCAACCCGGGCCTCCAGCACCTTGTCGTCCGGCCGTGCCAGCACGATGGCGACCGAACCGCCCGATGGCCAGGGTTCGGCCTCCCAGCCGGTGACCGCGCCCTTCGCGTCGAGCGTGATCAGGCCCGCGTCGATGAACGCTCGGAAGAAGTTGGTCTCGCGGCCGATGGGCTCGAAGCCATGATCGCTGACGACGGCTATGGCCGCGTCGGGATGCGCGGCGAGTTCGGCCGCCGCCAGCTTGCCGACGATCGCGTCGATCCGTTCGAGGACGGCGTGCGCCTGCGGCGTGCCGGGGCCCTGCGCATGCTGTTCGTGGTCGAGCGCGGTGAAATAGGCGGTGAAGACATCGGGCTTGCGCGCCTCGATCAGCCGGACGACGAAGCGTGCGCGCTTCTCGTCGCTCTCGATGCTTTCGTCGATGCCGCGCGCATAGGCTTCGCCGGTCGACTGCTCCAGCTCCGCGACGAGTCCCGGCGTCGACAAGGCCGCCACCAGCTTTTCGTCATCGGGATGGCCGGTGCGCCAGATCTGGGGCACGTTCCAGGTGATGTCGCGCGCGGCGACGCTGACCGGCCAGTGGACGCTGGCCACGGTCTTCCCGGCCGCCGCCGCCGCCGACCACAAGGTCGGCACCTTGATGTCGCTGGCATACCAGTACCAGCCGCCCTGGTTGATGTTGGTCGGATCGAAGGTCGTATTGCCGACCACGCCGTGCCGCGCCGGGCTGGCGCCGGTGACGAGCGTGACATGGCTGGGATAGGTGACCGTCGGCAACACCCCCACCACGCCGGTCGCGTAGGCGCCCTGGGAAATGAATCGCCGCAGATTCGGGATTTTCAGGCCGCGCTGCTCCGCCTCGATCACGTCGCCGGGCCGCAACCCGTCGATCGAGATCAGCAGAACCGGCTTCGCGGCAGCCGGTACCGCGCAGAGCGCGGTGGCGAGGAGCAGCACGGCCCGGGCCATCAGAAGCCTGCCTTCAAGGTCACGAAGAACTGGCGCGGCGCGGCGACCAGCAGCGTCTGTCGATCGCCGCTGTTGCCCGTCCCGGCCGAATTGATCGTACCGATATAGTCCTTGTCGAAGATGTTGCTGACGTTGAGCTGCACCTCGAACTGACCGTCGCCGCCAAAGCGGTAACCGGCCGACGCATCGGCGATCGCGCGGCCCTTCACCGAGCGATCGTTGAGATAGTTGAAATAGCGCTTCGACATGTAGTTGACGCCGACGCGGCCGAAGATCGCGCCATCGTCATAGTTGATTTCGCCGCGCGCCATATGCTTGGGCGCATCGATCACCGTCTTGCCGCTGAGCGGGGTGACAGCGCCGGCACCATCAACGACGTCGTCGCGATAGGTGGCATCGGTGTAGGTGTAGGAGGCGTAAAGGCTGAGCGCGCTCGTCACCTTCCAGTCGCCGGCCAGCTCGATGCCGACCGAGCGCACCGAACCGACATTCTGCAGCACCGACGGGCTGCCGATGATATCCGGACCGCTCGCGACACCGAGCAGGCGATCGCGGAAGTTGACCAGATAGGCGCCCAGAACGCCGTTGAAGTTCGACGTGTTGTAGCGAAGGCCGACTTCATAGGTGTCCGAGGTTTCGGGTTTGATCGTGTCCTTGATCGCATCGAAACCGGCCTGGGTGGTGCCCCAGATGCTTCCATTCACCGACGGAAACGCGCGGGTCACCTGGGAGAAGCCGGCGAAGACCTCTGCCTTACCGAAGTCGTAGACGGCCCCGACGCTTGGCTGGAACCAGTCCTCCGTCTTGAAGCGGCCTTCGGGGAACACGCCCTTGACGATCGCATCGGCCTGGTTGGTGACCTTGTACCCCTTCCAGCCGAGGTTGATCTTCGTCGCGCCCAGCTCGATGACGTCCTGCACATAATATTGCGCCGTCTCGGTCTCGAAATCGAAGTTCCATTGCGTGAAGAAGGGGTTCTTCGGATATTTGCGGAACGACTGGGTCACCGTGGTGCGCGTGCCGAGATTGTAGAAGCGGCGCGCCTGATTGAAATCATTATGCTCGAACCAGCCACCGACCGTGACCTTGTTGAACGCGATGCGGAAATCGACCGAGCCGAACACACCCAATCGCTTGATGTCATATTCGGTGGTGCGGACCGAAATCGGCGAGCCGGTCTGGCTTGGCACATAGGGTGTGCCCCATAGGCCCATTCCCTTGTTGTGGTGGTAATAGGTCTTGATCGCGATGTTCGCGTCATCACCGATGGGCGAGCTGTAGCCCAGCGCGCCCACGGTGTCCTTGCGCAGGCCCGAGGCGTCGTAATAGGCATCATCTACCGTGGCGAAATTGCCGGGATAGACCGTGCCGGCCGCCGCGTTCGACACCGGCGCGCCGGTCTCCCCGCGATTGTTGCCAATGTCGGCCAGCAGCACGCCCAGCGCATAATCGGGGAAGGTGTTGTCCGAGTCATAACCAAGCCGATCGAGCATATCGAGCGACATGTCCTGATAGTCCTGCTCGCGCCGGTCGGAATAGCTGAACCAGCCGTCGATCTGCCCCTCGCCGACGGGCAATACGCCCTTGGCATTGACCATGTGCTGATCCTGCTTGCCTCCGCCCTTATATTTGTCAGTGGTGCCGTAGCCGTAGGAGACGAAACCCCGGAAGCCTTCGGCGCTGCCGACGTTCAGGCGAACGAAGCCGCGGATCGTCTCGTCGCTGCCATAGGTGGCGTTGGCCTGCCCGCCAAGATGGTCGAGCGGGTCCATCGAGAAGGTCTCGAGCGTGCCGCCGAGATTGTTGGTCGACTGGGTCCCGACCGCCCCGGAGCCCTGCGACACGCGGATCGAGGCGATGTTCTCCGGGCTGACGATGCGGCTGATGTGAAGCCCGTTATGGTTGCCATATTGCATGTCGCCGAGCGGGATGCCGTCGAAATTGAAGCCCAGCTGGCTCTGGGCGAAGCTGCGGATCGTGACGCGGGTCGACCACTCATAGTTGCCGAACGGGTCAGAAGACTGGACGTTGACGCTCGGCAGCTTCTCGATCGCCTTGATAGGGCTGGAGCCCGGCGTGAGAATCCGGATTTCAGCGGCATCCACTTCCTGGACCTGCCGGGTTTCACCCTTGCCGAAAACAACGATTTCCTCGTCGGCGCCATTGTCGGCAACGGCCGGAGGGGCGACCTCTTCGGCAAAAGCGGGGTGGGCCAGGAAAGCGGCGGACGCGAGCAGGCAGGCGGCGAATTTGGTCATGACTTTCCCCAAGCGTTTTGCAGTGCACAACGCGATAGGAGGGGAGCGTTACGGTTGGATGGAGTCCGCGTTAACGCGGCATAACGATCGTGTGTCGAATAGATTGCAGCGCCTGCACGACCTGGCCTCTCGCCGATGCACCAAATCCGGCCCGACCGGAGAAAGGCGAGGTTCGCAACGGCGCCAAACCTCCCGATGCGGGAGCCAAGCGGAATGGCCGACCTCAGTCCTCGGCGCCATGTCCGGCGGCGAGATAATCCTGGCTGCGCATCTCCATCAGCCGCGAGACGGTGCGCTCGAACTCGAAGGCACCGTCACCTTCGGGATAGAGATTTTCGGGCTCGGCCTCGGCGGTGGCCAGCAGCTTCACCTTATGTTCGTAGAACGCATCGACCAGCACCTTGAAACGCGAAGCTTCATTGCGCTTCTCCGGGCCAAGCAACGGTATGCCGACGATGATGACGGTATGATAATTGCGCGCGATCGCCAGATAATCGGCCGCGCCGCGCGCTTCGCCGCACAGCCGCCGAAACGAGAAGACCGCGACCCCCTTCAGGCTTTTTGGCACGTGCAGCGTCCGCCCGCCATGCACCGCGATATCGGCGGCGGGCACATGCGCGCTATCCTCCGGCGGGAAATCGGTCAGCCGGAAAAAGGCCTGGCTGACCGCCGCGCTCGCCTCGGCTCCGATCGGCGAATACCAGACGGGAAAGCCGCCCAGCCGTTCCAGCCGGTAATCGGTGGGCCCGTTGAGGCAGAGGATTTCGAGCCGCTGTTCGATCAGGGCAATGAACGGCAGGAAGAGCTGGCGGTTGAGGCCATCCTTGTAGAGATCCGTCGGTGGCCGGTTCGATGTGGTGACGATGGTGACCCCGGCATCGACGATCAGGCCGGTGAACAGCCGGCTCAGGATCGCGGCGTCGGCCATGTTGTTGACGACCATCTCGTCGAAGGCGAGCAGCTTCGCCTCCGCCGCGATCGCCTCGACCACCGGCGGGATCGGGTCACCCTTCTCCTTGGCTCGCTCGGCGCGCAGCCGGTCATGCACCTCCAGCATGAACTCGTGGAAGTGGACCCGGCGTTTCGCCTCGACATGAACGCAGTCGTAGAACAGGTCCATCAGCATCGACTTGCCGCGCCCCACGCCGCCCCACATATAGCGTCCGCGCACCGGCGCCGGCGGCTTGCGCAGCATCCGCCAGAGGACGCTGCCCTTGGCCGGCTGAGTCTCCAGCGCGACCGCGAGCGCATCTAGCCGCTCGATCGTGGCACGCTGGTCGGGGTCGGGACGCAATTCGCCGGAAGCGAGCATCTCGTCATAGCGGGTCAGGACGCTCGTCATTGCCGGGGCTTGCGCAGCAGCGAGACGAAGGTCGAGACGATCTCATCCGCCTGCTCGATCGTGCCGCGAACGAACATGAAGCGCCCGGTTTCCCGCGTGAGCGCGACCCGGACATCGACCGGCTGCTCGATATTCGCGGCCCGCACGAACTGCACGTTAAGATCGATGGTCGCCGCGCCCATGGATTCCGCAATGCCCAGCACGCGCGCTCCGACAAACATGGCGACGTCCAGAAAAGCCATGATCGCGCCGCCATGGAGGCCGCCGGAGAGATTGGCCAGGCCCAGATGCGGCTGCATGCGGACAATCGCCAGATCGCCGTCCCGTCGGGTCAGCAGGTCACCGAACTGGCCATTGAAACGCGACCGGTCCTCTAGCGTCCAGCGAACCCAGCCACTGCTGAGGGGATCGCCCTCACACTGTAGGTAAAAGGGTTCGTCGATGCCGTTTCCGGCAGCCTGTTCGGACGACACGTCAGATCTGGCGTTCAACCACCATCTTCTTGATCTCCGCGATCGCCTTTGCGGGGCTCAGCCCCTTGGGGCAGACGTTCGCACAGTTCATGATCGTGTGGCAGCGATACAGCCGGAACGGATCCTCGAGCTCGTCGAGCCGCTCGCCGGTCATCTCGTCGCGGCTGTCGGCCAGCCAGCGATAAGCCTGGAGCAGGATCGCCGGGCCGAGGAACTTGTCGCTGTTCCACCAGTAGCTGGGGCACGAGGTCGAGCAGCAGGCGCACAGGATGCACTCGTACAGGCCATCGAGCTTGTTGCGGTCGTCGGGCGACTGCAGCCGCTCCTTGCCCGACGGATCGGGCGTGACCGTCTTCAGCCAGGGCTGGATCGAGGCATATTGCGCATAGAAATGGGTGAAATCGGGGACGAGATCCTTGATCACGTCCATATGCGGCAGCGGGGTGACGCGAACCTCGCCCTTGCAGTCCTCGATCGCGGTGGTGCAGGCAAGGCCATTGCGGCCGTTCATGTTCATCGAACAGGAACCGCAAATACCTTCGCGGCACGACCGGCGGAAGGTGACAGACGGATCCTGCTCGCTCTTGATCTTGATCAGAGCGTCGAGAACCATCGGGCCGCATTCGGCGAGATCGATCTCGAACGTGTCATAGCGGGGATTCTCGCCGCTGTCGGGATCGTAGCGGTAAAGCTTGAAGGACTTGACGTCTTTGGCGCCGGGGGCGGCCTTGTGGACCTTGCCGTTCTTCTTGATCTTGCTGTTCTTCGGAAGCGCGAACTCAGCCATGACTCGGAACCCCCTGTGTTGTTGCAGGTGCGATAGCGAATAGCGGACGTCGGCTCAATGGTGGAAGGCCGCAAAAAATCCGCTTGGGCAATCTTCCCCGCGCCATTGCGGCGGCGTGGCGGGAACCTTAAAGCACCGCATGGCTTCCGCTCCTCCCGATCTGCCGCCCGGTTCGCGCCAGGTCGCCAAAGGCGCGGGGACGGCGCTGCTCGCCCGCGCGGGCAGCGTGATCGAGATCATCTCGCAGCCGCTCTATGTCTGGTTGTTCGGTCTGCCGACCTACGGGCTCTACATGGTGCTGTGGTCGGCGGTGAACCTGATCGAGAATGTTGCCGACCTGGGGATGACCAGCGCGCTCCAGCGCGTCGTCCCGCGCGCGAGGGACGATGCCGAGCGCGCCGCTGCGCTGCGCCAGGCGATGGTGATGGGCATGCTGCCCTGCATCCTGATCGCGCTGGCGGCGAGCCTCGGCGCGCCCTGGCTGGCGAAGCTGATCAATGTCGCCGCCAGGGATCGCGACGATCTCGTCACCGGCATCGCGCTGTTCGCCTGGGCGCTGCCCTTCTGGGCCTATATCGAAATATCTACCTCGGCCCTGCGCGCACGCAAGGCGTTCGGCCCCGAAATCCGCCTGCGCGTACTGTGGGAACAGGTGATCCGCATGCTCGCCGCAATCCTGCTGGCGCTGCTCGGCGCGGGTACGCTCGGCCTGCTGATCGCGCATCTGATATCGCTGGCGATCACCTGCATCTTCTCAACCCGGCTGCTGGCGCGCTATTATCGGCTCGATCTGGTGCTGAACAGCGCATCGACGCGCGAGATGACCGCCGCCACCTTCTGGGCGGGGATTTCGGTCCTGCCCGCCAACATCGTATACCGCCTGTTCGCCGACGCCCCACCGCTGATCCTGAACGCGATCATCCCCGGTGCGGCCGGTGCCAGCGCCGCCGGCCTGTTCGCGATCGCACGCAAGATCGCGAGCGGGGTCCAGCTCGTCCGCTACGCCTTCTCCTATGTCATGGCACCGCTGGCCTCGGAGGCCGCCCGCCACGACATCCGCCATGTCGCCGAGATTTACGGCTTTGCGACCCGCCTTTCGATGATCGTCGCCACCCCGGTGGTCTGCACGATCGCGGGCGGAGGGCGCGCGATCCTCGCGCTGTTCGGGTCGGCGGCGCAGGCCGCCTATTTCGCGCTGGCGCTGCTCACCTTCGTCCGGCTGCTCGAATCGGTCGGCGGCCAGGCGGCGGCGATCCAGTCGGTGATCAGCCGCTATCATCACCCGCTGGTGGGCAGCATGACCGGCCTCGCCACCGCACTGGCGCTCGGCGCGCTGCTGCTGCCAGAGGGCGGGATGGACGGCATGGCGATCGCCGTTGGCGCGGGCATCCTGGTGACGGTGCTCACCCCGATGATCCAGCTCTGGCACCACAACCGACTCCATCCCTTTAGCCCACCCTTCGCCCGCGCGGCGGGCGTGGCGGCGGCCGTCGGCGTCGGGATATTCCTGCTGTCCGAGCTGGCCTCGCCGCTCCATCACCTCATCCGCATCGCGTTGGGCGCGGTGCTGATGCTGGGCGGCATATGGCTGTGCGGTCGCTTCGGCCTGACGCAGGGCGACAAGGCTGCGCTGGGCAAGACCGCACGGAAATTGCGACTTTAAGCCGTGGGCGGGGAGGCCGGTTTCGACCGATCGGGCACATCGATGACGCCGGGTGCCTCCCGCTCAAACCAGCGCTGATAGGCCAACATATAGCCGTCCTCGAGGTGCCGGGTGAAAAGATCGCTGTCGAACAGCTTCATGCTATCGCGGTTGTGCGCCAGCCGGCGCCTGATCTCGGCGAGTTTCGCCGGATGGGTCGCCAGGTCGAAGGCCAATGCCGTGTAGGCGTCGATCGAGCTGGTTGCCAGCTCGGGGAGCCCCACGGCCCGCAACAGGCTTCCCGCCATCCGCGACGGATAGCTTGCACCCATCATTGTGACGACCGGAAGGCCGGCCCATAACGCGTTGCTCGCGGTCGCGCCGGCATTATAGGGATAGGTGTCGAGGAACAGATCCGCCTGGCGGAACTGGGCCAGGTAATCGGCAAAGGGCTTGCGATCCGCGAAGATGATGCGCGCCGGATCGACGCCACGCTTCTGCGCCTCCTTCACGAGATTGGCTTCGGCCCAGCTGTTCGGCCTGAACAGCCACAATACGCTATTTTCCACCTGTCGCAGCAGGCCCATCCATTGGTCGAACATGCCGGGCAGGATCTTGTAGCTGTTGTTGATCGCGCAGAAGACGAATGCATCTTCGGGCAACCCGAGACTGGCGCGCGTGGGCGTGGGCTCCGCTATCTTCAACTGATCGTCCTGGGCTTGATAGCTGTGCGGCAGGTAGATCGGCTTTTCCGAATAAAAGCGCTGAAGTTCGGTGGGGATGAGGTTCCTGTCGGCGATGATGTAATCGATGAACGACGTGCCCATCGTGCCGGGATAGCCGAGATAGGATATCTGAACCGGTGCCGCCCGGCAGGCGAACGCCCCGGTACGCGAATAGGTGGTGTAGCCGGTCAGGTCGACGGCGATGTCGATCCGATCGCGCCGTGCCTGCTCGGCCATCTGCTGCGGGGTCAGCGCCTGTACATCGCGGAACAGGTCGACCGACCGCCTGATTCGATCGCGCATGCTATCCTCGACAGGAGGGCCGAAGGCATATCCGACCAGTTCAAACCGGGAGCGATCGTGAAGTTCTAGTACCCGCGCCATCAACGACGCGACGGGATGCTCTTTGAAGTCGGCAGAGAAATAGCCAATGCGGAGCTTTTCAGGCTTCGCGGCGGGCGGTGCGATGGCGGGCAGTGTGGGGGGCCCAAAATTCTCCGCCGCATATTTCTCCGAGCGCAGCCGATGCCTTTCGGCGTTATCTTCCAGCGGCAGCAGCGCGAAAGTCGGTGCAGCCTTGCCGATGATCCCAAGATTCCTGACGGCTCCCGCTTGCGCCGCGGCTTTCAGCGTATCCCAATCGCACATATGCGCGTGCAGGAGCAGCTTCTGCCCCATGATGTCAGCATGATCGGGCTGGATCCGCAATATGCGGTCACAGCATGCGACCGCTTCACTCTTGCGGCCCATTTCCTGAAGCGTCACGCAGAGAGAGTAGAGCGGTTCGACATTGGCGGGATCCAACCGCGCCGCCTTTCCAAACCAGATCACCGCCTGATCGAGACGCTTCACGTCAATACATGCCGCCCCCAGCATGTTGCAGAGGGCGATAGAGCGCGGATATTTCGCGGCGAACTTTTCGCCGAGCGCGATAGCCTCCACTGGACGTCCGGTGTTGAGCAATTCGATGAGGCTGAGCGCCTCTTCGCGCGACGGGGCCTGCGCTGCTTGGCTCATCGCACCATGGTCCGGGAGGCGTTATGGGGGAGCATCAGGCTTGCCGCTTTCGCAATATTTCCTCGGCCATCACATGGTCGGACAATTTGTCGACATCGATACAGGCTTCGGCATGCGGCAGCACCACCGCGCGTGCCTTGAGACCCAGCTTTCGTCCCGCGCGCTCGATCGCCTGATCGAGCGTCAACAGCCGCAGCCCGATCATCAACGCGAGGCCATAGCCGAAGGCCCCGAGCACCGCGCGCGCCTTCTTGCGCTGCTGTTCGACCCTTGCCCAGACCGCGAGCGCATCGAGCGCCGCCGGGCTGCCCAGCCAGAACAGGTTCGCCCCCGAATAGGCGCCACCGCGAAAGGGCAGCCAGGTGCGGCGGTTGCCGGGATAGGCCGCCTCCAGCGTCCGTCGCTCGACCATCGCCACCGCGAGATCGGCACCGATCGCCTCGCCGGTGAAATAATGGAGCATCGCGTCGTCGAGCAGGACATTGTCGGCGGTCGTCACCAGAAAGGGATAGCCGCCGGGGATCGCGCGCAGAGTAGCGCCGATCGCGCCAACGATCGAATCGCCGCCGTCACGCAGCGCGACTTGCGCCTCGTCGGCCAGCCAGCGTGTTCGCGGATGTTCGAGCAGCGTCGTGCCGTCCTGCGCCAGGATGATGATCCGGTTCACATTCCTGTGCGCGGCAAGCGTGCTGGCGACCCAGGCGAGCATCGGCTGGCCCGCTATATCGATCAACGCCTTGTGGGCCTGGCCGAAATGGGCGGCGAGCGGGTCGGTACCGGGTCGCTGGCCGGCGAGGATGATCGCGGTGAAGCCGGGGTTACGCATCATCCTGCCTTGCCAGCCCGGCGCAGGATCGGCAAGGAAGCTGGATCCTAGCCACTTCAAAACAATCTTGCGGGTGCAATGACCAGCCTGGCGCTTGCCGTTCGACCGATCGGTACCAATCCTACCCTGATATGGGGCATGACGAGCAGCGAAAGGCTGCGGCGCATCGCCGACGCGCAGGCGCTGCGGTTCGGGGCGGCCGATGGCCCCGCCTTGCTGGTCGCCGCCAGCCATGTCTTCGAACCCGCCTGGCTGAAATTCATGGCCGCCCGCCCGGGCGAGGTGCTGACGCTCGACGGGCAGCCGGTGATCGCGCATGTTGTCGAAGATGCCGGTGGCGACGCCTTCCCCGCAGGCCTGACCGAGGTCCGCGCCGAGGATCACCGCGTCTTCTACAATGAGGCGCTGCGCAAGCGCGAGGAGCCGGTGCTCGAACGGCTCGAACCCGGCAGCGTCCGCGCGATTGAGCGCAAGACCTATTTCGGCGCCTATAAAGGCGTCACCGATCTGCTCACCAAATATCTGTGGCCCGAATGGGCACTGGTGCTGACCCGCCTCGCCGCGCGGATCGGGATGAGCCCCAATCAGGTGACGACGATCGGCGCGATCATGTGCGTGCTCGCGACCTGGCTGTTCTGGGAGGGCCATTACT
Source organism: uncultured Sphingomonas sp. (assembly GCA_947085315.1). Lineage (GTDB taxonomy): Bacteria > Pseudomonadota > Alphaproteobacteria > Sphingomonadales > Sphingomonadaceae > Rhizorhabdus. Next base: position 54,480 of record CAMTVW010000016.1, on the reverse strand, counting down.
GGTCGGGCATGGCGGCGGGGCTCGTCTTCATGGTGCTCGACACCGTCGACGGCAAGCTTGCCCGCTGCACGATCACCTCAAGCTATTGGGGCAATATCTTCGATCATGGCCTCGATCTCGTCCATCCGCCCTTCTGGTGGTGGGCCTGGGGCGTGGGCTTGGCGCATTGGGGCCTGGCGCTGTCGGACGCGAGCTTCGCCGCGGTGATGATCGCGATCGTCGGCGGCTATGTCGTCCAGCGGCTGATCGAGGGCATCTTCATGCGCCGCTATGGCGGTATCCACATCCATGTGTGGGAGAAGATCGACAGCGATTTCCGGCTGATCACCGCGCGGCGCAATCCGAACATGGTGATCCTGTTCGTCGCGACCGCGCTGCAGCGCCCCGACATCGGGCTGATCGCGGTGGCGTGGTGGACCGTGCTATCCTGCGTCTTCCACGCGGTGCGGCTGGTTCAGGCGATGATCCGGCAGGCGCGCGGCGAGCCGATCACCACCTGGCTGGCGGGATAGCTCTGGAGAGCAGACATGGCGAACGCGACGATCGAGAAATTCGGCTATCCGGCGACATTGATCCGCGATTACCGCCACTGGGTGGTGCTGCTCCGCCCCGCCCAGCCGACGCTAGGTTCGCTCCTCCTCGCCGCCAAATCCGATGCCACCGCGTTCGGCGATCTGCCGCCCGAGGCGCATGCCGAGCTGGCGACGGTCACGAAACAGATCGAGGCGGCGCTATCAGCCGCCGTCGGCTATCAGAAGCTCAACTATCTGATGTTGATGATGGTCGACCCGCACGTCCATTTCCACGTCATCCCCCGCTATGAGGGTGAGCGCGAACAGGGCGGCGTATCGGTCACCGACGCGGGCTGGGCCGGACCGCCGGCGCTGGGGCAGGCGGTGGCGCTGAGTGCGGAGCAGATCGGCGCGCTGGCGGACTGGCTGAAGGGGATGTGGCCGAGTTGATCCGGCTGGAATGGATTCGTCGTTCCCGATCACCGTCGACTGGCGTCGATCCCGAAGATCAGGTTGCCGTTGACGACGAGGGCGTTGGGTGGCCCGCGCCAACCTCGATTCCCGCGTCACACCGCGCGGCACGGGTGGCCGATTGATCCAAATCGGACAACCGCGCCCATTTATGGTGGAAAGCGGAAGTGCCGGCTGGCATTGACGGGCCTGTGAAGCTGCCATCGGAATCGATCAGGGCGAGGCGAGCGCGGAAAGCTGCGCCGTGTGCCGTTGCAGATCTGCCCGCTACATCTGCAAGTGTAGGGCGCCGGTAAAATGGCGATCTTGCCCGATAGCGAAGTCTTGGATCGCGATTGATGTCTGCGAACGGCCTATCCCCCGCAACCAAGCTCGCAGATTTGCTAGGCAAAGGCGACCGCTGGGCGAGTGTGATGGCCTGGGCTACGCTCGCGGGCCTGGCTTTTGGCCTCAGCGGCCCTTTTGGAAGCTATGAGGGTAATTTTTTCTACCGTCTGATATATTGGACGTCTGTCTTCTGGATTGGAAGCATAGTCGCCTGGGTCTGCACGGTGACAGGCTTTGTCCTGGGCCCTCGCAAAGGCTTTCCCGCGCTATTTTCGACCATGACAATCCTTGTCGTGGCGTGCGTCCCTCTGGCTGCACTGGACGCTGCGATCACCAGCCTGTTCTGGCCTTTGCGTGCATCGAACATGAAGGCGCTCGAATGGTACGGACTAACGCTGGGCGTGACCGTGGCCTGGGCGCTCATACTCGCCTGGATCGAGCTCGGAGGTCCGGGAAAGTTCCGGATGAGCACCAAAGCGCGCGCGTCTTCCCCTCCCGAATTTGCGATGCTGGACCGAGCGGGTCGGGCAGGCCTTCCAGGTGGCGCGGGCCTGCCAGATCATATCCTTTTGAGCGCGATGTGCCTCCAGATGGAGGATCACCACATTCGCGTTCATGTGCACGGGGGCTCCCATTTGCATTATGGAGTAATGCGAGACGTGGTTGCCGAGCTCGATGAGAGGCGGGGTTTGCGGGTCCATCGTTCGTGGTGGGTCGAAAAAGGGGCCGTCCAGGGGTGGTACAAGGACGATCGCACGGTCACTCTGGTCCTAAAGAACGGGCTGCACGTTCCGGTGGCTAGAAATCGGGTAGCTCTCATTCGAACGCAGGGTTGGCTAACGACCGAAGAGCTTGCTTCTCCGGCGGACACTTCCGCGCCTTCCGCAGCTTAGTGCAGATCGAGCATCCGGAGACACGCGGAGCCCAACCGCCCATTCGCCCATTCACGAAGGCGGTGTTGTAGGAGCGTCCACGCGGCGTCAGGCGACAGCTATCACGAGCTGGAGCATGAGATGGCGGCATTTTCTGAAAGACGGCCTACGGTGCTGTGTTGATCCGCATTATGACGAAAGACGCGATGGGCTGGGCTAGTCTCACGCTGCGCAGGATCAGGCTCGCTTTATCCATGGGGCCCGACCGGGCACTATTGTGGCGGCTCTATGCCGCCGCGCTTGGCCGACGTGGCCGCGTAAGCCAACAATTAGAAGCGTTGGAAAAGGCTTTTGCGCTAAACCCGACCTCACACGCCACAGCGATCGAACTCGTGCAGCTTCGCCCACGTGGCCCCGCGCCCGATCGCTTCGGCTTCATCGCCATCGGGACTACCGGCCTATGCAATGCTTCCTGCATCCATTGCCCCACCGGCAAGGCATCGACGGCGCACGTTCCGCGCGTACCGATGGAGATGCCTTTGTTTCGTCGAGTCATCGACGAGATAGGCGTACTGCGATTTCCGATTTCAGGGCAAATCGCCCTGGGGCTGTTCGGAGACGGGCTTGTCGATCCCCACGTCGTGGAACGAGTGCAATATCTGCGCCGTCGTTTTCCTTCGACGCCTGTTTCCATCAATACCAACGGTGCTGCATTTAATCTGCAACGCCACGAGGCTTTGCGCGATCTGGATGTGATCATCGGGCTTCACTGCGAATCCATAGTTGCAGCAAGCTTCAACCTGCTGATGCAACCGCTACGGCTGGAACGCGTGATCCCAAAATACGAACAGATGCTCGACCTGTTTGGAAATCGCGTGCACGTGTCCATCCCGCTCAGTCGCGCCAATGTGAAGGATGCCGCCGAAACCCGCACCTGGTTCCAGGAACGCGGTGCGCATGTGATGCTCGCGCCTCTGGCGAGCCGCTGCGCTGACGATCGCAGCGTCTTCAACGCGCTGGCATTCCGACCGTTGCCGATGCGTTGCGGATCCCAGGTGCTGGACGACCTCATCATCGACTGTGACGGGACAGTATTGCGTTGCTGCCAGGATTTTCGCCGGGCAGAACCGATAGGCAACCTTGCCGCCGTGTCGCTTCGCAGCGTCCTGTTTGGCGCTGAACGACGTTCGCATGCGGACTTTCTGGATCAGGGGCGTCATGCGGAAAGCCCGACATGCAGCCGTTGTTTTGCGGATAACATGCATGATCTCGAAGCGCATCTGACCGAGCACGCGGGAGATTAGAGCGGGTTGTCGCAGCGCCGCAGCTTCAGAAGCGGGAATCATCATGGGACGCCATCCTGCCAGTTCGCGGATATGCGAACCCGATCCCGCTACGATTCAATTGATCTGTTCAGCCCTTCACCCAACCCTCGGTCAGCGCGCGCGCGATCGGTAGATCTTCGGGGAAATCGACCTCGGCCCAGCCGAGCCCCTCGATCGAGACGGTGCTGACCACGCCCGAGGGCGCCAGCGCGTGGATCGCCTTGAGATACCAGTTGAGTACGCCTTCCGGGGTCCGCATCATTGCTTCGACCTGACCACGAAAGATCGACGGCCCCTCGCCCGTGAAGGCGAGCATGCCGATCGACTCGGCGTTGGTCTCTTGCGGCTCCAGCCGCTTGCCGATCTGGAGCAGCCGGTCGCCGTCGCGCTGGACCTTCATGTCGTCGAGGTCATAGCTGTCCTTGACGTCGATCGTGACGGTGATCGGTGCCGTGGCGCCCGCGATCAGCCGGCCGACGATCTCGGGCGGGATCAGGGTATCGCCGTTGAGGATGATGAAGTCCTGATCCATCTCCTCGCGTACGATCCAGCAGGAGCCGAGATTGTCGGCGACCTTATAGAAGGGATTGAAGCAGGTGCGGATCGTAACGCCGGGATGCGTGATCGCGGCAAGTGCGGCGCCAAGCTTCGCGTCACGAAAACCGGTGACGACCGCGATTTCTCTGATGCCGTTGGCGACGAGCGACTCGATCTGCCAGGCGATCAGGCTCTTGCCCGCGAAATCGATCAGGCATTTGGGCTGGTCGGCGGTCAGCGGCAGCAGCCGCGAGCCCTGCCCTGCGGCGAGGATGATGGCTTTCTTCATAGGCGCGGGCGCCTAGTGCCGCATTGCGGCAAAAAGATGGATAACCAGCCGTGGCGCTGTCTGCGGGGCACGGCACATCCCGCCCCCAGTCCCACCATTAACGCTATTTTGACCATGGCGGGGCCAGGGATGATCCTCTCCAGAGGACCGGCGCATGGCATCGAGGGCACTTCAGATACGACATAGCGGATCGACGCGGCCGCTGTTCGTCGCGACGGTGTTCGCCGGCTCCTTCCTGCTGTTCCTGATGCAGCCGATGGTCGCGCGGATGGCGTTGCCGCGCCTTGGTGGTGCGCCCGCCGTGTGGAACAGTGCGATGCTGGTCTATCAGGCGCTGCTGCTCGGTGGCTATGCCTATGCCCATCTCGCCGGACGGCTGCGGCCCGCCGCGCAGGGCGTGCTGCATCTGGTGCTGTTCGCGCTGGCGGCGCTCTGGCTGCCGCTCGGCCTCGGCGCGATCACGCCGTCTGCCGACGCATCGCCGATCCTGTGGGTACCGTGGCTGCTGATCGGATCGATCGGCCCGCTTTTCTTCGTCGTTTCCGCACAGGCGCCGCTGATGCAGCGCTGGTTTGCGCTGCGCGAGCCCGGCGCCAACCCCTATGCGCTGTACGCCGCCTCCAACCTCGGCAGCTTCGGCGGGCTGATCGCCTATCCGCTGCTGATCGAGCCGATCCTGCCGCTCGATATGCAGAGCGGCGCGTGGAGCATCGGCTATGTCCTGCTTTGCCTGCTGGTCGCCGGTTGCGTCCTGCGGCTCCCCCGGCAGGCCGATGCGCCCGTCATCGCCAAGACTGTCGTGGACACGGCGCCCTCGATGACGACGCGGCTGCGCTGGATCGCGCTCGCGGCGATACCCTCGGGCCTCATTCTCGCGGCGACCACGCACATCACGACCGACATATTGGCGATCCCGCTGATCTGGGTGGTGCCGCTCGGCCTCTATCTGCTGAGTTTCACCTTCGCCTTCTCCGATCGGGGCCGCGTCGCCACGATCGCCATCCGCATCCTGCCGCTGGTGTTGATCGTCGCCGGGGCTGCCGTGGGCAGCGGCGTGGTCGCCAATCTCTGGCTGATGATGGCGGCCGACCTGCTGATCGTCTTCACAGTGTCTGTGGCACTGCACCACCGCATGTACCGTCTTCGGCCGGGCCCGGCGCGGCTGACCGATTTCTATCTGTGCATGTCGATCGGCGGGGTTGTCGGCGGGGTGTTCTGCGCGCTGATCGCACCCGCCCTGTTCGACTGGCTCTACGAATATCCGCTGCTGATCCTGGGCGCCGCACTGCTGATGCCGCTTCGCCCGGACGCCGCTCCGCTCTCCCCGGTGCAGCGCCGCTGGATCGTGATCGCCGCGATCCTGCTGGCGATGTTCGCGCGCGGCCTGTTCATCGTCACGCCGCCAATGACATTGGCGGCGGGCGCACTGATCGCGGTCGCGCTGCTCGCGCGTTTCGCGATCGCCAACCGCATCGTCTTCGCCTCCTGCCTCGCCGCGTTGATCCTGGGCATGGGCTGCGGCGCCAATATCCTGCGCACGATCGAAGCCAACAGCCGCACGCGCAGCTATTTCGGCATCTATACGATCGGCGAGAATGGCGACGGCCCCAACCGGGCGCGCATCCTGATCCACGGCAACACCACCCATGGCATCCAGTTGCTCGATCCGGCGCTCGCACTCTATCCGACCAGCTATTATGCGCCCGGCTCGGGGATCGGCATCGCGATGCGGGCCGCGCCCGCCCTGTTTGGGCCGCACGCCCGGATCGGCGTGGTCGGGCTCGGCGCGGGTACCCTCGCCTGCTACGCAAAGGCGGGCCAGCCGTGGCGCTTCTATGAAATCGATCCCGCCGTCGCGCGCATCGCACATGATCCAAAGGCCTTCACCTTCCTGTCGCGCTGCCTGCCCGACGTGCCGATCGAGATCGGTGACGCGCGCCTGACCCTGGCGGCCGCCCCTGCGGGCGCGCATGATCTGTTGGCGATCGACGCTTTCTCGTCGGACGCGATCCCGATGCACCTGCTCACCCGCGAGGCCTTTGCCACCTACCGCCAGGCAATGGCGCCAGGCGGTCTGCTGATGATCCATATCTCGAACAAATGGGTCGATCTGGAACCGGTGCTTGCCGCCTTGGCGCGCGTCGATGGATGGCAGATCGCGATCCGGGACTATCATCCCGATGCTGGGGCCGAGGCCCGCCGCGCCGCGACCTCCTATTGGGTCGCGATGACCCGTTCACCCGCCACCCTCAGCCAGCTGCGCGCCAGCGACCGATCGGCCGAATGGCGTCCGGTCGCCAGCCGACCCGGGCTTGCCGCCTGGACCGACGATTATGGAACGATCCTGCCGGTGCTGAAGGGCTTCTAGGCACAGAAAAGCGGGCCGAAGCCCCCTTTTCCATAACCGCTTTGCAGCCCGACACGCTCAGTAGACGCGTGGTTTCGGCTTCACATATTCGGCTTCGTCGGTGAGCGTATATTCGTGCACCGGCCGATAATCGATCTTCAACGCGCCCTTGTCGAACCAGGTGATCGTATGCTTCATCCAGTTCGCGTCGTCGCGATCGGGGTAGCTTTCGTGCATGTGCGCGCCGCGGCTTTCCTTGCGGTTCGCGGCCGAATGCATCGTCACCACCGCCTGCGGCAGCATATTGTCGAGCTCCAGCGTCTCGATCAGATCGGTGTTGAAGATCAGCGAGCGATCGGTGATCCCGATGTCGGCTACCCTCTCATAGACCTTGTCGATCAGGATCTTGCCCTCGTCGAGCAGCTCCTTGTCGCGGAACACGGCGCAATGCTTCTGCATCGTGTGCTGCATGTCGAGACGGATTTCCGCCGTCGGCGATGCGCCCTTGGCGTTGCGATAATGATCGAGCCGGCCCAGCGCCTTCTCATCGGCTTCGGCAACGACGGGACCGTGCTTGCTGTTCGGCTTGATAAGTTCGGCAAGACGGAAGCCCGTCGCGCGGCCGAACACCACAAGGTCGATCAGCGAGTTGGAGCCGAGGCGGTTGGCGCCGTGTACCGACACGCAGGCAGCCTCGCCGACCGCGAACAGCCCCGGCACGACCGCGTCCGGATTGCCGTCCTTCAGCGTGACGACTTCGCCATGATAGTTACAGGGGATGCCGCCCATATTGTAATGGACCGTCGGCGTCACCGGCAGCGGCTGACGTGTCAGATCGACATTGGCGAAAATCTTGCCCGTCTCGGTGATGCCCGGAAGCCGCTCCGCCAGCACCTTGGGATCGATATGATCGAGGTGCAGGTAGATGTAATCGCCATTCTTGCCGACGCCGCGGCCTTCGCGCATCTCCATCGCCATCGATCGCGACACGACGTCGCGGCTGGCAAGATCCTTTGCCGACGGGGCGTAGCGCTCCATGAAGCGCTCGCCCTCGGAGTTGGTGAGGTAGCCGCCCTCGCCGCGCGCGCCCTCGGTGATGAGCACCCCGGCGCCGTAGATGCCGGTGGGGTGGAACTGGACGAACTCCATATCCTGGAGCGGCAGCCCTGCGCGCAGCACCATGCCGCCGCCGTCGCCGGTGCAGGTATGCGCCGATGTCGCGGAGAAGTAGGTGCGGCCCGAGCCGCCCGTCGCCAGCACCACCGAATGGCTGCGGAAGCGATGGATCGAACCATCTTCCATGCAGAGCGCGATCACGCCCTTGCACTCGCCGCCCTCCATGATCAGGTCGAGCGCGAAATATTCGATGTAGAAGTCGGCGTCATATTTCAGGCTCTGCTGATAGAGCGCGTGAAGCATGGCATGGCCGGTACGGTCGGCGGCGGCGCAGGTGCGCTGCACGGGCGGGCCCGCACCCATATTCTGCATATGGCCGCCGAACGGGCGCTGATAGATCTTGCCCTCTTCGGTGCGGCTGAACGGCACGCCGGCATGTTCGAGCTCGATCACCGCAGCGGGTGCTTCGCGCACCATATATTCGATCGCGTCCTGGTCGCCCAGCCAGTCCGACCCCTTGACGGTGTCGTACATGTGCCAGGTCCAGTGATCGGGCCCCATATTGCCGAGCGAAGCGGCGATGCCGCCCTGCGCGGCGACGGTGTGGCTGCGGGTCGGGAACACCTTGGTGATGCAGGCGGTCTTCAGACCGGCACCGGCGGCACCCATGGTTGCGCGCAGGCCCGAGCCGCCAGCACCGACGATCACCGCGTCGTAGAGGTGGTCGATGATCTTATATGCCTCGGCCATTACGCGGGCACTCCCCCGAATGCGATCTTGAGGATCGAGAAGATCGCCAGCGCGGCGCCCGCGATCGCGTAGAAGTTCAGTAACAGGACGAAGAAGACCTTGCCGGCCTCCTCATGGACATAATCCTCCATGATCACCTGCAAGCCGAGCCGGAGATGGTAGAAGACCGAAACCGTGAGCAGGATCAGCGCCACCGCCACGAAGGGCTGGCCGATCCACTGCAGGATCATGTCATGTTCGAGATTCGGCAGGCGGAACAGCGAGACGACGAACCATGTGGCAAGCAGCAGATTGCCGACCGCAGTCACCCGCTGACGCCACCAGTGCATCGAGCCATGCTTGGCCGAGCCGAGCCCGCGGACGCGGCCGATACCGGTTCCGTTACCCATTATTCGGCTCCCCCATAGACCCGCGCCAGGATCGGCGCCCAGATCGCCAGGGTGACAAGCACCGCACCAACCATCGTCGCGATCGCCGCCATCCGGTTGACATGCAGTTCATAGCCGGCGCCGATATCCATCACGAAGTGACGGAGCGCCGAGAACATGTGCTGGAAAAAGGCCCAGGTCAGTCCGATGGCGACCAGATAGCCGAACCACGAGGTCGCGACGTCCAGGAAATCAGCATAAGCCGACGCCCCGCTCGCGGCGGCCAGCAGCCACCAGACGAAGCCGATTCCCGCCCCGATTGCCATGCCTGCGCCGGTCGCCCGATGCAGGATGGAGACGACCATTGCTGGTCCCCATTTCCATATTGTGAGGTGCGGCGAAAGCGGACGCCCCGGATTGCGCGACATGATGCCCTCCCTCTGTCGACGGCGCCCGTCTTAGCCGATGCACCACGCCATGCAAGGCGCTTGGCACGTCCGCCGCAACGAATTTTCCCGAACTGGTCGCGATTTCGACCGGTCTAAAGGGCATGTTTACCATTGCTCCTTAGGAATGCCGGCTATCGCAGATTTACACGCAGCGCGTAGGAGCCAAGATGTTGGGTGACGAGGTGGACATGGTCGGTCTTTCCGATCAGGAAATCGCCAGGAAGCTCGCGGTCTATGACCGCAAGGGTAACCTCAACGCGCGACTCAAGGCGATCGGCGCGCGTTCGCGCGCGGAGATCGTCGAGCTTGTCCGCGACTTCTATTCGACCAATGGCGGCATCCTCTCAAACACAAGCCTGCCGACGCTGGGGTCACAGGATCCCACCCCAGTCGCTTCACAAGCCGCTCAGATGTGGGACTCGATATTGCGCGAGGGCATCACGGCGGCGCATCTCCGTCTCATCATCGACAGCGCCGCACATCATGTGCGGCATAGCGGCGACCATGCCGCGATCGCGCAACTCACCGCCGAAGGCGTAAGCCGGATCTGTAATTTCGTCTATCGGACCCACATCGAAGATGCCGAGTTCGCGATCGAGTCCTGCGAAGCGCTGCTGACGATCAACTCGATCTATTATGACCTAACCTTCACGGTGGTCGGCACGCTCGGTCGCGCCGAACGCCACAAGGGTCTCGCAGACCAGGGTCGCGAATTCCGCGCCAACATCTCCGACACGCTGACCCGCGCGCTCGACGATTCGCGCGGCCTGCGTGAACGCACCGGCCACACGTCGCATGCCGCGCGGGGCATGCTGGGCAAGACGTCCGAAGTCGCCGCCGCCGCCGAACAGTCGGCGCTGGCGATGCGCGAGGCCGCCCACACCGCCGCCGGGCTGATCCGTGCGATCGAGGAAAGCCGCGCCGAAGTCGAAGTTGCCGCGCAGATCGCGACCCGCGCTGCCGATCGCTCGGTCCATGCCGTGACGATCTCCGAAGTCCTTTCGGACCATGCCCAGGCGATCGAATCGATCCTCGGCCTGATCCGCGACATCGCCGGTCAGACCAACCTGCTCGCGCTCAATGCGACGATCGAGGCCGCACGCGCCGGCGACGCCGGCCGCGGCTTCGCGGTCGTCGCCCAGGAAGTGAAGAGCCTCGCCAGCCAGACCGCACGTGCCACCGACGACATCGCCGCCAAGATCGCCGCGATCCAGGCGGCTACCCGGCAGACCGTCGAAGCCAATGGTGCGATCCGCGACATCGTCGGCGAAGTCCAGACCTCGGCCGAACGCATCCGCGTGACGATGGAATCGCAGGCACAGACCGTCACCATGATCACCGCCGCGGTCGACGAGACCGCGCTCGCCGCCGACTCGATGTCGACGACGATATCGGCGATCCGCATCGACACCGAAAATGTCGCGGGTGAGATCGATCATCTCGAAGCGGGCTTCCGCCGTGTTGACGGCGAACTTTCGAAGCTGGAAACCATCACCGGCGATTTCGTCTCGCGTATCGCTGCCTAAAGTTCTGGTGTCGCTCCGGCGGGACGACGCATGATCGGAGCGGAATCATGATCGGAGCGGAATAACGTCCGGCCGATCGACCGTTGCCCCGGGGCGCCCGACACCCTATCCGCCCCGCATGACCATCTCGATCTTCGCTACCGGCACCAGCCGAGGCATCGGCAAGGCCATCCTGGAGCGTTTCGGACGCGAGGATGTCCGCATTGTCGGCCATCAGTCCGGCGCCGGTGAAGAGGGCAGCATCGCTGCCGACCTGAGCGATCCAACCGCGCCGCGCCGCATATGGGAGCAGGCGCTGGCCATGCTCGACGGGCGAATCGACATCATCATCAATAATGCCGGTATATTCGAGGCCGCCTCGATCGACGCGCCCGATGTCGCCTGGGCGGATGCCTGGACGCGGACGATGCAGATCAATCTGGCCGCCGCAGCCGATCTCTGCCGACACGCCGTGCTCCATTTCCGGCGCCACGGCGGCGGTCGCATCGTCAATATCGCCAGCCGTGCGGCCTATCGCGGCGACAGCCCCGCGCACTGGCACTATGCCGCGTCGAAGGCGGGCATGGTGGCGATGACCAAGACGATCGCGCGCGGCTATGCGGCCGAAAATATCCTGGCCTTCGCGGTGTGCCCCGGTTTCACCATGACCGGCATGGCCGACGACTATCTGGCCAGCCGCGGCGGCGACAAGCTGCTCGCCGATATTCCTCTCGGCAAGGTGGCCGATCCTCAGGAGATCGCCGATGCGGTCAAATTCCTGGCGCTCGATGCGCCGCCCTCGATGACCGGCGCGGTGCTCGACATCAATGGAGCCAGCTATGTCCGTTAAACAGGAGCCGAAAGGCGACGGCATCACCGGCTTCCCCTTCGCGCCCGATCGCGCGGGGAGCTGGAAAATCACCCTGCCCTGCAACAAGGCGGAGGCCGAACAACTCGCCGGGGATATGCCCGAACTCGCGCTGTTCGACCCGCAGCCAACCCTGATGACGAGCGAGCCTGATCCCGAGAAGCCCGACGAATGGCAGCTCGACGCCTATGTCGAAGCGAAGCCCGACAAGGCGATGATCGCGACCATCGCAGCGCTTGTGCCCAGCGCGAAGGGGGTCAAGCCGGTCCTTACCCATATTCCGGAAGATGACTGGGTAACCCTGTCGCAGTCGGGCCTTGAACCGATCCGCGCCGGGCGGTTCTTCGTCCACACACCTTATAATGCTGATCAGGTACCCGCAGGTATGACGGGTTTCATGATCGACGCGGGCCGCGCTTTCGGCACCGGCCACCACGAAACCACGACCGGTTGCCTGACGATGCTCGACAAGCTCCGTCGATCGGGACTGCGTTTCGACGATATCGCCGATATCGGCACCGGCACCGGCCTGCTGGCCTTTGCGGCGCGCGCATTGTGGCCCGCAGCCAAGGTGATCGCGTCGGATATCGACCCCGTCTCGATCGAGGTCACGGCGGAAAATGCCGCCGTGAATGGTATCCCGCTCGGGCGCGGCCGCGGCCAGGTCGAACTCGCCGTCGCGCCCGGACTCGCCCATCGACGGCTCAAGACGCGGCTACCCTATGACCTTTTGATCGCCAATATCCTGGCGGGGCCGCTGATTGAACTGGCGCCGGTGTTCGGCAATGCCGTGCTGCCGGGCGGATCGCTGATTCTGGCCGGACTGCTCGACAGTCAGGCCGATGCAGTGGCGCAGGCCTATCGTCGCCAGGGCATGTATCTGGCGGACAGCATCGTGCGGGGCGACTGGCCTACGCTGCGGATGGTGAAGCGGCGGCGCTGAGCCGGGCGCCCGTCAACCTTCAGCCATCGCCAGGATCGCCGCCCACTCCGCAGCGGTTACCGGCGAAACCGAAAGCCGGCTCTGGCGAATCATCGCCATGTCGGCGAGCGCGGGGGCGGCCTTCATGTCGGCGAGTGTGACAGGCCTCGCCAGCGTCCGCACCGGCGCGAGCTCGACTGCGACGAAGCGTCCGCTCGGATCGCTTGCGTCGGGAAATGCTGTGCGGACGACCCTGGCGATGCCGACGATCTCCTTGCCTTCCTGGCTATGGTAGAAAAGCGTCTCTTCGCCGACCTGCATCGCCTTCAGATGCAATGCCGCAGCATTGTTGCGCACACCGTCCCACACCGTCTTCCCGTCGCGCCGAAGGTCAGAAAACGAGTAGGTGTTGGGTTCCGATTTCACCAGCCAGTGGGCCATTAGACTCCCTCTCTTCGCCGCCCCGGTCGTCAAAACGGGTTCTGCCTCAGCGCGATTGCAGGCGCTCTGCAACTTCATGGTCTCTACTGCAAAATCGCAGCTGGCAAAGCCGGATTGAGACGGCAAATACTCGCGCACGCTGAAGCGCCGGACGATGGGGCAACGAAGCCGGTGCTAAAAAGCATGTACGGGAGGGGCAGAATGAAGATGAACAAGCAATCCATATCTTATGCGGCGGGCATGATCGCGGCGGTCATGAGCGCGACCGGCGCCTCTGCGCAGGTACAAACCGGCGCGCCGGCTCCCGAATCTGCGGCGGTGACCGATGATTCGCGCCTTGGCGAAATCATCGTCACTGCACGGAAGCGTTCGGAAAACCTGCAGAAAGTGCCGGTTGCGGTCGCCGTCTTGTCGGGCGCGGATCTCGAATCGCGTTCGGTCCACCGCTTCACCGACATCGCACAATCGACGCCGGGCCTGGTCATTGCGTCCTCGCCCGCCGATCCCAACTCGCCGGCCGTGCAGCTTCGCGGCCAAAAGCAGGACACCATCCAGATCGGAACGGAACCGTCTGTCGGCATCTATCTTGATGGCGTTTACAGCGGCGGCAGCCTTGGCAGCAATATCGGCGATCTGGTCGACATCGATCGCGTCGAGGTTCTCAAGGGGCCGCAGGGTACACTCTACGGCCGTAACACCACGGGCGGCGCGGTGAACATCTTCACCAAAATGCCGACCGATCAGTTCGAGGGACAGGTTTCGCTGGGTACGGGCGACTATGGCCGGATCAGCGCCAACGCCGTGGTGAACCTGCCGCTCGCGGGCGACGACGCCGCGCTTCGCCTTGTCGGCACCTTTGCCAAACATAGCGGCTATGCCAACCAGAAGGTTCTGCCCGGCGCCAATCAGCCCAATGTCGGCCAGAAGGATCCCAATTCGCAGAACACCAAGGGCGTTCGCGGCACGTTGCAGCTGCAGCCGAGCGATCCGTTGGAAATCGTCGTCCGCGGTGACTATAGCCGCTCGCGCGACAACGGCTCGGCCAATCATCCCATCTATATCAATCCGGGCAACGCGGGCCTGCTCACCGCCGCCGCGATCCGGATCACCGGTCGGGGCGCTGCGACGATCACCGCCGCCGACCGCGCTGCCGCCCTTGCGCTGCTCAACACCGCGGTCAACTCCAGCCTGCTCGACGTCTATAATGGCTTCAGGTCGGCGTCGCGGGGCTCGGCAAGCGGCGCATCGGCAACGATCACCTATGATCTCGGCCCGGCGGCGCTCAAGTCGATCACCGGCTATCGTCACGGGGTCAGCAACCGCCTGATCGACGGCTGCGGCTGCGGCATCGATCTGGCCAGCTTCCGCCAGAATTCGCGCCTCAACGTCTTCAGCGAGGAACTGCAGCTCGGCGGGCAGGCGATCGACGACCGGCTGAAATATACGATCGGCCTCTATTACTCGAAGAAGACCGGCTCGAACCGCGAGGACACGATCGTGTTCTCGCCGCTCAACCTGCCGACCAACCCTACGGTCAACGCCTATAAGCTGAACGATCGCAGCTATGCCGCCTTCACCCAGGCGACCTTCGCCCTGACCTCGACGGTCAACGTAACCGGCGGGCTGCGCTATACCGACTCCAAGCGCAAGCTGATCGCGAACGACTTCAATGCGGTCGCCTGCCAGCTGCCACCCGCCAATCTGATCAAGGCGCCGGCGGTGCTGCTGCCCGGTTGCCGGGTGTCCAACTTCAAGAAGGACACCAACCTGTCCTACACGGCCGGGCTCGATTGGTCGCCCACCGAAGACGCGCTGCTCTATGCAAAGACCAGCCGGGGTTTCCAGGCGGGCGGCGTCAACATCCGTCCCAACCTCAACCCGCTGTCGGTCGCGACCTACAAGCCGGAAATCGTCACCGATTATGAAATCGGCCTCAAGTCCCAGTGGTTCGACCGGCGCTTGCGCTTCAACATCGACTATTATCATTCGAAACTGAAGGACGCCCAGCGCAACGCGCTCGTGGCTCCGCCACCGCCCGCGGTCGGGGCCGGTACGACGATCCTGACCAACGCAGCCTCGGCCAAGATCGACGGTGTCGAGGTCGAACTGAGCGCAACGCCCTTCCCGCGCGCCTTCATCGGCCTGTCGGGCGCCTATACCAATGCACGCTATGGGAAATATCTGGTCGGCGGGATCGATCAGAGCTTCCTGAACTTCTTCGTCACACCCAAATGGGCCTATGCGATCACCACCAGCTACACCGTGCCGACGGGCGTCGGCCCGCTGAAGGGTCAGCTCGACTGGTCGTGGCGCAGCAAGCAGGATCTGTTCCCGCAGGATACGCCCGGCGCGGTCAACGGTTCGACGGCGGCCGGCGTACCGACCCTCGGGCCGGGCACGCCCGATGCTTTCCGTATCCAGAAATCCTATGGTCTGATGAACGGCTCGCTGTCGCTGACCATCGAAAGCATCGATCTGGAGGTGCGGGTCTACGCCAAGAACCTGTTCGACAAGCGTTACTCGCCCTTCGCTTTCGGCGTGGTCAATTCGGGCCTCGGCGTCTCCAGCGCGGTGGCCGGGGATCCGCGCACCTTCGGGATCGATCTGGTCAAGCGCTTCTAGGCGACGATCAGTATCAACAGCCAGGGGGGCGGGCCGACCATCAGTCAGCCCGCCCCTTTTTCATTGCCCGCCAGCCGGGCCAGCCGGGAGAAGAAGATGTCCGATACCAATGTCGAGATCGTCCAGGCATTCCGGGCCGCGGGCGCGCGCGACGGGCTGGCCGCCGCGCTGGAGGCCTATGCGACCGAGGACTTCATCTGGTGGGTACCGGGAATGGGGGAAATCCAGGACCGGATCGTCCATTTTTCGAAGATCATGCGATCACATTTCAGCGGCGAGGGCGCGACATCGGTGCTCCACGGCATCACCGCCAGCGGCGACCGGGTCGCCGTGGAATTCGAGTCTACCATCCCGCTGAAGGACGGGCGGATATTCCACAATCATTATCACAATCTCTATCGTCTCCGGGATGGCCGGATCGCCGAAATCCGCGAATATCACGACAGCGCGCACGCCAATCCGATCTGGCACCCGCTCCTGGCCGAAGCCGGCCATTGAGAAACGGCGCACGCGGCAGGCCATCCTGCCACGCCGCGTCACGAGCATGTCTCGCTCCCATTTCGGCCTGATCATGGCGGCCGCAATAGCCTGCCGCTTGCGATAATTACCGGCTATAAGCGCGCCGCAAATGGGGTGATGGAAGCGGCGATGACGACTGATTTCGATCACCTTACGGGACTGACCTCCACCGAAGCTGGCGCACGTTTCGCAATCGAAGGCCCCAACGAACTGCCCCGCACGCGTCGGCGATCGGTGCTGCGGATTTTGCTGGAAGTGGTTCGGGAACCCATGCTGGCGCTCCTGCTGGCCGGCGGCGTCGCCTATCTGTTGCTTGGCGACCTGACCGAAGCGCTGATCCTGCTGGGATTTGCCACCTTCTCGGTCGCGGTGACCGTAATCCAGGAAACGCGCACCGAACATGTGCTGGAGGCGCTCCGCGACCTTTCCGCACCGCGTGCGCTGGTCATCAGGGACGGCGCGCGCGTCCGCGTTGCCGGGCGCGATGTCGTCCGCGACGACCTGATCGTGCTCGAACAGGGCGACCGGATTGCCGCCGACGCCCTATTGGTCAAGGCGAGCGACCTCCAGACCGACGAATCGCTGCTGACCGGCGAATCGCTGCCGGTCGGCAAGGTCGTGGCCGATCCCGGCAATGGCGAACACCGCCCCGGGGGCGATGGTCAGCCCTTCGTCTATTCGGGCTCGCTCGTCGTGCGCGGCAACGGCATCGCACGCGTACTGGCCACCGGCGCACGCACCGAGATCGGCCAGATTGGCCAATCGCTCGCGACTCTCGACACCGAAGCCCCACGCCTGCGCCGCGAAACCACGCGAATCGTGACATGGTGCGCAATCGGCGGCGGCGTGATCGCACTGCTGGTCGTCCTGCTCTACGGGCTTCTGCGCGGGGGCTGGATCGAGGCCGTGCTCGCCGGGATCGCCATCGGCATGTCGATGCTGCCCGAGGAATTTCCGGTCGTGCTGACCGTGTTCCTGGCAATGGGTGCCTGGCGGATCGGCAAGGGCGGCGTGCTGACCCGCCGCGCCGCCGCGATCGAGACGCTCGGCTCCGCGACGGTGCTCTGCACGGACAAGACGGGCACCCTTACCGAGAACCGCATGTCGCTCGCCGAACTCTGGCTGCCGTCGGGTGACTCGCTCACGGTCGGGCAGGCTGTGATGGTTCCGGACTCCTATCATCGCCTGATCACGACCGCCGCGCGCGCCAGTGACCTTGCGCCGAGCGATCCCATGGAGATCGCGCTCCACAGCGCACACGCCGCGATCCCGGCAATACCTTCGTCGAACAGCGTGCTGGCCCATGGCTATGCGCTGCGCCCCGATCTGCTCGCAATGTCGAACATCTGGGATGATGGGGGAGTCTTGACGATGGCCGCCAAGGGAGCCCCCGAAACGATCGCCACCCTTTGCCATTTGGGACCCGGGGAACATGCTGCGATGACGGCCGCGGTCGAGGCGATGGCCGTGCGCGGCATCCGCGTGCTCGCCGTTGCGACCGCGACGCCGCCTGACAGGAACTGGGCTGTATCACAGGGCGATTATGATTTCGCGCTGACCGGACTGGTCGGTCTCGCCGATCCACTCCGCGAGAGCGTCGTCACCGCGATTGCCGAATGCCGTGGCGCCGGTATCCGCGTCGTGATGATCACCGGCGACTATGCCGCAACCGCGCGATCGATTGCCACGCAGGCCGGCATCGCCGAGGGCGACGTGCTGACGGGAGCCGACCTGGCTGAGCTGGACGACGCTCAACTGGCGGAACGGCTGAAGACCGTCACGGTGTTCGCGCGCATCATGCCCGAACAGAAGCTGCGCATCGTCCAGGCATTCAAGACCGATGGCGAAATCGTCGCGATGACGGGCGACGGCGTCAACGACGCGCCATCGCTGAAGGCCGCGCATATCGGCATCGCGATGGGCAAGCGCGGCACCGACGTCGCGCGCGAGGCATCGGCAATGGTCCTGCTCGACGACGACTTCGGATCGATCGTCCAGTCGGTCCGGCTGGGCCGGCGAATATACGACAATATCCGTAAGGCGATGGCGTTCATCTTTGCGGTGCATGTGCCGATCGCGGGCCTGGCCCTGTTGCCGCTGCTGTTCGGTCTGCCGATCCTGTTCGGTCCCATCCATATCGCCCTGCTCGAAATGGTGATCGACCCGGTCTGTGCGCTGGTGTTCGAAGCCGAGCGCGACGAAGACGACATCATGCGCCGCCGTCCGCGCGATCCGGCGGAGGCCTTGTTCTCGCTGCCGATGATCGCCTGGAGTCTGTTCCAGGGCGGTGCGGCCTTCGCGATGCTGGCGGCCCTCTTCTTCGTCGAAACATGGAGTGGGATGCCCGAGGCGGAAATTCGCGCGCTGATCTTCTTCGGCCTGATCGCCGAGATCGTCGCGCTGATCCTCGTCAACCGCTCATTCAGCGCATCGCTCGGCCAGGCGCTTGGGCGGCACAACACCGCCCTGCGCTATGTCGCGGTCGCGGTCGCGGGTGTGACCGCGCTGGTCCTGTTCCTGCCGCAGGCGCAAGCCCTGCTCCGGTTCGGGGCGATGACGTGGACCGACATGGCACTGGCTGCCGGCCTGGGTGCTGTTCTGCTGATGGTCCTCGAAGGCTGCAAACCCCTGGTCCGTCGCCTCACGGCCGGTGTAGCGCTCCCGCAGAACAGCTAGAGTTTGTTCGGGAGCGCGAATGCCAGGATGTAGTGACCACGCCGCGTCTTGAGCATGCGCGATCCTCCCGCTGCGATGGCGACGAACTGACGGCCGCTCGCCGGCGAGATGTAGGTCATCGGTGTCGCATGTGCCCCGGCGGGGAGCCGCGCCTGCCATTTCAGCGCGCCGGTCGCCGTCTCGAACGCGCGCAGATAATGGTCCTGGGTCGCGCCGATGAAGATCAGCCCGCCGCGCGTGGTTATCGGGCCGCCGACATTGGATGTGCCGATCCGGACCGGCAGCATCGACCGCAGCATCAGCGGTCCGCTATCCTGCGCGGTACCCAGCGGCTGGGTCCAGACCAGTTTCCTGCTGGTCAGGTCCACCGCGCTGATCATCCCGTAGGGCGGCGCCTGGCAAGGCATCTCCAACGGCGAAAGGAAGGCGCTGATGCGGGCGGCATAGGGTGTCCCGATCTGTGCGACGCTCCCCCCGATATTGCCCCCCTTGCCGTCATGCCCGACCGGCCGCAAGGCGCGGGCTTCGGCCGTATCGCGCGGCAGCAGCCGGTTGTAATTGGCGAAGCGGTTGGAATTGACGATCATCATGCCGCGATCCGCATCGATCGAGGCGCTGCCCCAGTCCATTCCGCCCAGATAGCCGGGATAGCCGATCCACGGCGTCGTGCCCGGCGGGGTCAGCGGACCGTCATAGCGCGCCTGTCGAAACAATATCCGGCAGTAGAGCTGGTCGAGCGGGGTCGCGCCCCACATATCGCTTTCGCGCAATATCGGTCCACGAAACGACGGCATCGCATCAGAGAAGGGCTGTGTCGGCGCCAGCCTTTCCTCTGGCACCGCGCCTCTCTGCGGCGCGCGATGTTCAGTGACAGGGGCAAGCGGCTGGCCGGTGACCCGATCGAGCAGGAATATCTCCCCTCGTTTGGTCGGCTGGATCAGGGCGCGGCGCTGCCGGCCCGCGACAGCAATGTCGACCAGGGTCGGCTGCGACGCCACGTCATAATCCCACAGGTCATGATGCGTGGTCTGGAACGACCAGCGCACACGTCCGGTCTGCGCGTCGATCGCGACCACCGAACTCGAATAGCGATCGTCGAACGGCCGGCGCTGGGCGCCGAAATAATCGGGCGTGGCGTTGCCGGTGGGCGCATAGACCAGACCAAGATCCTCGTCCGCGCTCATCGGTGCCCAGCTGTTCGGCGTAGCGGGAGTATATGTCTCGCCGGCGGCGGGCGCGGTCGTGCGATCGGGACGGCCCATGTCGAACGCCCATGCCAGCTTGCCGGTAACGGCGTCGAAGGCGCGGATCACCCCCGAAGGCTCGCCCCAATATTGGCCGTCGGACACCCAGCCGCCCAGCACCACCTTGCCCCGCACGACTGCGGGCGCAGACGTGACCATATAATAGCCGCGCGGCGCAGTGCTCATGCCGGCTTTCAGGTTGACCTGGCCCCCGCTGCCGAAATCCGGGCAGGCGCGACCCGTCCGCGCGTCAAGCGCGATTAGTCGCGCGTCGCCGGTCGCGGTCAGAATTCGTTCGGCGCAAAGGCCGACAGCCCCCGGCCCCTTGAAATAGGCGACACCGCGGCAGTGCCGGCCTTTTTGGACGCCGGTCGCGGCGTGCCAGCGTATGCTGCCGGTTTCCGCATCGAGCGCGTACACATCGTTGATCCCGTTACAGGCGTAGAGCCTATCGCCGATCATGATCGGCGTTGCCTCAAGAGTGGCGGTCGCGAGGGCCGGGCCGTCGCCCAGCCGCGCAATCCAGGCCGGCTTCAGATGCTCGATGTTGGTCAGGTTGATCTGGGTCAGCGGACTGAACCGCATTCCGCCGCGATCGTTGCCGAAATGCTCCCACTCCCCCGAAAGGCCGGTGGTGGCCAGCCGCGCGGGCGGCGCTGCTGTGATGCCGTTCTGATAGGCCGGATCGACCGGCGCCGTCTTCAGAAGGCCTACCATTACCGCAACGGCCAGCGCGCCACCGACCAGTCCCGGCACCATCATGGGACCGACATCGCGGGTCCGGGCGAAACGCGCGGTCAGCCGCCGCCGGGTGGTCGGCAGCGCCATCCAGATCGCCAGCACCGTCGGACCGGCCAGACGCGGCACCAGGCCCCAGCCATCAAGCCCCACTTCGGCGGTCGACCAGACCAGCGTCGCGGCGAATATCAGCGCATAAAGCCATGCGCCCTCGATATGGCGCCGCAGCAGCAGCACGCCCGACGCGCACATCGCCAGACCCGTGCACAGATAATAAGGCGACCCGCCCAGGACGACGAGCCAGGCGCCGCCTGCGACAAGCAGCGCGCCGATCAGGAGGATCAGGCCTGCCAAAATATAGGGAGGCCTTATTGGCCGTGCCGCCCCGTCGCCCGTCACCGCGGCGTTCAGTTCACGCGCCACTACATCCTCCCCGATACGCTGGAGGACGGACCCCCGAGCCTGTCGGCCGGTCTGCCGGGGTGCGGCATGGCGGGGCAAGGCAGAACTGTGCAGCGGAAGCGGCGATATTGCAGTTGCTGGACGATGGATAGGCGCGATGAACCGCACGCCGGCTCAATCTGGGCGTCACGGAGCGGATTGGCGCAGGTGGCGCGAGCGTAGCGGCCTGATCAAACCCGTCATGCCGCATGATATGAACGAAATATGGAGCAGAGGATGGGCAGATCACTCGAAGAGCGGGTTAAAATCCTGGAAGATCAGCAGGATATCATCAAGCTCAAGGCGAGATATGTAAATTTCAACGATGGCGGCTGGAAAGGCCCTACCCATAGCGACCCGCAAGCGGTGGCGGATATGTTCACCGAAGACGGCACCTGGGACGGACGCCCGAGCACCGGCTATGCCAAAGGCCGTGCCGAGATCAGGCAGCTGTTCGAAACCTTCGGCGCCGTTCCGTTCATCGTCCATTATGTCACCAACCCCGTGATCGAGGTCGATGGCGACACGGCCACCGGCCACTGGCATGCTCTGGTCACGATGACCGTGCCGGGCGAGCAGGCGCTGTGGAACCTTGGCCTCTACATCGATGAATATGCCCGAACTGCAGATGGGTGGAAGTTCAAGTCGCTGCGCTTCGAGACCGCCGCGACCACACCCTATGAACTGGGATGGGCCAAGCAGCGATTGCTCTATGCCGAAGACCCTTTCGTGGACAACAGCTTCTAGAGCTGCCCTGGCGCGCCGGTTCGAACCGGCGCGCCAGTGGCCTCAATAAAGCACCTCGGCAAGGGCGAGAATCTCGGCGCGATCGGCCGGCAGGATATCGCCCGCCGCAATGGCCATATCCAGCGCGCCTGCGAATTTCTGAAGATAATCAGGCTTACCGCCGGGGTAAAGCGTGGCCAGCGCTGCCGCGTCGAAGGGTTCGGTACTACCGAACAGGAAGGCAAAGCCGCCCATAGGTTGCCCCAGACCTGAAAGCTTGCTGGTCGGAACATCGACCCATGGCGACCGGATTCCGCCCCTGGCATTGCCAAGTTCGTCGAGCTTGAGGCTGAACGTACCGCCGATGCCATCGGTTTCCAGGCGCGGCCTGGACGCGGGAGGCGTGCCGGTACGAACCCATTTGTCGAGTGCGGACACCGCCGCCTGCATGACATAATGATGCTGGGGCGCCGCATTCATCGGCTTTTCAAGCGGCTGTCCGAAAAGATCGGCGGATGGCGTGAAAGCCTTGGCGAGGGTGGCGATGGGCGCCCGCCCCGTATCCAGCGCAGCGCCGGCAAGAATATAGCTGTCAGCATGGGCCGTGCCTGCCACCTCCCACAGGCGGATGCGCGCGCTGTCATCCTGACGCGCCCGAAGATAGCCGCGCTGAGGGGCCATGAGATCGGTTTCGGTGATGAACATCAGAACCGGCACCCGTGCATCGGCGCGGATATGAACCGCCATCTTCGCCAGATTGGCTGATTGGCCCGCCATGCCCGCAATATAGTCGCCATCCAGCGACACCGCTCCGGCGAAGCGCGAATGGATCAGAAAGCCGTCGTAGATTTTCGAGATGGGGTCGACGCCGTTGACATAGCTCGCCAGGAAACCCGCCGACTGCGACTCTCCGGTCGCAAGGACATGTTTGATCTTCAGACCTGCCAGCAATTCATTCTGCGCGCCCGCCTTCACCGCACGGCCGGCCTGGCTGAACATATCGAACGCATAGGCGTCGCCCGGATGAACGAGAGAGCCGTAGCGAGCCGGATCGGCGAGCTTGATCGGCTGAACGCCCGGAACCGGCGTCGAACCACCGTCAAGGCCCACCTTCTGCACCGACACGCCGACATAGGCGTATCCACTGCGCAGCAGTTCCCGGTGCACATAGTTCCAGTCCGGCGCTCCGTCCGACCCTCCCGACACGTTGAGCCATTCCACCACCACGCTGCCATTGAAATTGCTGGCATCCCTGGGACGAACCACGACAAGGCGGGTCTTGTACGCGGCCTCGCCTGTTTCCTTCAGCGCCCATTGGCCGTCTTCGGTCGGCGCCACCGACGATCCATAGCGTTTGGCGGTGCCGCTCAGAAAGCGTTCCTCGACCTCATAATCCGCCGGAAGCGTGTCCAACGCGCCCTGGCCAAGGGTGATATGGCCAGCGACGGGGGCGCTGAGCGTTTGCGCATGGGCGGAACTCGACATCGTGATCAAGGCGACTCCCATGAGCGCTTTGGTTTTGTTCATTCCCTGATCCTTTAACGGCAAACAGGCGAGCACTTCGAGATATATTCGGCGAGTGAACGCGCAGGGTTGCGGAGCCGACCGCGCCGGTCATGGGCCAGCTTGACGTTCAACCCCGTTATACTATACCCCCCATGGGTATATAGGCTGGGAACGTCGGGTTATGGGCAAACACAAGATTGATATTCTGAATCGGCTTAAACGCATTGAAGGCCAGGTACGTGGTGTCGCGCAGATGGTGGCCGACGACCGCTACTGCATCGATATCCTGCATCAGGTTCAGGCGGTGAAGGCCGCGCTGGCAAAGGCCGAGAGCGCGATATTGAAAGACCACGCCGCATGCTGCGTGGCCGAAGCCATCACGTCGGGCGACCCCGCTGAACAAAGAATGAAGTTCAATGAACTCATCGACTTGTTCGAAAAAGTGAAGCGATAGAATCGGGGCATGGGTCCCGGTCGCTCGAGGAGATTCCGAATGGTGACCCGTGCTGAAAACATCGACGGCCATGAAGCTGGCTGTTGTGGCGGTGCCGCGAAAAACGGCACCAAAAATGCCATTGATCCGGTTTGCGGCATGGCGGTCGATCCGGCGACCAGCAGTCACCATGCAACGCACGGCGGCACCGCCTTTCACTTTTGCAGTGCCCGATGTCGCGACAAGTTCGTAGCCGATCCACAAGCCTATGCTGCGGGACAACCACCTGCATCGTCGCACACTGGCGACAATGCCACGATCTTCACCTGCCCGATGCATCCTGAGGTCCGCCAGGCCGGCCCCGGCGCCTGTCCAATCTGCGGGATGGCGCTGGAGCCCGAGACCGTCACCGCCGATACCGGCCCCAATGCCGAACTGGCCGACATGACCCGCCGCTTCTGGCTGGCGCTTGTCCTGACGCTGCCGGTTTTCGCGCTTGAGATGGGCGGACATCTGACCGGCCTGATGATGATCGTGGGCCGGCAAATGTCGAACTGGATTCAATTCGTGCTCGCGACGCCGGTGGTACTGTGGGCGGGCTGGCCGTTTTTCGAGCGTGGCTGGGCATCGCTCCGGTCGCGGCATTTCAACATGTTCACCCTGATCGCGATGGGAGTCGGCGTGGCGTATCTCTATAGCCTCGTTGCGCATTTTCTCCCGTCACTGTTTCCCCCCGCGTTCCGTGACGAGATGGGCACCGTCCCTGTCTATTTCGAAGCAGCGGCCGTCATTGCCGTACTGGTGCTGCTGGGCCAGGTGCTGGAGTTGCGCGCGCGTGAGCGCACTTCGGGAGCGATCAAGGCATTGCTCGATCTGGCCCCAAAGACCGCACGGCGCGTGTCGCCTTCCGGTGCGGACGAGGAAGTCACGCTGGACCTGATTGTCGTCGGTGATCGCCTGCGCGTGCGTCCGGGCGAGAAGGTGCCTGTCGACGGCACCATCGCCGAGGGTCGTGTCTCGATCGACGAATCGCTTGTCACCGGCGAATCCATGCCGGTTACGAAAGATGTCGGCGCCAGCGTCATCGCCGGGTCGCTCAACAGGACCGGCAGCTTCGTCATGGTTGCCGAAAAGATCGGCAGCGACACGCTGCTGGCGCGGATCGTGCAGATGGTGGCCGAAGCGCAGCGTAGCCGCGCGCCGATCCAGCGCATGGCCGACACAGTATCGGGCTGGTTCGTCCCCGCCGTGATCGCAGTCGCGCTGGTCGCCGCTGCGGCTTGGGCGCTATTCGGTCCCGACCCTCGCCTTACCGATGCGCTGGTGGCGGCCGTATCGGTGTTGATCATCGCCTGCCCTTGCGCACTCGGCCTTGCCACGCCGATGTCGATCATGGTCGGCGTCGGTCGCGGCGCACAGGCAGGGGTGCTGATCAAGAACGCCGAGGCGCTCGAGCGGCTCGAAAAAATCGACACGCTGGTCATCGACAAGACCGGAACGCTGACCGAGGGACGGCCTGCCGTCACCGGCATCCGTGCCATGAGCGGTTGGGAGGACAACCATATTCTCCGCCTCGCCGCAAGCCTGGAACGGGGCAGCGAGCATCCACTGGCAGACGCCATCCTGCGCGCGGCGAAGGACCGCCAGCTCGATCCGGAACCCGCTGCCGACTTCGATTCGCCCGTCGGACGCGGCGTGACCGGCATGGTGGCGGGCAAGCGCGTGGTGCTCGGCGGCCCGCGGATGATGGCGGATCACAACATCGACACGGCGGCGCTAGACGACGCGGCCGAGGCGATGCGCGGCCAAGGCGCAACCGCAATCTTTGTCAGCGTCGATGGCATGTTGGCCGGCCTGCTGGCTATTGCCGACCCCGTCAAGGAGACCTCCGCGCAGGCCGTCCGCGACCTGAAGGCCGAAGGCGTCCACATCGTCATGATGACCGGCGACAACCGCACCACCGCGCTGACCGTCGCAGCGCGACTGGGCATCGACGATGTCGAGGCCGAAGTGCTGCCCGAGGACAAGGCCAGCGTGGTGCAGAAATTCCGCGCTGAAGGTCGCAGCGTGGCGATGGCCGGGGACGGCGTGAACGACGCGCCCGCGCTTGCTGCCGCGGAAGTCGGCATCGCCATGGGCGCCGGCGCCGACGTCGCGATCGAAAGCGCCGGGGTGACCTTGCTCCAGGGCGACCTGAACGGGATCGTCCGCGCGCGTCGGCTTTCCCGGGCGGTCATGCGCAACATCCGCCAGAATCTGGTCTTTGCCTTCGCCTATAATGTCGCCGGCATTCCGATCGCAGCGGGCGCGCTCTATCCCGCCTTCGGGTGGATGCTGTCACCTGCGATCGCAGCGGCGGCGATGGCGCTATCGTCGGTCAGCGTGATCACCAACGCCTTGCGATTACGTATCATCCGGTTGTGATCCCGGAGCTCAGCCGATGTCCAGTCGTGATCGCGGTCGTTTGGCGGCAGACCGGCTAATTCAACCGCCGCCAGCGGCCCTGTCGCAAATTGGCGAAGCGCGCTTTCGAGCGCGATCTGGTTCTCACGCAGTCCATGACCTGAATGGTCGATCGTCACGAGCGAGCCACCATATGCCGACTGATATTTCTGGGCATTGGCGATCGGCAGGAAGTCGCAGGCGCCCCGGATCGTAACAGTCGGGCGGACCGGCAGCGCCCGACGGTCAAGGTTGACTAGGAAACTATAAGGATATAGTTTCCTAGTCAACTATCTGGAGATTCGATGTCCACTCTCTCTGATCTCACCTCTCATACAGGCTACCTTCTTCGAATGGTGTCAAACGCCGTGTCGCAGGAGTTCGCACGGAAGGTGGCGGGCGAAGGCGTAACCGTGGCCGAATGGGTTATGCTGCGCTCGCTATATGGCAGCGATGCCATCGCGCCATCGGGTCTGGCCCGGAAGATGGGCATGACCAAAGGGGCGATTAGCAAGCTTGCCGACCGGGTGCTCGCCAAGGGTCTGATCGAACGCACCCAAAATCCCGATGACAAGCGTGGTCACAGCCTGTCGCTGTCGGCAATGGGTATGCAGAAGGTCTCGATCCTGGCTGCCCTTGCCGACCGCAATGATGAGTCGTTTTTCGGCGATCTCTCCACCGAACAAAGTGAGCAGCTGACGGCGCTGTTGCACGGTCTGATTGCGAAACACGGACTGACCGCCACGCCCGTCGATTGACCGGACACCGACACAATACCATCGTTCAAGAAAGGAACTGCGCATGGACGCGGAATGCACTGCCATCGCCGAAAACTGTCTCAAGGCCTCGCATGATGGTAGCCTCAGTTTCCCCGAAATAATCAGAAAGCTGCACGCAGCGGGATTCGAAGGCTATTCGGTCGATTATCGCCGCAACAGTCAGACCTACTATCTTTCGGACGGCGCCAATATCGAGCTTGCATTGCCCCATACGGAAGGATCGGTCGCCGCGGCGTTCGACAGCGTTGAAATAGAGGCGCTGGTGCGCTGGGCGCAAGCCAACGATTCCGGCTACAGCTATTCTGCGTTCTCGGAAAAGGTCAAGATCGCAGGCTGTGCTGGCTACCTCGTCTCGTTCTCCGGCCACCGGGTGGTCTACTATGGACGCACTGCCGAAACGCACCTTGAACTGTTCCCGCAGTAAACGCGCCTGACATTGTACTGCGGTAAATGAACATCCGGCGAAAGCTATCGCTGCACATCTCGGTTGGTGGAAATCTTTCGCAGTCCATCGACCGGTTCAGACGATCAACCCTGCCATTCATCCCAGAACAGCGGGGTTTCCACTACGCCTCACTCCCACTCGATTGTGCCCGGCGGCTTCGATGTGAAGTCGTAGGTGACCCGGTTGATCCCCTGCACCTCGTTGACGATCCGCGTCGCGACCCTGCTCAGGAAGGCCGCGTCGAAGGGATAGACGTCGGCGGTCATGCCGTCGGTCGAGGTGACCGCGCGCAGCGCGCAGACATAGTCATAGGTACGGCCGTCGCCCATCACGCCGACGGTTCGGACCGGCAGCAGCACCGCGAACGCCTGCCAGATCGCGTCGTAAAGTCCGGCGCGGCGGATTTCGTCGAGATAGACCGCATCGGCCTTGCGCAGGATGTCGCAGCGATCCTTGGTCACCTCTCCGGGGATGCGGATGCCCAGGCCCGGCCCCGGAAAGGGATGCCGGCCGACGAAGATCTCGGGCAGCCCCAGCTCGCGGCCGAGTATGCGGACCTCATCCTTGAACAGTTCGCGCAGCGGCTCGACGAGCTTCATGTTCATGCGCTCGGGAAGGCCGCCGACATTGTGATGGCTCTTGATCGTGACCGAGGGGCCACCGGTGAAGCTGACGCTCTCAATGACATCGGGATAGAGCGTGCCCTGTGCCAGGAAATCGGCGCCGCCGATCTTCTTTGCCTCATCCTCGAAAATCTCGATGAAGGTCTTGCCGATGAACTTGCGCTTGGCCTCAGGGTCGGTGACGCCCTTCAGGCCGTTCAGGAACAGCGTCTCCGCATTCACATGGACGAGCGGGATGCCGTAATGTTCGCGGAACAGGCTAACGACCTGATCGGCCTCGCCCAGCCGCATCAGGCCATGGTCGACGAACACGCAGGTCAGCTGATCGCCGATCGCCTCATGGATCAGCACGGCGGCCACCGCACTGTCGACTCCGCCCGAAAGTCCGCAGATCACCCGGCCCGAACCCACCTGCGCCCGGATCTCGGCGATCTTGGTCGCGCGGAACTCGGCCATCGTCCAGTCGCCCGCCAGGCCGCACACATGGCGGGCGAAGTTGGCGAGCAGCTTGCCACCGTCGGGTGTGTGAACCACCTCGGGATGGAACATCATCGAATAGAAGCGACGTTTCTCGTCGGTCGCGATTGCGAAGGGCGCGCCCTCTGAACGGGCCCTGACCTCGAAGCCTTCGGGAAGCGACTCGACCCGGTCACCGTGGCTCATCCACACCTGATGGCTCTCGCCCACCTTCCAAAGCCCGTTGAACAAGGCCGAATCGTCGATAACATCGATGAATGCGCGGCCGAATTCACGATTGTCGGACGGCGCGACCATCCCGCCCAATTGATGCGCCATGGTCTGCTGGCCATAGCAAATCGCCAGCACTGGCACGCCGGCATCGAAAATCTGCTGGGGAGCACGGGGGCTGTCGTCCCACATCACCGAAGAGGGGCCGCCCGAGAGGATTACGCCCTTTGGCCGCATCCGATCGAAGGCTGCCGCAGCGGCGTTGAACGGCGCGATTTCGCTGTAGACCCCGGCCTCGCGGATACGCCTGGCGATGAGCTGGGTCACCTGGCTGCCAAAGTCGACGATCAGGATCGTTTCATTCGGCTGGCTGCTGGGCTTCGGGGCGGCGGTGGCGGGAAGCTGGGCTGTCATGGGGAGCCGATAATGGGGGACGGCCCGGCTGTCCAGCCGGACATGCGCATCCGCCGTGCCAGAGTTTGTTTCAGCAACGCCGAATCGGCGGTAGGCCAGACGTCACCCGTCCGGAAAGAGCAGCGCCGGTTGCCCCAGGGCCCATGGCGCCAGGCGCACCATCGCCTGATCGAACAGCGACGAGGCGAGGAAATCCGCAAGCCAGGCGTGTACCGCCGGGATCGGCTGGTGCTCGAACCAGTCACGGTCGGTCTCGGCGAACTGGCGTATGAAGGGCAGGATCGCCATGTCGGTGAGCGTGCGATGCGAACCGCACAGATAGCCCCCCTGCCCCAGCCGACCCTCCAGCACGCGCATTAATTGGAGACCGGCGTCGCGATGTCCGATCGGGTCGGCGCCGTGGCGCGCGGGATATTTATAGCGGTCGAGATGATGCTTGAACGGCCCGTCATTCGCCGCGATCAGCGCCGCATCGTCCCCCGCCAGCCAGCGCTCCGGGTCGTTCCGGCAGAGCGCCCAGCGCATGATGTCGATGCTCTGGTCGATCACCACGCCATCGGGCAGGACGAGCACCGGCACGGTCGCCTTGGGCGAGGCCGCGATCATCTCGGCGGGTTTGGCGGACAGCTTGACCTCGCGCAGCTCGCAGACCGTGCCGCTGACGAGCAGCGCCAACCGCGCCCGTATCGCATAGGGGCAGCGGCGAAAGCTGTATAGGATCGGCCTATCGGCCATCCGCGCCCGGCCGCACCGCGCCGACATGGACTTCGCCGCGCCCGGCCGCCAGCCGTTCCTGGCGTTCTCGCTCGGCATAGCCCGCGCGTTGCGCGTCGGTGCGCTCGCCATGGCAGGCGGGGCAACTTACCCCCGGCACATAGAGCGGGGAACCCTGCTGCTCTTCATTGACCGGGCGACGGCACGCCCGGCACAGCGCGAGGCTGCCGGGTTGCAGCCCATGCGTCACGCTGACCCGCTCGTCGAAGACGAAACACTCGCCCTGCCAGCGACTTTCCTCGGGCGGCACCGTCTCCAGATATTTGAGGATGCCCCCCTCGAGATGGTAGACCTCGTCGATCCCCTCGGCCTTCAGGAAGGCGGTTGCCTTCTCGCAGCGTATGCCGCCGGTACAGAACATCGCGACCTTGGGCGCCGCGCCAGCGCCAAGCAGCGCCCCGCGCTGGCTACGGAACCATCCGGGAAAATCGCTGAAGCTGGACGTATGCGGATCGATCGCGCCGACAAAGCTGCCGACCGCGACCTCATAATCATTGCGCGTATCGATCAGGATTACGTCGGGTCGCTCGATCAGCGCGTTCCAGTCCCCGGCAGCGACATATTGGCCGACATCGGCGAGCGGATCGATATCGGGCTGGCCCATCGTCACGATCTCGCGCTTGATGCGGACTTTCATGCGGTGAAAGGGCAGCGACGCCGCGCGCGACTCCTTCACCTCGATCGCGGCACATCCCGGCAGCGCGCGGATATGCCCGAGCAACGCGCCGATGGCGTCGTCCTCGCCGGCGATGGTGCCGTTGATCCCTTCGCGGGCTATCAGCAGCGTGCCCCGCACGCCCTGGGCACGACAGGCCTGATCGAGCGCCAAGCGGATCGCCTCGAGATCGTCGAACGGCGTGAAACGATAGAGCGCCGCTACGCGGATCGGCAGATCGGATGGTTCGGAATCGGTAATGGTGCACCTGCGTCGGCTGAAGGCTGCCGCCTCCTCTAGCGACAGCCCGCCGTCACGACCAGTTGCTCAGTGAAGCCGGATCAGCGCGAAGCGAGACGCTCGCGGAGCCGAACATTCTCGATCTGGCCCTCGCGGACCTCGCAGAGGAATTCCCGATCGCCACGGTCGCCGCGGACCACGCCGTCGACCTTCCAGCTGTCTTCGCCGTCACGGCCCACCGAATCGACCGATGAGACCGGGCCGTGCGCCATCCGCTCGACCGCGCCGGTGCACATCGAGGCGACGTCGCGGGCATCCTCGCCCGACTCGCGAAGATCGTCGCGCTGGTCGGCGCCGCTGCGCGAAGGGACAGCCCTGTTCTTGTTGGCCGAACTGGCGACCGCGAGAATGCCGCCGCCGATCACCGCGCCCAGCAGAATATTGCCGAACGTGTCGCCACCGCCATGATGGCGGTGATGACCCCAATAGGGACGCGCCGCCGCCGGGGCCGCAGCACCCGCCACAAGTGCCAGCGCCACTGCCGAACCGAAGAATTTCCTGATCATCCCGCTGCCCCTAACTCGACGCCTTACCAAAGATGCTCCGACGATTAGTCGACGCTAGCTTGCCGCAGGCTGAATGGCATCTCACTTGTGAACGCTGGACCAGTTTCTCATCACTCGGGCAGCTTCATCCCCGTCCAGTAGCCGAGGAACGCCCAGAGATCGGCATATTCCTCGATGACCTTCTCGGTAGGCTTGCCCGAGCCATGGCCTGCGCGCGTCTCCACCCGGATCAGGTGCGGCTTCGCTCCTATCTGGGTCGCCTGGAGCGCCGCCGCATATTTGAAGCTATGGCCCGGCACGACGCGATCATCGGTATCGGCGGTCGTCACCATGATCGCCGGATAGTCCATGCCGGGGCGGATGTTGTGATAGGGCGAATAGGAACGCAGCACCCGAAAATCGGCCTCCTTGCCGGGATCGCCATAGTCGTCGACCCAGTAGCGCCCGGCGGTGAAGCGGGTGAAGCGCAGCATGTCCATCACGCCGACCGCTGGATTGGCCGCGGCGAACAGGTCCGGCCGCTGGTTGATCGCCGCACCGACCAGCAGACCGCCATTGGACCGGCCCATTGCCGCCAGCCGCCCCTTTGCGCTGATCCCGCTGGAGATGAGATATTCGCCCGCCGCGATGAAATCGTCGAACACATTCTGCTTCTGCGCGAGCCGGCCGGCGTCATGCCACGCCTTGCCATATTCGCCGCCGCCGCGAAGATTGGCGACGGCATAGACTCCGCCCATTTCCATCCAGTCGAGCATCGCGGGCGAATAGGTCGGCGTCACCGAGATATTGAAGCCGCCATAGCCATAGAGCAGCGCTGGGGCGCCGGGAGGCGTGCTCTTCTTGCGGGCGACGAAGATCGGCACCCGGGTGCCGTCCTTCGAGGTGAAGAATTGTTGGTCGACGGCATAATCGGCGGGATCGAAGGCGAGCTTCGGATGGATGAACAGCTCCATCCGCCGCGTCGACGTGTCGTAGCGATAGATGGTCGAGGGAGTCGCGAAGCTCGAAAAGCTGAAAAATGTCTCCGGATCGCCGACCCGGCCACCAAACCCCGCGCCGGTGCCGATATCGGGCAGGTTGATCGCGCCGACCGCCGTGCCGTCCAGCTCGTAAAGCAGCGCTTCGGTCTTGGCGTCGCCCAGATAGGCAAGGATCAGCCGGCTTCCGACCAGCGAGACGCCGACCAGCGTCTCGGCGCGCTGCGGAATGACCTCGACCGGCCTGGGGCGGTTGTGCGCGACATCGAGCATCACCACCCGCTGGCGCGGCGCATTGAGATTGGTGCGGAAATAGAATTTGCTGCCGACGCTGCCCGCCAGCTGCCACTCATTCTCCAGCCCGCGGATCAGCTTGCGCGGCCGGGGGCTGGCCTCGGCCAGGTCGAACAGCGTGAGCTCATAGCGCTCGTCGGTGCCCTCGCTCGACGTGATCAGCGCATAGCGGCCGTCCTGGGTGGTCTCGACGCTGTGGTTCAGCCTGGGCCGACCCGGCGTCGCGTAGAGCAGTACATCCTCGGACTGCGGCGTGCCTACGCGGTGATGATAGACCTGCTGATTGAGATTGAGCTGCTGAAATGCTGCGCCCTCCTTCGGCTCGGCGAAGCGCGAATAGTAGAAGCCGCGCCCGTCGCCGTCCCACGCGAGGTCGGAAAATTTGACCCATTTTATCTCGTCGTCCAGCAACTTGCCGGTAGTGACGTCGACCAGGCGCAACGTGCGCCAGTCGCTGCCGCCATCCTGGACCGAGTAGAGCAGCAAGTCGCCATTGTTCGACGGCCGCCACTCGTCGAGCGCGGTGGCGCCGTCCTTCGACCAGCCGTTCGGGTCGAGCAGCTCGCGCTCCTTGCCTTCCAGCCCCTCGCGGACCAGCAGCACCGGCTGGTTCCTGAGCCCGGTGTTGAACGTGTAGAAATAGCGGCCGCCGCGCTTGCGGGGCACGCCGTAGCGCTCATAATTCCACAGCGTCTTGAGCCGCTTCCGGATCGCCTCGCGGTGGCCGAGACGGTTCAGATAGGCGTCGGTGACCTTGTTCTGCTCTTCGACCCAATTCGCGACCGACGGATCACCGCGCACGTCATTTTCTAGCCAGCGATAGGGGTCGGCAACCGGATCGCCGAACTGCGTCTCGACGATCTCGTCACGGCGCGTTTCGGGATAGGCGATGATGTCAGACGCGTGAACCAGGGAAGAAATTGGCAAGGCAATGCTCATCAACAGGGCTGCAATACAGGCGGAACGCACCCGGTTGGGGGCCATCTGACCAAATCCTCTCCAGGACATAAAAAAGAGCCACGAGCGTAACGCTCGCGGCTCTTTTTGCAAAGCTTTCTCCCCGCCCCATCAGAGGTCGGGCAAAGGATCACGCCGCGTCGGCGAAATCCTCGTCGCTGGCGACCGGGCCCGAATCCTGGCCCTTGGCCGAGACGTCGCGGTCGACGAACTCGATCACCGCCATCTGGGCAGCGTCCGACGCGCGGATACCGGCCTTGATGACGCGGGTGTAGCCGCCGTTGCGCGAAGCGTAGCGCTCCGCCAGCACGTCGAACAGCTTCCTGAGCTGGGCGTCGTCGAGCAGCCGCGCATGGGCGAGGCGACGATTGGCGAGGCCACCCTTCTTCGCGAGCGTGATCAGCTTCTCGACATAGGGGCGAAGCTCCTTCGCCTTAGCGAGCGTGGTGGTGATCTGCTCATGCTTGATGAGCGCCGCCGACTGATTGCGGAACAGGGCGGTACGATGCGATCCGGTCCGCTGAAGTTTACGACCGCCTACGCGATGGCGCATGATATTTTCCTTCGTTCGTCAGGGGGCCGTGTCAGGTACCCCAAGCCAGGCAGCAGGACGGAGCGCTGCCCAATCTCCTTTCCGCTCCCGCGAAAGCGGGAGAGGGCTTAGCTCAAAATTCCTGTTCGAGCTTCTTGGCCATTTCCTCGATATTCTCGGGCGGCCAGCCGGGGATTTCCATGCCCAGGCGCAGCCCCATCGAGGCGAGGACTTCCTTGATCTCGTTGAGCGACTTGCGGCCGAAGTTCGGCGTGCGCAACATCTCGGCCTCGGTCTTCTGGACCAGATCGCCGATGTAGATGATGTTGTCGTTCTTGAGGCAATTCGCCGAACGGACGCTGAGTTCGAGCTCGTCGACCTTCTTGAGCAGATAGCGGTTGAGCTGGTTGGCATCGCCTTCCGGCTCCGCGCCGCCCGCTGCCGAAGCAGCCGCGCCGCTGCTGGGCGCCGAGATCGCCATGCCGTCGTCGAAATGGACGAACAGCTGAAGCTGGTCCTGCAGGATGCGCGCCGAATAGGCGAGCGCATCTTCCGGGGTCACGGTGCCGTCGGTCTCGATCGTCAGGGTGAGCTTGTCATAGTCGAGCTCCTGCCCGACGCGGGTATTCTCGACCTTGTAGGCGACCTGACGGACCGGCGAGTAGAGCGCATCGACCGGGATCAGGCCGATCGGCGCGTCCACCGGACGGTTGGCGGCGGCCGTGACATAGCCCTTACCGACATCGGCGGTGAGCTCCATGTTGAGCGTCGCGCCCTCGTCGAGGTGGCAGATCACGAGATCGCCGTTCATCACCTCGATGTCGCCGCTGGCGGCGATCATGCCCGCCGTCACTTCAGCCGGGCCGGTCGCGGAGAGCTGGAGGCGCTTTGGCCCCTCACCCTGCATGCGCAGCGCGATCTGCTTGACGTTGAGGACGATGTCGGTGACGTCCTCGCGGACACCCGCGAGCGAAGAGAACTCGTGAAGCACGTTCTCGATCTTGATCGAGGTGACGGCCGCGCCCTGGAGCGAGGACAGCAGCACGCGCCGCAGCGAGTTGCCGAGCGTCAGGCCGAAGCCGCGCTCGAGCGGCTCGGCGACGAAGGTCGCCTTGCGCTTGCCGTCGCCACCCGACTTCTTTTCGAGGCCGTTCGGCTTCTTGAGTTCCTGCCAGTTCTTTGCGTTGACAGCCACTGTGTTCCCCTTGGGGTATGGCAGGCGCGGAAGGCAACCTGCCGGAAGACGTTGAAACGAGGGCCGAAGCCCCCGAGCCGGATCAGACGCGACGGCGCTTCGACGGGCGAACGCCATTATGCGGGATCGGCGTCACGTCACGGATCGATGTGATGTGGAAACCGACCGCCTGCAGCGCGCGGAGCGCAGACTCGCGACCCGAACCGGGGCCCTTGACCTCGACTTCGAGCGTACGGACGCCGTGCTCGGCAGCCTTTTTGCCCGCGTCTTCGGCGGCGACCTGGGCGGCATAAGGCGTCGACTTGCGGCTGCCCTTGAAGCCCATCATGCCCGCCGACGACCAGGCAATCGCATTGCCCTGCGCGTCGGTGATCGTGATCATCGTGTTGTTGAAGCTGGCGTTCACATGCGCGACGCCGGCGGTGATGTTCTTGCGCTCGCGGCGGCGAATGCGCTGGGGTTCACGTGCCATGTTATCCGTTTCCTACCTGAAGGAGCGAGCGCCCGAGCCGGTCGGCCCGAGGCTCAAGCCCATTACTTCTTTTTGCCGGCGATCGGCTTGGCCTTGCCCTTGCGGGTGCGCGCATTGGTATGCGTGCGCTGGCCGCGGACCGGAAGGCCCTTGCGATGACGCAGGCCGCGATAGCAGGCCAGATCCATCAGGCGCTTGATGTTCATCGCCACCCGACGGCGGAGGTCACCCTCCACGGTATAGCCGGCGTCGATCGCCTCACGGATCTGAAGGACCTCCTGGTCGCTCAGGTCCTGGACGCGGCGCTGCGCCTCGATGCCCAGCTTGGTGGTGATTTCCTTGGCCTTGGTCGCGCCAATGCCATGAATATAGGTCAGCGCGATTTCGACGCGCTTGTTGGTCGGGATATTAACGCCCGCGATACGTGCCACTGTGCTATTCTCCTGCTCCACGGGGCGGTTGGCATCCGCTCCATCTCGACGCTCGCCCCATTGGCCCGGGGCCGCCTCCCGGAACGCACCAAACACGGCACGCGCACGAAGCGGCACCGGTCAGAGCGGTATGGGAAGGAGCGTCACTAAAGCCGCAGGCCAGGACTGTCAACCGGGACTTTGGCGATTCGCGGCGCTGCCGGACATTAGCCATCCAACCACCGCGCCTGGCAAGCTATCGCGCGGGCGAACGCGGCGAAGCGGTGCGGACCGCCGCCCTGCGGGAGCCCGATTCACCTAAGCTGAAACGGCGGTGCCGGCCGCCGCCGCCCGCGATTCCACGTCGGTTGAACAAACTCCAAAGGAAGAGGCGCCCGCTCGATGAGCGGACGCCTCCACATTTTCCACGTCAGGATCGAACGATCAGACGACGCCGTAGGCGAGCATCGCGTCGGCGACCTTCTTGAAGCCGGCGATGTTGGCGCCCTTCACATAATCGATGTGATCGGTACCCGCCGCGCCGCCATATTCAAGGCAGCGCGAGTGGATGCCCTGCATGATGTCGAGCAGCATCCGCTGAAGCTCTTCTTCCTTCCACGAGATGCGCGCCGAGTTCTGGCTCATTTCGAGACCCGACACCGCAACGCCGCCGGCATTGGCGGCCTTGCCCGGCGCGAACAGCACCTTGGCCTTCTTGAAGACGTGCGTGCCTTCGAGGGTGGTTGGCATGTTGGCGCCTTCGGCGACCGCGATGACGCCATTTTTGACGAGGGTCGCGGCTTCTTCGGCATTGAGCTCGTTCTGGGTCGCGCAGGGCACGGCCACGTCGCAAGGAACACCCCAGGGTCGCGCGCCGTTCCCGTGGAACTGGGCGCCCTTATACTCCTTCACATATTCGGAGATGCGGCCGCGCTTGACGGTCTTGAGCTCCTTGACGAAGTTGACCTTCTCCTGGGTGATGCCTTCCGGATCGTAGATATAGCCTTCCGAATCCGACAGGGTCAGCACCTTGCCACCGAGCTGGTTGACCTTCTCCGCAGCGTGCGTCGCGACGTTGCCCGAACCCGAAATGACGGCGTTGAGACCGACCAGATCCTTGCCCTTGTGCTTCAGCATTTCGTGAAGGAAGTAGACCGCGCCATAGCCTGTCGCTTCGGTACGGATCAGCGAGCCGCCAAATTCGAGACCCTTGCCGGTCAGAACGCCGGTGAACTCGTTGGTGATGCGCTTATACTGGCCGAACATATAGCCGATCTCGCGCCCGCCGACACCGATGTCGCCGGCGGGAACGTCGATGTCCGCGCCGATATGACGATACAGTTCGGTCATGAAGCTCTGGCAGAAGCGCATCACTTCGTTCGCGCTTTTGCCCTTCGGGTTGAAGTTCGAGCCGCCCTTGCCGCCACCCATGGGCAGGCCGGTCAGCGCATTCTTGAAGGTCTGCTCGAACGCCAGGAACTTCAGCACACTCTCGGTCACCGACGGGTGGAAGCGGATGCCCCCCTTATACGGCCCGATCGAATTGTTGTTCTGAACGCGCCAGCCGCGCTGGACGCGGATATGGCCCTGGTCATCTTCCCAGCAGACGCGGAAGCTGATCACGCGATCGGGCTCCGCAATGCGGCGCAGGATCTGATATTTGTGATATTGTTCCTTGTCGGCGATGAAGTCGAAGATGTCCTCCGCGACTTCCTGCACCGCCTGGGCGAATTCGGGCTGCCCCGGATTACGCTTCTTCACGCCCTCGACGAATGCCGCGAGGTCGACATGATCAGAAACCGCCATAATGATTTTTCCCCTGCTCCTTAGGCCCGAAACCCGCGTCGCGAGGGACTCGGCGCCCGTAACGACAAGGCATCCCGCGAATTCGGTACACTAGCAAGGCTTTTCAGCAGGATATCGCGCGCGCTTCACCTGAAAGCGGCCGGCGCAACCGGGACGAAACCATATTGTCCAAAATGCGTAATCAATCGCGAGCGCGAGCGCCGGCCGATTACCAATGTCCCCAGAATGCGAGCAAATCCTCCATCGGCTTAAGCGGTGCGCCGAGGCCCAGGATGAGGATCAGCGTAACGAGCAGCACCAAGCCTGCCCAGCGGGATACGCGCTGGCCCAGGCTGAAAATATAGGTGATCCAGGCGATGGTTTCACTCTTCGCCTTCGAAGCTCGCCGCCTGCGCCGTCGCCTGACCGGTTGCTGATCCATTGTGGCGGGAGCATGCACCAAAAAAGCGCAAAGCCAAAGCGGCTTTCGTATCTGGACGGCGCGCCGAAAAACGGCGGCACCCGCAGGCGCCGCCGTTTTCACTGTCCCGGCGTCAAAGGCGCGGCTCAGCGGTCGAGTATGCCCGCGATCGCCGTGGCGACGTCGCCCATGTCGGCCATGCCATCGACGCGCTGGACAAGGCCGCGCGCCTCGTAGATCGGCAGGATCGGCGCCGTCTTGGCGCGATATTCGGTCATCCGGGTGCGCACCGTCTCCTCATTGTCATCGGGACGGCGCTTGAACTCGGTCGCGCCACAGGCATCGCAGGTGCCCGCGGCCCTGGGCTGCTTGAAGACGTCATGATAGCCTTCGCCGCACGCCGCGCAGGTGAAGCGACCGGTGATGCGCTCGACGAGCGCGTCCTCGTTCACTTCGAGCTCGATGACATGATCAAGGGTCCGGCTGCGGCTCTCGAGGATCTCGTCGAGCGAACGCGCCTGCGCCTCGGTGCGGGGATAGCCGTCGAAGATCGCGCCTTCCGACGCGGCCATGCTGTCCAGCTTCTCGCCGATCAGGCCCGAGACGATCTCATCGGAAACCAGCTCGCCCGCGTCCATCACCGCCTTGGCCTTGAGCCCGATCGGTGTTCCCGCCTTCACCGCCGCGCGAAGCATGTCTCCGGTCGAGAGTTGCACCATGCCGCGATCGGCAACGAGCTTCGAAGCCTGGGTTCCTTTACCGGCACCGGGAGGACCCAACAGGATTATATTCAACGCCGCATTCCCCCCTTGAGTTTCGCCTTCTTGATGAGGTCGCCATATTGGTGCGCGAGCAGATGGCTCTGGATCTGCGTAACGGTGTCGATCGTCACGTTAACCACGATCAGCAGGCTGGTCCCGCCCAATGCAATGCCCAGACCATAGCGCGCGGTGACATATTCGGGCACCACGCAGATGAAGGTCAGATAGGCCGCGCCGATCACGGTAATCCGCGTCAGCACATAATCGAGATAATCGGCGGTGTTCTTGCCCGGGCGGATACCCGGAATGAAGCCGCCATAGCGCTTCAGATTGTCCGCCGTTTCCTCGGGATTGAATACGACGGCGGTGTAGAAGAAGCAGAAGAAGATGATCCCGGCCGCATAGAGCGCCATGTAGAGCGGCGTGCCGTGCTGCAGATACTGGTTCATCCCGATCACGAAATCGCCCCAGCTGCTTTCACCCGCGGTGCGCTGGCCTGCGAACTGGCTGATCGTCAGCGGCATCAGCAGCAGCGACGAGGCGAAGATCGGCGGGATCACATTGGCGGTGTTGATCTTGAGCGGCAGGTGGCTCTTGTCGGCCTGCATCATCCCACGCTGGGTTTGACGCTTGGGATACTGGATCAGCACCCGGCGCTGCGCACGCTCCATGAAGACGATGCCCGCAACCAGCGCGATCACACCCGCAACCGCTGCGATGATGAACATCGCCGACAGCGAGCCGGTACGGCCACCCTCGAACAGATTGGCGAGTGAGGTCGGCAGCTGTGAGACGATGCCCGCCATGATGATCAGCGAGACACCGTTGCCGATACCCCGGCTCGTGATCTGCTCGCCCAGCCACATCAGGAACATGGTACCGCCGATCAGCGAGATCACCGTGGTCGCGCGGAAGAGGTAGGGATCGATCACGACCGCTTCCATCCCGGCGCTGGCGCCCCAGGTTTCGAGACCGACGGCGATGAAATAACCCTGGATCGCCGTCAGCAGCACGGTGCCGTATCGCGTATATTGATTGAGCTTCTTGCGACCGCTCTCGCCTTCCTTCTTCAGCGCGCCCAGCGTTGGCGACAGCGAGGTCGCCAGCTGAACCACGATCGAGGCGGTGATATAGGGCATCACGCCGAGCGCGATCAGCGACATACGGGTGAGCGCGCCGCCCGAGAACGCATTGAAGAAATCAAGAACACCACCCTTGGTGGTATCGAACAGCGTCTGCAGCGCGCGCGGGTCGAGCCCCGGCAGCGGAACATGGCTGAGAAGCCGGAAGATGATCAGCGCGCCCAGGGTGAACCACAGGCGCTTCTTGAGCTCGGTCGCCTTGGCGAACTGACCCAGGTTGATATTGGCGGCCATTTGTTCGGCTGCGGATGCCATGTGATTTCTGACCCCGGAAATAGAAACGGCGGGGGAACCTATCGGTCCCGCCGCCGCCTCATATAGTGTGTGCTTTCAGCTTGTCTAAGCCGAAAGCGATGGGCGGCGTTCAGGCGAAAAGCCCGATCGGCTCGGTCAGCCGGCCTTGGCCGCCGCCTTCTTGGCTTCCTTGTCGGCCGCGCGAACCTTCTGAACGGTGCGATGCTTGGCCTTGGCCTTCTCGGCGGCCGGAACCACCTCGATCACATCGACCGAACCGCCGGCCTTCTCGATCGCGACCTTGGCACCGGCCGAAACGCCGGCGACCCTGAACGAAAGCTTTGCGGTCAGCTCACCCTTGCCCAGGATACGCACGCCGTCCTTACCGCCACGG
This sequence comes from uncultured Sphingomonas sp., assembly GCA_947085315.1. Taxonomy (GTDB): domain Bacteria; phylum Pseudomonadota; class Alphaproteobacteria; order Sphingomonadales; family Sphingomonadaceae; genus Rhizorhabdus. Next base: position 13,277 of record CAMTVW010000016.1, on the reverse strand, counting down.
GCGACACCGGCGGCCTTAAGCGCCTCATGATCGATCACGGCCTTGGCGTCGAGCTTCTCGGCATCGATCAGCTTCTGGATCGCGCCGAGGTTCACCTCAGCATAATCCTTGGCGAAGATGTTGTTGAAGCCGCGCTTCGGGATCCGCATGTGGAGCGGCATCTGGCCGCCTTCGAAGCCGTTGATCGAGACGCCCGAGCGGCTCGTCTGGCCCTTCTGGCCGCGGCCGGCAGTCTTGCCCAGGCCCGAGCCGATGCCACGTCCGACGCGTACCCGGCTTTTGCGGGCGCCGGGATTGTCGCGGATTTCGTTTAGTTTCATGTCGTGCACTCGCTTTCGCTATGTTCGCGCAGGGAAGCTCAGCCTCCCGACTTTATATATCGTCGATCCATCCGGCCCCTCTCGCTCGGAGAGGGACCGTGAAGGATCAATCGTCGACCTTCACCAGATGCTGGATCTTGCGGATCATGCCACGCACTTCGGGCGTGTCCTGAAGCTCGCGGCTCCGGTGCATCTTGTTGAGGCCGAGGCCGATCAGCGTTGCGCGCTGGTCGGCGGTGCGGCGGATCGGCGAACCGATCTGCGTCACCTTCAGGGTTTTGGCAGCCATCGTCGCTTACTCCGTGATCGCGGCCGCTTCGGCCTCGGCAACGGGGGCAGAAGCACCGCCACGACCCAGAAGGTCGGCGATCTTCTTGCCGCGACGCTGCGACACCGACTTCGGCGAAGTCTGTTCACCGAGCGCCTCGAAGGTCGCCCGGATCATGTTGTACGGATTCGAGGTGCCGACCGACTTGGTCACGACGTCATGAACGCCGAGGCTCTCGAAGATCGCGCGCATCGGACCGCCGGCGATGATGCCGGTGCCCGGAGGCGCCGTACGGACGGTCACGCGGCCGGCGCCGAAATGGCCCTTGCCGTCATGATGCAGCGTCCGGCCCTCGCGCAGCGGCACGCGGACCATCGCCTTCTTGGCGGCGGCGGTCGCCTTGGAGATCGCCTCCGGCACTTCGCGGGCCTTGCCGTGGCCGAAGCCCGCGCGACCCTTGCCGTCGCCGACCACGACGAGCGCGGCGAAGCCGAAGCGCTTACCACCCTTCACGGTCTTCGAGACGCGGTTGATGTGAACCAGCTTCTCGATCAGCTCTTCGCCCTGGTCGTCGCCGCCCTTGTTGCGGTCGTCACGACGGCCACGATTGCCGTCGCGGCCGCCACGGCCTGGACCACGACCGTTGCCGCCACCGCCGCCACGGCCACGGCCGCCGCGACCGCGACGTTCGCCCTGGGGCTCGGCGCCGGGAATGGCTTCAGCAGGCGCTGCCGCCTGGATTTCGGTTTCGTCAGCCATTTAGAACTCCAATCCGCCTTCGCGGGCCGCATCGGCCAGCGCCTTGACGCGACCATGGAACAGGAAACCGCCACGATCGAACACCACCTGGGTGACGCCCGCCGCCTTGGCACGCTCGGCAACCGCCTTGCCGACCGACGCCGCAGCGTCGGCGGTGGCGCCGGTCTTGCCCTTCATATCCTTGTCGAGGGTCGAAGCCGAAGCGACCGTGCGGCCGGCCTCGTCGTCGATCACCTGGGCGTAGATATGACGACCCGAACGATGCACCGACAGGCGCGGACGCATGCCGCCCTTGGCGCGAAGCGCGGTGCGGACGCGCCGACGACGGCGCTCGAAGAGAGAGAGAGACTTGCCCATTACTTCTTCTTCCCTTCCTTGCGGAAGATATACTCGCCGGCGTATTTGATGCCCTTGCCCTTATAGGGCTCCGGCTTCCGCCAGCGGCGGATTTCAGCGGCGACTTGACCAACCTGCTGCTTGTCGATGCCCGAGATCTGGATCGTGGTCTGATCCGGCGTCACGATCGTGATCCCCTCGGGGATCGCGAAATCGACATCATGGCTGTAGCCGAGCTGCAGCTTCAGGTTCTTGCCCTGGACATTGGCGCGATAGCCGACGCCGGTGATCTGGAGGGTCTTGGTATAACCCTCGGTCACGCCGGTGATCAGGTTCTGCACCAGGGTCCGCTGCATGCCCCAGAAGGAGCGCGAACGCTTGGTCTCGTTGGCAGGCTGGACCGACACCGTGCCGTCTTGGACGGCATAGACGACCTCGTCTGCCAGGCCCAGGGTCAATGTGCCCTTCGGACCCTTGACCGAGAGCGTCTTGCCCTCGATCGCGGCAGTAACGCCTGCCGGTACGGGGACCGGCTTCTTACCAATGCGGCTCATCAGAAGACCTCCGCGAGAACCTCGCCGCCGACATTCTGTTCGCGCGCTTCCGCGTCGGACAGAACACCCTTTGGCGTCGAGACGATGGTGATGCCCAGGCCGTTACGGACGCGCGGCAGTTCTTTCGAACCGGAATAGACGCGGCGGCCAGGCTTGGAGACGCGGGCGACATGCTGGATCGCAGGCTGCCCTTCGAAATATTTCAGCTCGATGCGCAGGCCGTTATGGCCGGCAAGCTCTTCTTCGCTATAGCCACGAATGTAGCCTTCGCGCTGAAGCACGTCGAGAACGCGGGCGCGCAGCTTGGAAGCGGGAGAAGTCACGCTGTCCTTGCGAGCACGCTGCCCGTTGCGGATGCGGGTGAGCAGATCACCCAAAGGATCGGTCAGAGCCATCTTCTATCTTCCTTACCAGCTCGACTTCGTAACGCCGGGGATCAGGCCCTTGTTGGCCAGCTCCCGCAGCTGAATACGGCAAAGCCGGAACTTGCGATAATAAGCGCGGGGACGGCCCGTCACTTCGCAACGGTTGCGCACTCGGGTCGGATTCGCATTGCGCGGGATCTCGGACATCTTCAGACGCGCGATGAGGCGCTCCGTTTCATCCTTGCTCTCGTCGTCCGCGATCGCCTTGAGACGCGCATATTTGCCCGCATAAGCCTTCACCAGCTTCTTGCGACGCTCGTTCTTGTTGATCGAACTCAGTTTCGCCATGACTTAAGTTCTTCCTTTTCCAGCAGACCGCTTACGCGGCCTGCTTCTGATCCTGATTTTCCACCGGGAAGGGGAAGCCGAAGAGACGGAGCAGCTCGCGCGCTTCGTCGTCGGTCTTCGCCGAGGTGGCAATGATGACATCCATGCCGCGGATCTTATCCACCGAGTCATAGCTGATCTCCGGGAAGATCAGCTGCTCCTTCAGGCCGGTGGCATAATTGCCGCGGCCGTCGAAAGACTTGGGGTTGAGCCCACGGAAGTCGCGGACGCGCGGGAGCGCGACCGTCACGAAGCGGTCGAGGAACTCGTACATGCGCTCGCGGCGGAGGGTGACCTTCGCGCCGATCGGCATGCCCTCGCGCAGCTTGAACTGCGCGATCGACTTCTTCGCCTTGGTGATCACGGCCTTCTGGCCCGCAATCTTGGTCATTTCCTGAGCGGCCTGCTCGACCTTCTTCTTGTCCTGGGTGGCCTCACCAACGCCCATATTCAGGACGATCTTGGTGATCTTCGGCACTTCCATGACATTCTTGTAGCCGAACTTCTCGGTCATCGCCGCGATGATCTTGTCATCGTACAGGCTCTTGAAGCGCGGGATATAGGCATCAGCCATTGATCGTCTCCCCGGTCTTGACCGCGACGCGGACCTTCTTGCCGTCCTGGATCTCGAAGCGGACGCGCGATGGCTTGCCGTCCGCAGTCGCGATCGCGACCTTGGAAACATGCATCGGCGCTTCGATGCGCTCGAGGCCGCCCTGCGGGTTGGCCTGGCTCGCCTTGCGATGCCGGGTCGAGATGTTGACCCCGGACACGATCACCTTCGAATCCTTCGGAAAGGACTTGGTGACTTCACCGGTCTTGCCCTTGTCCTTGCCGGACAGGATGATGACTTTGTCACCCTTTTTGATCTTAAGCGACGCCATCACAGCACCTCAGGGGCGAGCGAGATGATCTTCATGTGGTTCTTGGCACGGAGCTCGCGGACAACCGGGCCGAAGATGCGGGTGCCGATCGGCTCGCCGCTGTTCTTGTTGATCAGGACGGCGGCGTTGCCATCGAAGCGGATCGTCGAACCGTCGGGACGATGAATGTCCTTGGCGGTGCGCACGATGACCGCGCGATGCACGTCACCCTTCTTGACCTTGCCGCGCGGCGCCGCTTCCTTGATCGAGACGACGATGACGTCGCCCACGGTCGCGAAACGGCGCTTGGAACCGCCCAGCACCTTGATGCACTGCACCCTCTTGGCACCGCTGTTGTCAGCGACGTCGAGGTTCGTCTGCATCTGGATCATTGTTCAGACCCTTCCGTAATCAGGCGTGGTTCGGCGTCGCGTGGGTATCAACCCGCTCGATCACCTTCCACGACTTAAGCTTCGAAATCGGCGCGGTCTCTTCGATGCGCACCGTCTCACCCTCACGAAACTGGTTGGTCTCGTCATGGGCGTGATACTTCTTCGACCGCTTGATGATCTTGCCGTACATCGCGTGCTTCACGCGACGTTCGACCTTCACCACGACGGTCTTGTCGGTCTTGTCGGAGACCACCGTTCCGGTCAGCACGCGCTTCGGCATGGCTGGCGCTCCTTACTTCGCAACCGCAGCGGAACGCTGCGTCTGCAGGGTCTTGATCTGCGCGATGGTCCGGCGGACCTCACGCACGCGGCTGGGCTTCTCAAGCTGATTGGTCGCAGCCTGAAAGCGCAGGTTGAACTGCTCACGCTTCAGCTCACCCAGATCCTGGGCCAGCTGATCGTCGGTCTTGGCAGTGAGATCGGCAATCTTCGCCATCTTATGCGTCCTCGTAGATCGACTCGCCGAAGCGGGCGACGACCTTGGTCTTGATCGGGAGCTTCTCCATCGCACGCTCGAAGGCGACGCGGGCGAGCGGGCCGGGAACACCGTCGAGCTCGAACAGGATCCGGCCGGGCTTGACCCGGGCGGCCCAGAACTCAGGTGAACCCTTGCCCGAGCCCATGCGGACTTCGGCAGGCTTGGACGAAACCGGCACATCCGGGAAGATGCGGATCCACAAACGCCCCTGGCGCTTGATGTGACGCGTGATCGCGCGGCGAGCCGCTTCGATCTGACGCGCGGTGATCCGATCCGGCTCGAGAGCCTTGAGGCCGAACGCGCCGAAGTTCAGCGTCGCGCCGCCCGGCGCGTTGCCATGGATGCGGCCCTTGTGGGCCTTGCGGAATTTTGTGCGCTTTGGTTGCAGCATTTCTTATCGCCTTCTGACACCGATTGTCCGGTCGATCAGGCGACGCTGATAAGGGGAGACCCCTTATCGCGCCGGCCGGACCCCCGACGTCTGAGCTTCCATCATGAGCCGATCCTGAGCCAGCGGATCATGGCCTAGGATCTCACCCTTGAAGATCCAGACCTTGATCCCGCACACGCCATAGGCGGTGTGGGCTTGGGCTTCGGCATAGTCGACATTCGCACGCAGCGTATGCAGCGGCACGCGGCCTTCACGATACCATTCGGTCCGCGCGATCTCGGCGCCGCCGAGACGGCCGGCGCAGGTGATCCGGATGCCTTCGGCACCGAGACGCAGCGCCGACTGAACCGCGCGCTTCATGGCGCGACGGAAGGCGATGCGGCGCTCGAGCTGATCGGCGACACCCTGGGCGACGAGCTGCGAGTCGATCTCCGGCTTGCGGATCTCGACGATGTTCAGCGAGACTTCCGACGAGGTCATCTTGCCGAGCGCGCGACGCAGCTTTTCGATGTCCGCGCCCTTCTTGCCGATGATCACACCGGGGCGGGCGGCATAGACCGAGATGCGGCACAGCTTGGCGGGACGCTCGATAACGACCTTCGAGATCGCGGCCTGCGGGATCGTCTTCATGATGTGCTTGCGGATCTTCAGATCCTCAAGCAGCAGGCGACCATAATCGGCGCCATCGGCATACCAGCGGCTGTCCCAGGTGCGGTTGATCTGCAGCCGCATGCCGATCGGGTTGGACTTCTGACCCATATTATTCAGCCTCTTCCTGCTGCTCGCGCACGACGACACGAAGGCGCGCGAACGGCTTGATGATGCGGGTCGACTTGCCGCGACCGCGCGTGGCGAAACGCTTCATGACAATCGACTTGCCGACCGAAGCTTCCTTCACGACGAGCGCATCAACGTCGAGATTGTGGTTGTTCTCGGCATTGGCGATCGCCGAAGCGAGCACCTTGCGCACGTCGATGGCCATCGCCTTCTTCGAGAAGGAGAGGATGTTGAGCGCGTCGCCGGCCTTCTTGTTGCGGATCAGAGCCGCGACAAGATTGAGCTTCTGCGGGCTGCCACGGACGGTGGTGGCGACCGCAAGGGCCTCCTTCTCACCGACGCGGCGCGGAGCGGATTGCTTCGACATCAGCGCTTACCCTTCTTGTCGGCATGGCCGGGGAAGTAGCGCGTCGGCGCGAACTCACCCAGCTTGTGGCCGACCATGTCCTCGTTGACCGACACCGGCACGAACTTGCGGCCGTTATAGACGTTGAACGTGAGCCCAACGAACTGCGGCAGGATCGTCGAACGGCGCGACCAGGTCTTGATCGGGGCGCGAGCGCCGCTGTCCTGAGCGCCTTCCGCCTTCCTGAGAAGGTGGAGATCGACGAACGGACCTTTCCAGACGGAACGGGCCATGGATTACCTCTTCTTCTTCGCGTGACGCGAACGGATGATGAACTTGTCGGTCGACTTGTTGTGACGCGTGCGCGCACCCTTTGTCGGCTTGCCCCAGGGAGTAACCGGATGACGGCCGCCCGAGGTACGGCCTTCACCACCGCCATGGGGGTGATCGACCGGGTTCTTGGCGACGCCGCGGGTCAGCGGACGCTTGCCGAGCCAGCGGTTGCGGCCGGCCTTGGCAAGGTTCTGGTTGGCGTTGTCCGGGTTGGACACCGCGCCGACCGTGCACATGCAATCCGAACGGATATAGCGCTGCTCGCCCGAGTTCAGGCGAACCATCACCATGCCCTTGTCACGGCCGACGATCTGCACATAGGTGCCCGCCGCACGTGCGATCTGACCGCCCTTGCCGGGCTTCATCTCGACATTGTGGACGATCGTGCCGACCGGAGCCTGGCCGATTTCCATCGCGTTGCCCGGCTTGGTGTCGGTCTTCTTCGCCGCGACGACGACATCGCCGGTGGTGAGACGCTGCGGTGCGATGATGTAGGCGAGCTCACCATCCTCATACTTCACCAGCGCAATGAAGGCCGACCGGTTCGGGTCATATTCAAGATGTTCGACGGTCGCGGGCTGATCCCACTTGCGACGCTTGAAATCGATGATCCGATACTTCTGCTTGTGGCCGCCCGCGATGCCGCGCGCGGTCGCATGGCCCATATTGTTGCGGCCACCCGACTTGCGCTTGCCCTCGGTCAGCGCCTTGACGGGCTTGCCCTTGTGCAGTGCGGACTTGTCGACGAGGATCAGGCCGCGGCGGGCCGGGCTCGTCGGGTTATAATGCTTCAGCGCCATGGCGTCAGATTCCCGTCGTCACGTCGATGGACTGGCCTTCGGCCAGCGTCACGATCGCCTTCTTCACGTCCGAGCGCTTGTAGGGGGTACCCTTCCAGCGCTTCGTCTTGCCCTTCGAGACGATCGTGTTCACGCCAGTTACCTTGACGTTGAACAGCGCCTCGACAGCGGCCTTGATCTCCGGCTTGCTGGCATCGCTGGCAACCTGGAAAACAACGGCGTTATGCTCCGAGAGCAGGGTCGTCTTTTCGGTGATGTGGGGCTTCAGCACCACGTCATAGTGGCGGTTGTCCACCACGGCTTCTTTTTTAGCCATTGAAACGCGCCTCCAGCTTTTCGACCGCGGCGCGCGTCAGCACCAGCGTTTCATGCTTCAGGATATCGTAGACGTTCGCCCCGACCGCGGGCATCACGTTGAGCCTCGGAATATTCGACGATGCCAGCGCGAAACCGTTGTCGACCATGTCGCCATCGATCACCAGCGTGGTGTTGCCGAAGCCGAGCTTGGCGATTTGCGCGAGCAGCGCCTGGGTCTTGGCTTCCTTGACGGTCAGCGTGTCGAGCACGAGCAGCTTTCCATCCTTGGCCTTCGACGACAGCGCCATCTTCAGGCCGAGCGCGCGAACCTTCTTGTTCAGCGACGGATTGAAGTCGCGAACGCGGGGGCCATGGGCCTTACCACCGCCGATGAAGATCGGGGCGCGGCGATCGCCGTGACGAGCCGTACCGCCGCCCTTCTGGCGACCGAACTTCTTGCCGGTACGCGCGACATCCGACCGCTCACGGGCACCGCGGGCAGTGCCGCGACGCTTCTCGAGCTGCCAGGTGACGACGCGGTGCAGGATATCGGCACGCGGCTCGACGGCGAAAATCTCGTCGTTGAGCTCGATGTCGCCCGATGCCTTGGCGTCGAGGGTCTGAACCTTGACCTTCATGATCAGCCCTCCTGGCCTTCGGCCGCTTCAGGCGCCGCGGTCTCTTCCGCAGGCGTCTCGGCAGGCGCATTGTTGCTGTTGGCCACCGACTTCAGGCCGGCCGGGAACGGCGCGTCCTTGGGAGCGGCGATCTTGACCGAGTCCTTCACCAGCAGCCAGCCACCCTTCGAGCCGGGCACCGAGCCCTTGACGAAGAGAAGGCCGCGCTCGGCGTCGGTCTGGACGATTTCAAGATTCTGCTGGGTACGGTTCGCCGCACCCATGTGACCGGCCATCTTCTTGTTCTTGAAGACCTTGCCCGGATCCTGGCGCTGACCGGTCGAACCGAGCGAACGGTGCGAGACCGAAACGCCGTGGGTTGCGCGCAGACCGCCGAAACCCCAGCGCTTCATACCGCCCTGGAAGCCCTTGCCCTGGGTGCTGCCCTGGATATCGACGAACTGGCCCGCGACATAATGGTCAGCGGAGATTTCCGCGCCAACGTCGAGCAGACCTTCTTCCGACACGCGGAACTCGGCGACGAAAGCCTTGGGCTCGACTTCGGCCTTGCCGAAATGGCCGCGCTCCGGCTTGGTGAGATTCTTTGGCTTGGCCGAACCAGCGCCCAGCTGAACCGCGACATAGCCGTCACGGTCCTGTTCGCGGCGCGCCACGACCTGTACATTTTCCAGTGCCAGGACGGTAACCGGCACATGCCGGCCGTCATCCTGGAAAAGGCGGGTCATCCCCATCTTCTTCGCGATCACGCCAGTGCGCATGATCTGCTCCTTCCCAACAGAGGCTCGCCTTAGCAGCGAGCGTGCCCATGAAAAAACCCCGGCCCAAACCGAAGCTCCCAGCCCAATGTACGATAGCCCCCGCCTGGGCTCGGTTTTTCCGCATTACTGCGAAAAGGCGGGGACCAGAGCACCGGCACCATCCACAAGGACTGGGCCGGTCGGTATCCCTACTCTTTCCGTCACGCCTCGATCCAAAGGAGAGGAAATGACGAGCGCGGGACCGATTCGATCCCGCGCGGAGCCGGCCTCTTAGGCCAGTTTGATCTCGACATCAACACCCGCTGCGAGATCGAGCTTCATAAGCGCGTCGACCGTCTGCGGGGTGGGCTGCACGATGTCCAGCAGCCGCTTGTAGGTGCGAACCTCGAACTGCTCGCGCGACTTCTTGTCGATGTGCGGGCCGCGGTTCACGGTGAACTTCTCGATGCGGGTCGGCAACGGGATCGGGCCACGGATGAGCGCGCCGGTACGGCGAGCGGTGTCTGCGATATCGCCGGTGGCCTGATCCAGAACACGATGATCAAAAGCCTTCAGACGAATACGGATATTCTGCGTTTCCATGACCTACACCGATGCGAAAGAGCCGCGCCTTGCCAAAGATAAGGCGACCCGGTGGGCCGCCCTCACCTCCGGCGGAGGCAAAAAATATGTTCGAAAGCGCTCCGCCCGACTTCCGGAGGAACCGAGCGGAGCCGCCCTATATTACTTCGAGATCGAGCTGACAACCCCGGCGCCGACGGTGCGGCCACCTTCACGGATCGAGAAGCGCAGGCCCTCTTCCATGGCGATCGGGGCGATCAGCTTGACGCCGAGCTGGATGTTGTCGCCGGGCATGACCATCTCGGTGCCCTCGGGCAGTTCGACGGTGCCGGTCACGTCCGTGGTGCGGAAGTAGAACTGCGGACGGTAGTTCGCAAAGAACGGCGTATGACGGCCACCCTCTTCCTTCGACAGGACATAGACTTCCGACGAGAAGTCGGTGTGCGGCTTGATCGAGCCCGGCTTGCAGAGAACCTGGCCACGCTCGACCTCTTCACGGCCGACGCCGCGGATCAGCGCGCCGATGTTGTCGCCGGCCTGGCCCTGATCGAGCAGCTTGCGGAACATTTCGACGCCGGTCACGACGGTCTTGCGGGTGTCCTTGATGCCGACGATCTCGACTTCCTCGCCAACCTTGACGATGCCGGTCTCGACGCGGCCGGTGACGACGGTGCCGCGACCCGAGATCGAGAACACGTCCTCGATCGGCATCAGGAAGGGCTTGTCGAGCGGACGCTCGGGCTGCGGGATGAACTCATCGACGGCCTGCATCAGCTTGAGGACGGCGTCATGGCCGATCTCGGGCTTGGTGCCGTTCAGCGCGCAGACGGCCGAACCCTGGATGACGGGGATGTTGTCGCCGTCGAAGTCGTAGGACGAGAGCAGCTCGCGGATTTCGAGCTCGACGAGCTCGAGGATCTCGGCGTCGTCGACCAGGTCGACCTTGTTCATGAACACGACGAGCTGCGGAACGCCGACCTGACGAGCGAGCAGGATGTGCTCGCGGGTCTGGGGCATCGGGCCGTCGGTGGCCGAGACGACGAGGATGCCGCCGTCCATCTGCGCCGCGCCGGTGATCATGTTCTTCACATAATCGGCGTGGCCGGGGCAATCGACGTGCGCATAGTGGCGCGCCGCGGTCTCATACTCGACGTGCGCGGTCGAGATGGTGATGCCGCGCTCGCGCTCTTCGGGCGCCTTGTCGATGTTGTCGTAGCTCGTGAAGGTTGCGCCGCCGGTTTCGGCGAGAACCTTGGTGATGGCTGCCGTGAGCGACGTCTTGCCATGGTCGACGTGCCCGATGGTGCCGATATTGCAGTGCGGCTTGGTCCGCTCAAACTTAGCCTTAGCCATTTTTCGCCTCTTCTCTTCGAATCAATTGCCGGACGCGCCGCCCGATGCGGACGCGCCCATAACCACAAATTTTGCTTTATGCCAGCTTTGCCTTGACCTCTTCGGCCACGTTCGCCGGCACTTCCTCATAATGCGAGAACTGCATCGTGTATTGCGCCCGGCCCTGGGTGAACGAGCGGAGCTGGTTCACATAGCCAAACATGTTGGCCAGCGGCACGATCGCCTCGACCACCTGGGCATTGCCCCGGCTGTCGGTGCCCTGGATCTGGCCACGACGGCTGTTCATGTCGCCGATGACGTCGCCGAGATAATCCTCGGGGGTGACGACTTCGACCTTCATGATCGGCTCGAGCAGCTTGATGCCAGACTTCTGCGCGGCTTCGCGCATACCACCACGGCCGGTGATTTCGAACGCCAGCGCCGACGAGTCGACGTCATGATAGGCGCCGTCATACAGCGTCGCGGTGAAATCGATGATCGGGAAGCCGATCAGCGAGCCCGATGCGGCGATCTCGCGGATACCCTTTTCGACCGAAGGGATATATTCCTTGGGAATATTGCCGCCCTTGACCTCATCCTTGAAGATGACGCCCTGGCCGCGCTCGCCCGGTTCGACGGTGAACTTGATGCGGCCGAACTGGCCCGAGCCGCCCGACTGCTTCTTGTGGGTGTAATCGACATCGACCTTGCGGCCGATCGACTCGCGATACGCCACCTGCGGCGCGCCGATATTCGCTTCAACCTTGAACTCGCGCTTCATGCGATCGACGAGAATCTCGAGATGGAGCTCGCCCATGCCCTTGATGATCGTCTGGCCCGATTCGGCGTCCGACGAAACCCGGAACGACGGATCTTCGCGTGCGAGGCGATTGAGCGCGATGCCCATCTTTTCCTGGTCGGCCTTGGTCTTCGGTTCGACCGAAAGCTCGATGACCGGATCCGGGAATTCCATCCGCTCGAGGATGATCGGAGCGTTCTGCGCACAGAGCGTATCGCCGGTCGTGGTATCCTTGAGGCCTGCCAGGGCGACGATGTCGCCGGCATAGGCTTCCTGGATGTCCTCACGGCTGTTCGCATGCATCAGCAGCATGCGACCGATCTTTTCCTTCTTGTCCTTCACCGAGTTCAGGACGGTCGTCGCCGCGTCCATCTTGCCCGAATAGATACGGGCGAAGGTGAGCGTGCCCACGAACGGATCGTTCATGATCTTGAACGCGAGCGCCGACATCGGCGCTTCGTCGGTCGCCGGACGAGTGTCGGTCGTGACGCCGTCAAGCTTAAGGCCTTCGACCGGGGGAATGTCCAGCGGGCTCGGCAGATAGTCGACAACGCCGTCGAGCAGCGGCTGGACGCCCTTGTTCTTGAACGCCGAACCGCACAGCACCGGCACGAACGAGAAGTTGAGCGTGCCCTTGCGGATCAGCGCCTTCAGGGTCGCCGTGTCGGGCTCGTTGCCCTCCAGATAGGCTTCCATGACATCATCGTCCTGCTCGACCGCCATTTCGATCAGCTCGGAGCGGGCGATAGCCGCCTTGTCGGCGAGTTCAGCCGGAATGTCCTGATATTCGAACTTGGCGCCCAGGCTCTCTTCGAGCCAGATGATGGCGCGGTTCGCGACCAGATCGACGAGGCCCTTGAAGCCGCCTTCGATGCCGATCGGAAGATAGAGAACGGCCGGGCGGGCGCCCAGGCGGTCCTTGATCATGTCGACGCACATTTCGAAATTGGCGCCGGTGCGGTCAAGCTTGTTGACGAAGCACATCCGCGGAACCTTGTACTTCTCGGCCTGGCGCCAGACGGTCTCGGACTGCGGCTCGACGCCGGCAACGCCGTCGAAACAGGCGACCGCGCCATCGAGCACGCGCAGCGAACGCTCGACTTCGATGGTGAAATCGACGTGGCCGGGCGTGTCGATGATGTTCAGGCGCTTGCCGTTCCACACGGCGGTCGTCGCGGCCGACGTGATGGTGATGCCGCGCTCCTGCTCCTGGGTCATCCAGTCCATGGTGGCAGCGCCATCATGGACTTCGCCGATCTTGTGGCTCTTACCGGTATAGTAAAGCACGCGCTCGGTCGTGGTGGTCTTGCCAGCATCGATGTGAGCCATGATGCCGAAATTGCGGTAGTCCTCGATGGCGTTCATGCGCGACATATCAGATCCTCGGTCCGGCTTTCTTCATCACCAACGGTAGTGAGAGAAGGCGCGGTTCGCCTCCGCCATGCGGTGGGTGTCTTCACGTT